>JAAYDJ010000035.1 GCA_012729335.1 Bacteroidales bacterium | reverse complement strand
GAAATCAACCTGTAATCTTCAACTCTGAAAAGCAAAAGTAGACAGGCTCAGAAACCTGTCAAGGGTATATAAACGGCTCCTTAGGTCGCCGCCCTTGACAGAACCCTGATCCTGTTCAAAAAAGCTTTTAAGAGCTGAATCTTTGAGAAAAAAAGTTACATTTGAAATGAAAGAAAAAAACGACCGGACAGAGTTCAGCTTACAGACCCCGAAAATCTTAGGCAGAGTGTACACTATTCCATTGGCCATGTTTCTCCTCTCATCCTGATCTTTACGGCAGGGCTTCCGGAGAAGAGGCCCAGGCTGCTCCTTCGGGGGTGCGCCGCCAGGCAAAGTAGGCGTCCAGAACTTTCAGCGCCGCCTCATCGGGCACCGGAATGGGCTGAACATTGGCTCCCAGGTGCATCACCACCGGGTTCTCCTTCGTAAAGGCCGGCCATTCGGGTACGCCCTCTCCGTTGGGATGGCCGTATTTGGCGAAATTGGTCCAGTAGGTGCCCATCATGCCGCTCACCTCTTTACCCTTCTCCGGAACGTCGGGGTTGTTGGTGTCGAGGTGCATGAAGACGTAGGCCACGTCGACACCATGCGGGGTGCCATGGTCGGCCCGGGGAGAATCGGCCGGATAGTCGGGATGCTGATCGAAATAGTAAAAATAGACGGGTGACTTTCCGGTTTCGGTCTGAAGGTTGGCCCAGGCCCAGGTGTGCCATCCGAAGGCAGCGTCGCGCATCAGGTTGCGGGCGTTCCGCGAAACACCATTTTCCCCGAAAGGATAGGCCTGCATCAGCGTGTCGGCATAGGGTCCGAAACGCTTCTTTACCCCGGCAATGGCTTCTTCAGGTGTGCGGCCCGAAGGGAAACTCAGTCCCTCGTCAGAGTTGTAGCCGATAAGGACCGGCACGTCGTTGTAGTTTCCGGCTTCATACATCCTGTGCTGGTCGTCGGGGATCACGTATCCGTCGACGATGGGCCAGGCATTGCCCATACCCCATTCCATGGGCAGTTTATCGGCGTCCATTTCCCGGAGATCCGCCAGGGAGGCCGCACCGCTCTTTGCCACATACTCCACGCCGGCCTGCTCTGCCTGCTCCAGGGTTTTCATGTTTTCGCCCGGAAAGGTGACCGGCCGTGTGGGGCCAAACGAGCCGCCACTCTGGGAAATAGCCCCGTGAAAGAGCCCTTTGGCGAGGGGCGAGGCGCACAGCATGCTCACCGATATGCCTCCGGCCGACTCGCCGAAGATGGTCACCCGACCTGGATCACCGCCGAAAGCCGCGATGTTGTCGCGAATCCACCGCAAACCCGCAATCTGATCGAGGATGCCGTAATTTCCCGATACATGGTTGGGATCTTCGGCGCTCAGCTCAGGATGGGCCAGAAATCCCAACTGCCCGACACGATAGGCGATGCTCACCAGCACCACTCCCTTCCGCGCCAGGTGCTCCCCGTTGTGGACAGGCTCTGACGTGGACCCGAAACTAAAGCCTCCTCCGTATATCCAGACCAGCACAGGCAGCTTCTCTTTCGGCGATTGGGCAGGGGTCCAGACATTCAGGTAAAGGCAGTCCTCGCTTTTTCCGGAGGGGGGATTTCCCGCCTGCATGGGGGCCGGGGCGTATTCAGTGGTTTGCAGGATGCCCTTCCAGGGATTCACGGGCTGGGGGGCTTTCCACCGCAGCTCACCCACGGGCGGAGCCGCAAAGGGAATGCCCTTATAAATGGTCAGATCTTCGGTGACCGTACCCTGGATCCAGCCGCCTTCGATGCGGACCTGCCCCGGTTGGGGCTTGTAACACGAGGTGATGATCAGCAGCACAAGCGCCGATACCAGAAAAATGGGATGTTTCATGGTTCAGTTGTTTTTATATTGATTATCAAACAGGTTACGTCTGCCCTGCTCCAGCTGTAAGAGCCGCTGCTTGACCGCCAGTCCGCCGCTGTAGCCCGTCAGCTCACCATGACTCCCCACGATGCGATGGCAGGGAACGGCGATGGCCAGGGCATTGGCTCCATTGGCGGCGGCAACTGCCCTGACGGCCTTCTCATTGCCGAGGGATTTTGCCAGGTCAAGATAAGTGGCGGTTTTACCATAGGGCACCTCCACCAGGGCGTTCCATACCGCTTTCTGAAAGCCGGTTCCCACCATCAGCAGAGGAAGATCAAAACGGGTCCGTTTACCGGAAAGGTACTCTTCAAGCTGTATTCGGGCCTGCGTTATTATTTCATCTTCGTGTTCGAGGAATTCCGCATTCAGCCCTTTTTTGATTCTGTCATCCATTGCCTGTCTCATCTGCCTGTACCGGTAATCCAGCAGGCACAGCTGCCCCTCGAAGGCTCCCAAAATCATTTCCCCTATGCCTGTTTTGAAATACTGAATATAGATGTGGTTCATTTTTATACTGGTACTGTTAGTTGATCATGTTTAATAAGCACTGTATCAGGGTTAAATGTCGACAGCTAGCGGTAAAGGCCGGAGGATCCCCGGAAGTCCGCCAGAACCTGATATAACCTGATTTCAAAAATATCCGAAGGATTCAAGGCATACAACACTAAAGATCTGAGTTCCTCCTGAAGAAATCTTCATCAATTGAGTAAAACTTTCGAGGATGTGAAATTGTGGAAATTTTCCTGAAGGACCGGTAAAAATATCAGATAATTTTACCTGTATATGGATTAAATTATCCGGATCGGAACCTGTGACAAGCATCGGAGAGTCTTTTATTATCCGGCATATTTGAAGCCTGACGGATCCGGTTTATTTACCTGATTGCATTCATTTTGTTTGCTTTGTCGGACATGCCCCTGATGGATAAAGCCTTCGACGCCTTTTTCAATAACCCCGGGAAGGTGAGAGGCTATTCCGCAATCCCCGCATGGCGACCGAAAGCTGCTCGGCCACCTCGGCCATTCCCTTCCCGCCGGTGAGCTCCCTGATCCGGTGTTCAGCTTCGATGGGACCGATTTCATTTTTGGCGAATTTGTCCATGGTATCCCTGATCTCGTAGAGGTGACGCGTGGCTTCAGGATCGGCCCCTGCCTTCAGCTTCAGCATCGGCGCGATCTTGGTGTTGAAATCCTTTGTCAGCCCCCGCATTTGTTCCTGCATCACCCCATAGTACCCCAACTGAGGATGATCCACAGGAAGCTTGTTGACTTTAAATCCCGACACGTCGGCCGCCTGCTGCACCCATGCCTTGTTGGTCTCGAATACCAGGGCGGTCTTTGTCCCTTTGCTGCCCAGCCAGGCCAGGTCGCGATAGGCTTCCGGGTGATACGAGGTGGTGAATTCCACCATCGCCTCCCCTGATGGTCTGCCGTAGATCTTCGCAAACGACCGCTCCAGGATCTCCTGTCCGGCCTTCTGTAACTCCTGCGGAGAACTTCTGCGAAGTGTTCCGTCGGGCTCCCTGATGGTCAGGCTCCGCCTCCATGCCGTATGTGCCGGGTTGGGAATCCGCTTTCCGGAGGCGTCAAAACTATAACGCGGAGGCTCCACCACTCCCAAATCCAGATCGGCGCCTACCTTTCCCTTCGAGGAGGAGTTGGAAAAGGTCCGGCACTTCTGGGCGTTGAAGCCGGCCGCCACCAGCTCTTTTTCCACCTCGGCCTGCAGCCGGGCAGTGTAGCTCCTGTCAAAGGAGTTGTAATGTGCTGTGGTTTTTGCATCTCCCTGCCGGGCCAGCGCGTTGATGTGTCCCTTGGCGTAAAGGTCGGTCTTGACGACCTTGTAGGCTTCTTCTGCCGAACTCCTGAGTTGGGCGATCTCCTCTTTGGATGCCCCCGCCTTGCCGGCATCGGAGAGCTTCTGCATCCGCTCCCGGAAGAGGGTCACCTTGGCCCGCCCTTCGGCCTGCCGCGAGAGGAACCGGGCCGCCTGCACCTGCTGCTGAACAGTCGGCCACCTCCCTGAGGGCGATGCAATAGGATTGCCACGGGCATCAACTCCTTCGGACCACTGCACCGGTGCCCCCTTCGGCTGGGCGGGCATCAGGGCTCCCAGGGCCGCCTTGAAAACCACCGTCTTCAGGGCTTCCTTCCCCAATTCCCAGCCGGCTCCCCACAATCCGGCCTTATTCTCATCGAGGGTGGTCGTCGCTGCATTTGCCGCATGCGCTTCAAGATGCTGCAGTACCCCCTGCTGGTAGCCGTTCATGGCGGCGTTGGCCATCATGGTCACCGCATTGTAAGAAGAGGCCACCCTCGTGAAGGCCCCGGCAGGCCCTCCTTCGAGGTAGCCGCTCACCCCCTGGTAGCCGAAAAAGACCCGCGCCGCCTGTGCCGCCCGCATAGACGCCGCGATGGCATTGGGAGCCGTGTGGGCAAAATAAACCGGCGCCGCGATCGACAACAGGGTCATGGAGACATCGGCACCCGTCTTCACATATTCAAGTCCTTCCACCATGCCGGTGACGGCTGCCGCCCACTCCTCCTTCTCTGCAGCCTTTTTCTCCAGCTCCCCTGAGACCTGCTCCCCGACCGCCCGGGCCGCCTGACGCATCCGCGCAGGATCAAAAGCGCCGTTATCCGCGGAAACCATGTTCCGCTCGAAAAACTGCCTGAGCCTGATCCGCTCCGATGGCTCAGCCAGCTCTATCAGCTTCGGCATCCGCTCCATGGTCCTCTTGATCTGGTGGGCCTCCTCGGCCATCTGCCGGCCCCGCTCGGCCATCATCTGCATGTTCAGGGCGTCGAGCTCCGTACGCGTGTGCACATATTCCCCGGTTTTAAGGGTCATAATGGCGTCGTTTTCCTTCTGCCGGGCATCCATCTGGTAAAGCAGATCGCGCGTCAGATCATTCCGCGTGTGGGGATCCATTCCGGCCACCGCCAGCCGGCTTTGCAGCTTTTCGATATTGCCGTCGAAATACCTGATATTGTTCTCGTGGAACTTCACCTGTTCCTCCTGCTGCTTCCTGACCGCCTCCGCCGTCTCCCACTCCTTCAGCGCCTTCAGGTGATCGACCAGCTCCTGCGATACCTGCGGCTTCGGTTTCTGATCTTCCGGAACCGGCTTAAAGATGTCGGCATATTTGTTCCTGATAAACTCCAGTTGGCTGTTGCGGGTGTATTCAAACGATTCCAGCAGCTTCTGCCTTTCTTCCTTTATGATCCGCGGCCTGTCGGCTTCCGTCAATTTCTCGGTTTGCAGGTACATCATGGAATACCGCAGGCTCACATTCTGGTTGACCTGGGCATCCAAATCCGAATTTAACCGGGCCTGGTATTCCTCTTCGATTTTCTTTTTTTCTTCCAGATAAAGTCTCGTGCGCTCCTCCAGGGGGGTGGGACCGCCACGGGCGGCCAGTCCCAGCTCTTCCGGAAAATCCTTCCGCCATTTCAGGTAGAAATCATACTTTTCCTGGTCCCATTTCCGTGCCCGGACCACCTCCTGCAACTGATCCCATTTGGCAGGATTTCCGTCGATGGGCAATACCGGCGGGACAGGATAGCTCTCTTTGGTGCGTGAAAGGGTATAGGTCGAAACACCCGAGGTGTTGTTGAGCTCGTTGGGAACCCTGTACTGCAGAACGTTGATGGTGTCCTTGTCGCCCCGGTAGATATTCACAAACCTGAAGAAAGACCAGTCGAGTACACCCCAGGCGCCGTCCTCCAGGGGTTCAAACATGATCAGCAGATCGTAGACCCCGGGAATCAGGGTCAGCCCTTTGCTCTGATCGTTGAACTCCACCCCGGGTTTGGTGATGTCCACGCCGTTAGCCTCCCATTTCTCCAGGGTGCTGATGGGAAAGCGGTACACCAGCACCTTGCCGTCGTCGAAGACCTTCAGTACCCTCATCAGAAGGTTCGATCCGTCGGCCGTTTCCCATTCTCCCTCAAACGGAAAGTTGTTGCCGGCCAGAAGTCCGAGTGCCTTACGGTGCAGTTTTCTTTGCCCCTCAGCCAGGGCTGCGGCATCGGGAAGATCACCCAGTTGGGCGATTTCTGCGGCCACCCCATCCATTTGCTTTTGCAGCGCGTTGATGGTGGCTACCGTCAGTTCCAGCTCGGCCATGGTCTCCGCCATTCCTGCGGAATCCTCCTCCGCCGCTTCAATGGTGACCACCAGGGCCGCGGCGTTGTAAGCCTCGATCTCCGATCCCAGGGCCTCACGAAGGGCCAGAAACTCCGATATCAGAGGATTCAGCCGGTTGACATACTCCACCACCTCCTTGCACGGGAAGTCAAAGAGCGGCTGCCATTCTTTTTCAAATTGCCTCTCTTCCTGGGCGGTCATTTCGCCATAGACCAGCCGCATGCCCTCCCGGGCCATCGAGATGGCTCCCGTGTATTGGGCTGAGGTCATGTTGGCAAAATCGATCTCCGACGCGAAGGGCATTCTCCCCAGATCAGGCAGCAGGGGCGGTCTGACGCTTCCTGCTGTGGCCTTCCCGCTCCCTGCCGGCTGCTTTCCAGGAAAGGCTTGACCCCCTTGGTTGCCTGGTGTTTTACCTGAGGCGTTAACTGAGCCCTGACCACCCTGGTTGCCTGGTGTTTTTCCTGAAGCGTTAACTGAGCCCTGACCTCCCTGGTTGCCGGGTGTTTTTCCTGAAGCGTTAACTGAACCCTGACCCCCTTCCACATTCCCGGTCTTGTTTTGGCCGCCCGGACTGCCCTCTTTTTGATCAGGTGCGCTTTGGCCGCTCTGACTGCCCTCTTTCTGACCGGGTACGGTTTGGCCACTCTGGCTGGCCTGTGTTTTCCCAGAGGCGATTTGGCCCTCATGGCTGCCCAGTCCCTGATCCGGTATGTTTTGACTACTCTGATTACTCTGGGCATTCCCTGAAGCACTTCCCGCACTCTTACCTGTATGCAGAGCTGCCAGGGCGACTCTCTCTTCCGCAGGGACGCCACCAGGATGCACCTTCAGCGCACCCAGAAATGCCACCGCTTCAGGCCTTAACTCCTTCTTCTGGCTGGTTTTATCATAGATATAGATGCTGTACATCTTTCCTCCCACCCACGGACTGAGAAGAAAACCCCTTTCATTGCTCTCTTTCAGGTTGAAGGTGATCAGATGACTCTCCTGTTCCCCCAGCGCTCCATAGTCGCTGTTGTCCTTGAACTTATCCACATAATCCTGCCTTCCGTAGAAGTCATAGAAGATCTTCACCATTTCGCGGTTGAAATCCTTTTTGACCGGGCAATCAAAGGGAATTTTCTTCAGCCTGACCACATACCCGGTTTTTCCACCGGTGAGGTAGTTAAAGGTATGGAACTCCCCGGCAGAGCCCCCGGGATCGTATTGCCAGCCTGACGGCAGGGTGATCTCATAGGTGCCGTATCTTTGCGGCGGTGTTTCCGATTGGGCCGCGGCCGCTACAGTCAGTGAAAACGTCACGACGAACAGATGCCAAATCCTGGCACACCTGGGGTTTTGATAATGTACTTTCATAAGAAGGATAGCTCAAGTCGGATGATTAAATATACGATTAATCCATATGGCTTCCCTCAGAAAGGAAGAAATTTCGAGGTAGGTTCTAATTCATACATCTACCCAACCTGAAGTGAAGGACCAATTTACACAGAGGGGGCTTTCAGCCGTTATTCCTTTTTTTTCAGGGACACTGCAAAGCTCAGATTGCCTTCACCACCCATCATAAAAATGGTGTATTTCTCGTTTTCACCAGTAATGCTGCCTCCTTTCTCACCCATTTTCATGGTGACTGTTTCAAAGCCTTTCTCCTTGAGCTTTGCATCGTATTTGTCGATGAATCCATCTTTCACCTCTTCAAAAACAATGTTCCAGGCTTTGATACCATCGATGTTACTCGTGGTAACAGCGCTTATCTTTCCATAGGTGAATTCAGGAATTTCGTCAGGGATTTCATCCGGCCAGCTATTGGCTTTGCTGTCTACTTCAACGCTTCCTGAGCCCGTTTCAATAACTGTCTTTTCTTCACTAATGTCTATATCGGCCTTTTGACCGGTAGCATTCTCAAAGGCTTTTTCTACCATTTTTTCACCGGTCTTCTCCGTTGCCCGGTGGCATGAAACGGAAAAGAGAGTAAATATTGCGCAGAAAACAATCCACCCCAAGGTTCTGAGTTTTACTGAGTCTTTCATAACATTTTGTTTTAAATAGTTAATATTTAGCAATTATTTGCAATCAGGAAGTTAATATTTTCTATTAAAAATAAGTGATCCCAACCAGAATTCCAATCAGGTCTGGTCTTTTTTTACAAATGTAGAGGTCATTACTGTAAATATGATTGTTGCAACCAGCGGCTCCACAATTCAGACTTTACTCCGTAAAATCCAATGGCGTTTGAAACTCTGAATGCACTGGGAACACATGCGTTAAGATATGTCGCCGAAATAATGATTATTTTTTATTATCTGGTTGTGGCAATGACTTTCCCTCTCCGGAAGTATAGTCCGGCATATTTAAAGCCTGACGGGTCTGGTCTATTTACCTGATTCTTTTCTTTTTCTTATCTTTACAGGACAGGCACATAATAATTGATGACATCATGGCAAAGCTGACACAGGAAATGAAGGATATGGTGATGACCCAGCAGTGTTTTCACGCGACGGTCAGTCCGGAGGGAATCCCCAACATCGCTCCGAAACGCTCCACCCGGGTATTCGACGACGAAACCCTGATTTTCAATGAAGGGGTGGGGGGAACCACCTGGCAGAATATCCTCTCCGGCTCCAAAGTGGCCGTAGGGGTGGTCAACCGGGATATTCTCGACGGTTACCGCTTTATCGGCACCCCGGAAGTGCTCACCGAGGGTCCCGTGTACGATAAAGCAGCAGAAATCTCCCTGAAAAATGGCATGCCTAAACCCAAAGCCGTCATCCTGGTCCATATAGACGAAATACACTCCCTGAAGCCGGGCCCCATGGCCGGGAAAAAGATCAGCTGATCACCTTACTGCCTGGAACGGGTGGGTCGACGGCTGTTACCTCCTGTCCGGCATGTTCAACACCTTTGGCTACCTGGAGGTCGTAAAGGATGTGTTTATCCACCGGAAATACGAATCAGCCTTCTGAAAATCAGAAACGCACCGGCGAAAGGGGAGTGATCTTCTGCAGGCATTTATCATCGCCCATCTTGATGCTCTTCAGCAATTCCACCTCCACTTCGCACCCGAAGGCCCGCTCAAAGAGGACTTTGCTGTAACCAGTCGTGCAGTGACACCAGGTATCGGTTTCCAGCTTCTCCACAGTGGCCACCATTGGACAGGGACAAAAGGGAAACTCCAGGTAGAGCTCCCCTTCCTGCCATGACATTCCCGATGCCAGGGCCTTCTCATGGTTGGCAAACTCCTCAAGGGTGGAAGTCTGGCTCATGATCTCCCTCAGCAGGGCCAGCCTCTCCTCCATACCGTACCCACACTGGCAGTTTCTCCTGATCTTCTTCAGGGTAGGCTGGTCAAAACACGCTTCCAGCCGCTTCATGGTATTCTTCACCCACACGGTATCCTCTTCATCGCTGTGGCTTGTGATGTTCCCTGCAGTGGTTGCATCGCTCTCCGCTTTTACGGCCTCATAAATGACTTTTTCCTGAATCTTCCTGATGTCAAACATGATGTATTGGTTTTTTGTCAAATCATCTCCGGATGAGCGATTAAAGGTACAAATTTGAAAATAGGATTGAACTAATGAAGATATTGTGACCGATCCTGATTTTAAAAAAAAATAATTAGTTAATCCGGAAAAAATTATTAAGTTTGTAACGCAAACTAGTTCTAGCAATAAACTCATTAAAACATGGAAACACGTAAAACTGAAACTGAATCTGAACATTTTGACCAGGTACAGTCGATGCAGGTGATCAGGGAAATGATTGATATTTCCAGAAGGAAGCTGCAAAATGACGGGATTTTGTTCATGGTCTGGGGTTGGGCGCTTTTTTATTCGGCCATGAGCCGGTTTCTGATCAGCAAGATTCTCTTTTCCCGGATGGAGGTCAAGGCTTTTAAAATTGCAGGCGCGATCATCACGGTTTTTGTGTTGGGGTATACCCTCTATTATCTCTGGCAACAACGGAAAAAGGTACAAACCTGGATAGGCACTTCCCTCAGGTGGGTGTGGCTCTCGGTCGTTTTTTGCATGGTGCTGATCAACCTGATCCTGATGAATATTCTGCATGAAGTCAGGTTTGATTTGCAGCACCCCATCTTTATGGTGGTTTTCGCCTATGCCGTCATCGTGTCGGGAGTTATTTTACGTTACCGGCTTATGATCCTGACAGGGATTATCTTTGGCTTACTGGCCTGGGCCTCCTCCTGGTTTGAACTCACCAATCAACTGCTTTTCGAATCCATTGCCTGGTTCGTAGCCTTCATACTTCCGGGGCACATCCTCTTTGCCCGTAAATCTTTGGGAAAATGAGGTTCAGGGAACTTGATCCTGTGCTTCACTCCCAGGTACGCCTGGCCGTGGTGTCGGTACTGATGGGAGTGGATGCAGCAGAGTTTAATTTCCTGCTGGAATGCACCCGCACTTCAAAAGGCAACCTGAGCTTCCAGCTTACGAAACTTAAAGAGGCCGGATATATCGATATTCACAAATCGTTCCGGGGAAATTACCCCCTGACTACCTGTAAAATCACCGAAAAAGGGAAAAAAGCCTTCGAGGAGTATGTCGATTCTATCTCAGACTACCTGAACAACTAAAAAAAGGTGCACAGCAGAGCTATTCTGCTGGTATAAGAGCTCTCCCTGTTAAAGGACTACGGGGTCACCACATCCAGTTCAGCCATACCTATCCGGGGTTGGTCATTCACTGTGGTGAGGGCTTTAAATTTCAAATACCTCCCCGTAGTGGTTGTAAACGATAGCTGCTGCAGGACCGGACTGTTTCTGATGTTTGAAAACTCACCGGCTATGACCGGGGAGCCCCAGTTCCGGTTGTCAGCGCTGATATACAGTTCATAGTTGATGACAATGCCCGAGAGGTCACGTCCCTGTTGTGGCAAATAGCTGAATCCCGAAATTTCAACGGATTGCCCGAGGTCAATAACCATTTCAGAAGGGAGTTCTCCCGGGAACCAGGTTGCAGTACGCGTATCACCGTCAAAAATACTCCCGGCTCCGGGCAATGCCGCCCATGGACCCATAATCTTCCAGTTGGTTTTGGGTATATCCAGCGGTTTGATCTCGACCGGACTTTTCAATCCGGAAGCCGGATCAATGGCGATGGCCTTGACCGTTGCCTTTCTGTCGAGAAGAAAAGTGTCTTTATACTGTTGACTTCCTGAACCAGGCTCTGAACCATCCAGTGTGTAATATATCTCTACCTCGTTATCGGCAGCCGATAACGAGACGTAACCCTGCTGGTCACGCCTGACCACCGGTGCTTCCAGAATCTTCGGAGCATTGAATATCTGTATATTGGAAATCACCGGGGATCCTTTGGCCTCTTCCACCGAAAATCGCAGTGCGGTAGCTTCAACGGTGGGGAACCGCAGAATTCTCTTGTAGCCGATGGTGGTTTCAGTGGCGACCTGTTTCCACTCATCCTCGACCAGGGCCTCTACCACGAAACTTTTAATCCGTTGCCCCAGAGGAATGTATTCCTGGACCAGAAACCGGTTAAAACTGATTTTTTCTCCAAAGTCAATGGTTACCGAAGCTTTCAGAACACTGTCATCGGTGGCCCAGTAGGTCTCCTTATTACCGTCAAGCAGATTCTCAGGCTTGAATTTCCGTGCTTTTCCCCTGGTATTCGATGCGGTGATCTTTTTCCCGGAAGCCAGGTCGGTTTTAAAATCAGCCTCGAGCGCCCTGGCCAGTTCCAACACCCTTTCAGCATCATTGTCGTGGATCAATCCCCGGTTATCTACCGGGAAATTCAGCAGCATGGAGGCATTGCGGCCTACTGAGTGGTAATAAATATCCAGCAGGTGAGGCAGGCTCTTGACCTTATGGTCCTCATAGGGGTGATAATACCAGCCCGGTCTGATGGAAACGTCCACCTCAGCAGGTACCCAATGGGTTCCATCTTCCTGGCCTGCCCGCAGCCATTCCAGATCTTTGGCGATCCCGGGTGCAAAATCATCCCGTTTTAGCAGGCTCCAGTTGGTAGGCCGGGCCCAGCCTTCCTCATTCCCTACCCAGCGGATATCGGGCCCGCCATCGGAAAAGATGCATGCCATGGGTTGTAACTCCCTCACCAGCGCAAAGACCGTGTCCCACTGGTAGTAGGTCCGGTTGTCAATCCACCTCTCTTCATTGGCTCCGCCATAATAACCCGTACCCCCGTTGGCCCCGTCGAACCACACTTCATAAATATCCCCGTAATTGGTCAGCAGTTCACGCAACTGGTTTCTAAAATAGCCGAGGTATTCGGGCTTGCCATAATCGGCATGGTTGCGGTCCCAGGGAGAAAGATACACCCCGAATTTCAAACCATATTCGCGACAGGCGTCGGATAACTCTCTGATCACATCACCTTTCCCCTCCATCCAGGGTGAGTTCTTCACCGAATGTTCAGTATAGGCTGAAGGCCAGAGGCAAAACCCGTCATGATGCTTGGCGGTGATGATGATCCCTTTCATCCCGGCTTCCTTGCACACCCTGGCCCATTGACGGGTGTCCAGTGCGGTCGGATTGAAAGATTCAGGTTTCTCGTTGCCCATGCCCCATTCCATATTGGTGAAGGTGTTCATATTGAAATGGATGAAGGCATAAAATTCCATCTCATGCCAGACCAGTTGCCGTTCCGCCGGAAGCGGTCCAACGGGTTTGGGATCAGTGGGCCTGTTACAGGCAAAGAGAAGTACCGGAAATAGCAAAATGATTAAAGTCCTGATAATCTTCTTCATGTGGTTATTACGTTATGTTGGCTCAAACGAAGATACCAAAATTATGGCATTCCCGGGAATTTCATTCTGTCATGGCGGCTCTGAGCTTTACCGGTTTAAGTGAACAACATTTGCTGCCCTCCCCGGTGGCGTCATCACCCGCCTGAGCTTATGGATTTAAGTGGAACATCGCAGGCGTTTTTCTCTTAACATAATATTTACCGGAAAATTGTGTTCATCTGTTGCCGTTCGTCGCTCTCCTTGATGCGTTTTGCGGATATGGGATGGGAGGAGCATATGGATTACCGCGATTTGTGGTAACTTCAGGGCTTCACAAATTACTGCTGAAATGGAATGGATCTTACTGATGGTCATCGCGATACTTCTGTTACTCCTCCTGGGGCTGACTTTGATGTTACTTCTGCGGAAGAGACCCGCGGAGACCCTGCTGGCTGAACGGGTCCTCAGTATGGAGACGCTGTTGGCCCAACAGAACACTGCCCTCACCCGGCTGGAAGCCTCACTGCTCCGCATGGAAAGTGCTTCGCGCGAGGAGTTCCGCATCAGCCGTGAGGAGAGCGCGTCACTGGCCCGCGATAGCCGGCTCGAATTGAGCAAAGCCCTTCTTGAATTCCGGAGGGAACTGCTGGAATCCCTCGATCGAATGACGATCCAAAACCAGCAGGCGCTGGAAGGCATCCACAAAACCCTTTCCGACAGGGTGGAAACCCTTACCAGCCGGATGGCCGAAATGAACAAAACCAACCGGGAAGAACAGGCTGTAAACCTATCGGCGTTTGCAGCAGAACAGGGAAAAAAATCGGAAGCGCTGAAAGCTGAACTGAAGGAGCTCACCTCACGTACGGTTGACTTACTGGAGAAGATCACCTCCAAAGTGGAAGAGAAGCTGAAGTTGCTGGCTGATCAGTCGCTGAGTGACAATAGCCGGATACGGGAGGCCTTAGAGAAGGCGATTAAGAGTTTTTCTGAATCCCTGGACAAAAACATCAGGGATTTCAGCGAGCTGCAACGCGAGAAGTTTGGCCAGTTAGAAATCCGCCAGAACGACCTTGTGAAAAGCACGGAATCCAGGCTGGAAACCATCCGTGCCACCGTGGAAGAGAAATTGGAAAAGACGCTGAGCGAGCGGTTGGGCCAGAGCTTTGAGACGGTGGGCAAGCAGCTCCTGGAAGTACAGCGCGGGCTGGGTGAAATGCAGACCATCGCCACCGATGTGGGAGGACTCAAGAAGGTGCTGAGCAACGTGAAGCTTCGTGGGGGTGTCGGCGAAGTGCAACTGGCCATGCTCCTGGAGCAGATCCTGGCCCCCGGGCAATATGAAGCCAACGTGCGCACGAAAACAGGAAGCAATGATGCCGTGGAGTTCGCCATCAAACTGCCCGGTCGCAGTGAGGAGGAGGACGACTTCGTTTACCTTCCCATCGATGCCAAGTTCCCCAGGGAGAGCTACGAGCGGCTCATCGAAGCTTACGAGAATGCCCTTCCCGACGATATCGACGCAGCCTCCACCAGCCTTGAAGGCACCATCAGGAAGATGGCCCGCGACATCCGTGATAAATACATCGATCCTCCCCACACTACCGACTTCGCCATCATGTTCCTTCCCTTCGAGGGCATCTACGCCGAGGTCATCCGCCGCTCCTCCCTGGTTGACCAGCTGCGCGACGAATTCAGGATCACCGTGGCCGGCCCCACTACCCTCATGGCCCTGCTCAACAGCCTTCAGATGGGCTTCCGCACCCTGGCCCTCCAGAAGCGCAGCAGCGAGGTGTGGCAGATCCTCTCGTCCGTCAAGACGGAATTCGAAAAATTCGGGGGCATGCTGACCAAGGCCCAGAACAATATCCAGACTGGTCTCGGACAACTCGACAACGTGGTGGGCGCACGCACCAGGGCCATCCAGCGCCACCTCCGGAAGGTCGAAGCCATGCCCGCCGCCGAAGCCCGAAAAATCCTCCCCGACCTGGCCGATGACATGACCGATGGTGAGGAGGAGTCCTGAGATTATACCTGGGATGGTGTGAAGGGTCATTGTGATCACCAACAGCAGATGTCTCTAAGATTGGCAAAGATTGAAGAATCCGGCAAACAGGTATCATTGCCGGATTCCAGGAAGATTTGATTTGTCAGCAACTTACAAATCCCGGAATTTGGTGTCGAAAATATCTCGCCAGTTCCCTTCCCATCTTTTCACCTGCCTCTGCCTGTTGATGGCGAATTGCGGGATAATGGGAAATATGGATTACCTTTGCAGCGGTGAAAGGAAAGCTCCTTTCACCAATCTGATAAGCGTTTACCAGAAAAAGAACAGCATATGAGTTTACAGTGCGGCATCATCGGCCTGGCCAATACGGGTAAAACCACCCTTTTCAACTGCATGTCGAATGTGAAGGCGGAGACCTCACGCTTTGCCTTCACCTCCAACAAGTCGAACCTCGGAATGATCAGGGTTCCTGACCCGCGTCTTGCCGTGCTGGAGAAATTCCAGCCTACCGAGAAGCTGGTTCCGGCGGTCGTTGAGATTGTCGACATTCCCGGACTGGCCAAAGGGTCGAGTGAAGGGGAGGGGATGGGCAACAGCTTCCTGGCCGACATCCGGGATACCGACGCCCTGATCCACGTTCTGCGCTGCTTCGACGATGAGAACCTCATGCACATCGACGGAAGTGTTGATCCTCTGCGTGACCTGGAAACCCTCGACTTCGAGCTGCAGGTCAGGGACATCACCTCCGTGGAGAAGAAGATCCAGCGCACCGAAAAGCTGGTCAAGGCGGGGGTCAAGGATGCCAAAGCCGCCATGGAGGCGCTCCAGAAGGTGAAGCAGCATCTGGAGTCCTTCAGCAATATCAGGGATCTGGACCTCGATGAAAACGAGAAGCGGCATATCCAGGACCTCATGCTGCTCACGGCCAAGCCGGTCCTTTATGTCCTCAACGTCGACGATGCTTCTGCCGTGACCGGAAATGCCTATACTCAAAAAGTCATGGAATTCCTGAAGGGGCACCATGCCGAAGGGATCATCATTGCGGCCAAACTGGAGGCTGAAATCGCCGACCTCGACAGCGAGGAGGACCGACGTGAGTTTCTCAACGATGCCGGACTGACG
This sequence comes from Bacteroidales bacterium, assembly GCA_012729335.1. Lineage (GTDB taxonomy): Bacteria > Bacteroidota > Bacteroidia > Bacteroidales > Prolixibacteraceae > UBA1413. The sequence continues at coordinate 444,583 of JAAYDJ010000035.1, read as the reverse complement.
GAACCGGGGGTCGACCGGCTGGTACGGTCAGCCTATGCGCTGCTCAACCTCTGCTCCTTCTTCACGGTGGGCCCCAAGGAAATCAAGGCGTGGACCATCCACCGGGGCATGACCGCCCCCCAGGCAGCAGGCGTCATCCACAGCGACCTCGAACGCGGTTTCATCAGAGCCGAAGTGATGAAATACCACGACTTCATCACCCTGGGATCGGAACAGGCCTGCAAGGAAAAAGGCAAATTCTTCGTCGAAGGTAAAAACTATATCGTTGACGACGGCGACATCCTCCATATCCGCTTCAACGTCTGACAAACGGTTGCACAAAATACCGGAAATAAGTAAGTACCGCAGTTCGTCCTGATTGCGTGTAATCTTTATACGGATTTATAATTTGGATATTTCTACAGCCATACATTCGTAATGAATTATATACATCCGTATAAAATCGGGTAGTATGGGAGATGCTCCCTTTTTCAGGGCATGGATTCTCTTGTGGCGGTCACGTTACCGGCTTCTGCATGGGTGAAAAGCGGAGGTACTCCCTTCTTTCGGCGATTTCCCTCATCCGTTGCACTGCGGTGAGAAGGTTGCTCCATGTGGTATAAAGCGGGGTGATGGCCAGCCTGATGTTGTCGGGAGCCCGGAAGTCGGGAATCACCCGCACCTTTTTTCCCATTCTTTCAAGGCTGCCTGGCACCACAGGGTCAATTTCATTGTTGACTCCCCAACCGGAATTCCCTTCCGGATGGCTAATTCCCGGCGACTGAAAGCCGTTTTCATCTGACGGGTGGCCGGAATGTTCCCCCGGACCGGGATTCTTTCTCAATTCTTCCCCCTTCGCTTCCTCTCCGTTCAACGGGTGGATCAACGCCTGGCAGATCCTGAAGACCTCGGGGTGGCGCAGGGCAATATGGGAACCCCTGCGGGCCGGATCGGTTGGTGATGCTACTGAAAATCCCAGGGGCGACAGCAGTTCCCCGGCCAGGTAGATCAGGTACTCGCCCTGCCGGAGGCTCTTTTCCCTGATCCGTGTCATGCCGGCTTCCAGAAGGATCTTCACCCCGGGCTTCACAGCCGCCATACTGAGAATGGGCGGCGTCCCCGCCAGATATTTCCTGATGGATTCCGCCGGGGCATATGCCAGTCCGAAGCGGAAGGGATTCCGCTCCCCGAACCATCCCTGCAGCGGTGATTCCAGTTGTGGTTGCAGATCCTTCCTCACATAGAGGAAGGCCGGTGACCCGGGCCCCCCGTTGAGGTATTTGTAAGTGCATCCTACCGCCAGGTCAGCACCCGCCGCATCGAGGGCCAGGGGGACGGCGCCCGTGGCGTGGCTCAGATCCCACAGCACCAGCGCCCCCTTCCGGTGGGCCATCTCCGTGACCGCTGCCATATCGTAAAAATAACCGCTCTTGAAGAGCACCGCCGAAAGCACCACCAATGCCGTCTCTTCTGTGATCAGGGCTTCCAGTTCCTCGAGATCGGGATGGATCCCATCACGGCTCCCCGCCAGCACCAGCTCATATTGAGGTCCGGCTTCCTTCAGTATGCCCTGCAAGATATAAAGATCGGTAGGAAAATTAAGGGTGTCGCTGACCACCCTGGTACGGCCTTGCCGCAGCTTCAACGCCCCGTGTGCCAGCTTGTATAGGTTCACCGACGTGCTGTCGGCCATGACCACCTCTCCGGGGGATGCTCCCACCAGCGGCGCCACCAAATCGCCCAGTTGCACCGGCAGATCCCACCAGTGCGCATTCCAGCTTTCTATGAGCTCCTCCCCCCACTGCCTGACGGTCAGCTCCTCCACCACCTCCCGCGTGGCATGCATCAGCGGTCCCAGCGAGTTGCCATCAAGGTAGATCAATCCTTCCTCCGGAAGCAGAAACCGCTCCCGGTAACAGGCCAGCGGATCGGCCTCGTCACATTCACGGGCATATGCCCAATCAGTTGAAATGGAAGGGATTCCGGGAGCTGCTAGGTCGGTCATAAGATACTCTTTTGCCTGGTCATTTCCTGTAAGGGCCTCAAATTGTCAAATTCCGGTGAAAGCAAAGGCCGGGAAAGTGCTCCCGGTTTTGCCGGAGTGGAGTCAGCGAATGAACGACGCCCTTACCTGCAAATATACAAACCCAATGACCTTATGCAAATTGCTTTTTGCCTGAAGGTGGCTTTTGTTCGCCGGATGAGTCAAACGACACGGTGATCCGATGCATGCAGTCGAATCCTGTAGAAAAGGCAGGATATCCTTAATATAAGTGATTTACTTGCTCAGAATGGTTTTTGCTACCGGAAAAACCAGTTCCACCCAGCGCCGGTATTGTTCTCCGGAAGGGTGAAGTCCGTCGGTGGCCACCAGTTGCGGTTCCACAAGACCATTCCGTGAAATGGCGGTGATATCCACGTAAACCGCCGGGGTTTTCCGGGTCTCCTCCAGGTTGATCCGGTTGAACTGGTCAATGGCTTTGCTGATGTCGCCCCTGTTGCGCGACCCGCCGAATGGGGTATATCCCCAGTCTGGAATGGAGACCACAATTACCTTAGCATAGTCGTTGCCAGCGAAAGTGGCCGCCTGAATCAGTAACTCCCTGAACTGCTTCCGGTATTCCGCGGTGTCGAGGCCGCGGTACTGGTTGTTGACCCCGATCAGCTGGGTTACCAGATCATAGGGCCCTTTCGGGTTGGCTTGCCTGATCCCCTCCGCCAGTTCCGCGGTGGTCCACCCCGTGCGGGCAATGATCTCCGGAGAGGCCAGCTTCACCCCTTCCCCGGTTAGCTTCTTCTGCAACTGCACCGGCCACCGCTGGTCCGCAGCGACCGCCTCCCCTATGGTATAGGAATCTCCAAGGGCCAGGTACCTCTTCTCCCCGGAAACCGGAATCCCGCTGCTCTCTGTTGGTCTGTACATCCCGGACATCTCGTCGTTCGCTGAACACGAATATATAAAGAATAGCAGTACGGAGGGTAGCAGAACCCTCCGGAACCGGACCATGTAATCTTTCATTTTTTGTTTTACTTATTTTAATGAAAATAATACAAATCAGTGCTCCTTTTTGTTCATTTTTTTCTGGCAGGGACAATGACCGCTGAATAAACCAGGGAAAGATCCGACTACCTCTATTCAGTCAGGTCGCACCTTGTCCCCATCTCCGGAGGGATTCATTAAGGATTCAGTTGTATCTGGATGAAAAAAAACGTAAATTGTCTGATAGTACAACTCTCCGGATGTCCGGGTAAGCCAGAAAAACCTTTCCACACTTCCTGGGTCAGTGTGAAATTTGGTTTGCCCCAACCCGGAAGGAGGTATACAGTATACGAAGTATGGCAAACGAAAACCACAACATCTGGGCCTTGCTGGTGGGTATTAACCGCTACAGGTCCTACGCTGTTTCCCCTTTGGTGGGGTGTGTCAACGATGTGACCAGCATGCAGGAGTTCCTCACCGGCTCCATGGGGGTGCCTGCACAACAGGTGAAAACCCTGGTCAACGGGGAGGCTACCCGGGCGGCCATCCTCCGGAATTTCAAGGAATTCCTGGTCGGGAATCCTGCGATTCCCCACGGAAGCCAGCTTCTTTTCCAGTTCAGCGGCCACGGCTCCCAGATGCCCGACAACACGGGCACCGAACCCGATGGCCTCGACGAAACCATCGTTCCTTACAACAGCCGCACCGGTCAGGTCTTTGACATTCCCGACAAAACCCTGGCCGCCCTGATCGAAAGGCTGGCGGAGGAGAAGGGCCCCCACATCACGGTGATCCTCGACTGCTGTCATTCCGGATCCGGCACCCGTATGATTGCCCCCGGAGGGAAAGCCACCACCCGCCGGGCTCCCGCCGACTCCAGAAAACCTCCGGCCAACCTCGATGCTGCTTTTCTGCAATCCCTCTCCCGCATATCTTCCCAAAATGTGTCGGGAGGAAACCCCGGTTATAGCAGACCAGGAACTATGGCCGGCGACGACCGCACAGTGGATTCCGCCGGTGAAAGAAGCAGTGGACCGGCTCCGGGAGATGGTGATGTGAATGCTGTACCTGTTATGGGCACTCCCCTGGGCACTCCCCAGACCACCCTCAGGACCACCCGCAGCGGATGGGCTGTCTATCATCCCAACCACGTCTTGCTGGCCGGCTGCCTCGACCGCGAGGAATCCAACGAATACTACCCCCCGGGTGAGGAACCCCACGGCGCCCTCACCTGGTTCTCCCTGCAATACCTCAGAAGCAAACCTTCCGGGGCGACCTATGCCGACTGGCATGCCTATGTGCTCCAGAAGGTGCCGGCCCTCTTTTCCGATCAGACCCCACAGTGCGAGGGAGCTGTCAGACGCACCATCTTCGGTGATGCGATGGTGGAAAGTGCGGCCCCCTCAGGAGTGCCCGAACAGCTTCTCCGGAAAAGCAGCGCTCCACCCAGACAGCAGGTACTCCTTCAACCTTCCGGCGGAGAACCCGGCCTGCTCTTCCTGGAGGCGGTCAGAGCACAGATTCTCGGCCACGACGGCAACGGAAAACCCTCCCCCTTCCTGGAACTTCCGGAGAAACCCACGAAGGTTCCTGCCCTGATAGTCGCCGTGGAAGAAAGCGGAGTCACCATCCGCGACGAAAAGGGACGGCTGCTGGTCTCCCCCGGGGATAACCCCACTTGCAACCCGGCCAGAACGGTCAGCGCCCTGGAAAGCATCGCCCGCTACCGCGTTATCCTTCAGTTGAGTGGCGAAATTCCTTCCCGGCTCCAGGGAAAATTCTCCCTCAGGCTGCTCCGCTGCACGGCAGTTTCGGGTGATGGGATTTCTGCCACCAGTGAGATCCCCCAAACTCCCGGCGAAACCCTCACCATCCCTTATTTTCCGGAGGAGAAAAGCAGCAACCTCTACGCCCAGGAGATCACTAACCTCTCGAATACCGACGTTTATCCGCATCTGTTTATCCTGAACCCCGATTTCAGCATCTACCGCCTTTACCCTGTCGCCGGCCAGCAGGAGCTCCTCAAAGCCGGCCACAAGCTGATTTCGGGAATGACGGGCAGCGGAGGGGCCCCCCTGGAACTCTATCTTCCCGGTGATCAGCCCGGGGAGGTAAGGTGGGACGAAAGCCGGGAGGTCCTCAAACTGATGGTCACCACTTCTCCCTGTGACCTGGCGATGCTGGAGCAGGACCCCCTGGAGGTGCCTCCTGTTTCCGGTGGGAGAGGGACCCGTTCCCTTTCGCCCCTGGAAGCACTCCTCGGCAGAAAGGTTTCGGGAGGCTCTACCCGCGGAAAACCGGCCAGGCTGCCGGCAGGGGAGGAGCTGGCCACCGCGGAACTGGCTTACAGGTTGGTCAGGCACACCCCTGCTGCCGACCTGCACGGCGATGCGGCCACCGTGGAACTGGGGCGCGGCTTCAGCCTCGCCGCCCCCGCTGGCTTCACTGGAAGAATCTCCCTCGACACCATGGAGGGAACCCGCCGGGGACTGGCCCCCGGGGAGGGTGTAAAACTTCCGCCGGCCCTTACTGGCGAATGGCTGACCCCTGTGACCCGCAGCACTTCCCGCGGCCTTTCAGAACAACCCCTGCTCCTCACCGTTGAAGCCGGGGAAGCCTCCCGCAGAGTGGTCTCCCCCCAAAACCCGCTGCGCCTCCACCTTCCGGGGAAACCCTCTTCCAACCCCCCGGCTACTCCTCATTCCGGTCACCCTGGTGACCCTGCTTCCGGCTTCCGGGTCGCTCCTCATGCCGGCCTCCCTGTTGATTCTCATGCCGGCCTCCCTGTTGATTCTCATACCGGCTTCCCGGATCAGGACTACATACCAGGAGAAACCATCTCTGCCGGAGAAAGATTTCCTTCCGGGCAGGCTTATTCTTCCGGAGAAAACCTCCGTTCCGGACAGGCCCTTTCTTCCCTTGAGGAAGATTTCCTGGCTGTGGCCTTTGATGGGGAGGATTATCTGCCGGTGGGCTACAGTGCGGGACCCGGACAAGTCGATATCGTTGCCCTGCCGCCCGCCGTGAGCGGTGGTGGCGATCCTACCCGCAGCATAGGGGGAGCACTCCGCCTGTTCCTGTGCAGAAAGCTGGGCCGCCCTGAGAAAAACAGCGGCCTCCGCCTGGTGGAACTCACCCAGGGAGGACTTCGCTACCGGGATCCTGTACCGGCTATCTTTCATTCCGGTGACAGGGTGGCCCTATTCGTCCATGGATTCCTCTCCCAATCGGCGGGAATTGCGCGCGAACTGGTACCCCTTCTGGAGGGAATGACTCCGGCTTACACCCGGTTTCTCACCTGGGATTACGAAAGCTTCGGTACGGGTGTGGAAGCCAGTGGTGCGGCACTGGCCACGGCCCTCCGCCAGAAATGCGGACTGGCCCACGGCGACGGCATCACCCTTCATGTCTTTGCCCACGGCCCGGGAGCCCTCGTAGCCCGCTGCATGACGGAAATCGCGGGCGGCGATGCCTTTACCGACGGAATGATCCTCGCCGGTCCCCCAAACCTGGGCACTCCCATCGCCAACATCAGCCGCGCCGCCCTGTACCTCCTCTCAGGGGCCATCGGCAACATCTCCTCCCTTCCCCTGGCCGGCATTCTGGCCTGGCCCTTCAAGGAACTCTATGACCAGGGCGAAGGGTGGAAGGACATGACCACCACCTCGGAAGCTCTGGCACGCCTTAACGGCCTCCAAAGCCCGGCGACGATTCCCTACCTGGTCCTGGCCGGGAAATGTGACCCCGCCGGTGGGGAAGGTGCCCGCCTTAACCGCCTCGCCCATAAGATCCTGGGAAAATCGGCCAGCCTCCTCATCGGCGAAAAGGAAAACGACGGCATGATCGGACTTAAAAGCATGAAGGGCGTCCGCAACGGCACCTGGCCCCGCCTTAAGGTCCTCCGCACCAAAAACCACCACTTCGGCTATTTCACTCCCTCCGGAGGAGCCACATCTGTCAAGGCATGGTTAAGGGAGTTGTCATAACAGTTACAGCATCTGCCCGTCAAATGCCTCCCAGTTCACTGGGATGCGTTTCCCTGTTCCAGGATAAGCCGTAACAAGGAGTTTCAGGGAGATCGTGAGTATTGAAAGACGGGTGATGCCACGAGAGAGATCTGATTCGGGTTGAGGTATGAAAGAATTGGTTTTTTCTGCCCTTTCCTCCCTGTTTTACGAGGAGATGAAGGGGGATTTAACCCTGGCGCAATCGCTGGGGGAAGCTTTCCTTAAGGAGGCTGCAAGCCGGGCTCATCCCGATGGTTTGTCTGTTGCACCGGCTGCAGAGCATGGCGAAGCGTTGGTGACCCTGGCGTATGTCTCCATAATGGCGGGCCGCCTTCCCCGGGCCTTTCAGCTCCTCGATGAGGCGCGCCTGCTGTCGGCCGCCCATCCCCGGTTGCAGCTCCTGGAGGTTACCTGCCGCCTTCTGGCGATTCACGAGCATTACAACACCTTTCCCGACGGCAACGGCGCCGGTGCTTTCGAAATCCAGGCCCGCTGGCGGGGTGCTGAAGATCTCCGTGAAGAGGATGCCCTCTGGAACACCCTGATGCAGAACTCCGGCGATGAAACCCTCCGCAATACATCGTGGCTCATCTACGGCTTCCTCTGTGCCCTGAAACCTGCCCGCAGTACCCTCGGCAGCAACCGCTACGTGGCCGCCTCCTTTACCCTTGACCAGTCGCTGCCGGTTTTCACGGCGGCTCCCCTGAAACTCCTCCGCTGGGCCGAAGCCGAAAGCCAGTGGGGAGTGGCGGGTTACGCCGCCTGGGTAACGGCCGACCTCTACCGGAGAGCAGGAGTCTCCCATGAAGCCTCCTCATTTCTCGATAAAGCAGAATCCTTATACCGCCGGGCACAGGATGCCGCAGGAACCGCCTTCTGCCTGATGACCCGTGCCGACTGGCTGGCGGCACCCTTCAGTTCTCCCCTGGTGTGGAACCTGGCCATCGAGGAGAGTACTTCCGATACGACGGCACTTCCCGTTTCCATGGAAGCGGAGGAGTTCCGGCTTCCCGGACCCGGGCAAACAGAAGCCGCCGCCGCCTTATTTGCAGAGGCCGGGAAGTACTTTGCCTCCGCGGGGGCGGCCCGTGGAGAGGCCGCCTTGCTCCTCCGTCAGGGATACCTCTCGATGCTCCGCGATGACTTCGGGGCCACAGCCGTCAACGCCGGAAAAGCCGCCGCTCTTTTCCGGCAGTGCGGCGACCTGCGGGGCACTGCCCTGGCCGCCACCCACCAGGCACTCGCCCTGGCGGCCCAGGGCAGAAAAAGGGAAGCCCTGCTACTGGCTTATGATACGGGAAACCTTTCAGCACAAGAGGGAAGCTTCAGCTACGCCCTGGGACTGGCTTTCCTGGCTGCCCGCTTTGCCCGTCATCTTCTTCTCCGCAGGGGAGAGTATGAAAAATCACTCGCCGCCTTTGAGATCGCCCGTATCCTTTTCGAAACCTGCAGCGCCCCCTCCAACATGGCCCAGATACTGGTTGATCTGGGGGCCGTCCATCAGGCCGCAGGGGAAAGGGAAGCCGCCCTGACCTGGTATGAAGAGGCTCTGGAGCTGATTTCCGCCGATGCCCGGCAACGGCCCCGGCTGGCCCCTTACCTGCGACAGCGCCTTTTCATGCTCAACGCCTCGGTATTCAGACTTTACCTCCAGCAAACCGACCCCGACGGCATGGAACGTGCCACACACCGGTTCCGGAAGTTATCCGCTGAACTTACTCCGGCCGGATCCACATCCCCAGATGCCCTTTCTGAGGAAGCCGTCGTGGAAGCCCTCCGGGGAATGGCCCTCTATAATATCGAAATTTCACGGGTGCTCGCACCTCTCTACCGTGCCCGTAACCTCAGGGAGGCGGGTGATGAGGCCGCTGCTGCCCACTGGCTGGAGGAATCCCGCCGGGCTTTGCCTGAGGTGAGTCCGGCGCAGCGCCCCTACATGAAAACCCTCCTTCTGGCTGAAGAGCGGCAATACACGGAAGCCGCCCATGCGTATGGGGAGCACCTCCGGAACCTCCTGGCGGGCGAAGGATTTGCCGGCCACCTGTCGGAACGCATTGCCGCCGCAGGGGGCGACCACCTCCGGGCCGAACAACGCCTGGAGCAGCGGCGCTTCCTGGAACAGGCCTTTTCCATGTTCATACGCCTGAAAGCTTTTGATGATGCATGGCAATACCTGGGAAAACTGGAACTTCTGGCAGGGAAAGAGTGGTGGCGTGAAGGGGAGCACCCGTGGCACTCCCTCACGGAAATAGGAGAGATGTACGAAGGCCTGGCCGGTTCTTCCGGGGAGACAAGCCTGCTCACGCAAGCCCTGGACACCTATGGACTGGCAATCCGCCTTCTTGAGGAACGGCGCAGCCAACTCACCCGTGACGAACTGAAAACCGCCCTGGCGTCAGATAAAAGCGCCCAGTATCTCTATGGCTATGCGGCACGCACCGCCACCCGGCTGGGCGACCACCGGCAGGCTTTCCAACTGGCTGAAAGGGCCAAATCCAGGGCCTTGCTGGACCTGGTGGCCGGAAGTTTCCAATTGCGGAAGATCCCCGCCGGTGAAAGCGCCATCCTGCGTGCCTGGCGGGAACAAAATACCCGCCTGGCACTCCTGCGGGGACTCCTCTCCCGGGAACGAAAGACCGAGCCGCCTGTGCGGGAACGCCTCGACGCACTTTCGGCAAAGGTTGCCGAAGCAGAAGAAACCCTGCTGACCCTTGAGGGGGAACTGGCCGCGGCATTCCCGGAATTCCATGCCATTGCCGGCGGAAACACGCCGCTTCTTTCAGCGGAAGAGGTGGCATCCTGTCTGCCCACCGATACCCTCCTCCTGGAATACTACTACCTCGATGAGGACCTGCTGATGTGGGCCATTGACCAGGAGGGAATAGCCACTTCCCTGGCTTTCAAAACAAGTGAAATCCTCCTCGACAGGGAAATAGAAGCTTTCGTAGCCTTTTGTGATGGAGCTCTTCCCGAGCGGGGCGAAGGAGCACGGTTGGCCGAAAAACTGCTTCTTCCTGTGGCCGGAATCCTTGAAAAATTCTCCAGCCTGGTCATCGTTCCCCATGGGAGGAGCCATCTGCTGCCATTCCATGCCCTTCCTTACAGGGGAGAACCCCTGGGAGCCCGCAGGGAGATCTCTCAGCTGCCGTCGGCCAGCCTCCTGGCCTACCTCTCTCCCGGAAAGGGGGTAGATGTCAGGGGGAAGATCCTTGCTGTCGGCAACCCTGACGGGACCCTGGCCTGGGCGGAAACCGAAGCCCGCTATGTGGCCTCCCTCTTCGGAGCAAAGGCGCTTCTTGGCGGAAACGCCTCGGAAGTGAAGGTCCGCGAAGCCCTCCCCGGATGCTCCCTGGTTCATTTTGCCACCCACGGAAAACTCGACCGGGATTCTCCCTTCAATTCCGCCCTTATGCTGGCCGGCGGGGAGGAACTCACGGTCTATGAACTGGCAGGGATTCGCCTTGATGCGGAGCTGGCGGTTCTCAGTGCCTGCGAAACCGGCAAAGGCCGCACCACCGGCGGCGATGACCTTCTGGGCCTGACCCGTGCCCTGCTGGGTGCCGGCGTACGCAGAGCCGTCGTCAGCCTCTGGCCCGTCGACGATCTCTCCACCTCCCTGCTCATGGGGGAGTTCTACCGCCGCCTCCTGACCGGGATCTCCCCTGCCGCCGCCCTCCGCCATGCCCGTGAATACCTCCGGAATCTCTCCACCTCTGACCTGCCCGGGGAAATAGAACGCCTGAAAAAGGCCACCGGTATCCCAGTGCCTGGTGAGGCCATCTTAACGGCCACTCCCCCACGGGAAGAAACCGTTTCCCTACCGGAAAGCCCCTCCCGCCCCGGTCGCCCCTTTGCTCCCACCCGGCCAACCCGGGATTTCAGCCACCCCCATTACTGGGCACCCTTCATCCTGGTGGGCTGACCCCCGATGGAGTCCCTTTTAGATGCAAAAAAAGGACAAAGTGGTCGTTATTTTGTGAAAAATGTGTTATATTGTATCTGATTTTGAGAATATTCGATAACAACCACTCATCATAAACCATTTAAAAAAAGGAGGTCTTTATGACAAGAAAAGCACTTTGTGTCGGGATCAATAATTTCAAGAATTATCCCGATGCGGCATTACGGGGGTGTGTCAGGGATGCCGGTGATATGACCAAACTACTGAAGAAGTGGCTCAAATTCACTGATGCGGACATTACCAAGCTGACCGATGCCCAGGCGACCAAGTCCAGGATCATGACTGAATTAAAGGCGATGGTGGAAGGGGCTAAGCAAGGAAAATTCAGTTACCTGGTTTTCAGTATGTCGAGTCACGGCACCCAGGTACCGGACTTCAGCGGGGATGAGCCCGACAGCGCCGATGAAGCCTTCTGTCCTTATGATCTGAAAGCAAAAGGGAACCAGTGGGATCCTGATTTCATCATCACCGACGATGAACTCCACGACCTTTTCGTGCAGCTCCCTCCCAACGTATTGCTTGAGGTTTACCTGGATACCTGCCATAGCGGCACCGGAATCAAGAGCATTGACCTGTTCGGGAACCGCCGTCCCCGTTGGATGCCCCCACCGTCATTCAAGGCTTTCCGGGAAATGGAAGAGAAACAACCCCGTTCCCTGAAGGAGAAATTCCTCGATAAGGGACTGGTGCACCATATCCTCTGGGCAGGTTGCCGGGCCGACCAGACCAGTGCAGACGCTTTTATCGCTAACGCCTGGCACGGAGCCTTCACCTACTATTTCTGCCAGGTGATGAACGCCACTAAAAACCAAAAGTCTCGCAAGGAGGTGCTGACCCAGGTTCGTGCGAAACTCAAAGCGGGCCATTATACCCAGATCCCGCAGCTCGAAGCCCCGGCCACCGTCAGAAAAGCTCCCATGGCCTGACGATGGCATCCATGCCGGTCCCCGGGAACCCCAGGAGACAAAAGCGGAGGAGTGGGCGAAGAAGAGCTCACTCAGGCCGATTCAGCCTGGCTGCTGCTTTCCGCAGGAGTTAACCTCTCCTCTTTAGGAGCATCCTCTTTTAAAGGATCGCGAACCGTAGGAATGATAAAGCCCATGACTACGGTTCCCGTGATTCCTGTGGCCACGACGATGATGATCACCGGCAGCGAAGTGATGAAAAAACCGCAGGAAATAGAGATCATCGTCCACATCAGGGCGATGGAATAGATTTTGGTGCGGGGGGTCATGCCTTTCCGTGCATAGAAGTCGTGGATATAACGGCCAACCACCTTGTTGGCTAAAAGTTTGCGGTGCAATTTTTCGGAGCTGCGCATCCAGAGGCCGGCCGTCAGCAGGAAAAACGGAGTCGCAGGCAGACCTGGAACCACAATCCCCAGTAACCCCAGTCCCAGAGATACGGTTCCCACAATAATCAACACGGTTTTAATGACGTTCATCCTTTTAACCCCTTTATTTTCAAGATGGTCTCTCTTCCTTAGCGTGCTTTATAAACCACCCGTGACGGCCTAAAAATAAACAATATCCAGCAATAAACTACTTTAATGTCTTTTTAGACGCCAGAACTGAGCTTCCGGGCAAAGAAAAAATTGCCTAATTTTAGGGCTGTTCAATCAGATTTCAGTTGTTTGCATGGCTCCGGTGCGCAATCCCAAAACGGTATGGGCTGGTTCCGGTGATTTTTTTCAAGGAAAGGGCGTGTAAAAACCTGAGATCTGGTGTCGGATTCAAATAAATAGTGTGTATGAAAAATTCTTTTCTCCGGAAACCACGGATTCCCTTTTTACTGATGCTCGCTTTTCTCCTTTTCTTATCCGGAACCTCCCGGGCAAAGATCACGCTTCCGCGGCTGGTCAGCGACGGTATGGTTCTTCAGCGTGAAATTCCCCTGAAGATCCATGGGTGGGCCTATCCCGGGGAAAAGGTGACCCTGACCTTCAGGAACAAAAATTACCGGGTGACCACAGGCCGCGACAGCACCTGGGCCATCACCCTGCCGCCGCAGAAGGCAGGTGGTCCCTGGGAGATGACTTTCCGGGGTCAGAATATATTAAAAGTCAGTAATATTCTCTTTGGTGATGTATGGATTTGTGCCGGCCAGTCGAACATGGTGCTTCCAATGGAGCGGGTGAAGGAGAAGTATGGCCAGGAGATCGCCGCCGCCCGTTTCCCCGCCGTGCGCCACTTTTTCATCCCCACTGCGACCAGTCTTCAGGGCCCGCAAAAGGATCTGCCCCCGGGTGTATGGAAGGACGCCAACCCTCAGGATGTACTGGGGTTTTCGGCGGTGGCCTATTTCTTCGGAAAGGCCGTCCATGAAAAATACGGGGTGCCCGTGGGGCTCATCAATGCCAGCGTGGGAGGAACACCCATTGAGGCGTGGATCAGCGAAGAGGGTTTCCGGGAGTTTCCCGGTATCCTGCAGACCATCGACCGGAATAAAACCCCCCGCCCGGTGAGAGTACGCCCGGAAGCGGGATCTGCCCCGCAAAAGGAACCGGCGGGAGGTTCGGCTGCTTCTCCCACCTCTGGGGCCCTGGCCATTCCTCCTGCCGAAAAACCACTTCCGGCCGACCGGGGAGAGCGCGAATCATGGCAATCGCCCGATTACATCCCTGTGGGATGGAAACCCTTTACCATTCCCGGATTCTGGGAAGACCAGGGCATCCGTAACCTCGACGGAGTGGTCTGGTTCCGCAGGGAAATAGACCTGCCTGCCTCCATGGCCGGACTCCCCGCCCGACTTTTTATGGGCCGGATTGTCGACTCTGACTTCCTTTACGTGAACGGCCAGCAGGTAGGGAACATCACTTACCAGTATCCACCGCGCCGCTATACCGTTCCCGCAGGGCTTCTTAAGGAAGGGAAAAACCTGATTGTATCGCGGGTTACCAACAACTCAGGAAAGGGGGGCTTCGTACCTGACAAACCCTATTTCCTGGAAGCCGGCGGCCAACGCATTGATCTGCGCGGGGAATGGTACTACAAGGTAGGCCAAGTCTTCACACCCGGGCCATGGATGCCGCAGTTCAGCGCCCAGAACCAGCCGGCGGCCCTCTTCAACGCCATGGTGGCCCCCCTGGTGGGGTATGCCGCCAAAGGATTCCTCTGGTACCAGGGGGAAACCAACACAGGCAACGCCCCAAGGTACCGCCAGTACCTGCCTGCGCTGATCCGCGACTGGCGGAACCAGTGGGGACAGGGTGAGCTTCCCTTCCTCTTTGTACAGCTGGCCAACTTCATGGAGGTCGACTACCTTCCGGCCGAAAGCCAGTGGGCCGAACTCAGGGAGGCCCAGCGATTGGCCCTCGCTGAACCCCACACAGCCATGGCGGTGACCATTGACCTGGGCGAATGGAACGACATCCATCCCCTTAACAAAAAGGATGTGGGGGAACGCCTTGCCCTGGGGGCTTTCCGGCTGGCATACGGCGACACGGGGGTGGTCTGGTCAGGACCCCTCTACAAGTCCAGTATTGTCAGCGGCGATTCTGTTCTCCTGGCCTTTGACCATGTGGGGGGCGGACTGGTCTCCCGTGACGGGGAGCCCCTGGGGCGCTTTGAGATCGCCGGGGCCGACGGGAAATACTACCCTGCCGAAGCGCGCATCGTGGGAAACATGGTATCGGTCCGCCACAAGGCGGTGCCCCGTCCCGAAAGGGTAAGGTATGCCTGGGCCGACAATCCCGAAGGCGCCAATCTGTACAACAAAGAAGATTTGCCTGCCTCTCCCTTTCAGACCTGGGATCCGGAGGTCGCCGACAGCCGCCCCTGGCGCGGAAAATCGTGCGCCGTGGTGCTTACCTATGACGACGGACTGAATGTCCACCTTGACAATGTCATCCGCCAACTCGATGCCCGCGGCATGAAAGGCACCTTTTACATCCCCGGGAACTCCGGGCCCTTCCGGAACCGGAGCGCAGAATGGAAACGGGCCGCCGCCAATGGCCATGAACTGGGTAACCACACTCTTTTCCATCCCTGTGACGGAAGCCAGCCCGGGCGTTCATGGGTCAACCCTGAATATGACCTGAGCCACTACAGCGTGGCCCGCTTTATGGACGAAGTCAGGGCGGCCAACCTGATCCTGGAAGGCGTCGATGGCAGGAGAAGCCGCAGTTTAGCCTATACCTGCGGCGACACGCATGCAGGAGGACAATCCTTTAAGGAAGAGGTGATGAAAACGTTTCCCGTGGCGCGGGGGGTCCATGGCAAAATGGAGGATATCATGACCGTCGACCTTTCCAATGTGGGCAGCTTCATGATCAACGGCGAAAACGGAGAACAACTCATTGCACTGGTCCGCAAGGCCATGGAAAGCCACTCCCTGGTGGTCTTTCTCTTCCATGGGGTGGGAGGAGAACACAATATCGACGTCTCCGCGGAAGCCCACCGCGAGCTGGTGCAATTCCTGAAGGAAAACGAGGACAAGATCTGGGTGACCACCCTGCTGGAGACCGCCACACATATCAATAAATACCGGAATCTTCAGGAATCACCCCTCCAACATTAAAAAGCCATAATGCCTTATGCGTAATAAGTTCAATCCGATGGCTTTCCGGCCGTAACCTAAGTTAAATCCACTGGTAAAAAAAAGGTATGAAAGACGAAAATAACCTAACAAGGCGGTTCGGAACGGGCCCCGTTTTTATCACGGCCATTTCCACCATTCTGGGAGCCATCCTCTTTCTCCGTTTTGGATATGCTGTGGGCACCCTGGGATTCATCGGCGTTGTCCTGATTATTTTGCTGGGGCATCTGGTGACCATTCCCACTGCTCTGGCCATTTCTGAACTGGCTACCAATAAACGTGTCGAAGGGGGTGGCGAATATTTCATCATAAGTCGTTCGTTCGGACTGAACATCGGAGGAACCATCGGTATCTCCCTTTTTCTGAGTCAGGCCATCAGTATCGCCTTTTATGTAATCGCCTTCACCGAATCGTTTGACTTTCTCTTTAACCTCTTTGCCGAACATTTTGGTTGGGTTTTGCCACGCCAGGCAGTGAGCCTTCCGGTGATGGGGATTCTCACCTTCATGATCCTCAAACGGGGAGCCAACATAGGGGTGAAGGCACTTTACCTGGTGGCAGGTATTTTGGTGATCAGCCTGCTGATGTTTTTCCTGGGAAAGCCTACGGCCCAAGCCGTTACCGGTTTTTCCATCAGCAACATTGAATTCCGGAATCCCCAGAGTTTCTTCATGGTCTTTGCCATTATTTTTCCTGCATTTACGGGAATGACGGCAGGGGTCGGACTATCAGGGGATCTGAAGAATCCCGGGCGTTCCATTCCCTTCGGAACCTTGGGGGGGACGCTGACCGGCATGGTCATCTATTTTTTTATCATCTGGAAACTGGCCTCTTCTGCATCTGTGGAAGAGCTGGTCAATGACCAGATGATTATGGGAAAAATCGCGATTGCGGGTGCCCTGGTCATTCCGCTGGGCCTGGCCTCCTCCACAATATCGGCCGCCATTGGCTCGGTCATGGTGGCTCCCCGTACCCTGCAGGCCCTGGCCGGGGACAGCTTCTTTCCCTCAGAACAGATCAACAAATGGTTGAATGCCGGAAAAGGGAAGGAAAACGAACCTTACAACGCCTCCATTGTAAGCTGTCTCATTGCCTTCCTCTTCGTGGGATTCGGCGATGTGAACGCCGTGGCAGGCATCATCTCCATGTTTTTTATGGTCACCTACGGTTCCCTCTGCCTCATCTCCTTCCTTCACCATTTCGGTTCCTCACCCTCCTACCGCCCCTCTTTTAAATCAAAATGGGCCATTTCGCTGACCGGATTCGTGGCATCTGTTGTCATTATGTTCAAAATTAGCACCCTTTATGCCGTTCTGGCCATCTCGGTCATGCTGTTGATCTACTTTTATATCAACCATTACCATAGGAACCGGCAAGGCCTGGCCAATTTATTCTTTAACGCGCTTTATCAGTTAAGCCGGAATCTTCAGGTGTATATGCAGAAACGACAGACCCGTTACAGAAGTTCCGAATGGCGCCCCAGTGCCCTCTGTATTTCCACTGAATCCTTCAAACGCGATACAGCCTTCCAGGTCCTTAACTGGATCAGTTACAAATATGGTTTTGGCACCTACATCCATAAAATTCCGGGATACTATTCCAGCGAAACCAACAAGAAAGCACGCGAAGACCTGGAGACCCTCCGCGAACGCTTCGACTCGGCTACCAACCAGGTCTATATCGACACCCTCATCTCCCCTTCCTACACCTCTGCCATCGCCCAATCGATACAGGTGCCCGGTGTTTCTGGAATGGAAAACAACCTGGTGTTGCTCGAATTTTTCAAGGATGAACCAGAAGGTCTTGACCAGATCATCGATAATCTAACCCTGATAGGTGCCGGAGGATTCGATATCGGCATCATTGGCTGCTCCACCCAGCCGATCTTCTATAAGGGGGGCATCCACATCTGGATAAGGAGTTATGATTACGACAATGCCAACCTGATGATCCTCCTCAGTTACATCATGCTGGGCCATCCGGCCTGGAAGAAGTCAGATATCCGTATTTTTCAGATATACCAGGAAGAACAGTTCGAGTCGCTGCGCAAAGCCCAGGAAGAACTTCTCAACATCGGCAGATTACCCATCACCAAAAATAACATTGAATGGATCAGGGAAGAACCTCATATTTCATTTAAAAGCCTGGTAAATGAGCGGTCTAAAAATGCCGGCCTTACCCTGATCGGCTTCGGAGTTGAGCAGGCCAAACATGATGGAAAGGAACTCTTCCTGGGCTATGACCAAATTGGTCAGACCCTGTTTATCCACTCCAACCAGGTGCTGGATATCAGTTGAAAGCCTGAGTACTTCCCCTGGCCGGTAACTTCAGCCGGGGTATGGTGGAAAGGATTTCCCTTTCGGTTATTCGGTGGCGGTGATTTTCACCAGGGTCACGCCATGGAAGGGCACTTCGGTATCAAAGGTACCGGTGAACGCTCCCAGTTCTTGCTGGCGCCACAGATCGCGAACCGTACACTTCCCGGCAAATCCCAGGGCCGCCAGGTCAACGGTGATTTTACGTGAGGTTTTTCCTTCGTCCCAGTTGAACATCTCCACGGGGTCGGTATTGCTGCTTCCGGTGTAGAAGACGCCTGCAGCTTTGGAGCCATCTTCCAGTTCCTTCACCCACACTTCCATGCCATCTTCCCTGACCAGGGGCACGGCTTGTTTGCCCAGAGCATCCTGGTTGACGGCGATCACCTCGTCATTGGTGATCAGGTTGAGGGTGAAGTCGTCGAGGCGCTCCATGTCGCAGCCCAGGAGGAGGGGAGCTGCCAACAGCGACCAGAGGGAGATGTGGCTGTACTGTTCATCGGGGGTGAGCCGGGTGGGGGAGAGGCTGGCGCCCCAGCCTACATAGCCCAGCACCAGCATGTCAGGATCATTCCAGGCTGATGGTCCGGCATAAGGTGAGTTTTTATCCTGGGCAAAACCTATGGAAGAGAGGCTGTTCCATGAGTCACCGATGTCACCCGTGGTGCGCCACAGATCGCCCCCCACTTCGGCACCCCAGGCCGACACATCCTTCATCCCATACTGGCAGAGGCTGTACACGATATCCCTGTCCACCCGATCGAGGGCTTCCCGCATGACCCTGTAAGGTTTCTGATAAGCTTCCAGGGTATTGTCCTCCACCACCCTGCTGTATCCGCACCAGTCGTATTTGATATAGTCCATGCCCCAGTTGGCCCAGGTTTGGGCGTCGCGTAATTCGAATTTGTAGCTCCCCGGGTAGCCGGCACAGGTGGTGGGCCCCGGCGAGGAGTATATCCCGATTTTCAGTCCGAGGCTGTGGACATGATCGGCTAGCCCCTTGATGTCGGGAAACTTTTCATTGGGCAGCAGTTCCCCTGCTTTGGTGCGCTCGCTCGACTGCCAGCAGTCGTCAATGTTGATATAGCACCAGCCGTGTTCGATGAGGCCGTGGCTGACCATGGCGTCGGCCGAGGCTTTCACCTTTTCCTGGTCCACAGCACAGGCCCAGTTGTTCCAGCTGTTCCACCCCATGGGCGGGGTGAGCGCCAGTTTGTGCTTTCCGATGATGATCTTCAGGGTGCGGGCCGCTTCACCGGCCTCGTTCTTAGCACGCACATCGACCAGGTATTCTCCCTCCTGCTTCACCTTCCCGGTGATCACTCCTGTGGCCGGGTCCATGGAGAGCCCCGCCGGCAGGTTGGCGGCGATAATGGTCATGGGCCGCTTCCCGGTAACGGGAATCTTATACATGAAGGGCCGGCCGGGTGTCGCCCCGGTGACCGATGGTCCGTTGATCCGGGGAGCATCCCCTACAGGAGGGGTAAGAATGTAAGGTTCTCCGGCCACTGCCTGCGGTAAAGCCAGGATGGTGTCACCCCTGATCTCAAACCTGGCATCGGCCCAGTTGGCATGGTCAAAATTGATGTTGTCTCCTCCGTCGGTAACCAGCAAGGCCAGCTTCTTCACGCCCCTGATGTCGATGTCAACCGGAAGGGCCGCGGTGGTGTCGGTCATGATCCCACTCTGCCAGAGGATTTTTTTGTCTCCCAATACGAAAAACTCCAGGGATGCTTTCCCTTTGACCTCGTCATCCACCCCCACGGTCGCCATGAACCGCCTTCCCTTTCCGCCTAGATCCACCATGTATTTGCTGATGGCATGGGTCCCTACGCCCCGCTCGTAGACCGTTCCGTTGATGGTCAGAGGATTCCGGTCCACCGACTTTTTCACGTGGTTCGAACCCCATCCGGTCTCCATGGTGCTGAGGTCCATCTCATCAAGCCATACGGTTTTTACCGGCTGCGTACTGCAGCCCATGCCCAAAAACGCCGCCAGAACGGCGATAAGGATTGCTCTCTTCATAAGTCCTGATTTAATTATAGGTTCCCTGATTATTATTGAGGCCGTTGGGAAAGCCAACTGCCTGTTCGTCCCTGCGAAGGTAGTGTTTTGTGATGTTAAATATCCTGAAATAGATTACATTTATAACAACCAAGTACGATCAATTCCTGAGTGCCATGGACCAACCCAAAATAGACCGCCTATTGCGCATCATGAAAATGCTAACCGGCAACTCCTCGGCCACCTTAGAACAGCTGGCTCAGCGGCTGGGGATTTCCGAACGGTCGGTTTACCGATATATTGACACCTTCAGGGAAGCGGGTTTTGTGATCCGCAAGAAGGGAGAGGTGTACCGCATTGACAAGTCGTCGCCCTATTTCAGGGACATCAGCCAGCTGATCCACTTTACCGAAGAGGAGGCCTATATCCTGAAGAGCGCCATCGAAAGCATCGACGAGAACAACCTGATCAAGCAGAACCTGAAGAAGAAACTTTATACCGTCTATAATTACAGGATTCTTGCGGAAACCATTGTCAAAGGGAAGAATGCGGTAAATGTGAACCGGCTGGTGGATGCCATCGGAGAGGAAAGACAGGTGGTGCTCAGGGAATACAGTTCGGCTCATTCGCGGGTGATCCGTGACCGGCTGGTGGAACCCTTCGCCTTTACCACCAACTATATCCAGGTCTGGGCCTGGGAGCCCGAATCGCAAAGCAACAAACTGTTCAGGCTCTCGAGGATCGGCGAGGTAAAACTCCTGAACCAGCGATGGAAGGATAAAAGCTGCCATGAGGCGGGATTTATCGATATTTTCAGGATACACAGCCACCATTTGCTGCCGGTAACCCTGAAGCTGACCCTGCGGTCGGCTACCCTGCTCATCGAAGAGTATCCCCTGGCTGAGAAAGAGCTCAAAAAGGTGGGGGACAACGAATGGATCCTGCAAACGAGCGTCTGCAGCTTTGAGGGAGTCGGCCGGTTTGTGGCCGGGCTCCCCAATGAGGTGCAGGTCATCGGATCGGAAGCGTTCCGCGATTTCCTCAGGGGAAAATTCCTTCAAGGACTCAGGAATCTCTGATTCTTTTTTTGCCTTTAGTTTTTATTGTCAGAAGTTGTCAAAACCCCGTTGTACCTTTGCGTTAAATTAAATGACACCGTTCTGATCAATAACCCTTTTTTTCAAATCGTACCCCAACCACCAGCCGCCCCTCTGAAGCGGCCTCTGCCTACCGGAACCTTATCAGCGTTCCCTTATACCAACCCCAGATCCCGCAGCTGACTGGCCCGACAGTTCCGCTTCCCACTCTCCCTTTTTTCATTTATCCTGAACATTAAAGAACAAAAAATCAATTTCTTAAACCTTTAAATCATTAAGCCATGGAACAAAAACACCAGGTATTCAACTTGATCATCCTCGATGAAAGCGGATCAATGCAATCCATCAAACAAGCCACCATCAGCGGCTTCAATGAGGTGGTCCAGACCGTCAAAGGGATGGAGCAACAGTTCCCGGAACAGGAACACTTCATCTCCCTGGTCACTTTTAACGGACTGGGCATCAAAACCTTGCTCCTCAACGAACCGGTCAAAAAACTGGAGCAGATTGATGCTAAAAAGTACCAGCCTGACTCCATGACCCCCCTTTTTGATGCCATGGGCCTTTCCCTGCTGAAGATGAAGGCGGAAACGGAATCACTCTCCGACTACAATGTGCTGGTGACCATCCTGACCGATGGCATGGAGAATGCCAGCAGGGAGTTTTCAGGGGAGGTCGTCAAAAAGCTGGTCGACGAGCTGTCGTTGAAAAACTGGACTTTCACCTACATCGGGGCCAACCACGATGTGGTCGACTTTGCCCTGAAGATCTCCATCACCAACACCATGTCTTACCAGGCCAACGATGCTGACATGAAGCAGATGTTCGAAAAGGAGAAACGCGCCCGCATGAACTACAGCCAGAAAATCAGAAACAAGGAGGATTTCAAAAAGGACTTCTACAACGAGGAGGACAACACCGCAAGCATTTAAAACAGAATATTCATCACAAACAGGATAGTGTAGTTAATTGGGACTACTCATCCAGGGACTACTCACCTGAAGTATTCAGTGCCCCGGCAGGGAAATCCCCGGGGCTTTTTATGTCCTCCCAACTGCCGGAAAGCTCTTTTATAATCAGGATTTTTTGTGCAAACCGATCAGGTTTTCCCTGACCCGGAATTCGGTGATCCGCCGGATCAGGTCGAGGGGCAGGGGCTTGTGGTGCGGGAACTGTACCGATCCTTTGGCATATTTGTAGCCGGAGATCTCCTCTTTGAATGCTTCGATTCCGGAGGGGGTGGGGTAAAAGCCGATATGCTTGCCAAATCCGGCAAAATAGACCAAGGGTCCCTTTAACCGGTAGGCAGGCATCATGTATGCAAAAGTCTCTTCCGCCCCGGGTGCCGCTTTCAGAATGGTGTCCCTTACCTGCCATAACCTGATCCGCACCTCTTCCGGAAAACCATGTATATACTGTTCAACGGGATTCATTTATTGCTCATTTTTTTCAAAGGTAAAGGATTGATTTTGCAATTGCGAATAAAATCGCAGGTGAGACCACAATATTTGTTTTGACCGTTCAACTGATCATGAAATAGCCATGACGGAATGAAACCTGACTTCTTTACGTACCGTGGTATGTTCCTCCCAAACAGCCCGCACTTCGCAGACGTCAAAAAATTGGAAAATATTACCCGGAACCGGGGAACGGCTTCCCTTTGCCGGTGGAAAAATCGGGTTTGGTACGCCTTTTGACATAACACCAGTGAAGAGATGGTTCTTCAGTAACAATAAACAAAATGAAAGCTTTATTCACCACCGCACTTCTCGCGATCCTGATGGCCACCGCGACTACAGTCCAGGCCCAGGACTGGCGGGAGGATTACCTGGGTCTCCCGGGCGACAACCTGAATCTCTATGCCACCATGAAGCTCTTCCAGGAGTCTGAAACCCTCGAAGGCTTCGAAAGAGACCTCAACAGCGAAGACATGGGGATCAATAACCTTGATCTCAATGGCGACCGCCTGGTCGATTACATCAACGTGACCGACTATGTCGACGGAAGGGTCCACAACATCGTGTTAAGCGTTGCACTGAATAACAAGCACCGCCAGGACGTGGCGGTCTTCATCGTCGAGCGTTTCCGCGACGGATCGGTGCAGATTCAGCTGGTGGGTGATGAAGCCCTCTATGGACGGAACTATATCGTCGAGCCCTATTACGACAGCAACTACGCCGGAACGCCCAATCCCGGTTATTACGGCCGTCCTGCCCCTCAGGTGCAGGTGACGGTAATCACCACCTCGGCATGGGAGGTCGCCACCTGGCCGCTGGTCCGCCATATCTACTATCCCGGATACATCGCCTGGCATTCGCCCTGGTACTGGGGCTACTGGCCCGCCTACTACCACGCATGGAATCCCTGGTACTGGCACTACTACTACGGATACCACTCCCACTGGAACCACCACTACTATGCCCACTACCGCCACTGGAACCATGTCCGCTACCACAGGTACCATGACTTCTACTATGCGGGAGTAAGGCACTGGTCGAAGGACGTCCACAAGAACATCAAGAAAGGTTACTACAAGGAGACCTACTCCCGTCCGGAACTGCAGAACCAAGGCAGGGCCCTGCATGCCAGGGTGGCTACCGAAAGCAACCGGACCCGGGTCAACGCCGGCACCCGTGAAGCTTCCGCCAACAGGTTGAGCAGCGCGGTTCCCGAAACCGCCAGGGTGAGGGCTACCTCCACCGCTACGGCCAGAAGGTCGGAAACCCCGGTGAACACCCGCGCCGCCAATGAAGCCGGAACACTCCGCAGCGGTAGCGTCGGAGGCCGTCAGGATACGGAAGCTGTCCGCACCAGGCGCGAAGCCGGAACCGCCGGCACCCGCATGGAGACTTCCGGAAGAGTGGAATCAGGTACCACCCCCGGCCGGAACGAGGCGGTGGAATCCAACCGGACTGCAGCCCCCGCCCAAAGTGGGACCACCTATACCCGCCCGGCTTCCACCCGCCCTGCCGGCACCAGGGAAGCTTCTCCCGCCGTCAATGGTGAGAGCCGCTCCAGGCAGTCGGGAGTGACGGCTCCCGGGGTGACCGGAAAGTCGGCCACACAGCCCACCACCACCCGGAGCTCAGAAACCTACTCCGCGCCCCGTACCCGTACGGAAACGGCTCCCCGTACGACCACCACAGTGAGGCAGGAGTCTTCCTCAGGCAGCTCCTCCGGTAGAGTCTCCTCCCGCTCCCAGGTATCCTCAGGGAGTACCAAAGTGGCCACCCGCCCCACGGAATCCCGAAGCAATGGAAACAGTGGAAACGTCAGCAGAAGCTCCTCCCAGGAGAGAAGCTCCTCCTCTTCCGTGAAAAGCTCCTCCCGTAGCAGCGGTTCAGCCAGGGAGGAATCTTCCTCCGGCAGCCGTCGCCGCTAACCATCCCTTCAGCTTGTTCAGCGCAATACCATCTCCATAAATCACAGGCCATCCGCCACCAGGCGGGTGGCTTTTTTTTAGGCCTTCCCATTCCTGTCCCCCATTTATCGGGTTTTAATTCACTGGCAAATGAATTTTATGAAGTAATTTTAGGGCTTCGAGATGGTTGTTAGTTTTTTATCCTTTCTGATTATGTCTGTAAGTACCCGTTCCGGTTTTCTCCGGCAAACCCCATTGTCAGCGTTCCTATTCCTGATCCTTTGCATCTGTTTGACTGGTTTCTCTGCGCTCGCCCAATCTTCCCCCTCTTCAGGGTTTCACCCCGGGAAGCCCTGGCCCGACCAGGAGGGTGTCCATATCAATGCCCATGGTGGAGGTATTCTGTACCACAGCAACACTTACTACTGGTTCGGAGAGCATAAAAGCGAACGGTCAAGTGCAGCCCTTGTGGGGATTACCTGTTACGCTTCCACTGACCTGGTTCACTGGAAAAACGAGGGGGTGGTCCTGTCGGTGAGCGATGACCCGCAGAGCGATATTGTCAGAGGGTGCGTGATGGAGCGGCCTAAGGTGGTGTACAACCCCTCAACCGGGAAGTTCGTCCTTTATTTCCATCTGGAACTGAAAGGGCAGGGTTACAGCGCTGCCCGCGTGGGGATCGCGGTCAGTGACCGGGTGACGGGGCCTTACACCTACCTGCGTTCCCTCCGGCCCAATGCCAACCACTGGCCGCTGAACATGACCGAAGCGCAGCGCACATCTGCCATTGTACCCGGTGATTTTTCCAGATGGTGGACCGACGAGTGGCGCCAGGCGGTGTCTGACGGGCTTTTCGTGCGGCGCGACCATGCCGGCGGACAGATGTCACGCGATATGACCCTTTATGTCGACGACGACGGTAAGGCTTACCACATTTATGCTTCCGAGGAAAATCTCACCCTTCACCTGGCCGAACTGACCGACGATTACCTTGGATATACCGGAAAATGGATCAGGATCGATCCGGGGGGTCATAATGAAGCCCCGGCCATCTTCAAAAAGGAGGGTAAATACTTCATGATCACCTCGGGATGCACGGGCTGGGACCCCAATGCGGCACGCCTGCTCTCCGCCCCGTCCATCTGGGGGCCCTGGACCCGCCACCCCAATCCCTGCACCGGCCCTGATGCTGACCTCACCTTCCGCTCCCAAAGCACCTTTATCCTTCCGGTAGCAGACAGGAAGGACGCATTCATTTTTATGGCCGACCGGTGGAATCCCCGTAAACCTATCGACGCCACCTATGTGTGGCTGCCCATCCAATTCCACCAGGGCCTCCCTATCCTGGAATGGATGGACCAATGGGACCTCTCCTTCTTAGTTCTGCGCGATTTCTAACCTGAAAAGAAGTTGAAATGATGTTTTCCCGTATATTGCATCTGGAATGAGTGGTTTTTATGTCGGGCACAAAGGGAAAGCACTTTCTGCCAGTTCTGGCGGTTTTTTTCTTCCTCATGACCGGGGGAGCAAAGGAGCTTTCCACCCCCGGGAAAGCTGGTCCCTGTATAAATGAGCGTCCATTCCGTGAGGCTGCAATGGAATCCTTCCTGGTCTCTGAGGATGAGATTTCCCGGTATCCATTTCCGGTCTTTCCCTATCCTGCGGTTCCTGCCCCGTCACTCCTGCCCGATACCGATCCCCTGGTCATTCCGCTCAAACGCGCAGGCCGCCTTTACCTCATTGAGGCGGTGATCGATGGCGTCTCAGGCAACCTGGTCTTCGATACGGGCGCCCGGGATCTGCTGCTTAACAGGACCTATTTCCGGAAACACGTCACTTCGGGTAGCGTCTCTTCCAAAGGCATTACCGGAGATGTGGGCAGCGTGGAGCTGATTACCGCCGGAAAGGTGGAATTTGCAGGAATGGTCTTCGACAAACTGACGGCCGAGGTGACCGATCTGGCCCATATAGAAAACCGCAGGGGTGTGAAAATTCTGGGATTGGTGGGATTCAGCCTGCTGAAGAAGTTTGAAATCCTCTTTGATCCCGTCAACGGGCAACTCACCCTCTTCCGTACCGATGCCGTCGGCCGCAGAAACAACGGGGTTTTACCTCCCTTTAAGGCCGATCACCTTCAGAAACTGACCGGAAACGGCCATGTGGTCTTCCTCAAAGGATCCATTGCCGGGAGAAGCCTGAACTTCTGTTTCGATACAGCCGCAGAAACCAACGTCATCAGCAGTGCATCCCACAAGACCGTGCTGGCCACCATCGCAGTCACCCGCAGGGCCAGCCTTAAGGGCGCCGGTACAGGGGCTTCAGAAGTGCTCTTCGGAAAAATGAACGACTTCTCCCTGGGAACCCGGAAAATCGAAAATATGGAAACGGTGGTGACCTCTCTGTTTGCCCTGGAGGAAGTATACAATACCTCGCTTGATGGCGTGCTGGGATTCAGCTTCTTCCGCAACGGAGAGATTTGCGTTAATTTTGTCACCAAAGAAGCCGGTTTCCGGTTTGTGAAAGGAGGAGAGGAATGAGAAGCGTGGGGATGATTTTACTGGTGCTCACGGTGATGCTGGGATCCAGGGGCATGGCACGCGCCCAGATTGACCCCGGCAAGGTGTGCCGCATGGACGACGGGAGGCTGGTCTTCACTCTTCACCTGAAATGGTCGGAGAAGGAGAAGCAACAGCTCAGAGAACTCTTTGACCTGGACAGTACGCTGGTCGCCGCCGTGTACAGCGGTAAAACCCGCATCGAAGCCGCCGGGGAGATCTGGACGGTGGCCACCGCAGGCCCCGGCATCGTGGAACTCTCCAAACCGCTGGCGGCAGGTGTGGTCACCGAACCTCTCCCTTCCGACCTTTTCCTGCTCATCGACGACTGGATGGATTTCGAAGGAAGCGACCAGGTGTCGGAAACTGTCTGGGGCTTCAATAACCTGGAACTCCGCAATGCCTTTGTCTATACCGGCAGCCGGGCCCAGTTTTACCTCCCCGGCTACGAGAAAGCACAGTCCGTTTTTATCTCCGGAAGCTTCAACGGCTGGAGTACCTCGGGTACGCCCATGCGGCGCGCCGGTAAGGGATGGATCATCGACCTGGAACTTACCCCGGGAAAATACGCCTATAAATACATCATCGACGGCCGATGGACCACCGATCCCGTTAACCGCCTCCGGGAACGCGGAAGTGCCGGCGCCTGGAATTCGGTGGTTTACTGCACCAACCACACCTTCAGACTGAAAGGTTACGAAAAAGCCCGCACGGTCGTCGTCACCGGAAACTTCTCAGGCTGGAATCCCCGGGGTGTGGCCCTCGAAAAGGGTTCCGGCGAATGGACACTTCCCGTGTACCTGCGCGAAGGTACCTATGCCTATAAATTTCTGGTCGACGGCCAGTGGATGACCGACCCTGCCAACCCTTTGGAGCGCAAGGATGCCCAGGGATACAGCAACTCCTTCCTCGAAATCGGCGAACCCTTTCTCTTCACCCTGCATGGATTCACCGACGCCCAAAAGGTGGTGCTCACCGGCAGTTTTAACCACTGGGACCGGAACGAGCTGGTCATGGAGAAAACAGCCTCCGGGTGGAGATTGCCCTACGTGACGGCCGCCGGAAATTACGAGTACAAATTCATCGTCGATGGCCGCTGGATGACCGATCCCACCAATCCCTTCTCCACGGGACACGGCGATTATGAAAATTCCTTCATTGCCCTGAAAGCCAATCATATCTTTGAATTGAAGGGCTCAGCCGGCGCCAAAAGCGTTATTCTCGCCGGAAGTTTTAATGGCTGGAATACCGATGGCTACCGCATGGTCAGGGAAGGGAATTCCTGGAAGTTCCCTGTCCGCCTCCAACCCGGAAAATATACCTACAAGTTCATCGTCGACGGACAGTGGATCCTCGACCCCGCCAATCCCCTCTTTGAAGAAAACGAACACGGTACAGGAAACTCCGTGCTCTGGATCCCCGCCGGAAAATAATCCCTCCGACATACCCATAAATGTTGTAAATTGTATTTAAATAGGGATTCCGGAAGAGGTATGAACGAAAAATCAGGCTGAGATAGGAGTGTTCCCGTTTCCGGAGATGATAATGATACACCTGAAAAGAGAAAGTTATGGAAAACCAAGAAGCACCCAAAGCAAACAAGTGGTCGCAGGAGCAAGTGATTCAACTGGTCAAGGAGGTGGTTACGGCCATCCTTGGCATAATGATCCTGGTGTTTACGCTGGTTCTCATTGCCCGGACCTTCGGGCTGATTGATCTGGGGGATGAAGAGAAGCTGGCTGAAGGCAAGGAGATTCTTCAGATTTTGCTGGGTCTGGCGGGGGTGGTACTGGGCTATTATTTCGGGAAGGTCCCTGCTGACG
Organism: Bacteroidales bacterium; assembly: GCA_012729335.1. Lineage (GTDB taxonomy): Bacteria > Bacteroidota > Bacteroidia > Bacteroidales > Prolixibacteraceae > UBA1413. Next base: position 415,965 of record JAAYDJ010000035.1, on the reverse strand, counting down.
CGCAGGCGGCCCGGGCCCGCGATGAAGCCAATGCCGCCAATGAGCGTTCACGGGCTCTCACCGCCCGGGCTGGTGATCTGGCCGAGGAACTTGATGCCATGCTTGACCTTCCTTCCGGGGAGAAGAGTCGTGAAGCCATGCTTAACGCGCCCGGAACGGAAACCCGGGTAAAAGCGGAAAAAGTCCGCGATGAGCTGCGCTCCCTCTCCCGGCTGGGGGGCAGAGGCTGACCTCCGGAGACCGGATCATTGCCTTCCGGGTCAGTGCGTCATTTATGGTTGCTGCCGGGGTGCAGGGCTCAACTTTGGTCTCTTATTCCGACAGGTCGATTTTCATGTTGCCATTTCCGGCATAATAGGCCCTGTACCTGTAGTCGCTCTGCAGACGGTCATCTGACCATACCAGGTTAGCCTCATGGCTGTAGTTGAAATAGAGGGCGGTATCCCCTGTTCCGTGTACCAGGATCCGGGCGATGCCCTCCCTGTCGGGGTGACCGTGCTTTTTGCCGTTGGTTGACACCATGTAGCTCCGGCAGTTGACGGCATCGAAAAGCGCATTGTTGTTGTTGTTGCGGCTGCCGTGATGAGGCACCTTAAAGGCGGTCAGCGGCAGTTTCTCCCCGGCAGGAAGGATCCGCCGGATTCCCTTTACGATGTCTCCCGGAAAGGCATCCCCGGTGAGGAGCACGCTTTCCTCGCCATATTCGGCCAGCAACACAATACTGCTGCCGTTTGATGGGGAGTCGTCCTGGGTAAAATCCGATTCCGCCAGCTCTTCCACCGACAGGGTCTCAGCGCCCTCTCCGGGAAAGGGTTCTTCTTCCCTGTATGTTTCCGGGGCTTCTTCCGGTAAGGGCACCATCCGTGATTCCCTGACGACCTTGTCCCACGCGGTGAAAAGGTCAGAAATCCCCCTGGAGTTGGGCCCCAGGATCGTCATCCTTAATCCCCCCCGGAGGGTCACCGTCCGTGGTTCCCCTGTATCAGGAAGCATTACCGCCTTCCGCCGGAAGGGTTTGTTCCAGAATTTCCTCTTTTCTTTGGCTTCAAGGCCGGCCAGCAGAGTGCTCAGCTCGATCCCCTGGGCTATTCCTTTGGTGCCACCGGGCTTGATCTGGTCATAGCCGTTAAACCAGAAACAGTCGAATCCGCAACCTTCGGGAAGATCCCTGAGAAGATTGATCATGCCGTTGATGTGGTCGGTGTCGATATGGGTGACCACCCCCAGGTCAAAACGCCTCTCCCCGGGTGGCAACGCCTTGATTCTCTTGCGCAGCAGTTTCCCGCACTCCGCCAGTCCGCCGTCAATCAGCACCCGGTAGGTCCTGCCCTGAGGCTTCCCGTATTCTATCCAGATACAATCGCCATATTCCGCAGGCATCATTTCAATCCGTAACATGGTTTTCAGTTTTTAAGGGGATCATTGTCCAATGAATGCACACCACCTTTGATCACTCAAGTTACGAAAAAAAGGCGAAAAAAATAGCCGGCACGGGATTTCTCCCGGCCGGCTGAAAGGAATACCTGTGTGATTGATTATGGATTTTAGAATTCCGGCAAGCACATGTTCAGGTCACTCTGCCGGGAGGAAGGGCCATTCCGGTTATTTGGGCAGCGGATATCCCTTGATGGCTTCGAGGTTTTTCGTGATCTCTGCCTCAGGGTATTCATAGTCAGTGAGCTGTCCGGTCATATACTTTTCATAGCCTGCGAGGTCAAGGAGGCCGTGGCCCGTGAAGTTGAAGACGATGATCTTTTCCTTGCCCTCTTCTTTGGCCAGTTTGGCTTCGCGGATGGCACCGGCAATGGCGTGGGTGGTTTCAGGAGCGGGGATGGTCCCTTCGGTTTTGGCGAAGAGAAGGCCAGCCTCAAAGCATTCGCTCTGGTGGACGGCCTGGGCTTCCATGAGGCCGTCGCGCAGGGCGGCACTCACCAGCGGAGCCATCCCGTGGTAACGGAGTCCCCCTGCATGAATGGGTGCCGGAATGAAACTGTGCCCCAGGCTGTACATGGGCAGCAGCGGGGTCATCCGCGCCACATCGCCATGGTCATAGACAAAGGGCGCCTTGGTGAGCGTCGGACACGAGAAGGGCTCGATACCCACGATCTTAATATCACTGCCATGGATCTTGTCATAGATGAAGGGAAACGAAAGCCCGGCGAAATTGCTGCCTCCGCCGCAGCAACCTACCACCACATCGGGTTTTTTAATCCCCACCTTGGCCAACTGCTTTTTCGTCTCCAATCCGATGATGGTCTGGTGCAGCATCACATGGTTGAGGACCGACCCCAGGCTATAACGGGTTTCTCCCTTGGGATCCATGACCGCCTGTTCGATGGCTTCGCTGATGGCGATGCCCAGGCTCCCCGGGGTGTCGGGAAATTCAGCCAGAATATTGCGGCCAGCCTGCGTCTCGGTACTCGGACTGGCCACACAGGTGGCCCCCCAGGTGTTCATCATCATTTTCCTGTATGGCTTCTGGTTAAAACTCACACGCACCATAAACACCTTGCACTCGAGTCCCAACAGCGCCGAAGCATAGGAGAGGGCGCTGCCCCACTGGCCGGCCCCTGTTTCGGTGGTCAGCCGCTTGATCCCGAATTGCTTGTTGTACCACGCCTGCGCAATCGCCGTGTTCCCCTTGTGACTTCCCACCGGTGAAAGACTCTCGTTCTTGTAAAAGATCTTCGCAGGGGTGCCCAGGGCTTTCTCCAGCCCATAGGCCCGTACCAGCGGAATGGGCCGGTAGGCCGCCAGCATCTCCCTGATGGGCTCCGGAATGTCGATCCACCGCTCCTGGCTCACCTCCTGCTCAATGAGGTTCATCGGAAACACCGGAGCCAGCATCTCCGGGGTGATAGGCTTTCCGTCGGGGCCCAACGGGGGATTCATCGGCGTGGGCAGATCAGGCGCCAGGTTATACCATTGCTTCGGCATCTCCGCATCTTCCAGCATGATTTTCTTCAGTAGTGTCATCTCTTTTTAGTTTTAGAAGTTATTAAAGTTGTTCATTGATGTCAGATAAAAGAAAGAGGGACTTGCTGCGTAAACAACAAATCCCTCTTTCCCAGGTAATTTCTCAGTACGGACAAGTGTTTACGTGCGGATCACCTTGCTGTGCCACCACCACCAGTTGCCGTTATGAAAAACCGAAAAATGCATACTCGTTAAAATTGACGCTTCAAATGTAAATTGATTTATTAAAATCTCCAACACTTTTATTTCTTAATTGAATTATTTAAAATGCTTCCGGATTATCACCCCGGGTCAGGTCAGTCCGTTGAAGTAACGGGAGAGATCGGTTCCCGGCCGATAATGGATGGCCTTAAGCCCGAAATCGGCGGCGGCGCGGGCGTTCTCCTCAAAATCATCGACAAAGAGGGTCTCCTCCTTTTGCATGTTCCCCAGGGAGAGGACCTTTTCGAAGCTGGAGGCGAGAGGTTTACGATCGCCGATGAGATGGGAGTAAAAGCACTTTTCGAAGAGGGTTTCCACGTTGTAGCCGTACTGCCTTTCGAAGCGCTCCAGGAAATAGGCGATATGGATGGCATTGGTGTTACTGAAGAGGAACAGCCGGTATCTCTCTGCCAGACTTTTCAGCAGGGTGATCTTTTCCGGGGGGATGGCATCCATCATACTGCACCAGGCGGCATCGATCAGCCCGTCAGGGGCCCCGGGATTCCCGATGATCTCCCTGATGCGTTCCCTGAACTCACCAGAGGTGGCATCACCTGTTTCAAAACGGAGAAACAGGGGATCCCTGATGGCCTGCCGGTAATCGAGGTGGCCACTGTTCAGCCCCAGGGCTTCAAATTCACGCACCGGGGCCGTGAAATCCAGATCGAGCAAAACACCACCCAGATCAAAGATGATGTTCCGGATGCCTTCCAATGATATTCTTTCCATGGTACTCCTCAAATTCCGGGGGCAAGGTAGCCGTTTTTCACGACATGGCCATGACCCTCCGGCTTCCGCGGGAATTACCCTGTTCACTTCTGCTGCCAGGAGGATTCTCCGTTCCCTTTTCTGCCGTTGTGAGAGAAAAAGAATCTGTTCCGAAGGTAGATTTGGCGCTTATCGCTTCACGATGAGAGAGCGACCGGTTACCCCCTTGTTTCCTGACAGGGAGAGGATGTAACTGCCGGGGGGTAGAGCCGATAGGTTGGCCCGTGTGGTGAGAACCGCAGGGAAATGCGTGACGGACACCACCTGGCCCTGCATGGTCATGACCGTCAGGGTGGAGATAGGCTCGCCTGAACGGATGCTGACCCAATCCCTGACAGGGTTGGGCCATATGGTGAGGTTCCCCCCTGCCGGCGCCAAAAGGGTTTTCACATACAACGGGTCACGCATCTTCATATTCTTCAGCCGGAACTCCCCTGCGCCCCGTTGACCCAGGATACCATAGTTAAAGTACACCCTGACCTGGCTGACCTTTGAGGGCTCCCAACCGGCGCTGGAATTCATGGCAAAGGTTTTGGTGTGGGTGGTATACTGCCCTGTGCCGGTATAGTTGTCTATTTTAAAAAGGTCGTTAAGGTCGTTGCGGCCTGCGGCATCCAACAGGTCAATTCTCATATTGGAAGGGGCGGCCCCGGCAGCGGCGGCCAGTTGCAGGCTCATCTCCCTGTGGCGGGTCAGGTCGGTGGCCGCGGCAAACTGAAAGGCCAAACGGGGGTTGGCGTTGGGATTCTGGATGTTGTAGGTGACCACCAGCTCGCCGTTTTCTTCCCGGAGGGAGATCTGGTTCTGGTCACCGGGCACCGCGCTCCAGAGAAGTTCCTGGTTGTTGCCCCTGAAGGGAATCACCAGATACTCCCCTTCCGGTTGTGTCTGCAGATTAACCATAAATGGGGCGGAGGCTACGCTGTCACAGCTGTTGCGCACTTCAGCCACGACCTCTCCGGGCTGGTCGCCCCAGATGACCGTCACGGCTGCCGTTCCCGCTCCCGAAACCAGACTCACCCCTTCGGGGAAAGTCCAGTGATAGGTGGCCTGAATGGGCTGTGTCACCGAGAAGGTGACCTGCTTCCCTGGCACCACAAAGGCAGGTCCCTGCACTACAGGCCGGGGAAGCGAATTGCTGTAGACCCTCACATAATCGATTTCCATCACCGCTTCGGTCAGGGCGGGATCGATCCCCTGGGCACCCCCCCAGTCCCCGCCAATGGCGATGTTGAAGATCAGGAAGAAAGGATGGTCGAAGGGCCACTCTTTGTAGGTTTTTTTCTCGTTGAGGAAAGTGAAGTAGGATTTGCCGTCGACATACCAGGTGATTTGGCTCTCGGTCCACTCGATGGCATAGAGGTGGAATTCTGTATTGAAATTGCTGACCATGACGTTGCTGCCCTTCTGGGTGCCCAGTTTATGGTTATAGGCTTCGGTGTGCACGGTTCCATGGATCTTTCCGGGGTCGTAGCCCACATGTTCCATGATGTCGATTTCCCCGCTTTGGGGCCACCCTCCATAGATGGAATTTTGGGGCATCATCCAGAGTGCGGGCCAGGTGCCCCTTCCTGTGGGGAGCTTGGCCCTGATTTCGAAGCGGCCGTATTGCCAGGAGGCTTTTCCCGCGGTCACCATCCGTGCTGAAGTCCAGGCATTGTTGCTCTTGCGGGCGTGGATCTTCAGGGTGCCGTTGCTTACATAGGAGTTGTTGCGGCTGTCGGTATAAAACTGGAGCTCGTTGTTGCCCCATCCGCCGCCGCCGGTTTCGAAATTCCAGCGGGTGGGATCAGGGGCGCCTTCCACATTGAACTCATCGGCCCATATCAACTGGGAACACCCATCCTGTGCCTCCGCACGGAAACCCCCTGCCCACAGCAGGATTGTGACAGCCGAAAGAAGAAGAAATCTGGTGATCATGGTATTGGTCTCCTGTGAATAATGATATTAGAACCCGGTAATTGATTTTAACGGCAGTATTGCCGCAATCCCTTGACTCCTTTCCGGTCTCTCCTGGTCTGAATTCCGGGAAAGCGTGGCCAGGTCATATCCTGACGGTGATGAGCGGGAATTACGGCTTTACAGCGCCGGGTTTCTGAAAAACCCTTACGTAATCGACTTCCAAATGTTGCGGAAAGGCGGTGGTATCCACGCCCATCCTGCCGCCCCAGTTTCCTCCGACGGCCACGTTGAGCAACAGGTAAAACCGCTTGTCAAAAGGCCATCCTGCAAAACCGGTCCCTTCGTTTTCAAAGGTGTAGTAGTGGATGGAATCGACATAAAGCCGGTACTCATGAGGTTCCCACTCAAGAGCATACACATGAAAGTTGTCATGGCAGTCGGGTACGCTGAGTCTTCCGCTTTTCTGGGTGCCTATGGAATGGTTATAGGCCTGGGTGTGGGCGGTCCCTACAATGGTGTCGGGGTCATACCCCACGTTTTCCATGATGTCGATTTCGCCGCTGGCGGGCCATCCACCGTATTCACTGTCTGTGGGCATCATCCAGATGGCGGGCCAGAGGCCCCTGCCGGCGGGCAGTTTGGCGCTGATCTCGAACCGGCCGTAAAGCCAGTCCCCCTTCTCCCTGGTGATCAGCCGCGCTGAGGTATATTCGCGGCCATCCATGGGCTCACGCAGTGCGGAGATGGTCAGAACCCCGTTGCTCACAAAAGCATTCTCAGGGCGCTGACTGGTGTAATATTGCAGTTCGTTGTTTCCCCAGCCATAGGCATTCCCGGCGGTGTCGAAACTCCACTTCGCGGAGTCGGGCAATCCTTCGTAATCGAACTCATCGCTCCACACCAGCTGGTATTCCGGAGCGCCTGTTTTGGGCTGACAGCCGGCCAGCACGATGATCGCCAGAAGAAAAAGGTGGAAAAATGATTTTCTCATGATCTTAATGCGGTAGTATGGGTGAATCTGAAAAATAATAGGGGAGGCAGACAGCACTCTGCCTGCCTCCCCTTATTCATACAATCAGAAATAAGCGATCAGCGTTTTGCCGATTTGAGTCCTTCGACGTGGGGGCCTGCCAGTTCGTCGAACCAGAGGGTATGGCTACCTTCGCCGACCCCGGAGTTAATGAAGAGCCTGACCACGTCGTAGTAGTCGTGGTTGAATTCATTGTCTTTGGTGACGTCGGGCCTGAAGGGATTGGGCCACCAGCCCCAGTCAAAGCCTGCGGGCACACCCGCAAAGTCAAATTCGGCGACTTCCCAGGTATTGTCTTTCTTGATGGTGTAGGGTTTTTCGGTTCCCGTGAACCAGGCATCACCGCCCATGTCGGTGTTTTCCAGTTTCATGAGCACCACATCACCGGCTTTTCCGTAAACCATCACCCTGAATTTTGTTTGGGTGCGGATGTCGAAACGGTAGCCGGGAGGCAGTTTCATGTAGGCATTGGCAAACTGGTTGTTGGTTTTGGATGTCATGGCCACGAAAGAACTCTTGTTGGGATAGGTTTTGTCGGGATTGGGTACCACGCTCAGGGAGCCATCCTGGACCAGCATCGGGGCCAGGGCCACCTCGCTGAAATCCTGGTACATCACCATCTGCTCAAGCAGGAAGGGGACATAATCGGGGTGGTTGGCGGCAATGCCCACAGGGAAGGTTTTGGTGATATTCCCGGAAGAAGCCATCACCGTCAGGGTAACCGTATAATTACCCTTGCGCATATATGTGTGGGTGGCAGGTACGTTGTAATCGGCCGATTCCACGATGGTGCCGTCTCCGAAGTCGGCTTTCATGCCGGTGATGGATTCCCCATCGGGAATCACCACGTTCGAAATGGTCACCTTATAGCTGTTCACGGCAGCCTCCTGTGACAGGGCGGCATCCAGGGTTACCATCGGTTTTACGTAACCGGCCCTGATCAGCTTGGTCCTCCAGGCATTTCCTTCGATGTCGGTGCAGAGGAGATCGAGGAAATTCTCATCGATGAAGACGATCTCATATTCTCCGTCCTTGGCACCCGAGTCATAGATCGGAAAGATAGGGGTGGGACCCGACAGCTTCAGGAAATACTTGCTGCCCCGTTTTTCGACCGACCAGGTTCCCGGCTGGGGATTGGGATAGTCGACGGCCCAGTCGCCCGTGGTGGAGACCGGGTTGCTGTAGGCGGGGTCGGTACGGCGCGGTCCTTTCACAAAGCTCTGGCCATGGTTGACATAAATCACTTTAAATCCGTCGAGTTTGAAGGTGATCCGGTCGTCATACATCACCTTGGCATCTTTCTTTTCGAGCGGACTGGCCATCCACCATCCGGTGCCATCGGTGCCGGCCTGGCCCACGCTCATATGGCCGCGGGCCATGCTGTCGGCAGCCCAGGTCTTGCCTTCCAGGGCATCCACCCCGCCACTCAGGTTGACAATCACCGGATCGGTGAAGATCGAATAGTCGGTTTTGGTGGTGGTGATGCTCTTCTCTTTGGTGGTGCTCCCCATATTGGTTTTAATGGTCATCTTCACCGCATAGGTGCCCGGCAGGGGGTAATAGGCGGTGGCTTTATCACCGGTCGTGACCGTACCGTTCCCCATATCCCACGAGATCTGGTAAATCCCCTGAACCTGGGGCTGGGTGAATTGCAGGGCGTAGCGGAATCCGTCGGCCTGGGGCGTGACGGAGAAATCAAGCGATGCCGCATCGGGAGGCGTCACCTGCCGGGCATCGGGTTTGTCTTCTTCCATGGGCTGGCAGGCGGCAAACAGCGCCACGGCTATGGCCCACAACAGGATTTTATATTTGTAGCTCTTCATTTCTGGTAATTTATTGGTGTTCTCAATAGATTTACGGGCTTATTTCTTGTAAGCAGGAACAAACTGGTTCAGCATGCCCGCGTTGACATTGCGGATTTCGCCGGCAGGAATGGGAAACATACCCCAGGTATCGGCCTTGAAGGCACGGCCCACAAAGTGGGAGGCGTTGGTGGTTCCCTGCGGAAGGACAAAGCTGGCGTTGATTTTTTCACCGGCATAAGTAAGTCCCCTGCGCAGTAGATCCCATTTGCGGAGCCCTTCTCCCCCGAACTCCACGCGACGCTCATGGTAAATGTCGTCGAGGGTGATCGCGGTTTTGGCCTTGCCACTGCCCAGAGCACGGGTACGCACCTGGTTGAAGTATCCCAGGGCCTTCGTCGGATTGTCGGTGAGGTAGAGCTCAGCAGCCATCAACAGAACATCGGCATAGCGCATGTCGATGAAGTTGCGCGGGAAGTTGTGACTCGGATCACCGCCGGGACCCACATAGGCTTTCCAGGCCATGTATTTCTTATTGAAGTAGCCGGTGTTCATGAACGCCCGCGTATAGGAGGTCAGTCTTTCTTCGGCGTTGTAGAGGGTGACGTCCTTACGGGGGTCGCCGGTTTCGAATTCATCGGCCAGGCTCCAGGTTGGAATGGCAAAGGACCATCCGGGGAAAACGGCGTCATTATCTCCTACGGGGTTTCTGACACTGAGCCATACGCTGGAAAAGTTACCGTTGATGTTCCACCCGCCCCAGTCTCCTGAAAGCGCTTTCTCGGAATACTGCATCTCCAGCAGCGATTCTTTGTGGTTCTGGTTATTCCAGTTGAATACGTCGGCATAATTGGGCAGCAGGTCATACTCTTTTGAAGCGATCACTTCGTCGAGGGCTTTCTGGACATAAGCTTTGTCTATGGTGGTGGTGCCATTGGACCAGGCTGACAATCCCAGCACGGGTTTGGCAAAGCCTTCATGATAGAGATACCAGCGGGCCATCAAAGCCTGGGCGGCACCTTTGGAGATTCTTCCTTTTTCTGTAGAGGCGATCTTCACCGGTAGAGCGGGGATCGCTTTCAGCAGATCGGTGGCGACCTGGGTGAAAATCTCCTGGGGGGTATTCTGCGGCAGGTTTTTGTAATCCTCCACGCTGGGAAGCACTTCAGTAATGATCGGCACCGATCCGTAGTGGCGGACCAGGTCAAAGTACAAATAAGCCCTGAGGAACAGTACTTCGGCTTCGAGCCTCTCCTTTAAACCTTCGGTTTTCCATTCCACGCCCTCCTGTTTCTGCAGATAGAGGTTGGCGCGGTAAACACCGGCATAACAGCGGTTCCACAAGTCGGCCGAGGAGTTGTTCTCGGGTTCCATCTTAAACATTTCCATATCCTGCCACTGCGCCATATCGGTCACGTCGGAGCCGCCGCAGAAAGCGTCGTCGGAGTAAATATCTGACATGGTGGGAATAAACTGCCAGTTCTGTACCGCATAGGCATCGTAGACAGCGGTGACCGCCAGAAACGCCTGCGCTTCATTTTTGTAATAATTGGCTTCCACCTGGCCGGTCTTGGGTTCCAGTTCCAGGAACTCATCGGAACAGGAGCCGAGCAGCAACGCCAGGACTACCAACAGATTCAATTTTATGTTTTTCATAATGGTGAATTTTTAGAGTGGGCTGAATTAAAAGGTAACGCTGATACCGCCGAGGATGGTTCGGGCCTGCGGATAAATCCCGCGGTCGATGCCATTATCGAAAACGCCGCCCCCGATTTCGGGATCGTATCCCTTGTAGGAGGTAAAGGTGAAGAGGTTTTCTGCGGAGACATACAGCCTGACCCTGCTGATTTTAACATAGTCGGTAAGGCTTTTGGGAAGGGTATATCCCAGGCTGGAGTTGCGCAGGCGCACGAAGCTGCCATCCTGGATGAAGAAGTCGCTGACGGTTTTCATGTTCACATTGTCGTCGACAAAGGTCACCCGCGGATAATAGTCGGAAGTCCCGGGGCCTGTCCAGCGGCTGAGCCATTCGGCCGGGAAGTTGGTGAAGTTCATGTCGTAGCGGCGGGTGGCGCTGTAGACCTCCTGGCCGAGTGCGGCATACCAGAACATGTTCAGGTCAAAGCCTTTCCACTCGAGGTTGAGGTTAAGACCCCCCGTGAAATCGGGATAAGGTGAGCCGATCTGCTGACGGTCTTCGTCGGAAATCTGGCCGTCACCATTGAAGTCAATGAACTTGATGTCACCCGGTTTGGCATTGGGCTGAATCAATCCGCCCGTGCTGTTCTTATAACTGGTGATTTCCTCGGCGGTCTGAAAAATGCCGTCGGTCTTGATGCCGTAGAAAACACCCATGGGTTTACCCACTTCTGCATAGAGGACCCCAGCCTGACCGAAACCACCGTCACCTCCCTGCAGCCTTTTCTCGGAGTTGCGGATATCGAGTACCTCATTCTTGTTGAGCGCACCGTTGATGGATGCGTCAAAACTGAGATCCCCGAATTTCTTGCGATACCCGAATTCAGCCTCAAAGCCGCTGTTGCGCACAGAACCTCCATTCACGGTGGGTGCCGAGTTCCCCACCATCATGGGTACCGGGGCCGTAACCAGCCAGTCCTTGGTGGTCTTGATGTAATAGTCAAGGGTAGCCCTGAAACCCGCCTTCATCAGGTCAATCCCGAAGTTGGTCTGCTCTGAGGTTTCCCATTTCAGGGAGGGATTGGCGATTTTGGAAGGTGCGGCGCCGTTGTACTGGGTTTTGCTGTCGCCGAAATAATAAATGGCTCCTGTGCCGATGATCGAGGTGTAACCGAAGTTACCGATATTTTCGTTTCCGTTCTGTCCCCAGCTGGCGCGTATCTTCAGCATATCAACCAGGTTGGAGAGGCCTCCCATGAACTCCTCGCGGGAAAGGACCCAGCCGAGGGAGGCGGAGGGGAAATAGCCGTATTTGTTTTCGGAACCGAAACGGGAAGAACCGTCGCGGCGGAGGGTGGCGGCAAACATGTACCGGTCGAGCAGGTCATAATTGACACGACCGAAAATGGAGGCCACGGTGTGCTCCGAAGCTCCGCCACCCACGGCGGCACTTTCAGGATCCGTCGCATTGTCAAGGTAGGAGTGCTCAAAATCATCAAAGATCACATCCTTTTTCGATCCGTAAATGCTTTCCCACATGTCCTTGAAGGCGGTGGTCCCGGCCATCAGGGTAAAATGGTGCGCATCAATGGTTTTATCGTAGGTCAGCACATTCTCGAAGTTCCATCGGGAATACTGGTTCATGCTTTTACCCGCCTGGTCGGTGACCGTGAAGTGGAGGGCGTCGAGATAATAAAAAGGCGTGTAGTTGTCGTTGTTAACCAGAGAGAATTCCCCGCCGAAGGAGGTGCGGAAGGTGAGTCCGGTGAGGGCCTGGGCGAGTTTCCCGAAGTTGAGTTCCCCGAAGACGCCGCCGATCAGTTTGCTGGTGCGGGTTTTGGAGTTGGTGGTATAATCAAGGAGAGCCACCGGGTTGGAGATTTCCTGCATGCCTATCCCGAATTGTTCGGGCGTGGCATAAGAGCCGTCCTCATTGTATACAGGCACAATCGGGGGCATGTTCAGGGCCTGGTTCAGGCCGGTACCATACCTGTCATTGGTGGCCACCCCTCTGCTGGTGATGCCCGCCAGGTTGACGTTACCGCCCACCTTGACGGCTCCCAGATCGGCGTTGGTGCTCAGGCGATAACTGATCCTCTCGAAATTGGACTTGCCCTTGGCCACAATACCATCCTGCTTGAAATAGTTAATGGAGGAGGAGTATTCAATTTTATCGCTGCCCCCTGTGAAATTAAGGGCATGATTTTGCTTGGGGGCATCGTAGTAGAACATCTCATCCTGCCAGTCGGTATTGGCGGTAAATCCGGCAATATCGGCAGGGGTAAAGGCGTAATCCTGGCCGCCGTTGAGGGCCGCCTCGTTGATCAGCATCACATATTCGCTGCTGTTGAGCAGGGGGATTTTTTTCCAGGGGTTCTGGACGCCATAATAGCCGTCATAATTGACGGTGAGCTTGGTTCCCTTGCGGCCGGTTTTGGTGGTGATCAGCACCACGCCGTTGGCCCCGCGGGCTCCGTAAATGGCTGCCGAGGCCGCATCCTTGAGGACTTCGATCGACTCGATGTCGCCCGAATTCAGAAAGTCGGTGCCGGCACCGCTCATGGGTAACCCATCGATGATGTACAGGGGTTCGGCATCCCCATTGGTGCCGGTTCCACGTACACGCACCGAAATCTGGTCGCCCGGCTGTCCCGAATTGCTGGCAATCACCACCCCTGCAGTTTTCCCCTGCAGAGCCTGTGTTACCCGCATGTCGGTGGCCTTCCGGAGCTGTTCCCCGTCAACCTTGGCAATGGCACCGGTGACCAGACTCTTTTTCTGGACCCCGTAGCCTACCACCACCACCTCGTCGACTCCAATGACATCACTCTCCAGAACCACATCAATGGTGCGCCGGTTGTCCACGGAAAGCTCCTGGCTCCTCATCCCGATAAAGGAATAAACCAGGGTGCCATTGGCCGGCACATTGGCCAGGGTGTACTCCCCGTCAAAGTTGGTGATGGTCCCCACTGTGGTCCCTTTTACGACAACCGAAACTCCCGGGAGCGGCTGGTTGTCCTCAGCCGAGGTGACTTTTCCCGAGACACTTATCCCCTGGGCAAATAACCCCGCGGATAAAAGTGTGAACAGATAAAGCAAAATGACTTTTTTCATAGATCGTGTTTTAATGCATCGTTTTTACAATTCGTTTGTAAACGCCTTGAAAGCGTGCGCTAAATTACGGAGGTTTCGCTTTATCAAAAAACAAATGATTACATAAATGATACTACAATCCTGTTTGTGGATTACATCAAAAATACATCGTGGATTCCACTAAAAATTTAATAATTAGTATAATAACCAAATTAAATGATTTGATAACAATTCATCGTGAGGGCCATGGGGGCCTTACAGCCCAAGGATAAATGAGGTCAGGTTGGTTTCTCTGCCGATGCCCAGTTTTTTGCGAAGACGGTAGCGGCTGATCTCCACACCCCTGACTGATATATTCATCAGCGTGGAGATCTCTTTGGTGCTTATGTTCATTTTAAGGTAGGCGCAAAGGCGCATTTCCCGGGGGGTGAGGTCGGGAAACCGTTCTTTGAGGCGCACCAGGAAGTCCTCATGCACCTCATCGAAGGCGGTTTCAAATACCTCCCACTGTTTCTCATCGTCTATTTCCTTGTCGATTCTGCGGATCTGCATGGCCAGCCTGGTTTTCAGGCTCTCGTCACGGGACTGTATTTCCATTTTCCGGAGCTCTTCCTTGATTTTTACCAGGAATTTGTTTTTCCGGATGAGGTGAAGGGTTTGGTTGGCGAGTTCCTTGTCGCGGTGGATCATACTCTCCCTGAGTTTTTCATTGCGCAGGTTCATGATCTCCTTTTCGGCGATGAGGGCTTCGCGCTGGTATTGTTGTTCTTTGGAGCGGTAGTTTCTCAGTTGGCGAAGGCGTTCACGGCGGCGGGAGATTTCCATGCGGCGCAGGATAAACCAGGTAAGAAGGGTGAGCAGCATCAATCCCAGCAGCAGATAGCCTGACAGGGCCAGGTGAGACCGGTACCATGGCGGGGAGATCCTGAACCGGAAGGTGTCGGATGGGCTGAGGGTGCCCAGGGCATCTCTGGCCCTGACGGTGAACAGGTATTCCCCTTCCCGCAGGTTGGTGAACTCGCAGGTGGTGGACTGGGACCAGGGCGACCACCCATTCCCGCTTCCACGGGAGAGGCGGTAACTGTATTCCACCTCTTTTTTACCGTCATAACGGGGGGCTGAAAAGGTAACCCTTACCGCATTTTCCCTGTAGGGAAAGGTGGGGAGAAGGGCATCGGCGTTTTGTGTCTCCCCGTTTCCGGAATAGAAGAGCTCTCCTCCGATTTCCACCCGCCTGATAAATACCCTGAAGGGCAACTCCCCGAAGGCCTCCGGTTCAGGGGTGTAATGGGCAAATCCATTCTCCAGTCCGAAAAAGATGTGGTCATTGTTCCAGGGATAAATCATCTCAAATCCCCCAACCATATGGTTGTGAATCAGTTCAAAGGGAGCCTTCACCAGGGTATGGCGGCCATCTTCCCCCCACCTCAGGAGGGCTGGTTTGTTGCCGGCTACGAACCATATGTTCCGTTTTTCATCCTGCCTGATATAAGAAATGTGCTCGTGGGTCCCGAAACGTTTTTCCAGCAGGGTGTCGCGGACAAACAGGTTGGTGGCCCCATTGTAGGTAAAGATCCCTTCCCGGGCTGAGAAGACGGGCTGGTTGTCGATTTTATATACGTTGATGTAATTATTGGTGACAAATCCCTTTTCGGTGTTGTAGTATTCCGTTTGGATGACGGAGTCGGCCTGGTCGCTGAGTTTGATTTTGAAGGCCCCCTTGAAGCCATGGGTCATCCAGAGGTTGCCTTCGCGGTCTTCTTCCATGACGCGTGAGGATTCCCGGAACCCGGGGAGGAGTTTGACGAATTCCCATCTTTTCAGTGCTGGCAGGTATTGGTAAAGGGTAAGTCCCTCATAGGTGCCGCCGATGAGTTTTCCGGGATGACGGGAGAGTTCGATGAAGGTCCAGGCCCCCCTCTCCATGGAGATCCGGGTGGCTTCCATACCGCGGACGAGGTATGTGCCGTTGTCGTGACCGCAAAGGAGCTGATCTGCGTGGACACTCAGGTGCCATACCTGCCCCACGGTATGGGGGACCAGCCGGAAGGAGGGCTGGCTGCCGGTATTGGCCGGGGACCAGGGGGAGGCAAACAACCCGTTGTTGGTTCCCAGGTAAAGATATCCGTTGTGGATGGCAGCCGCATATCCGGTGCCGAAACCCCCGGGATGGTGCAGAAATGTGAGGGGAGAACTGATTTCCGCAAAGTCGATGCCGTTGTCAAGGCCCATCCAGAGATTCCCCTTCCGGTCGGTGGTAATGCTCAGTACCGTGTTGTTTTGGAGGCCGTTGTTTTTGTCAAGGTGCTGGATCAGTTCCCCGGTGGCCGTGGTGATGACGACCCCCCCGCGGATGGTTCCGAAGGCCAGGCTGTTCTCCCCCACGGGGCAGGCCGAGAAAATCTGGTGGGACCGCAACAGTTCGTTGGCAGGGGTCGTCCATGGTGTCAGTCCGCTTCCTGAAAAAGTGAACACTCCGTGGGCGGAGGTGCCGATGATCAACTGGTTTCCATAACCAGGCAGAAGAGCCCATATCTCCTTGTCCACCAATGACTCCAAACCGGGCAGTTTTACCAGCTGGTCCCCTTCCAGCAGCAGAAGTCCCCTTCCCATCTCCTGGAGGTATAACCGGCCATGCACCAGAAAGGAAAACCTGAAGTTTCCGGGCGAGGAGAAATGGCGGATCAATTCTCCCTGCGGACTGAACTGGAAGAGATAGGAGAAACTCTGGAAGAAAATGCCTTCGGGGGTAGCGAAGACCCTCCAGATATCTCCGAGGTCATTGGGAAAACCCTGAAGTCCCTGCCGGAAGGAGGTGAACTGGAGTTTTCCACGGGCATCGGGTCTGACCATGCCGAATTCGTTGACCATTCCGGCGTAAAGGGTGCCTTTGCCGTCGGTTGCCAGGGACCTGGTGAGGGCCGGTTCCACAAACTGGTGCAATACCCAGTAAGTCCCATCATATTCCAGGAGGCCGTCGTTGTTGGCGAAATAAAGGAAATCGCGGTGGTCCTGCACGACCGACCAGTTTTGTGTGGAAGCCCGGTAGAGACCCCTGGGGAAATTCCGGATGGCGGGAATCCCGATGTTTTTAATTCCCGTGCCGCCGGCAGGGGACGCCACCGCCAGGAGCAGACTGATGATCAGGGTGGGGAGATACCGCATAATGCAAACAAATATACTTATTTTCGGTACTTCTCCGGAATCGTCACCTGTTACGGTGTGGATGTGACCCCCCAAGTCTGTTCACCGGAATGATCATGGAACGGGGCCCCGGCCGTGCTGTGAGAAAGCCCAGCCTCCCGCTTTTCCCGGAACGCCCCGGGTTTGGCATGTGCTTTGCATTACTTAGGCAGGTTCTTCCCTGTAAGAGCCTGGTTTAATGGATTCTGTTTGTTTTCTGTCTTTTCTGTTTCGTTTTAAGGAGGCTGTCCCACCCGGGCAGCCTCTCTTTTCAATTTCGGGGCTTATAGATCCATGCCTCACTGCCGGGGTGGGTGTTGATGAAGCTGTTGACGGCCCTGACGGCTTCTCTTTTAGTCCGGAAACTATCGGTTGCCACGAACCAGTAACTGCCGACCTGCCCCAGGCTGACCGGCCGGAATCCCTCGCGGGTCAGTTTCTCCATGAACTCCCCGGCGTTTTTCTGTGAGCGGAAGCTGCCGGCCACCAGGTAATAGGGCCTGTCAGGGGCTTCCGCCATGGTGGTGCCCGTCTGTGCAGCGGGTAAGGCGCTTACGGCCGGTGCCATTTCCCCTCTCAGGGTATCCTTGGTCGTCATGTCTGCTTGTGCGGAGATGTCACCCTCTCCGGCGGGGTGGGCGGGAGCCGCTGCCGCCTTCTGCTGTTCCCTGCTTTGCGGGGTGCGATCCGCGACAGGATGTTCACGGACCACCAAAACCCAGATCAGCAGGGCCCCCAGCATGAGCCCCACTGCAGGTAATATGACCCGCAACGCCCGCCTGCGGTTCCTGCCCGGTGCCGATTTGCCTGGCTTCTCAGGAGCAGGTCTTTCAGGAACCGCATGAACGGATTCGTCAGGCTTCCCGGGAGCAGGTTCGTCAGGCTTCCCGGGAGCAGGTTCGTCAGGTTTCCCGGGAGCAGGTTCGTCAGGCTTCTCAGGAGCAGGTCCGTCAGGCTTCGCATGAACGGGTTCGTCAGGCTTCTTCGCTACCAGTCCCTCGTGTTCCTCCGCAGCGGATGTGCCTGATTTATGGGTGACCTCACCTGGGGTGGCTGCATCCATGGCCACGGGAATAAGTCCGTATGCCGCTGGCAGCTGACGCAGTGCCCCCAGGGGAGTGAAGGCGATCTCCTCCTCCCGTTTGGTGAGGGTCCCCAGGTGCTCCAGAGTCACCTGCCCGTCACGGTCAAGATGATAAAGGAGGTCGTCGACATATTCCGACACCATCTTTCTGGCTTCACGAAGGGTCACCTCCGCCTGCCGCATCACATACCCCGGTAATAATCCGTCGTTCATTTTCAGTTCAGGATTGAAATAGAGTTCCCTGGAGGGAGGGAGCAGCATTTTTCCTGTCTCGTCGGGTTGTGCCGGACGGTAAGAAGCCATAAAGGCCCCGGCGCCGGGAAGTATCACAAAGTCATGATCTTCCAGTAATTCCCTGATATATCCTGATAAGTCCACAGTCGCTTTTTTGCAAAAATAAGGAAAGGGGCGGACTGGTAATATGTTACCTTTGCAAAAAAAATAAATATGTCAGACAAGGTATTGGTGACCGGGGGGACCGGATACATTGGCAGCCACACGGTTGTGGAGTTGCAGGAGGCCGGATATGAGGTGATTGTCGTGGATGATCTTTCCAATTCGGGGCCGGAGGTACTGGAGAATATCCGGAAAATAACCGGCATCAAACCTGCCTTTTCGCGATTCAACCTGTCTGACCAGGCCAAAACGGAGAGTTTTTTTAACCGTCACCACGATATCAGGGCGATCATCCACTTTGCGGCGTCAAAAGCCGTGGGGGAATCGGTGGAGATGCCCCTGCATTATTACCGCAACAACCTGGTATCCATGCTGAATATACTCGAATGCCAGTTAAAATACGGCATCCCGCACATGGTTTTTTCGTCATCATGCACGGTCTACGGGCAGCCTGAACGGCTTCCGGTGACCGAGGCGACGCCACGCAAGGATGCGGAATCGCCTTACGGAAATACCAAGCGGGTCAATGAGGATATCCTGAGGGATGCCATTCAGGCCTATCCTCAACTCAGGGGAATCGCCCTGCGATACTTCAATCCCATCGGGGCGCATCCTACAGCCCTGATCGGGGAATTGCCCCTGGGGGTCCCCCAGAACCTGGTTCCGTTCATAACCCAGACAGCGGCCGGATTACGCGATGAACTGAAAGTCTTCGGAAATGATTATGATACCCCTGACGGATCGGCCATCCGCGATTACATAAACGTGGTGGATCTGGCCAAAGCACATGTGGTGGCCATTGAAAGGTTATTGCAGGGTAAAAATAAGGCGGGCTTTGAAATTTTCAACCTGGGAACAGGGCAGGGAAGTTCGGTACTGGAGATCGTCAGCGCCTTTGAGAAGGTCACCGGTCTGCAGCTCAACTACAGGATTGTGGAACGCCGGCCGGGTGACATCGAAAAAATCTGGGCCGACACGACGCTGGCCAACCAGGAGCTGGGGTGGAAAGCAGAAAAGGGACTGGAAGAGACCTTACTCTCGGCCTGGAACTGGGAGAAGAGAATCAGGGAATTATAAGGAAAAATATCTTATGAAAGGATCGCCATCCGCGGAAGCGTTTGTATCGCAGTCAGGGTACTGGGAAGAGGCCTTGCGGGGATTAAGGAAGGTATTTCTGGAAGCCGGCATGGAGGAGACCATCAAATGGGGGATTCCCGTGTATACCCATTTGGGGAGGAATGTGGCCGGCATGGCGTTGTTCAAGGCGTATGCGGGGATCTGGTTTTACCAGGGGAGTTTTCTTTCCGATCCCGGGAAAAAACTCATCTCTGCCCAGGAGGGAATCACCAAAGGACTCCGGCAGTGGCGGTTTTATGCTCCTGCGGAGGTTTTGGAGAGCCTGCCGGTGGTCCTGGACTATTCGCGCGAGGCCATGCTCAATGCCGAAAGGGGAGTGGAGATCAAACCCGCACGGAAGAGCACTCCGGAAATGCCCGGAGAGATGAGGAAATGGCTTGACACAGATGCTGAACTCCGGGAACGGTTTGACAACCTGAGCCCCGCCTGCCGGAGGGAATACATCGAATATATTGCCACGGCCCGCCAGGATAAAACCCGTGTGGCCAGGATGGTGAAAATTGCCCCGATGATCCTCGGTGGAGCAGGATTGAACGACAAATACAAAAAGCAGAATACTTCCGGGGAGTGATCCCGCAGATCCCTCACCCCAACCCAAAAAAGATTGAATCATGAAGACATTACTGATCACCGGAGGCGCCGGATTCATTGGTTCCCATGTGGTACGGCTGTTTGTAAACAAGTATCCCGGTTACCGGGTGGTGAACCTTGATAAGTTGACTTATGCAGGCAACCTGGCTAATCTGAAGGACGTGGAGAACCTGCCTCATTACTCCTTTGTCAGGGGTGACATCGTCGACGGGGATTTTGTTCAGAAGCTCTTTGAGGAGCACCGTTTTGAGGGGGTGATCCACCTGGCTGCTGAATCGCATGTGGACCGTTCCATCTCCAATCCCACCGAATTTGTGTTCACTAATGTGATCGGGACCGTCAACCTGTTGAATGCCGCGCGCCATATCTGGAAGGAGCATCCTGAGGGAAAACTCTTTTACCATGTGTCGACCGATGAGGTATATGGTTCCCTGGGTGAGGAAGGTTTCTTCACCGAGGAAACCCGGTATGATCCTCACAGTCCCTATTCTGCATCCAAGGCGAGTTCTGACCATTTCGTAAGGGCTTATCATGACACCTTCGGGCTTCCCGTGGTTCTCTCCAACTGCTCCAACAACTACGGCGCCTACCAGTTCCCCGAGAAGCTGCTTCCCCTCTTCATTCATAATATCAGGAACAACAAACCCCTTCCGGTATACGGAAAGGGAGAGAACATCCGCGACTGGCTCTGGGTTGAGGACCATGCCCGTGCCATCGATGTGATCTTTCACCGGGGAACGCCTGGAGAGACTTACAACATCGGAGGCCACAACGAGTGGAAAAACATAGATTTGATCAGGCTGATGTGCCGGATCATGGACCGCAAACTCGGCAGGGGGGAGGGGACCTCCGAAAAACTGATCACCTATGTGAAAGACCGCGCCGGCCACGACCTCCGCTATGCCATCGACTCCTCCAAGCTTCAGCGTGAACTGGGATGGACCCCCTCCCTGCAGTTCGAGGAAGGTCTCGAAAAAACCATCGACTGGTACCTGAACAACGAAGAATGGCTCGCCCATGTCACCAGCGGCGATTACCTTAAATATTACGAGGAACAATACGTTAAAAGATAACCAGGGCGAAACCTGGTGTTTATCGCGCAGATAATAAGTCTTTTATCTTCGTTTCTTTTTGTTTGGTCTCCGGCGTTCCAGGAGAAAATTCCCAAATGTTCCCGGAGGCCATTCCCAAATTTTAGCAGGCCTGGTCGCCATTCACCGGTTGACCGGTGAAAAACGGCTTGCACCCTCTTCATCCGCTTTCACTTTGTCGCCTCTTTTCTCTGTTTACCGGTAACTACCCTTCATTCACGGGATTGATCTGTTTTCGGGCTCTTTTAAGTGTAACATTTGTGTCTGTAAAGAGTCTATAAGAGTGAACAGAAACAGAAGCGAAAGCTGAGAACAGAAAACAAAGTCAGAAAGCAAAAGTCAGAAAAAGGAAACGGAAAACATTAAATCAGAAAAGCCATGAAAACAAGAGTATTTTTTTCCACCCTGGTGTTATTGATTGCAAGTTATCTTCTTTCAGGTGCCGCCACCGCAAAAGGAAGGGAAGCCAGAACCGTATTCCATGTGGAGAGCGCCACCGATGCCGAACTGACCATTGAGAACTGGATGGTGAATGAGTGCTACTGGAAATGTATGGAGTTCAACTGCCTGGCCCGTGATTATGATGAGGCGCTGGAACTGGAGTCGTGGATGACCGATGCGTCTCTCTGGGCCAATCCTGCCGGTTTTGTCGCAGAGAAAGAGAGTCCGCTGGAGCTCGAAGCCTGGATGACCAACGTGGAAGCCCGGCAGACCGACCTCTGGGTGCCGGTGGAAACGGAAGCCCCGATGACCCTGGAACCCTGGATGACCGGCGTGGAGAGCTGGGAGGCCCTGCCCTATACCGCTCCTGCCACCGATGAACCCCTGACCCTGGAATCCTGGATGACCGACACCAAATGCTGGTCCTCTGCACCCCGGGGTTTGGCTGCCGCAGAATAGAGATCATTCAGAGAGATAAGTTTTAAGTTGGTAAAGAGGCTGCTTCTCCGTAAGCAGTCTCTTTTTATATTTTTATACCTTTACCCAACGAAAACCTGCCCATTAATAAAGCCATACTCATGAAGCGTCGTCGTTTTTTCACCGCCTCTGCGGCGGGGATGGCCACCCTGGCCGTGACCGGAGTTACCGGAGTTGCCGGTTGTACATCATCTCCCGGAGGAGGTTCTGCAGAGGGAGGGAATCCTCTTCCTCCATTTGAATTTGAAGAGTTGGGGGTAGCCCGTCTGGGGGAGATGATGGCTTCGGGGGAGCTTACCGCGGAGGCTTTGTGCCGGAAGTACCTTGAGCGGATTGAGTTGCTCAATCCCCTCCTGAATGCGGTCATTGAGGTGAATCCCGATGCGCTGGCGATTGCCCGGCAGTTGGACGCGGAGCGGAAGGAAGGCCGGGTACGGGGGCCATTGCACGGGCTGCCGGTGCTGATTAAGGACAATATCGATTCGGGTGATCAGCTGCAGACTACTGCGGGTTCCCTGGCCCTGGAGGGCCACAGGGCAGCCGCCGATGCGCCGGTGGTGGCCCTGCTCAGGGAGGCTGGGGCCGTTCTGCTGGGGAAGACCAACCTGAGTGAGTGGGCCAATTTCAGGTCGGAGATGTCGAGCAGCGGCTGGAGCGGCCGTGGGGGGCAGTCCCGGAATCCCTACGCCCTGGACAGGAGTCCCTGTGGAAGCAGTTCAGGCACCGGCGCAGCCGTGGCGGCGAACCTCTGCACCCTCGGCATTGGCACCGAAACCAACGGTTCAGTGGTATGCCCCTCCGGGGTGTGCGGTATCGTGGGACTCAAACCCACCCTGGGTTTGTGGAGCCGCCGTGGAATTATCCCCATTGCCCACAGCCAGGATACGGCCGGGCCCATGTGCCGCAGTGTGGCCGATGCCGCCTTCCTTTTGGGCGCCCTGGCCGGATTCGACGACCAGGATGCCCCTGCAGCTGTCCCCCGGGGAGAATTCTTCAGGGATTATACCTCCTTTCTGGATCCCGACGGACTGAGAAATACCCGCATCGGCATTGCCCGCGAAATGCTGGGATTTCATCCCCAGGTCGACGCTCTCTTCGGGCAGGCTGTGGAACTCCTGAAAGCCCGTGGCGCTGAAATCATCGATCACCTTACCTTCCCGAAAAGCCGGGAAGCAGGCGCCGCCTCCTACCAGGTCCTCCTTTATGAATTCAAGTCCGGCCTCAACGCTTATTTGGCTTCCCATCCCTCAGCCCCCGTTAGATCCCTCACTGAACTTATCGCCTATAATGAGGCCCACAAGGAAAAGGAGATGCCCTGGTTCGGACAGGAGATCTTTTTGGCGGCGGAGGCCAAGGGAGACCTGACTTCCCCGGAATATCTGGAAGCCCTCGCCGCATCAAAGAAGGGGTGGGGAGAAGAGGGAATTGACGCCGTCATGAATGAACACCGCCTCGATGCCATCATTGCCGCCACCAACGGCCCCGCATGGACCATAGACCCGGTCAACGGCGACCACTTCAGCGGCAGCAGCTCCTCCCCGGCGGCCATCTCAGGATATCCCAACATCACCGTTCCCATGGGTTTCGTACATGGCCTTCCAGTGGGCATCTCCTTCTTCGGGAAAGCCTGGAGTGAACCCACTCTTCTCCGGCTGGCTTACGCTTACGAGCAGGCTTCCCTCCACCGCAAACCCCCCACACTAAAAGCCACACTGTAATAAAACTCCTGATTCCAGACTCAGGACTTCAGACTCAGGACTTCAGACTCAAGACTCAGGATTCCAGACTCAGGATTCCAGACTCAAGATTCCAGACTCAGGATTCCAGACTCAGGATTCCAGACTCTGGATTCCAGACTCTGGATTATTTCTATATTCCGACCTTCCGACCTTCTGATCTTCAAGATTATACATAGTCAGGCCCCTTGGTGATCAGCACATCATTGACGAACTGCCTGATTTGTTGTTCATCTTCACGGCGGCAGACAAGCAGGGTATCTTTCGATTCGACCACGATGTAGCCGTCGAGGCCCTGGAGCACGGCGATTTTCTCCCCGCTGATGTTGATGATGGAGTTGGCGCAGTCGTAGGTGAAGATGCCTTCGCCGGTGATAACGTTTCCGCGCTCGTCTTTTTCCTTGTTTTCATAAAGGGATCCCCAGGTTCCGAGGTCACTCCATCCGAAGTCGGCCGTAAGGACAAAGACGTTGTCTGATTTTTCCATGATACCGTAGTCGATGGAGATGCCCATGCATTCGGAATAGATTTTATTGATGAAAGCGGGTTCATCGGGGGTGTTGTAGAGGTGTTCTCCCTGGGAGAAGAGGGAGGCCACTTCGGGGAGGTGGGCTTCAAGGGCGGTCATTATGGAGGGTAAAGACCAGAGGAAGATCCCCGAGTTCCAGAAGAATTCGCCGCTTTCCAGGAAGATTTCGGCCATCCGCAGGTCGGGTTTTTCCGTGAAGGTTTTGACGTTGAAGAGGTTGTTGAGGTTTCCATAGTTGGCTTTTTCCCCTGTTTGGATATAGCCGTAGCCTGTTTCCGGGCGGCTGGGGTGGATTCCCAGGGTGAGCAGCGCTTTGTGGGAGGCCACGAATTCCAGCCCGTTGCTGATCTGCCTGAGGAATTCCTCTTCCTTGAGAATGAGGTGATCGGAGGGAGCCACGATCAGGTTAGCCTGCGGATTGACGGTCTTGATTTTATTGGCTGCATAGGCCACACAGGGAGCGGTATTGCGCCGCAACGGCTCGGCCAGTACCTGCCGGCTCTCCAGGGCCGGTAACTGCTCCATGACCAGCCCCGCATAATCGGTGCTGGTGACAATGTAGAAATTCTCTGCAGGGATAAGCTTCGAAAAGCGGTCGTAGGCCTGCTGCAGAAGGGTGCGTCCCGTTCCCAGGATATCAAGGAATTGCTTCGGCATTGATTTGCGGCTGAGCGGCCAGAACCTGGAACCAATTCCTCCGGCCATGATAATGCAATAGTTATTGTTCATGTCGGGTGCGTTTCAACTTCCCCAAAAATACCCAAATTTTCCATTCGGCCTCTCCGGAATTCCAAATCCCGGCATTCCTGTGAAAAACGTCGTGCGAAAGTACCTGCGCGGTGAATAACTTTGTACTTTTGAACCACCAGGTTGTTTACATGAACTATTTTTTTCACATCGGCCGTTACTTCTGGATGCTGGGCAAGGTGTTTGCCCGGCCTGAGAAACACAAGATGTATATCAGGCAGCTGTTCCGGGAGATCGAGGGGCTGGGCATCAATTCCGTGGGCATTGTGGTAATCATCTCCCTCTTCACGGGCGGAATCATGACCATTCAGTTTGCCTACAACCTGATGAATCCCATTTTTCCCACCTACCTGATCGGGTTGGGCACCCGCGACGTGCTGATTCTGGAGTTCTCCTCCACCATCCTGGCCCTGATCCTGGCCGGAAAAATCGGCTCCAACATCACATCGGAAATCGGCAGCATGAAGGTCACCGAACAGATCGACTCCCTGGAAATCATGGGCGTCAACTCCATCAGCTACCTGATTCTTCCCAAGATTGTAGCCGTGGTCTTTGTTTTTCCGTTTCTGGTGGTGCTGAGCATTTTCTTCGGACTGGTGGGGGGATTGATCGTAGGGCCCTTTGTGGGTGTGGTCTCCCTGACGGAATACATCGACGGGATAAGATATCTTTTTGTGCCCTATTATGTCACTTTTTCGCTGATCAAGTCCCTCTTTTTTGGATTTCTGGTTTCATCGGTGCCGGCTTATTTCGGGTATTTTGTACAGGGGGGCGCCCTGGAGGTGGGCAAGGCCAGCACCCGGGCGGTGGTCAATACCAACATCCTGATCCTGCTTTTTGATTTGATCCTTACACGGCTTTTACTGACATAAGAGAAGAGAAAACGGCATGATAGAGGTAAAAAACGTGACCAAGCTGTTTGACGGAAAACCGGCCATCAGCGACATATCGATGCAGTTCAGGGAGGGGCAGACCAACCTGATCATAGGCCGCAGCGGTTCCGGGAAAACCGTGTTGCTCAAATGCATCCTGGGTTTGCATGAGGCCGACCGGGGGGAAATTCTCTATGACGGAAGGAGCTTTACCCGGATGAGGCAGAAGGACAGAAAGGAGATCCGCAAAGAGGTGGGCATGGTTTTTCAGGGAGGGGCGCTTTTTGACAGCCTTACCGTGGAACAGAATGTCCGATTCCCGCTCGACATGTTCACGTTGATGGGTGCCAGGGAGAAGGCAGCCCGCGTCGATTTTTGCCTTGACCACGTCAACCTTACAGGCGCCCACCGTCTTTTCCCCTCGGAAATCAGCGGCGGCATGCAAAAAAGGGTAGCCATCGCCAGGGCCATTGCCCTGAATCCCCGTTATCTCTTTTGTGACGAACCCAATTCCGGCCTCGACCCCGAAACCGCCACCCTCATCGACGATCTGATCCAGATGCTTACCAGAGAATTTGGAATGACCACCATTATCAACACCCACGACATGAATTCGGTCATTCAGATCGGCGAAAGCATTCTTTTTATCCACAAGGGAGAGAAATGCTGGGAAGGTACCCGTCATAACATTCTCACCTCAGGGAACGAGGTCCTCGACGACTTCATCTTTGCCAACAAGCTGTATGCCCAGATGCGAAAAGAGAAAAACGGCTCCCATTGAGAGAACCAGGGCGCCGTTTATTTTTTGGGGTACAGGGTGACCACCGGAATGATCATTTCTTCGAGCGAAATGCCCCCATGCTGAAAGGTATTGTTGAAGTAGTTGGCGTAGTAGTTGTAATTGTTGGGGTACACGAAAAAGTCGGTATTCTGGGCGAAAATATAGCTGGTGCTCACGTTGCGCGAAGGCAGGAAGGCTTCCTTGGGATTGGTGACCTCAAAGACCTGTTTGGACTTATAGTTTAGGTTTCTGCCCAGTTTGTAGCGCAGGTTGGTGTTGGTTTCCCGGTCCCCGATCACTTTCACGGGGTTATCGACCCTGATGGTGCCATGGTCGGTGGTGATAACCAGGGTGATGTTCAGGGCGGACAGGGATTTGAGCAGGTCAAGAAGGGAGGAGTGGTTGAACCAGCTGAGGGTCAGTGACCGGTAGGCTTTTTCGTCGGAAGCCAGCTCCCTGATCATGTCCATTTCGGTGCGGGCATGAGAGATCATATCGACGAAATTAAAGACCAGTACCGACAGGTCGTTTTCCTGCACGGCGGTCATGGTGTCGCTTACTTTTTTGATGCTTTTCAGGTTGGAGACCTTGTCGAACCAGAGTTTTTCCTTCCTGCCGAGACGGGCCATCTGCCTGCGGAGCAGCTCCTCCTCGTGCTGGTTTTTGTTTCCTTCGTTGTCGTCGTCATCCCAGAGCTGGGGGTAAAGTTTTTCGATTTCCGAAGGGAGAAGACCGGCAAACATGGCATTCCGGGCATACATGGTGGCGGTGGGCAGGATGCTGTAATAGAGGGCTTCCTCGCCGGTCCGGAAATACTCACTGATCACCCGGCTGAGGAGCCGCCACTGATCGAGCCGGAGATTGTCGATGACCAGTACGAAGACTTTACGGCCGTTCTCGAGATGAGGAAAGACTTTCTGACGGAAGATGTCGGACGACATCAGGGGGCGTTCCCCCAGGGATTTTTTAAACCAGCCGGTATAGTTTTCCCTGATGAATCTGAAAAAAGCCATGTTCCCCTCGCTTTTCTGCATGGAGAGCACTTCGTCCATGGCTTTATCGTCGGAACCGCTTAGCTCCAGTTCCCAGTACACCAGGGTGCGGTAAAGCGCTGCCCATTCCTCCCAGGTCATTTTATCGGTCAGGCGTGAACTGATCCGCATGAATTCGCTCTGGTAGTCGGAAGTGGTCTGGGCCGTGACCAGTCTCTTTTTTTCAATATTTTTCTTGAGCGAGAGCAATATCTGCCGGGGGTTGACGGGTTTGATCAGGTAGTCGGCGATCTTGGATCCGATGGCTTCATCCATGATGCTCTCTTCTTCGTTTTTGGTGATCATAACCACCGGCACATGGGGTACCAGGG
Organism: Bacteroidales bacterium; assembly: GCA_012729335.1. GTDB lineage: Bacteria > Bacteroidota > Bacteroidia > Bacteroidales > Prolixibacteraceae > UBA1413. The sequence continues at coordinate 388,127 of JAAYDJ010000035.1, read as the reverse complement.
TCTTGATCCGCGACAGCGTTTCGAGTCCGCTCAATCCAGGCATGTTTTCATCGAGGAAGATGATGTCGTAATAGTGGCTGCCCACCAAGTCAATGGCATCGGAACCGTTGGTGGCGGTATCGACATCATAGCCCTTTTCACGCAAAAAGATGATGTGCGGCCTGAGCAGGTCGATTTCGTCGTCGGTCCAGAGGATGGATATTTTTCTCATGCGGCTTTTTTCTGTTGGGACAAGATACCAAAAAAGGTGCCGGGGATGTGGCAGTTAACATACTTTAACCACCATGACCGGAGCTATTGCAGCGGGGGGGCTAGGGCATCCCGGGGTAGGCGATTTTGTAAAAATCGAGGTATTCGGTGATGTTTTTCCTTTGCAGGAAGGTTTCGTAATTCCGGGGGGTGACCATGAAGTGGCGGTAGCTGAGGCTTCCCAGAGGGGCGAAGAGGGTGCGGCGGGCGGTGATTTTCCCCTGGAATTCAGAGGCCTCTGTTTTGTTTCCGAAGCCTGAGATCCTGACAATGGTGCGGAAGTCGTCGAGTTTCTGTTCTTCCACGGTCAGGTTTTTTCCCGGGAATTCCGACTGACAGAACGCTGCCACCGAGGCTGTGAAGGCTTCCCTGTCGAATCCCTGGCTGGGGACAATGACCAGGTAGAAGTGGGGTTCTTCGATGCGGAGGTCGTAGACGCCCGTATAGGAGGCTGCGGCCTGGGAAGGGGTGGTGGCTCCGGTGGTCGCCGTTCCGGCGGAAACGGCTCCGGTAGTGGTGCGGCCACCCGCAGGAGCCGGGGGCGTGGTCCGACCCGGGATGGTCTCCGGGGAAGCTGTGTTGGCAGCTGTGCCGGAGGCCGGGGCTGCCTGCCCTGAGGCGGGAGCTCCCGCTCCGCCCCCGGAGGGCACCGTTCCCGCAGGAGTACCCGCGGCACCCTGTTGAATATAACGCGCCCTGAAAAACTCCAGATAGCTGTCCACATCCCCCCGCTCCAGAAGCCGCTCCAGGTTTTCGTCGGTGATGATGAAATTCCGGTAAGTGGTTTGTCCCAGGCTCCGGAACAACGCCCTTTCCAGGATCACCTTCCGGAAGTAGGAGAGGCTTTCAGTGAACCCGGGGAGCCCCCTGACGACCATGAACTGGTAATCGCCGGCCTGCTTAAGTTGCAGGGCCAGGTTCCAGATCCGGAACTGGTCGCGGTTGAAGTCAGCGAACTGGTTAAGCATCGTTCTGATCGACATGTTTTTATCCATGATCGCCAGCACGAAGTTCTGGGTGGTGTCGGTCACGGCCGAGAAGAGCCCTGAGGATGCAGGGACGTCAACGGTGACGAAGCGGCCCCTTTCCTGGAGGATCTCATCTTCCCGCTGTGCCCTGGCCATCAGTTCCTCAGGCGATTCCCCGGGCTGCTCTTCCGGCGTGAAGTCAGGGCCGATGAAACGGCTGTAATTTCTCAGGAAGAAGCGAAGGTAATCGCTCACCGATTGGTCGGTGATCATCTGCCTGTAGTTGGCGGAAGAAGCAACGAAATTGTTGAAAGGGGTGGACCCCAGGCTCCGGAATACTTCAGGCTGCCTGATGATCGCACGGAAGTATATCAATGCCTGTTCCTTATTGAGCAGGGATCTGACCGAAAGCAGGTTGGTGGCCGCATCGAGCGATTCCTCGGTGATGTCAAAGTCGAGCCGTGTATAATGGTCGAGGTTGTAATTGGCGATGTCGAACTTAAGGCGGTTGACATCGACGCCCCCGCTGCGGGGATACACGATCACGAAATAGTGGAGCAGGTCTTCATCGTAGCTGAATTTGCCACCGAATTCGTCGGTTTCAGCCGGGTTGCCCGCCTCGACCTCCTCGTTGCGGATCTCATCGTGAAGATAACCCAAGTCGACCAGTTTCTGGTAGTCGGCCAGGGTGCTGTCGCTGATCAGGGTGAGGATTTCCCTGGCCAGGGGGGTGGGTTCCGCTTTGGGATATGTGGCAATGTAGCCTTTCAGTTTTTCACCCATAGATTCCATATCTGCGCGGGCTCCTGAGGCTATCGACTCCATGAAGTCGATCTTGGGAAGCAGGATGCTGTCGGGGCTCATGCGTTTCATGGCGGCGGTACGCGTGAGGACCTCCTCGTAGCGGCCGGCTTTGTAATCGCGGAAGGTTTCCTGGTAGATCCTGTCTACCTCACGCCGGCGGGCCTCCTCCTGGGTGAAGAAGTCGGGATTCTGGAGGTATTGGGCGTATTTGCTGTCGGGGTATCTGTCGATAATCAGCTGGCGGTATTCTGCGGCCCGCGCGTGGTCTCCCATCAGCTCACAGGCGTCATATAGCTCAAACCAGGCGGAGAGCAGGTAGATGTTGGAAGGGTAACGGCGGTTGAGGTCGGTGAGGGTTTCCACAGCACGGGGGTAGTCGCTGAAATCGCTCTTGAAGATCCGGCCGGCGTTGTATAAGGCATCCCTGATTTTCTCATGGGAGAGGGCCATCAGAGAGTCATTCAGGGGGAGATCCTGGGTATAATAGGCCTTTTCCATGGGGTCGGTGATGCGCACCACCGCGCGCGTGGAGTCGGCCAGTTCGGCAAATTCTCCATATTCTTCGTCGGAGACGGTTTGCTTGTTCATACGGCGCCAGTCGTCCTCCAGTTTACGGCGCCCCCACTCTTGCTGGAACTGCGCCTTGCCGTAGGTAACGGTCTGCGGATTGTAGAAATACCAGCCACCACCTTCACTGCTTCTGCCCAGTCCGAAGCGGTATTCGTTGGAACGGTAGTAACCGGCCTGGGACTGCTGCCTGGCGGCGATGAGTTCGTCCTGACGCTCTTTTTCCCTGAGTTGGGCGATCCACTGGTCGATAAGCCGTTCGCGTTCATTTTCAGGCATCAGGGCCAGCTTCTGAAGGCTGTCCTGCACTTCGACCACCGTGAGCTCCTCCACCAGCCGGGTAAGCCCGTCGTGGAGCTGGCTGAGACGTTCATAGCCAGGGTACTCCTCGTCGAGGACCATCACAGCCGTGTCGTAATAGGCCTGGGCCTCCCTGTAACTCTTATCACGGAAGTATATGTCGGCCAAAGTGACGGCGGAAAGGGCCAGCTGATGGTCATTGTCGGTACTTGTGGCCACCGAGAGACGATAGTTTTCAAGGGCCTGCTCCTGGTTGCCCTCTTTGTAAAAGATATTGGCCAGGGCAAAATAGATCTGGTCGCGGAATTCGGCGTTTTTCTCCTCCCTGAGCAGTTTCCGGAGTTCCTTTTTCAGTTTTTCCGGGTCTCCCTGGCCTGAGAACATCCCGGCGGCATTGATCCGGGCATTGAAAGCCATCTTGTAGGGCGGGTTGTGTTTTCCCACGGCCCGGTAGGCTTCGGAAGCCTTCGCCTCGTTGCCGGTCTGGCGGTAGAGCTGGGCCATGATATACTGGAGACGGGCCTTTTCCTTACCGTTGTAGCTTTTTTTAAGGGCGATGTCCAGAAATTTCAGAGCTTCCTGGTATTCCTTCTGTTTGAGGTACATGTCGGCGGCGGCCTTGGCCAGTTCCTTTTCCAGTTTCCGGGGGAAAAGGCGGTCGCTCTGCATGGCCAGGAGGATATCCCGGGCTTCCGTATACCGTTCCATCTCGCTGTAACAGCGCATAAGCCACACCAAAGCGTCGTATCTGACCTTCTCCTCCGGAAACTTGCGGGTCACCAGGGCGAAGTTTTCGGCTGCAGAGACAAAGTTGTGCTGGTAGAAATAGGCTTGCCCGATCAGGAGGTAACTGTCGTCAACCCAGTTGTTGAACTCCTCACGGCTGGCAAACTCCTGGTAGGCCCGTGTCCTGATCCGCTGGCGCTTCGGTTTTTTGGTGATCGAATGGATCTGAATGAGCTTGGTGCCCTTCAGCACCGCATTGTCCATATCGGCACGCGAGGTGTTGCCTGCAGTGGGATAACTCTCCAGGTATACGGGAAGGATCTGGGTGAAATCGTCCTGGACGTTCTCTTCGATGCGTTTCAACCCGGCCTTCAGGCTCTCCCTGCCGTTGAAGTAAATGTTGTACTTCGAGGTGAGGTTATGGTAAGCCCTGGAAGCCCGGGTGTTTTTCTCCGTGGAACACCCCTGGAGCACCGCAGCCAGCAGAAAGATCAGCGCTGTATAGTATAAATTTCTCTTCAAACAGATCCTGGAATTTCCTGTACAAATAAACTCTCTTGTCTTTAAAATATTGCATGTTTACGGGTGAAAAAGGATTTCCCCGGGTTACTTGCGGGTGACGATCACCTTGTGGGTAGGCGCCAGCCGGCTGTTTCTGATTTCCAATTCACGGATGACGGCGGAGGCCAGGCTCTTAAAGGCTTCTCCGTTGGGGGAACCGGGTTGTGCGGCGGCGGGAAGGCCTTCATCGCCTCCCTCGCGGATACTCTGTACCAGGGGAATCTGCCCGAGCAGGACCAGCCCCTCCTCGTCGGCGAATTTCCGGCCGCCTTCTTTTCCGAAGATATAATACTTATTGCCGGGGAGTTCTTCGGGGGTGAACCAGGCCATGTTTTCCACGATGCCCAGCACCGGCACGTCGATCGACTTACTGCGGAACATGTTCACGCCTTTGATGGCGTCGGCCAGGGCGACAGGCTGCGGGGTGGTGACGATGATGGCGGCGGTCACAGGGATGGTTTGCACCAGCGTGAGGTGAATGTCGGAGGTGCCGGGGGGCAGGTCAATGAGGAGGTAGTCGAGGTTACCCCAGTCGCCGTCGGCGATGAGCTGTTTCAGGGCGTTGGAGGCCATGGGGCCCCTCCAGATCAGGGCACTCTCAGGGGCTACGAAGAAGCCTATGGAAAGGAATTTCACCCCGAATTTCTCCACGGGAATGATCAGGTCGCGTTTGTCTTCCCTGCGGGAGGCGGGGCGAACCTCCTCACAACCGAACATCTTGGGAATAGAAGGACCGAAAATGTCGGCGTCAATGAGGCCTACCGATGCCCCCCCGTTGGCCAGGGCCACTGCCAGGTTGACCGCAAGGGTCGATTTGCCCACGCCTCCCTTGCCTGAGGCTACAGCGATGATGTTCTTCACTCCCGGAAGCAGGGGGCGCTCCATGTCGTGGATAAACTTCACGGCGATGTTCCCCCTGATGTCGGCGGCCGGTCCCAGGTTCCGCAGAATGGCCTCCTCAGCCAGAGTGACCACCTCCGGAATCGCCGGATCGTCGGAACGCTGGAAAACCAGCGTGAAGTTGATTTTCTGCCCTGCGATCCTGATCTCCTGGACCATGTTCAGGGCGACGATATCCTGTTTGCTTCCCGGGTAAAGGACCCCCTTCAGGGCGTCGGTCACATTCTTGGGAATAATAAGTCTTTTGGGCATTTCATTCATATCTGTTCTTTTTTTGGGTCAATATCTATCCTGAAGGTAAAAGGGTTTTCCAGTTCTTTGGCCGGGTTCCAGAAGTGGTCGGCGAAGTGGACGATCTGGTCGTCAACGATGGTGAGGCCTTCGCTTTCAAGGAGTTCCTGCATGGTTCCGGGAGTGCCGAAGTGGTGTTTTCCGGTGAGGAGGCCGTGACGGTTGACCACCCGGTGTGCCGGGATGGTGCAGGGGAGATGGTGGGAGGCGTTCATGGCCCACCCCACCAGGCGGGCTCCCCCGGAACTGCCCAGGCAGGCCGCGATGGCCCCGTAGGAAGTCACCCTCCCGGGAGGGATCTGCCTGACTATGTCGTAGATACGTTGGTAGAGTTCGTTCATCTCGTCATGGGCATTCAGGTACGGGCGCTCCTGCCGAAACTCCGGTAGGCCTCCTTTTCAAAATCTTCACCCGGTTCCAGCAGTTCCCGCTCCCCACCAGGTCTGAAAGCCAGGTATTTCACAGGGATCCCCCGGTCAAGCCACTGTTTCTCGTAAAAGGTGCGGATCGAAAGTACCTCGTCTTCAGGTTCCGTGGCATACAGGTCGGCCGTATCGGCAAGTATTTCAAAACCGTTGAGCCTGACCAGGGCCGAGGTATACTGATACATAAAAATGGAGTCGGTTTTCAGATGGATGGTTCCCCCCGGCTTGAGAAAAGAAAGGTACTTTCCGATGAAAAAGGTGGATGTAAGCCTTTTGCGCACTTTTTTCAGTTGGGGATCAGGAAAGGTGAGCCACAGTGCGCTGATTTCTCCGGGGCCGAAGAGCAAAGGAGTGTTTTCGATTTTTGTGCGGATAAAGGCCACATTTGGGAGGGGGCGCTGCAGGGCTTCACGGGCGCCCGTGTACATGCGGGCTCCCTTGATATCGAGGCCGATGTAGTTGCGGCCTGGATGGAGGCCGGCCAGGGTAACCGTATATTCCCCCTTTCCGCACCCCAGTTCAGCCACGATGGGATGACCGTTCCGGAAGAAATCAGACCCCCACTTTCCCCGGAAAGGAAAACTCCCTTTCACCAGCTCTTCCCAAGTGGGCTGAAGGAGGTTGCTGAAGTGTTCCATTTCAGCGAATTTCGACAGTTTGTTCTTTCCCACCTGCTGCCGGTTAATTCAGTTTCTCGATTCTGACGCCTACGTCGGTGATGCCCCGGAGGGTCTCGGGCCGCATGCCGTGACGGATGCGCAGGGTGTACCGGCCCGATTCCGGGAAGTAGACGTTTCTCCTGTATATGAGGCGGTTGTCGAACAGACCGCTGAATCCTTTGCCGAGCCATTTCCCGGAGGGGTCGGCCAGGATAATTTGTACGGTGTCGGTGACGGCTGCTCCGGAAGGGGGTTCGATGGTCACAAAGAGCCAGAGGTTGCTGTATTCGTATTTCTGGTCATTGCGGATATTGAACCAAATGTTGTTGTTTTGGGAGGTACGGGCGATGTTGAACTGGAATGTCATGACAGAATCGGCTTCCCAGGTGGCATCGGGGATGGCCCGGTATTCGTCGAAGACCCGGGAGGGGTCACAGGCGGCCACCGCCACCAGCAGAACGATGGCCATGGAAATCCACGCCCCGCGGAACTTCAGGTTTCTCCCGAAGCTGGACAAGGATGCAACTTCAGATCCACGGATCTCCCTGTCTGTAGCGGGCATCCTCCTGTGGCTCAGCATGCCCCATGGCCGATTCATTGTGGCCCCCTCCTGTACCCGGGTTTCCTGGAACTCTTCTTTCTTTTGCGCGAAGGTTCCTTTTTGTCAAAGCGGCTGATGCTCTCCTGCCCCGCCATATTCTGAAAGGTCTCCTGCTCTTTTTCGCGGGGTTGCTGCGTTTCCATCACCATTTTGTCGGCCCGTTTACCGGCGCTGTTCATGCGAAGGATCTCCTTGACCTTCTGAACGGGAATGGGCACCAGGGTGGGGGCGGCCTCACCGCTTTGTGCCGAATACCAGTAGATACCACTCAGGATATCGGCTTTCTGGAAAATGAACCTTCCTTTTTCGGTTTCCAGGGGGATGTTGGTGGGTGGGAAATCGCGCTGCGCGTCGAGATAGGTGTCGACCTCGAAGTTGAGGCAGCATTTGAGTTTTCCACACTGTCCGGCCAGCTTCTGGGGGTTCATGGAGATGTCCTGGTAGCGGGCCGAGTTGGTGGTCACGGAGATGAAGTTGCTGATCCAGGTGGAGCAGCAGAGCTCCCTTCCGCAGGGGCCGATGCCGCCGATCCGGCCTGCTTCCTGGCGCGCGCCGATCTGCTTCATCTCAATGCGGATATGGAACTGGTCGGCCAGAATCTTGATGAGCTGCCTGAAATCGACCCTTTCGTCGGCGATGTAGTAGAAGATGGCCTTGGTTTTGTCACCCTGGTATTCGACGTCTCCGATTTTCATGTTGAGGCGGAGGTCGGCGGCAATCTGCCGCGAACTGATCATGGTCTTGTGCTCCAGGGTGATGGCTTCACGCCACTTGTCGATATCCACAGGCTTGGCCTTCCGGTAAATCTTCCGGAATTCACCATTGATGAAGGAGACCTTGTGCTTTTTCATCTGTTCGAACACCAGGTCGCCGGTGAGGGAAACCACACCGATGTCATGCCCGGGATTGGCTTCCACGGCCACCAGGTCACCGGGCAGCAGATTCAGGTCGTTCACATTGCGGTAATAATCCCTCCGCGTATTCTTGAATCTGACTTCCACGATCTGGCCGGGGTTCCTCAGGTTGGGCACATCGGCCAGCCAGTCGGTGATCCCCAGGCGGGCACAGCCGCCATTACGCTCTCCGCAAATTCCTCTGTCTATATATTCCATGTACTTCAATCCAATTACTCCATGGCGCGCTTTCTTCCGGGGGGGAGGAGATTGCGGGCCACTGCAAAATTAAAATAAATTATCTTCTTATCAGCCTGACGATTTTGAGCAGGGTATCGGTGAAAATGATCTTCACATTGCCGTTCATGGATACGTGCCGGTATCCCTCTTCGAAGAGCTCCCTGAAGGGGATTACATTTTTTTCATTGATAAACCGTGCGAATTTGATGCCGAATTCCTTTTCATTCCGGGTGAGGTAAAGCAGGGAGGGATTTCCGAGGTTCATCATAAAATATTCCCTGACCAGCTGAAGGACATAGAGGAAGAACTCCTTTTGCCGTTCGCGGCCCAGGTCGGCGAGTTCTTCGGCCAGGGAGAGGAGCTCGGGCACTTCGGCTTTCCAGGCGTGGCGCATGATCTTTTGGAACGTGCCGAAATAATAGACCTTGTCTTCACCGGGTTGGGTGTATTCAAGGGCTTTGAGGTAGTTGCCGCCGGCGCGGTGGACCATTTCGGCGAGTATTTCAGGATCGTTTTCCCCCTTGTTCCGGAGGGCTTCGAGGAGGCTGGTGTCGTCGATTCCCGGAACCCTGATGATCTGGGTGCGGGAAAGGATGGTGGGCAGGACACTCTCCTCCTCCTCGGTGACCATCAGGAACAGGGTTTTGGCCGGAGGCTCCTCGATCATCTTAAGCAGTTTGTTGGCACAGGAGGGGTGCATTTTTTCGGGCAGCCAGATGATCATCGTCTTGAATTCGGCCTCGTAAGGTTTCATGCTCAGCTTGCGGATGATCGATTCGCTTTCGTGGGAGTAAATGATTCCCTGGGCATTGTCGGCTTCGATGGCGGCCATCCACTGGCCGAGATTGAAATAGGGGGAGGTCAGGACCATTTCGCGCCACTGGGGCAGGAAGTCGTCGCTGTAAGCCTTCTGTGAGGTTTTTTTGTTGTAAATGGGAAAAACGAAGTGCAGGTCGGGGTGGGCCAGCTTGCCGAATTTACGGCAGGAGGGGCAGTTCCCGCAGCTGTCGGTGGCGTTCCGGTTACGGCAGGAGATATATTGGGCATAGGCCAGGGCCAGCCCCAGCTTTCCGGTGCCCTCAGGCCCCGAAAAAAGCTGCGCATGGCTGATCCTCTGCTCATGGACCGACCGGGTGAGCCGCTGCCTGATTTTCTCCTGTCCGATGATGTCACTGAAAAACATGGTCTCTTTTTGGTGCGTTTTTTAGTCGTCGACACAAGGGCCTGCCGGCCCCGGCACGAAAAGGTCAAAAATAGAGGTTTCCGCCGGAATAATCAGGTTATTTGTACATTAAATTGAGGCGGGGCCCCCCGGATCACCTGCGATATTGGCCGAAATTTTCTACCTTTGATCAAACAAATAATCTAAAACTTTCATATGCAGACGATAGACACCTACGATTTTAAAGGAAAAAAAGCGCTGATCCGCGTTGATTTCAATGTTCCCCTGGATGACCAGTTTGTGATTACCGATGACACCCGGATCAGGGCTGCGCTGCCCACGATCAGGAAGGTAGTGGCTGCCGGCGGTTCACCGGTGATCATGTCTCATTTCGGGCGTCCCAAGGCCGGCCCCGAAGACAAGTATTCGATGCGTCACCTGGTGGGGCATCTTTCTCACCTCCTCGGGGTAGAGGTGAAGCTGGCTCCCGACTGTGTCGGCGAAGAGGTGAAAGCCTTGTGCCACAGTCTGAAACCGGGAGAGGTGATGCTTCTTGAAAACCTCCGTTTCCACAAGGGAGAAGAGAAGGGAGATGTGGAGTTTGCCCGTCAGCTGGCCGAAAATGGCGATTGCTGGGTCAATGATGCTTTTGGGACGGCCCACAGGGCGCATGCTTCCACGGCGGTGATGGCACAATTTTTCCCCCACGACAAAATGTTCGGCTATCTCATTGAAAGCGAGCTTGAGAGCCTTGATAAGGTGCTCCGGAGCCCCCAGCGGCCGCTGACCGCCATCATGGGAGGCGCCAAGGTATCGACCAAGATCACCATCATTGAGAACCTCCTCGACAAGGTCGACAACCTGATTCTGGGCGGAGGGATGACCTTCACCTTCATCAAGGCCAAGGGGGGTAAGATCGGCAGTTCCCTCTGCGAGGATGATTTTCTGGAAACCGCACGCCGTATTGAGGAGGCCGCCAAAGCCAAAGGAGTTAACATCATCATGGCCAGTGACGTGGTAGCCGCCGATGCCTTCTCGAACGAGGCCACCACACAGGTATGCCCGGCCAACGAAATTCCGGAGGGGTGGATGGGTCTCGATGCAGGTCCGGCATCGATCGCCCGCTTCAGGGAAGTGATCGGACAGTCGGGAACCATCCTCTGGAATGGCCCCGTGGGGGTCTTTGAAATGGAGAAGTTTGCCGCCGGTTCCATCGCGGTGGGCCAGGCCATCGTCGAAGCCACCAAAAAGGGAGGATTCTCTCTGGTAGGGGGCGGAGATTCCGTAGCCTGCGTGAACCAGTTCGGGTTTGCCGATGGCGTTTCCTATATCTCCACGGCAGGTGGTGCCCTCCTGGAATATCTCGAGGGACGCGACCTCCCCGGAATTTCAGCTGTACGCGGATAAAACCTGCCCCGGGAAGGCGAACTTATTCCGGCCATTTACGTTACAAGGTATAGATTTATCCCGGGCTTTCCGGGGGAGCTCCCGGGTTTCGGCACCGCCGCCACCCAACACCCTCCGGAGGCAGACGATAAGTCGTTTGAACTTAATACCATCATCAAATGAAGTGTAATGTAGGTGCCACTGACCGTTTGGTCAGAATTATCGCCGGACTGGTGATTCTTTTACTGGGATTGGTTTATAAGAACTGGTGGGGATTGGTAGGGCTCATACCGCTGCTGACGGGAATCTTCAGGTTCTGTCCGCTGTATGTTCCCTTTAAGATGTCCACCGAAATAAAGAAATGATCCCATCCGGCTGCTGTCAGAGAGGTTGTTCCTGTTGCGGGGCAACCTCTCTGTGTTTCATTACGGCTGACGGCTGCTGGCCACCTTTCAGGGAATAAACCAAAATCGCTTAATATTTAAACCAAATGAACAAACACAATTTGCTGATGATGGCACTGGTGGTTCTGGCCCTGGTGCCGGGATGCACCCCCCAGGAAAAACAGGAACTGATGAGCAGAGAAGAGATCAGGGGAAACTGGCAGTTTCGCCAGGCGGGAGAAACGGAATGGCTTCCGGCCACGGTTCCCGGAACCGTCCACACCGATTTGATGGCCAACGGAAAAATCGAGGATCCCTTTTTCAGGCTGAATGAGCGGCAGGTACAATGGATCGACAAGGCGGACTGGGAATACCGGACGACCTTCACGGTCACGGCGGCGATGCTGGCCCGCGACAGGATCGCCCTGGATTTCAAAGGACTGGATACCTATGCCAGTGTGTCGGTGAACGGTCAGCCGGTACTGAACGCCGACAACATGTTCAGGGAGTGGAAAGCCGACGTGAAATCCTTTCTGAAGGAGGAGGAGAACGAATTGCACATCGTATTCCGTTCCCCTATTGTGGAAGGGTTGCGCAAGCATGATGCCCTGCCTTATGTGATTCCGGTGTCGGACAACGACCAGGCGGTGACCGGCGAGGTGGAAGGCGGTAAGAAAGTAAGTGTTTTCACGCGCAAGGCGGGTTATCATTTTGGCTGGGACTGGGGACCGCGGCTGGTGACCAGCGGCATCTGGCGGCCCGTCTTCCTGGAAGCCTGGGACGGAGTCCGCATCAGTGACCTCCATATACAGCAGAAAAGCCTCGAACCGCAGAAGGCCAGCCTGAACGCTTCCTTTGAAATCGACGCCGAAGCCGAAGGTCCTGCTGTGCTGACCGTCACCCATGACGGCAAGACTCTGGCCACAGTCAGCATAGACCTGAAAAAGGGGGTGCACCGTTACGATGCTCCGTTTGAAATTGCCGATCCCATTTATTGGTGGACCAACGGACTGGGGGAACCTCATCTGTATACCCTCACCGGAACCCTGGCCGTGGATGGCGGGAGCACCTCGGCGTCGACCCGCATCGGATTGCGTACCCTTGAACTGGTCAGGGAAAAGGACAACAAGGGCACTTCCTTCTATTTCAAGCTGAACGGGGTTCCCGTCTTTATGAAAGGTGTAAACTACATCCCCAACGATATGTTTCTTCCGCGGGTCACCCCCGACAACTACCGGAAGGTCATCGAAACGGCCCGGGTATCCAACATGAACATGATCAGGATCTGGGGCGGCGGCATTTATGAAGAGGACCTCTTCTATGATCTGTGTGATGAAGCAGGGATCCTGGTATGGCAGGACTTTATGTTTGCCTGCGCGATGTTCCCGGGGGATGAGGCGTTTCTGGAGAATGTCAGACAGGAAGCCGCTGATAACGTAAAGCGGCTGCGCAACCATCCCAGCATCGGCTTGTGGTGCGGAAACAATGAGATACTCTCGGCCTGGTATGGCTGGGGCTGGAAAAGGGCTGAGGAGGCCAAAAACAAGGAGCATGCCGACCTGATCTGGAAAGCCTATGAGGATATCTTTCACAGGGTACTTCCGGAAGTGGTCAGCGAACTGGATCCTTCGCGGAGTTACTGGTCTTCGAGTCCCTCCTCCGGCACCGGGATTCCTGCCGACCTGGTCAACGGCGATGAGCATTACTGGGGAGTATGGTGGGGAAAAGAACCCTTTGAGACCTATGCCACCCATATGGCCCGTTTTATGAGCGAATACGGCTTTCAGTCCTTCCCTGAAATCGCCACCGTGCGCAAATACACCACCGCAGAAGACCACGACATCTATTCTGAAGTGATGAAGTCGCACCAGCGCTCCTCGATAGGCAATGAAACCATCGAATACTATATGTTGAAGGAATACGAGAAACCCAAGGATTTCGAGGCGTTCCTATATGTAGGTCAGGTGTTGCAGGCCGAGGGAATCAAGTTCGGCCTGGAGGGTCACCGGCGTGCCGCCCCCTATAACATGGGAAGCCTCTACTGGCAGATCAACGACGTTTGGCCGGTGGCCTCCTGGAGTTCCACCGACTACTTCCAGCGCTGGAAGGCCCTGCAGTATTACGTAAAAAAGGGATTCGAACCTTTGCTTGTTTCGCCTTTCAGGGATGGTGCCGAACTGAAAGTGGCGGTCATCAATGACCATCTGACGGAGCAAAAGGGCCTGCTTAGGCTGAGACTTCTTGATTTTGAGGGAAAGGAAGTAAGAAAATATGCGTCGGAGGTCACCATCCCCGCCAATGCCAGTACACTGGTCTTTTCCGAAAACCAGGAAAAATTCCTGGCAGGGGCTGACCCCGGTACGGTCCTACTGGCTGCGGAACTTCTATCGGGACAAGAGATACTTTCCTCCAATATTCTGTACTTCAAGCCTTTCAAGGATCTTCTCCTGACGGAGCCTGTCGTTACCTTCACCACGGAGAAAACAGCCGGAGGCTACGACATCGTGCTGACCACCGACAAACTGGCCAGGAACGTCTACCTCCAGATTGGCGATGAAGAAGGTTTCTTCTCCGATAACTACTTTGACATGCTGCCCTCCTCTACGGTGAAGATCTCCCTGAAGAGTGCCATGAACCCCGAAAAACTGAAGGAAGTGCTTACGGTGCGTACATTGACCAGCGCATTTAACTGATAATAACGCATAAAAGAGGTTAAAAAATAATTTCAAAAGTTGTGAAATAATTGAAAATATCCCTTATCTTTGTGATACTTCACGTCAGATATAGATCTGACATTGTGTGTTTGGGGGTTAACATTTGAAAAAGGGGAGCTATTGAGCTCCTCTTTTTTGTGCACTGCCGGGTACTCCGGCCCTTTCTTTACTTCCTCTTCGACTCCTTCCGGTGCATCGCAGTCACCATCAGGATCTTCATTTTCACCATCAGGTCATCATATCCTCCCTCAGGGTCATCATATCCTCCCTCAGGGTCATCATAGTCACCCTCAGTGTCATCGCAGTCATCCTCAGGGTCATCGAGGTCTCCTTCCGGTGCATTCCGGTCTCCGATAATGATGGGGCTTCCTGCGGGGAATTCCTGCTTTCTGCATGGGAATTCCTGCTTCCTGCGGGAAATGTATGGTTCCTGCAGGTATGTTATGCTCTTTTTCCCGGGGGCGTAAGGATTAATACTTTTTGCTGGTTTCGGTCATTTTCCCGGGGGTCGCGTCTTCGACGGGGATGAGTATAAAGGCGTACTGGTAAGTGCGGCCCGTGGGGAAGCGGTATTTTTCGAGGGGCATGGAACCCCAGCTGTCTACGCCGCCGACGCCCCGCTGACCCAGGTCGATGTTCCAGCGGATAAAATCACGGCGTTTGACGTCGGTGGGATGCTTCTGTTCCTTTTCGATGGGGCCATAGCCGGTGCCGGTACGGGCGTCGAAGTCTTCAGAAAGCCAGGGCATGGCCGTCATTTCGAATCCCTTTGCGGGGTCTGTGCTGACAGCCAGCCATCCTCTGCCTTCGGCATTGGTGAGGGCAGCCCATCTGACGCCGGTTTTATTCCCGTTTTCCTGGGGCCGCACATAGGGTACCATCTGCTCTTCGGCCTTCCCGGCATAAAGCCCCACCAGTGCTGAGACGTTGCGGTCGGAGTAGTTTTCATGAGGGCCGCGGCCAAAGTAGGTCAGTTGGTCATAATCTGCTGGCAGGCAGAGGCGCATCCCGATGCGGGGGATATCTGACTTTTCGGTTTCAGAGGCGTTGAGCTGGCTGGCATACCGGAGCGAACCGTCGCCACCGATGGTCACCCTGGTCGTGAAATCCGAAGTGGTTTCGGTCAGCTCCCATTCAGAGGTGACGGTGAAGCTACCGTCGGGATTTTTGATGCTGGTGATGTGGGTCAGCGCGGGATTCAGGGTCACCTTTTTCCAGTTGATGTTCCGGAAGGGCATCTGGTTGCCGAAGTCGTTATCGGTGGGAGCCCTCCAGAAGTCGGGGGCGGGGCCATATTCACCATGGATCAGTTCGGTTCCTTTGAAGCGGTAGCTGGTCAGCCTGCCGCTGGTATTGCTGAAAGTCGCCGTGAAGTGTTCTCCGGTGAACACCAGTGAACCGTTGTCGCTGGTCATGGTGACGGAACCTGCCGGTGGAGTGGGTTCTGCCTTCCGGAACCAGGGAAGCCTGAGTTGTTCGCGGGCGACGGGGTGGTTTTCAGGAATGCCTTTGGAGGCTTTAAGCGTGCGTGCTTCCAGGTTCAGGAAGTATTCGGTGCCGGGGGCCACGGTAATGCCCGACAGGTCAAGTTCGGTGACCCTGCTGGCGTGTGGCGGAATGTCAAGCGGGGGAATTTCCAGGGTTTTGAGGATTTTCCCGTCGGCCATGACGGTGGCTTCGATTTTAAATTCCCTGAGGGAGGTGAAATCATAAAGGTTCTCAATGAGGATGCGGGCAGAATGGTCGCGGGTGCGAAGCATTTTGAAGTTGATCCATTCGTGGCCTTTTTTCACTTCCGCGAGTTCGGGCTGGGGAGTACGGTCGGCATATACGATGCCATTGATCAGGAAGTTGCCGTCACTGGGCATTCCGGTACCGTAGTCGCCACCATAGGCATAAAAGCGTTGGCCGTCACTGCCGGTTTTCCATAGGCCCTGGTCGACCCAGTCCCAGATAAATCCGCCCTGCAGCTGGGGGTATTTTTCGATCACATCCCAGTAATCCTGGAAGTTTCCGCCGCTGTTGCCCATGGTGTGGTTATATTCTGAAGGGATAAAGGGGCGGTCGAGTACCCGTTGGCCAAACCATTCGAAAGTTTGGGGATCGGGGTATTGGGGGACGATGATGTCGCTGTTCCAGTCGAATTCGAGGGCAAAGCGGCTGCCAATTTCGGTGCGTTCATATTGGACCGGCCTTCCGGTGCGGTCATTGGCTTTCATGGCTTTGTAGCCGGCATAGAAGTTGACGCCGTTGCCGGCCTCGTTGCCCATGCTCCAGATGATCACCGAGGGGTGGTTCTTATCGCGCTGCACCAGGCGCACCATCCGGTCGACATGGGCCTGCTCCCAGTCGGGATTTTTGGCCAGCGACCGCTCACCATAGTACATGCCATGCGATTCGATGTTGGCCTCATCGACCAGGTAAATGCCGTACTCATCACACAGCTCCTGCCACCGTTCGGGCTGGGGATAATGGCTCGTGCGCACGGCGTTGATGTTGTTTTGCTTCATGAGCAGAATATCCTTCATCATCAGTTCTTCAGTCACCACATGGCCTGTTTCGGGATTGTGCTCCTGCATGTTAACCCCCTTGAGGGTGATGGGGACCCCATTGACCAGCAGCTGACCCCTTTTGATCTCTACGCTGCGGAAGCCGGTTTTCGTGCGGATGGTCTCCAGAATGGCCCCCTTTTCATCTCTGAAGCTCAGGGTCAGCGTGTATAGATGAGGCGTTTCGGCACTCCATGGTTTGATCCCGTGCAGAGGCATGTGGTTTTGCAGGATATCCTCAAAACTGATTTCCAATTCTTCTCCGGCGGATAGTTCCACTTTTTTCCCGACGGTGAACATAGGACGCTCTCCTTCGGAAAGCGTGGCCTCCGTCATCCCGGTCTGTGGGCTGTGGCCGTAGTTATGCAGGGTGATCCACAGCTTCAGGATACCATGGCGGTAAGTCTCATCGAGGGTGGAAACCACCTCGAAGTCACGGATATGCAATTTGGGGCGGCTGTATATCTCCACGCTCCGCTCAATGCCGCTCATCCGCCAGAAATCCTGGCATTCGAGATAACTGGCGGTACTCCAGCGGTATACCTCCAGGGCCACGGTGTTGGTTTTTCCCGGAGTGACATAAGGGGTGATGTTGAATTCTGCGGGGAGCTTGCTCCCTTCGCTGTACCCCACTTTTTCCCCGTTGATCCAGATGTAGAAGGCCGATTTCACCGATCCCAGATAGATGAAGATTTCACGGCCCTCCCAATTGGCAGGGACCTGGAAGTCACGGCGGTAGGATCCTACGGGATTGTAGTTCAGGGGCACTTTCGGGGGCTCGGGGCCATCCTTGAATTCGGTGATGGGCGTGCGCCGGTCGGCAAACTCGTAGGGATGGTTGACATAGATGGGTACGTCATACCCCTGCATCTCCCAGTTGGCAGGTACCGGTATCTCCTTCCACCTTTTGACACTGAAGGAAGTCCGGAAAAAATCCTTCGGCCGGGCTGCCGGATTTGCCGATAACCTGAATTTCCACTTGCCGTCAAGCGACATCCTGTACTGCTCACCCTCAGGACCCGCAGCCGTAAATGCAGCCCTTCCCCGCTCTTTGTTCACGCCTGTGACTTTTACATCCTGCCACTCGGGAATCTCCTGTGCCACCATATGCCCTCCCAGCAGAATGCCCAGGAAAAGGACGGTCAATGATGCTCTTTTCATAACAGTCTCTTTTTTGCGTTGTTAACCGGCGTAAGCCGGCCGAAAGATAGGACTTCTCTCTTTTTAAAAAAATTAAAAAGTACAGTAAATTTGATTTTTATGACTGGAAATGCAAAAAATTCTCCTTCAGGAGGGCTTCCGCCAGGCGTAGATCGGCGGGCCAGGTGATTTTGATGTTTTCGCGGTTTCCTTCCACGAGGCGGATAATTGTTCCTGTTTTTTCGAGTACAGAGGCGTCGTCGGTGAATTCCGGGGAATCATCCTGCTGGTAGGCCTGTCTGATGAGGGATAGGCGGAAGGTTTGTGGGGTTTGGATGAGGACCAGCCGGGAGCGGTCGACGGGGTGGCTGGGTCCACCTTTGGGGAACGCTTCGTCACATTGGCGGACCGATTCGCTGACGGGGACCGCCGGGATGGCATTTCCGTGGATCAGGGCGGTTTCCAGGCACCGTGAGAGGGTTTCAGGGGAGACCAGGGGCCTCACGCCGTCGTGGATGAAGACGATTCCGTCGCCTTCGGTGGCTTCGAGTCCGTTTTTCACCGAGTGAAAGCGTGTGTGCCCGCCGCCGATTACCCGGTGGGGCAGGTTAAACCCATACTGACGACAGAGTTCCTGCCACAGGGCATGGTGGGATTCCGGGAGGACAAGAAGAAGCCTGGCCGAGGGGTCGAAATGGCTGAACAGTGCCAGGGTGTGCATCAGCAGGGGCCTTCCGGCCACTTCCAGAAACTGTTTGGGAAGCTGGTTCCCCATCCGGGTGCCCGTTCCTCCTGCCACGATCAGCGCAATTTTTTCCATTTTCATGATTCCGGCACGCCCGGAAAAAAACTAACTTGCAGTGCCAATACAAAAATAGCATTCTAAGATACAGATGAAACAGGTATTTGATTTTCTTGCTGCGCTGGAGCGGAACAACAACCGTGAGTGGTTCAATGACCACAGGGAGGAATATGAGTCGGCCAGGGATAAAATTTTGGTGGTCAACGGTATTCTGATTGGCGAGATCAGGAAGTTTGATCCTGAGGTGCCGTTGATGGACCCCAGGGAGGCACTGTTCAGGATTTACCGTGATATTCGGTTTTCACCCGATAAAAGGCCTTACAAGACCCATTTCGGGAGTTTTTTCTCGAAGGGGGGCTTTAAGAGTTACCGGGCGGGGTATTATTTTCACGTGCAGCCCGGGGAGTGTTACCTGGGCGGGGGGATTTGGATGCCTCCCAGGGAGGTACTGAAGGCGTTGCGGTTGGCTGTGTATGATCATCCTGAGGAGATGCGGGCCATTCTGGGGGATCCCGGCTTTAAAAGATACTTCACGGATTTCGACGGGGAGAAACTTAAAAAGGCCCCGGCCGGTTTTCCTGCTGACTTCCCTCATATGGATCTGTTGCGTACCAAATCGTATGCCGTAGGGATCAACCTCCCCGATGGGGAGTTCCTGGGGGACAGGTTGCTGGAGGTTTCCGTGGAGGTGTTCAGGGAGGTGGCCAAACTCAACCGCTTTCTGAACGAGGCGCTTGACCAGTATTTGTAAAGGCTGATACCTGTAGCCTTTAATGGGGCAGGCGCACAACTTGCCAACAAGAATTGCTGCCGGTTTTCTCCGGAATGCTGGGCATCATCGGGGGCCTGATGACGGAGGGGCGGCTTATGCCCGGTGAAAGATTGTTCATAAGGCTTTCCGGGTTGCACAATCACCTGATGTGGAGTGGCCACAACCATCTGAATTGCAAATCAGGAGTGTGCGATGCGCATCACCCGTTCCACGGCATCGTCAATTTGTGCGATGCTTTCCATGCCCAGGGTCATGCAGTGGATGTGGCCCTTTTTCAGGGCGTAGGTGATCGATTTTTCCCGGTCGGGTTCGGCGGTTCTGTCACCATTGCCGAAGATTTTCATGGCGATGACTCCCTTGCCGTTGTTTTGCGCCCGGGCCAGCAATGCCGAGACCTCTTCCGGGGTGTTGTCCATGTGGACCCCAAAGGGGTTGATACGGGCCAGGATCACATCGACCCAAGGATCGTCAACGGCCTCTTTCATGGCTTCCCAATTGTGGCAGGAAACGCCCACCGCTTTGATGATCCCCTTCTCTTTGGCCCTGGAGAGTCCCTCGATGAACAGCTTTTTCTCCTCGCGGTATCCCGGGCGAACCAGGCAGTGCATCAGCACAATGTCGAAATAGTCGCTGCCGGTTTCCTGCCGGAAACGGTCGAGGGTGCTGGCCACATCCCCGCTTTTCTGCCACCCGGTGTCGGTGGTCCACAGCTTGGTGAGCAGGGTGGTCTCTTCGCGCGGAACCTCTTTCAGCACCTCCCTGACGTAGGTGTGCGACCCGTAGGAGTCGGCCATGTCGAAGAACCGGATGCCCCGGTCCCAGGCATGACGGGCCACTTTCCTGAAATTCTCTTTTCCGAGGCGGGTCTGGTTCGACTGCTGGTTACCCCCGATGGACCCGGTGCCCAGGGCTACCCGTGGCACCATCAGTCCCGTTTTACCCAAAACGACCCGGTCCATGACCGCACCGGCAGAAACGGAAGGATCACCCAAAAAAGGATTTTCCGGCAGGATACCACTGCCGGCAGCCAGCCTTCCCCCTGCTCCCACAAGGGTCAGCCCCGCCAGTCCGGCTACCCCTTTCCCTATGAAACTGCGGCGATCAATCTTATTCATACCTTATATTTTTACCGGTTTCAAGATAAACAATTTTTCCTTTTATTTTTTTGTGTTTTATTTGCCGGCGTCTAACAAATTCTTTAATTAACATAACTTTATGAGAAAACTGCTGATCTTTTTTCTGTTTCTGTGGCCCGTGACGGGAATACTTGCACAGAATGTTCAACTCCATTATGATGCCGGCAAGGGGCGGGGGTATCTGACCTCGACGGTGGAGATGTTCAAACCCGACCAATATGGGAGCACATTTTTCTTCATTGACATGGATTACGGCAGTGTGCCGGGAGTGAAAGGGGTATCGCTGGCCTATTGGGAGATTGCCCGTGGTCTGAAGTTCTGGGATGCGCCGGTGGCCTTCCATACCGAGTACAACGGGGGATTCGGCCAGTGGCGGGCAGGTGATCTGTCGGGGGCCTATCAGATCAACGATGCTTTCCTCAATGGTATTGAATACTCTGTCAACGCCTCTGATTTTTCAAAAGGTCTTACCCTGCAGGCCATGCACAAGTACATTCAGGGGAAACATGACTTCGCATGGCAGCTCACCGGTGTATGGTTTGTGCACATGGCGAAGGGGAAGCTTTCTTTTACGGGGTTTGCCGATTTTTGGCGTGAAGACATGCTCTTCGGGGATGAAACCACCAAATTCGTCTTTTTGACGGAGCCGCAGCTCTGGTACAATTTCAATCCTCACTTCTCGGTGGGGGGTGAAGTGGAAGGTGCCCTCAACTTTGCAGGCCAAAAGGGCTTCAAGGTTAATCCTACCATAGGTCTGAAATATACTTTGTAAAACAATAGGCATGCTGGAGAAATACTTCAAACTAAAGGAGAACAACACCACGGTCAGGACGGAGCTTCTGGCGGGTGTGACCACATTTATGACCATGGCCTATATTCTGGCCGTGAATCCTGATATTCTGGGTGCTACGGGCATGGACAAGGGGGCGGTTTTCACTGCTACCGTGATCTCTTCCGTGGTTGCCACGCTGGTCATGGCCTTATGGGCAAAACTGCCGTTTGCCCTGGCACCCGGGATGGGGCTGAATGCCTTTTTTGCCTACACTGTAGTGCTGGGGATGGGCCACTCCTGGCAATTTGCTTTGACGGCCGTATTCCTCGAAGGATTGATCTTCATCCTGCTCACGGCTGGCAATATACGTGAGATGATCGTCAATTCCATTCCGCTTAACCTGAAGCATGCCATCTCGGTGGGGATCGGATTGTTCATTGCCTTCATGGGACTTAAGAATGCCGGGATCGTGGTCAGCAATGAGGCTACATTTCTTGCATTGGGCGACATTGCCTCCATCGGGGAGAATCCCGGACCGGCTATTGCGCTGGCCACGTTGCTGCTCACCGGTGCCCTGCTGGCCATGAAAGTCAGGGGTGCCCTGCTGATCGGGATTGCCGCCGGTGCCCTGCTGGGAATTCCTGCCGGGCTCACCCACCTCCCCGGAACCACCAACTGGGCTCCGCCCTCCCTTTCTCCGATCTTCCTGAAATTTGAATTCAGCCAGATCTTCACCCTTGACATGCTGCTGGTGGTCTTCACGTTTCTCTTTGTCGACATGTTCGACACCGTGGGCACCCTGGTGGGGGTTTCCTCCAAGGCCAATATGCTTGATGAAAAAGGTCGCGTCCCAAGAGTCAAACAGGCCTTCTTCGCCGACGCCATCGGCACTACCCTGGGGTCGGCCCTGGGAACCAGCACCGTGACCACTTATGTGGAGAGTGCCTCGGGGGTAAATGAAGGCGGAAGAACCGGACTGACTGCCCTGACGGTGGCCCTGCTCTTCTTTGCGGCCCTGTTCCTGTCGCCCCTTTTCCTGATGATCCCCGGCGTGGCTACCGCCCCGGCCCTGGTCATCGTCGGCGCCATGATGATGACCCCGGTCAAAAACATCGCCATGGAAGACTTCACCGAATCCATACCCGCCTTCCTGACCATGATCATGATGCCCATGTCCTTCTCCATCTCCGAAGGAATCATGTTCGGCGTGGTCTCCTATGTGTTGCTCAAATTGTTCACCGGAAGAGTGAAGGAAGTCACGGTCACCACCTGGGTGCTCGCCGCCCTCTTTTTGCTCAAGTTTATGCTCTGAGTAAAATTTTTCTTACCGAATTCAAAAAATTTCTATTTTTGCAGCGCGAATAGGTCACTGCCTGTTCGCCTACGGGTTGTTAGCTCAGTTGGTTTAGAGCATTACCTTGACAGGGTAGGGGTCACTGGTTCGAATCCAGTACAACCCACGAAGCGCTGTTCCGGAAGGAATGGCGCTTTTTTTATACTTTCAGAAAGATCTTCCTCCGGTACATGATCCACAGGATAAGGAAGATAAAAGAGACATTGGAGAGGGTGATCAGGGCGGGGTAGAACCCACCGAGGTACTGTTCGGTACCGTGGAAGAGGGAGCGGGAGACACTGCCGAAGTTGATGACCGAATAAAGCATGTAGGCCGCAATGGAGTTCATGCCATATATCTTCAGCCAGTTGAGATACTTGCCGCCGTTGCGGATGTCGACCAGGTAGTAGGAGAGGGCCATGAGCAGGAAGCAGATGCCGCTGCTGTAAAGGGTCATAGAGCTGGTCCAGATCTTCTTGATCACCGGCATCTGCAATCCCCAGAGGAGCCCGGCCACCACCATGGCGATGCCCGTGATGACCAGCCACTGCGCTTTCTGCATTTTGGGGAGGTTCCCCTTCATGATCTGCCCGGCGAAGACCCCGGTCATCACGGTAACCCCGAAGTTAAGGCTGCTGAGGATCCAAGTATAGCGGTAATTCCCGAAGTCAAGGCCTGTATTGGTGACGGTCACTCCATCGCGGAAGCGGCCCAGGACCACCCGGTCGATATATTCAGCCAGGTTATAGTCGGGGGTGAAGTTGCCACCCCCGAAGGATCCTGCCTGTACAAAGGTGAGTAAAGCCCAGTAGGTGAGCAGCAAAAGGGCCGATATCAGGATCTGCCACCTCACCCGGAAGTGGAGAAATAAGAGGGCCGAAATAAGGTAACCGATGGCGATGGCCTGAAGGGTATTGGAGAAGAGGTAGATCTTCTGCGGGTTGAGGCCCAGGAGGTTGCCCTGGCAGATCATGCCCAGGACCCAAAGGAGGAGAACCCGCCGGAGGATGCGCCGGTAGAGTTTATGGCGGCCGTCGCGGCCGGTATATTTGGCGAAGGCATAGGGCATGCTGGCCCCTGCCATGAACATAAAGAGCGGCATGATCATATCCCAGAAGACAAAACCCTCCCATACCACATGTTCAAACTGAGGCGTGATGGCCCGGAAGAAGGGAAGGTCGGCAGCCCGGCTCACCGCCATCAACACCGGCTGGAAAAAAGTCAGACAGAAAAGGTCAAATCCCCGCAGGACATCGATCGATCCCAGGCGGACAGTATGAAATTGTTTTTTAGTCATCATGGGTACAGGACATGCGTTGTTATTTTCAATTATTTGATGACTCTGACGGCACAAGTACTTTCCTGCACCCCTTCGGCATTGGCTGTTATGGTGATGGTTCCCGGTTTTTCCGGCCTGACGATCACCTGGCATCTTCCCCTGTAGCTGTTTACCCTGGGCAACTGGAAGCTGTGCATATCCGCTGGATGGTCGTTGCCTACGGCCTGCAGCCGGCCACCCGTGATCTCCAGTGCCACCGGCAGCGAAGCGTCAGGGACTAAATTCCCGTTCTCATCCAGAATCTCCACATTGAAATAGGCCAGGTCATCCCCAGCCAGGGAGAGGCTCTCTTTCTCGGGAGTCACCCTGACAGAAAAAGCTTTTCCGGTGGTTTTCAGCACCTGCCGGGCGACTTCTATGCCGCCGGTGAGACCAATGGCCGTGAGTTCGCCTGACTGGTAAGGCACTTCGAACTGCGCAGTGAGTTTTGTGCTGTCCGATACCTCCTTAGTGCCGATCACCTCGCCGTTGAGTTCGAGGCGCACCTGTTCGCAGCGGGTGTAAACCGATACCCGGAAGTTCTTTCCTTCGTGGCCTTCCCAGTTCCAGCATTTCCACTCGTCGGGCCACCCCCAGTAGCTGAGGAGCTCTTTTTTACCCTCCGGAAGGGGAGCGTGGACCATCATCTCGAGGGGGGAGTTGCGCCAGACCACGTCGCGGAAAAACATCTGCGGCTTTTTATGGCCGGTAATGCTGATGTCGCCGCAGTTGGCGTTGAACCAGGGCCAGGGAGGCAGGAAGAACGAGGAGTCGCCTTCAAACCAGGTATGGCCGATCCCCGATTCGCCCAGGTAATCCATGCCGGTCCATACGAAATCACCAATCACATAAGGGTGTTTTTCCACCATCTGCCAGTTTTCGAAAGCCTCCTTGGGCACCGACTCCGTACCGATCATGATGCGTTCCGGGAACCGGGCATGGTCGGGTTCATACTGCTGCCACTGGTAGTTGTACCCGTGGACGTCCATCTGTGCAAATGTGGGCGCGGTATCGTCCCAGGTTTTTCCGGGATTATCCCAGAAACCGCATACGGCCTGGGTCACGGGGCGGGTATGGTCGAGGGATTTCACCTTTTCCGACAACATCCTGTAAATGGCCAGCCCCGACGAGTCGGCCCGCTCCTGGATCTCATTGCCGACACTCCATATGATCACCGAAGGATGATTGCGGTCACGCAGTACCATTGCTTCAATATCCTTTTCCCACCATTCATCGAAAAACCGGTGGTAATCCTGCGGATTTTTGGGTTTCTGCCAGTGGTCAAAGGATTCGTCCATCACGAGCATCCCCAGCGCGTCACAGGCATCAAGGAAATGGCGCGATGGAGGGTTGTGGGAGGTGCGGATGGCATTGAAGCCGGCTTCCTTCATGGTTTTCACCCTCCGGAATTCAGCCGTCCGGAAGGCCGCGGATCCCAGAGGACCGTTATCATGGTGAAGGCAACCCCCTTTCAGCAGAACAGGTTCCCCGTTTAAAAGAAAGCCTTCTTCCGCGGAAAAGGCGATGCTCCTGATACCGAACCGCTCTTCCACGGCATCCAGCACTTTTCCGCCCTCGGCGATCTCCACCTCCATGGTATAAAGGGATGGCTCGTCAGGTGACCAGAGGGCCGGTGCGGTTACTTCGGTTTCCAGGGTCACCGCCTGAGATGCACCGGCGGCAAGGAGAACCTCCTGTGTGACCGCCGCCACTTCCCTGCCGGCACTGTTTTTAACCCTCGTGGCTACCAAAACCCTTTTTTCTTCCCCGGAACCGTTGGCTACCCTGGTCTCACTCCTGACCACGGCTTTCTCCTCTGACACGGAAGGGGTGGTCAAATAAATCCCCCACAGGGGCAGGTGGACGGAAGGGGTCTTAATAAGTTTCACATCGCGGTATATTCCGGAACCACTGTACCAACGCGAGTTTTTTCCTTCGTTTTTGACCTGTACGGCTAAAATATTCTCCTCACCTGCGGGAAGGAGGCGGGGGGTCAGGTCGTATGAGAAGGCTGTATAGCCGTAGGGTTGTTTCCCCAGGTGATGGCCGTTGATCCAGATGTCGGCATCCATGTATACACCATCAAAAAGCAGGGTCACCAGTTTATCCTGATCATCCTTACTCAGGGTGAAGTGTTTGCGATACCAGGCGGTTCCGCCCACGACATGGCCGGTGGATGCCCCGCCGGCGCTTTTCTCCGAGAAGGGCCCCATTTGTTTTACCCCTTCTTCAGCCGGAAGGTCCTCTATGCTGTAATCGTGGGGCAGATCCAGGCTGCGCCAGGAGGAATCATCCAGAGCGGGATCCTGGCCGTTCTCCACATCGGCGCGGATAAACTTCCATTCTGCATTCAGCAGCGTCTCTCGTGGCTGGTCACTTTTTGCACAGGAGATCAGGAACAACCCGGAGACAAGGGTCAATAAAATGCTTCTCAGGTTCATAGGTTTAATTTTTTGATTATAAGGTGAGCGGTTAAAGTTAGGGAATATAGGTCAGAATTCAACCCGGAAGAATCTTGATTCATAGGGTTTTATGGTAAGTGTACCTTCAGGATGGATTTCCCCGTTGACACCTGCAGGGGTGCAGGTCATTGAAGTGCGCGTGATTTCATTCCTGAGGTTTAATACTGCGGATTTTCCGGCGGTTTCGCGAAGGTGGAGGAGAGCCGATTTTCCCTCTTTATCAGGATTCATGCTGATGAGGAGGAGGTTTTCAGGCCACCCTGAAATGAAAGAGCCCACCTGCCTGACACTTCGGGCTTCCTGCCGGTTATTACGGGGACTTCCGGCAGTCCTCTCTTCTCTTCTCCCTTCTTCATGTGCATCGGTTCCGACTCCCGGTACCAATCGGGCCAGGAAGGGTATGCTCAGGGACTGCCCTGCCCGGGAGGCCTCCTCCTGGCGGTTGCCGGAAATTCCCGTCATGGAGTAGCTCCACGTATGGCCTCCGAACTGGTAGGCATTGAAATTGGTGGTCCAGTAGTTGTTCATGGGCCAGCCAAAGATATGGGTGGTTTCCGGAAGGGCCCCCGCGCGGTACCTGCCGGTGTGGATACCCCCGAACTGCATGAGGGGAATTTCAGGCGAGGAGAGCACGATCTGTCCCTGGTCGTTGTATAAACGGGCATAACTCTGCACCGTATTCCAGTCGTTGGCCGATCCCGGAATCTGATCTATCCCGGCCCTGATTTCCCCGCCCGCAACGTCGAAGGCCAGCTGTCCCTTGTCGAGATAAAAGGGAAAGGCGATGTAAATCCCTTCGGGATCAGTGACCAGTTTTTTGTGGATGTCGTACACCAGGTCGATCCTCGGGGCGGTGTTGAAAACCCTGATCTCCACCCGGAAATCGCCGTCGTTCATGGCGGCCGGGGTATTCCCGCGGAAGAAAAAGGTGTTCCAGATCTCTCCCTTGCGGAAGCCGTCAAAACGGATGTTGGCGGGGGTTTCCCGGTGGAAGTTATCGAGTTTGAAGGCTTCCATCTGGGCCCGGTTGCCCAGGATCTCGTAAATGAATTCCCCGCCCATCCAGGGGGCTTTGGGATCCAGGATTTCATGGCTCAGGGTTTTGTCATACAAGCCGGCAATGGCTGCCCGTAGCGTGTCGACCCTCAGGGCGTACCACTGGTTTTCAAAGGTGGAGGTTCTCAGGATATCTTCTGAAGTCTTATCCGTTGAAGGCTTCTCGTTCAGTCTGATCGTGTATTTCCTGAATCCGAAGGCCGGAATGGAGTCGACCCACAGGGCCCAGGTGGTGCCATCGGAGAAGTTCTCAAGAGGTTGGGCTTTGGCATCCTTCCCGTCGGGGGTGGTCAGTGTGAAGTCAGTATTCCTGGGGATGATCTGGTGGTCGGCATAGACGGTTACCACTCCGCTACGCGGAAAGCTCAGGGTATTGAAGACCAGCAGGGAGGCTTCTTTTTCGCGGCTGAAGTGAGATTGCAGCAGTCCCATGGTCATTTCGCCGGTCATTTTCGCGCGGCGGGCGGCCTCCCAGGCATAGGACTCCTTGAGGGCCCGCTGTTCCATGCTGTTTTTGTGAAACGGTTCACTGACGCTGCCATGGTAACCCACGGTATGTTCCGTGTAGAAGAGCAAGGCTTCGTTTGTCGCATCCACCCTGCCGGAATAGCTGCCGGGCACTTGTGCGCCCAGGAGTGCCGCCATGGACATTCCCGCCGTGTGGGCCACCAGGTCGGCAGCCGCGGTTCTCACGGCCGCCACTTCCCGCGCCGAGGCCCCGAAGCCATCGGTCCACCAGTCGGGCCATGCCCCCCTGATGACCGGAAATTCCTTCCCGTGGTCTGCTTCCATCTCTTCGAAGAATTGCGTGGCGGTGGCCGTTTGCAGCTTCGGCCAGCTATATTTCTCATTCCACTGCCTGATCATCTCACAGGCCAGCGTCGACGGTGGCG
Organism: Bacteroidales bacterium; assembly: GCA_012729335.1. Classification (GTDB taxonomy): domain Bacteria; phylum Bacteroidota; class Bacteroidia; order Bacteroidales; family Prolixibacteraceae; genus UBA1413. The sequence goes on along the minus strand of JAAYDJ010000035.1, from coordinate 360,065 downwards.
CATTGTCGGTGAGGTATCCCGAATGCTGGATGGAGATCAGCTCCCAGGGATACCCTTTGGCCTCGAGCGACGAGAGATAGGAGAGCAGTTCCTCCTCAAATTTACCGAAATCGCCCGCATGGATCCTGAAGAGGGTGTTTCCCAGCATGTAATGTTCAGCCCTGAAGGCCAGCATTCTCTTTCCCGAAGGGGATTCCCACCAGAAAAGGGTGGGCTTGTCGAAGCAGATGAGAGCCCGGTGACCATGTGTGCCCATGTGGAGATAGCGGATGCCCTGACCGGGAAAGAACTCACTGAGGCACCAGCCGATGCCGTTGACATCGTTCTGCATGGCGGTTTTCACCTCCAGTCCCGCCTCCCTGAAACGTTTCAGCGGTGCCAGGGAAGCGGCCAGGACCTGCTCACCGGGAAGCTCATCGAAGTTAAAGTACATGCCGGTGATCTCGATGCGCTTCTCCGCTACCCTTTTCCTAAGTCTTTCCACCTGGGAGGAAGGCCGGCATTTCAGATACTCATCCACGGCCCAGGAGGCTTCGCAACTCCACCGGAAACGGGCCTCCTCTGGTAATCCATCGGTGAGGTCGCAATAGTCCAGGGCATAATCGATATAGCGAAGGTGTTCCGCCAGAATTTCAGTCTGGGGCCGGGTATAGCCGATATCGGTATGGGAGTGCTGTACAAAGTTGACCCTCCATTTCCTGACGGGAGACAGGAGGATTTCACCGCTCTCCCTCTTTCCGGCAAGTTCCAGACGATAGCCCATTCTGGAAGGTTGACTGACCTGGGGCAGATCGATGGAGACCTGGTTGTACCCGAAGCGGACCGGAATCTCCCTGGTGATTTTCCGGCCCATGATGAGGCGGGCTGTTGCCGGTTCCCCGAAGTGGAGGATCTGGGCCATCCCTGCCTGAAAGGATTCTTCCCCCCGGTGGATCACAGCCGGGAGAGCCTTGAAGCTGAACCCGCTTTTCAGGGGGAATTTAAAGGTCATGTACCAGGAGGTCTTTCCGAAGTTTCCTCCGGTGACCCTGATGTGAAGGGGTTCCCCGGCTACCAGTCCTGAGGCCGGAACTGTCAGGAACATAAACCCGAATTTGTCACCATACTGATCAGTCATTTCCTTCCGGAAGGAGAGGGTAGCCCCTCCGGCTTCCTCAACGGACCACTCGTCCTTCCCATCGCTCCAGAAGGAAAGCAGGGGCTGACCGTTGACCGAAAGGTCGAAGCGGGCATTTCCCGGTGAGGAGCCGATGCCTGCCAGCCAGGCAAAGGTGATTGTTCCTTCACCTGGCAACGGGGAAAGTGGATTGCCGCCGGGGGTTACCGGAACCTGGATTTTTCCTGATTTCACAAGTACCGGTGCTGTTTCCCATTCGACAAAGGAGTGGCCGTCGGTGGCTCTGGTCAGCAGGCACTCCCGGGCATCGGGAACCGATGAGTGGTAATTGAAATCCTGGCCGGCAACCTTTTCTGCAAAACCGTTGAGGACCGGGCCGTTTACTCCTTCCGGGATCCGGGCAGAGAGCGCATTGGCCCCCAAAAGCGCAAAAATCAGCAGAAATAATGCTCTCATTGGTTCAGATCTATGGGTGGTCACAGTTGCTTCTTATAGCCCATGCGACTTTCAATCAGCTTAAATCACGCCGGTCATTGAAAGGAAAACCTTGTATTTTCGCTGCGTTTATCGCCCGTCAGGAAGACCACGGCTTCGGTCACATAAACTCTGGTGCCTTCTGATTCGGGCCGTTTCTCCCCTCTCACGACCAGTTGGAGGGTATGTTCTCCCTTTTCCAGGCCAGTGACATGGTATAGGTCCATATTGAGGTGTTGCTGCCCGGCGTAGTTGAAATAACAGTCAATGGTGCGTTTGAATTCCCCGTCGACGAAGATGTCGGCTTTCCCTCCATCTTTCAGCCAATGCCCCACCAGGGAGACACCCGTCCCATTAAAGGTAAAGGTCAGCTTGTCGCCGGCATGTCCGCTGAACAAAGCGTTTCCTTTCGGGGATTCTGCGGCGTGGGCATTGGCGAGGCCTGAAGATTCCCAGCTTCCGCCGGATGACCAGTATTCCCTGGTGGAAACGGGAATCCTTTTGTCAAAAAGCAGGCGCGGAAAGGAATCGGCATGGGGGAGCGGTTTCGGGTCCTCTGCCGGAATGGCCAGGTATTCCCCTGAGATTTTCCCCCCATGTGTCGCAGCCAGTTGAGTGGCATAGTCCATGCTTTTATCGACGGCCTTCCGGAAGGAATAGTCCGTATGGATGAACAGGGAGTCGCCGAGGGCGTTTATAGCTTCCTGCCATGGTGCAGGCAGTCCGCTGAATCCCCGTATCAGTCCCAGGACCGCCATGGCATTGGAGGGATTGCAGTCGGAATCCTGCCCGCAGCGGGTTGAAATTTCCATTGTCTTCAGGGGATCGCCCTCTCCATACAGGAGTCCCATCACGATATAGGCCCCGTTGAGCTTGGCGTCGATATTGAAGGAGGTTCCGGCCTCGCAGATCTGCACGCTGCCCCATTTGTTCTGCAGTTCCTGCCATGCGGCCCGCCAATCTTCGGGGAAGTGCCGGTGCAACAGCACCACATCTCTCACGATTTTGGCATAGTCGCTCTCCGCAGGAATCGAGAGGAGGGCTTTGTCGATAATCGCCGGGATGTCACCTGAGAAGAATGCTTCGGCATAGAGGGCAGCCACGAAGGCCCCGCCGTACAGGCCGTCACCGTAATTCATGACCTGGCCGGTGATTCCGGCCAGCCGGTTGGCGGTCTCCGGCATTCCCGGACAGATGAACCCGATATAATCGGCTTCAATCTGGAAGTCGATGTCATCGGCATGCAGGTTATTGTCGGGGTGCCCCGATTCCGGAGGGAAGATACTGTCGAAATAGTTCTTCCGGGATTGCACATTGGCGTGCCAGAGGGGATACCCGGCTTTGGCCAGGAGCTCCTGGTACCTTTTGGCCGGAGCTTCCATGCCATAACGGTCCATGGTCATCAGAAAGGTGAGCTGCACGTAGATGTCATCCTGCCAAAGGGCTCCCCTGATGTCGTCAGGCTTCCAGAGGATGGAATCTTCATAGGTTGTGCCCTGGGCCCTGAATTCGGTGGGGGCACCATAGGTCACCCCGATCATCTTTCCTGCCCAGCCGCCGGCGATTTTGTCGCGCAGCAGCGACAGGGGAATGTTTTTCACCTCCGGCGCAGGACCACTGCTGCAGGAAAGAAGTAAAATGAAGCATGACATCAGCCATGTGATGATCACTGCGCCGCTGCGCGATTTCCGGGGAATCCTGTCAAGGCCTCCCTGATGGTCAGGCGACCCGGATGGATAAATTAGTATGGGCATTTCAGGAATATTTTCATTTACATAGATGTCAGTTAATGACTTGCTCTTCAGTTACATATCGAAGTGAAGCTGGTTTAAGTGCTTCACTCCCATGGAATTGGCTCCGCAGTGCTCCGCCGAACTTCGTTTCGCATGGAGCAATAATACATGTCCTTATGTGGTCGAAGCACCATGCGACTTTCACTCATTCAATTCGATATGGATGACGGTATCATGACGATACGGTTTTTCGGGCGAGTTGCCCGTATTGATGAAAAGATTGCCCTCTTCCATGTTGCCCCACCAGTTTTTTACCCAGGAGAGTTCGGCTCCCGAATGCAGCATGAAAATGTTTTTCACCTTATCGGTCGGAACACCCCGTGCATTCAGCTGACCGATGTTGGGATGCATCCAGTGGGCAAAGAGAGAGTTGCCCTTGCGGGTATAACGGCCCCAGTCGGGTTTGGACAACTGGCATGACCCCGCACCATATATGCTTTCACTGTTCCGGACCATCCATTTCCCCACCTCTTCCAGAATCGCCACACTCTCGTCAGGGATGAGCCCCCGTGCATCGGGACCCACATTCAGCAATAGATTGCCATCCTTGCTGACGCAGTTGACCAGACTTTGAATCACCAGTTCCGCCGGTTTCCAGTTTTTGTCGAGTTCATGGTAGCCCCAGTAGTTGTTCAGGGTCAGACAGGTCTCCCAGGGAATGGGATTCCCATACTGGTCGAGGATGGGGGCGTCGGGAATCCCTTGCTCGGGGGTTTCAAAATCTCCCAGTAAACTCACCTTTCGTTTTCCGGCAGTCAATCCCTCATGGGTCTCCAGCCGGTTGTCGAGGATGATTCCCGGCTGATGCCTGCGGACCATCTCCACCAGCTCACGCGCTTTCCACTTCTCACCACTGTAGTCGTCGAAGGAGTAGTCAAACCACATGATGTCGAGTTTGCCATACTGGGTAACCAGTTCTTCCACCTGTCCGTGCATGTACTTCAAGTAGTTGTCCCAGTTGAAATTCTGCTTGGCGTACTCCTTGTCATCGCGCTGGGGGTGGTTCCCCACATTGGGATAGTCGGGGTGGTGCCAGTCGATGATGGAATAGTAGAGTCCTACTTTCAACCCTTCAGCACGGAAAGCGTCGAGGAATTCCCTGACCAGGTCGCGGCCCCCGAATCGGGGAGTCAGTTTATAATCGGTGAGCTTGCTGTCAAAGAGGCAGTAGCCATCATGGTGCTTGGCCGTGAGAACGGCATACTTCATGCCGGCGGCCTTGGCCAGCCGTGCCCATTCCCGTGCGTCAAACTGCCCGGGATGAAAGGCATCTATGTACTTCTGGTAAGCCTCGGTGGTGATACGCTCATTGGACTTTACCCATTCCCCCCGCGCCGGCACGGCATACGCCCCGAAATGGATGAACATCCCAAACCGGGCCTCCCGCCACCATTGGGTCCGCTCCATCACCTGATTGTAGTTTTCAAGGTATGCTTTCGTGGGTTGCTCCTGGGCTACCACCTCCCTTCCCGGGGCGGTCAACAGAACTAGAAATAAGAAAACCAGCATTTTCATGTAGATTGTTGTTAGTTAATGATTTGCATTTCATATATGCCGTAGTGAAACAGGTTTAAGTGCTTCACAACCATGGAATTGGCTCCGCAGTGCTCCGCCATACTTCGTTTCGCATCAAGCCATTATTTATGCCCTGATGTGGTCGAAGCGCCATGCGACTTCTATCGGGCTCAAAGGTTGATCCCAATTTACATTCCAGGGAAATTTCGCTATGAAATTACTCCAAAAGTTGATTCCGGGAAAGCTATTGCAGGGAAAAGAGGGGAAATCTCGATTCTCTTTACTATTTTAACGCTGTTTTTAAATGACAAACTTATGAAGACATCGAGAAGGGATTTTCTGAAGACAGGGGCTTTTGCCGTAGGAGGAATGGCATTGTTGCCGCAGCTGGCCTGTTCGGGGGGTAAAAAGGGAGCGCCGGCCGTGGCTCCTGAGCGGACCATCGCTTTGCAGTTGTACTGTGTGCGTGACGAGATGGGCAACGATCCCCAGGGTACGCTGACCCAATTGGCTGAGATGGGGTATACCCATGTGGAGCATGCCAACTATGTGGACCACAAGTTCTATGGCTGGACGGCCGAAGAGTTCAGGAAGGTATTGGATGACCTGGGTTTGAAGATGTCTTCGGGCCATACTGTGCTGGGGAAAAACCACTGGGATGAGGCCACGCAGGATTTCACCGACGACTGGAAGAAGCTGGTCGACGATGCGGCTTATATGGGGCAGCAGTATGTGGTGAGTCCCTGGCTTGACCAGAGCATGTACAGCGACCTGGACACCCTCCTGAAATACATGGAGGTCTTCAACAAATGCGGCGAGCTTTGCCAGAAGGCCGGCATGCGCTTCGGGTATCACAACCACGACTTCGAATTCAGCCACAAGATCGGCGAGGAGATGCTCTTTGACCTGATCATGCAGCATACCGACAAGGACAAGGTGGTGTTACAGCTCGACACCGGGAACATGTACATGGCGGGAGCCCTGGCCAAGGATCTGCTGGCCAAATATCCGGGAAGGTACGACAACATCCACATCAAGGATATGATTGCGCGCGCCGACGGCCAGGGGTTTGAAAGCACCATCCTGGGCAAAGGGGTCCTCCCCATCAAAGAGATCACCGACATGGCCCGCGATTCCGGGACCACCCTCTTCGTCATCGAGCAGGAATCCTATCAGGGCCTGGCACCACTCGACTGTATGAAGGAGAACCTGGCAGCGGTGAAAAGCTGGGGATATTAGCAATCAGATGATCAAGCTCTAAAGATCTTGGATCAAAAGAGAGGATAAATCCCGAAGAATCCTTAAAACTGCGGGATATGATCGAGAAGGCGTTTCACGATCAAAGGATGCCCCAAGAATAGGGAAAAATTATTCACCAGGCGACAGCCGACGGTCACATTGATCCTGTTGAGCAGGCACTGCTGGCTGAACTGCAGGGCATGAATCAGTACGGTTCCATCCGGTTCAGAAAGGCTTGATCTTCCGGGAACGTAAAACCTACAGGAAACATCATAGTTTTCCGATGGCTTCCATCAGGGTGGTCATATCGTCGAGGACTTCGGTGATGCTTTTACCGCCCGAGAGTTCGCGGATCTGACGGGAGGCCGACAGAGGATCGAGATCTCCCTTGCCGAATTTGTCGAGGACGCCGAAGACTTTGCGCCAGTGCTCATTGGCCTTTTTCAGGGCCGGAGCATTGGGCCCGCCGGCATTGGCCAGCTTACTCAGATTACCGAGCAGTTTGGTCGACATATCCTTGGCGGAACCCCGGCATACCTCCTGAAGCTTTTCGTAGACGGTGAGGACTTCGTCGTTCATCATATGCCAGTTTTTGAACCGGGTGACATCCACGGCCTGCTGGGTCCATAGTTTGCTGGCACCGCTGGGGTTACCGCTGAGCCAGGCCAGGTCTTTATAGGCCTCGGGATGGATGCTGGTGGTGATGGTCTCCCAGGTGCGGACAGCGCTCCGGCCCGTGACCTCCCTGTAAGCCTGGTTCCAGGCCGGCTGGGCTTCATTCTGCCACTGCTGTAGGGTGGCTCTGCTCCCGTTCTTAGTGAGGGACCCGGCCAGCTGTTCATCCAGCCCGATGTCGTAATCCATGCCGGAGGTTCCGGCGCTGGAGGCATTGCGGAACTCCTTCAGCGGTGTTTTATTCCACCCCCTGGCCTGCATGGCGGCATGAAACTTCTCCTGTGTTTTCTGGTGGATCAGGTCCAGATCTTCGGTGAAGATCTTGCGGGTGTGGTAGTCCCCTTTGTATTTCAGAAAGTTCTTGGCGTGCATATTTTCGTGGATGGCGGCGGCCTGGGCTTCCCGGTTGGCCAGGGCTTGTTTCAGTTTCTGGGCAGCACCCCTTTCGCCGTTTTGCAGGGCTACCCGCAGCCTGATGACCTCCCCTTCGGTTCGCTGGAGGTTTTTCACCAGGGCTTCCCCTTGCTGCCGGGCCTGGTTGAATTGGGCCAGCCGGAAACTCTCCTGAGAGGAGGGAGACAGCAGTTTTCCTGCGGCAGTGAGAGATTTGGCCAGGCCATACTGGATGACCTTGCCGGTGACAAAACTGATGGCCACATTTTCGCCGGCCTGGGTCCACCCTCCGGCCTGGTATCCCTGGTAGGCCTGGGCCGCCAGAAAGGAAGGCATGGAATAGGAGGAGGCCGCCCTGAGGATTCCTTCGGTGAGGCCGCCCTCCCAGGTGCCGGTGCCGCCCTGGTAAGCCACATTGAGCCAGGGACCGGCCACCAGGGAGGTTGCCATCATCCCTGCATCGGCTGCTGTTTTGATGCGGTTGGCCCAGTCCAACCCCACCTGGGCTGCTTCTTCCTCCCCTTTGGCGGCCTCCTGCGCCGCACGGGCTTCCACCTGTTTATACAGGATATCGGCGATCTTGCGCAGTTTGGCCACATCCATGTTCATCACGTCGGCCGGCGTCACCTGACGGGCAATAAAATCACGCGCCCCATCGGCATCGGCCGGGGGTAAAAGTGCTGCCATCCGCTGCAGGGAGGCCGAACAGCGCTGATACTCCTCCATCCGCATCTGCTCCGTACGGATGTTTTCGATGAACTGCCCCCTGACAAAATCATCAAAACCGGTGCGCGTATGCACATATTGCCCGGTCAGTACCGACTTCTTCATATCTTCCTCCGCCTGAAGGTCTGCCTCGGAGGTCATGATCTGATAGGAGAGCCTGGCCTTCACACCCGGGTCGGTTTCCTTCCCCAATTGTTCGCGGAAAGCGCTGATGTTTCTCCTGACAAAGGCGATATTGCCCTCAACTTCCGCAATTTTCTGTTTTTTGGCCTGCCCGGCCAGGGCATCAGGCGATGCTGGCCCGGGAGCCCCATCATCACTCCACTGGTACATCAGATAAATATTGCACCAGGAACCAATCAGGTGAATTCCCGCATTCTGGGAGTCCATGGTCAGCACCTTCATGTCGGCCGGAATGGTGTGATTGTACATTTCGAGCAGATTGTACTTTGTAACGGCCATTTCCGGAGGGGAGAATGAGGAGTATCCGCCTTCAAAGGTCATGAACTGCTGCTGGTCCCTTAAGGGGATTTCCCAGACCGGTTTCCGCTTTTCCCTGATGGCCTGAAGCAGCTTTTGCCGGTCGGGCAGGGAGAAGGTAATTTTGTCCTCGGTATATTTCAGGATTTTAAGCTTCTGTTTTTCCTCGAAATGGACCGGAACATGATGCCAGACATTCATCAGCTTCCAATGGGCCGGCACCCCCAGCAACGGATGGGCACCATACACCAAATCTACACGGGCATAACTGCTTCGTTGATGATAGAGCAGTTTCTCAGGGCGGAATTCAAGCCTGATCGTGAGTTCCACCGGTTTTTCCGGATAAATGACCTGAGGATAATGGAATTCTATAGATTCTAAGGTGGTTTCACCTGTGGAAATGGTGTATTCTTCTTTGACCTTTATGATTCCATCCTGGATGGTCACTTTTAACTTCTCCGGGGAGTTGTTTTTGATGTCGATCAGCTTGTACACCCCCTTGCCGGCAGGGGCAGGGGCAGGTGCGGTGGCGGAACTTCCCTTTTTGACAAGCGCCTTTTGGGCTGTGGTCAGGTTCTCCTGGTGTTCTTTCTCCAGTTTTTTCCATTCTGCCACCGGGTCACGGGGCTCTCCGGCCTTTTTAACTTTTTCAGTCACGCCATCCAGCTTTTTCTGCAACTGGTCCAGCTCTGCCTTATGCTGGAAGGCGATGGCCAGCGCCGATCGCACCCCTTCCTCACTTTCCAGGGAGGCGCAGGTGATCACCTCTTCCCAGGCGGCATCGAAAGCCGAGGCCGAGGCCGCAATCCGGGCTTTCAGCTCCAGCGATTCCATCAGCAGCGGCTGAAGCTTATCCAGATCCTGGCGGACGGCCGGGGAGGGAAACAAATAAAAAGGGGCACTCTTTTTAGCCACCGTGGCGGAGTGTTGTGCCTCACCCATCAACAGGCTCATGCTTTCCGCCATCAGCGAAAAGTCGGCCAGGTAACTGACCGAATCGGGAATATCAGAAAACCGGACACTGACCGCGGAGAGTATGAACCCGGGGGAGGATTCAGTTTCCCGATGTGGATTCAGGTTCCCTTCCGAAATTCCGGCGATAGACACAAGGGACAGAAAGGTGATAAGGATTTTGGCAGGCAATTTCATCGGTTATCTTCAGTTAAGCTGAGTTGTACCGAAAGATAACGATTGTTCCTGAATTCTTTGTTGCTTTTTTGTGGCTGATAATTTACCTTTTTTTCAGTGGTAAAACCAGGGGTGGCATTCCCATCCTGTATACCATGTTGTTGACCAGTTCCCGGAAATAGGTCCAAAGAAGCATGCCAATGGACAGTTCAGAAAAAACGTTCATGAATTCTTTGGTGACCTGTACCTCCTTTTTAACCTGGTATCGTACAGTATATTTGGCTTGTAAGGTAATGCCCGCTTCTTCCATTGAGTCATCCTTTGCAGTCAATTTAAAGGTGTAAATTACTTTCAGAATATTATTTTCCTGTATAAAAGATTCTTTTTCGTCAATATCCAGTTTAAGTGATTGGGAAAGAAACTCTTCTCTGAACTTTGAGTTTAATTCAAATAGATAAAGTGTGTCCAGTTCAAGTGCTTCAAGGATTTTACGATATTCTTCGGGTGAAATCTTTGGTTTCATATCTTAATAATCAAGCCGTTTTTAAATAAGGACCCTGATAATCAGCAGACCATGTCTTTTCGGCAGCTAGTTTGCTTTTCTGATAATTCAACTGTTTGGTCACCTCAAAATGGTGCTTTTCCAGCTGAGCGCACAGTTCCGATAACTTATTCATGATCTGAATTTCATCTTTTCGTCGTTCAACTGCTCCAGACAATATCTGATTCAGATAAAGATTTAAGGAAATGTCCATATCTTTTGACTGCTGAACAAGCTTCGCATGAATAATAGAAGATGTTCTGACGTTAAAAACACCGCTGAATTTTTCAGATTCTGTTGTTGTGGGCTCAGGTATGTTTGCTCCCTCTTTAAACAGATATTCAACGAAAATATCTCTCTCTTCATAAAAACTCTCAATTGCCTCTTGAGCTGTATCTCCCTGTCCATAACAGGCATATTTTCCAAATTCGTTGGTATAAGCTATGTACCAAATCTCTTCTTTCTCTTTCTTTTTTTCAATTATAATATTATAATCCAAGGATTTATAATAATTCAAATCTTTCATCGACATTGTTCTTTATTTTTCTAATAATTCAATTATGGTTATTAATGTGGGATGTAAAATCCTGCTGTAATCATTTTTCTTTATCTGATCCTTATCTCCTCCTTTGTGAATTTTATGAATCTGAAAATATCCATGATAATATGGATGATCGTCCAGAATATGGTGCCTGAACCTCACGCTTGAACCGGACGCCGGAACTTCAGAGGCTCCCAAAAATTCAATAATTTTCCGTAAATGATTAAGCGGAATCTCGGTAACTGGTGCAGCCCTGAGGTTCTCCAGCTCAAGACGTATATCACTAAATGATGTATCTTCATTTATTTTTATCTTGAACTTCATGAATGTGGTATCAAAGGTAATACTATTTTAAATAAAAAAAACAAAATTTCAGTTAAATTTACTTTTTTCTTAACAAGTGCCTTTGCCATTATCATTTTGGATTCTCTAAATTAACATATTTGTAAATTGTTTTTCCGGGTAGTTAATTTTTAATTTTGTATGTGAATTTCCGGTATAAGGGTTTTGCTATGTTTTGTATGTTTATAATCGAAATAAATGCGAACTTACGTTTTTTTAGTAATTCCTAACTTAGCATCACCATACTGAAATCCTCAGATGCATAATTACAATGTATTATGGGTATGAATGAGAGCGAAACCCGGTTTTACCTGATTGATCCGGTTTTGCGCGAAAAAGGGTATGATGACATTACCAGACTAAGGCTGGAAACACCTGCTCCTGTGGAACCTGTCGGGTTTAAAGGTCGCAGGAGAAGAGGAGTGGGGCGTACAGATTATCTCCTCTGTGTCCAGGTGGGAAAGATGCCTCAACCATTGCCTGTAGCTGTACTTGAAGCCAAAAAAGAAAATGAAGATCCCATAAAGGGTATGCAGCAGGCAAAAAACTACGCGGATTGTGACCGCTTTGATACAAAATATGTTTTTGCCACCAATGGCCATTTGTATGGTGAATTTGACAAAACAACCGGTTTACAGAGTGGCAGCTTTCCATTTGCTGATTTTCCGCCCCATTCTGAATTATCAGCCCGGTATGCCAAAGACACAGGAATAGACCTTACTTCACCTGAATCCCGGATTCTTTTTATGCCCGACAGTCCGGGGTGGTCACAGACACGGTATTACCAAGATGCAGCTATCAGAGCATCGTTTGAAAAGATCCTTCAGTGTAGGGAAAAAGGAGAACCTGCCAGGGTATTAATGTCCCTGGCTACCGGTTCCGGAAAAACTATTGTGGCCACCAATCTGATCTGGCGCATGCATGAAGCGGAACAATTGCCCAAACCGGCGCTCTTCCTGTGCGACCGCGATGAACTGCGCGAACAGGCATACAACAAGTTGACTGTAGCCTTCGGTGATAATGCCCGTATCGTAAAACTGGAAAGGGGTGAAAATGCTGCCAGAAATGCACGGATTCACATAGCCACGTATCAGACGTTGGGAATTGATGAGGATACCGCTGAAAATCAGGTTGCCAGTTTCCTCACCGAATTTTACCCTGAAAATTCCTTCAGTGTAATCATCATCGACGAATGTCACCGCTCGGCCTGGGGACGGTGGTCAGAAGTGCTGAAGCGTAATCCGGAGGCGGTTCACATTGGTTTAACGGCTACTCCCCGTCAGTTATTTGAATCAAAAGATACCATTCCGGAAGATAGCCAGATTATAGCCGATAACCTCAAATACTTTGGGCAACCGGTATATGAATATACCTTGGTTGAAGCTCAGGAAGATGGCTACCTGGCGGCCTGTGAAATCGTGAAACGCAAAGCATCGATCGATTCCAGCGTTTTTATGAAACAGCAAATATTATATGCCGGAGCAATCAATATTAAAACCGGTCAGCCTTTAACGGATGCTGATCTTACCAAAGAGAAATATACCGGGAAAGACTTTGATGATGAGCTGTTTATTGATTTGCGAACTCCGGTTATGTGCGCCGATCTTTTCCATCAGCTTTGCCAGCATGGGGGGCCCGAGCAAAAAGTAATTATCTTCTGCACCCGTGAAATCCATGCCGACCGTGTAGCCCAAAAAATGAACAATCTCTATGTGCAATGGTGCCGCGAAAATGACAAAACACCCAAAGATCATTATGCATTTAAGTGCATGGGAGGCGCCAACAACGGCTCCGACATGATCGAACCGATGCGCGGCTCGGGCGAACGGGCTTTTATTGCCTGCACGGTCGATCTGCTGGAGGCCGGGGTAGATATTGAAAGGCTGAATGCCGTGGTATTCTTCCGCTACCTGAAATCATCTATCAAATTTTACCAGATGCTGGGCCGCGGAACCAGAATTCACGAGGAAACAGGAAAGTATAAATTCTGGCTGTACGATTATACCGATGTGACGGAATTGTTCGGAACCGATTTTATTACCCGTCCTCCAAAACCCGGTCTAGATACCGGCGGGGGAGGCAAAGGCGGCGGCGGTGGCGGTGGCAGCGATCAACCCGTGGTGGGGGAAATGAAAGGGCAAAATGTGTATGTGACGGGTCATGGTCATTTTATCATGTGTAATCGTGACGGCAGGGAAATGCCTGTGCCGGTCGATGAATACCGGAGGGAAATGATCGGGCGGGTACTGCGCGAGGCAAACAACCTCGATGAATTCCGTCGCTTGTGGATTGAAACCCAAAAACGGAGAGATTTGATCAAACACCTGACGGAGGCCAGTTATAGGCCTGAGATCATGCTGGAAATCGATAAAATGACGGATTACGACTTGTTCGATTTTTTCGGTTTCTACGGGTACAAAGCCACGCCCTGGAAACAAACGGAACGCGGCCATTTGTATATCCGGAATAACCAGGCCTGGTTTGAAGAAATGGACCCCAAAGCGGCTACAGTGTTAAAAGAGCTGGGACACCAGTTTGTCCTCGGGGGAACCCCGGCGCTCGAAACCCCGGCCTTATGGCAGGTGCCGGAAATCCGGACAGCGGGCGGAATGAATGCCCTGAAACCGCTGGGAAGACCCTACAATGTTTTACTTAAAGCCAAAGGAAGGTTGTTTGCGGCATGAATAATGTTCTATTTGTTCCTTTCGATGAAGCTTATTTAAATGTTCCAGTTGGTAAATTAAAAATTCAGCAATCAGAATATTTACCTTCTGGTAGATTTGTTGTTGTTGATCAGGGACAAAATATTATATCTGGATATTCCAATAATGATGAATTTCTGAGAAAAGATCCACCTTACATATTATTTGGAGATCATACTAAAATGGTCAAATTTATTGATGTTCCTTTTATTGTTGGAGCTGATGGAGTTAGGCTTTATAAAGCATGTAAAGGTTTTAATACGGAGTATCTATACTTTTATTTAAGAAGTCTAAAGTTTCCTGATGATGGATATGGCAGACATTCTAAATATCTTAGTGACAAATTAGTCCCTAAACCAAATTATGAATATCAATGTCTAATCGCTTCTAAACTTAAAGCCCAACAATCAGAAGTTGAAAAAGCGCGAAAGGCGTTGGCGGAGCAATTGAAGGAAACTCAGAATTTGGCGAATGCGCTTATTTATAAAAGTATCAAAGAAGGAAAGTCTCAAAATTTGAAGTTGGGAGACGTTCTGTTTGAAATTAAAAAAGGAATTGGCGAAAACTGGCAGGATTTTCCCGTGTTGGGCGCAACGCGGAATGGACTGGCTTTGGCGAAAGAACCCCCCGGCAAAATGCCTCAGCGTTATAAACCGGTATTCTCGGGAACAGTTTTTTATAATCCCATGCGTATTCTGATCGGGTCCATTGCTTTTGTGGATGATGATGATCAGCGTGGAATTACGAGTCCGGATTATGTGGTATTGAAGGGAAAAGAAGGAATGCTTGATTCCCGGTGGTTTTACTATTGGTTACGGTCACCGTTGGGAGAATATTGCATTAAATCTTTGGCACGCGGGGCTGTAAGAGAAAGGATGTTGTTTAACCGGTTGGCTGAGGGTGAAATTGAGTTACCTGAATTTGCATTTCAGCAAAAAACCTCTGATTCATTAAAGGAACTAAAACATGTTATCCTGCATATTAACAAGGAATTGGATGCATTAGATTCAATTCCCGGAAAATTATTGGAAAAAGCATTTAAAACGGAATGATGGTAAAAGAGAAGAAACAAATAAGCATCAAATCAATCAATACCACAAAGTCACTTTCATCCTTTGTAAAGACCATCTGCGACATTATGCGGCGGTCAAATTGCGCCAGCGCATTGCAGTATGTGCCCGAACTGACCTGGATTTTGTTTCTCCGCATTCTCGATGCCCAGGAAAGCCGGGACCGGGAAGAAGCGGAAGCCGTCGGCAGCCCCTATTCTCCGGCGCTTGCGGCTCCCTACCGCTGGCAGGACTGGGCAGCGCCCTTCAGGGATAGTCCGGACCATCCCGTTACGCAGGAAGGCAAACCATTCGGCTGGAAACGGCAGGAGCTCTTTGCCCGGGGGGATGGAAAGCTGTTCGACTTTATCAACAAAGAATTGCTTCCTTATCTGCATGGTCTCGACATCAGCCTGACAACCGGTTTGCCCAATCCCTCCGCCAGCCGCAAACAACGCATCATCGGCCGGATTATGACGGCGGTGGAACGCGTGAGGGTGGACAGCGAAACCAACTTCCGGGATATCCTCGACAAGGTCGATCAGTTAAAAATTGAAAATGTGGATGACACCCATTTCTTCACCCTTTCGCAGGTGTATGAGGACTTATTGCTGAAAATGGGGGAGAAAAATTCCGATGGAGGCCAGTTTTTTACACCTAGAGAAGTGATCCGCGCCATGGTACACACCCTCGATCCGAAACCGGGGAAGAGTGTGTATGATCCCTGCTGCGGCACCGGGGGTTTTCTGGCAATTGCCTATGAACACATCCGCCGCGAAATGGGGAAAGATATTTCAGGCAACGATATAGATGCTTTGAAACACGACACATTTTTCGGACGGGAAAAGGAAAACCTGGTATTTCCGATTGCTTTGGCCAATCTGATCCTCCACGGAATTGACCAGCCTAACATCTGGCACGGTAATACCCTCACCGGAAAGACCACCTATGGAGCCTTGTTCGATCATGCTCCTAAAACCTTTGACTATATTCTCACCAATCCGCCCTTTGGAGGGAAAGAGGGCAAGGATGCCCAGAAAAACTATCCTTTTGAAACGAGCGCCACACAGGTACTTTTTCTGCAGGAAATTATTTCTTCTTTGTCTCCCGGTGGTAGCTGCGCGATGGTATTGGATGAAGGCCTGCTTTTCCGTACCAACGAAAGCGCCTTTGTGGAGACCAAAAGAAGACTGGTGGATGAATGTGATTTATGGGCCATTGTGAGCTTGCCTGGAGGCGTATTTTCAACTGCCGGAGCCGGAGTAAAAACCAACCTGTTGTTTTTTACTAAAGGAAAAAAGACGGAGAAAATTTGGTACTATGATCTTTCCCAGGTGAAAATCGGAAAGAAGACCCCGATGACTCGCGCCCATTTCGGATTTGACAAAGACGGGGGAATTTTAAGCGACACCTTGTTGCCCAAAGATTTCGTTTCGGAATGGCTGGAAGATCAAAACAACAGTGGGAAAAAGTTTCCGTCCTATGCCCGCATGTTACCATACAGAGCTACACCGGATGGGGAAAGCAGCTATTCCTGGACCATTGACTTTGCCCGGCGCAGAGCCGATGCACGGGAGGAAATGCAACCGCATCTCGACAAGGCCAATGAGATAAAGTCAGGCGTAGTGACCTTAAAGGAAAAGCTCAAAGCACTGAAAAAGGCAAATGCCAAAGTGGAGGTCATCCGGGATTTGGAAGAAAAGATCAAAGCGCAGGAAAAAGCAGCCCGTGAAGAAGAAGTCATTGCCTCAATTATTGACTCTAAGGTATTTGATTTAAAAGCGGTTAATCCGAATGCAGTTTTAGAAACAGACAATCGTTCGGTGGAGGAGGTCATCCTCAATATAGAAACCCAGGGGAAAATTGTGGAGGAAGCGATGAGAAACCTTCGAATGCTTCTCAATGGATAATTACGGAAAATAAATGCGTTTTGCTGCTGCCGCAAGCTGACGGCTCACAGATCTAGAAATGTTGCCCATGACTAATGTATGGGCATAATTGTCGGGCTGTGGGTCATGTTGATTTATAAGTCCTAGCTGGACCGTAAAGGAAGCAGAAAGATAAAACAAACGAAATCTGGTTTTGTCCAGAATTGACTTTTCATACGAAGTCAGACGCTCTAAGTCGACAGAAAGACCTTTTTCATCGGTTTTTAAACTAAAACTTGCAGAGGAAGGCGTCCCGTCTGGCTTAATGAAATTGGGATGAAGGAATTGAACCCTTCGTAACAAGCGATCATTTTCTCCGATAGTCACGATGGAGGGGATATCAATCATTGAAGAATTTAATTAGTTCTTTGATTGAGTCTTTTAAATTGCTCTCAAGTAAACAGTTGTTATTCTCAAAAAGCAATAATTCTGTAGATTTGTCCGAATTAAAATAAATTTCAGCGGCCTTCCTCCCTTTACTTAGCTCAATCATAACTTCCCCATTTACCCCAGGGGAGATGAAGTAATAAGGAAGTGAAACGTTTGCATTATTAATGAGAAATCTTCGGGCATTCCTGATTGAAATTACTGAAGGGGCAACTGCGCCATACGAATCCCAGTTATCATTAAGGTTAATATAGCTGTCCAGTTTTTGAATGAAACTGATTATTACCGGGGGAAATGATAGAAGATCAGGAAACACAGTACTGTTGGGAGCAATTAAGTTCCTGATTCTAAAATGCCAGATCAGAGAAGATTTATCTTCTGCTAGCTGCATAACAGTATTTGTCGAATATTGATTTAATTCATCGGTTAACAAAGCTTGCATAAAAATCCTCCTTACAGGTTTCTTTAAAAATTCTGGAGCAATGAGAATGTGCTAAAACAAGCCACTCCATTAATCCTTCAATAAACAATGGTTTTCTTCCGGTTACAGCTGTCTGCCAAATAAAAATGTCCTCTTTTTGATTGTCCTGGCCATTTGAAAAGCCGATTTCAATTAATCCGGCATCCTCCGTTCTAAAGGATTGTTCAATCTTAAAATTATGCAAGGTTCCAGGTAACGGATAACCATTACTAAATTGAAAATTTATATTGTCTTTAACAAAGTCAAACCAGTTACTAAATTCATAGTCTTTAATTTTAACTACATCAATATACCGTAAAGTATAAGAAATGAAGCTTAAATCATTGACATAGGCATTTTTAACATTAAATAAAGTTTCTTTCACCAATGGAAAAAAAACGTCATCCCATTCATAATTCTTTTCAGTATCATTCACTGTGATTACTCCCGGGCCTAATTGAATGACTGGCCAAACTCCTTCACCTGTCCAAAACTGATGAATGGGTTGGTGGCCTAAAAACTGAAGTGGAATATCACCTGGTATCTTAGATTTATGGTATGGAAATCTTGAAGATATAACATGTTGAAATTTCCCTAATGCAAACTGGAACTCAGGATCAATAAAGGCACTGGTTTGCTGATCAAGAGAAAGTTCCCACTTCCCCTCAAATATCACTTCCTGTAATGGGGCGTTTGGTAATTTCTTCATGTACATATTGCAAATATACAGTTATTTCATGTGCAAGAAATTCATATGGTTCTGAATAATTTGTTCGAGAAAGCGAATTGTGAGCTTGTATCAATCAAGAAAACACTCCCCCTCATTTATCAACTTCCTGACTTTAAAAAGCCGCTCTTTGACCTGCCTGCCCCACATGGTTATAAACCTCCCGCGATTTTGAATACCCAGGCATGGTGGCAGGGGATATTGCCGGGGTGGATCGAAGGCGGGGAAAGGGTGAGTGTACCGCTTGCCCAGCGTGATTTTACAGGCAGGCTGCTGCCCAAAAGGGTCACCGATGCCGGTTTTGCCACACCGGGAACGATCACCGCCTTTTCGGGCCAGCGGGTACAGATCACGTAGAGATCTTTCCCCTTGGTGGTGTAATAGACGTTTTGCTCCTTCCCTGCAGTCTCTTCCTTCGCTACGGCAGGCCGGTTTTTCCAGGGCTGGGTGCCGTAAATGGCCTCGCCGTTCACTTTCAGCCATTCTCCCATGTCGAGGAGCCGCTGTTCCATGATCACCGGGATAAGGCCATCGGCGGTGGGACCCACATCGAGCAGCAGATTGCCCCCGGCAGACACCTTTTCCACCAGCAACCGGATCAGGGCGGCCGAAGTCATGTAGTGTTCTGTGGTTTCGATGCGGTTATAGCCGAAAGAGGTGCCGATGCCCCGGCACTCCTCCCAGGGACGGCTGGTTTCTCCGATCCCCTTGTTGTCATGCACAAGATCATATTCCGTGGTAAAATAGCCACCATGGACCGAGCGGGTCTCCTTGCCCCAGCGGTCGTTGACCACCACCTTCTCCTTCACCTTTGATTCGTTGTAGAGCCAGGCCAGAAATTGCGTGCTTTTCCATGTTTCCGAGGGGTGATCCCACTCGCCATCGGTAAAGATCAGTTCCGGCTCATAGCGGGTGACCAGATCCTTCAACTGGGGCATCATGTGCTGGTCGACATATTGGTTCACATTGCTTTGGTAGAGGGGGTGATACCATTCGTAGAGTGAATAGTAAAAGCCCATGTGCAAACCGGCGGCTTTGACGGCCTGTGTCAGGTCGCCGCACAGGTCACGGTGGGGACCGATGTCGACGCTGTTCCAGTTGGGACTCTGGGCACTGGGCCAAAGGGCGAAACCTTCGTGATGCTTGGAGGTGAGTACCACATATCGGGCCCCGGAACGCTTAAAAATATCGGCCCACTGCCCGGGATCGAAATGTTCGGCTTTGAAATCTCCTGCGAAATCCTGGTAGTAGAATCCCGGTCCATACATCCGGTCATGGTACTCCCGGAAGAGCTTCCCTGCCGGGCTGATTTCATTGATCCGCCACCAGTACCACTCGGCATATTTGGCATAGATTGCGATATCGGCGCTGGCGGGCGCCCATGCAGGCACTGAATAGACCCCCCAGTGGATGAAAATCCCAAACTTGGCATCAGAAAACCATCCGGGAACCGGCCGGCTGTCAACCGATGCCCAGTCGGGCGTGTAGGGCTGGCTGTGTATAGGTGAAATGCCCGGCAAAAAAGCCAGGACCAAAATGATAAAGAAAATCCTTCGCATAAGGCGCTTTATTATGGTTTTGCTCTGGTTCAGGAAGGCTAATGTAAGCAATTTTACCCGAAATGTCATCCTGAAAAATGATTCGCTCCGGCGATGACTTGTTACGGTAATTTTCCGATATTTGTCAGTGTAATACCTTTGGATGTTTAGCTTTATTACGGATTCGGTGAGGTAACTGACCCGGGTAACCCGGATCAGCACAAATGCAAACCTCCGGCATTCTCCTGCCGGAAGTGTTTCTTATTTTCATCATCAAAATACAATTGTTTCATCACGTAACCTGTGCTAAGCGGTTTTCAGCTTTTTCAGGCTACTTAATACTTCATCATCATGAGTGACGAGAATAAATCCATCCACGAATTCGATTTCAACCTTATCTGTGAATATTTTTCTTTATTGGAACGGCAGGGCCCCGGAAGTCCTGAGCAAACGTTAAATGCCCTGAGCTTTGTCGGTCCTCTTTCCGAAGATGCACACATCGCCGACATCGGATGTGGTACGGGAGGTCAAACCATGGTACTGGCCCGGAATGTTCCGGCGAAAATCACAGGAATAGACCTTTTCCTGCGGTTCATTGAGCTGTTTAACGCCAACGCCCTGAATTTAGGACTGGGGGAACGTGTGAAAGGGATCGTGGGCGATATGAATATCCTCCCTTTTCAGGAAGAGGAGCTGGATCTGATATGGTCGGAAGGGGCCATTTACAACATCGGTTTTGAACGGGGCATCACCCAGTGGCGGAAATTCCTGAAGCCCGGGGGTTATCTGGCCGTGACGGAGGCCTCGTGGTTCACTGATAATCGCCCTGATGAAATCCATGATTTCTGGATGAATGCCTATCCGGAAATAGACACTGTCCCCCGCAAGGTAGCCCAAATTCAACAGGCCGGCTATATCCCCATTGCCACCTTCATTCTGCCCGAAACCTGCTGGACCGACCATTTCTACGTGCCTCAGATGAAGGCACGGGAGATCTTTCTTCAGAAATACAGGGGGAATCCCATGGCGGAAGGTCTGGCGGCCAATGAAAAGCATGAAGCGGAACTTTATGCCAAATACAAAGACTATTACGGGTATGTATTTTATATCGGGAAGAAAATATAAATGATTTTCCCTCCTGGTTCAGTATAAATGGCATACTGATCCAATTTCACGGAAACAGATTTTCCTGATCCGAAAAAATCGGGCCAGAAAGGATAGCTATTGCATTTCTCAATTAGAATTATTCTAATTTTGATGAAGATTTATTTAAAATCGTTATATTTAAACCAAAAAATCAAAACCATGGACAATTCAAAGAAAGGAAAATGCCCTGTGATGCACGGGGCGAACACGGATACGAACAGTTCCGTGATGAGTTGGTGGCCCAATGCCCTTAACCTGGACATTTTGCACCAGCACGATACGAAGACCAATCCCTTGGGCCCGGGTTTTTGTTACCGTGAGGAATTTAAGAAGCTTGACCTGGAAGCGGTGAAAGCCGATCTGAAGAAGCTGATGACCGAGAGTCAGGATTGGTGGCCTGCCGACTGGGGGCACTATGGCGGGTTGATGATCCGCATGGCCTGGCACAGTGCCGGCACCTACCGGGTTACCGACGGCCGTGGTGGCAGCAACACCGGGAACCAGCGGTTTGCCCCGCTCAACAGCTGGCCTGACAATGCCAACCTCGACAAACCCCGCCGCCTTTTATGGCCTATCAAGAAGAAATACGGCAACAAGCTCTCCTGGGCCGACCTGTTTATCCTGGCGGGCAACATGGCCTATGAATCGATGGGCTTCAAGACCTTTGGTTTTGGCGGCGGCCGTGAAGACATCTGGCATCCTGAGAAGGACATATACTGGGGTGCTGAGAAGGAGTGGCTGGCTCCCACCAAAAACCGCTATTCCGACGATGAAAACCGGGAATCGCTTGAGAATCCCCTGGCGGCTGTTCAGATGGGTCTCATCTATGTGAATCCCGAAGGGGTCGACGGCAAGCCGGATCCCTTGCGCACAGCAAAGGATGTGAGAACCACCTTCGCCCGGATGGCCATGAACGACGAGGAAACGGTGGCCCTTACGGCCGGTGGCCATACGGTGGGCAAAGCACATGGCAACGGCGACGCCTCCGTGCTGGGTCCGAGTCCGGAAGCAGCTCCCCTCGAACACCAGGGTTTCGGCTGGATGAACCCCAAAGGGAAGGGAAATGCTGAACATACGGTGACCAGCGGTCTGGAAGGCGCCTGGACTACCCACCCCAATAAATGGAACAATACCTATTTTTATCTGTTGCTCACCTATGACTGGGAACTCAAAAAGAGCCCTGCAGGGGCCTGGCAATGGGAACCTGTTCATATCAAGGAAGAGGACAAGCCTTTCGATGCCCACATGCCGGGGGTTCGCAGAAATCCCATCATGACTGATGCCGATATGGCTATGAAGATGGACCCAGAATACCGGAAGATTTCCGAAAAGTTCTATAAAGACCCGGCCTATTTTGCAGAAACCTTTGCCCGGGCGTGGTTCAAACTGACCCATCGTGACCTGGGGCCCAAAAGCCGTTACCTGGGAGCCGATGTGCCCAAGGAGGATCTCATTTGGCAGGATCCTGTTCCTGCCGTGGACTACACCCTCTCAGACGCGGAAATCGACGAACTGAAAGCCCTCCTTTTGAACAGTGGTCTGACTCCCGTGGAATTGATTAACACGGCATGGGACAGTGCCCGGACTTTCCGGTGCTCTGACTACCGTGGTGGTGCCAACGGGGCACGTATCCGCCTGGCCCCCCAGAACGGGTGGGAAGGCAACGAACCCGAAAGGCTGAAGAAGGTGCTGGCCAAACTGGAGGAAATCCGGGCCGGACTGAAAAAGAAGGTGAGCCTGGCCGATCTCATTGTGCTGGGAGGAAGCGCTGCCGTGGAAAAAGCCGCCCGCGATGCTGGGTTCGACGTTAAGGTCCCCTTCACTCCCGGCCGCGGAGATGCCTCCCCTGAAATGACCGATGCCGATTCCTTCAGCGTGCTGGAACCCCTCCACGACGGTTACAGAAACTGGCTGAAGAAAGACTACGCGGTCCAGCCTGAAGAGCTGCTGCTCGACCGCACTCAGCTCATGGGACTTACGGCTCCCGAGATGACGGTCCTGGTAGGGGGCATGCGCGTTCTGGGTACCAATCACGGCGGTTCAAAACACGGTGTTTTCACCACCAGGGTCGGTGCCCTGACCAACGACTTCTTCGTCAACCTCACCGACATGCGATACTCCTGGGTTCCCGTCTCTGACGGCCTTTACCACATTGTCGACCGCAAAACGGGAGAGGCAAAGTGGTCGGCCACACGGGTCGATCTGGTCTTTGGGTCCAATTCGGTACTTCGTGCCTATGCCGAGGTGTATGCCCAGGACGACAACAAGGAGAAGTTCGTGAAGGACTTCGTGAAGGCCTGGGTCAAGGTGATGAACGCCGACCGTTTCGATCTGAAATAGAAAATAAGGTATAGCTTTTATTTTTTTCAGTGTCAAAGGAGATGGTTTCTCCGGCATAGCAGATCTTACAATGCTGGCCTGCGGTGGAGCGTACTTTTAGTTTCTGCAGTTTTCCGCTCTCCCATTCGAAGTCGAGGATAAAGCCTCCGCGGGCCCTGACTCCTTTTATGTAGCCGTTGGGCAGGGCATCGGGCAGGGCAGGAAGGATGTGGATTTCTCCGAGGTGGCTCTGGACGAGCATCTCGATAATGCCGGCGGTAGCACCGAAGTTGCCGTCAATCTGGAAGGGAGGATGGGCGTCGAAGAGGTTGGCATAAGAGCCGCCTCCTCCGGTATAAACCTCTTTATCGATCTGGACGGGACGAAAGACCATTTTAATCATTTCCCAGGCGTGGTTGCCGTCGAGGAAACGCGCCCAGAAGTTGATCTTCCAGGCCAGGCTCCAGCCTGTTCCCTCGTCTCCCCGGTAAATCAGCGACTGGTGGGCGGCTTTCATCAGTTCGGGGGTCTCCTTCCAGTTGATTTCACTGCCCGGGTAGACTGCCCAGAGGTGAGAGACATGGCGGTGTTTGTTGTGGGGATCATCTATGTCCTGGATCCATTCCTGCAGCTGACCGTGCCGGCCGATCTGGTCGGTTGCGATTTCCGGAAGCATCTTCCGGAGGGTTTCAGCAAATGCCGTGTCGATGTTAAGAAGTGCGGAGGCTTCTATGCAGGCTCTGAACAATGCCCTGATGATCTGGTGGTCCATGGCCGGACCAGCCACCAGTCCCCCGTTTTCAGGGGAGTTGGAGGGAGTGCTGATGAGTTTTCCCGTGCGGGGATCCCTGACCAGGAAGCGGGTGAAGAATTCCGCGGCACCCCGCATGACGGGGTAAGCCCTGTCGGCCAGGAACCGGCGGTCTTGCGTGAATTGGAAGTGCTCCCAGAGGTGAAGGCTGAGCCAGGCCCCACCCGTGACCCAGATGCCGTGGTCGGAATGGTTGATGGGCGCGGTGCCCCGCCAGGCATCGGTATTGTGGTGCAGGACCCACCCCGGGGCATTGTAATGCTCGCGGGCCGTCACCTTGCCCGTCTCGGCACACTCCTCCACCAGCCCGAAGAGGGGCTCGTGGCATTCCGATAGTCCGGTAACTTCCGCCGGCCAGTAATTCATTTCCGTATTGATGTTAACCGTCCATTTGCTGTCCCACGGCGGTCTGAGCTGATCGTTCCAGATCCCCTGGAGGTTGGCGGGGCGCGTACCCTTCCGGCTGGAGGCGATCAGCAGGTAACGGCCATACTGGATATAGAGCGCCGGAAGCTGCGGATCACGGGCCTCTTTGCTGAACCCGATGATCCGCTGGTTGGTGGGAAGCCCGGTATTTTCATTCTCCCCGAAGCCCACCGCAAAGCGGTCGAAAAGCCTCCTGTAGTCGGTGATATGGTCAGCCAGGAGCCTCCTGTAGCCTGAAGATAGGGCTTTCTCCAGATGACGGAGGGCAATGGCTCCGGGATCCCCGCTCACATCGCGGTAATTGACATAATTGGTAGCAGCCGAAAGAAGAATGACCGCCGATCCCGCCCCGGAGACACAGAGCCGGTTGCCGCGTATTTCCATCTTCCCGTCGGTGACCACTTCGGCCAGGGCAACCCCCCGTAAAGCACCATCCTTCACCTGTACTTCCAGCTTCAGGCGGTGACCTTCTGCCGTCACAGATTTCTCCGCATGGGGAGAAGAAAGCCCCAATTCGAAACTGAGTCTGTTTTTCCTGCCGGAGGTCAGTCTGACGGCCACTACCTCTCCCGGATGGGTCGCAAAATACTCCCGCGTGTAAAGCACATCGCCTACCCGGTAGGTGACGGTTTGGATGGCCTTTTGCAAATCGAGTTTCCGGCTGTAGCCGGTGAATCCGTTGTGCCCCGGAAAATAAAGTTCCAGGTCGCCGAAAGGCTGGTAGGATTTCTGTCCCAGGGGCACACTCATGAATTCCCGCATGGCCAGTTCTTCCGCCTCTTTCTGCCGGCCGTCGAATAGCAACTGCCGCAGGGTATCCAGGTAGCGGTAGGCTCCCTGATGCGAATAATCGTGGGGGCCTCCTGTCCAAAGCGTCTCTTCATTGAACTGGATCCGCTCCCTTTCGGTGCCCCCGAAAACCATCGCCCCTAATCTGCCGTTCCCCATCGGCAGGGCTTCGGTCCACTTCTCTGCAGGCCGGTCGTACCAAAGTTTCAGGGAGGATTCTTCCCCGGTTGAGGGGTGAGGGAAAGCCACCCACATGAAGATCAGGAGGAGTGTGTACAGAATTCTGTTCATAGGTTTATTATTTGATAGTCAGATAATATTCGGGCCTCTAACAAACCGCTTACCGTTGGTTTTAATCTCTTCTTAATCAGTGTTTTATTACTTTAAACACCTGTTGTTCTCCTGCCGAAGTTAATCTGAAAAGGAGAAGACCGCGGGGCATGGAGGCGATGGGGATTACCTCACCGGGGGAGTCCAGGATCTGCCGGTAAAGGCAGCGGCCGGAAATATCCATGATTTCCAGGGAAGCACCGTTAGCTCCGTTGATCTGTATGAAATCGTCGGCAGGATTGGGAAAGAGCAGGATCCCGGGAGAAGCGGTTTCCGGTGCACCGGTGGGGTTGAAATAGCCTTTCAGCCAGGTCATGGCAAGCCGCTCGCTGCCGTCGCTCCTGAGAAGATAAGCGTCGGTGCGCCAAATGCTGCCCTGCCGGTAACCCCACAGGGTGATCCCTTTCACTGCCGGATGTTCCCATAACACCGGGAATAAGGATTTGTACCGGGTCAGTTGAAGGGCATCATCTGCGATGTTCAGGTCAAATTCAGTAATGTAGATGGGAAGTTCCAGTTTGGCCAGCGTGTTCAGGTTGGTTTGCACCACCGAGGCCGGGGTGTTCTCCAGGAAATGACCCTGACAACCGATACCGTCAATCAGTCCTCTCGCTTTCAGAAGGGTGATGATCTCCGAATAGGTCTTCGTGTTGATGGAGGAGCTGAGAATGCCATAATCGTTGATGTGGAGTTCTGCATGGGGGAAGTACTTACGGGCCAGTTCGAAACTTTTGATCACCCAGTCCCAGCCTGTGGCTCCATCGCCTCCCAGGGCATTTTTGTACCCTGCGGGGGCATGGCTGGGCAGCGGCTCATTCACCACGTCAATCATCTGCACCCCGGGATACCGGGCGGCTGCCAGCCTGATCCACTCTTCCACCTGTGCCAGCTGCTGATCGGAAGGCAGGGAAGCGATCCAGGAGGGTTGCTGCTGCCCCCAGATCAGGGTGTGAAACCGCAACGGAATCCCTTTGGTTTTGGCATAGTTGCTCACCTGGTCCATGTTGTTCCAGCTCATTATGTTCATGGTCCCTTCCACGGAGCCCCACTTCCCCCCATTCTCAGGCGTGATCTGGTTCCAGTATTTCATGAAGTCGGAATAGGTGTACCCACTGCTGATGTTGCCCAGATACTTCTCCCTCCCTGCTGCCAGCTGGGCTGAAGTATTTATGGAAAAAAGCAAAACCACCAGGGCAAAACCAATCTTTCTGAATATTCTCATTTTTCTGTAAGATGTCAGTGTCTGTTATACCAGTTAGTTTCCGGGAAGCCAGAAAAGCGTGCCGGTTCCGGTCAGGCCGACGGCGATCCTTTTCCCGGGTACCCTGCGGAGACGTTTCTTAAGTTTCCTGCGGTCGCGGTGATCATTTGGGATGGATCACGAAAACCTGGAAAGAGGCGGGTTCCAGCGAAAGGGTGAATTCCTGTCCGGTCAGGGTAATCTCTTCTTTCCGGGGCACCACATTCAGGGGTTCCGCCAGGGTGTTTTCGTCTTCCTTGCCAGGGGAGGTAAGGAGGTAACGTTCCGCGGTCAGGGGTCCTTTTTCTCCACCTCTGATCCGATAGGTCACATTTCTGGTTTCGGGTGAGGTGTTGGCGATTTTCAGGATGATCTCTCCTGTTTTTATATCGGTGACCGAGGAAGCGTAGAGGCCATTTTGGCCCGTGAGGGGTTTCTCTCCGCTGGTGGTGGTGAGGACGTGGGTTCCCTTGCGGGTGCTGAAGAGTTGTTGCACATACCACGAGGGGGTTTTCACCACATTCAGGTTGTCAAACCAGATGAGGTCGGGTCGCCACTGCCAGTTGTCGTAATGGGCGAAGAGGGGCGCATAGGCGGTCATGTGCACCACGGCGGCATTGCGCTCGAGTCCGGTCATAAAGGCCGCCTCGCAAAGGGCGGCTTCAAAACTGTTTTTCCGGCTTGGGGTGTGGCAGGCATACTCACCCGCAAAGACTTTCGGCCCCTGGGGATCATACCTGTCATAGCGGGCGGCATTGGCCAGAAACCATTCCGGAGGCCTGTAATAGTGTTCATCGACGAGGTCGGCTTTCAGTCGTCTCATTTCCTGCCAACCATAGTCAAACTCCTTTCCGTCGGGGTAGGGGCCAGAACTGCCCACAATTCTGATGTCGGGATACCGGGCCCGCAGAGCGTCGATAAAAGGTTCCAGTCTCTCGGGATAGAGCTCTCCCCACTGTTCATTACCGATGGCAATGTACTTCAGGTTGAAGGGGGCAGGGTGGCCCATGTCGCTGCGGAGTTTGCCCCAATGAGAGGTCACCGGACCGTTGGCAAATTCCACCAGGTCGAGGGCATCCCGGATGTAGGGTTCCAGGTTTTCCACCTTGCAGTGTTGGTGGTCGTCGTTGTTTTCGAACTGGCACGACATGCCGCAGTTGAGAACCGGCAACGGCTCAGCACCGATCTCTTCGCTGAGGAGAAAATATTCGTAAAAGCCCAGTCCCAGCGACTGGTAATAGTCGGGGAAGCGGCGGTGGGCAAAGGTGTAATTCCAGCGGTTGATGTTCAGGGGGCGGTTCTCGACAGGGCCGACCGTGTTTTTCCACTGGTAGCGGGTGTCGATGGTGGTGCCCTCCACAATGCATCCTCCCGGAAATCTGAAAAGCCCCGGCTTGATGTCGGCAAGGGCCTGCACCAGATCCTCCCTCAGTCCGCCCGGGCGGTTCTTCCATGTTTTGGCCGGAAACAGGCTGATATGGTCAAGATCGGCACTGCTTCCCCGCGCTTTCACCAGGATACGCAGGCGTGCCTGCGCATCGGTGACGGGTGAAGTCAGTTCCGCCTCATATTTCTGCCATTCCTGGCCGGTGATGGTGATTTCTTTGGCATTCAGAATGTCGTTACTCCGGCTGACCAATTGGACGAGAAGGACCACAGGTGCCTCCCCCGATGTTCTTCCATACAGGGAGAAAAGGTATTTTTCCCCGGCTTTGAGGCCGATGCCGCTGAATCCCCGGTTCTCGAGCCCGGTTGCATTCAGCTCGTTGGTGTAGGAGAGCCGCACATACCTGGGATTGCGGTCGAAACAGGGATTATCTTCATGGATGGAGACCTCTCCGAAGCTTTCCCAGCCCATCAGCCGGTTGTCGAATTCGAACGACCGGTTTTTGATCAGCTCGGCATAGAGGCCGCCGTCGGCGCCGAAGTTGATGTCTTCAAAGAAGAGGCCCCAAATGGTGGGCTGGATGGGCGCTCCCGGCTTGCGGGCATCCACATCGATGGTGATTTCCTGCCCAAAGGCCCCGAAGAACGGGAACCACACCAGCAGGATCATTCCTGTCCGCAGGATGCGCATCATGGTATTCTTCATATCACTTTTATTATGGTCTGGAATAAACGTAACTGGCCAAAATGGTCATGGCATGGAGGGTCAGCCTTATTGCCTTTTCGGGAAGATGCAGGCGGTGACCTTTGCCAGGGCCCATGCAGGTGTGATGCCGGTGAATGAGCTATGAGAAACTGCCTGTCAGATGGCCTCGATGGTGGAGGGTGGCTTGGAGGCGATGTTATAGGTGACGCTGACGACTCCCGGAACTGAGGCGGTGATTTCATCGCCCAGTTGCCTGAGCAGGTCGAAGGGGAGAGCGGTAGGGGTAGCCTGGCGGGCATCCTTGCTGTCCCAGCAGCGGATCTCAATCTGCTGACCAAAGTCCCGTTTCCCGTCGCGCATACCGGTAACGCGGTCGAGGTGAAGGATGGCCAGATATTGAAAGGCCCCGGTGTGCTGAAGGTGCCTTTCGACGATGACGGTAGCTTTCCGCACCGTGTCGACCCTTTCGGGGGTTACCTCGCCGATGACACGGGCCGCCAGTGCCGGTCCCGGGAAGGGAATCCGGGCAAAAAGTTCCGCGGGTAACCCCACGGCAGCCCCCACTTTCCTGACCCCCTCCTTCCGCAGTTGGATCAGTGGCTCCAGGATTTTATAACCGAAAGCCTTCTGCGGATCGATGCCCAGCTGCTCGAAAACGTTATGCTGCCGCTTGATGCCAGCCACCGTTTCGTCGATGTCGGTCAGTATGGTCCCCTGCAACAGAAACCGCGCCTGGCTCTCCCTGACGATTCTTCCGAATACCTCCTTGTAAAAGGTTTGCGTGATGGCCTCCCTTTTCTCCTCGGGATCGGTGATCCCCTTCAGGGCGGCAAAAAACTCCCTGCGGGCATCGATGACCTCCACCGTCACACCCAGCTCCTGAAAGAGCGACCTGACCCGGTTGGCTTCCCCTTCCCGCATCAGCCCGTTCTCGATGAAAACCGTCCGCAGTTGTTTCCCCAAGGCCAGGTGACCCAGCATGGTCACCACCGAACTGTCGACGCCCCCGGAAAGGGCGTTGATGGCAATGCCTTCCCCCACAGCCGCCCTGATCTCATCCGTTTTTGCACGGATGAACTCCACCGTGTTCTGTTGTTCCAGTGTAATTTCGTTAATCATGTTTATTCGGATTTAGAATTAAAGGTACCGCGGTTCTTTCCACTTTTCTGCAGGATGATACTTGCTTTCGGCGGCCCAGCGGATCCCTCTTTTCTGGATCTCCAGCACCTCAGCCCCTTTGAAATCACCGATGACATGGCCCAATGAGGAGTAGAATACCCTTCCCTTTCCGTAATATTTTTTCCACACCACGGGTATGACACACCCGTCGATCCAGGGGGCGTGGTCGCCGTTGAATTTTGTGGTGGCCAACACCTTGACATTGGGGTCGATATGCATGTAGTACTGTTCCGAGTGCATATTGAAATCCTTGAGCCCTTTGGTCACCGGATCCTCGTGGTTGGTAATCTGTACCGAATAGCCGATCACTCCGCCGGGGTGGGCAACCCACTGGCCGCCGACCATGAACTGGTATTCCACATTGTTCCGGAAGGAGTCCCCGATTCCTCCATGCCATCCCGCCAGTCCGGCCCCGTTCTTCACCGCCTTCAGCAGTCCGGCCTCCTGTTCATTGGTAATGGTACCCATGGTCCAGATCTGGACGATCAGGTCGCGCGATTCCATCAGTTTGACATCGAGATAACTGTCGAGGGTGTCGGATACCACCACTTCGGCCCCTTCCGAACGCATCCAGGGCACAAAAAGGTCAACAGAGGGTTTGGGGTCGTGCCCTTCCCACCCCCCGTAGACGTAAAGCACCTTTTTGCCCTTCAGGGATGGCTCTGTGATCGATCCTTTGGGTTGTGCCATGAGCGGCGATGTGAAGGGTGAGGGCATAATAACTGCTCCCGTGCCGGCCGCAAGGGTCGTCCCGACAAACCTTCTTCTGGATAATTTATTCATGATTTTCTTTTATGTAACGTATTGGTCATGTTATCCTGCCTGGGGCTGATGAGCCCAAAACCGGCTGATTTATTTACAATTGGTAACCGTTTTCGTAAGGCCTGTGGAAGTATTTTTCAGCTTCCGGATCGTTGATGAAGTACTGATGGTCGGGTGACCAATGGACAGCTCTTTTCAGTTCAAGGGCGATGGTTCCCAGGATGCTGACGGTTGCGGTACGGTGACCAACTTCCACGGGGGCAATGGGATCGCGGCGCGACCTTACCGAATTGATGAAGTCGATGATGTGGATCGGACTGTCCTCATATTTTCCGGCTTCGGCCACAGCTTCCTTGGAGGGGAGCAATGCCGGGTCGGAGGCCGCGATGCTTCCGCGGGAGACTTCGATCCAGCCGTCGCTGCCCCAGAACTTGATCCCCAGGGTTTTCTTGTCGTCGTAAGGCTCGTTGATCATCTCCAGGCCGTTATCATAGACAAAGGTGAGGTTTTGGGTACCCTGGTATCCAGGGGGGATGATCTTTACCGGACCGCTGTGGTCTTTGGCGAGGCCCCACTGTCCGATGTCGAAGTTGTGGGCGCCCCAGTCGCAGACAAAGCCGCCACCTGTCTCCTTGAAGTAGCGCCACCGGGCCCAATAGGTTTCATTTTGAGGGGGATCCAGAGTGATGGGCGGATTGAGGGCCGGATTGTAATGGACGGCCTTGAGGGGCCCCAGCCACTGCTTCCAGTCGAGGCCGGCGGGTATCTTTTCTTCGGGAAGATTGTAGGGATCAGGACCCGGTCCTACATAGGCAAAAACTTTCCGCAGTTTTCCGATCGCCTCACGATGCACCATGTTCACGGCATGCTGGTAGTTGTGATCAGAGCGTTGCTGGCTGCCGGTGGCAAAAATCACGTGGTTTTTCCTGACGGCTTCCGCCACCTTGATCCCTTCCCTGATGGTGAAGGTGATGGGCTTCTCCTGGTAAATGTCCTTGCCTGCGCTGCAGGCGTCGAGGGCAATCAGGGCATGCCAGTGGTCGGGAGTCGCAATCACCACGGCATCGATATCCTTGCGGTCCAGAACCTCCCGGTAATCTTTGTAAACAGAGACCCCGGCGTTCAGGTTTTTCGCCTGGTTGAATGCCTTTACCCTTTGCTCGAAGCGCTGCCGTTTGATATCATACACATCGGCGCCGGCCACGATCTGCACCCCCGGGATTTTATTAAAGCCCCCGATGAGGTTGTTGGTTTGCTGCCCCAGGCCGATAAAGCCCATCCTGATGGTGTCGTTCGGACTGTTGCCGAAACTCTTCAGCCAGGGAAATGCGGCCAGGGCTGCCGTACCCGCAACGGTGGTCTGAAGAAATCTGCGTCTTGAAAAGTGGTTCATGCTGTCAAATTATTACGTTATGCTGGTTTATCATTCTGGCTGCTGAAATATGTTGAATGAGTATTTCATACTTTTTTGCCATAAATCTACAATTTTATCCGATGTTCCGGTACAAGTTTCTGACTTATCGGCCACCCGGAGTGGCTCTTTTTTGCAAACCGGGCTTGCTGAGCTGATTTTCGGGCCCGGCCGTTCAAGTGAGCCTTACCTTGATGACGATTTTCCTGACCATCATGTTTTCACCGCATTTCACTCCCGGGCAGTGGGCGTCGCCGGGAAAAAAGATGAAGAACCTTCCCGGTGCGGCCACCCGGAAGTGATCGCCATCGGCCCTCAGAAAAATGATGTCTTTTTCCTCGTCGAAGGGACCTACAGGGGTGGTGGCGGACAAAGGAACCACCCCGATTTTTTCCTCTCCTTCCACGAGGTATTGGATGTCGGCATATTTCCGGTGGGCTTCATAAAGGGCGTCCTCCTCATTCTTGGTGACATATTCACTGAAGCTGGCAAAAAGGGCGTCCTCCTCTTCCAGTTCATAGCGGCCGGGGGCCAGGGATGCCAGGTCGGGCCGTGCCAGAAAGGTAAAAGCATTGGTCCACCTTCCGGGATGTCGGGAGTAGCTGCGGAAGAATTCCGCCTGGTCGATACCCTCGTCGGGGATGGCATCCCATCCCTGTTCCCATTCTCTCCGTGTGAACCACGCCTGACCCATCCCTTCCCCTGCAGGGAGGGTCGGATCCTTCTTAACGTTCATTGGTTTATCTTCCATATTGTTATTTGTTGATCTTGTATTTCTCCTGGGCGCTATGAAGGAAATGGTGTTTGACGGCTCCTGCAATGCAAGGTCCTGCGAAGTGCCGGCGTTTCTTCAGTGGATGGCAGGATGGTGCTGTCTGCGTTGCAGGGTAGCCCCATCAGGGTACGTCAACGGGCATCCGGCGGTTGTTTCCGGGCACCTGTTGCAGGTCATCTCCCAAATCCAGGCGGGCAGCATCAGCCAGTTCCCGGAGCTCAGCCACCACACCGGGATAGTATGCTTTCACATCAAACCGTTCTCCGGGATCCCGTCGCAAATCGTACAATGCTTCTTCATGGGAAAAGTTTTCGTTGGTACCTCCCGGAAATCCGTCAGCTCCCGGCTTAAATCCAATGTAAGTACGGCCGGGATGGGCAAAGACCAGTTTCCACTCCCCTTTTCTGACGGCTTCCAGACTGTTGCGGCGGTAAAAGTAGAGGAACGATTCCCTCGGGTGGCTGTTTTCATCACCCAGAAGCAAGGGCAGGATGTTTACGCCGTCGATTTTTTTCTCCGGAAGAGGTGCCTTTGCTATTGCCGCCACCGTGGGAAGTATGTCAATGGTGCTTGCCAGCTTATTGCAAATGTACCCGCGAGGAATATGCCCCGGCCATGTCATCACACAGGGAACCCTTTGTCCCCCCTCGTAACTGCTCCCCTTGCCTTCACGCAACCCCCCGTTGGAGCCGGCATGGTTGCCGAAATTCATCCATGGTCCGTTGTCAGAAGTAAAAATCACCAGGGTATTTTTTTCGAGGTTGTTCTTTTTGAGCGCTTTCATGATTTCTCCTACCGACCAGTCGATTTCCATGATCACATCACCATACACTCCCTGTTCACTCCGGCCTTTGAACTTTGAAGAAACCGCCAGTGGCACATGGGGCATGGAGTGCGCCAGGTATATGAAAAATGGATTCTTTCTGTTCTGATCGATAAACCTGACGGCCCGTTCCGTGTAAAGGGTGGTTATGCGGGCCTGGTCTTCCAGTGTGTGGAATTCCTCGACTTTATCGTTGCCCTCCATCAGGGGTAAAGGGGGAAATGCAAATCCCCGGTCCCGTTTCTGTTCCGAAAAAGGAGTGCCGTCATAGTTGACCGGCCACATGTCGTTGGAATAGGGGATACCCAGATATTCGTCAAAACCTTGTTGCAAGGGCAGAAATCTTTGTAAATGCCCCAGATGCCATTTGCCGATCGCTGCGGTTTTGTAATTGCGTTGTTTCAGGAGCTCAGCTATGGTCTCTTCCGAAGGATCCAATCCGGTCCTGGAATCGGGGAAGAGCGCACCGGAAATGCCCACCCTGTTGGGATAACACCCTGTCAGCAGTCCTGCACGGGAAGCACTGCAAACCGCCTGGGCTGACAGAAATGAGGTAAAACGTACCCCTTCGGCAGCCATCCTGTCGAGGTGGGGGGTTTTGTATTGCGATGCACCATAGCAGCTTAAATCCCCATAACCCAGGCCATCGGTAAAAATCAGGATGATGTTGGGAGGTGTGCTTTTGGGGGCTTCTCTCCCCATTCCGGCCAATGGAAAAGCAATTACCCCGGTCAGGGAAGCCCCCACAGCCAACCCTTTATACAGACCCATTATGCCCGGTTTTTTTTGTTCCATTTTTTTAAGGTTATTTTTAAATCTGATGAGCGAAATTGCTCAAATTATCGTTTTTTTAGAAAACATTGCTGACCACTTTTGTTTAAGTGGTCTGATCTGTATGAAATGGATCCCCTTCAGGATTGTTTTAAGGAAAGGATCCGCAGGAAATGTCGAATGCCAGGATAAAAATAGCAATTATCAACAGTTAAGCAGGCAGAGTTTTTAATAAATACACACCAATGAACATACCAGTTGTCCTCCATTTTTTGCTCTTATGGGTTACCGGATTTTTCACGGGATATTCCGGCCAGGGTGTTGAAAAAGTGGAAATTTCCGGAGAGATGAAAACCTGGCATACGGTGACTTTCACCTTTTCAGGCCCGGAAACCAGTGAGTACGATACCATTAACCCTTTTACCGATTACAGGCTGGATGTGGAATTCACCCATGGAGATACCCGTTATCTTGTGCCGGGATACTTTGCTGCCGATGGCCAGGCTGCGGAAACCTCGGCACGGGAAGGAGATAAATGGCGGGTCCATTTCTGTCCGCCATTTGCGGGTGCCTGGGATTATAAAGTCACTTTTCTGAGCGGGAAGAACATCGCTGTGGCCGATCAGGGAGGTTATGGTGAAAAATGCTTCATGGACGGATTTTCAGGAACTTTTAAAGTCGGTGAACCGGATGGTGCCGCCCCCGGGTTCCGGGCCAAAGGACGTCTGGTGTATGATGGAACCCATTTCCTGAAGTATGCCGGAACAGGAGAAGTTTTCCTGAAGGGAGGCGCCGATTCCCCGGAGAACTTATTGGGCTATAAGGATTTTGACGGGACCTGGTACGGAGGGAACAATACAATAAGGAGCGGGGAAGCCGTCCCCAACAGCGGACTTCATGCCTATGAGCCTCATATCGGAGACTGGAAAGCGGGGGATCCGCAATGGAAAAACGGAAAAGGCAAAGGAATCATCGGAGCCCTCAATTATCTGTCATCTAAAGGCATGAACAGTATTTATTTTCTCACCCTGAATATCCTGGGCGATGGGGAAGATGTGTGGCCTTATACCGATCGCAATGAACGCACCCGTTTTGATTGCAGCAAACTAGACCAGTGGGAAATCGTCTTCGCGCATGCTGACCAACTGGGTATTATGAAACATGTTGTGCTCCAGGAAACGGAGAATGAATGTCTGCTCGATGCGGGATACCTGGATGTACAGCGAAAACTGTATCTTCGGGAACTGATTGCCAGATTCTCCCATCACCTTGCCCTCACCTGGAACCTGGGGGAGGAACACCATGCAGTGGACTGGTCCCCGTACGGACAAACCTATGCCGACACCAAAAAAATGGCTGACTATATCAGGGAAACCGATCCGTATAAAAATTTCATTGTGGTACACACCCATTCAGGCAGAGACCAGCAGATCAGGGATATGACCCAATATCTTGGATTTAAAAATGTGGAGGGGCCTTCTATCCAGTGTGGCAGTATCGGGGATGTGCATCGTATGACCCGTTATTGGCTGGAAGAATCGGCGAAATCAAACCATCACTGGGTGGTCTGTACGGATGAGATCGGCCCGCACTGGCAAGGAGCCCTTCCCGACGCTGTCGATCCTGCCCATGATACGATCAGACACCAGGTGCTCTGGGGCAACCTGATGGCTGGGGGAGCCGGGGTCGAATGGTACTTCGGATACCAATATCCCCACTCCGATCTCAGTTGTGAAGATTGGCGAAGCCGCGACAAACTCTGGGACCAGACCCGGATTGCACTGGAGTTTTTTCACACCCATCTCCCGTTTGGATCGATGAAGTGCAGCGATGAGCTGACAGAAGCCGACCATGATTACTGTCTGGCCAAAGAGGGTGAAGTCTATGCGATTTATCTGCCTGATGGTCAGCCCACCCTGATCCGCCTTCCTCAGGGAGAATTCAATATAAGGTGGTTTAATCCGCGGACCGGGGGTGCACTGGCGGAAGGGAGTGTGGTAAATACCTTTGGGGGCAGCGTGACCACGGGAAGACCTCCTCTCTCTGACGGAAAGGATTGGGTATGTATCATCAAAAGACCTGGACTATAACCTTACTGTTCCGGTCCAGATACCTGTCATGTTGTGGAAGGAAACCGAAAAAATAGCAGGTCTTTATGGAGGTGGGTGATCCTTTTGGTTTCACTCACTTATTCACTTTCAACCGTTGCGGAGGATGATCCCCCCTTAAAGTGCATTGTCAGCGGGTATCTGAAGGATCACTCCACAGGGGAGCTGCTAATCGGGGCTTCGGTCATTATCAGCGAAATGCGGACAGGGGTGGTGACCAACAGCTATGGTTTTTATTCGGTGACGCTGCCACCCGGTCACTATCTGTTTCGTTTTTCCTATGTGGGTTATACGTCGCAGGAAAGGCATCTGGTGGTGGAGGGGAACCTCACCCAGAACGTCTCTCTGGAGCCAGCGCGGGAAGAGCTGGGGGAAGTGGTAGTCACCGGCGACCGTGCGGGGCAGGATCTGGTGGCTCCGGTGATGAGCATGGTGCGCATAAGCCAGGGAGCCATCGGGCGGGTGCCCGCGTTCCTGGGGGAGGTCGACCTGGTCAAGGTGATACAGCTGCTGCCGGGGGTGCAGTCCACCAGTGAAGGAACCACAGGATTCAGCGTCCGCGGGGGCAATGCCGACCAGAACCTGATCATCCTTGATGAGGCCACGGTCTACAACGCCTCCCACCTGATGGGTTTTTTCTCGGTTTTCAACAACGATGCCATCAAGGAGGTTACCCTCTACAAGGGGGACATCCCTGTGGCTTACGGAGGCAGGCTCTCATCGCTCCTCGACATCAGGATGAGAGACGGCAATGCCCGCCGTTTTGCCGCCACCGGCAGTGTGGGAAGCGTCTCCAGCAAACTGACCCTCGAAGGGCCCCTGATTCGCGACCGTACCACCTTCCTCCTGTCGGGGCGGAGAACCTATGCCGACCTCTTTCTGCCACTGGCTAAAAACCCCGATATCCGCGATAACCGCCTCTATTTTTATGACCTCAATCTCAAGTTGTCACACCAATTCGACGACAATAACCGGCTTTTCATTTCGGGCTACGCCGGCCGCGACATCTTTAAAAACCAGTTTGCCGCCATGGGCTTCGGCAACCAGACCGCCTCGCTGCGCTGGAACCATCTTTTTTCAAAGAAACTCTTCTTCAACCTGACCCTTCTCCGCTCGGAATTCAGTTACGAGCTGGGGACCCTCGAGGAGGAACAAAATGCTTTCCGGTGGAGTTCCCTGCTCAGGGATCATGCCTTCAGGGCCGACATCACCCATTATCTGTCGGTCAACCATACCCTCCGATATGGCGTGGCCACTACCCACCACCGGTTTTTCCCCGGTACGGTAAAGGCCATCGGCGAACAATCTGTCTTCCCTGATTATCTCCTCCCTGAACAGCAGGCCCTGGAGCATGCGGTGTACCTCTCCGATGAGATGCGTTTGTCAGAGCGGCTGACCCTTAAGACAGGTATTCGCCTGGCTTTCTTCCAGAATATAGGGCCCTATACTCTGCAACGTTACGATGCGGAATACCTTCCCTCCGGCACCGAGGAATTTGGAAGGGGAGAGGTTTACCATACCTGGGTTCGCCCGGAGCCCCGGTTGGCCTTTACCTGGTTGACCGGTGCACACACTTCGGTAAAGGGAAGCTATTCCCGGACTGCCCAGTTCATGATGCTGGCGCAGAATTCCACCGCCGGCACCCCTCTCGATATCTGGTTTCCCGCCTCCCCCCATGTAAAGCCCCAGCTCTCCGACCAGCTGGCCGCCGGTTGGTTCGGCCGCTCCCGTGACGGTGGCTGGGAATTCTCCCTTGAGGGTTATTACAGGCATTTCAGTGCCGTTACCGACTTCAGGGACCATGCCAGGCTGATCCTGAACCCCAGGCTTGAGGGAGAACTCCGTTTCGGGGAAGGTACCGCCCGGGGCCTCGAAACCCTGGTGCGCAGACATGCAGGCCACCTTACCGGGTGGATCAGCTACACCTGGTCACGGGTATTCCGGCGCATCCCCGAAATCAACGGCGGGAAAAGCTATCCCGCACCTTTCGACAAACCCCACACTGTTAACGTGGTGGCCAGCTACGACCCCGGAAAACGTCTCTCAGCCGCACTGACCTGGGTCTATGCCACAGGACTTCCCGTGACCTTCCCCACCGGCCGCGCATATGTCGGAAATGTCCTCCTTCCCGTGTACTCCGGCAGAAATGCCTACAGGATGCCCGACTACCACCGCATGGACCTCTCTCTGACCTTCCGCGGTAAAAACAAACCGGAGAAAAGGTGGCACGGCGAGTGGAACCTTTCTGTCTACAACCTCTATGACCGGCACAACACCTGGTCCATCAACTTCGTACAGGATGAATCCCGGCCCGAAGTGACCTATGCCGAGAAAACCTACCTCTTCTCGGTGATCCCCGCCATCTCCTATCACTTCAAATTCTGAATGTATGGAAAGCAAAAGGTCCACCACAGGGGAAATACATGAAAGCACAGAAGGCGGGAGGTTCAGGATGGACCATCCCGGAAGGAAAAAACCAGGAAGAGAAGGTGTACCCGGGTACATCATGTGCCCGGGAGGGCTTATTGCTTTGCTGCTTCTGTTCTTTGCCTGTACCGAACGGATAGAGATCGACACGGAACCGGAGTTTGTAAGGCTGGTGGTGGATGGTGCGCTGACCACAGAGGCGGGACCCCACCAGGTGAGGTTGTCGCTCACCGGCGACTATTTCGGGGGCAGGCCGGCACCGCCGGTGACAGGCGCGGAGGTTTCGCTGCTGACGGCGGGGCGGCTTCTTCCCCTTGAGGAAACCTCGCCGGGAGTGTACACCACCGCATCAGGTCTGCCGGGCATCCCCGGAGAAAACTATACCCTTCGCGTGAAAACCGCCTCACCCGTGGGAGGGTATTCCGAATTTGATGCTTCCGAGGCACTCCTCTCCCCGGTGCTCCTCGACTCCATCCAACTGGGATTCTATCCCGACTATTCCGAGGAGGGCATGTGGGAGGCCAGGGGTTACTTCCGTGATCCTCCCGATGCCGGCTGGTACCGTTTTCTGGCCTACCGGAACAACGTCCTCATCACCGACACCCTTACCGAGTGGTATGTGACCGATGATCTCCTCTTCGGAGGAAAGTACGTGAACGGGTGGAGGGTGGCTTTTTTGCAGCAGCACCGGCCCGATGAGACCCTCTCGCCCGGGGATACCCTGACCATCCGCATGGACAGGATCAGCAGGGAATACGCTGATTTCATCCTGG
Source organism: Bacteroidales bacterium (assembly GCA_012729335.1). GTDB lineage: Bacteria > Bacteroidota > Bacteroidia > Bacteroidales > Prolixibacteraceae > UBA1413. The sequence goes on along the minus strand of JAAYDJ010000035.1, from coordinate 320,128 downwards.
GAGCCCAGGCCGAGATGAGGGGCTCCTGGCCTCTTTTCACCGGTCCCCCGGCCAATGTCAAAGGCAATGTCTCCAATGGAGCGATCGGATTCTTTGCGGCATACCCCGTTTCGTGGGCCAGTGCTGTCGTCCCCTCAGAATAGGATCTTTGTCGTCGCCTGAAGGGTCAGAGCTTCCAGTGGTTATCGAAGAATCCTGCCTCGAGGATGCCGCTGACGCCGTCCCTGACCATGCCGGTGGTGAAGATCATGAAGTCGGGGAATCCCGAGCCGCCGGTGAAATACTGGTTGGCATAGGCGGCCCGCATGCCTGGGAGCCCGGTTCCCGTGATGGCCCCCACGGTGAGGGTGTCGCTGCCCGGCCGGGGATACATCAGGTAAGCTCCCAGGTGGTCACCACTGTAGGTTTTACTGCCCAGGGTCAGACTGCCGCGGGTGACCTGTATGGGGCAGCTCCCCAGGAGCGGAGCCCAGGCGCTGTTGGTGACGGCATTCCCAAAAAGAATGATCCCCCGGTCAGAATAGTCGGCGGGTTTAAAATCCCTGTCAGCCACAATGTCGACGCTCCCGTTGCCCCGGTAGTACCAGGTCTCGGCGTCAAAACGGGCTTTGGCCTCCGCCCAGGCATTCTCTTCCCTGGTGCCGGAGGTGCCGTATACAAACACCATCCGGTGGTTGAAAGGCTCCTTGAAGGTGCCGTTGCGGTGCAAACCTTTCTGCTCCGCCCCGGGAGGAGTCCCCTGCTCCCATCCGGCATCCCTGCCCGGAGGGGTGGGGATGCCCTGTTGAGTGGTTCCCTTCCGCAGAAGCGTAAGGGTGCCTCCGTTCCCGGGGAGCGGAATTTCCAGCCGGCTCCCGTCGATTTCCAGCGTGACCATTTGGCCTTTCATCTGTGACAGATCGAGCGTCAGGGCTGTGGTATTTTCAGTTTCTCCGGTGATGGTTCCCTTTCCGGGGTCGCGGGTCAGCCTGACCCTGCTGTAATTCAGGGGTTCCTCCTGCTGGAGGATGGTCACCCAGGCAAAAGTGGCCGAAACAGCCGGGTTGGCCGTAGTGAAGTCAATGTGGTTGCGTTGGTCGGCAGGGATCAGGCGGTGGTGCCTGAAAAATGAGAAGAGGGGCGGCCAGTCCACGCTTTCGTTGCTCCACCAGTGACTTCCCCCGGGGTATTCATAGTAGCAGAAGTCGGTATGGAATTTTCCCAGCACCTCCCTCATCTGCCGGGCATACTCCACGGAAACCGTCTGGTCGTCGTCGCCGTGGTGGATGTACACACCCGAAGCTGCGTAATTCCGGGCCAGCTCAAAGACGTTACTGCCGTTGCTTGCGCGGTAAAGGTTTTGTTCCTGGATGGTGTTTCCCGGTTGGGGGATTTTGCCGTCGGCTGAGGCATAGCCCAAAAGGGAGGGATATCCTGCACAGGGGGCGATGGCGGCCCATTTCCCGGGGTAGGTGGCCCCCAGGATCCAGGTGCCATGGCCTCCCATGGAGTGGCCGGTGAGGTATATGCGGTCGGGCGAAGGCCGGAACTGCTCTTCTGCCAGGTTCAGCACCTCCATGGCGTCAATGCGGCCCCAGTCTTCCCAGTTGAAACCCCGTGGGCGGCGGTTGGTGGGAGCTGCCAGGTCCCCTTCCTCCTTGGCCCCGTATGCCCGGGCCTGGCCAATGGCCTCCACGCCAGCTCCATGCACCGACAGAAAAAGGGCATGCCCCGGGGCCGACCCTCCCTTCCGGGGCTGCACGGCATAATACTGCAGGCTTCCGTCGATTTCACTGATGAAAGTACACTTGTATGGCTTGTCCGCAGCTACCCGCTCCAGGATCACCTCTCCCCCGGCTTTCTCCTTACCTGCTTCCATCACTGCCAGCTGGCATACCACAGGGCCGGTCTCTTTTACTTCCGATCCGTCAACACGGAACATCACCTTCCGCGTCGAAAGCGGCAGAATATCAGGGAGGTCGGTAACCGATTCCCTGCCAGCCAGCATGGCCCGCATCCGGAGGTCTTTCAGGGGCCGCGAGGTGGCGTTCACCACCACCACCGCCCCCATCAGCCGGGAGGCATCCCTTCCCTCCACTATATCGGGAAGAGTGGCGTCCTCACTCCTGATCAATACCGGAGTCTCCGGGAAAAGAAGCCGCGCCGACACTCCGGCACTCATGTAACCGGTCCGGATATACAACGCGTTGACTCCTTTCCTCAGCCTGACAGGGGTGTAGAGCCATTTGTCGCCGTAGACATCGCCGGCATGAGGTTCCCCATTGAGGTAAAACATGACGTTTCCACTGATGTGAAGCAGGGCATTTTGCTCCCGCTGCGAGTGGTAGCTGAGATAGAGGTAGCCGTTAAAAGCCTGCCTCCCCCGGAAGAGCCCTGAGCTGTCGGCAACGATCTCCCTCCATACGGCCTTGCGCCCTGTGCTGTCGGTGTAAAGCACCTCTCCTGCCTTGGGAGCCTTGAAGCCCGGCTCAAAATAACGCCAGGCAAACTGGTCGGAGTAAAAGCCCAGCCTTCCATACTGATGGCAGTTGCCAACGGCCAGCCCCTGGCTGAAAACATACTCCTCCTGGGCGGCTCCCGAAAGGGGAAGGAGTAAAAGTGTCAGCACTACGGCCGTTAAAATTTTTCTGGTCATCATGGTCCTCTTAAATTTGGAATGGTTGTCTGACATGGATCGTTTACATGGGTGATTCACGCAATCAGGGTACCCCGCAAATCCTTTTAGGCTGCTTTTTGTAACCATTTCCGGCATACAGGGTACAAGCAAGTGTAAAACTATAAAAGAACCGGGGGAAAAAGCAAACGGAGAGACGGACTTGTTAAAAAATTAAAACCATGCCTACGGAGAAGTTAAAAGCATTTCTTGACCAGAATGGGGTCAGGTATGTGACCATCAGGCATTCCATGGCCTACACGTCGCAGGAGGTAGCCGCATCGGCGCACGTTTCGGGGCGGGAGTTTGCCAAGACGGTAGTTTTCAGGATCGACGACAAGATGGCTCTGGCGGTCTTACCGGCTGCCTACCAGGTTGATTTTGACCAGTTGAGCCAGTACTTCCGGGGAAAACGGTTAAGTCTGGCCACGGAAGCCGAATTCCGTGACCGGTTTCCGGGGTGCGAGCCGGGGGCGATGCCCCCCTTTGGTAACCTATACGGACTGGAGGTCTATGTGGCGGAGACCCTCACGGCCGAGAAGGAGATCGCCTTCAATGCCGGAACACACACCGAGATTATCCGCATGGCCTTTGCTGATTTTGAAAGGCTGGTGCACCCTGTGGTCCTGCGTTTTTCCTGGAAAAGCGCAGCCCTGCCCCGGGATCCTGACGAACGGTGGGCTGAAGAGCTGTAACCGGTCAGACCAGGGTAACTTCCACGCTGCTGCGGCCGTTGGCCTGCCGGGTGACCCGCACTTGCGTGCCGATGCGCTCGGTCATCTCCCGTACATGGCTGATGACTCCCACCTTGCGCCCCTGGTTGCGCAAACGCTCGAGGGCATCCATGGCCATCCCCAGCGTCTGGGGATCCAGTGATCCAAACCCTTCGTCGATGAACAACGATTCGATGGTCATCCGGTTCGAGGAGAGTGACGCCAGACCCAGGGCCAGGGCCAGCGAAACCAAAAACGACTCCCCGCCCGAAAGGGAATGAACCGACCTGATCTCATCCCCCATGTCGCGGTCGATGACCTGCAGCGACAGGGTCCCGGAGATCACTTCCAGCCGGTAGCGCCCGGTGAGCTCCCGCAGGTGCAGGTTGGCATAGGTGAGCAACACTTCCAGGGTATATTCCTGGGCAATCTGCCTGAATTTCCTGCCATCGGCCGACCCCAGCAATTCATTCAGCTTTTTCCATTTTCCGGCGGTGCCGCTCCTTTCTTCTTCCAGTTCCCTGAAGGCTCCTGCCTTTTTCAGGTTCTCCTCATAGGTGCGCAGTCTGAACCGGATTTCCGTCAGCTCTCCGTTTTGCAGGTCAAGGGCGGCTTCAGTTTCAGTGAGAAGGGCTTCGAGTGCCGGCTTTTCAGGAGTTTCCCTTCCCGATTGCAGGTGTGTCTCCAGTTGTTTTTCCCGTTCTTCCAGGGTGGAGCGCCCGCTTAACAGCGTATCGCGAAGCTCCCCGAGGGCTTCCCTCTCCATAGTGATCCACTCGGGGGTGTATTCCAGAAGGTGGTTCAGCTCCTCTTCTCCGAGGGGGATGTTCCCGGCGGCTGCGAATTGCTGTAACCACCCTGATAGTCTCAGACGGAGGGTTTCCAAATCTTCCTCCTGTTTTGCCAGGTCTTCCCGGCGCAGGCGGAGGGATCCTTCCATTTCGGCAATACCGGCCTGCATGGTTCCTAATGTCTCGCGGAGTTCCCTGAGACGGTGCTGGCAGGTCTCCCCGGCGCGTGCCAGTTCCTCTTCCACAACTGAGGCTTCTCTGCCCCCGAAAAGCTTCTGTCTTTCCTGCTCTGCAGCGGCTACTCTTTCCCGGGCCCCCTTTTCCCGCTCCTCTGCCTGCGCCAGCTTCCCGGCAGTCTCCGTAATACGTTCCTTCAGGTTTTTGATTTCCGTCTCCAGGACCCTCTCTTCCCCTGCGATTTCATTAAGCCTTTTGTTTTTGGATTGCCAGGATGCGGAAAAGGTGATCAGTTTTGCTGTAAACGTTTCCGGTGAAACTGCCCATTTTTCTTCCCAGCCACTTTGGGTGAAGTACACACCTGCACTTGCCAGGGCTTCCCTTTGTTTGGTCAGGTTTTGCTCTCTGAGGGCTTCCCTCTGCTGTTTCTCCGCGGTGAGTAGCATGATCCCCGAGAGGCATGCCGTAAGGGCCTCCCCGGAATGGTCGCGGCTTAATCTGTTCTGGTCCATACTTTGGCGGATCTGTCCTGCTTTTACGGCCAGTTCCCGGTACCGGGCCAGGGTTGCCCGGGCTTCTTCTGCAGCCCTGCGGTGCTCTTCCGTCTCCATTTCCAGAAGAGCTGCCCATGTTTCCTCCGGTTCCGCCTGCCATTTCTCCCCGGGGTGAAATCCTTCCCATTCCCTGGTGGTTTTCTCCAGGGTGGCCATCAGCTTTTCCATCTCTGCGGTTCCACGGGCGATGGCCTCCCGGTGATGATGGCCGCTCTGGAACAGACGGGCCTGCGCTTCCACGTTCTCCTGCCAGCTTGAAGCCAGCCGGGCTTCTTCCTTTTCCAGTTCCTCCAGCATGGCATGCACCCGGGGATCCCCTTGCGCCCAGGGATGATGGGTACTTCCACATACCGGGCAGGCCTCCCCGGGGAGCAGCTGCCCCCTCAGTTTTTCCACATTTTCAGCAGCCGCCAGCCGGGCCTGGCTCAACATACGGCCGGTCTGCTCCCGGCGTACTTTGACCTCCTCACTTTCGCTTCTGCGCGCTTCCAGTTCCCCTTCTTCGTTTTCCAACGCCGCCCGGTGCCCCGTGATCTCTTCACCCAGCACCGATTTCCGGGCAGCCAAATCAGTGTGTTTCTCCCAGCAGGCCCGCATAGCCGAAGTGCGTACCATTTCAGCGGTGTGCTGCGTCTCAGCTTCCGTGAGCGTTTCCACCGGAATAGCCGCCATCTGTTCTCCGATCTGGTCTGACAAGGCGGTCAACTCCTGGCTCTCTTTCTCTTTGGCAGCGACCTCCTCCCGCAGCTGCCCCTTTCTTGATTCCAGAAGGAGGTTCTTTTTTACGGCTTCTTCGATCCACCCGGTCAGCTCCGTCGCCTCCTTTCCACACTGCTGGGCGTATTCCAGCCGGGAAACGATCAGGGTGGCATTTTCGGCGATTCCTCTTCGGGGCTCCTTTTCCCGGAGCCAATCCTGCGTTTCCCCCTTTTCCCTGCGGAGTTCCTCCAGGTTTTTCTCTCTGGCAGCGAGGTGCCCAAGCAGCAGCTGATGCTCATCAAAGGCTGTTTGTTTCCCGGTTTCCGCTTCGGAGACCTTTTTATGTTGTTCTACCAGAAGGGTATCCATTTCCCTGGCCCTCAGCAGCAATGGGCGGGCCGCGGCGGTGGCGGCTGTGGTTTCCTTCACGGCATCTTCGGCCTCTCTGATGGTCGCCGACAGTTCCTCCATGGCTTTTCCGGCCTCAGAAACCCGGTTGGCCGTATCCTTTTCCGCTTCCCGTTTCAGCGCGAGGGTTTCCCTTTTTTCCCGGAGGGATTCGACCAGGGGGCGTGTGGGCTGTATCTTTTCCACCAGCCGGAAGTGCGTTTCACGGTCGGCGGCCTCCTGAAGGGCGGCCTCGGCAGTGGCCAGCCGGGCCCGGGCCTCCCCGCTCGCCATGATAAGCTGCTCACGCTGCCGGTGCCATTCCAGGCCCCGGCGGATCTCCTCCCTTTGCCGCTCCAGGGCGGAAACCGCCTCTGCATGTGTGGCCTCTCCGGCTTTCAGCGCTTCCGTTTCCCCCTCCCCCGGAAGGACGATCCCCGAAAGCCGGTCCCTGATCTCCTTCAGGGCCGCTTCGGCTTCCCGGCTTTTCATGAAAACAGAGACGGATATGCGGCTGTAAATCTCCGTTCCCGTAATTTTTTCAAGCAGGGAGGCTTTGTCGTCGCGTGCAGCCTTCAGGAAGGCGGTAAAGTCGCCCTGGGCCAGCAGCACCGACCGCGTGAACTGCTCATAATTAAGGCCTATCACCCTTTCGATTTCACGAAGGGTTTCGGTTTTGGTACCGGCAAAGGGGAGTCGGGTCGTGAGGTTGGTGAGCCGTAAGGTATAATCCTGGAGGTTTCCCGAGGGGCGGTTGCGGGCACGGCGGACGGTCCATTCCGATTCCCAGGGTTGGCCATCGAGGCCTATGAAAGCCGCCGCGGCGTACCCTTCGGCGCTTCCCTTGCGGAGGATGGTCCGCGGATCTCCCGGTGCCACGCTCCCGTTCTCCCCGTCGGGGAGCTCCACCCCGCTCTCCCGGGCAGCCACCTGCCGCGGTGAGCGCCCGAAGAGCGCCAGACACAGGGCATCCAGAATGGTCGACTTCCCCGATCCCGTGGGCCCCGTTATGGCATAAATGCCCGCCGAGAACAGCGGCTCCCGGGTGAAGTCAAGAACAAACTCCCCCTCCAGGGAAGCCAGATTCCTGCCACGTATGGTGAGTATCTTCATATATCCATTCTTATTACCATTATTCCTGAAGTCCGGGAGCCAAATCCCCGGATTCGGTTTCCGTGACCGCTATGTGGAATAATTCGACGAGCTCCTGTGGGATCTCCCGGTTGTAAAGGGCCTGGTATCTCCTCCGGAAAAGATCGAGGGGCCGGAGGGTATCAAGCCGGCTGACGCCTTCTCCTTCCTGCTGCTCCTCCTGGTCTCTGCCGGGATAGGAAACTTCGATTTTGGCCAGCCGAACCTCCTTGTTTTCCAGTGCTTTTTCTACCTGTATGCGAAGTGATGGTTCAGGGCCATCGAGCAATACCCTGACCCGGAGGTAGGGGGCGGAGTGCCGTTGAGTGCTGGCCGGGGGAAGTTTTTCCAGTTCTTCCAGGACCTGCAACAGGGATTGGGGTCTTGGGGGTACCGACAGCAGGGGCACCGTTACGGGCACCGGCAGGGCTTCCAGGTCTTTGAGAAGGCCGTTTTCCAGGTCGACGCAGACCACCTGGTGAGGGTAATGTTCTTCGCTGAACGACATGGGCAGGGGAGACCCCGCATAGCGGATGTGTCGGAGGCCATCCACTGTCTGGGGCCTGTGGATGTGGCCCAGGGCCACATAGGCGGCTTCCGTTCCGAAAGCTCCGGCCGGCACGAATTCCAATCCTCCCAGGATGGGCCGTTCGCATTTATCCTCCCCGGTGGTCAGGGCGCCGGCGGTATGGAGATGGCCGGTCACCACCAGGGCTTGCCCTGATTCGCAGTGGCCCAGGGCCTCCGTCACGGCTTCCCGGTAGAAGGCGGTCATCCCGGCGGCATAGCTTCCCTCGCCGGTGCCACTTCCGGCAGGAAAATCACCTGGCCGCAGGAAAGGCACGGCCAGACACCACGCCTCTGTAGTTCCCGTCCTTCCTTTCAGGGGAATTCTCAGCGCCCCGTAGTCGGGCCGGCCCCCGGCATCACGCCCGACCGTACCCGTCACCCTTACGTTGAACACCTCCAGCAGGGAACCCGGAGACTCCAAACGGGCCGCCGAATCGTGATTCCCGGCAATGCAGACCACCTGAAGCCCCGGCAACAGCGTGGTCACCTCCCTCAGAAAAGTGTAAAAAAGCCGCTGAGCCGCTGCAGGAGGATTCGACACATCAAAGATGTCGCCGCTGATAATCAGCACCCCGGCTTCCTTTTCCACCAGGGTGTCCCTCAGCCAGTTCAGAAAGCGCTCCTGTTCCGGCATCCGGTCGTACTCATAAAAACTCTGGCCCAGATGCCAGTCGGCAGTATGCAGGATTCTTAATGCCATATCAGGGGTTGGTTCCGGGCAGTAAATCTACAAAAATAAGCTCCCATTACGGAAACCTTTTTTTCCTGTTGCACAACATTTGAAGGGTTAAAGTGACAATTATTTATAAATTTGTTGGCTTGTGTTCCGTGAATAGAGACGAAATCCGTAAATATAAGAATATCATGAAGAAAAGTGAAGTAACGGTCACCAAAAAGGTGGCCATCGGTGTGGATGTAGGCGGCACCAACACGGCCATCGGCGTGGTGGATGTGGATGGGAACGTCATGTTTAAGGACAATATTCCCACGGCTACCCACGGTGATTTTGAGAAATTCATTGAAGAGCTGACCGAGGCGATAAAGAACCTGATCAAGTCGGGTACCTTGCTCAACGAAAACCTGGAAGTTTTAGGCATAGGTATCGGAGCTCCCAATGGCAACTATTACAACGGGACCATTGAGTATGCCCCGAATCTCTCCTTCAGGGGGGTGCTTCATTTCATCAAGTTATTGCGGGCGCAGTTTCCTGAAATGCCGGCCCTGGCGCTCACCAACGATGCCAATGCAGCGGCCATCGGAGAGATGATTTACGGTGGTGCCCGCGGCATGAAGAACTTTGTGATGTACACCCTGGGGACCGGTGTAGGCAGCGGCGTGGTGGTGAATGGTGACCTGGTATATGGCCACGACGGTTTTGCCGGGGAGTGCGGCCATACTACCCTGATCCCCGGTGGAAGAGTTTGCGGCTGCGGCTCCCTGGGCCACCTCGAAGCTTACTGTTCGGCTCCGGGTATGAAACGGACCGCCTTTGAACTGATGGTCCACTATAATGCCACCGACAGCATGCTGGCCAAACGCTCCTTCCTGGAACTCGACTCAAAAATGATCTACGATGCCGCCGTCGCAGGCGATAAAATTGCCAACATGGTCTTTGAGAAGACCGGCGAATACCTGGGACAGGGCCTGGCCGATACCGTGCATCACCTTAGTCCGGTAGCCATCTTCCTCTTCGGGGGACCGACCGCCGCCGGAGAACTGATTTTCAAGCCCACACGCGAGAGCATGGAAAAGCACCTGCTCCCCATTTTCAAGAATAAAATCAAGATCCTTCCCTCGCAGCTCCGGCCCGGCGACGCCGCCATTGTTGGAGCCAGCGCCCTGGTCTGGAAAGAACTCGAAAAATAGCCGGCCCACCGTGGCCAATGCTTTAAGGGAAGCTGCATCGGGGTGATCCTCCAGATTGCAGCTTCCTTTTTATTTGCGGAAATCTGCTAATTTTGAGGATCGCCTGCCGGAGGGAAACCCATATGGGACCACATCCTCTTCCAAGAGCGTTAAAAGATTCTATGTGTATTTTCTGTCAGAAATCCGGAATCACCCGGATCCCGGAGGATGGATACCTGCCGGGAGGGGGTTGGAATCCGCCTCATGTTCAACAGATCCCTGCGAAAAGGGATGGCCCCCCACGTAAAGCCTTCAGGTGGCCGCCGGCTGAAATGCTGCGGCAGGGCCTGCTGATCGTCGGAGGGTATCTGCTGGTCTTTTCGTTGCTGGGGATGATTTTTCCGTTTCGGGCTTCCGGACAGGCCCCCGATCCCCGGTTTACGGAGAAAGCGGCAGCCCGGGATGCGGCACTGGCCCTTAAAAGGGGTGCTCATACCGAATCGCCCCAGCTCTTTGAATATGACCTCATATATCAGAAAATGGAATGGGAGGTTGACCCGGCCGTGCGATATATCTCGGGGAGGATCACCTCCCGCTTTCTCTCCCAGGTGCCACGCCTCGATAAGGTGTGTTTTAACCTGAAAGCGAATATGACGGTGGATTCCGTGAAGGGAAGAGGGGATCACCTCCATTTTTCCCTTGAAAACGACCTGCTGGGAATTGACCTTCCGGAGCCTTTGGAGAAGGGAGCCGCTGATTCTGTAACAGTATGGTACCGGGGCATTCCTGAAGCGTCGGGGTTTGGTTCTTTTGCTGTTTCCTCCCATGCCGGAGTGCCGGTGCTCTGGACCCTCTCGGAGCCCTACGGGGCATACGAGTGGTGGCCCTGCAAACAGTCTCTGGCCGATAAGATCGACTCCACCGATATAGTGGTCACCACCCCTGCACAGTACCGGACGGCCTCCAACGGGGTGCTCACCGGTGAGTGGGTGGACCAGGAGCTGCGAACCATGCACTGGAGGCACCGCTATCCCATTGCCACGTACCTCGTCGCCATCGCCGTTACCAACTACGCGGAGTATGCCGATACCCTGCGGCTCGGAGAGAACCGGAGTATGCCCGTGGTCCATTTTGTGTATCCCGAATACATGGCCACAGCCCGAACCAAATCGCCGGTTACCCTGGAACTCCTCGCCCTTTATAACCGCCTCTTCGGGGAGTATCCCTTTGCCAGGGAGAAATATGGCCACGCGCAGTTCGGGTGGGGCGGCGGCATGGAACACCAGACCATGAGCTTCATGGGAAACCTCGAATTTGAGCTGGTGGCCCACGAACTCGCCCATTCCTGGTACGGAAACAGCATCACCCTGGCTTCCTGGCACGACATCTGGCTCAACGAGGGGTTTGCCACTTACGCCACCGGACTGGCATACGAGCATTTCTTCGGGGGCATGTATTGGAAAACGTGGCGCACCAACACCCTGAAAAATATTCTCAAACAACCCGATGGGTCGGTGTATGTTGCGGATACAGCCCTGGTCTATCGTGTTTTTGACAGCCGCCTCTCCTACAACAAAGGGGCCTACCTGCTTCATATGCTGCGCTGGATCACGGGCGATACGGCTTTTTTCGCGGCCATGAGAAGCTATTCCGCTGATCCTGCGGTGAAATTCGGCTTCGCCACCCCAGGAATATTTACAGGTCATCTGGAGGCTGCATCAGGAATTAGCCTGGCCGAATTCTTCAACGACTGGTATTATGGAGAGGGGTATCCGCTTTACTCCGCCACCTGGCAGGTGAAGGAACCCGGATGGCTGGAGGTCTCCCTGACACAACAGCCTGTCCATTCTTCCGTCTCCTTTTTTGAAATGCCTGTCCCGGTAAGGTTCTATGCCCCCGGCAGAAGGGATTCGGCCGACTTCCGCCTCGATCACCGCCACAACGGACAGCTCTTCCATCTGCCCCTCTCCTTCACACCGGAAGAGATGGTTATTGATCCTGACCTGTGGTTGGTCAGAGGAGTGTCAAAGGTGACCGGCAGCGAAGAAGTGAAGACAAACCAGACGTTTTCCCTCTTTCCCAATCCCTTTGATCAGGCATTCACGATTTCCCTGCCCCCGGGGGCGGAATGCCTGAGGGTGACCCTTTCCGATATGGCCGGAAGAACGGTCTTTGAAAACCGGGGAGAAGCCCTTATCCTGAATCCCGCCATCCCACCGGGGACGTATATCCTGCGGGTCGTCACCCTGGATGAATCCTACGTGTGGAAGCTGGTAAAGAACGCCTCCCGGGCGGCGGCTGTCAGGTAGCTTAGGTAAACCGTTTTTACCGTTGCCATTTGGTGTACATGTTTATATTTGCGGATTAAAGATACGAAGATGTCAGTACCGGAAAAGGGGATTACCGATTTTATCAGGAAGCACCATGTGGTGACCCTGGCCACCTGTGCGGGGAGTGTGCCCTGGGTATGCCACTGTTTTTATGCCTACATGAAAGAGGAGAACTGGCTGGTGTTCACCTCTGACGACCAGACCCGTCATGTCAGGGAGGTACTGGCCAATCCGGAGGTAGCCGGGGGGATCGTGTTGGAGACCAGTGTGGTCAGTAAGGTCCAGGGGATCCAGTTCAGGGGCACGATGCGCCGCCCCACGGAAGAAGAGAAGGGGAGCGTCACCCGGGCTTACCTGGCCCGTTTCCCCTTTGCCGTCCTGATGAACGCCTCCCTCTGGATCGTGGAGATTCACTCTGTCAAGATGACCGACAACCGCCTGGGTTTCGGGAAGAAGCTTCACTGGGAAAGGTGAGGCGGGGGAGGGACTGATCCCACAAGGATTGCTATTGCTGGTCGAGGACCAGGGAGGAGGCTCCCAGGATGCCCATGTTTTCGGTGTCGGAGAGTTCGATGGCCAGTTGGTTGTACAGTCTGCGGAAAGGGAAGTTGTCTTCCAGGAATTCGTGCATGGCATCGCCGAAATACTTGAATCCCCTGGAGACGGAACCACCAAAGATGATTGCTTCGGGGGCCAGGGCAAACAGGATGTTGGCCACGGCCCTGCCCACATGTTTTCCCAGGTCTTCGAAGAGTTTGAGGGCTACCGGGTCTCCGATGGAAGCCCTGCGGAAGAGGAGCTTGCCGTCGACGCCCTTGTCGCGGAAATACTGGCCGCTTGCGAAGGCTTCGATGTTTTTGTCGCGGTAGTAGATGTTGCCGAATTCCCCGGCGCCGCATAGTCTCCCCGGGTAGAGATGGTGGTTGATGATAATCCCGGCTCCCATTCCGGTGCCGATGATCAGCCCCACAAAATGGGCATACGGCTTCCCTTTTCCGTAGTATTTTTCACCCAGGGCAAAGCAGTTGGCATCGTTGTTGACGTACACCTTTTTATTAAAGTATTCCGAGACCAGTTCAGCCAGCGGAACGGCATCCCAGCTGGGAATGTTGGTGACATCCAGCACGATGTTTTCCCGGAGATCCACCAACCCGGGAACTCCGATGCCGATGCCCGCCACACCGGTGTCAAAAACCTCATCAATGACCTGATAAAGGGCTTGCATGACTTCGTATTGTGGCCGGTCCCACGGGGTGGCAATGGTCGATTCCCTGATGATCTTACCTTCCTCGACCAGTCCGGCGCTGATCTTGGTGCCCCCGACATCCACTCCGATGATTTTCATAAAAGGAAACTGGTTTAATCTAAGCGAAGATAACCAAAATTTCTCTCAGAAAAGTCCTTCGACCGATTTGCCCAGTTTGGAGGCTTCGGTGAGGAATTCCTGTACGTTGAGTTCCCTGACATAAATCAGCCCGTGTGCGGCACGGAGCAGCGGCGATTCATTTTCGTAATAGAAATTCTTGCCCAGGAGGAACTGGATCTGTTTGTGTTGTTCCATCCATATTTTCTGGGTCAGTTCGCTGAATTTGCCGTCGAGTTGGTAGCTGGGGAAGGAGGCGTTGACCTGGGTCAGGTAGCAGTCGGTAAAGGATTTGTCGAGGACGGCCAGGGAGTTCATGGAAACGGGGACGATCACCTCCACGTCGGAGGGGTTGTAGCGGAACCATACATTGCGGTATCCGATGATCCGGAGGTGGGAGAGGTCTGTTTCCTTGCGCCATTCGGCCACGGCGGCGGCGATGGCCTGGAGCACCTTGTAGTGTGTATCGGGGCCGCTGCCTTCGGGGTCCATGGCCAGGCTGATGACCGTGGGTTTGTACTTGCGGAAATCTTCCAGGATGGGCAGCACGTCACGGGTGCGGTCGGGACCGGCTCCGAAAACATCACCCTGGTAAAAGCCCAGGCGCAGATGGTGGACGTTCTTCACCGACACCCCATAATGGGCCCATACCAGTTCCTCTTCGAACTCCCTGATCATCCCTTTGAGCTTCTGTACGTTCGGTGGATTCTTGGCCCCGTCGTAACTCTTCTCCAACAACGCGATGGTTTCCCTGATGACCTCCACCAGTTCCTCCCCGGTTTTCATGCCCCAGATGCTGACCATCGCCCTGACCAGGCGGTGACACACCCCCCGGCGCTTCCCCTCTTCGTCCATGGCGGCGATGTTGTCGAGATAATGGTATACGTCCTTGTCCCATTTGTATTGGTAACCCTTTTCAAAGAAGTCGGGATAGTGGATCATTTCGATTTTCCCCCTCCCGATCAGGTCGAGGGTATCGCCCAGCAGGTCGCGCATGAACCGGTTGGTGACGGCGGTGAAGCCCGAGGTGAGGACCGAAAAGTGCATCTCATTGGTGGCTTCCCGGCTTTGCCTGTTGGTCATAGGCATGATTCCCAGCATGATGTCATCGTGGTGGGGCCCGGTATGATAGTAGATCTGGTGGGTTTCCTTCTGCATCCCCTTTCTCATTTTTACCAGAATCGAATCGATGACCGACTGGACGGTTTGTTCGTTCAGCCCCGGTATCATGGCACAGAACTCGTCGGCCCTGAGGTCGTCGAGCGTCAGTTTGGGCCCGAACTTATTCACCTTTTTACACAGGTCGATGACTGCTTTTTCGGTTTTCCGGTGGTCCCAGGGGGATCCGCAATAGTAAGCCCTGATGCTGTCGCGCAGTTTGACGGCGGCCCCGCGGGTGAGGTAAAAACGGGCATTCTCGAGCTTCTGGAGGGCCGTGGCAGGATACATGGTGTTGGGCAGGCTCTCCACCGAGTCGCGGATAACCTCTGCGATGGCCTCTCCGGCGGCGTACACAATGGCTTTGGCCTGCGGATTGACCGCCAGCGTCCCCAGTCCGACCGTGATCACCAACCGGTTCCTTGACACCTCGATTCCTCCCAGGTCGCCGGCGGTCACGGCTTGTGTCTCGAAATTGGTTTCCGTCAGGCGGGTAGGGGAGTAGTGGCTCGTCCCCCGGGTGTTAAAGGCGATATGGCCATCGGGGCCGATCGACCCCAGGAAGAAACCGATGCCTCCCACTTCCCTGATCCGGGCCTCGTAGTCACGGCACCAGTCATCGATCATGAAAACCGATTGCTGCTGCAACTTTTCCAGGTGGTTGCGGGCTTCACGGAACCTCAGGGTCAGGTCGATTTTCAGGTCGGGAAAAACCTCCGTATAATTTTTACCTCCGGCCAGGGGGATCTCGTCGGAATTGATCAGCAGGGCTTTCTTGGGATCGAGACCGAAGTCCCTGATATAGTAATTCCAGGCGTAATTCCACAGGCTGTTGTGCTGGGCCGAATGGATAGGGTAGAACTCCCCGGCCTGCACAAACCGGAGTCCCCGCAGGTCGGGCCGGGAAACCCCTCCGAGTCCGTATTTTTCCCTGATGTCCACTCCTTCACGGTCATTCCATTTTTCAAGGAGCAACCGGGTGTTGCGCAGGAAATGCTGGGCAGTTTTGCTGGTGGGGAGCGAAATCACGCCTTCAGGGTGGTCTCCGGCCCATTCCAGGAAACTGAGTGCCGACAACAGCCCGAGTTTGGGAAAGTTGTCTACGATAAGGTATGTGGCCGGGGTGGTCATTTCCTGGCTGCCTGATTCCAGGTAAAAGGCTTCTTCGACGCGGGTGAAATTTCTCATTGTTATGTAGTATTAATTATTGGCTAGTTTCTCGAGGGCGAAGGCAGCGGCTCCAATGGCCCCGGCCCTTACCCCCAGGATGGAGAAGAGAATCTCTGTATCGTTGCTGATGTCGCTGTTGGCATAGGTATAAATGGCCTGTTGGATGGGGGCCATCATGAACTGACCTGCTTCGGCGACCATGCCGCCGATGATGATCAGCTCGGGATTAAAGACCTGCATCAGCTGGGCCATACCTTTGCCCAGCCAGAAACCGGCCTGTGAAAGCAGGGAGATTGAAAACTGGTCGCCCAGGCGTGCCGCTTCGATGACTGTGCTGGTGGTGATTTTCTGAAGATCTCCCTCCACCAGGGTGGTGATCAGGGATGAGTTGCCGCCGGCTACCCCCTCACGGGCCTGCCTGGCAATGGCCGGCGCCGAGGCGATGGTCTCCAGGCAGCCAATCTTGCCGCAATTGCACAGGATCCCATTGTCTGCCATCGGAATATGGCCGAACTCCCCCGAAAATCCCGACTTGCCTCCATACAGCTGGCCATTGACGATCAGACCCATGCCGATGCCCCAGTCCATATGAATCATCAGCACATGCTGCCTCCCCCGTGCCAGCCCGAAATGCTGCTCTGCAAAAGTCCGCAGGCGCGCATCGTTGTCAAAAAAGACAGGCATCCCGAAAATCTCTCCCAATTTCAGGTGCAGCTCCTCCTCTCCCGGGAAATAGGTTTTATTGATGTGTTTCTCCTGATTGACCAACCCCGGTAGTTCGATGCCCACGCCTGCAATCCTTTTCCGGTCAATGCCTTCTTCCCTGATAATCTCCTGCAAGCGGTCGTTGATCCGTTCAAAAAGGGTAATGTCCCTTTCCATTTTTACCGGAAGGGTATACGGACCACTGATTTCCCTGTTCTGAGCGTTGAAAATGGCGATGACCGAAAAATTCACGTTGATGGTGATTCCCACCATGTAAAAGGCTTCCGGGGCCAGCCCATACATCACCGGCCGGCGGCCTCCGCTCGAATCCCCGTGCCCCAGTTCCCTGACGGTCCCCCGGTGAATCATCTCCTGCAACAAACTGTTCACTTTGGGCGTACTCAGCCCCAAATCACGCGACAATTCCGCATTTGACCCAGGCCCGTGAAAATACAACGACCTGATGATTTGCTTCTGCTGGCCAGCCTTCTTGAGCTCGACCCCCTGCATCAGCTTTTTATTCCTTAAAAAAACCTCCATCGCCGTTCTGTTGCTTCAAATGTCATCAATTATTCCCAGAAATGCAAGCAACTTATTAAAAAAATAAAAAAGTAGTTGAACCTTTTTGTCGGTGTAAGGTTTAAAGGGAACATGTCAGGGGAATGTGAAGCCATTCGAGGGGCAGGTTTCCTTTTGATGCAGGGAAAGCGTATTTTTGGATTTAATAACGGTGGTACATGGCAAGTGGAAAAATGGAGGAGGCGGTCATGCGGCCGGTGACGCTTATACGGAATGAAGAGATTTCTCCGCGGGTGCATTTGATTTCATGGCGTCGGGAGGATGATTTTTTGCCCGGGCAGGTAGTAAAGCTGGCGTTGGGTGAAGGGGAGACTCCCCGTATTTACAGTTTGTGCAGCGGCAACAGGGAGGAAGAGATGGCCGTGTTGTTCAATGTCAGGGAGGAGGGATCTCTTACGCCACGGATGGCGGCGCTCCGGCCGGGTGACCGGCTATATGTGTCGGCCCCGTATGGGACCTTTCTGGGGGATGAGGCACCGGCCTGGTGGATCGCCAGTGGAACGGGCATCGCCCCATTCTACAGCATGTTCAGGTCTGGCCTGGGAAGTCATCACCTCCTGGTGCACGGTGTACGCTATCTTAATCAATTTTATTTCGGTGAGGAGCTGCAAAGGGAGATGGGGAGCCGTTATGTCCGTTGCTGTTCCCGGGAGGGCGACGGGGAGGTCTTCCAGGGAAGGCTGACGGCCTGGCTTCAGCAGCAGGCCTCTTTTCCTTCCGGAACCCGGTATTATCTTTGCGGCAATCCCCTCATGGTGGTGGAAGCCCGCGATATCCTCATCGCGGGGGGAGTTCCCTGGGGTGACATCGTTGCAGAAATCTATTTTTAAAAGGATTATGAAAGAGATGCTTTTCGGGAAGACCCTTTCCGGCTTACGGGAGATCACCGGGGCTGCCGGCTGGCCGGCCTATACGGCCCGGCAGATTGCAGACTGGCTTTATGCCAAGGGAGCCGGCTCCTTCGGGGAGATGACCAACCTCTCCTTGAAGGTCAGGGAGGCTCTCGCTGAAAAATATGTGTTGGGGATATTCCCACCGGCCAAGGTACAGACCAGCGCCGATGGCACCAGGAAGTATCTTTTCGGGACCGCCTCGGGGAAGTTTATTGAGACGGCCATGATTCCCGAGGGAGACCGCATTACCGTATGTGTCAGTTCCCAGGTGGGGTGCAAGATGGGTTGTCTTTTCTGCATGACCGGAAAGCAGGGGTTCCAGGGGCAGCTCACCGCAGGGGAGATTGTCAACCAGATCCGCAGCATCGAAGAGGCCGGTAGGGTCTCCAATATTGTATACATGGGCATGGGAGAACCCTTCGATAATTTGGAGGAGGTGCTTACCAGCCTGGAGATCCTCACAGCCCCCTGGGGATATGCCATGAGTCCCCGGCGCATTACCGTGTCGACCATCGGGATCATACCGGCTATGAAAACCTTTCTCGAGAAAAGTGAGGCCCATCTGGCCGTCAGTCTGCACACCCCTTATGACGAGGAGCGGCGGCAGCTCATGCCGGTCCAGGTAGCCTATCCCATTGCCCAGGTGGTCGATGAGATCAGAAAATGGGATTTCAGCCACCAGCGAAGGGTTTCTTTCGAGTACATCATGTTCAGGGATTTCAACGATACGCCGCGCCATGTGCGGGAACTCACCCGTCTGCTGAACGGTCTGAGCTGTCGCATCAACCTCATCCGGTTTCATCCCATACCCGGCACGCCGCTCCTCGGGAGTCACGAAGAGACCATTACCAGCTTCAGGGAGAGCCTTAACAACAAAGGGATTCTGACCACCGTCAGGGCCTCCCGCGGTCAGGACATCTATGCGGCATGCGGCCTGCTTTCAACCCGTGAACTGCTGAAAAAGGAGTGACCCGCCTAAAGTTCCCTCCACATAAAAAACCTCCTGACTTGCCGATTATCGGTACCAAAGTGTTATTTTTATAGGAAATTTCCAAAACAAGTTCCGATGGATAAACTATTCTGGATCAAGGAGATTTTCGGTGCAAAGCTGGAAATCCATCAGGGCGGCGAAAGAATCGGTACCATTCGCTGGAACAATATGTTCAGTGGTAAGGCTTCCGCAGACATCAACGGCAGAATCTTTATCCTGAAAAGGGACTTTTTCAATTCCAGGATAGAACTCAGGGATGCCAAGATGGATTCCCTGCTGACGGAAGTGACCGTGAATATTTTCAATCCCCGGAGCGACGTAGTGATCAACGGTAAACGTTTTGAACTGGAGATCAAGAATTTCTGGCAGTCGCGGTGGGCCTGGAAATTCAATGGTACCGAGATTGTGGTATTTACCTCCAATGAATTCATTACCCGTGAAAAAGGGGATATCGAGCTCTTCACTGCCTGTTGTGAGGAGGTGGAGATTCTGATCCTGCTGGGGTTGTTTGTCAGGAACCAGTTTATTCTGCTCATGCTGCTTTTGGTTCTGGCTCTGCTGCTGATCATCCTTTAATCCATCAGGTTGCCTTTTATCTCAGGCAGGCGCACCTTCATTGGTGGCCGGGTCACATCATGGTCCTGTAACCTCCCTCAAGCCTGTTATTCTCCGGCAGCCGCCAATCGGTCAGCTTTACGGCTTACAGGAAGTCTTCAAATTCCAGGATTTCACCCTGTCTGACGGGGTCGCTGCCGGTGCAGTTGAGGTCGACGTTAAAGCTGGCGGGTCTTTCGAAGTGGCTGTTTTCGGTGTATCCGAGGGTGGGATCGGCCAGGACCCGTTTCATGAAATAGCCCCAGATGGGGAGGGCCATGCTGGCGCCCTGTCCTGAGCTGATGTCGGAAAAGCGGATGCTTCGCAGGTCGGCGCCGGTCCAAACCCCCGCCGTCAGTCGAGGGGTCATCCCAATGAACCAGCCGTCGGAATGGTTCTGGGTGGTCCCTGTTTTTCCGGCGATGGGCATGGTGAACTTTCCGTAGCCGTCGCGGTTGCGCAGGCGGCTCCCGGTGCCCTCATTGACCACCCCTTCGAGCAGGTTGACCATCAGATAGGCGGTATTCTCGTCAATGGCTTCATACCGTTGTGGCATGAAGGAGGCCACCCGGGTGCCATGCCGGTCTTCGATATGGGTGACAAAATAGGGACGGATAAAAACCCCCTTGTTGACATAAGTGCCAAAAGCCCCCACCATCTCATAAAGGGTGATGTCGGAAGTTCCCAGGAACATCGAGAATACCGGGTCGATAGGGCTGTAAATACCCAGTTTGTGCATTACTTCGGCCATGGCGCTGGGATTGAATTGTTTCATCACCCAGGCAGAAATCATGTTCCGGGAGTTTGCCAACCCCCATTTCAGGGTGACCATCTTGCCATAGTTTTCGGTGTCATGGGTTGCATCGCGGGGTTCCCACACCCTGCCGTCGGGGAGCACAAACTGTTGCCTGACATAGGGAACTCTCGTGCAGGGGGTGAGACCGTTCTGCATGGCCAGGGTATACAGGAAGGGTTTCACCGTCGATCCCACCTGCCGCTTGCCCCCCTTGACCATGTCGTACATGAAATACTCATAGTTGGGCCCGCCCACGTAAGCCTTCACTTTCCCCGTGCCGTTTTCCATGGCCATCAGCGACGACCTGAAATAGCGGAGGTACCACTTGATGGAGTCCATGGGCGACATGATCGTGTCGATGGCCCCCTTCCAGGAGAAGACCGACATCTCAACCGGTTTGCTGAAGATTTCGCGGATCTCCCGTTCGTTTTTCCCCTGTTCTGAGAGCACCCTGTAACGTTCCGACTGCCTGACAAAACGGGAAAGAAGCTCTTCGGTCTCTTCGGAGGTCATGTCGTTGCTGAAGGGAGGGTTTCGCAGGGATTTCATCCGGGCGTCGAAGACGGGTTGCACGTTGGTGCTCAGGTGGTAGTTCAGGGCTTCCTCGGCGTGGTGCTGGATGCGCGAATCAATGGTGGTATAGATTTTCAGTCCGTCGCGGTACAGGTCCCAGGAGGTGCCGTCCCTTTTTTTGTTTTTATGGCACCACCCAAAGAGGGGGTTGGTCTCCCATTCCACCGAGTCTTCCCTGAATTTCTGCAGCTGGAAGCTGGCATAGTTTTTCCTTTCGGGTTTCTGGGCGTTCAGGGTAAGCCGCAGGTATTCCCTGAAATAGGGGGCCAGTCCCCGTTTGAAGTCGACACGGTTGAAGTCGAGGTCCAGGGGCAGCACCTTGACGGAATCATAGACTTCCCGGGAGATATAGCCGTACTTCCGCATCTGGGAAAGGACCACGTTGCGTCGCTGAAGGGTCAGTTCGGGTCTCCGCAGCGGATTGTAAAGGGAGCTGTTCTTGGCCATTCCCACCAGCATGGCGGCTTCATGCATTTGAAGGGAGTCGGGCTCACAGTTGAAATAGACGTTGGCCGCCGATTTGATGCCCACCGCCAGGTTCAGAAAATCGTACTTGTTCAGGTACATGGTCAGGATCTCCTCCTTGGTGTAACTCCTTTCGAGTTTCACCGCAATGATCCATTCCCTGAATTTGCGCAGGGCCAGCTGTACAGGCCCGCTGAAGTGCTCCCTGGGAAAGAGCATCTTGGCCATCTGTTGGGAGATGGTACTCCCTCCCCCCGAACTGGTGTCCCCTGTGACGATCCCCTTGAACACCCTCAGAAGACCCCTGAAATCAATGCCCGAATGGCGGTAGAAGCGGACATCCTCGGTGGCGATCAGGGCATCGACCAGGTGGGGGGGCAGGTTTTCGTAGGCCACATAGGTGCGGTTTTCGGTAAAAAAGGTGCCCAGGACCTTCTCATCGGCGGAAATCACTTCCGAGGCCAGGATGGTCTCGGTCTTCTCCAGATCCTCAAAGGTGGGCATAAATCCCAGCAATCCTTTGGCAATCAGAATAAAGAGCAGGATAACGATGGCAGATACCGCCGCAAAGGCCCCCCAAAAATAACGGATATATTTCCTGAACCGGGAACTTTCGTCTGACATGGGTGTTGTTCTTGAATTTCGGATCACAAATATACCGGTAATATTTTTGAAGTTTAAATTTTGAGCTGACCGATTCATTTTTATTTACTTTGCACAAATTTTTGAAAACGGAAAAGCGGAAGTACATGGATGAAAATCTGGTAATCGTTGAATCACCGGCCAAAGCCAAAACCATCGGAAAGTTCCTCGGGGATGGATTCACGGTGGCTTCGAGCATGGGTCACATCCGTGACCTGGAGAAAAAGGATTCGGGGATCGACATCAGCAACCACTATCTCCCCCGGTATGTGGTTTCCGACGATAAGAAGAAGGTGGTTTCAGAGCTTCGCAAGCTGGCCCGGGGGGCCAGGGTGGTATGGCTGGCATCTGATGAGGACCGGGAGGGGGAGGCCATTGCCTGGCATCTTCAGGATGAGTTGAAGCTGGATCCTGCCCGCACCCAAAGGATTGTTTTCCATGAGATCACCCGTGACGCCATCCGGCATGCCATTGAGCATCCCCGGGCCATAGATCTGCATCTGGTCAATGCCCAGCAGGCCCGTAGGGTGCTGGACAGGATCGTGGGATTTGAGATTTCGCCGGTGCTCTGGAAAAAGGTGAAGCCTTCGCTGTCGGCAGGGAGGGTCCAGTCGGTGGCTGTAAGGCTGATCGTAGAGCGCGAAAGGGAGATCATGGCCTTTGAGGCCAACTCCTCCTACCGGGTGACGGCCCTTTTCAGTGGTGTGATGGCCGATGGGAGCCGTGCCGAATTCAGGGCTGAACTCTCGCGCCGTTTCGAAACGGAGGAGGAAGCCCGGGCTTTTCTGGAGAAATGCCGTCACGCCCGGTTTTCGGTGACCGACATTTCCCGTAAGCCGGCCCGTCGCTCGCCGGCACCCCCCTTCACCACATCCACCCTGCAGCAGGAGGCCAGCCGTAAACTCGGCTTTCCGGTTTCGCTGACCATGTCGGTGGCCCAAAAACTCTATGAATCAGGGAAGATCACCTACATGAGAACCGACTCGGTGAACCTCTCCTCCCTGGCGCTCAATGCCGCTGCCGCGAAAATCAGGGCGCTCCACGGTGAAGAATACCTCAAAACCCGACAGTATAAAACCAAGGCCAAGGGGGCGCAGGAAGCCCATGAAGCCATCCGGCCCACCTATCCCGATCATGAGACCGTGACCGGCACCCAGCAGGAAAAAAGGCTTTACGACCTGATCTGGAAAAGAACCCTGGCCTCACAAATGGCTGATGCGGAGCTGGAAAGGACTGTCATCACCATTGCCATGTCGTCGACGGCCGAGAAGTTCGTCGCAACCGGAGAGGTGATCGTTTTCGACGGTTTTCTGAAAGTCTACATGGAGTCGACCGATGAGGAATCGATCGCCCAGGGGGGGCAGGTGCTGCTTCCACCTGTCGGAGAGGGGATGCCCCTGGAGGCTTTGCAGATCCAGGCCACGGAACGCTATGCCCAGAGGCCTCCACGGTTCACCGAGGCCTCCCTGGTCAAACGGCTCGAGGAACTGGGTATCGGCAGGCCTTCGACCTATGCCCCCACCATCACCACCATCCAGAACCGGAATTATGTGGTCAGGGAAGACCGCCCAGGAAAGGAACGCGTTTTCATCCAGATGGAACTCACCGGAAACACCCTTTCCCGCCAGGTGAAACAGGAAATCGCGGGTGCCGAAAAGGGCAAGCTTTTTCCCACCGATATCGGGATGGTCGTCACCGACTTTCTGACCGGTCATTTTGATCAGATCATGGACTATAACTTTACGGCCAGCGTTGAGGAGAGCCTCGATGAGATTGCCGAAGGAAAGCTGGTGTGGCATGAAGTCATCGACCGTTTTTACAAGCCTTTTCATGCGCTGATCGACAGAGTACTTCAAACCAGTGAAAAGAGCCGCGGGGAGCGGTTGCTCGGTGTGGATCCTCTCAGTGGAAAAGAGGTTTCGGTGAAGATAGGCAAATTCGGGCCCATTGCCCAGCTGGGGGAATCCTCGCCCGATGAAGAGGTTGCGAAGCCCCGCTTTGCCAGTCTGCGTGCCGGCCAGCACCTCGAAACCATAACCCTGGAGGAAGCCCTTGAACTTTTTAAGATGCCGCGGGAACTGGGTTCTTTTGAGGAAAAAGCGGTTACCGTGGGCATCGGCCGCTTCGGTCCATATGTTCGCCATAACAACCAGTTTATCTCTCTGGCCAAAACCGATGATCCTTATACGGTTACCCTCGAAAGGGCTGTGGAACTGATCGGTGCCAAGCGGGAAAAGGAGAAAAACGCCGTGATAAAGGGTTTCTTGGAAGATGACGGACTGAAGGTGCTCAACGGCAGGTGGGGGCCTTACATCAGCTACAAGAAGGAGAATTTCAGAATTCCCAGGGGCACCCAGGCCGCAGATCTTACCTATGAGGAGTGCATGAAACTGGTATCGGCAGGCCCTGTAAAGAAATCAGCCGGGAGGAAACGGCAGAAATAGGCAATTCCTGGGAAGCCATGGGAAACGGAATGGAGTTAAGCCACTATTTTGAACCGGTTGATTTCGGGAAGTTCCGGGATGACCAGAAGTTTGGCCGTCATACGCTGGGGTATTACCTGGAGAGGGATACGCTGAGGGTGCCCACGGCTGGGGCGGGAGAGGTGAAAGTGGCTCTGGTGGGGGTCCCCCATGTGGGAGAAGGTCAACCCCGGGGGTGGGCCCAGGCCCCGGCTGCCCTGCGCAGGCACCTCTATGGGCTGAGCCATTTTGGCGAGTCGACAGGGGTGGTGGACCTGGGTGACCTGCGTGCCGGCAAAGGACCCCGCGACCTTTTGTTTGCCCTCCGCGACGTCACCGACACCCTCACCGGGGAGGGCATCACCGTGGTTTTTCTGGGCGGAGGCCAGGACCAGAGTATCGGCATTTGCAGGACTTTCAGGGAGAGGCCCGATTTTGTGCTTTCGGTCATTGATGCCCGCGTCGATGTGAAGGCGGGCCGCGAAGTGACCGGCCCGGGCAATTTCCTCACCAGGGTGCTGAAGGAAAATCCCTCCCTTTTTCATCTCCAGGTGATGGGAACCCAAGCCCCGCTGGTGCCTCCTGCGGTGAGCCGCTTCCTTGATGACCTTACATTTGACCTGCTCAGCCTGGGAAGCCTGCGCGATGACTTTTCCGCTGCGGAACCCCTGCTCAGGCATACCACCTTTCTCAGTTTTGACCTGGGGGCTGTCAAAGGCTCGGAAACCGGAAGCCCTGCGGGATCTCCCCCCAACGGCCTCCACAGTGAGGAAGCCTGCCGGCTGGCACGCTATGCCGGACTGAGTCCCGCACTGGAAGTCTTCGGTCTTTTCGGGCTCAATCCCGCAAATGACCCCACAGGTTTGGCACAGGCCCTGGGGGCCCAGATCATCTGGTACTTCCTGGAAGCCATGACCCAGCGCCGCCGCGAAGACCCCCGCAAAGACAAATCCCCCTTCACCCGTTACTACGTCGAAATGGAACTCCACGGTGAACCTGTGGTCTTCTACCACCACCCCCCTACCAACCGCTGGTGGATTGAGGTTTTCAATGGAGAAAACGACAGCTGGACCATCCCCTGTAACCCCGGTGACTACGCCAGCGCCGTCAAACAGGAATTGCCCGCGATATGGTGGAAATTTGCCCGAAAACTGAGCGTTTATCAAAATAATAAAAAATTAAATTCGTTCTTTGCAAAAGAATAGGACGCATGAGCATCCTTTGCCGGCCCGTCTCCCCCTTCTTCAGGGTACGGCACGCAGGGCAGGCAGCTGGGGAATAAGGTATGAAAAAGATAATTTCTTTTTTATTTTTTATATTTACCGTATATTTAACGGCAGTTGGTCAGCAGGATCCGCAGTATACCAATAATATGTTCTATAAATTGGGTGTTAATCCGGGTTTTGCTGGCAGTGATGATGCCATCAGCGGAACCATTCTGAACCGGTACCAGTGGACAGGCTTTGACAATGCACCCCGGACATTGGTTTTCAGTGCCGATGCTGTGATAGAGCTGTTTGGAAGACCCTCGGGGATCGGGATGAACATCATCAGCGACAACCTGGGGCCCGAGGAGAACGTTCTCGTGAATGTGAGCTATGCCTGGAAAAAGTCCCTGACATTTGGGACCCTGGGCGTGGGGGTTTCCCTGGGGATGTTCAACAAAAGCCTGAAGGGGGAATGGGAGATTCCCGATGACGACCTGGGGATTTTCACTCCTCCGGGGTCTGATCCGGCAATCCCTGACGGGGAGGTGAGCCAGGTGGCTTTCGATGCCGGGCTGGGCATTTACCTGAAGGGGCCCAATTATTATACCGGCTTGTCGGTAACCCACCTGAATGAGCCCTCCATCAGGTTTTCCGATCTGGCCAGTACCTATCTGACCAGGCATTATTATTTAATGGGCGGATACAATATGAAACTGCCCGATCCGTTATTTGAGTTGCGCCCTTCCTTTTTGCTGAAAAGCGACCTGGCAGGGTGGCAGATTGACCTGAATACCAATGTGGTGTACGAAGACCGGCTCTGGGCGGGCCTCTCTTACCGGCTCCAGGACGCCGTTTCGCTTCTCTTTGGAGCGGAACTCTTTAACGGTCTCCGACTGGGGTATTCCTTTGACCTGGTCACTTCTGCCCTGGGGCGCTATGGGTATGGTTCGCACGAGCTCTTCCTGAGCTATTCGCTCGAGGTGGAGAAGAACCGCAGCCGCAAGTATAAAAGTGTGAGGTTTTTGTAAAAAAACGATAGTCTACTGAACTATGAAAAAAGTCTTTTTTATTTCGATGGTACTCCTGACCGGGATACTGCTTTCGGGCTCGATGTGCAGCGGGCCCGGCTATGGCAGTGGTTACGGGAACGGCGAGCTGGTGGGTGCGGCGCGCGAAAAGAAGTGGAAAGAGTCGGCGCCCACGGGAATGGTCTTTGTGCGACGGGGAACCCTCAACATCGGGCCCAATGACCAGGACCCCGCCGCGGCCACCCAACCCACGCGGACCGTCTCGATCGATGCCTTCTGGATGGACGACACCGAAATTACCAACGCCGAATACCGCCAGTTCATCATCTGGGTGCGTGATTCCATTGCCCGGCAGACCCTCGGACAGCAGTATCCCGAGTTTCTGATCACCGAAGACCGCAACGGAAACCCCATCGACCCCCCCAAGATCAACTGGAAGGAGCGGATCCGCTGGGATGAACCCGACTACCTGATGGCCCTCCAGGATATGTTTATCGGCGACAACGAACGCTTTTTGGGCCGCAGAGAGATTGACCCCCGCAAGCTCTTCTATGAATACTGGTGGATCGACTACAAGCAGGCTGCCCGCAGGCAAAACAGCTACAATTTTCAGACCCAGAGTTACGAAGGCACCGTTTTTGACCCCGAGGGAAATGAAATTCCCATTGAGAACCGTTCCGCCTTCATCTTCAAGGACCGCATCAACGTCTATCCCGACACCTTGTGCTGGATCAGGGATTTCACCTATTCCTACAATGAGCCCTGGTCGACGCGTTATTTCTGGCATCCCGGCTTCGATGAATATCCGGTGGTCGGGGTGACCTGGAAACAGGCCCGGGCTTTCTGCAACTGGCGGACCCGCATCCAGAGCGAATACCTGGCCAGCCGTTCCCAGCCAGAAATGATGGAATATCGCCTTCCCACCGAAACCGAATGGGAATATGCCGCCCGCGGGGGAAAGAAATTTTCGATGTATCCCTGGGGGAGCTATTATATCCGCGACCAGGAGGGGGTCTTCCTGGCCAATTTCAAGCCCCTGCGCGGCAATTATGTGGAGGATGGCGGCCTGGCTTCCATGCGTGTGGGGAGTTACGACCCCAATGATTTCGGGCTTTACGACATGTCGGGGAATGTGGCCGAATGGACCAACACCGCATACGACGAGTCAGGATACATGCTGATCAACGATTTCAATCCCAATTATGAGTACAACGCCCTTCCCGATGATCCGCCGGTCATGAAACGCAAGGTGGTCAGGGGAGGTTCCTACAAGGATATCGCCTATTACAACCAGGTTGCCACCCGGAGCTATGAATACCAGGACACCACCAAGTCATTCATTGGTTTCCGCTGTGTGAGGTCTACCTTTGGCAGTGAGTTTTAAACCAATCTTATCTGAAAAGCAATGAATATCGGTGAACTCTTAAAAACAAAACGTGCCAGAACCTTCATGGGGTTCATTTACAGTTGGGGAGCATCCATTGTGCTGATCGGGGCGCTTTTCAAACTGCAGCATTGGCCTTTTTCCGGTCTTTTCCTGGGGATTGGTCTGATCACCGAGGCCGTGATCTTTTTTGTCTCGGCCTTTGAACCCCCTCTGGAAAGTCCGGAGTGGTCGCGGGTATACCCGCAGCTGAGAGAGGATTACGACCTGCAGGAGCCTGTGATAGCGGAGCGCCCGGGGATGGGCCTGGATACGCTTCTGAAGGGCACCGATATCACGCCAGCCCTGCTCGATAAGGTGAGTTTCAGCCTGAACGAGCTGAGCAATACCGCCCGCGGTATCAGTGACATCTCCTCAGCCACCCTGGCCACCGAAATGTACGTGAAAAACCTCAGTTCGGCCAGTGATGCCATGAGCACCCTTTCCGATATTAACCACAAGGCCAATACGACCATCCACAACTCCATCACCCAGCTGGTCGACACTTACCAGAATACGGCCCGCCAGATGAGCAGTTCAGGACAGACGATCATCGACAAGCTGAACAGGACGGGAGAGGAGTTTACCACCCGCATCAGCGAGTCGGGGAGCTTGTTGGCCAAGACCTACCGGAACGCATCCGATAAGCTGGAACAGAGCATGCAGCATTTCGGGGATTCCTCGGGCTCTTATGCCGAGAACCTGACCCGGCTCAACAAAAACCTGGCGGCGCTCAATGCCACGGTGGAAAGCCAGCTGAAGGGATCGGAAGAACAGATGAAGGCCAACCAGAAATTCAATGCCGACATGATGAAGATCAACGACGTTCTGGCTTCATCGGCGGAAGAACTCAGCCGTTACCGCGAGAATGCCGCTAAACTGAACCAGCATCTGGAAGCGCTGAATCAAATCTATGGCAACATGTTGGGTGCCATGAATTATAAAAAGTAACCAACCCTAAGGCCATGGCTATAAAGAACTGCCCGGAAACACCGAGGCAACGGATGATCAACATGATGTACCTTGTTTTGACGGCAATGCTTGCGTTGAACGTGGCCGCCGAAACACTGGAAGCCTTCAGGGTCATTGACGGAAGCCTTACCCAGACTTTTGGTGCGGTCGATTCCAAGAACCGGCAGGTTTACCTGGCGTTTGAACAGGCTTATGCCGAAAATCCCGCCAAGGTTGCCGACTGGAAAACCAAAGCCGACCAGGTGAGGGTTCAAACCGACAGCATCGTCGATTATATCTGGCGGCTCAAGGAGGAACTGGCCCTGAATTCGGGTTCCGATAAATCGGATGCCGACAATCCCGACCGGGGCGAATTCATCACCGTCAGAACCCGGAGCGGTGATACCCTGATCGTTAAAAAGGAGGACGATATCAACTCTCCTTCCGAAATTATGATCGCCAAAAAGAAGGCGTCGGAGCTCAAATCCAGGATCAATAGCTACAAGGATTTCATGATCGGCCTCATTGACGAGGACGACTCCGATCTCAAGGAGGTGATATCACAGGAGCTGGAAACGCGTGATCCCCGGTTCAACCTGCAAAGCGGGGGAGCCACCTGGGAGTCCCTCTACTTTGAAAACAAACCGCTGGCTTCCATCCTGACGCTGCTTTCCAAGATCCAGATCGATGCCAAGAATTCGGAGGCCAACGTTCTCAATTACCTCTATTCCAAGATAGATGCGGCCAGTTACAAGTTCAACAAGCTGGATGCGCAGGTGATTGCCAACTCATCGATCATTCTGCAGGGGGAGGAGTACAAAGCCGAGATTTTCCTGGCGGCCATTGACACCACCGTTGATCCTGAAATCATCGTGAACGGCCGTACCATGCCTATTGTCGACGGCAAGGCGATATATAACCTCCGTCCTACGGAACCGGGTACCTTCAAGTGGAGCGGGGTGCTGAAGTATAAAACTCCCGAGGGACTGGTAAGAAGCTATCCCTTTGAAAAGGAATACCAGGTGACACGCCCCGGGGTGACGATTTCACCCACCAAAATGAATGTCTTTTACCGGAATATTGCCAATCCCATCGATGTCTCCGTGCCGGGGATCGCCAAGGAGAACCTCAGGATTGAGATGACCAACGGCCGGATTACCTCGGCCGAAGGGCAGATGATGGTGTATCCCACCGATCTGGACGAGCAGGGGCGGCGGACCACCGTGTCGGTAT
Organism: Bacteroidales bacterium; assembly: GCA_012729335.1. Taxonomy (GTDB): domain Bacteria; phylum Bacteroidota; class Bacteroidia; order Bacteroidales; family Prolixibacteraceae; genus UBA1413. Next base: position 290,044 of record JAAYDJ010000035.1, on the reverse strand, counting down.
TTGCCCGCCTCTCGGGCGGTGAACGGTTGATGGGGACCATGAATTTCCGGGTAAAGAAAGTCCCTGATCCGGTGGCTAAGATTGCCAACCTCTCGGGAGGGAACATCAAAAAGGAAGATCTGATGCTGGAGGATGGCATGATGGCCGTGCTCGAGGATTTTGACTTCGAACTCCGTTTTACGGTGACCCAGTTCGATGTCTCCCTGACTGGTGCGGGCGGCTATGTCAACACCTGGAAAGCCGCCGGAAACCGCTTTACGGCCGACCAGAAAGCCCAGTTCCGCAATCTGGCCGTGGGCAGCATCGTCTATTTTGACAACATCAAAGCCCGGGGCGATGACGGTACCGATCGTACCCTCGATCCCATCAGTTTTAAAATCCGATGAAGATGAAGAGAATAGTTTTGTCCATAATGGTTATGTGCGTCGTGGGGGGCCTTTTCCCCGGAAGGAAGGCGGAGGCCCAGATCATCAACGGCGCTTTCAAGCGGCAGGATGTCTTCCAGAAAAAGCCCATGCCCGTCCCTATGGTGCGGGAGGCCGATGTTTTCTGGTCGCAGATGGTTTGGCGGATCATCGATGTGAGGGAAAAAATCAACCAGCCGCTATATTATCCCACGAAGCCGGCCGAAGGGCTTACCAACCTGGCCGGGTTATTGCTCAAGGGTGTGGAAGACGGGCTGATCACGGCCTATGACGCCCGTAACGATGACGATTTCAAGACCCCCATGACCATGGCGGAAGTCAAGGCCGCCTTCGGGGCCGAAACCGTAACCCGGGAGGTGCAGAACTTCGATACAGGTGAAATGGAAATGCGCACCATCGAAGGAGAGATCCGCCTGGAGGAGATCAAGCAGTTCATGATCAAGGAGGAATGGTACTTCGACAAACAAAACAGCCGCCTGCAGGTCCGCATTGTGGGTATCTGCCCCATCCAGGAGTTCTACCGCACCGATGTGGAAGGAAGTCCCGTACAAAGACGCAAGGTCTTCTGGATCTATTATCCCGAAGCCCGCAATCTGCTGGCCGGCAACATGGTTTTTAATCCCTATAACGACGCCCGCCGTATGACCTTCGATGACCTGTTCATTAAACGCTATTTCAACAGCTACATCGTCCAGGAATCGAACGTGTACAACAACCGGACCATCAGCCAGTACCTGAGCGGCAAGGAGGCCATGCTCGAATCAAAGCGGATCGAGGACAAAATCTTCAATATGGAGCAGGACCTTTGGGAGTACTGATCTTCCTGCACAGGTCAGAAGGCCTTATGGGAATGCTCATAAGGCCTTTTTTTGAAAAGATACTTTTTCGGGCCGGAAAACGTTTGACATACTGAGAGAAAATCTGTTGCAATGAGAAAACTCCTGTGGCTTGTCCTGATTGCCTTTCTGCTGGTGACTTCCTGCAGGAAGAGCGATATTTACAATGCCGAGGAGATCAGGAACCGGGGCATGTGGTTTGAACCCACCCCCTACGGTATGGTTTACATTCAGCGGGATGCCTTTCAGCTGGGGCCGAGTGATGATGAGATTCATGAAGACCAGCGGCGGGTGAATGTTTCCGTGGATGCCTTCTGGATCGACGACACGGAGATTACCAACAATGAATACATGCAGTTTGTGGTCTGGGTCAGGGATTCCATTGCCCGCAAGCTGCTGGGGGCTGCCGATCCCGAATTCCTGCGCACCGAGGATGCGGAGGGCGTTCCCCTGGATCCGCCGCTCATTGACTGGAAGCCACGGATCAACTGGCAGGATCCCGACGTGCGGATGGCCCTCAACGAGCTTTACATTCCGGAGGAGGAGCGCTTCAGCGGCCGCCCTGAAATCGACAGCCGCAAACTGATTTACGATTACTACTGGATTGACTTCCGGCAGGCTGCACGACGGGCCAACAGCTTTAACTATGACACGCAGCGCTACGAGGGAACCGTTCTCAACAGCCGGGGGGAGGAGGTCCCTGTTGAGAACCGCAGCGCTTTCATCATGCACGAGCGGGTACCCGTTTATCCCGACACCCTCTGTTGGGTGCGCGATTTCTCCTATTCCTACAATGAACCCCAGACCTACAAATATTTTTCCCATCCTGCCTTTTTCGAATACCCGGTAGTAGGGGTGAGCTGGGATCAGGCGCGGGCCTTCTGCAACTGGCGAACACGCCTGAATGAGAGCTACCGTTCCCGTCTGAACGACACCCCTGCCCACGATTACCGGCTTCCGACCGAATCGGAGTGGGAACTGGCTGCCCGGGGCGGCCGGGAAAATACCAAATTCCCCTGGGGCAGCTACTATGCCCGGAACCAGCAGGGGTGCTTTGTGGCTAACTTCAAGCCGCTCCGCGGCAATTACGTCGCCGACAGCGAATCACGTGTGACCACCACCCGCACAGGCTCCTTTGATCCCAATGACTTCGGACTTTACGACATGTCGGGAAATGTGGCCGAATGGACCAGCAGCGCTTACTTCGAGGCAGGTTATGACCTGATCAATGACATGAATCCCGAAATCGACTACCATGCCCTGCCCGACGACCCCCCGGTGATGAAGCGCAAGGTGGTCAGGGGAGGCTCCTGGAAGGATACCGAATATTTTATCCGCACGTCGACGCGCAGTTACGAATACCAGGATACCACCAAATCCTACATTGGTTTCCGCTGTGTACGCAGTTCCTTCCGCAATGAACTGCAGGGCAGGTAAAGCTTACACAGTCCGAAAACCAGGATCAGCGTGAAAATGATGGCTGGCCCCGACGGGATGTTCAGAAAATAAGAGATTATCAGTCCGGTAAAGGTTCCCCCGAAGGCGAATGCCACCGAAAGGAACATCATTTTGCGGAAGTCGCGGGTGAAGAGGTTGGCGGTGGCCTGGGGGACGGTCATCAGCGAGAGGATGAGAATGATCCCCACGGCCCTGATGTTCATCACCATGACCAGGGCGATCAGGGTCATCACGCCGTAATTGAAAAAACGGACGGGGATCCCTGAGGCGCGGGCAAACTCCTCGTCGAAGGCGATGTAGAGGATCTCCCGGAACCAGCGGATGAAAAAGGCAGCCAGAAGGAGCAGTAAAACCAGCATGGCCCACAGTTCCCCGGTGCGGACTGTCAGGATGTTCCCGAAGAGGTAGCTCATCAGGTTGGGGGTGTAGCCCGGGGTGAGAAAGACAAAGATCACCCCCAGAGCCATGCCCAGAGACCACCAGATGGCAATGGAAGAATCTTCCCTGATCTGGATTTTGTCGGAGAAAAACTGGATGCCGAATGCGGTGAAGACGGCGAAAAGGGCGGCACCCGCCAGCGGATTGAATCCCAGGAGAAAGGCAAGGCCTATTCCCCCGAAGGAAGCGTGGGTGATGCCCCCGCTGATGAAGACAATCCTGCGGGCTACGATGTAGGTGCCCGTGATGCCCGCTGAAATGCTGGTGAAAAGGGCCGCCAGCAGTGCCTTCTTGAAAAAGGCAAAGGTGAAGAGTTGCAGGAATTCATCCATGGTGGTTGTGTTTTTCAAGAACTCTGTGAGGGATGTCGCCGTGGGTGAGGACTTCTATCGGGCAGTTGTAGGCTTTCAGGTCTTCGGGGGTAATCACGGGGGAGGCGTGGTAGTGGAGCCGGCGGTTTACGCAGGCGATGGTGCGGACATAGCTGGTGATGGTACCCACGTCGTGCGACACCAGCAGGATGGCCATCTTTTCGTTGAGCTCCCTGAGCTTTTCAAAGAGTTCTCCCTCAAAGCGGTTGTCTACGAAGGTGTCGGGTTCGTCAAGGATGAGCAGCCGGGGTTCACTGATCAGGGCCCTGCACAGAAAGACCCTTTGCATCTGGCCTCCCGAGAGCTCTCCAATGGCCTTCCGGTGCAGGAAGGCGATCCCCATTTCCTCCAGCCACTGTAAGGCCGCCTCTTTTTCTTCGGCCGCGGAGGTAAAGGGGGTTTGACGCATCAGGGACCCCGATCTGACCACATCGCTCACGGTGATGGGAAACTGCCGGTCGATATGCCTGACCTGGGGAAGATAGCCGATGGGTCTTTTCAGGCGGGGCAGGTCCTCCCTGAAGTAGATTTTTCCGCTCCCGGGTGGGAGAATCCCCATGATGATCCTGATCAGGGTTGATTTTCCGCCTCCGTTGGGGCCGATCATTCCAATGAAATCGCGCTCGAAGATCTTCAGGTCGATCTCTTCCAGCACCCATTCCTTTTCCCAGGCAAAGGAGACCCGGTTGACATGTATCAAAGGTTTTTCCATCAGTTCTCGCTGATTTGCCGGGCAATGGAGACCAGGTTTTCACTCCAGGCGGGGTTCAGGGGCCAGATTTGGATGACCTTCCCGTCGATTTCCCGGGCAAAGACCGCGGCCAGTTCCATGTCGAATTCGCTTTGGATATATATGACACGGATGCCCTCGTTTTGGGCGGTTTCCGCCAGCCAGGCCATGTGCGCGGGTGTGGGCTCCTTGCCTCCCTCTTCCACCGACAGCTGCACCAATCCGTAATCACGGGCAAAATAGGTCAGGGAGGGATGAAAGGTGATTACCTTCTTTCCTTGTGACGCTTTGAGGATTTCCCTGACCGCGGCGTCGGTGCGGCTGATCTCTTCGAGAAATTCCTGGTATCGTGCCGTATAAACCTCTTTTTTACGGGGATGTATCCTGACCAGTTCTTCCAGGATGCGGCCTGCCATCTGTCTAACGTTAGTGGGCGACATCCAGGTATGGGGGTCGGTTCCCGTTCCTCTTCCGGAGCGATTGCCGGGAGCAGCCTGCACCAGGTCGAGCCCTTCCGAAAGATCGGCCACGCTCATGGCGGGGTTGGCTTCTGTGATCCGGTTTCCCCAGGAAAGCTCAAAGCCCACATGGCCCATACGGAACCAGACTTCTGCTTTTGAAATTTCGGCCATCTGCGCCGGCAGCAACGTGTAGGTCGTGGGATTTGCCCCGTGCGGAATCAGCACCGACACCGTGAAATCCTCCCCTGCGATCTTCTCCACGAAATACTTCTGGGGAAGGATGCTCACCAGTACCACCGGCTTTTCCTGTGGCCGGTTTCCCGTACCGCAGCTCCATACCATCAGTGCGGCAAGAATAAACACGATTGTTTTATGCATCTCCTGGTTCTTTAAATTCATGGTTTTTTCTCATGATGTTTGCCCGGAATTCTTATGGTCCTTGCCCCAGCCGGGAGGGGTCTGATGGGCCTCTTCTCACCGGTTTCTGCAAATGTAATATTTTGAGTCCGGGAATAAAATCGCAGGGGCAGTTATCTGCCACGACAAAATTCCTTAAATTCATCCACTTAAAAGTTTAAGTCATGTTGATTGAGTTTCAGATAGAATATAAAACGTGGTATGGCCAGCAACTGATGATCGTGGGGTCGCTGCCTGTTTTGGGCAGTGGTTCGGTGGAGAAGGCGGTGGCCATGGAATACCTTCCCGTCAACGGGGGGATGTGGCGTTACCGTCTGGAAACCGGGGAAGAGGAGTCTTTCCGGTACCGGTATATCGTCAGGAACCACCAGGATGGTTCCGTGGTCAGGGAGTGGGGGAGCGACAGGGTGTTCCGGCCGGTTCCCGGGGCCAAGGGATTGGTTTTGCTGTCGGATCACTGGCGGCGGATGTCGGATCCTGCGGGCGCCCTATACTCTTCGGCGTTCACCAAGGCGATCTTCCGTCGGGCAGAGGAGCTGGCGGCGGGGGTGGTTCCCCAGCCGGGAAGGAAGAAAAGCGTTTTGGTCAGGTTCAGGCCATTGGCCGCGCGGGTCATGCCGGGGCAGCAGGTGGCTGTATGCGGCAGTTCGCCCCAGTTGGGGGCCTGGGAGGTCTCCCGCGCCGTGAAGGCCGGAAATGGCGAGTTCCCGGTGTGGGACTGCGAGGTGGCTGTGCCTGTGGCCGACTTTCCGGTCAGCTACAAGTATGTGCTGGACCACAGCCCGGCGGGAACCCCTCTCTGGGAGGAAGGTCCCGACCGTCATCTCTCGCTTCCCGCAGGGGAAGTGCCGCAGGTCATCGAGGTCAGGGATGAACTCTTTGCCTTTCCCGGATCTCCCTGGAAAGGGGCCGGCGTGGCCATTCCGGTCTTTTCGCTCCGCAGGAGAAAGGGATGTGGTGTCGGGGAATTCTCCGACCTGATGATGCTGGCCGACTGGGCGTCATCGGTGGGCATCAGGCTGATTCAGATTCTGCCCGTCAACGATACCGTGGCCACCCATACCTGGCACGATTCCTATCCCTATGCGGCCATTTCGGTTTTTGCCCTTCATCCCATTTATGTCAACCTGCTTAAGATCGGGACACTCCGGTCGGCAGTCACCCAACGGATCATCGATGCCCAGGGAGAATACCTCGACTCCCTGGGGCGGATCGATTACGAGGCGGTCATGGCCCTGAAATCACGTTTTTTCAAGCTGATTTACGACCAGCAGAAGGAGGCGTTTCTCAGGGATCCGGAATTCAGGGATTTCTTTGCCGCCAATGAACACTGGCTCAGGCCTTATGCCGCCTTTTCCTATCTGAGGGATCTCTTCAATACCCCTGACTTCACCCGTTGGGACGGGTTTACGGTTTTCACGCCGGGATTGTTGCGGGAACTCACCGATCCCGGAGCGCCCCATTACGACGATATCGCCATACATTATTTCATCCAGTACCATGCCCACTGCCAGCTTCTGGAAGCGGCCCGGTATGCCCGTTCCCGGGGGGTCGTCCTCAAGGGGGACATTCCCATCGGAATATACCGCAACAGCGTGGACGCCTGGATGAATCCCGGTCTTTACCACATGGACGGGCAGGCCGGGGCCCCCGCCGACGATTTCTCGGTGACAGGCCAGAACTGGCGCTTCCCCACATACAACTGGGAAGCCATGGCCCGCGATAACTATACCTGGTGGCAGCAACGCCTCCGCCAGATGTCGGCGTACTTCGATGCCTTCCGGATCGACCACATCCTGGGATTCTTCCGGATTTGGGAGATCCCCGCCTCCCAGGTCCAGGGGCTCATGGGCCGTTTCAATCCCAGCATCCCCTATACCCGCGAGGAGATCCTCTCCCGCGGAATCCGTTTCGACGAAAAGAGATTCTGTCAGCCATACATCCGTGACTATTTTCTGTCAGAGCTCTTCGGAGATCTTACCGGGGAGGTGAAAACACGTTTTCTGGAGGAGTATGCCCCCGGGTGCTACGCCCTGAAGCCCTCTTTTGACACCCAGCAGAAGATTGAGGTTTTCCTGGCCCCGTCACCCGATGACGACGCCGACCGCAAGTCCACCCTCAACCGCCTGAAGCTGGGTCTTTTTACCCTGGTGGCTGAAGTGTTGTTCCTCGAGGCGCCCGGTTCCCATGGCTCCGCCTGGTTCCCCCGGAACGCTTTCCATGCGACACACTCCTTCCGGGATCTGGATCCCGAAACGCAACACCTGCTTGATGAACTCTATATCGATTATTTCTACCGCCGCAACGAGGATTTCTGGCAGGAAAAGGCCATGCAGAAACTCCCCGTGATCAAGTCGGCCACCGAAATGCTCCTGTGCGGGGAAGATCTGGGGATGGTGCCGGCCTGTGTACCCCGGGTGATGAACGAACTGGGGATCCTCAGCCTGGAAGTCCAGCGCATGCCCAAAGATCCGCGGCTGGAATTCGGCCACCCCGCCCGTTACCCCTATCTGTCGGTAGCCACACCCTCTTCACACGACACCTCCACCATCAGGGGTTGGTGGGAGGAAGACCGGTCACGGACCCGGAAATTTTACAACGAAGTATTGGGGCGGCCCGGGGAGGCGCCGGCCACCTGCACCCCCGAAATGGTCAGGGCCCTTGTAGAACAGCACCTCTGGTCGCCTGCCATGTGGACCGTATTTCCCATTCAGGACCTGCTGGGCATGGATGAACGACTCAGGTTTCCCGAAGCTGCGGCCGAAAGAATCAACGAACCCGGGAATCCCAACCATTATTGGCGCTACCGCCTTCACCTGCGTCTGGAAGATCTCGCCACGGAAATGGAATTCAACCGTACCCTCAGGGAAATGATGGCCTCCTCCGGGCGTGAGGTTCACTGATCTGCGGTTGGGCCGGTCGTTTTCACCTCCCCTGTACCCTCGCCGTCTGTCATTTTTTCTTTCCGGGGAGCTTTTCCTGAGGCCGTTTTCTCCCTCCGGGGTGGCACCGGGTCGTACCCGCTGGTGCCCCAGGGATGGCAACGTGCTATACGTTTGGTGGCCAGCCAGAATCCCCGGAAGGGACCATGGATCCTGACCGCCTCCACGGCATAGGTGGAACAGGTGGGGTAATGACGGCATGAAGCCGGCGTAAAAGGCGAAATCGCATATTTGTAAAAATAAACCGGAAGCAGGATCAGATGCCCCACTATGGTGATGACCGTTTTCCCCACCCTGTACAAAATGGTCTTCCATTTGCAATCCATCCGGCAAAATTAGTGAATTCCTGTTATTTTTGTAAAATACCGGCCTGTGGGCGGAATTCCGGCACCAGGACCCTTTAAAATAACAGACCGTGGCTTTAGGACTATCACTCGAGCTGATCATGCTGGGGCTTTCATTCCTCTTCTTTATCAGCATTATGGCCAGCAAGGCGGGATTCCGGTTTGGCGTGCCGGTGTTGCTGTTGTTTCTGATCATCGGGATGCTCAGCGGGAGTGACGGCCTGGGCATCCAGTTTGAGAATTTCCACCTGGCCCAGGTCATCGGTACCCTGGCTTTGTGCATGATTCTATTTTCGGGGGGAATGGATACCCGGATCACGGACATCAGGCCCGTTCTCGGCCCGGGGATCGTCCTGGCCACTGCGGGGGTATTTCTGACGGCTCTGATCACGGGGCTTTTCATCTGGTGGATCAGCGGCATGACCCGTGAGGGTGCCGGCATGGGATTCCTCACCAGCCTGTTGCTGGCCTCCACCATGGCCTCTACCGACTCAGCCTCCGTGTTCGCCATCCTCCGCACCCGTAAAATCAGCCTCCGTCACAACCTCAAACCCCTCCTCGAACTTGAAAGCGGCAGTAATGACCCCATGGCCTTTTTGCTGACCATCACCTTTATCGACATCATTCTGAAAGGGGAATCACCCGGTTTCTGGCTGGTGGCCGGGAAAATCCTCTGGCAGCTGGCCATCGGCGGGCTGGCCGGGTACCTCCTGGGGAAACTGACCGTGTGGGTCATCAACAAAATAGAAATCGGCTATGATTCACTTTATCCGATCCTGGTCTTCACCGCCTCTATCTTCATCTATTCCTTTACCTATTTTCTGCAGGGAAACGGATTCCTGGCCATCTACATCGGAGGGCTGATTATTGGGAACTCCCGGTTTGTCCACAAGCGGTCGGCCATCAGTTTCTTTGACGGCCTGGCATGGCTGAGCCAGATTATGCTTTTTCTTACCCTGGGACTGTTGGTGAATCCTCATGAACTGGTGCCGGTCATCGTGCCCGGACTATTAGTGAGCCTGGCTTTGATTTTTGTCTCACGTCCCCTGGGGGTATTTCTTTCTCTGATTCCCTTCCGGAATATCGATTTCCGCTCGAAGGCCTTCATCTCCTGGGTGGGTCTGCGCGGGGCCGTGCCCATTATCTTCGCCATTTATGCCCTTGATGCGGGAGTACCCCATGCCCGCTTCATCTTCAACATTGTTTTCTTCGTTACCCTGGTTTCCCTGGTGCTTCAGGGCACTACCCTGGCACAGGTGGCCCACTGGCTCGGACTGGCCAAGAAATACAAGCCCTCCAGGTCCGTGGACTTTGACTTTGAATCGGAAGAAATCAAATCGGTCAGGTTGGAGGTCACGGTGACCGAAAAGACCCTGGAAAACGGCAACCGTCTCATAGATATTGCGTTGCCTGAAAAAACCCTGGTGGTTCTGGTGAAAAGAAAGAGTGTCTATTTCGTGCCCTCTGGGGTGACCACCCTGATGGCGGGCGATAAGCTGCTGGTGATCACCGATGATTACAGGGCGCTGGCCCAAAGCTGTAAAACAAAAGGCCTCAGTGGTTACAAAATCAGCACTTCCTGACCGGTTTTCGCGCTGAAGGCTTACCCATTAAGAATAAAACCAAGAAGATCACAATATGCGTCCATTAATGATCCTGAGCCTGGTGGCCCTGCTGGCGGGGGCCTGCGGGAGACCTGACTATGATGCCGTGCAGTATGCCGATCCGCAGATTGGTTCGGTCCATGGCCGCTGGTTTTTTTATACCCCGGCAGCGGTACCCTTCGGAATGGCCAAGCTGGCACCACATACCAACGCCTATAACAGCTTCGGAAGCTGGCAGCCCTGCGGTTATGACGACCGCCACACCTCCATAGAGGGATTCGGTCATTTCCATGAATTCCAGGTGGGCGGAGTGGTTTCCATGCCGGTGACCGGCCCGCTCAGGACCCTTCCCGGAAGCCTTGAGGATCCCGGCAGCGGCTACCGCTCGCGGTTCGATAAGCGTACAGAACAGGCCGAACCAGGCTATTATTCTGTTTTTCTTGAAGATTACGGCATTACGGCGGAACTCACGGCCACCACCCGCGTGGGATACCACCGCTACACTTTCCCGGCGTCGGACCAGGCCCGTATTCTTTTTGATGTGGGCCACAAACAGGGGGAGAGCAGCGATGTGACGGAAGCCTGCGCCGCCCTGGTCAACGGCAGCGATGTGCAGGGATATGTGATTACCTATCCCGAATATGTCAAGTTCTGCGATGAGGGGAAACGGGTGAAGATGTTTTTTTATGCACGGATCAGTAAGGAACCCCGGGCCTGGGGAACTTTTACCGACAGCCTGGTGCAGGAGGGGGCTTCCGAAACCAAAGGGGTGGGCAACGGCCTGTACCTGACTTACGATACGGCAGAAGGAGAGGTCATAGAAATGCAGGTGGGAGTTTCCTATACCAGCATGGAGAATGCGTTGCTCAACCTGGAGGAGGAGAGCCGTGGGGTTTCCTTTGGGGAAGCCCGCCGGCAGGCCCGGGAGCGGTGGAATGCGATGCTTTCACGGATACGCGTGGAAGACGACGACACCACCAATCTGAAGAAATTTTATACCGGGATGTACCACGCCCTGCTGGGACGGGGTATCTCCAGCGATGTGAACGGGGCGTATCCCCGTAATGACGGGAGCATCGGCCAACTGCCCACGGGAAAGAACGGCGCTCTGACACACCATTATTTCAATACCGACGGGATGTGGGGAGGCTTCTGGAACCTGAGTCAGCTCTGGATGCTGGCTTACCCCGACCATTTCAGGGAGTACCTGCAGGCTAATCTGGATTTCTATGCAGAAACGGGGTGGTTGCACGACGGCCTGGCGGCGGGCATCCACACCAACGGCGTGCAAACCAACTTTTTTGGTTTGTTGCTGGCTTCGGCCTTTCATTGCGGTCTGCCCTTTGATGATGTGAACCAGGCGTGGGAAGCTGCCTGGAAAAACGAAACCGGCTATGCCGGCAGACCTTTCGGGTCGGGAAAATATGACCTGCGCTTTCTGGTTCACAACGGCTATGTACCTGCCCGTGATACTCTTCTTTCCAACGGATGGGTATTCAACTTCGGGGCCTCCCATACCCTGGAGTATTGCTTTAGTTCTTATGCCGTGGCCGGAATGGCCAAAGCCCTGGGCAAAGAGGAGGAGTACCGGCAGCTGATGCGCCAGGCTGGCGGGTGGAAACATCTTTTTGACCCTGAAACGCGGTACATCAGACCTAAGTATGAGGACGGACGGTTCATTGAGGATTTCAATCCCATGCAGGCATGGCGCGGTTTCCAGGAGGGAAATGCCGTACAGTATTCCTGGTATGTGCCCCACGATGTGGCCGCCCTGATTGAAGCCACTGGTCCCGGGCTCTTCAACGAACGGCTGGAGAAAACCTTTGAGGAGGGGCGTAAAACTCTTTTTGGTGGCGGGAAGGAAATCGACTCCTTTTCGGGTTTGGAAAAACTCTATAACCACGGGAATCAGCCCTGTCTGCACCAGAGCTGGCTTTTCAACTATTCGGGGAAGCCCTGGCTGACCCAGAAGTGGACCCGCACCATCTGTGAGGAGTTTTACGGCACCGAACCCCTGCACGGGTACGGATACGGGCAGGATGAGGACCAGGGCCAGCTCGGGGCCTGGTTTGTAATGGCCGCCATGGGGCTCTTCGACGTCCAGGGTCATGCCTCAGCCCATCCTACCTTTCAGTTCGGGAGTCCGCTCTTCCGGAAGGTGACTCTGGACCTGCCCGAAGGGAAAAGCCTGGTGATTGAGACGGTCGGCAACTCTTCCGCCAACTGTTATGTGCAGTCACTTACCTTTAACGGTCAGCCTGTGAACCAAGTCTGGCTCACCCGGCGGGAACTGATGCAAGGAGGCTGGTTGCGTTTCACCATGGGCCCCGAACCCAATCCGGAATGGGGTGTGGAGATGCCTCCCCCCTCCATGAGTACCGAAATGCGCTAAGGAACCCCTCCGCCAGAAGCAGGGGCCCCATATGTATCTCTCTGCCTTCCTCTTCACGTGCATGGCCGCCTGACATCTGCCATATCTTCCTTGTCCGGGCTTACTTTCCTTTTTCTCAGGAGGAGTGTCAGACCCTATGGGTCTGCCCCGGGAGCACGGGCAGGCTGCCCGGATAATGCAGGATCAAAAGAAAAAAGCGGTGGTTAGTGGCCACCGCTTCCCTCTTGAAAGACAAACAACTGATGATCTTTACCTTCCATCAACAACCAATCAACCTTTACTAGTCAATTAAAAAGGTGAAAATCTTTTGAGGTTACGGAATCAACAGGGGTTTGTTTCACCCCGCTAATGAATTAACAATTTTTAACCCTTTCCTGCCGGCGTGGTGAAAGCGGTGGCACATTTTTCCAGGAGCATGCGGGTCGCCAGGATGCCCTCCTTTTCGGGGAGGCGGGTTCCTTCATATTCGACGCCGATATATCCGTTAAAGCCGCTGTCGAGGACGATGCGGAGCATCCGGGGGTAGTCGGTGGCAGTTTCCCCGCCCTGGTCGTCAAAGTCATGTGATTTTGCGGAGACACCCCTGGCCCAGGGCATGAGGATTTCCATGCCCCTGTATGGGTCAAAGGATTCGGTTTCGCTGATCCTGAAATTTCCGAAATCGGGAAGGGTTCCCAATCTTTTGTGAGCGGTAAGCTGCATCACGCCGGCAAGCCAATCGGCATTACTGGAGAGCCCGCCGTGGTTTTCCACCAGGATATGGATTCCGGCGGTGTCGCCATATTCGCAGAGCAGGTGAAGCCCGTCGGAAGCCAGTTTCTGTTGTTCTTCGTAGCTCCCCGTACTGCCGGCATTGACGCGTACCGAGTGGCAGCCCAGATAGGCGGCCGCATCGATCCATTTCTTGTGGTTTTCAAGGGTTTGCAACCTCTCCCGGTGGTCAGGGTGGCCGACCATCCCCTCGTTGTCGCACATGATCAGGAGGCTTTTGATTCCTTCCTGGCGGCAGATGCTCCTGAGTTCGGTGAGGTAGGCGGGGCTGGAAGCCTTGTCGAAGAAGCAGGTATTGACGAATTCCACGGCTTCGAAGCCCAGGCTGCGTGCAAAAGCGGGGAACTGCAGGTTGGTGAGGAGGGCTTCGTCAAAGATCATCCTGTGCACCGACCATTCGGCCAGTGATATCCTGAACGGGGGCTCCACGGGTGTAGCCGCAAGACTCCCCCTGTGGCCTGTCAGCATCAGTCCTGTGCCTGCAACTCCGGCCAGATGCAGAAAATGCCTCCTTGAAAACAACTGGGTCATATCCCTGACTTTTTACACTATGTACGGTGGTGATGGTAAAGATACGACTTTCGTGTTGCCGGGCCACCCCTTGTGCCCCATAAAAAACCCCTCACCGGGAGATGAGGGGTTCCTGCCTGTCACGGGGATGGCTACGTGTATTTGAACCGTTTGATGTTCTTCTTAGGGGTCTTCTCGAACTCCTCCTTTACCAGCTGGATTTCAGTCACATTCTCATATTTCGGGAGTTCGTGGTTGAGTTTGACCAGGTTCTCCTTCATGAAGTGGTCGAGCTGCGCCTCTTCAATGCCGTCGGTTTTCATGGCCTCATAATCGGGGTAGACCAGAGCCACGAGTTTGTGGTTCCTGTCAGTCACCACACATTCGGCGATGTAAGGGAGGTTATTGAGTTTGGCTTCGATCTCTTCAGGGTAAATATTTTGCCCGGAGGGCCCCAGGATCATGTTTTTGGAGCGCCCGCGGATATAAACGAAGTGGTTGGCGTCGGTGATTCCAAGGTCGCCGGTGCGGAGCCATCCGTCTTCGGTGAAGGCCTCTTTGGTGGCCTGATCGTTTTTGAAATAGCCCAGCATAACGTTTTCGCCCTTTACCTGGATTTCTCCCACCACCTTAAAGGGATCCTCCGAGTCAATGCGCATTTCCATGCGGTCGACCAGCTGACCCGCCGAGGTGGGCATGGTTTTGTCCCAGGCGGCATAGCTGATCAGCGGCCCGCATTCGGTCATTCCATAGCCAATGGTGAAGGGAAAATTGATCCGTTTGAAGAACTTCTCCACATCGGCACTCAGGGGGGCTCCGCCGATGACGATCTCAAAGAAGCGGCCACCAAAGGTCTCCACCATTTTTTCCCTCACCTTTTTCAGGATAATGCCTGAAATACCGGGAATGGCCATGGCCACCTTCATCACCGGCTTCTGCAGCGTGGGAAGGATCCTTTTCTTGTAGATCTTCTCGATAATCAGGGGCACCGACAGGATCAGGTGTGGTTTTACCTTGCCGAAAGCCTGTGTGATGACCTGTGGCGAGGGCATCTTTGCCAGGAAAGAGATATGGCACCCCAGGGTCACCGGGAAGAGAAACTCAAAGAGTAACCCATATACATGGGCCATAGGCAGAAAGGAGACGATCTTGTGGTCGGGTTGCAGAGGCATGTGCTCCTGCGCGAAGACAATATTGGACACCAGGCTCCGCTCGGGAATCATCACCCCTTTGGTAAACCCCGATGTTCCGCTGGTGTAGGATATGATGCAGCAATCTTCCCTGTTCCACTGGTAAAAACCGAGTTCCCTCACCGAGGAGGCATTTTTCTGATAGTATGCGAAAGCATCGTCCAGTTTGGTGGCGGCATCGGGATCTTTGGAGTAATGAATGGTATAATTGTCTAACATGACCACCGTTTCCACCCCCGGGGCTTTGGTCAGGTCGATTTTATCCAGAAGGGATTTCTGGGCAAAAACAATCCTGGCTTCCGAGTGGTTGAGAATATGATTGGTATCGGTCACGTTAAAATCGGGAAGGACAGGAACCACCACTGCCCCTGAGGTCAGCACCGACAGGAATGCTGTGCCCCACCGGGCGGAGTTCCTTCCCAGGATGGCGATCTTATCCCCCTTCTTAATTCCTGAAACCTGATAAAACAAATGCAGGGACTTGATGTATTCCGCCACCTGTCCGTAGGTGAAATCGCCTCCGTCGAAATCAGAAAAAGCAAGGTTATCCCAGTTGGCCAGGATGGGTTTCTCGTACAATTGTGCCAGTGATGTGGTTGCCATGCGTAAAATTATAATGTATTGTAATTTATTGTTTTAGGATTAAGTTGCCCCCTTTTTGAACGCCTGGGACTGGTGACTTTCAAAAGTACCAATTTTGCTTTCATAAAAAAATAAAGAACCTTGAAAATAAGCGGTGAGGGTGAAATTCAAACCCCTGCTCCCGTTTATTTTTTTGATTTTGGTCCCGATCGTTTAAAAGTTCTGGCACGACAACTGTATGGCCCTTTCTGCCACACAGGAGGTACTGCTTTCAATGGAGATTAATCGGACCCCGATGTTTCAGCAGATGGATTACCTTAGGATAAAGGGTACGATGGTCGCAATGATTCCTGTGAAGACGACCACCGTAATATAAAGGTTATAGCGGAGGTTGTAATTCCCAGGCAGGGTGACATCCTGGTATTTGTCGGCAGTAATGGGGATGATGGAGTGAGATCGATACAAAATAAAAAAAGGCCGGCTCATTGCCGGCCTTTTATCAGGCTAAGGGGATGTTACTTTCATTATTCATGCATGGCCAGCAGGATCTCGAGGATCTTTTTGCCGGCGGCGGCGACGCTGGTTCCGGGGCCGAAGATGGCCACGGCGCCGGCATCGTAGAGGTACTGGTAATCCTGGGGCGGGATCACGCCACCCACGATGACCATGATGTCTTCGCGGCCCAGTTTTTTCAGTTCTTCGATCACTGCCGGGACGAGGGTTTTGTGGCCGGCGGCCAGGGAAGAAACGCCCAGCACGTGGACGTCGTTTTCGACGGCTTGCTTGGCGGCTTCTTCGGGGGTTTGGAACAGGGGTCCCATGTCGACGTCGAAGCCAAGGTCGGCATAGCCGGTGGCCACCACCTTGGCCCCCCGGTCGTGGCCGTCCTGGCCCATTTTGGCGATCATGATCCTGGGCTGACGACCCTCCAGTTCGGCGAACTTCCGGGCAAGCTCCTGGGCCTCCAGAAATTCCGATTTGTTCGATGCTTCTGATTTATACACGCCTTCTATGGTTCTGATGACTGCTTTGTAACGTCCGGCGACCTTTTCACAGGCGTCGGAAATCTCACCCAGGGAAGCCCGTTTTTGGGCGGCGTCGATGGCCAGTTCCAGGAGATTGCCCTCACCGGTGGCGGCACAACGGGTGATGGCCTCCAGGGAAGCCTGTACTTCCGTCTCATTCCTTTCGGCACGCAGCTTCCTGAGCCTTTCGATCTGCGAAAGGCGTACCGCACTGTTGTCAATCTCCAGGATATCGATGGGATCTTCTTTCTCCAGCCGGTATTTGTTCACCCCGACGATAGTCTGGGTGCCACTGTCGATTTTTCCCTGGGTGCGGGCGGCCGCCTCTTCGATACGCATTTTTGGGATACCGGTTTCAATGGCTTTGGCCATGCCTCCCAGTTTTTCCACCTCTTCGATCAGGTCCCAGGCTTTGCGGGCGATCTCGTGGGTCAGCTTCTCCACATAGTAGGAACCTGCCCAGGGATCCACGCTGCGGCAGATCTCGGTTTCCTGCTGGATGTACAGCTGGGTGTTGCGGGCGATACGGGCTGAGAAGTCGGTGGGCAGGGCGATGGCTTCGTCGAGGGCGTTGGTGTGAAGGCTCTGGGTGTGTCCCAGGGCTGCTGCCATGGCCTCGATGGCCGTACGGCCCACGTTATTGAAGGGATCCTGCTCGGTCAGCGACCATCCCGAGGTCTGGGAATGGGTGCGCAGGGCCAGCGACTTGGGATTCTTCGGGTTGAACTGTTTGACCAGTTTGGCCCAAATCATGCGGGCCGCCCTCATCTTGGCGATCTCCATGAAATGGTTCATGCCCACCGCCCAGAAGAAAGAGAGCCGCGGTGCGAAAGCGTCGATGTCGAGGCCTGCCTTCACGCCCGTGCGCAGATACTCCAGTCCGTCGGCCAGGGTGTAGGCCATTTCGATGTCGGCGGTTGCCCCGGCCTCCTGCATGTGGTACCCTGAGATGGAGATGGAGTTGAACTTGGGCATGTGCTTCGAGGTGAACTCAAAAATATCGGCAATGATCCGCATGGAAAATTCCGGAGGATAGATATAGGTGTTGCGGACCATGAACTCCTTGAGGATGTCGTTCTGGATGGTTCCCGAAAGCTGTTCCATGGTGGCGCCCTGTTCGAGGGCGGTGACGATATAGAAGGCCATGACCGGCAAGACGGCGCCGTTCATGGTCATTGACACCGACATTTTGTCGAGGGGGATCTGGTCGAAAAGGATCTTCATGTCGAGGATCGAGTCGATGGCGACCCCGGCTTTGCCCACATCACCGACAACCCGGGGATGATCGGAGTCGTATCCCCTGTGGGTAGCCAGGTCAAAGGCCACTGAGAGTCCCTTCTGTCCGGCGGCAAGGTTACGCCGGTAAAAGGCATTCGACTCCTCGGCCGTGGAAAAACCGGCATATTGGCGAATGGTCCAGGGCTGCATCACGTACATGGTGGAATAGGGCCCCCTCAGATAGGGGGGAAGCCCTGCAGCATATCCCAGGTGTTCCATCTCCTCCAGGTCTTCTTTGGTGTACACCTGCTTTACCGGGATCAGTTCCGGAGTCATCCAGTTTCCTCCTGACTGAGGCGTGCCTCCAGAATGGGATGCTTTTGCTTTGATGTCTATTTCTTTAAAATTAGGCTTCATGATTGAATAGTTAAAGATGCTTGAAATTGAGTCAGTTCTTGCAGCAAGTTGGACCTGACATGGATGAAATTCTTCACCCCGGCTTCTTCCAGCTGGGGACGGCAGGCGGGGTTTCCGGCCACCACCAGGATTTCCTCTTTTCTCATGAGGGGGACCAGGGTGGGGAGGATTTCGGCGTACTCTTCGTCGGAGCTGCAAACCACGATGATTCCGGCACCTGCATCGCGGGCAGCCGCCAGACCCTCTTCCGCTGAGTTAAAGCCGTTGTTGTCGATGACTTCGAAGCCTGCCACGGCAAAGAAGTTACAGCTGAACTGGGCACGGGCCTTACGCATGGCCAGGTTACCCATCGTCAGCATAAAGGCCGCAGGGCGCTTATGGGTGAGGGCGTACTGGTCGGTCCGGTAACGGAGTGCCTCAAAATGCTGTCCCGACCGGTAAGGCTTCAGGGTCTCCACCTCGGCATCCTTAACTGTCAGGTCCATGGGCTGGAAGACCATGGGATCGCGTTCTTCACGGATGGTCTCTGTGAAGTTCGGAAACTGGTTGATTCCCAGCAGGTTCTCGCGCCGCAGGGCGAGGTTTTGGTCCCTGCGTGCAGCCATCTCGCTGATCTGTTTCTGGATGAAGCCTTCGCGCAGGGCAGCCAGGAAGCCTCCCCTGTCTCCGGTTTCGAGGAACAGTTTCCACACCTGGCCGATCAGGGCCGCAGTGAGGTTCTCGATATAGTAGGAGCCTCCGGCGGCATCGGTCACCTTGTCGATATTCGATTCTTCCTTCAGCAGGATCTGCTGGTTGCGGGCAATCCTTTCCGAAAATTCGGAGGGATCCCTGAAGAGTGCGTCGAAGGGAAGCACCGTGATGGAGTGGGCGCCACCCAGGGCGGCCGACATGGCTTCGGTTTGGGTGCGCAGCAGGTTGACATAGGGATCGTATACCGTCTTATTGAACATTCCGGTTTCACTGTGCACCATCATTTTCATGCTGTCGGGGATGTTGGCGCCGAAGGCTTTGACGATGTGGGCCCAGAGGTAGCGTCCGGCACGGAGACGGGCTATTTCTAAAAAGTAGTTGTTGCTGATGCTGAAGTTGAACTTCACGGCTTTTGCGGCCTCATCGGGGGTGAGCCCGGCGGCGGTCAGCCGCGTCAGGTATTCGGCGCCCATACTGAGGGAGAAGGCCAGTTCCTGCACAACAGAAGCTCCGCTGTGGCCAAAGAATTTGCCGTTGACACCCACAGTCCGCATCCCTGGAATTGAGGAGCCGCTTTTTACCTTTTCTGCCAGCTGGCTGAAAGCTTCCGGTTCATTTCCTTCTTCGAAACGACCTTTAAGCATCAGCACACAGAGGGGATCGTTGTTGACCGATGCGGTGACTCTCGCCTTATTCCAGGGGCCCTGTTTCACCAGTTCGGTAAAAGCTCCGGTCACGTCGCAGTTCCTGCAGGAACAGACGAAGTTGATCTCGGCAGCCTCCAGACAAATCTCTTTCAGCAAGTTCTGAAGATCTTCGATGGCCGGCCTGGCCGAACAATCAAAGATAAAACCCAGGGAGTTGACCCCCTTGCCCAAAACTTCCAGTGCCTTTTTGTTGGCTTCGGCAAAACCGGTCACCACAATGTCCTGCCTTACCAGCCAGGAGTGGCCGGCTTCATTGCCCCTGACAAAGGGAAATTCCCCGGGAGCAGCATCCAGGTAACCGAGCCCTTCGAGGTTTTCGGCACGGTAGTAAGGCCTTACTG
The DNA here is from genome assembly GCA_012729335.1 of Bacteroidales bacterium. Taxonomy (GTDB): domain Bacteria; phylum Bacteroidota; class Bacteroidia; order Bacteroidales; family Prolixibacteraceae; genus UBA1413. Next base: position 270,172 of record JAAYDJ010000035.1, on the reverse strand, counting down.
AAAAACCCTCATTGGTACGCCATACCAGCGCTTTTTCATACTCTTTTCCCTTGAGGTCGGCAAGGATCTTCTCCTCCCATTGGGGAGTGGTCACCTCCGGAAACTCAGCGAAAAGCTTTACGTTTGTTTTCGTCATATCTGTTTTTGTTGAAGTTCAGGCCGCAAAAATAACCTTTTCGCAGGTCAAAGCCGAATTTGTTCATGGCTATTTAACCCATTGGTAATATTTTGAAATTCAGTCGGGGTGGTGATGGTTGATTTTTTCCGCTGGTTTTTTTTATGTGCCGTGTCTTATGAGTAATTTACGGGACAAATCCGTGGGAATGCACGAAAAGGAGATGACAGACAGGTTGCGGGAGGGGGATGAAGAAGCCTTCCGGGAGTTGGTGGGAGAGTACCAGGTCAGGGTGATGTCGCTATGCCTGTCGATGCTTCATCTCAGGGAGGAGGCCGAAGATGTGGCACAGGAAGTTTTTGTGGAGGTATACAGGTCGGTGGGGCGTTTCAGGGGGGAATCACGCCTTTCCACATGGATTTACCGAATTGCCGTCAACAAATGCCTCAATCAGATTCGCCACCGGCAACGCCGGAAGTGGTTTTTGTTACCCGGGCAACTGCCAGAAAAGCAAAGGCAGGAGGAAATTGCTGCCCCGGCCGGGGATCTCCCTTCGGCAGAGATTGAAAGGCAGCAACGGTTGCAGCGGCTCTGGCAAGCCATAGATGCGTTGCCCGAAAATCAGAGAAAGGCCTTTGTGCTCAGCAGAATGGAGGATCTATCCTACCGGGAAGTCGCCGATATCATGGGCACGACCCTCCCTGCCGTAGAGTCTTTGTTACAACGCGCACGCATAAACCTGCAGCAGAAGCTGTGGGCTTTTTATAAAAAAGAGAGGAGCTGAGCGAAGGATTTTGCCGGTTCCCATGTCATAATTAAAAAACAAGGAAGCCATGAAGTGCAAACAGTGTCACAAGGAGCTGATCACCTGGCTGGAGGGTTCCGCCAGCCAGGAGAAGCGCGAAGCGGTGGAAGCGCATCTTGCGGTGTGTGCCGGGTGTCGCGAATTCGCCGGCTATCTTCGCGAGACGCTTGCCCTGGCCGCTGCAGAGGTGAAAGTGGAGGAAGATCCCTGGTTTTACACCCGGGTAAAGGCACGGCTCACGTGGAAAACACAGACGACTGCCCCTCCGGCACGGGGGAAAAGCTCCGGTCAGGCGCTGGCAGGCCTGCTCCAACCCGCTTTCTTCACCCTGCTGCTCCTGCTCGGTATATATGGCGGAATCCGCCTCGGAGGCGCACCCCACCGGCAAAACCATCCACCGCTGATCACCGAAGCACCTGTTCCCTGGATGGACGAAATGAACGCCGAACCCCTGGAAACCTTTTTAATGCAGTAACGCCATGATTGCCACAAATAAATACAAAATTCTGATCTGGCTGGTCGTCATTCTCTTTGCCATGAACCTGGCCACCATTGGTTCGCTGGTCTATCACACACGCCAAAGCGGAGAGCCGGAACCGACAACCGCTGATGCCTCTGGCACCGCCACTTCAGACCGGGGCGCCCGCTTCTTCAGGGACCAGCTGGCGCTCGACCCCAACCAGATGCTTAGCTTCAGGGAAGCCAACAGGGTGTACAACCGAAGTACCCATCAGGTGGCCCGTGAATTGGAAATGCTCAGGATGCTGCTGGTCAGTGAAATGACCGGGGTACACCCCGATTCGGCGCACATCGACAGCATCAGCGGTGAAATCGGAAATCGCCACAGGGAACTGAAACGGCTGACCGCTGCCTACTACCTGGAAATGCGCACCCACTGCACCCCGGAACAGAAAACTAAACTGGATGAAATCTTCCTGAAGATGGTGCATCAGGATGAAGGTGATCAGCCCGAAAGGGGACGACGTATGGGCCGGGGATGGGATTCCCTTCCCTCCCGCCGGGGACGATGAACCAGGAAGAAAATACGCGAAAAATAATTATGTTAAATTTAAACAATGAAAGTCATGAACATGAAAAAGAGAATTTGGATGAAAAGAGGATGGCTGTTGGCCATCGTATTGACGGTAAGCATGGGGAGCATGGCCCAGCGGGGCACCCGTGCGGGGAATTACTCCTGTTGTGAGGGGATTCCCGGGTTGACGGAAAAGCAGAAAACGGAAATTACAGCCCTGGAGAAGGCGCACCGGAGTGAGATGGATGTGATGCGTGCCGAGCGCCGCAAAACGGGGAATTATACCACCCGTGAGACTTACCAGGCTGCCGTCGATGAGAAAGTGACGGCGCATCGTGACAAGGTGCGTTCCCTTTTGAACGAAGAGCAGAGGGTGGTCTTTGATCAGCTTCAGTCGCGCCAGGCACAGGGGCAATATGCCCGCAGGGCCGGAAGAGGCGGTGGCCCGGGCATGGGAGGCCGTGGTGGCCGTGGACGCTGGTAAGCGGACCGTGTTGCGCCGGCCCGTTGAACTGACGGGAAACAGCTGTCCCGCTGCCTCCCGAGAAATATTACCGGGGGTATTGGAGGCAATGGCTTATTTTCCTATTTTTGCAGCGCAAAACAGGGCCTCATAGTTCAACGGATAGAACGGCGGTTTCCTAAACCGTAAATCCAGGTTCGATTCCCGGTGAGGCTACATCCGGAATCAGGGAAGAAGGGGGTTTCACCATGGTGAGACCCCCTTTCCTTGTATAGCTGCGGAAAAGCTCTTTAGTTTTTACAGGTAAACGGTTGGAGACAATGATCAGTTTCCCCGTTTCTTTCTTTTTCATAAACTCCTTTTGCATTCGATCCAATAAAGGTAATCTATTAAATTTAATTTCATGAATAAGAGATTTATGGTATTTTCGCCTCTTGTTTTATGAAATACCCATGTCGGTCGACAGCCTGTTCCGGAGATCATCCTCATGGGATAGCCTCTCACTCACAGGAGGTTCGGTAGATGCGATAGTACAACGGATTCAGATGTGTTATGTGGATTAAAGTATCCCGCATTATATTGCGCAGCAAATTCCTGCTCCTGGGGATCCTGCTGCTGATTACGCTATTTTTCGGTTATCATGCCCGGAATGTGGAGATGTCCTATGAGTATGCTTCCCTGCTTCCGCAGAAGGATCAGGCTTACCGCGACTATCAGGAGTTTGTCAGGATCTTCGGGGAGGAAGGCAACCTGATCATCATCGGCGTGCAGGATCCTGATTTTTTCCAGCCTGCCCATTTCGCCAGGTGGCAGGAGCTGGTCAGGCACCTGGGAGCCGTCGACGGCGTGGAGAATCTGGTTTCCCTGTCGAATGCCTATGATCTGGTCAGGGATACTGTCGACCGTAGATTTGCTATACGGCCGGTTTTCCCTCAAAAGGAGAGTTCTTCTGAGGAACTCGACTCCCTGGCCCAGCGCATCAGGGAACTCCCCTTCTACAACAACCTGGTTTACAATGATTCAGCCAGTACCTACCTGATTGCCATCGCCGTCAACAAGGACAAGATGCGCAACAGCCACCGCGAAGCCCTGATCAGATCGATACAGAGGCACGGAACCCACTTTGAGGAAGAAAGCGGCCTGGAACTCCATTATTCGGGACTGCCTTACATCAGGGTGGTCACTTCCATGAAGATCAAAAAGGAGATTTACCTTTTCAGTTTTCTGGCCCTCCTGGTCTGTGTGATCTTCCTGTATCTTTTTTTCCGTTCAGTGAAGGCGGTGGTGATTCCCGTGTGTATAGTGCTGATCCAGGTGATCTGGTCCATGGGCATGATGGCCCTTTTCGGGTATAAGATCACCATCCTGACTGGGATGATACCTCCCCTGCTGATCATCATCGGCATGGAGAACAGCATATATATGCTGAACAAGTACAATTTTGAGTTTTCGCGATACGGCAACAAGATTAAAGCCCTGCAGCGGGTGATCATCCGCATTGGCACGGCCACCCTGATGACCAACCTGACGACGGCTTCGGGTTTCGCCACCCTGGCTGTCACCCGCAGCGAGGTGCTCCGCGAGTTCGGCATCATTGCTTCCCTGAACATCATCAGCCTTTTCGTGCTGACCCTGATCCTGATCCCCGTGATTTACACCTTCGTGGAACCTCCATCAACCCGCCACCTCAAATATCTCGATAACCGGTTCATGACCCGGATCATCGACCGGCTGATCCTGATCACCAAGCACCACCGCAAGGCTGTCTATGCCGTGACCACCGGGCTGGTGGTGGCCGGATTGGTGGGGGTATCCCTGATGAAAAGTTCGGGTTACATGGTCGACGACATTCCTGAAAGGGACCCCATTTACATGGATCTTAAATTCTTTGAGACCCATTTTCACGGGCTGATGCCCATGGAGATCATGATCGATACCAAACAGCCCAACGGGGTGCTCCAACTACCAACCCTTCTGAAAATGGAGCAGTTGGAGGAGAAACTTGCCGGTTATTCCGAGCTGAGTCCCCCCCTTTCAATGCTTAACCTGGTCAGGTTTGCCCGCCAGGCCTTTTACGGAGGAGACCCGGCCTACTTCGACCTTCCCAACAACTATGAGAAGAATTTCATCCTTTCCTATGCCATGAAGGGGAATGCCCAGGCCGGGCTGCTTCACTCCTTTCTCGACAGCGCCATGCAGTCCACCCGTATGAGCATCAGGGTCAAGGACGTAGGGACCAAACGCATGGAGGAACTCTACAACCATGTGACCAGCGATATCGATTCCGTTTTTTCTCCGGAAGCCTACAGGGTGGTGACCACCGGATCGAGTGTCACCTCCTTCAAGGGAACCCAATACCTGCTGCATAACCTCTTTACCAGTCTCGGCCTGGCAATCCTGCTCATCAGCCTGTTCATGGCCATGCTCTTTTCTTCTTCGCGGATGGTATTCATCTCATTGATTCCTAATCTGATCCCATTGGTGCTGACGGCGGCCATCATGGGATTTGGAGACATTCCCATCAAGGCCTCGACCATCCTGGTTTTCAGCGTGGCCTTCGGGATTTCCGTTGACAATACCATTCATTTTCTCTCCAAGTACAGGCTGGAACTGAAACTCACCGGATGGGACGTCCGCCGGTCGGTCGTCTATGCCCTGCGGGAAACCGGGGTCAGCATGATCTATACTGCGGCTGTGCTCTTTTTCGGATTCGGAATCTTTGCCCTCTCCAGTTTCGGAGGTACCAAAGCCATGGGAGTGCTGGTCTCCCTCACCCTGCTGGTTGCCGTTATGTCCAACCTGATCCTGTTGCCTTCCCTGTTGTCAGGAATGGAAAGGTTCACCCAAAAGGAGAGTTTTGAAGTTCCCCTGGTCGACGTTGCCGATGAGGAGGGTGAAATCAGGAAACTGGAAGAGGAGGTTGTTGAAAGCTGAAATCTTTAAAACCATCGATATGGCAGATTTAAATCAGTTGCAGGAGATGGTGGAGGAGGCCCTCCGTATCCGGCTGGCCGATTGGGGGAAGGCGGAGCCTGCCCGTTTGTACCAGCCTGTGGTCTATGCTCTGGAAGGAGGTGGAAAGAGGCTGAGGCCACTGATGGTGATGCTGGGGTACCGCCTTTTCGGAGAGCGTTGTGAGGAAGCCCTTCCGGCCGCACTGGCCATCGAGGTCTTCCACAATTTCACGTTGCTCCACGACGACATTATGGACAAGGCGGAGCTGCGCCGCAACCGGCCCACCGTTCACCTCCGCTTCAGCGAAAACGGCGCCATCCTCTCGGGCGACGTCATGGCCTTTCTGGCGTACAGACTTCTTCTGGAAACCCGTCATGAAAGGCTTCCGGAAATTGCTGAACTTTTCACCCAGACTGCCGTGGAGATTTGTGAAGGACAGCAACTTGACATGGATTTTGAAGAGCGCCGGGAAGTGACCACCCCGGAGTACCTGGAAATGATCAGGTTAAAGACCGCTGTTCTGCTGGCATGCGCTCTGAAGACCGGGGCGCTCCTGGGAGGGGCTTCCGCCCCGCAGGCCCACCTGCTTTATGAGGCCGGTATCAGCCTGGGACTCGCCTTTCAGCTGCGCGACGACCTTCTTGACACCTTCGGTGAGGAACAGACCTTCGGCAAAAAAATCGGAGGCGACATAGCCGCCAACAAGAAAACCATCCTCGTCACCGAGGCTTTGCGTACCGCCCGCGCCGACCAGAAAAAGGATCTGGAAAACCTGATGACCGGTTTCAGCATCTCCCCGGAGAATAAATTCCGGGAGGTCAGGGCCCTCTTCGAGATTCTGGGGGTACGGGAAACCACACTCGGGCTCATTGACAAGTACCATGCCCGGGCCCTGGAACTCCTCGAAGCCCTTGATACGCCGCAGGAACGGAAACAGCCCCTGATAGACCTTAGCCATAAACTGATTTTGCGTAAGAACTAAACCTCTGCGTGAATTATCAGGAAATAATTAAATTTGTTTGCCACAACCCCTTTTGCAGGGGGAGAAAAATAATTGACTATGGACCAACAACGGGGAACAGTCATCCAGGTGATCGGGCCTGTGGTGGACGTCAGTTTTGAGGCGGAAAGCGCGGAACTTCCCAATATTAACGATGCCCTGGAGATCCTCCGTGATGGTGGAAACCTGACCATCGAGGTGCAGCAGCATATCGGGGAGGATACCGTGCGATGCATCGCCATGGATGCTACCGACGGGATCCGCCGCGGAATGGATGTGGTTTCCACGGGAAGCCCCATCAGGATGCCCAGGGGCGAAGCCGCCCTGGGGCGGTTGCTTAACGTGACGGGCCTTCCGGTTGACGGACTGGGGGATCTGCCCCGTGATGGACTTATCATTCATAATGAACCGCCGAAATTCGAACAGCTCACCACCGAAACGGAAGTCCTCTTCACCGGAATCAAGGTCATTGATCTCATTGAACCCTATGCAAAGGGGGGGAAAATAGGCCTTTTCGGAGGAGCCGGTGTCGGCAAAACGGTGCTCATTCAGGAGCTGATCAACAATATTGCCTTAGCGCACAGTGGTTTGTCGGTATTTGCCGGAGTAGGGGAGCGCACCCGTGAAGGGAACGACCTGCTGCGGGAAATGATCGAGGCCGGCATCGTCAACTATGGCCCGGAATTCATTAAATCGATGGAAGCCGGAAGCTGGGACCTATCGAAGGTGGACCCTGTGGCGGTCAAGAATTCACGGCTGGCCATGGTTTTTGGCCAGATGAACGAACCTCCCGGGGCACGTGCCCGGGTTGCCCTCTCCGGGCTGACCATCGCCGAGAGCCTCCGCGACGGCGACGGCACCGGAGGCAGGGATATCCTCTTCTTTATCGATAATGTATTCCGCTTCACCCAGGCAGGGTCTGAAGTCTCCGCTCTGCTGGGGCGTATGCCCTCTGCTGTGGGTTACCAGCCTACCCTGGCGACGGAAATGGGTCTCATGCAGGAAAGGATCACCTCCACCAAACAGGGATCCATCACTTCAGTACAGGCTGTTTACGTTCCTGCTGACGACCTCACCGACCCGGCTCCGGCCACCACCTTTGCCCACCTCGATGCCACCACGGTCCTCAGCCGCAAAATCACCGAACTGGGAATTTACCCTGCCATCGACCCCCTCGACTCCACCTCACGGATCCTTACCCCCGGAATCGTCGGAGAAGAACATTACCAGTGCGCCCAACGGGTGATCCAAATCCTCCAGCGCTACAAAGAGTTGCAGGACATCATCGCCATCCTGGGCATGGAAGAGCTTTCCGAAGAGGATAAACTGGTGGTTCACCGCGCCCGCCGTGTGCAAAGGTTCCTCTCACAGCCCTTCTTCGTGGCCCAGCAATTCACCGGTATCCCAGGGGAGCTGGTCGCCATCGCCGATATTATCAAAGGTTTTAACATGATCCTCGACGGAGAGGTCGACAAATACCCTGAGGCTGCCTTTAACATGGTGGGAACCATCGAGCAGGCCATCGCCAAGGGCGAAAAGATACTTTCGGAAGCCTGACCATTACCTACCTAGAGTGAACTGCCATGATGCTCGAAATCCTGTCGCCCGCAAAAACGATTTATACCGGAGAGGTCACCCTGGTGCAACTCCCCGGAAGCAGAAGCTCCTTTGAGGTGCTGAAGAACCATGCCCCCATAATCTCTACCTTGAAAAAGGGAACCATCCGCATCGTGGAGTCGGGCGGACAGGAAAAGACCTTTCCCGTCACCGGAGGGGTGGTCGAAAACAGAAACAACCGTGTGATCATTCTGGTTGACGGCAAATGAGAGGCCCGGAGGAAAATATGGTCATGACCGGATGGACATTTTGACCGGCACGTATGGAGAACAGGAAGTTTTTATTTATCAGGTTCAGTTCCATCGGAGACATTGTACTGACCACGCCCCTCGTGCGGTGTCTCAGGCAGGTGTTTCCGGGTGCCGTGATTCACTTTGCCACCAAGACCAAATACCGGGAATTGCTGGAGGCCAACCCTTATGTAGACAAGGTCCATTGCCTGAACGATCATTTTGGGGAGCTGGTCAGGGAGCTTCGTGCCGAGCACTACGACCAGGTCATTGACCTGCACCATAATCTGCGCAGTCTGCGCATCAAGAGGGCCCTGGGGGTGCCTGCACGCTCTTTCCGGAAGCTGAACCTTCAGAAGTGGTTTTTAGTGAACCTGAAAATAGACCTCCTTCCCGACCGGCACATTGTGGATCGGTATTTCGAAACCCTGGCCCGATGGAATGTGGCCCCCGACGGTAAAGGCCTCGATTTTTTCATTACCCCGGGAAAGGAATACGACCTTACCCTTCTGCCTGAGCGGTACCGCCACGGATATGTCGCCTTCATCATCAGCGGGACTTATGCCACCAAACAGCTGCCGGCGGAGAAAGTGGCGGAGATATGCGACCGCATTGCTTATCCGGTGATCCTGGTGGGGGGTAACTGCGAGACCCCCATGAGCCGGGAAATTGACCGCAGGGTGGGCGACCATGTCCTTAACCTGGCAGGAAAAACCACCATCAGCGAATCGGCCAGTTTAATCAGAAATGCCCGGCTGGTGCTGACCAACGACACTGGTATGATGCACATTGCCTCTGCTTTCGGCAAGAAGATACTTTCTTTCTGGGGAAATACCGTTCCCAAATTTGGCATGTACCCCTACTTGCCCCATCCCGCTTCCCGCATCGTGGAGGTGAAAGACCTGCCTTGCCGTCCCTGCTCCAAACTGGGGTACACAGCATGCCCGAAAAAACACCTGCGATGCCTGAACGATATCGATATCCCCGGTGTGGTGAAATGGATTAATGAAAACTATGGGGAATAATCGTCCAAGTGTCTCTTAATCATTTATATCAGGGCGCAAAAACCACAAAGCTGAAATTGTTGGCCTGCCCCGTACTGCCTGTATGGCTCATGAAATTCACCGTAAAGGTATTGCGGTCGTACATCAACCTGGGAAATGAAGAATAATCTCCTCCGGGAGTCACCAGGGCAATAAATGAGTTGGATGCCACTCAGTTGATTGTGACGATATAATTGTAAGTCCCTGCTGAACCGGTTACCGTGGCTGTGACATTGGTTGTCGATTTGGCTGTGTTTAGTACGCCCATTTGGTTAACATAACCATAAGCCACAGGCAGCAGGTGCCTGTTGGTTCCCGTGGCCGGGGTGGTGATGTCCCCGTCGGTTTCTATGGCCAGCCGCTCGTTGTTGCCGTCGGTTTTGAAGTTTATTCCCACACCCTCATCTCCTCTGATAGTCAGTGTATTGTCGTTTATCCAGAACATTCCTTTTCTGACGCCGTTGGTGTTCAGACTGATCCAGTTGCTGGCGGCTGCCGATTCGAACCTGGCGACTTCAGATCCTGCGGTATACACCTGCAACTGGCCTGTAAAGCCGCTTAAAGTGCCGATCTTTACATTGCCCCCACTGTAATAAAGGGTAGTCCCTGACTGGTTCCAGAGGCAGCTCCCTAACAGGTCATTGGAAGGGGCCCAGGTCGAGCCGCTCCACTTCAGCACCTGTCCGGTCGTTGCTCCGGCCTGGGCGATCTTGGGTCCGGTGACAGAACCTCCGGCGAGCTTGTCGGTGGTCACGGCACTGTTTTGAATTTTATCGGCACTGACCGCAAGGTTTCCCAATTTCGCGGTGGAAACCGTTTGATCTGCCAGGTCGGCAGTAATCAGGCTTCCATCAAGAACCTTTGCTCCGTTGACTGCATTGTTGGCAAGATCTGCGTTGCCAATGGTTCCGTCAAGGATCTTCTCCGTGGTGACCCCATTATCGGCAATTAAAAGGGGAGTGGCTGTGGTGCCGTTGCCTGCCAGGGAAGGATTTGTGACCACTGCCTGCGTTCCCCAGTTGTCACCACCCCCGGAGGAAGGAAGGGTGACAGAACCCCCTCCGCGGCTTAAGCTCAGCATGGTTCCACTCAAGCTCAATGCCTGGATTTCATTGGTGGCATCGTGGTCGGCATCGTCGACTGCATCGGTGACAGATCCGCCTCCTTGAGAAAGGGTCATGGTGTTGCCCGATTTGGTTAAGAACTGAATTTCATTCGAAGCATCGGCATCGGCATCATCAACTTTGTCGTTTTCAACGGTTTTGGCATGGAAGGCATAGGGTACGGCCAGCAACTGAACCGTTCCCAGGTGGGTAAAGGAGGTCCCGTTCTCCGGATCAAGTTCCACCTTCAGAAAATGAGCGTTCCCTCCCCATGAAGATGGATCGATGGAACCGCTCTCCGGGTTGCCCATTCCCACCTACAGGCTGGCCAACCCAAAGGCATTGGTGGTCACACTGTGCGTTTCTGCATAGACAGGTGTTCCTGTTTCCGAATCACGCAGAAGCGTCATACGGAATTTAACCGTCTGATTGGGAACGATCTCCCCGCTGTTGTTTCGTACTACGGCCTGGTAACTAAAGGCCGCAGGTACCTGGGCCATCAAAACCGGAGTAATAATGACCATTGCTAAAGTGAAAATCAATCGTTTCATCTGGTTAAAATATTTAGTTCATTTGGTATATTCCGTGAAACAGATGTAATTAGCTCCGCAAGCTCCGCTGAACTTCGTTTCCCATGTGGCTTATTTTTGCAGTTATTGTCAGTCTTCAGTGGCCGCAATAATTTCTTCACAGTTTCATTTCGGTTGGTGCATAATTGATGGATGGTCATTTCATGAGATTCTCTAATAGATTACCATACATTGTACGAATGAACGGTCAATGAAGATTCTTCCCTCCCTGAATAAGGCCGTTAAATGTTAATCCGGGTTAATGGTCACCGTCCAGTGGGTATTCCACTGCCACTCATCATCATTGTGGTCAGATACATCTTTTGGTTTCAAGGTAATGGTTTCGCCGTTAATGAATTTCTCATAAGGCACTTCAATATATTCACCCATTTCACCAGAAGGACCATCAGCCCTGGCTCCTGCCGGTTCCTTACTGTTTGAACTCCTGGGATCTTCCCATGAAGGGAAATAGGATAGGATTCCCTCGAGAAATCCATGACTGATGTAGATTTTTCGACCGATCTGCCATATTCGGGTCGGAACGTCAAATTCCGCAGGGTGGGTACCCAGCAGAGGGGGAGGGGGCGTGTTATTAACGGGATCACTGCACTTCCACTGTTCTACTTTCATACTCTTTTCATCCGGCTCCAGCTCGGCAATGAGCGTGCACTCATCCTTCAGGTTCATGGATCCCTCCCGCATGACCATTTTTCTGAGGGCATCAGGCAGCTTGGCAACGGTCTGGAATAACGACTTGCTGTTGATTATTTTCCCCCTGAACTGCATGGAAACGGTATAGTTGTATGGATAGGAAGTACTTCCGTCGTCTCCTTTTATGGCGCCTGATTCGGTTTCGCGGACATGGATGGTCAAACATACAGGAACTTTCTTTTCATATCTTTTTTCCATGATATACGGAGGGAAATCGTTGAATTCACACACCCCTGCATATTCAATAATGTCCGAACTTACTTCCTCACATGCAGGAGGCTCATATAATATCTGTTCTGAAACCTTACCTCCTGATGTGTTAAAGATCTTCCAGTCAAACGCTTCCTCGCCTACCGGAATTTTTCCATGGCGTGACTTCAATGCTATCCTTACATTATCGGGCAATGGCTCTCCGAATTCGTTTTCTATTTTATTGACTTTAATAATGTAATAAGGCGGAAATTTAGCATTTCGGTCAATTTCAATGAAGAAACTGACGGGAGTCTCCTTTTTTCTTATTGTTAATCCGATATCTCCTTTATCAAAGAAAATGGCTGCACCAGATATTGTGGTTGATGAGAATTTCCCTATAATGATTCCTTCATTTCCGGTATATGTTTGCCCGCTTACAGTGAAAGACTCTCCCGTTGCAGTATTGTAATCATGGTCAATAATATATGCTTTTGATGCATTATCTAACAAGTATTCATCCGGCGGGGGAGCAGGTATCCAGTCCCAAAATTCCGTGCCAGAATCGTATTTCTGGTTGTTTTTTAAAGCAATAAGATCATGAGAAACCTGGATTTGACCTAAAAGGGGCACTAACTCCAGAGTCGTGGAAATTCTTTCAACATCATATCGCTCAAGTGTTCCTCCTTGAGTCATCCTGGGTTCTGAAAGCGGAATTCTTTTATCTATTTCATGTCTGACAAGCGTTTTCTCACCCGCTGAGGCATTCTCAATAACAGCCCAGCTTCTTACTTCATATTTTGCTTTTCCCAAAGGCCCCACATGAATAATCGGATCACCGTAAGGATTGGGATTATCCATTTCGTAATAGATATCCGCACATGGATTTTTTTTAATGAAATTGGTTGCAAACTCCATTCCTCGCCACCAGTTATCGCTGAAATCCAGCTCACCGTTTTTTAATCTTTCCCAGGCAGGATCTTTATCGAAGATCGGAATATCCCCTCCAATCTGAAAAGGCATAACCTGTACAAGCGGATTTTGACAGTCCCCACATTTGGTATCCTGCATCGTATATGCAGTACTTTTTATCTCCGGATTAAATAATAATGTACTGATCCTTTTTTTGGGTTGCTTATTGAAAGTTTCATCTCCCAGGATAGTCTTTTCATTTGCTTCATTCTTAAGTCTCGGTGAAACATGTGAAACTACAAATACTCCATATATTACCGGGAGAAAAATGAGTGTTAGAGTTAAAAAAAACTTATTGCTCCTTGGGAGAATAAAATCTTTGCGGGCTATTATTTTTCTTAAAGGCTTTCCCATTTTTGTCAGAACATTAGTTTTTATCCATAAATTTCCTGGTCAGGAGATCTTCTGTCTATGACTTTTCAGAATCCCGGCAGTTCTGAAAAGGTAATGTTATCCGGAATTTTAAAATATTTGGTGTCGACCGGGGTGTTGGTTTTTATGGAGGTTACTTCCTGGCGTGAAACCACATCGCCCATCCTTATCTCCATCATCATGAGCAATCCTTTCCAGATCAGCACCTTGCCCATATCCCCCTTGTATACCGTACACGCTTTGCCCTGGAACATCTCTGTTCCGCTTTTGGCCATGCCCATCTGTTCATACATCGAGGCAGTAAGGGTTTCCATTTCCTCGGCCGACTTACCCGTCATCATGGCAGCCATCGGATTTTTGGCCTTCATACCTTCTCCAGGTTTGCCGGGATCCCACATATACTGATCTTCACCGATTGTCAGGGACCATCCCTTGCTGGGTTCACCCTGTTGGACGATCTCTGCATACACGGCACTTTTCATCCCGTAGTCATCGAAATACTGGGTCGATTTTCCGGTTTTATCGCCCGAATAGGTGTACTCAATGATGCCTGACTTAACACCCAGGGGTTTTCCAAGGGCATCGGTGTTGGTTTCACCATCTCCGTCTTCGGCCTGAAGGTTCTGGAGGTCCGTAATTTCAGCAGCTGCTGTGGTCTCAGTGGCTGCTTTCTGCTTCTTTTGTCCGCAATTGGCCATTAATGCAAGGAGGCAAACAGAAGTCAGAATAATGAATAGGGCTCTTGTCTTCATATGTCTGATGTTTTAAAGGATTATATTTTCACGAATTCGCTTCGCGCATTTGCCCGGCGTTCCGCAGAGCCTCAAGCAAGTTTGATTCTGCTCTCACTTCTTCACAAATTCCACCCTTCGGTTGTTGGCTCTTCCTTCAGGGGTGCCATTGGTGTCGAGGGGCTTGCTTTCACCCCAGCCCTTCGGAACCAGTCGGTTGCTGTTAATGCCCATCTCCCTGAGGGTAGAAACCACGGTCCCTGCGCGCTGCTCTGAAAGGGTCTGATTGAAGGCATCGTCACCGTCGCTGTCGGTATGTCCTTCGACGCTGAAGTTGATTTCAGGGTGCTCCTTCATCAGGGAGGCAATCTCGTTGAGGATACCCATTGATTCGGGCTTGAGGGTGGCTTTGTTCACATCGAAGCGGATGCCGCTGGCGATGATTTTGCCATCCTGGAGGAAACGGTCGTAATACTTCACGCCCCCTTCGGCCAACCGGATGTTCTTTACATAATAGAGCGACTTTTCACCGGCATGCAGCGCACGGATTGATATCCCGATCGGGTCAAAAGCAAGGTGCGGAATGTTGATCAGCCGGGTGTCATTGAGGTAAGCCTTCATCTTTCCACTGGTATAGGCCATGGCCACATGAACCCATTGCTTCTCCAGGTTCTCTCCTCCGGGAAGATCTCCTGATGCCTGATCGAGCTCCATCCCCTTGCCGGTCACATAGAGCGGTTTACTGCCATGGGGGGCATCCTGGTTTTTCATATCATAAAACAAAACCTGGATATGGTCGTGCGGAATCTACGCATCGAATTCCATGGTGAAAACCCCGGGAAGATAATCGGATTCCGGGTGCTGCATATATGGGATGATGGTAGAACCGTATTCCCTGAACATGATGACGTTTTCACCATCGAGAACGGCTATCTCCACGGTTCCGTCGGCCAGATCCCAGCGGGATGGAAACTCCCCGTTCTCCTCCCCCGTAAGGTTATCTTCGAAGATGACCTTGTCTCCCGGAACGAAATCGTATTTGGACCATTGGAGTAAGGGGCCCTCTTTTTCTTGGTTCTTTGCTGAAATAGAAGCGGCTTCCTCTCCCTCCCCTTCCGGGAGTTCCCCCGTTTCCACTTTGTGGGCTACATCCTTTTTCTTGAAGATCCTGGAAACCCCTTCTTCAATTTTATCGACTCCCTTTTTGACCGCTTTGTCAGCTTTGTCATCGGCTTCCTTTTCGCCCTTGCGTTCAATTTTTTTCTTCAGGTCAAACTTGATTTGGGGGAATACCCTGCAGGGGGCAGCCAGGAAAATGAGAAGCAATAATCCGGAAATCATTTTACCCTTCATCTTTGTGCAGAATTAATGGTTGAAAGAGCTATCCTTGAGGTACTCCTGAACACGCAGGAAAAGATGGCAGGGATATTATCACACAGGTAGTGTATCACTGAAGATACATAAAGCTCCTGACGGACTTGAACTGGCTATAAAAGCAAAATAGTATTATTTGTCAATTTAAGGATTTTTTCCTTTCAGGTGGCCAATCAGTCCCCGAAACTTGCCAAACCAGCAGTTTCAGTCCATATATGAGGGTGCTGTAATCTCTTAATCAGTAAATCTTAAAGATGGCCGAAGGCCAGCGCCATTCTTTCCAATCCATCCTTCAGCAAAGAGCGGGGGCAGCCAATGTTAAGGCGTTGCCACCCCTCGCCTCCGAAGCCGAAGCGGGCACCATTATTGAGGGCTACCCCGGCTTTACGCACCAGGAACTCCGACAATTGCCGGTCATTCCAGCCATAATCGCGGAAATCGAGCCACACCAGAAAAGTGGCCTCAGGTTTCATCACCCTGATCCGGGGGAGATGGTCTGCAATGAACTGTTCTGTGAAAAGGTAATTCTCTTCCACGTATGCCATGAACTGTTGCAGCCATTCCCGGCCATGGGTGTAGGCGGCTTCCAGGGCAACCATTCCGGGAATATTGCCCAGGGTGATGTGCAATGTCTGTAGCAGAGCGTCGAATTTTTTCCTGATCTCCTGGTTGGGAATGATGGTATAGGAGGTCGATAATCCGGCGATGTTGAAAGTTTTGCTGGGGGCCATGCAGACAATGCTGTTTCGGGCAGCTGATTCCGACACCATCCACCAGGGGGTATGGGTGTGGCCTTCAAAAACCAGGTCGGAATGGATCTCATCGGAGACTACCATGATATTATGGCGTGCGCAAATCTCCCCCAGGGCCTCCAGCTCCTCCCTTCTCCAGACCATTCCGCCGGGGTTGTTTGGACTGCAGAGAATCAGCATGCGGGTGTTCCCGTCAATGACAGCCTCCAGGTTCTCAAGATCGAAATGATACCTGCCCCCTTCAAGTTTCAGGGGATTCTCTGTGATCACCCTTCCCGTTCCGGAGATGCTTTCAAAGAAGGGAAAATAGACCGGAGGCTGGAGAATCACCTTTTCTCCGGGTTGGGTAAAGGCCATCACAGCCACCGTGACTGCCGAGACCACTCCCGGGGTGAAGGAGATCCACCCTTCGGGGAGCGTGGTGCCGTAGCTCTTTTCAACCCAATGGATGATGCTGCGATAAAAACCCTCCCCACGGAAGGTATACCCGAGCACCTCATGTTCCAGCCTTTTCCTGATGGCCTCCATGATGAAGTCAGGGGTGGGAAAGTCGGTATCGGCCACCCATAGGGGCAGCAGGTCATCACAGCCGAAAATGTTTTTCAGGGCATCGTATTTGATGCAGTCGCTGCCTCTGCGGTCGGTGATCAGGTCAAAATCATATCTTTTTTTCATGGCAATCAGTGTGTTTTGATTAATGAACCTCTATTTTATGCAGAAACAGACCTTCTTCATTTTTTTCGGCCCTTAGAACGAAATCAAAGCGACTGAGTTGCAGGCAGAGGTCGAAATCGGCGGCGGGGGCCCAGGCCTGGCTGGCCGCTTCGAAGAAACGCGCCCCTGAACCATGCCTGATCACCTCCTTCATGGCAGGGAAGTCACTCTCCCTCCCTTCCAGGGCATTCAGGATATACTCCGCACAAAGGGTGTCCTCATCGGTGGGGTACTGGCAGGCATAACCCATGCAGACCAGGGAAACCCTGCCGGGCCGGCACTCCCTGATATAGCGGACTATAGCCCCGGCATTGACGAAACTGCCCGTGAGAATCTCCGAAGCCCCGGTGGCATGAACGATGCCCTGCGTCCCTGAACTGGTGGTATGGATCATGGGCCGGCCTCGGAACCCTGCCTTCAGCAATTGCGCCGGGGAATTCCCCAGATCAAACCCTTCGGGCTTGCGCTCGTTCCTCTCTCCTGCCAGCAGGGCATCCCCCAGCTTCTCCTTCAGCAGGAAAGCTTCCTCCAGAGAACCCACAGGGTAAATGGGCGCCAGACCCTGCGCCGCTGCATAGCAAGCCGTTGAAAATGCCCTGAATACATCAATGACCACGGTCAATCCCTTGGCCTGACGTGCCCCCTCCAGCAAATGCCCCGTTGTAATTTGCATACCTTCCGTTTTGAGCCCGCAATATCGCCACCTTTCCCCGAAAATCAAAAAGCCATGTCACTCTGTAAGTATCCGGGCCCGAATGGGTTCATTTCCGCATCTGAAGCCCTCCATCATAACCATTTCAAAAGCTCCATGGCGGGAGCAATGTTAAAGATATGTTATAAAACATACTCATAAGGTCAAAAATACAGTAAGGGAAGGGGCGCGTTTAGGATCCCAACCTACCTTTGTCACGTCAAACAATTATTCAGAAGCACATGAAAACAATTGCAACATTAGTTTTGGTTCTTTCAGCGATGGTTGCGGGAGCCGTAGAGAAGCCGAGGCTGGAGGTGTATCCGGTCAATGAAGGAAAGGCCATCGTAGCGCTGGCCAATGAGCGGCCTGCACGGATGGTGGTGTCGCTGAGCGCCGGGGATGGCAGCCTGGTTTACCACAGTGAGTCGAAGGAGAGCCAGACCGGGTACCGGAAGCTTTTTGATTTTTCGGGATTGGAAGATGGCCGCTATGTTTTGTCGGTGAAGGTGAATTCCACCACAGTGAAAAGGCCTATTTCGATCGATGGGGGAGCCCTGCGGGTCGGAGATTCCGAGTTCCGGTTCGATCCCTATTTTTCCTGGTCGGATGATGTACTGAAGATTTCCTATCTCAATTTTGACGGCGACCCTCTCAGGGTGACCATCAACGGACAGGAATCGACCGTTTATGAAGGTTCTCTTGGCCGGAATTTCAGCGTGATGGCGGGCTATGACCTGTCGGCCCTTGACAGGGGTCAGTACACCGTTGTGGTGGCCGGAGGGGACAAACAGTTTGTGTATACCCTGAACAAATAGGAAAAAACACAGAGGTCAGACAAGGCTCCGGATTCCGGGGCCTTTTTTTTTGTTTTTCTGCATAATTTTTCCCGATGTACGTTAATCTTGTAACAAAGCCTTTCCTGAGCCCACAAATAAGTACAGAATATTAAACTTTTCTGACGATCTGAAGTCTTAATTCAGCGGCAGTGCACAAACCAACTTATTTTAGAACGTGAATATAAGCATTGAAAATCTCAACAAGATTTACACCAATGGGAACTGGGCATTGAAGGACATCAATCTGGAGATTCCCAACGGCATGTTTGGTTTGCTGGGGCCCAACGGGGCGGGTAAGTCCTCGTTGATGCGGATTCTGGTCACATTGATGAAGCCCTCGAGTGGGAAGGTGACGGTTAACGGCCGTTACGATCTGATGAAAAACCGGAGGGAGATCAGGGCGATGCTGGGGTATCTGCCTCAGGATTTCCGTTTTTTTGCCAAGTTGAAGACTTGGGAGTTTCTGGATTACACGGCGCGGCTTGCGGGCATGAAGAACAAGGTGCAACGGCAGGAAGCGGTCGACCGGATGCTGGAGGAGGTGGGTCTGTTTGAGGCCCGGGACCGCAATGCCAACCGCTTGTCGGGAGGGATGAAACGCCGGCTGGGCATCGCCCAGGCCCTGATCAACGACCCGAAGATCATCATCGTCGACGAGCCCACCACCGGCCTCGACCCCGAAGAACGGATCCGTTTCCGTAACCTCCTCTCCAACATCAGCACCCGCGATGTGATCATCATCCTCTCAACCCATATCGTGGGGGACATCTCCAGTACCTGCGAAAACGTGGCCCTCCTCAACCGTGGAAAACTGGCTTTCACCGGTTCCCCCTCCGACCTGGTCAGGGAAGCCGAAGGAAAAGTATGGCTGATCCAGGCCACAGAAAAGGAATACCTCGAAATCAATGATAAATTTCCCGTCATTACTACCATCCCCTCCGATTATGGCTGGGAGATGCAGGTGGTGGCCGACGAAATAAACGGATATGATGGCCGGCTGATCGAACCCAATCTCGAACATGCCTATGTCTATTTCATGGAGAAAAAACTGAATCAGTGGACTTCCGCCTGATGTAAACCCTGCGCCTTATGATTTCACTGCATAACATCAACTCGATTGCCAAATACGAAAGGAAGACCCTCTTCAGGAGCTGGTTTTTCAGAATCTTCAGCATTCTGGCCCTGCTGGTTCTTTTTGCTATGAACCTGGGGATGCTCACCGATGCCGGCGATCCGCAGTGGATCCTGCGGGCTATACCATCGGGAATCCCATACTTCAACCTGTTGATCCTCAACGTGGCACAGGCCATCATCGCCGTATTTCTGGCTTCTGACTTTCTCAAGCGCGACAAAAAACTCGATACCACTGAGGTCATTTACATGCGGTCGATGACCAACGGCGAATATGTGATCGGTAAAACCCTGGGCAACATGCAGGTGTTTATGATCCTGAACATTGCCGTGCTGGGAATGGCCCTGATTTTCAATCTGGTCTCCCCGGGCACCTATGTCTCCTGGTGGTCCTATCTTCTTTATCTGGTGCTCATTTCCATCCCCACCCTGGTATTTATCATGGGGCTCTCCTTCCTGCTGATGAGCCTGATCCGCAACCAGGCGGTCACCTTTGTCATCATCCTGGGCTATATTGGTCTGACCCTGTTTCTGATCCAGGATGCCTATTATTACGTTTTTGATTACATGGCCTTTAATATCCCGATGTTGCGCTCGGGGATTACCGGTTTCGGAAATCTGGCCGTCATATTGGGGCACCGGGGTATTTACTTTTTTCTGGGAGCCGGGTTTATTTTCCTCACCATATTTTTGCTGAAAAGGTTGCCCCAGTCCGAGTCTATGACCTGGGCATCGGTGGTTCTCAGCGTGGTTTTCATTGCCGCAGGGGCGTGGCTGGCCTTCAGCCATGTCTATCGTTTTGTCAGCAACGACCGGCTGCGGGCACATGCCATCGAACTCAACAACCACTACGCTTCAGGCCCGGTGGCCGATGTGGTGACCCACGCCCTCCAGGTGCAGCACCTGGGCCAATCTATCGCGGTGACCTCCAAGATGACCCTGGTCAACAACAACAGACAACCTATCGATACCCTGGTTTTTGCCCTCAATCCGGGACTGGAGGTTTCCATGGCCCGCGTCGGAGGTACCGAAACCACTCCCGTGCGCAAGCTTCAGCTCCTGCTCCTTCCCCTCTCCCGGCCTTTTACCGGCCCCGATACCCTGGGAGTAGAACTGACCTATGCCGGAAATATCAACGAGGCCTTCTGCTACCTCGACATCGACAATGAAACACAGCGCGAAAAATACGGCGAATTCGTCATCAACGTCGACAAACGTTATGCCTTCATAGAACCGGAATATCTCCTTCTCACCAGGGAGGCAGGATGGTATCCCGAAACAGGAGCCTCATACAGTACCAGGAACTTCGGCTGGAACAGGATTTATTTTACCGATTTCCGGCTGGAAGTGACCACCGACACCTCCCTGGTGGCCCTCTCCCAGGGAGAGATTTCCCGGCCTGCCCCAGGCACCTTCCGCTTTGTCAACAACCAGCCTCTGACCCAGATATCCCTGGCCATTGGCCCCTATGTCCAAAAGAAAATGGAATCAGAAGGGGTGGAATTCGGCATCTGGCACTTCAGGGAGGACGATTTCTTCAGTGAGGCTTTGCCTGATATCAACGACACCATCCCCGCCCTGATCGGCGAGCGGTTCCGTGATTTTCTGAGAACATACAACATGGAGTATCCCTTCAAACGGCTCTCGGTGGTGGAGGTACCTGCCCAGTTCAAGTCATTTGAGCGGGTATGGAGCTTCCAGCCTGAGATGGTCCAGCCTGAACAGGTTTTCCTTCCAGAAAAGGGATTTCTTCTCCGCGACATGGATGTCAGGACGCAAATCAGACGTTCAAAGCGGTGGATGGAAAGGGATGGGGCCTCGATGACCGATAAGGATTACCAGGTGATGGCCGTGAACAACATCCTGGGAAATTTCACCCGGGAGGGAGGTCGCCCCAACATCCGGTTTAGTGCCGGACAGGTCACTGCAGCCACGGAATCGGCCAATCCCTATTTTCTTTTTCCGCAGCTCTATTATTTCAGTAATCATGTCAGATCGGAGCGTTGGCCGGTGACCAACCTGGTCCTGGAAGCTTATTTTAAAAGCCAATCCTCGAGCATGCAGGCCGGCTGGATGCGTGATATGACGGGGATGAGTGAAGATGAAATGGCCAATATTGCCCTGCAGGACGCTTCCTTTGAGGAGTTGCTGGCCAGCAAGGAGAAGAGAAGCCTGGTCGATAATCTGATCAAGCTGAAGGGGGATGTGTTGTTTACGATGATCCAGGCTGGGGCTGGGGAGGCCGATTTCGGGGCTTTCCTGCGGAAGACCCTTGCAGAGAGCCGCTTCCGGGTTCTGCCATTTGACTCGCTCGACCTGAAGGTGGAGCAGGAGACCGGGACTTCCATATCGCCGGTCATGAACAACTGGTTTAAGGAGAAGAGGCTTCCGGGATATCTGATCTCGCCGGTAACGGCGGTCAACACCAAGGCCGGCGACCAGATCAGGACCATGGTGACCTACAGTGCGAGCAACACCTCCGAAGTCGACGGAGTCATCAAGTTGACCTTCCGCAGCGGGGGCCCCGGAGGCGGGGGCAGAGGCCGCATGCGGGGAGGCATGAGCCCCGATGACCAGATCACCAAGATCCTCAGCCTCAAAGCCGGCGAAAGCAAACAGGTGAGTTACCTCTTTGACAGCGAGCCCCGGGGGGTCACCATCAATACACTGACCTCGGCCAATGTCCCCCAGACCCTGATGAATTTCTTCGGAAAGGTGGAGGAAGACCTGAAGGTGGTGCCACGGGAGGGAGAGATTCTGCTCGACAAGCCGGTGGCCATGCTTCAGCCCAATGAGATCCTGGTCGACAATGAAGATCCCGGGTTTACCTTTACAGTGAATGAAAATATCTCCCTTTTACGGCGGTTGATCGTCAGGGAAGAGGAGAGCGACCTTAAATACAAGGGCTTCAACAACTGGCGGCCGCCGCTGAACTGGACGGCCACCACCAATTCGGGGTTTTACGGTCATTATGTCCGCTCGGCCTATTACATCAAGTCGGGTCCCGGGGACCAGTCGGCGACGTGGAGCATCCCGGTGACGGAACCGGGGCACTATGACATTTTTGTTTATGTGAATAACATGGGTGGTCGCCGGGGGCCCATGATGGGCGGTCCGCGCGGCGGAGGAGGCCAGGAAGAAGCCGGCGAATACCATTATTTCATTACCCACGATGATGGGGAGACCGAACAGACCCTGCAGTTGCAAACGGCAGAGACGGGCTGGAACAGCCTCGGCGCTTTCTATCTTTCGCCTGGGAATGCCCGGGTGGTGCTCACCAACAAGTCGGCCAGCAGAATCGTGGTCGCCGATGCCGTGAAAGTGGTCAAAAATTAGCAACAAAAAATAGTATCCTATGAAGTGTGTGAATCATTTGATGGTCAGGAGAGCGGGTTTGTTCCTGATGCTGTGGTTACCTTTCCTGCCCCTGACGGCCCAGCAATCGCTGACCCTCGACAGGGCGCTGGAGATTGCCGGAACCAACAGCCCGAGCATCCAGCAGTCGCTGCTCAACCTTGAAAGGTACCAGAACAACCTGGAGGCGCAGCGTGCCGCCCTTAAGTCCAAGTTCAGCCTGAGTCTTAATCCGGTCGACTATACCAATACCCGGAGGTTCGACAGCCGGTTTTCGGAGTGGTACACCAACGAAACCTTTTCGACCAATGCCACCTTCAGGGTGGAACAGCCCATTCTGGTAACCGACGGAACCCTCTCGCTGATCAACCGCTTCGGATGGCAGAGCAGTACGGCCGAATTTACTGGCCAGGAAGCCACCACCAGCGAAAGGTTCTCCAACAACCTCTACCTGGCCCTTAATCAGCCCCTCTTTACCTATAACCGGCTGAAGCTGCAGCTGAAGGAGCTGGAACTGAGCTATGAGAATGCCAACATCAGCTATGCCATGCAGCGCCTGAATATGGAACGGATGGTCACCCAGTATTTTTACTCGGTGTACATGGCCCAGATGAACCTGGCCATCGCACGCGAGGAGCTGGCCAACACCCGTAAAAGCCATGAAATCATCAAGAATAAGGTGGATGCCGGACTCGCGGCCCGTGAGGAACTCTATCAGGCCGAACTCAACCTGTCACAGTCCAATTCCACGGTCCAGAACCGGCAGGTCTCCTTTGAGAATGCCAAGGACCAGCTGAAGATGTATTTGGGTATGGACCTTTTTGAAGACATCCTGGTGATGACCGACGTGGAAGCCGAACCTGTGAAAGTCGACCTGCAAAAGGCCATCGACAACGGATTGGTGAGCCGTATGGAATTGCGCCAAAGGGAGATTGATTTGGAAACCAGTCAGTTCGATATGATCCGGACCAAAGCCCTCAACGAATTTAACGGAAGCATGAACCTGGCCTATGGCTTTATTGGCGACAATGAGAAACTGACCGGCGTTTTTGACCAGCCCACCAAGAATCCCCAGGTACAGCTCTCCTTCAACATCCCCATTTTCGACTGGGGGGAGCGCAAGGCCCGTATCAAGGCCCAGGAGGCAGCTATTAAAAGCCAGGAACTCAATTTCGACGAACAGAAGAAACAGATCATCATTGACATCAGAGAAGCCTACCGGAACCTCCAGAACCAGGTCAACCAGATCGAGATTGCCCGCCAGAACGAGCGCAACGCCCAGCTTACCTATGAGATCAATCTGGAGAGGTATGAGAATGGCGACCTGACGGGGATGGACCTTAACCTGTACCAGACCCAGCTCTCCAACCAGAAGATCAACTATGCACAGGCCCTGATCAATTACAAGATTGAGCTCCTTAACCTCAAGATCCAGTCACTCTATGACTTTGAGAAGGACCAGGCCGTCATACCCACAGAATTATACAAGACCGACAAATAAGAAAAAACTCACAAAATGAAGAAGATAACCAATTTTCTGGCCTTAGCCGCATTGCTGGCTCTTTTTGCATGCAACAACCGTCAGCAGGCTGAAACGACTGATCTGGCCATTCCGGTTTCGGTGGAGGATATCAAAAAGCATCCCATTGAAATGTATGTGAACACTACGGGGACGGCCAAGGCGATGCAGGAGGTGACCCTCAGCAGCGAGATGGCAGGGCAGTACCGGCTGGTGAACAATCCTTCGACCGGGAGGCCTTTCAAACTGGGCGACCGGGTCAGGGCGGGGCAGGTACTTATCCGCCTCGAAGACGCGGAATATGTCAACAACATTGCCCTGGATGCCAAGAAACTCAACCTGGAGATTGCAGCCCAGGAGTATGAAAAGCAGAAGTCGTTGTATGAAAAGGGGGGGGTCACCCTGCGGGAACTCCGTAATTCTGAGGTGTCGGCAACCAATGCGCGTTACGATTTTGAGAATGCCCAGGTACGCCTTTCGAAGATGAGCATCGTGGCACCCTTCGGAGGGGTCATTGTGGATCTTCCCTATTTTACCCAGGGCACCAGGATTGCTTCAGGCCAGGCGGTGGTCACCCTTATGAATTATGACAAGATGTATCTCGACATCAATCTGCCTGAGAAGAGCATCTCGGAGGTGCAGACTGGCCAGGAGGTGATCGTCACCAACTATACCATTGCCGAAGACACCCTGAAGGGAGTGGTCACGGAACTCTCGCCGGCCGTGAGTACCGAAACCCGTACCTTCAAAGGGAAGCTGCTCATCGAGAATCCCGATCTGAAGCTCCGTCCGGGGATGTTCGTGAAAGGGGATATTGTCGTGGCCCGCCGCGATAGCGCCATCGTCATTCCCAAGAGCATCATCATGAGCAGTAACCGCGGCAAGGTGGTTTTCGTAGTCGACCAGAGTACGGCCCGTGAACGGCGGATCACCCTGGGCATCGAAAACCAGGATTATGCCGAGGTGATTGCCGGCCTGAAGGAAAATGAAAGGCTGGTGGTAAAGGGTTATGAGACCCTGCGCAACGATTCCAAAGTTAAAGTCATCAGGTAAACCCGCCGCTCCATGCTGCTCCCCGGGAGATATCAACCACCGGGGTACGGCGGCCCGGGGCTGCAAAGGGTGTGCATTCTGCCGGTGCAGGCCGCCCATTTTCAACTTATAAAGAGACAACCGTGAAAAAACTTACCCTGTTTTCAGTCAATTACCCGGTCACCATCCTGATGATCGTGCTGGCAGTTTTGCTGCTGGGGTATATTTCCTTCGACAAGCTGGGGATGGACCTTTTCCCTGATCTCCGGTCACCCAGGATCTTCGTGGAGATCACTTCCGGGGAGCGGCCTCCCGAGGAGATGGAGAAGCAGTTCGTGGAGAATATCGAAGCCCTGGCCATCAGGCAGTCCGATGTGGTGCAGGTGACTTCCGTGACCAAGGTGGGCACCTCCCAAATTACCGTGGAATATGCCTGGAACAAGGATATGGATGAGGCTTTTCTCGACCTGCAGAAAGCCTTGAACTCCTTTGCCCAGAACATGGAAATCGATGAGTTGAAGATCACCCAGCACGACCCCAATACCGCCCCGGTCATGCTGGTCGCTCTGGCCCACCATGAAATCACCGACCTCAACGAGATCCGCAAGGTGGCCCAGAATTATGTCCGCAACGAACTGGTCAGGCTTGAGGGGGTGGCAGAGGTGGAGCTTTCCGGAGAAGAGGAGAGCGAAATTGTCATCGAAACCGACCTGTACCGCCTCGAATCCCAGAGCCTCACCCTCGATGAGGTGAGCAACCGTATTCAGAATTTCAACCGGAGCGTTTCCGGGGGCAGGATTTCCGAAATGGGACTCCAGTATATTGTGAAGGGAGTCGGGCTCCTGCAGGAGCCCGCTGACTTCGAAAACCTGATTGTCGGGTATAAGGCGGTGGCTTCCTCAGCGGGGAGCCCGGCCTCCACCACAGGGGGAACCACCGGCATGGCTCCCATATTCCTCAAGGATGTGGCCACGGTTTCCATGGCCAACAAGGAACCGGTCAATATTGTCCACCTCAACGGTAAAAGATGCATCGGTCTTTCCATATACAAGGAGACCCGGTTTAATACCGTCAAGGCGGTGGACCAGATCAATGAGGCGCTCCAAAAGATTGGCAAGGCCCTTCCGGGGTACGAACTCACACTGGTCACCAACCAGGGGACCTTCATCAGGGATGCCATCTCTGAGGTGAAGGATTCGGCCCTTTACGGAGTTGTCCTGGCGGTAGTGGTGCTCTTTTTCTTCCTCCGGAGGATGGGAACTACCCTGATCGTCAGTCTGGCCATTCCCTTCTCGATCATTGCCACTTTTAATCTGATGTATTTCAATGATCTGACCATCAATATCATGACCTTGGGCGGACTTGCGCTAGGGGCAGGGATGCTGGTCGACAATGCCATTGTGGTGATCGAGAACATCTTCAGGCACCATGAGGGGGGTGCTTCTGCCAAGGAGGCGGCGGTCAATGGCACAGCCCAGGTGGGTGGGGCCATTGTGGCTTCCACCCTGACCACCATTGTGGTTTTCCTGCCCATCGTCTATCTTCATGGGGCTTCCGGGGAGCTCTTCAGGGACCAGGCCTGGACGGTTGCCTTTTCGCTGCTTTCCTCTCTATTTGCGGCCATCTTCCTGATTCCCATGCTTTATCACCGGTTCTACCGTCACAAGGCGGCTCCGGTCACCCACCGGGCTATGCAGATGACCGGATATGGCCGGCTCCTCGATAAAATCCTGCAGATCAAATGGCCGGTGCTTATTGTGGCCCTTTTGCTCACCGGGGCCTCCTATCTGCTGATTCCGCTTATCGGCTCCGAATTCATGCCCCAGACCGAGGCCCGGGAGTTCACCCTGAATCTGAAGCTGGCCGAGGGAACCCGCCTCGAGCGCACCGAGGCCACTGTCAGCAACGTGGAGGGGATCATCACCGAATATCTTGGCGGTGACCTCGACAAGATCTATTCCCATGCCGGACCGCGCACAGGGCTCTCAGGCGATGCCAATTCCGTTTTCGAGGGGGAGAACACCGCTGAACTTAAGGTGATTCTCAGCAAGAAAGCCCAGATCACCGCCGACCAGGTCATTGCCACCATCGACCGGCTGACGGCCGGCATTCCCGATCTGGAGGTCACCTTCTCCAAGGAGGAGACCGCCCTGAAGACCATTCTGGGAAGCGATGAGGCCCCTGTGGTGGTCGAAATCAAGGGAGAGGAAATGGATCAGATCGAGGAGATCGCCCTGACTGTCAAAGCCCGGATGGACTCCCTGCCGGGATTGTTCAACATCCAGTCGTCAATAGAGAACGGTGCTCCCGAAGTGGAGGTGGTCATCGACCGCATCAAGGCCGGAATGTACAACCTCAATGTGAATACCGTGGTGACCCAGCTCCAGGATCAGCTCCAGGGCAAAACGGCCGGTCAGCTGGAACAGGGCGGCGA
The DNA here is from genome assembly GCA_012729335.1 of Bacteroidales bacterium. Taxonomy (GTDB): domain Bacteria; phylum Bacteroidota; class Bacteroidia; order Bacteroidales; family Prolixibacteraceae; genus UBA1413. The sequence goes on along the minus strand of JAAYDJ010000035.1, from coordinate 242,424 downwards.
AATGAGGGATATCACCATCAAACTTCCGGAAACCCGTCTGTCGGAGATCAGCAACATGGTCATCCGCTCGGGAACCCAGATGTTCAGGCTTACCGAAATCGCCGATATCAGGTACGGGGAGTCGCCACGTGAGATTTTCCGGAGAAACCAGAACCGCATCGGGAAGATCACCGCCCAGATGGAGCCGGGAATTGCCCTGGAACATATGGCTTCAAGGATCAGGGAGGCTACCGGGGAGATCGATCTTCCCCCCGATTATTCGATTCAGGTCACCGGTGACGAGCAGAAACGGCAGGAGTCAATGAGCAGTCTCGGTTTTGCCCTCCTGCTTTCGGTGGTGCTGGTCTATATGGTGCTGGCCTCGATCTTCGAGTCGCTGATCCATCCCTTCACGGTGTTACTGACCATTCCCTTTGCAGTAGTGGGCAGTATCCTCGCCTTTTTCCTGCTGGGGCGTACCCTGAACATCATGGCGGTGATCGGGATCATCATGCTGGCGGGGATTGCCGTCAACAGCTCCATCATCCTTATTGACCGGATCAACCAGCTGATACGGGGCGGCATGGAGCGCCGCAGTGCCATCATCATGGCCGGTCAGCAGCGGCTGCGGCCCATCCTGATGACTACCGCCACCACCATCCTGGCCCTTATCCCCCTGACCATCGGCTTCGGGGAAAGCGCACAACTCCGCTCCCCCATGGCTCTGGCTGTCATTGGAGGCCTGGTCTCTTCGACCCTGCTCACCCTGGTGGTCATCCCTTGTGTTTATGACCTCCTCGACCGCCTCCACCCCGAAAAAGCCACCCCTGAAACCGGGGAGAGCGATTATTAATCAGCATTAAAGGATGATCAGATGAGGTTTATCATCAACAGAAAGGTATTTATCAGCATGCTGTTCCTGGGAATGACCCTGCTGGGCTACATTTCCTACAAGCAGCTCCCGGTCGAACTGATGCCCGACGCCACCCTGCCCATGCTTTATGTGCAGATCACTTCCCGCCAGGAGGTCGATCCCAACTACATGGAAAACCAGGCGGTGATCCCCGTGGAGGGAGCCATCGGAACCCTGGAGGGGGTAGAGGATATGGAGACCTGGCTTAATAACCGGCAGGCCTCCATTCAGATCAGCTTTAAGAAAAATGTCAACTTCAAGTATCTTTATCTGAAGTTGCAGGAGAAGATCGACCAGGTGCGTGAGACCCTTCCCGAGGAGTTCACGGTGACCCTGGCCCGGGTCGATATGCAGCAGCTCACCAACCAGTTCATGGAGTTGCAGATCAGAGGCAGCGGAGGCACCGACCGTATCCGCAACCTCGTCGACCAGGAGGTCCTCAATGACCTTCAGAATGTGGACGGGATTGCTTCGGCCAATGTATACGGAGGCAAGGAACGCTCCATTGAGATCACCATCGACATGGCTGCCTGCGAGGCCTACGGGATCACCCTCTCCCAGATCAGGTCGGCCCTCAGCTCCAACTCCCTCAACCGGACCTTCGCCGGCTACCTCCATGAGTCCAACCGCCAGTATTTCGTGCATGTCACCTCGGAATACCAGGATGTGACCGACATCGAGAAGATCGTCCTGGCGGAGGGCCCCATTCTTTTAAAAGATGTGGCCGAGGTCTATTTTGGAGTGAAGGAGGAAACCACCCTGAGCCGTGTCAACGGCATGGATGCCATTTCGATGCTCCTGGTGAGCGATTCCCAGGCTAACCTCATCGACCTGTCGCACCGCACCCAGGAAGTCATCGAACGTCTCAACCGTAAACTGGCCTCCAGTGATGTCGAAATCGTCATTCAGTCGAATGCTGCAGAAACCATGGAAAAAAACATCGACCAGATCATCTCTCTGGCCCTGGTAGGGGGATTGCTGGCCGTTTTCGTCCTGTGGATCTTTCTGAAAAACATAAGGATTGTGGCCATTATTGCCCTGGCCATCCCTGTGTCGGTCTTTTCGGCTTTTAACCTCTTCTATGCCTTCGGAATCTCCATCAACAGCCTTACCCTGGTGGGTATGGCCCTGGCGGTAGGCATGCTCCTCGACAACAGTGTGGTCGTGCTGGAGAATATCTACCGGCTGGCGGGGAAACGCTATACTCCTGATAAAGCAGTGATCCAGGGGACCACTGAGGTTTGGCGTTCGGTGGTAGCCGCTACCCTGACCACCATCACCGTTTTCCTGCCTTTTGTCTTTTCCTCGGAGTACATGATCCGCATCCTGGGGAGTCATGTGGGGGTTTCCATTGTTTCGACGCTGGTGATCTCCTCCGTGGTGGCCCTGTTGCTGATTCCCATGGCGGCCCACCTGTTGCTGAAGGGAGAGCGGTCGCATAATATCTTCTATGAAAAGGTGACCACCAACAACCGGATCATCCAGGTTTATGTGGTGCTGCTCAAGCAGGCCATGCGTAATCCCGCTGCCACCATCGTCGGTGCCCTGGTGGTCTTTTTCATTTCCATCTTCGTGGTACTGGCCATCAGCGTGAACTCCCTCCGTGAGGTGGACCAGGATACCTTCTCCGTCTATGTGACCATGCCTACCGGTTCTACCCTCGATGCCACCGACATTGTGGTCAGGGAACTGGAAAGCCGGCTTCCCGAGGTGAAGGAGATCAAGGATTATACCTCCCGCGTACAGGAGGAAGAAGCCATTGTGACCATTACCCTGAAAGAGGAGTTTGAAAAAATAGCCAAAAGGGAGGTGGCCGAGATCAAGTCAGATGTGGAAGGCCGGGTGCGGAACATCCGGAATGCGGAGATCAGCCTGACGCAGCCTACTTCGAGCCAGAGTTTTCGCGGCGGGGGAGGAATGGCTGGCGGCGCAGGCGGCGATTTCGGCCGTTTTATGGGTATCGGCTCCAACCAGGAACGGATCGTCATCAAAGGCCAGGATTTTAACGTCATGAGAGGGGTGGCCGAAGACCTCCGTTACTTCATCGACAACCTGGAGTCGGTGTCGAGCGTCAATGTGAGCGTGGGCTCCAACCGCCCCGAGATCCACCTTCTCTTCAATCAGCGGCTGATGACCGAATACAACCTTTCTCTAGGCAATATCGCCGGGGAACTGGCCTCCTTCAGCCGGGAATTCAGCTCCGGTGTCACCTTCAAGCAGGGCACCGACGAGTACGATATTATCCTGAAAGAAAAGGGGGCCGGGGAAGAGGAGGAAACCGACAAGACCATCGATGATCTGCGCGCCCTGAAGATCAGCAACAACCAGGGGGCGGTGTACGACCTTCAGGATGTGGCCGAGATCATTTATGCCAGCGGCATGGCCAATATTACGCGGGTCAACCAGGAAAAACAAATCGAAGTCAATTACCGTTTTGCCTCGGAAGCCGAAGATTCCAAAGATCTGCTCAACGCCTACCGGATGGAGATCGATGAGGTCGTGGAGGCGTATAATCTTCCGGCGGGTGTGGCAGTTCAGGTGATCCACGAGGAGGACCAGTACAAAGAGTTTTACTTTCTGATCGCTGCGGCGTTCATTCTGATTCTGATGATACTGGCTTCGGTGTTCGAGTCGGTGTCCACACCGTTTGTACTGATGTTCTCTGTGCCCCTGGCGGCCATCGGATCATTTCTGGCGCTGATTCTGACGGGCAACAGCCTGTTCAATGCCAATACCCTGACCGGGTTCATCATCCTGTTGGGTGTGGTGGTCAACAACGGGATTATCCTGATCGACTTCACCAATATTCTGCGGAAGCGGGGTCACCGAAAGTCGCGGGCCCTGATCGAGGCGGGATTGTCGCGGGTGCGGCCCATTCTGATCACGGCCATCACCACCATCGTGGCTATGTTCCCCATGGCCCTGGGACAGTCGGAATATGTGGGAGCCATAGGCGCACCCTTCGCCATCACCGTCATCGGGGGCCTCACCCTGAGTACCCTGCTCACCCTGGTCTTCGTACCCACCTTATATGCCGGCCTGGAGAATACCCTGGCCTGGATGAGAAACCTGAACTGGAAAATCAAGGCGCTTCATCTCCTGTTATTTCTGGCAGCCGTATGGTACATTTATTTCAGGGTCGATACCTTTATCTGGCAACTGCTTACCTTTATGCTGGTGATCCTTCTGATTCCGGGTCTGACCTGGTTTGTCCAGAACAGTTTGCGTACAGCCCAGACCAAACTCATAGGGGAAAAGGATCCCATCAAAATCGAAATCCACAAGCTGGTGAAGATCTATGAGCGCGACACGCGGTTCATGCGGGAGTGGAAGTCGGGCCTGAAGATCAGGGAACGTGCGGGGCTCACACGCACCTTTACCCAGCCCAGGGATTTCTACGACCTGATCTGGCAGATTCCCCTCCTGGGATTCCTGATTTGGTTCACCTTCTTCCATCTGCGGAGCAATTTTGCCATGTTGGTGCTGGCGGTGATCATCTATTTCTTCCTGTTCATGTTGTGGCAACCCCTGCAGGGGATACTTGCCAACCGGTACAACCGCACGGGAAAAAGCCTCTGTCTGAAGCTGCAAAAATGGGGATACAACCTGCTGTTATGGGGCGTCCCCATCCTCTTCCTGCTCCTCTTCTGGGCCAAGTGGGATAACAACGGCATGGTCATTTTTACCGGATTGATTTTCTTCTTACTGCTGGCCATCTACACCTCTTCGGAATATGTGCACAACAAAAATGTGAACATTGACCGGATTACGGGGCGTTTCGGGGGGCTCAGACGCGGCTATTTCCGCATGGTGAAAGAAATCCCGGTGATCGGAAAGCGCAAGAAACCTTTCAAAGCCCTGAACGGAGTCTCCATGGAGATCACCACCGGGATGTTCGGCTTGCTGGGGCCCAACGGCGCCGGGAAGTCAACCATGATGCGAATCATCACCGGCATTTTCGAACAGAGCTACGGGAAAATTTTCATCAACGGCCTGGACACCCAGCAATACCGCGAGGAACTGCAGGGGCTCATCGGTTATCTGCCGCAGGAATTCGGGACCTATGAGAACATGTCGGCCTGGGAATTTCTGGATTACCAGGCGATCCTGAAGGGGATCAGCGATGTGCAGACCCGCAGCCAGCGGCTTGAATACGTATTGAAGGCGGTGCACATGTTTGACAGAAAGGATGACGCCATCGGATCCTTCTCAGGAGGGATGAAGCAGCGCATCGGCATTGCCCACATACTGCTCAATCTGCCGCGGATCCTGGTAGTTGACGAACCTACGGCAGGCCTTGACCCGCGCGAGAGAATCCGCTTCCGTAACCTTTTGGTCGAGCTGAGCCGCGAAAGGATCGTCATCTTCTCCACCCATATCATCGAGGACATCTCCAGTTCCTGCAACCAGGTGGCCGTTATCAACCGGGGAAAACTCAAATACTGGGGGGTGCCCACCGAAATGGTGAACCTGGGCGAGAGGTATGTCTGGCAGTTCTCCATGACCCCCGCCGAGTTTGAACAATTCCCCAACAAGCAGATGATCACCAACCACCTGCGCGAGGGAGACAGGATCAAGGTCAGGGCCATCTCCAGGGAAGAACCCTTCCCCGGAGCCGTCAATGTAAGGGCCCACCTCGAGGATGCTTACCTCTGTCTGCTGCGTGATATCGTTTGACCTCCCGGATAAATAGAACAATATGAAGCTGTTTCAGAAAAATTTCATGATCAACTTGTGGCGGACCATCCGTTACAACCTCAAGATCATCTTTGCCGGAAAGTTCCTCTGGTTCCTGCTGGCCTCCTTCGCTTTTTACCTCTTCTTCGCCATCACGGAGGTAATCAACAACCAGTCGGTGGGTGAAGGGGATATCTATAATCTTATTCTTTTCCCGGGTGTGCTTCTGGTCTTTTATCCTTCGGTTTTCGGCATTCAGAACGATGAGGATTCCCGGATTCTGGAAATCCTCTTCGGCATTCCCAACTACCGTTACAAGGTGTGGCTGGTCAGGCTGGCCATGATTTTCGTGCAGGTGTTCGTTATCCTGATTCTTTACGGGTATCTCTCCTCTGTGCTGATCTATCCGGTCAAACCTGTCGAGATGGCGGTACAGCTGATGTTCCCGATTGGTTTTCTGGGAGGGGCGGCCTTTATGTTCTCAACCCTGATCAAAAACGGCAACGGTACGGCCGTGGTGATGATCCTGATCGGGGTCGCCCTGCTCATCATGTCGGAATCGCTGGCCAGGTCACAGTGGAATATCTTCCTGAATCCCATGGAGCTTCCCGACAACTTCAACGCCATCATCTGGAAGGGCATCGTCACCCGAAACCGCCTTTTCCTGGGAGTGGGCATGGTGATCTTCCTGCTTTACGGGCTTTTCAACCTCCAGAAGAGGGAACGGTTCATCTAGGGGCTTCGGCGATATTTGTGTATTTTCGGCTCAGAATGATATTGTTGCAATCATTATGGGGCAGTTATTGTGGTTCATATTGTTTTCGGGGGTGCTTACTGGCAACAAATGAAGAGAGCCAGAAGGTTTATTCCGTATATTTTTTAATTTTCCGGTCGGAATATGGTGGTCTGCCGAAATTCCGGGGTAAAGTAAGTGCGTTGCTGACGGCTGAAACAAGGAGCTGGATTTCAGGGGACCCCCGTTTTCATATGTTATGTCAGTTGCATACAGACAGATAGAGCCTGGTGACAATCTGGGGATTGCCGAACTGATCAGGGGGGTATTCAGGGAGTTCGGGGTAGACCGGCCGGGAACGGTCTATACCGATCCCACCACCGATCATCTCTTTGAACTCTTCCGGCATCCCCGTTCGGTTTACTGGATTGCCATTGCCGACGGCGTCATGGCCGGGGGATGCGGGATCTATCCTACTCCGGGGTTACCGGAGGGATGCGGTGAGCTGGTCAAGTTTTACCTGGCGGCACCCTACCGTGGTCAGGGAACGGGCAGGCACCTCATGGAAATCTGCTTTGAGTCGGCCCGCCAGTTGGGATTCAGGCAGCTCTACCTCGAATCCTTCCCCGAACTGGGCAAAGCGGTGGGCATGTATGAAAAAGCGGGCTTCCGCTATCTGCCCGCACCATGGGGTAACTCCGGCCACTTCGCCTGCAACATATGGATGCTCAAGGAATTGTGAGGTGACCAGCTTCCCGCCTGTTTTGTTGAAAATATCCACTGACATGCGGTCAGAAATGGCCCTCTTTCACTAATTTTATAGTGAATTGTGGAAGAAGAATCATCTAAACTGTTTAAATTCCGGAGGAATATGAAGCCATTATCAGACCAGGAATGTTGTCCCCCGTTTGAACCAACGGTGTGGGATGACAAAATCCATGAATGGAAAGAGAAAAAATTCATCAGGGAAAAAGTGTGTACATTTTTCTTCATGCCGCTGAATTTCGGGCAGGTGATGAAAAGGGTATTTGAAAAAGTGAACCATGCCGGTGCCGGGTTTGTGGACAATCTCGGGCTTTCAGACCACACCTCCCGCTGGAACATGGACATTCTCATTGCGGTGGACAGGGAAATCCCCGGGGCGGAGAATACCACCCTCAGCGGAAAGTTTTACAGCAGGGTGTACGAAGGGCCTTACAGCGACACCGGAAAATTCTGCAAGGATTTCGATGCCGCTGTGAAAGCCCGTGGGCTGGCATACGAAAAAATGTACATGTGGTACGTCTATTGTCCGAAATGTGCCAAAAAGTACGGAAAGAACTACACGGTTATCGTGGCCGGAGTTTAAATTGAGCAATCCCGACCATTCCGGTTGCTTTTGTTTTACCGGGTGAAGCCCATACGCTCTGTCATCCGGGCAACACATGAAAGTCGCATGGTAGTCCGATCAGAAAAGGGCATGTATATTTGGTCCATGCGGCTTCCATGGGCGTGATGCACTTTAGCGGGCATCGCTTCCAGATGCAACTGAAGTACAAGTCATCAACTCACAAATAGACAAGTGCAATGCAAGACTCTATGGCGTATTACCAGTATTATCTGGCGGGGCGGTTTGCCGGGGCAGCGCCTGGGCTGGAGGTGGTAAATCCATTCGATGGCAAGGTGTTTGCCCGGGTGGCCCTGGCCGGTGCGGCTGAAGTGGAAACGGCCATTGTCGCCGGAAAAGCTGCGGAAGAGGAGATGAGACGGCTTCCTTCCTACCGGAAGTATGAAATCCTCAGCCATGTTTCGGCCAGGTTGCGGCAGGAGAGGGAACGGCTGGCCAGGGTACTCAGTCTGGAGTCGGGGAAGCCCATCCGTTATGCTCTGGGGGAAGTTGACCGGTCAGCCCAGACCTTTCTGGTGGCTGCCGAAGAGGCCAAACGGCTGCCCCGCGAGGGATTATCGCTCGACTGGACCGCTTCAGGCGAGGGCAAGGAGGGGTGGGTAAGATATTTCCCCCTCGGATTGGTGGCCGGTATTGCTCCCTTTAATTTTCCTCTTAACCTGGCGGTGCATAAGATTGCTCCGGCCCTGGCGGCCGGAAATCCCATCATTCTCAAGCCGGCACGCTCCACACCGCTCTCCGTGCTGGAGCTGGCGGCCATCATCCATGAGACGGATTTGCCCCCCGGGGCCCTTTCTGTGCTGGTCACCGGCAGGGATGCCGGAAGTCTCCTGGTCACCGATGAAAGGATCAAAATGGTCAGCTTCACCGGATCGCCCGAAGTGGGCTGGGATATCAAGAACAGGGCGGGAAGGAAAAAGGTACTCCTGGAATTGGGAGGCAATGCCGGGGTAGTGGTCACTCCCACTGCCGACCTGGATCTGGCTACGGAGAAAATCCTGGCCGGCAGCTTTGCCTATTCCGGGCAGGTGTGCATTCATGTTCAGCGCATTTTTATTCACCGCTCCCTGATGGACTCCTTTGCCGGGCGGTTCGTGGAAAGGGTGAAGGGGCTCCGGGTGGGCGATCCCCTGGATCAGGCCACGGAGGTATCGGTGATGATCGATGAGGCGAATGCCATCCGCGTGGAGAGCTGGATCCGTGAAGCCGAAGCCGCCGGGGCCAAGGTGCTCTGCGGTGGCAGCCGGACGGGCAGGATGGTTACGCCCACGGTAATCACCCGGACCCAACCCTGGATGAAAGTCTGCGCCCTCGAAATCTTCGGGCCTGTGGTTACCCTGGAACCCTATGACCGTTTCGGTGAAGTCATTGGCATGGTCAATGACTCCCGTTACGGACTGCAGGCAGGGATCTTCACCAATGCCATCGATGAAATGAACCAGGCCTTTGAACAACTCGAGGTGGGCGGAGTGATGGTCAATGATGTGCCCACTTTCCGGGTTGACCACATGCCCTACGGAGGGGTGAAGGATTCAGGCTTCGGCCGTGAAGGAGTCAGGTATTCAGTCATGGAGATGATGGAGCCCAAATTGCTGGTCAGAAACACTGGCAAAGTATAATCACACCATCATGGGAGTTGCCGGAAAGCGATCTGTGGGTACAATCCTTCCATGCTTTATCAGAGGAGGTAAGAGAACATAAAGGTACAAAATCGTATAATGTCATTTCAGAGGAAGCGCGTATGGCAGAAATTCATGGAAAGGCAACGATTGATCCCTGGCTGTTTTTTACAGGGAAGGCAGCGGGATTCATGGTCTGGTTTGCCGGGGTGTACGTGATGGTGATGGCGGGCCACTTACGACAGGCATCAGGTTGGGGCTATGATCTTGCCGCGATGGTGGCGCTGGTGGCTGGGGGAGTGCTGGTTTTGGCCAGTTCATTTACTCTGGGGAGTTCCCTGCGGGTCGGCCTGCCCAGGGAGGAGACGCGGCTGCGCACCAGTGGAATATACCGGTGGAGCCGCAATCCGATGTATCTGGGCGTTCACCTGATCACCCTGGCTGTCATGCTCTTTACCCTGAAATGGTGGACCGTTCTGCCCGGGTTGTTCAGTTTTTATGTCTACCATCTTATTGTAAAGGGCGAGGAAGCATTTCTGGGGGAAAGATTCGGGGAAGCATACTCCGCCTACCGTTCACAAACCAGGCGCTACCTCTGACCGGCGCCTGTGAGGAATGGTAAAAGTCATTGGTCCGGCGGGAAGTCCTCCGTAACAGGGGGTCAGAAATCCCTGAATTGCGGATTCTGCACGGCAACGGCAGCTGTACATTCCACTTCGACAAGCCATCCGTGGCGGCATACAGGGGCGATGGCCACCACCACCGGAATACCGGGGAAGTGTTCTTGCAGGTAAGCGATGATAAAAGAGGTGTCGGCGAGGTCGCGCAGGTAAACGATCATGGAGGAGACATCCCTGAAGGAGGCGCCGGCTTCTTCCAGTAAAACCCTGATATTGGTAAAGGTCCTCCCGGTCTGGCGGGTAATGTCACCCTGGTGGAGTATATGGCCCCGGTGGTCGATACTGGCGGTTCCGGAGATGAAAATATGGCGGCGGTCGCCATAATCGACCGTGGTTCCCCGTTCAAAGGCCACTCCGTAAACGTGGGTGGGACTGAGGTGGCTGAGGCCTTTGAGATGGCTGATCTGTGCAGGGGCAATCCCTCCGATGGCATAAGCATCCATGGCCACCAGGGCGCCAGGCTGCGCTGTTTTACCCTCAATGCCGGTACTGGCAATGAAACGCGTGGCAGAAGTCAGTCCCTCTTTCTGGAAAAAGGCATTCCGGGCTTTGACCATCCCCCCGTAGTTGTTGTCGATGTCGCGGACAAAGATCCACGTACGTATGCAATGGCCCGCCAGGGAAAGGCCTCCTCTCATCAGCAGGGAGGCATACTCCCCGAAAATGGCATTGGTCTGTTCCAGAGATCCCTTCTGTTGGGGAGCCACCATTCCGGAAGTATAAATATGGTCGTATCCGTTATGGGATACGGTGAAGGTGCGGGTATCGGATGTGGTTTGGGGAGTACTCTGGTGAAAGGAGGCCAGATATACCCACGCCAGAATTTTGTTCCCCAAGGCAGGGGGCTGCTGCACCAATGAGATCACGTTTTCCAGGTTTCTCTCCTGAAGGGGAAGGATAGCGGCATGGTTCGCCACATCGCTTGAAAAATAACGGTGGTAGATCACCGTCGGACAAACCAGGCGCCGGGAAACCAAAAACTCCTCCACCGCCTGTCCGATCTGCCGGTATTGCACATCGGCAGACGTTCCGGCAGAAGGGGTAATCATCAGATGATATTCATCGGCAGCGGTTCCTTCAAATATCGAAAAACTGACCAATGCCCCTTCTGATGAGGTTATCTTTCCATAAATCATGGTTTCTCAGGCTGGTGTTCTGTATGAGGTGACGAAAATAGTCAATTTTCGTAAGGCCGGCAAAACCCGGTCTGGCCATTATCGTTTAACGCTGTCTTGAATAGGAAATGTCGGCATCATTCCGGGTCCACAGGAGAGATCGGGGTGTAAAAAAAACCGCAACGCTTTGATTTTCAGCGCTACGGTTTTTAAATTTGAGGTTCCTGGCGGAATCGAACCGCCGTAGGCGGTTTTGCAGACCGCTACCTAACCACTCGGCCAAGGAACCCTATCTCTTATCTCTTATTCCCGATTCCCGATTCCCGATTCCCTATCGGACGGCAAAGATAGTACTTTTTCACATATCTCTTTCAAGGGTCACGCTCACTTTTTCTATTTCCCCGCCCATGGGGGGGTTCATCTTGGAAATTTTCACCCTGGCGTAGCTAATCCCTTTGACCTCGCTGAGCAGGGAAGAGAGGATTCTTTCGGCGACATGCTCCAGGAGATGGGAGGGAATCTCCATTTCGCGCAGGACCAGGGCGTAGATCTGTTGGTAGTCGACGGCATCCCTGAGCCGGTCGGACTGTAGGGCAGTTCTCATCTCCGTCTCGGCCAGCAGACTTACCAGAAAATGGTTGCCCACCTTCTGCTCCACCTCGTAGTGGCCATGGTAGGCGTAAAACTTCATGTTCTCGAGCTCAATGATTATCTTATCGCGCATGCTCCGATATTTGTTCCTCCTGAAGTTTGTTCGCCACTTTTCCGGGGGGATACCTTTGAGGGCCTTACGATGACCGCGGCCGGTCATTCCCTGCCGTAACGTTAATTCAGGGAGGCAGTTACTTTCTTTATGGCGAATTTAAGAAATTAATGCCCTGTACCACATTTTCCCTGGTGGGGAATCAAGGGCAAAAATCATTTTTTAACTTTGACGCGCCGCAAGACCGGCCTTTTCCGGGAGCGTTTCCCGGAGATCACTTCAGGATTAGAAAGAGACGACCATGACAGATAAGGAAACGAACGGACAGGAAGTAACCGCAAAGAGCAATTTCATACACCAGCAGATCGAGAAGGATCTCAGTGAGGGGAAGAATGACGGAAGGGTGCATACCCGGTTTCCACCCGAGCCCAATGGTTATCTTCACATTGGGCATGCCAAGTCAATCTGTCTCAATTTTGGCGCGGCGTTGAAGTACGGGGGAATGACCAATCTCAGGTTCGACGATACCAATCCCGAAAAGGAGGAGGACGAGTATGTCCGTTCCATCATGGAGGATGTACGGTGGCTGGGATTTGACTGGGGTGACCGGCTTTTTTATGCTTCCGACTATTTCGACCGGTTGTATGCGTTTGCCCTGAAGCTGATCAGGGAAGGCAAAGCTTATGTTGACGACCAGGATGCGGAGACCATCAGCAACCAGAAGGGGTCACCCACCCGGCCGGGTACTGAGAGTCCGTACCGGAACCGTTCTGTGGAGGAGAACCTCCGGCTGTTTGAAGCCATGAAAAACGGTGATTTTGAGGAAGGGGCCTGTGTACTGCGTGCCAAAATTGACATGACCTCCCCCAACATGCATATGCGTGACCCGATTTTGTACCGGATCATGAAGACCCCCCACCACCGCACCGGTGACAAATGGGTGATCTACCCCATGTACGATTTTGCCCACGGGCAGTGTGACTACTGGGAGGGAATCACCCATTCCATCTGTACCCTTGAATTTGAAGTACACCGTCCTTTGTACGACTGGTTCATTGACCAGCTAAAGGAGGGGGATTACCGGCCCCGGCAGATCGAGTTTGCCCGCCTCAACCTTACCTATACCGTGATGAGCAAGCGCAAGCTTCTGGAACTGGTGAAGGAGCGTTATGTAAGCGGGTGGGACGACCCCCGTATGCCCACCATCTCAGGATTGCGTCGCAGGGGGTATACCCCCGCCTCGATCCGCAATTTTGCCGAAAGGGTGGGAGTGACAAAAGTCGAAGGGATCAGCGATGTGACTTTGCTGGAGCATAGTGTCCGTGAAGACCTTAACAAGACCGCTCCCAGGGTGATGGGCGTACTCGACCCCCTGAAGGTGATCATCACCAATTATCAGGCAGGGGAAGCCGAGATGGTGGAAGCCGTCAACAATCCCGAGGATCCGGAAGCCGGCACGCGGTTGGTTCCTTTCTCGGGAGAACTCTATATTGAAAGGGAAGATTTCATGGAGAATCCACCCGCAAAATTCTTCAGGCTGGCCCCGGGCAGGGAGGTAAGGCTCCGCTACGCCTATTTCATCACCTGTCAGGAGGTGGTCCGCGATGAAAAGGGGGAGGTTACGGCCCTGCTCTGTACTTATGATCCGGAAACCCGGGGGGGGAATGCCCCCGACGGGCGGAAGGTGAAAGCCACTATCCACTGGGTATCGGCGGCCCATGCCGTCGAAGCCGAAGTACGCCTTTACGACCGCCTCTTCATGGTGGAGGATCTTTCCGAAGAAAAGGAACGCGATTTCAAGGAGTTCCTGAATCCCGGGTCCCTGGTGATAAAACAGGGATGCCGGGTCGAACCCTCCCTGGTCCAGGCTGTCCCATTTTCCCATTTCCAGTTTGAAAGAATCGGCTATTTTAACGTCGATCCTGATTCCACTCCGGGGAAACCGGTCTTCAACCGTACGGTGGCCCTGAAAGATGCCTGGACGAAAGAGAAGGGAAAATAGCTGATACCCCTCATTTACCGGTATTTTGCCCCCTTTAACCGAATCGGTAGGCCGACACATCCCGGAAGTGATTAGTTTTGACCTGGTGTTAAAATTCTGCGTCATGGATAACAGAAACAGGGATAACAGGTCAGAACCGGAATACCTGAGTCGTAACGACCGGATGAACAAGAAGGAGAAAACCGGCGATGACCATTCAAAACTGGTGCTGGCTGTCATTCTGATTGCCGTAGGGATGGTATGGCTGCTGCGTCAGCTGGGCGTCCATTTCCACATCGACCAGATGTTTCAGCCCTTTGTGTGGGTATTCAACCATTTGGGTAGAATCCTTTTTTCCTGGCCCATGGTCCTGGTGATCATAGGCCTGGTCATGCTGGCAGGAAAAAGGAGCGGTGGCTGGATTCTCGTCGTCCTGGGAGGAATTTTCCTGATCCCCAGAATCTTCGATATCCCCGGATTTTCCTTCTCCCTGATTTTTCCCCTGTTCCTGATCGTGGCCGGCGCAGCTTTGGTCCTGAGGAAACTTTAGGGCTTCAAGGGCCTGTTTTACCGGCAGAAGGATTATATTTACCGAAACGGGCGTGTGGATGCAGGTATATTGTATTACATTTAGATAAAAAATTAAGGTCATGGAATTACAACAAGGCAGCAACAGGAGGTTTGTATTCGGGATCGTGCTGATCGTATTCGGCATGCTCTGGATGCTGGACAAGCTCCACATCCTTCCCGAAGCGGTAGGCGAGATGGTCATTTCATGGCAATCGCTGCTGATCGTCATCGGTGTGGTGACGCTGATCAACGGCAACCAGACTACAGGATGGATTCTTATCGTGCTGGGAGCCGTATTTATGGTGCCTCACTTTTTCACGGTTCCCTGGGAGCTGAGAAGGCTTTTCTGGCCGGCCCTGCTGGTGACCGTAGGGGTGATTATGCTATTGCGTTTCAACAAGTCCGAGAAGATCCCGGGGGCAGGAGGACCTAAAAACATGAACTACTTTGACGATTTTGTCATCTTTGGCGGTCGTGAAATCAACATCAATTCCCAGAGCCTGGTAGGGGGCAAAACCACTTCCATCTTCGGAGGCTCGGAATATGACCTGCGTAATGTCACCCTGTCGGAGAATGGCGCTGTCGTCGATTGTGTCAGTATCTTCGGGGGTTCGGGATTCAAGGTACCTCCCGACTGGACGGTCAAGAACGAGGTGACCACCATCTTCGGAGCATTCACCGACAAACGGGGATCCATTGTTCCCGATTACCAGAATCTGAGCAAGACGTTGATCATAAGAGGTTTCACCGCCTTCGGGGGAGTTGAGGTCAAAAATTTCTAGATGAAATTCCCATGTATCTTTATGCACCAACCCACATGATGATCCACATGAGAATGGCATCTGTTTCACGGAATGAACCACAAGTAAGTAATAATCTAAACAGATGAAAGTCGCATGGTGCTTCGAACACAAATGGAAATGTATATTTGCCCCATGCGAAACGAAGTTCGGCGGAGCACCGCGGAGCCAATTCCTTGGACATGAAGCACTTAAACTGGCTTCACAACGGCAGATAACTGAAGAGCAAGTCATAAACAAACAACTATACAAATGAAAGTCGCATGGTGCTTCGACCACATAAGGACATGTATATTTGCTCCATGCGACTTCCATGGATGTGAAGCACATCAACTGGCTTCATTGCGTTATATAACTGAAGATCAAATCATTAATAAACAACTATACTAATGAAATGAAACACCCGCTGCTCTCTAATTCCCGTTTCCTGTTCCTTTATGGCCTTTTCTGGATTCTCTTTTCGGGGGCCAACGCTCTGATCAACTGGAATTATTATGCCATGCCCATTGAGCAGGCGCTGGTCAACAGCTTTGTGGGGTATCTCTTTTTTGCCGTCCTGGCCCTGAACATCTGGTATGTGGTCAAATACAACACCATCGAGACCAACACCTGGCCGCGTCTTCTGGTCTTTCACCTGGTCGCGGCCACTATTTTTAACCTGATCTGGGTCTATATCACTTCTCTTTTGATCGGGCTCATCACTCCCGAACTGAAGGATTATACCACCATGAGCTTCCCGGCCAGGTTCCTCTCAGGGTACCTGCTTTACGTGTTCTATGTCTTTTTCTTCATGGCCATCGTCTATTACCAGAATTTTAAGGAGAAGGTCAAAAGGGAAGGGGAACTGAAGTCCCTGATCAGGGAGGCAGAACTCCACGCCCTGAAATCCCAGATCAACCCTCATTTTCTCTTTAACAGCCTGAACAGCATCTCATCGCTGACCATATCCGATCCGGCCCGTGCCCAGGAGATGGTCATCAACCTGTCGACGCTTATGCGCTATTCGCTTAAGCACGGGCAGGATGAGAAGGTGACTTTCGGGACCGAACTGGAAAACAATAAACTCTATCTTTCTATTGAGAAAGTGCGTTTCGGAAGCAAACTACAGCCGGTATTCCGGGTCGATGAAAGTTGTTATTCAGCGCTTCTGCCCAACATGATCCTGCAGCCCATCTATGAGAATGCCATCAAATACGGGGTGTATGAAGCCACCGAGCCGGTGGAGATTCTCACCGAGGCTTCCTGCAATGGGGAGTTCCTGGAGATTACGGTCAGCAACTCCTACGATTCAGACATCAGAAGCAAAAAGGGGGAAGGCATCGGACTGCGGAATATCAGGGAAAGGCTGCAGATCATATATGGCAATCCTGCGTTGCTCAGGATCAAAGATTCCCGGAAACACTTCACCATCACATTAACCATTCCTCAAAACAAACCGTCATGAACAGTGAAAAAATCAGAACCCTGATCATTGAAGATGAAGAGCTTGCGCGTAAACTGCTTCGTTCCTATCTTGGAGAGCATCCCGAGCTGGAGATTCTGGGAGAGTGTGAGAATGGATTTGAGGGGGTCAAGGCCATCAATGAACTTAAGCCTGACCTGGTTTTCCTCGACATCCAGATGCCCAAGATTACCGGCTTCGAGATGCTGGAACTTATCGACCACCACCCTGAGATCATTTTCACCACGGCCTATGACCAGTTTGCGCTCAAGGCCTTTGAATACAACGCTTCTGATTACCTGCTCAAGCCCTTTTCAAGAGAGCGGCTCCAGGATGCCCTGGAAAAAGTAAAGGAGCGCATTACCCGTGAACCGGAACACGAAGACATGGTCGAAAAAATCACCAGCTTCCCCAGGGAAGAGTATCTCGACAGGGTGGTGGTCAAAGACAGGCATAAAATCCATATCATCCCCGCCGACCAGATCCGCTACATCGAATCGCTTGATGATTATGTGATGATTTATACCCCTGAGGGGCGATACATGAAACAAAAGACCATGCACTATTTCGAGAACGCCCTGGATCCACGGAATTTTGCCCGAATCCACCGTTCCTATATTGTTCGGGTTGACCAGATTGCCCAGCTCCAGCAATATGAAAAGGAGTCCTACATCGCCATTCTCCACGACAAGACCAAACTCAAGGTCAGCAAATCGGGGTACAAGAACCTGAAGGAGATGCTCAACTTTTAATTATTTAAATGTTAAGAGGAGACCGGGCTTTCTTCCGGAAGATGTTCCGTTGATAAAATCAGTTATATTTGCAGTCCGTTTGAACAAGCTGGTAAATAATTGGTTACTATACAGTAAGGAACATTTAAACTAATATAGGAATTCATGAAAGTAACAGTCGTCGGAGCAGGAAATGTGGGGGCCACCTGTGCACAGGTCATTGCCCAGAAGAATATTGTGCAGGAAGTCGTTTTGGTCGACATCAAGGAGGGAATCAGTGAAGGCAAGTCGCTGGATCTTTGGCAGACGGCCCCGGTAAATTATTATGATACGCGTTTGACCGGGTCGACGAATGATTACTCGAAGACCGCCGGCTCGGAAGTGGTGGTGATCACTTCGGGGGTACCCCGGAAACCAGGGATGAGCCGCGACGATTTGATTTCCATCAATGCGGGCATTGTCAAAAGTGTCACGGAGAATGTGGTGAAGTACAGTCCTGACGCCAAAATCATCATTGTCTCCAATCCCCTTGACGTGATGACCTATGCGGCTTTCGTGAGTGCCCATCTGCCCCGCACCAAAGTGATGGGGATGGCAGGCATCCTGGACACTGCGCGTTACCGTGCCTTCCTGGCCGAAGCACTTGACGTTTCTCCCCGTGATATCCAGGCACTCCTGATGGGAGGCCATGGCGACACCATGGTTCCGCTGCCCCGCTACACCACCGTGTCGGGAATTCCTGTCACCGAACTGATCGACGCCGAAAAACTCGACGCCATTGTGAAGCGCACCATTAACGGCGGCGGAGAACTGGTTAACCTGATGGGGACCTCGGCCTGGTATGCCCCCGGATCGGCAGCTGCCCAGATGGTCGAAGCCATCGTCCTTGACCAGAAAAGAATCTTCCCCTGCTGCGTGAAACTCGAAGGCGAATACGGCATGGAAAACATGTTCGTGGGAGTTCCCGTGAAACTGGGCAAAAACGGCGTCGAGCAGATCATCGAAGTCTCCCTTAACGAGGAGGAAAAAGAACTACTCACCAATTCGGCCAACGCGGTCAAAAAGATCATGGACGTCCTCGATGGAATGAACATACTATAATTACGATACACATACAAAAACGGGTGGCCCTGGGTCATCCGTTTTTTATTTCCGTACACCCATGAAACATGTAGTTTCCCTCAGGTTGATCGAACTGGAAGAGAATAATTACCACCTGGTTCTTGCTTCGCAGTTTCCGGGCGGCAGGGAGTATACCTGGGTGATCGATACAGGGGCATCCAGGAGTGTTTTTGACCTGACGCTGACAGAGTGTTATACCTCTCTCCCGGAAGGGGAGGAGATGAACGTCCAATCGGCAGGGATAGGCGCTCCGGCCCTGGAGGCCTCCCTGGGGATCCTCAGCCCCTTTTCCGCGGGGCCATTGACGTTTCCTCCCATGAAGATCGCCCTCCTTGACCTGACCCACATCAACGACCTCTATTTTCATGCCGTCGGGGAGAAAATCTGCGGGCTTATCGGCAGCGATTTCCTGATGGAACACCGGGCCATCATCGACTTCGGAAAACTGGAGATGGTCTTGATGCGGCCACACAAAACCCGGAAGCCCCGGTCCTGACCCTGACCTGATTAAAAGCATACCTCCAGAACATCCCCGGCTGTCCTTCCCCAATTGCCGGCACGGTTTTTTTTCAATCCCTTTTTGACAATCTGCTCACAAACTGTATATTTGCGTCCGCCAAAAGGATCATGGATAATTTTTTCAGATTCATATCAAGGGAAAACTGCTTCAGGCTGGGACTCTTCCTGGCCCTGTTGGCGGCCGCATGGGTTTTTGACAGAACCCATGAGCCTGTGGTGCAGGAGAAGCCGTCGGCCGCCAATGAACAGGACATGGGATCTCCGGGTCTCTTTGTTTGTACTTTCCAGGGGCAGGTAAGTCTGAAGGCCCCCGCGGAAAAAAACGTGCATTCCCGTGTTGTGCAGGAACATTGGAACCGCCTGCTGGTGGCGCAGCTGAAAGCCCGTATGGCCCACCTGCGCACTGCCCTGAACCGTGAGGAACCCCGGGCACTCCCGGAAATCCGCCACCTGATGATCCACCGTTTCTACCACTACGTCAATCCCGACGACCTGCCTCCGCTCTCCTGAGCGGCCGCACACCCCGGCCTCTTCTGCGGCCCCGCCGGTAACCCGCCCCGGGCAGGGATACCCCCTGCCAAAAACCGGTACCCACATTTTGTAATATTTAGAATAAATTACTAATAATTAAATCATTATGCAAAACAAAGGAGCAATCACCACATTTGCGATTTTGCTTGCGGCCGTTTGTCTGTACCAGCTGACCTTTACCTGGAAAGCCCGCCAGATCGAAAACCGCGCAAAAGAGTTTGCCCAGGGCAACTCTGCCAAAGAGTATGCCTATCTCGATTCGATTTCGGGAGTGGAAGTGTACAACTTCCTGGGGCTTAAAAAATTCACCTACAAAGATGTCAAGGAGCTGGAGATGAACCTGGGTCTTGACCTCAAAGGGGGTATGAACGTCACCCTGGAGGTGTCGGTGGTCGATGTCATCAGGGCCATGTCTAATTACAGCACCGACTCCACGTTCAATGCAGCCCTGAACAGGGCTGTGGAGATGCAGCGCAACAGCACCCAGGATTTCGTGACCCTTTTTGGCCAGGCTTTCGAGGCCGTTGACCCCAATGCCCGACTGGCCGCCATTTTCAATACGCTGGAACTGAAGGAAAGGGTGAAATTCGACTCTTCCAACGAGGATGTGCTGAAAGTCATCAGGGAAGAGACCGATGCCGCCATCGACAATTCCTTCAATGTGCTGCGCACCCGTATTGACCGTTTTGGGGTGGCTCAGCCCAACATCCAGCAGTTGCAGACCCGGGGCCGCATTCTTGTGGAGCTTCCCGGCATCGATAATCCTGAGCGTGTCAGGAAACTCCTGCAGGGAACCGCCCAGCTTGAATTCTGGGAGACCTACGAAAACCAGGAGGTGTATCCCTACATGCTGCAGGCCAACCAGCGGGTCAGGGAGTTGACCGCAATTGCCGCGGCACCTGCCGATACGGCTGCCGTTACCCCCCCTGCCGAAGGTTCTGCCGGGACCCTGGCAGAAGCCGCCGATACCACGGCTGCCACCTCTTCGGAAACCACCTCCCTGCTCGATGAAATTAAAAGCGACACGTCGGCCGTAACCGATGGCACTACCCCCGCCGACCTGGAGAACTTCCGCCGTGAGTATCCCCTCTTTGCCGTCCTGAACCCGAGCACCGACCAAACAGGCAATCTCTTCCCTGGACCGGTTGTGGGGACTGCCCATGCCAAGGATACCTCCGAGGTGAATGCCATGCTGGCCCGGGAACAGGTGCGCGCCATCTTCCCCCGCAACATGCTTTTCCGCTGGACCGCCAACCCCGTGGATGAGGAGGGCAATTATTTCCGGCTTATCGCCCTGAAGTCGACCTCCCGCGACGGAAAGGCCCCTTTGACGGGTGACGTGATCACCGATGCCCGACAGGATTATGACCAGATGGGAGGCCGCCCCGAAGTGGCCATGTCCATGAACAGTGAAGGAGCCAAAATCTGGGCCCGCATGACCAAGGAAAATATCGGCAAATCGATTGCCATTGTCCTTGACGATTATGTGCGTTCCTTCCCTACCGTCCAGAATGAAATCACCGGCGGCCGTTCCAGCATCACCGGGCTGGAGAGTATTGAGGAGGCCACTGACCTTTCCAATATCCTCAAATCGGGGAAAATGCCCGCACCTGCCCGCATTATGCAGGAAGATGTCGTAGGGCCCTCCCTGGGTAAAGAAGCCATCAACTCGGGTTTTGCCTCTTTTGGGATCGCCTTCCTGCTGGTGCTCCTTTATATGCTCTTTTTTTACAGCCGCAAGGCCGGACTGGCCGCCAACATCGCGCTGCTCTTCAACGTCTTTTTCCTCATCGGGGTCCTGGCTTCCCTGGGCGCCGTGCTCACACTCCCGGGTATTGCCGGTATTGTGTTGACTCTGGGGATGGCCGTTGACGCCAACGTGCTGATCTATGAACGTGTTCAGGAGGAGGTCTGGGCTGGTAAAGGCCTGAAACTGGCCATCACCGACGGGTATAAGAACGCCTATTCGGCCATTATTGACGGCCAGGTGACCACCCTGCTCACCGGTATCGTGCTTTACATCTTCGGTTCTGGCCCCATCAAGGGTTTCGCCACTACCCTGATCATCGGGATCCTGACCTCCCTCTTTACTGCTATCTTTATCACCCGGATCCTCTTCGAATGGCAGCTCAAACGCAATATCCACATCACTTTCACCTCGAAGACCACAGCCAACTGGCTGCGGAATACCAAAATCAAATTCATTGATAACCGCAGGATCGCCTACTACATTTCGGGTGCGCTGATTACCCTCTCCATCCTTTCGTTCATCGTGAGGGGATTTGAACTGGGTATTGATTTCCAGGGGGGCCGCACCTACACCGTCCGCTTTGACCAGGATGTGAAAGTGGCCGATGTGAGGAATGCCCTGGCTGAAGTCTACGGCACCGCTCCCGAGGTGAAAACCTTCGGCTCAGCCAACCAGGTCAGGATTACTACCAAGTACAAAGTGGATGATATGAGTGAAAACGTGGATGGCGAAGTGGAACAGCTCCTCTATAAGGGTCTGACCGATGGCGGGTTCCTCTCGAATGTCGGTTTTGAGGATTTCTCTTCCAATTACCGTGTGAGCTCACAGAAAGTCGGACCTACCATTTCCGACGACATCAAACGCGACGCTGTCATCGCCATCTTCTTTGCGTTAGTGGCCATCTTCCTATATATCCTGGTCCGTTTCAGCAACTGGCAGTACGGCTTGGGTGGGGTGGTCTCGCTGGCGCATGATACCATCATCACCCTGGGAGCTTTCTCTCTGTTCCATGGAGTGCTTCCCTTCTCCCTGGAAATCGACCAGGCGTTTATCGCTGCCATCCTGACTGTGATCGGGTATTCCATCAACGATACGGTGATTGTCTTCGACAGGATCAGGGAGTACATGCATATCTATCCGAAGCGTGACACGAAAACCAATATGAACCACGCCATGAACAGCACCCTGCGCCGTACCTTCAGTACCTCGCTTTCGACCCTGGTGGTGCTCATCGCCATCTTCCTCTTTGGGGGCGCCAGTATCCGCGGGTTTATCTTCGCCCTGCTGGTGGGTATTGGTATCGGTACATACTCCTCCATCTTCGTGGCTACTCCGGTGGTTTTTGAAACGATGAAAAGGAAAATGAAAAAACTCGCCAAGGCCCAGGCCTGAGAGCGAACCACTCCATAAAAAAACCCGGCCATCAGCCGGGTTTTTTTATATGGTTAAAGGAACGGCTGCTTTTTGGATCTGTAGTGGATTTACCGTGAACCTGCGTTGGATCTGCAGTGGTCTGCCGGGGATCTGCCTTGAGGGGAAGGATTAATTTCAGGGAGAACCTTTGAGGAGGAAGACCCTTTGGGCAGCGGGATCCTGCTTATTCAAATTTCAGCACATAGATCAGGGAGCTGCACTTTTGTTTTCTGGCCAGCGCGTCGGCCCAGGAGCGGAAGCCAAACCAGAGCCCCCGGAGGAGGGGAAGGGAGGCTTTTTTATATTTTTCGCTCAGGATGGAGACATAAAAGCTGTCGAAGGGCATCCTGTAGCTTTGTGTCAGGCGGAAGCCGTATTGTTCGGCCATTTTCCCGAGGTTTGCGGGGGAGAAGTGCCACAGGTGGCGGGGGACATCCCAGGCGGCCCAGAATGCGCCGTAATGGGCGGCATCGTGGGAGGCAGGGTTGGGGAGGGCGATGACCAGGGTACCTCCGGGGCGGAGCAGGCGCCTGAACTCCTGCCAATACCTGCCGGGATCGTGAAGGTGTTCCAGGACGTGCCACAGGGTGATCACATCGAAAGCTCGTTGCGGAATGGAAAAAAGCCCTTCCGCGGGAAGAAGGGTAATGCCGTGTTGCTCCAGGGCCACCTGGCGGGCGCTCTCCCCGGGTTCCGTACCGGTCACCTGCCAGCCTCTGCGGCGCATGGTGTCGAGGAAGAAGCCGGTTCCCGCCCCGATATCCAAAAGAGCGCCTTCCGTGATGCCGGCGCTCCGGGCCACCAGGGCGGCTTTACGACCTGCCATGACACGG
Source organism: Bacteroidales bacterium (assembly GCA_012729335.1). GTDB lineage: Bacteria > Bacteroidota > Bacteroidia > Bacteroidales > Prolixibacteraceae > UBA1413. The sequence continues at coordinate 218,927 of JAAYDJ010000035.1, read as the reverse complement.
CGGACCAGGTGGTATATCCGGTCGACCACCCCCCGCGGAGTTTGGCTGTGTGAGATGTAGTCTTCCGACTGATAATACTTTCCGATGGTTTCTTCAGGGGGAGGAGAGCCTGTCATTAGGAATCCGCAAGTACTGCAGCTCAAAAGGGGGAAGGTCTCACCCGTGAGGAAATGGTCGGTACACCGGAACAGTTCCCGGTAGCCTGTGGCTCCGCATACCGGGCATTCCACGTCCGGCGGAGTATTTTCCCTGTTCATTCCGGAATAATTGTCAGATAATCAGCATGGCATCACCGTAAGTCCCGAACCGGTAGCCGTTTTTGATGGCGACATGATAGGCTTCCATGAGCTGGTCATAGCCCGCGAAGGCGGCCACCATCATCAGCAGGGTGGAAAGAGGCAAATGGAAGTTGGTGATCATGCGGTTGGCGACGCTGAACTCATAGGGAGGAAAGATGAACTTGTTGGTCCACCCTTCGAAAGGCTTTAACATTCCGTCGGTGGAGACCGAGCTTTCGATGGTTCTCATTACGGTGGTTCCCACAGCACAGACATTATGGTGGTTCAGCTTGGCCTCATTGATGACCTTGCAGGCTTCTTCGTAGATCCAGATCTGTTCGGAATCCATTTTATGCTTGGTGAGATCCTCCACGTCGACACTCCGGAAGTTTCCCAGACCAGCATGAAGGGTGATATAAGAGAATTGGACACCCTTGATTTCCAGTCGTTTCATCAACTCCCGGCTGAAATGGAGCCCGGCTGTCGGGGCGGCTACGGCACCCTCGTTGCGGGCGAAAATGGTCTGATAGCGCTCTTTGTCTTCCGGGGTGACCGGGCGGTTAATGAACCGGGGCAGGGGGGTTTCCCCAAGGCTGTAAAGGGTTTTCTTGAATTCATCGTAATTGCCATCGAAGAGAAAGCGCAGGGTTCTGCCCCGGGAGGTGGTATTGTCGATCACCTCTGCGACCAGCAGGTCGTTTTCCCCGAAGTAGAGTTTGTTCCCGATCCTGATTTTGCGGGCCGGATCTACCAAAACGTCCCAAAGGCGTTGCTCCCGGTTGAGTTCCCTGAGCAGGAACACCTCTATCTCAGCCCCCGTCTTCTCCTTGTTTCCATACAGGCGGGCAGGGAAAACCTTGGTATCGTTGAAAACCAGTACATCCTGGTCATCGAAATAATTGAGCACGTCTTTGAAAAGAAGGTGTTCCACAGAACCTGTTTTCCTGTCAAGGACCATCAGTTTGGACTCATCCCGGTTTTCCGAAGGGTGAAGTGCAATCTGTTCCTCGGGAAGCCTGTACTTGAACTTCGATAATTTCATCTCTGCCATATCCACTCCTAATTACTGATTATAACTTGTTTTTCCGGTCAGGGCGGGAAAGGACTCCCTGAATTTTTCAAAGGTAAATGCATTATGTACGTAAAAATCTCCGCTTCGGGTACGTCTGAGGGCTGTTAAATACGCTCCCGACTGCAAATCTTCGCCGATGTCGCGGGCCAGGGCCCTGATGTAAGTCCCCTTACTGCAACGGATGCGGAGGGTAACCAGGGGCATGGCATAATCGAGAAGTTCGATTTCCATGATTTCCACGGTTTTGGCTTTAAGTCCGGGGTCGTGGCCTGCGCGGGCATGTTTGTAAGCCCTTTTGCCGTCAATTTTGACAGCCGAAAAAACGGGGGGCACCTGGGTGATGAGTCCCGTGAAGCGGAGAAGGCATTCCTCGACCTTTTCCCGTGTTATGTGGGCGGTAGGGTATTGGCTTTCTTCGCTGGTTTCCAGGTCGAAGGAGGGGGTGGTGGCTCCCAGTTTCAGGGTGGCCACATACTCTTTCTCCTGGGCCTGAAGCTGATCCACCTGCCTGGTGGCCTTTCCTGTGCACAATACCATCAGTCCGGTAGCCAAGGGATCCAGGGTACCGGCGTGCCCTACCTTGATCCTTTTGACTTTAAGTTGACGCGAAAGAAAATTCCGGACTTTGCCCACCAGATCGAAGGAGGTCCATCCATAAGGCTTGTCAAATAAAAGGATTTCTCCTTCCAGGAAATCGCGCGTGCCGCCAGTAGCCTCCATCAAACAGGGATTAATCACAATCTCAGATCCGAACCTTGATTTTCAGGCTGCAAAGATAGCAATTACCCCTATCAGAAGACAATAGAGTGCGAAATAAATCAGTTTTCCGCGGTTGACGATGCGGATCATCCAGCTGCAGGCCAGGACGCCCACGGTGAAGGCGGTGAGGAAGCCTGCGATGAGGGGCCAGGCGGTGATGTTCTGGCCGGAAAGGGCCTCCTGGCGGAGGAGGTCGAGGAGGTTGGCGCCCAGGATGGGGAGAAGGACCATGAGAAATGAAAACCGGGCTACCTCCTGGCGGTCGTTGCCCAGAATCAGTCCGGTGGCAATGGTGGCTCCACTGCGCGATATGCCGGGCAGGACGGCCATGGCCTGGGCGACACCGATCACCAGGCTGTGAAGCCACGAGATTTCCATGCCGTGCCCTTTCTTCCTGAAGTGGGCAAAAGCCAGCAGCGCCGCAGTGACCAGCAGGCAGCACCCTACCACGATCATGCTGCCCGTAAACAGGGATTCCACCCTGTCCCTGAAAAAGAGGCCTATGATCCCCACCGGAACCGCCGACAGGAGTAATTTCCCCAGGTAGCGGCTTTCGGGATTTCCGTTGAATTTCAGCCCTCCGGTAATCAGGGTGGCAAGGTCTTTCCTGAAAACCACGATAGTGCTTAACACGGTGGCGGCATGTACGGTGAGGGCAAAAGGAAGGTTTTCACCGGGTGGCGTGTGCAGAAGATGATTTCCCAGCTCAAGGTGGCCGCTGGAACTTACGGGTAAAAACTCGGTCAGCCCCTGCAGGGTGCCGAGGATAAGGGCTTCTGTAACAGTCATGGTTGGGGTGGGGAATGGCTGATGTTACCGGGTTTTCTTCATGATCGCCCAGATCTCGAAAACAAAGCCGAAAAGAAGAACCAGCGGGGCAAGGGTAATCCTGCGGAAACTGAAAATCTCAGGATTGAATTGATTGGGATCTTCACTGCCTCCTCCTGCCATCAGAATAAATCCAATGATGATGATCACGAACCCAATGGCTAAAAGCTTGTAATTCTCCCTTCCCAACGGGAAATCAGCATGTTCTTTCGGCTCATTGTCATTTTTAGCCATTTCCTTCTTTGCCATAGACGCTCATCTTTAAAGGGCCAAAGATAGGCTTTTTTGCGCTAAAAGAACATTTCGTCGAACTTCATTTTCAGGAAGCGGTTGACGGCGATGTGGGTGGAGATCCAGGAGAGGAGGATGCCCATGGCCAGGACGATCAGGAAGACCAGCCCCATGAGCAGGAAGTCGTTAAAGTCGATCATGCCCGAAAGTTCCCGCTTGTAGGTGAACATCAGGGCGGCCAGCAAAAGAGAAGAGAGCAGGGCCCCGTAGATGCCGTACATAATGCTTTTATTTACGAACGGGCGCCTGACAAAGCGCCGGGTAGCCCCCACCAGCATCATGTTGTTGATGATAAACCGTTGCGAATAGACCGAGATCCTGATCGTGTTGTTGATCAGCACACTGAAAACAAAAAGCATCAATCCGCTGAAAATAAGGAGAAAAATGCTGATGCGCCTTACATTTTCGTTGATTACCGATACCAGGCTGCGCTGGTAAAAGACTTCCCTGACCTGGGGGAGCTGGATCAGGTCTTTTTCGATCAGCGCCAGGCTGTCGCTGTGGGTATAAGGGGCAAAAAGTTTGACTTCCAGTGAAGAAAAGAGAGGATTGAATCCCAGAAACCCCGTGAAATCCTCTCCCAGTTCGGTTTCCAGTTCTTTGGCGGCACTCTCCTTGTCGATGTAACGGAGCGATTTCACCCAGGGTTCTGCGGTCAGGGCCTTCTGCAACTTGTCGATTTCCTGGCCGGGAAGGTCCTCCCTCAAAACCAGGGTAAACCCGATCTTCTCCCGTACATAGTCGGAAAGGCGGCCGGCATTGAAGAGAATCATCACCAGCAGTCCCAGCAGGAAAAGCACCAGCGTGATGCTGACCATGGAGGTCAACCATGAGGTGAATATCCTTTCCTTCAGTTTTTTAGGCTTGCTTTTTCCCATAGCTCCGTTTGTTGGTGCGTGCTGGTGGTAAAAGTACACATTTTTACCGTAATGGCGCGCTGGTCCCGGGAGTCGCTTCCCCGACCAGAAGTGAGGCTTTGGCCGCGACGGTTTCGGGGGTGACAAAAAAGGGCTTACTTCCGGAAAATCATTTTTTTAGGATGGATTGTTTTGCAATTGTGAAAAAAGAAAATACTTTTGCAGTCCGATTATTATCTTACTTGGGTTTGTATAAGATACTGATTTCCTTAGCAGTACACATGTCTGTCCGGATGCCATAGGTGACAGCGGTTTCTGCGGGGCAAGGCGGTATCATTGTTAAATGGTTTAAACTAAAAATTTTCAAGTGGATACACTGAGTTACAAGACTGTTTCGGCCAATAAAGCAACAGTGGAGAAAGAGTGGGTAGTGATAGACGCTACCGGACAGGTGCTGGGCAGGTTGGCCAGTACCGCTGCGCGGATTCTGCGTGGCAAGCACAAGACGAATTACACGCCTCATGTTGATTGTGGGGATAATGTGATCGTCATCAATGCGGAGAAGGTGGTCCTTACGGGGTCGAAAATGACCGACAAGGAGTATGTGCGTCATTCGGGATATCCCGGAGGGCAATACAGAAGGACTCCGGCCGAGATCCTGGTGAAGTTTCCCGAGAGGCTTGTCGAGCATGCCGTGAAAGGGATGTTGCCCAAGAACCGGCTGGGAAGGAGCATTTACAAGAACCTGAAGGTGGTGGTCGGACCCGAGCATAAGTACCAGGCCCAGCAGCCCCGATTAATTGATTTAAATACCATTAAATAAGCATCATGGAAGTCATTAATACCATTGGACGCCGTAAGTCGGCAGTCGCCCGTGTTTACCTGATGCCGGGAAAAGGAACCATCACCATCAACGATCGTGATCTGAAAGAGTATTTCACGACCGAGATTCTGCAATATGTTGTACTTCAGCCGTTGAATCTCCTGGGAGTGAGGGAGAATTTCGATGTGAAGGTAAACCTTGACGGTGGTGGTTTCTCGGGGCAGGCCGAAGCCCTGCGTCTGGGCATTTCCCGCGCACTGGTCAAGCTCGATGCTGAAAACCGCCCCAAACTCAAACAGGCGGGTTTCATGACCAGGGACCCCCGCGAAGTGGAACGCAAGAAACCCGGCCAGCCCAAGGCCAGGAAGAGATTCCAGTTCTCGAAACGTTAATTTTTATTCTTATTTAATAACCCAATGGGATCTAAAACCCTTGAGACTTCCGTTATGGCGGAACTACTCAAGCGTTGCTTTTAAGCAGGATTTCAGATAAAAAAAAGTAAACAGATGCCAAGAACAGATTTTCAGCAGTTACTCGATGCCGGAGCCCACTTCGGCCACCTGAAAAGGAAATGGAACCCGGGGATGCAGCCTTACATCTTCATGGAGAAGAACGGGATCCACATCATTGACCTCCAGAAAACCGTCGTTAAGATCGATGAAGCCGCCGCGGCCATCAAGCAGATTGCCCGGTCGGGACGGAAGGTGTTGTTTGTGGCCACCAAGAAACAGGCCAAGGACATCGTCTCGGAGTTGGTCTCGACAGTAAAGATGCCTTATGTGACGGAGCGCTGGCCGGGCGGAATGCTCACCAACTTCCCCACCATCCGTAAGGCTGTCAAGAAAATGGTTTCGATCGATAAGATGACCAAGGACAGCAGCTGGGAGAAACTCTCGAAGCGCGAAAAACTGCAGATCACCCGCCAGCGTGCCAAGCTGGAGAAGATCCTGGGCAGTATTGTCGACCTTACCCGGTTGCCTTCGGCCCTTTTTGTGATTGACGTGATGAAGGAGAAGATTGCCGTCAAGGAAGCCCAGCGGTTGGGAATTCCCGTCTTTGGAATCGTGGATACCAATTCCGATCCCAACGGGATCGACTTTGTGATTCCCGCCAATGACGATGCGTCGCAGTCGATTCAGCTGATCACCGGCGTGATGGTCGATGCCATCCGCGAAGGGTTACAGGAGCGCCGCGTGGAACGCGACAAGGATGATGTGGACGGCGACATCGAAGGCGATGAGGAGGAAATGCCCCGCCGCGCACGCCGGACCCGGAAAACCGTCAAAAAGGTGGAAGTGATCGAGGAAGAAGTCGACACCGATGTTCCTGAAGAGATGGAAGAACTCGAAGAGGAATCTGAAGTGGAACTTGACGAGGAACTGGAAGAGGAAGAAGATCTCGACACCGATCTTGATGAGGAGGAGGAAGAAGAGAAATAGTCTTCTCCGTGCGATTGTTTGTTAAAGGATTCAAAACATTTAAACAGCAAGTAATATGTCAGTAACAACTGCAGATGTGGTAAAACTGCGTCATGCCACCGGTGCCGGTATGATGGATTGCAAGAATGCCCTGATTGAGGCCGAAGGTAATTTTGACCGTGCCATCGAGATCATCCGTGAGCGGGGGAAACTGGTCGCCAGCAAGCGTGCCGACCGGGAAGCCACTGAAGGATGCGTTCTGGCCAGGGTGACCGGAGACAAGAAGTTCGGTGCCGTGGTGGTGCTCAATTGTGAGACCGACTTTGTGGCCAAAAACGAGAAGTTTATCGCTTTTACCAGCCAGATTCTCGACGCCGCTCTGGCCAACCAGCCGGCGACCCTCGACGAACTGAAGAATATCAAGATTGACGGTCGCTCCATCGGTGACCAGGTGACCGAGCAGGTGGGGATCATCGGTGAGAAGCTGGACCTTTCCTTCTATGGAAAAATCAGCGCCGAAACAGTGGTTCCTTACATCCATCCCGGTAATAAACTGGCCACAGTCGTGGGTTTCAGTAAAGCAGGCGTGGACGCCCAGGTGGGTAAGGATGTGGCCATGCAGGTGGCGGCCATGAATCCCGTTGCGGTGAGCCGTGACGTCATCGCCTCCGAAGTGATCGAAAAGGAACTTGAAATCGCCAAGGAGAAATTCCGGCTTGAAGGAAAACCTGAAGCCATGCTGGATAAGATCGCCCAGGGCGCCCTCCAGAAATGGTTCCAGGAATCGGCCCTTCTCGAACAGACTTTCGTAAAGGACGGTAAGATTTCTGTCAAGCAGTACCTTGAGCAGCAGGATAAAGGCCTTACGGTGACCGCTTTCGAACGTTACGCCCTTGATGCCTGATCAGGCAGTGCAAAAAATAAATGAAGGTTTCCTGATTCAGGAAACCTTTTTTTGTTTTTCATCCCTGAAGGAGCACTATCTTTGCAGGGCCATTCGGGCATAAAACAGCTGTTTTATGCAGCGGAGGCCCTTCTGTGGTCAGATTGGCGCACCGGGGGAAACCATAATAACCTCATAACTTAGACAGATGCAGTACAGGCGGATATTGCTCAAGCTGAGCGGGGAGTCGCTGGCAGGGAGTCAATCTTACGGAATTGATGCGGCGCGGTTAAACGACTATGCCGATGAGATCGGGCAGGTGGTGAAGAGGGGGGTTCAGGTAGCCATAGTGATTGGCGGAGGTAACATCTTCCGGGGGATGAGTGGTACTTCAAGGGGTTTTGACCGGGTGAAGGGCGACCAGATGGGAATGCTGGCCACGGTGATCAACAGTCTGGCCCTTCAGTCGGCACTCGCTGCCAACGGATGTCCTGCCCGCGTTTTCACTTCCATCCGCATGGAACCTGTCGGGGAGTATTATGCCAAAGAAAAGGCCGTTGACGCCCTGGCCCAGGGTCAGGTGGCCATTATCGCCGGGGGTACGGGGAATCCCTATTTTACCACCGACACGGCCAGCGCCCTGCGCGGTACCGAAATCGAAGCCGACGTCCTGCTCAAGGGAACCCGCGTCGACGGCGTCTATGACGCCGACCCCGAGAAAGTACCCGGAGCTGTCAAATTCGAAAAAATCTCCTTCGAAGAGGTCTACCGTCTGGGCCTGAAGGTCATGGACCTGACGGCCACCACCTTCTGCCTTGAAAACCGGTTGCCTGTGATCGTCTTCAACATGGATCAAAAGGGAAACCTCCTCAGGCTTCTCACCGGAGAACCGGTGGGCACCCTGGTTCATGTATGACAAGAGCTTACATTTTGAGGGAGAAGCCTTGTTTTTTTAATTTTTTTATATATTTGTAACCTGACTTAACAGCCAGAGCTTTTATGGTAATGCACGAAGAAGCACAGTTTGTATTGGATCAATGCAAGGAGAAGATGGATCTGACCATCGGGCATCTCGAGAAGGAGTTGCTTCACATCCGTGCGGGTAAATCCAATCCGGCTATGATAGACGCCGTTACCGTCGATTATTACGGGAGCATGGTTCCCCTGAGCCAGGTCTCCAATATCAGCACGCCCGATCCGAGGACCATCGCCATTCAACCCTGGGAGAAGAAAATGATCCCGGTGATTGAGAAGGCGATCATGGCGGCCAACCTCGGATTCAATCCCGACAACAACGGGGAGGTGATTCGCATCAATATCCCGCCGCTGACCGAGGAGAGAAGGAAATCCCTGGTCAAACAGGCCAATAAAGAGGGTGAAAATGCCAAGATCAGCATCCGTACAGCCAGGAAGGAAAGCAACGAAAGCCTTAAAAAATTGCTGAAAACCGGTTTGGCAGAAGATATGGAAAAAGATGCCGAAGAAATTGTGCAGAAATTTACCGATGAATATGTAAAAAAAATTGATACCTTAGTAGCTGCTAAGGAAAAGGATATAATGACTATTTAATTGTTTCTAGTTTTCTGTTTTCTGAACATTGTTTAATTGTTTTCATGGCTTTGAGGCAGCACCAAATGGGGCTGCCTTTTTTCATCTCTGCAGTTGGTTTATTGTTGGGCCCTGAATAAAACACAAAAATCATTTTCACGCACAACTTTGTAGGAAGCATCCAGGATTTCCCGGGCACAGGGGGGGATTTGGGGAGACTCTATGTTGCCGGGGAGTATGACCAGAATGTAAGGAATGATTTCCAGGGTGCCGTCGTTCCGTTTCAGGAAAAAGAAGGCAGGAAGGTCGGGATGGATGTAATTGTCGCACAGGTGCAGGGTATTGCTGGCGTCGGAACGGTCAAGGAAGCGGGTCTCATAATAATCATGGCTCCACCTGACCGGGAACCAGCTTAATCCGGCCTCGTAATTCTCTAGCACAGCCAGGGAGTTTTGAGTGCCGGCATAACCTGAGATGTGCATGTATATCCACTTTTCGTTATAATTCAGTGGCAGGATCAGCGCCCCCGGCTCAGCCTTCCCGGCCGTCTCTACCACAAGTGCCGCATTTTTCGCATAATCACCCAGGGTGTATGAATACATGCGCGTGAAGGAGATTTGGAGGAGAATGACGACCATGGCAAGGGTATAGTGGGCCCACCGGGGATAACGGAAAAGTGCCAGCGTGGTGATGAGGAAAAGGTAAAAGAGAAGGATAAGCCTTTCTGACAGCAGTATGGTATTGGGAAGGATAAAAAGCAAGGCAAGGGATCCCAGGGAAAACAGGGCGAAAAGGGGTACCGGGGTGAGCCTGAAAAGCGTCCGCTCCTGTGGTGAGGTTCTTTTTTTACTCCTGTCATCACGGTAAAGGATGACCGCTGCGGTGATGGTCATGACCAGTATGACTCCAAAAAGCAGATAGGTATAGCTTTTCCATGGAAACCCATAGCGCAGGGCGAGCAGAGGCCTGACAGCCGTCACCCATTCCACCAGCCGGGAAAAGCTGAGCCTTTCGGGATTTTTTTCCAGGGTATTGGTGCCTGCCAGGAAGATCAGGGACAGCAGACCTGCAGGGAGCGCAGCGGCACCTGCTCTGAGAAGATTCCCGGCAGCCCTTCTTCCTCCGGAAATTCTCAGCCCACCGCGACCGGCAGAAAGCACCAGCGGTTGTGCCGATAAAAGAAGAATCAGGGCCAGGGTCACCAGAAACATCATCAGGTGTGAAAAGTAAAGTGCCAGAAAGAGGATCCCCAGAAGTGGAATATGGAGCTTCTTTTCGTTCCGGAAAATGACGAGGTAATACCAAAGGGTCAGAAACATAAAGAGTACCCCGTACGAAAAATTGAAAAAACCGAAATAGAAGTTCTGGTTGTGGACGAAAAGGATCATGGTCCAGGAGAGAATTCTGTTTTCGGGCCTGAGAGCGAGAACCAGTTTTCTGAAAATGAGGGGGGTAAAGAAGAGGTACAGGAAGATGACGGTTTTTTCGGTAAAGGTCGCCGGCAGGAAAGTTCCCAGGAGGGTAAAAAGGAAATGGGAGGTCCAGTTGGGCACTGGAAACGGGTTTATGGTGAATAGCCTGCCGATGATGCCGTGTGGGGCCAAAAGCAGGGTTCTGATGATTTCCCCTGAGTAGAGGTGTGCGGGGCCATCGAGGGTGACGAAATAGCTGTGCTTCATCAGGGGGAAGAGGCCTGCCAGCAACAAGAGCCAGAAAAGAAGAGTTTCCATCGTGTCGGAAAGAAAGCAGGATTCTTTCTGATGGTCCCATATGGATGGGATATTTTTCAGCTCCATTGTGCGGGTGGCAGTTTTGCAGGTTGTGGGTGAATTTATCCGGTGACTTCTCTGACGGCTGTGCGGAGGAAGGTGCGGGTGTAATAGTCAGGGTCGGTGATTTGCCCGTTCCACATGACGAGGTCAAGGTCAATGGTGCGGGGGCCGAAACGGGGTTGGGTACGGTCGCGGCCGGTAAGGTCCTCTATTTTTTTCAGCAGTTGTTCCAGTTCATGGCGTGACAGGCTGGTTTTCACGCGGGCGGCCCCGTTGACAAAGTCGGGTTGGTTGGGGAGGCCGATGGGAGATGTGGTGACCAGGGCCGACACCTTTTCAATGGTTACCGTTTCTCCGAGTAAACGCAGGGCCAGGGGAATGTTCTCCTCAGGGCGGATGTTGGATCCTATGCCGATTATAGCCTGGTTCATGTGGCTGGATTATAAGGTTTTCGTTTTAATCTGTCTGGAATCCTCCCTGTGAAGAGGCCGGATCCTTACCGGGATTTCAGAGGGCCCGGAGAGGATTACCTGGCCGCCTCCAATTCAACAGATACCGAATCGGCATAGCGCAGGGCATGGGGTTTGTCGACCTGTACCCGGGCCCGCCTTACCATCGGATCGGCCATAATCAGCTCCAGAATCCTGCGGGTAAGCACTTCCAGCAGCTTAAACCGTCCTTCCTGAACCATGGCAATCACTTGCTTGGTGATCTTCTTGTAATCGTAGATCCCTTCCGGTTCATCTTTTTCCATGGCGGCTTCAGGGAGATCTACCTCCACCTCCATGTTGATGACCACATCCTGTTTGTGGACCAGTTCCTCAGGATTAAATCCGATGTAGGTGCGGATGAGCAGATTCTTGATCCGGATCAGTGCCATAATGCTTGTTTTTCTCTGTTTTTGTCAGGCCGGCATCGTTATTAATGCTTCAGGGCGCGTTTCAGCTTCCATTGTCTATGGGAGAAGCATATCCAGTTTCAAAGTCTTCAGCGGCTTATCTCCCATTCACCGGGAAGATTTGTAAGCATCCATTGCCCGGATAGGGGAGTGTGTCAGAGGTGCTGGCCTCCGTCACAGAAGAGCAGTTCGCCGGTAAGATAGTCATTTTTCAGGAGATAGTCGAGGGCGTCGAGGATGGGTTGAATCCCCCCCGGTCGTTTCATAGGAATGGCGGCAGCCAGGGTACGCAGGTATTCTTCTCCTTTCCCGGCAGGGGCCAGTGTCAGACCCGGTGCGATGGCATTGGCCCTGAGGGCAGGTCCGTAGGCTGCAGCCGTCATCTTGGTGAGCTCCCACAATGATTTCTTGGCCAGCGTATAGGCCGCATAATTCTCCCGGTTGGAGGTGATCCGCGTATCGGTCATGTTGACGATCATCCCCTGGCCGCAGTGACGGATATACTCCCGTGTCAGAATAAAGGGGGCTTTCAGGTTGACCGTCATCTGAAAATCAAAAAAGGCATTGCCGGTGTCGCTGATCTTTTTGGGATCAAAAACCGAAGCATTGTTGATGAGAAGTTCAGGTTTCCCCATTTTTCGGATCACTTCAGTCAGGAGTCCATCCGTTTCCCGGTCATTGGTCAGGTTAGCCCGGAAGGCGGTGAAATGCTGTTCCGGAAACTCCATGGCGAGGCGGCTGACCAAATCTTCTGCCGGCCCTCCTGAGGTGTTGTAATGGACGGCCACACTCCACCCCCGCCGCGCCAGATGCTCGGTCATGGCCTTCCCCAGCCGCTGCGCTGCCCCTGTGATCAGCGCTACTGGGGGCCGGCTATGGATTGCTGCGTTTTCCATCCTTCACCTCTTACTTCACCATCATGTCTACTTCCACCTTCACCTGATCATTGGTACCGGAGGAGCTTGCTGAGGTATTTGCCAATGATATCGAACTCCAGGTTGACGACACTCCCCGGCCGGAAGGTGTGAAAATTAGTCACCTCCCAGGTATAGGGGATAATGGCCACCTGGAAGGTATGGTCCTGAGAGTTGACCACAGTGAGGCTGACCCCATTTACCGTGACCGATCCTTTTTCGACGGTCATGTACCCCTGGCGTGCCTTTTCCTTATCGAAGGTGTATTCAAAGGTATAGTACCAGCTGCCGTCGGCTTCCTCCACGCGGGTGCAGGTAGCGGTCTGGTCGACATGTCCCTGGACGATGTGGCCGTCGAGGCGGCCGTTCATCATCATGCTGCGCTCCAGGTTGACTTTGTCGCCGGGTTGCAGCAATCCCAGATTTGATTTGATCAGGGTTTCCAGGATAGCTGTCACCCTGTAGGTCAAAGCCTCCCTGTTGACGGCCACCACCGTCAGGCATACCCCGTTGTGCGAAAGGCTCTGGTCTACCTTCAGCTCCCCGGCATGCTGCCAGTAAATCGTGAAATGGACATTCTCTTTCTCTTTTTCGATGGCTTTCACCACCCCTGTTCCTTCAACAATCCCTGAAAACATATTCTTCTGCTTTTTAAGGTCAGTTTTTCATTTCCCACTCTGTTCCGTCTTTGCGGTCCTTGACGACGATGCCTATTTTCCCCAGCTCATCGCGTATAAAATCGGAAGTGGTCCAATCCTTGTTGTTTTTGGCGCGGCTGCGCACCTCCAGGGTAAGATCCACCAGTTGCCTGACGGTTTCGGAGCCGGCGGCGCTGCTTTCTTCAGGTTTGAGGCCGAGGATGTCAAAAAGATAGACCCTGAAGAGGTTCTTCAGCCGGTCAAGACCTTCTTCGGTGATGGTTTCCTTTCCCTCGCCAATAAGGTTGATCAGCCTGACTCCCTCAAAGAGGTGGGCAATGAGGATAGGGCTGTTGAGGTCGTCATTCATGGCGGCGCAGCAGTTCTTCTCCAGGGCGGCGATATCCACGGAAGCCGATGGGGACACCGGCAGTTTTTCGAGAAGGGCGATCGCCTTCATAAGCCTCTCAAGTCCTTTTCCTGCGGAGACCAGGGCCTCGTTTGAAAAGTCGAGGGTGCTTCTGTAATGGGCCTGAAGAATGAAGAACTTCACGGTCATGGGCGAATAGGCTCCGGTGAGCAGGGGATGGTTTCCGCTGAAGAGTTCGTCAAGGGTGATGAAATTCCCCAGTGAGCGGGCCATTTTCTGGCCGTTGATGGTGATCATGTTGTTGTGCATCCAGAAGCGCACCGAGGGGTGGCCCAGGGCGGCCGTCGATTGTGCAATTTCGCATTCGTGGTGCGGAAATTGCAGATCCATGCCGCCCCCGTGGATGTCAAAAACTTCGCCCAGGTATTTGGTGCTCATGGCCGAGCATTCAAGGTGCCATCCCGGAAAGCCCATTCCCCATTCCGAAGGCCATTGCATGATATGCTCGGGAGTGGCCTTTTTCCAGAGGGCAAAATCGAAGGGATTCCGCTTCTCCTGCTGCCCTTCAAGGCGCCGGGTGTTGGCCTGCATCTCCTCCAGGTTCCGGCCTGAAAGAATCCCGTAACGGTAATGGTTGTTGTACTTATGGACGTCAAAATAGACCGAGCCGTTCACCTCGTAGGCATATCCCTCTTCCAGGATCCGGCGGATCATCACCTGCTGCTCGATGATATGTCCCGAGGCCCGTGGTTCAATGGTGGGGGGAAGCGTGTTCAGCTCTTCCATGTTGCGGTGGAAGGTGTTCATATACTTCTGGACCACCTCCATCGGTTCGAGTTGTTCCAGGCGCGCCTTTTTGGAGATTTTATCTTCACCCGTTTCCTCCACTTCGTCCTCGAGGTGGCCTACGTCGGTGATGTTCCTGACATAGCGCACTTTGTAACCCAGGTGGAGCAGGTACCGGTAGAGCAGGTCAAAGGTGATGGCCGGCCGGGCATGACCCAGGTGGGCATTCGAGTAGACGGTGGGTCCGCACACATACATTCCCGCCTTCCCCGCGTGAAGCGGTTCGAAAACTTCCTTGACCCGGCTTAAGGAATTGTAAATGGTCAGCGATTGTTCCATAACTTTTATTTCATTCAGACCGGAAGGGGGCCGCTGGTTCATTCACGGCATCAGGAGTCCCTTCCCCATCCTGTTGTTCTCTGGGCGTTCCGGAAGGAACGGGATCCTCTGTTTTGCTGATGTGAATTGTCCCATCTTCATGCAGATCTCCATCTTCATGCAGATTTCCATCTTCATGCAGATTTTCATCTTCGTACAGATTTCCATCTTCGTGCAGGGTTTCTCTGTCTTGGGGTATTTCCGTGGTGCCGGGGGCGCCTTTGGCCGGCCGCTCCTTTTCCTCAGCAGGGTGGTCGTTGAAAAAATTGCGGTAGAAAAGGAGGACTGAAAAAATGCCGATGGTGATGGCCGAGTCGGCAATATTAAATACCGGTCTGAAGAAGAGAAACTCATTTCCCCCCAGGAAGGGTACCCATTGGGGGTATTGCCCCCTGAGAACCGGAAAATAAAACATGTCGACGACCTTACCATGGAGGAAGGTGCCATAGCCTCCCCCTTCGGGCAGAAAAGAGGCCACCTGGCCGAAGCTGTGGTCGAAGATCATTCCGTAAAAAGCGCTGTCGATGATATTGCCGATGGCCCCGGCAAAAATGAGGGAGAGGCTCACCACGACTCCTGGTGGGGTTTCCTGTCTGACCAGCCTGAAAAGATACCATCCGATGGCGATGACCGCCAGTATCCTGAAAAGGCTCAGGATCATTTTTCCATATTCTCCGGCCAGCTCAAACCCAAAGGCCATCCCATTGTTTTCGACGAAGTGGATGATGAACCAGTCGCCCAGGACAGGAAACTCCTGCCCCAGCATCATGTGGGTTTTTATCCAGAATTTGAGAACCTGGTCTGCCACGATCACCGTCATTACGATGATCAGGGAGAGGCTCAGTTTAGACCATTTCATTTGTTGGCGGATAGATCCTGTATCCCGCCCCTGAAATTCACCGCCTTTTTCCGCTTTATGCAGGGGGGGTGAATCCGGGAAGAAAACAGGAAGTCGGGGATTACTTCTGGTTTTTCTTGGCGTCGATGCACAGGGTGGCATGAGGCACCGCCCGCAGCCGCTCTTTGGAAATGAGCTTCCCTGTTTCCCGGCAAACCCCGTAGGTCTTGTTTTCGATCCTGACAAGCGCCGCCTGCAGGTGCTGGATGAATTTCAACTGCCGCTGGGCCAGCTTGCCCGCTTCCTCCTTCGAAAGGGTCGCAGCACCCTCTTCCAGAACCTTAAAGGTCGGTGAGGTATCCATCGTATCGTTCCCGTCATTGTGGGTGATGGAGTTCTTATACATTTCGTAATCCTTCTGCGCCTTCTCTATTTTTTTCAGTATCAGTTCCTTAAATTCCTGCAATTCAGCGTCGGAATATCTGGTTTTTTCTGCCATGGTTCTAATTTTTTAAATGGTTACTGTGAAACATATCGTCCCGATGCTGCTCCTAAATTAGGAAAATTTCCAGCGATTAATCAGGTTGTACAACATATCGGGTATATCGTGGTCATTTATTTTTCTGTACTGAAATCCAGGTTTCTACGCCGGGGTCGATTTCGACGGGGCGGGCTCCCTCCGGGGCGGAACCGGCAACCAGTTCGAGCTGCGTGGCCAGGGTCTGGGCGCTGATATATGCGCCATGAAGCTGGAGGGCTTCATCAAGCTGTTCGTGCTGGCCGATCCTCAGGCTGATCCGGTCGGTCACCTCAAACCCGCTCTCCTTCCTGATGTTCTGGATCTTGTTGATAAACTCCCTGGCGATTCCTTCCATCCGGAGTTCCGGAGTGATGTGGATGTCCAGGGCAATGGTCAGGTTCCCTTCCGTGGCCACCAGCCAGCCGGGAATATCCTCTGTGGTGATCTCTACATCTTCGGGAATCAGGGTGACCTGGTTATCGCCCACCATGAAGGAGCAGCTCCCCGTTTTCTCAAGGCCGGAGATCTGCATGCTGGTAAAGCCCGCCAGCACCTGGCTGATCTCTTTCATCAGCTTGCCGTATTTGGGACCCAGTACCTTGAAGTTGGGTTTTATTTTCTTACTGATGATTCCTGAGGAATCACCCAGAAATTCCACCTCCCTTACATTGACCTCGGTGAGAATGATGTTTTTCACGGCCTCAAACTGCTCGCGGAAATGGTCGTTCAGCACAGGAACCATGATTTTGGCCAGGGGTTGCCTCACCTTGATTTTTTCCTTCCGGCGCAGGGCCAGGACCATTGAGGAGGCTTTCTGGGCGATGTCCATTTTTTCTTCCAGTTCCTTATCCATAAGGGCCGGGTTCTCACGGGGGAAGTCGGCCAGGTGGACACTCTGGAGGGTTTCCTTTTGGGTGAAGCTGTTCAGGTCGGTGTAAAGGAGGTCGGCGTAGAAAGGAGCGATGGGTGCCATGAGTTTGGCCACGGTGGCCAGGCAGGTGTAAAGGGTTTGGTAGGCCGAGATTTTGTCGTGGTCGTAGGCTCCGCCCCAGAAACGTTTGCGGCTTAGCCGCACATACCAGTTGCTCAGGTTCTCGCTCACGAAATCGGCGATGGCCCGGCCGGCACGCGTGGGTTCGTAATTCTCATAACTGTCGGCGACCTCCGCCACCAGGGAGTTGAGCAGGGAAAGGATCCACCGGTCGAGTTCGGGGCGTTCTTCCACGGGAACTTCCTCCTCCGCATGCCTGAAGCCGTCAACATTGGCATACAGGGCGAAGAAACTGTAGGTATTGAAAAGGGTTCCGAAGAACTTGCGCCGCACCTCCTCAACGCCTGCAATGTCAAACTTGAGGTTGTCCCAGGGTTGGGAATTGGTGATCATATACCAGCGGAGAGGGTCGGAACCATATTCCTCAATGGTCTCAAAGGGATCGACGGCATTGCCCAGCCGTTTCGACATCTTATTGCCGTTTTTGTCGAGGACCAGCCCATTGGAGATGATATTCCGGAAGGCTACGGAACCGCTGATCATCGTGGAAATGGCATGGAGGGTGAAGAACCAGCCCCGGGTTTGGTCTACCCCTTCGGCGATGAAGTCGGCGGGGAAAGGGAGGGATTTCACGCCTTCGGGGAGGGGGTTCCCGTGACCGGAAAGGTCCCTCTCAAAGGGATAATGCCACTGGGCGTAAGGCATGGCGCCCGAGTCAAACCAGACGTCAATCAGGTCGGGCTCCCGGAACATCTTTTTTCCGGAAGGCGATACCAGCACTATTTCGTCGACATAGGGCTTGTGCAAGTCTATTTTCCGGTAGTTTTCTTCGGTGTATACGCCCGGTTCAAATCCTTCCCAGGGGTTTTTCTCCATGAAGCCTGCAGCGATGGCATGCCCGATCTCGGTCACCAGTTCTGCGGCGGAGCCAATGCACCGTTCCTCGCTCCCATCTTCGCTGCGCCAGATGGGCAGAGGTGTGCCCCAGAACCGCGAACGGCTCAAATTCCAGTCGACCAGGTTCTCAAGCCAATTGCCAAACCGGCCGGTCCCCGTCGACCGGGGTTTCCAGTTGATCGTGTCATTGAGCTCCATCATCTTCTCCCTGACGGCCGTCGTACGGATGAACCAGGCATCGAGGGGGTAATAAAGCACCGGCTTGTCGGTACGCCAGCAGTGGGGATAGCTGTGCACGTATTTCTCAATGCGGAACACCTTGTTCTCCTGTTTGAGCATGACGGCGATGTCGACGTCGATGGTCGGGGTATCAGGGGTGGCTTCCGGGTCATATTCGTTTTTCACGAAGCGCCCTTCAAAAGGGGCGTATTTTACGGCGTCGACATACCGGGCTGAGAACGCCGGATCCATGTTTTCAAGGGGGAAGAACCGCCCTTTGCGGTCTACCAGGGGTTGTGTTTTGCCTTCGGCGTCGGTCACGAGGAGGGGTGAAATCCCGTGCTGGCGGCCCACCCGGTCGTCATCGGCCCCAAATGTGGGGGCAATGTGAACGATTCCGGTGCCGTCTTCTGTGGTCACAAAATCACCGGAGATCACCCTGAAGGCATGGCCACGGGGTTTCACCCAGCCGATCAGCTGTTCATAGGTGATTCCCTCGAGTTCTCTTCCTGCGTATTCCCCCAGTACTTTCCAGGGGATCTTCTTCTGTCCGTGGGTATAATCTTCCAGGGGGATCTCCGCTGCGGCCTGATCGAAAAAGGAACCCAGCAGATCTTTGGCCAGCACCAGGGTCACCGGTTCACCGGAATAGGGATTGAAGGTACGCACCCTGACATAGGTGATGGAAGGGCCGACACAGAGGGCCGTGTTGGAGGGCAGGGTCCACGGCGTGGTGGTCCATGCCAGGAAATATACCGGGGCGTCGCTGTCGCGGAATAGAAATTCGGAGGTTTCGTTGCGGAGGACCTTGAACTGGGCGACGGCGGTGGTATCTTTAACATCGCGGTAGCAGCCGGGCTGGTTCAGTTCGTGGGAACTCAGACCCGTGCCGGCGGCTGGTGAGAAGGGTTGTATGGTATATCCCTTGTACAACAAACCCTTGTCGTAAATCTGCTTCAGCAGATACCATAAGGTTTCCACATAGCGGCTGTCGTAGGTGATATAGGGATCGTCCATGTTGACCCAGTAACCCATGCGGCGGGTGAGTTCTTCCCACTCACGGGTGTAGCGCATCACTTCGGTGCGGCACGCTTTGTTGTAGTCTTCGACGGAAATGGTCTTGCCGATATCCTCCTTGGTGATGTTCAGGCTTTTCTCCACTGCCAGCTCGATGGGGAGCCCGTGGGTGTCCCATCCCGCCTTGCGGTACACCCTGAATCCCTTCATGGTTTTGTAACGGCAGAAGAGATCCTTGATGGCCCGCGCCATCACATGATGAATGCCCGGCATGCCGTTGGCCGATGGGGGGCCTTCATAAAAAACAAAAGTGGAATGACCCTCCCGGGTGTAAATGCTTTTATGGAAGGTGTCGTCCTCCTCCCAGCGGCGGCGCACTTCCTTGTTGATCTGTGATAGGTCTAACTGCTTATATTCCTGAAATTTCAACGTCATCAGACTATGATTTTACCTGCATTTTAAAAAATGCACAAATATAGGCTTTTTATTCGTATCCATCCCCCTTTCGCGGTGTTATTCAACGTGCTGATCCGCTGTGGGAAAACAAGGGAGGCGGTCTGATCATCAGACCGCCTCCCGGGGATTGCAGTGACGCGGTTCAGTTCCCGGTCACCCTTTCCTTTTGCGCCGGAAAGGATTACTTTGCGGCTGTATCTTCCACCCCGAATTTATAAATGCATACCGAGTAGTACTCCTGTCCGGGTTCCAGCAGAGTGGAGGGGAACTGCTGCTGGTTGGGGGAGTCGGGGAAATGCTGGGTTTCGAGGCAGAGGGCGCCCCTGTGGTGGTAAACCATTCCGTTTTTGCCGGTATCCTGGCCGTTGAGGAAATTCCCGCCGTAAAACTGGATTCCCGGTTCATTGGTGTATACTTCCATCGTGCGGCCCGACACGGGTTCCACGACCCGGGCGGCCAGGGTCAGCCCGCTGTCGGCGGGTGTCAGCACCCAGTTGTGATCATAGCCCAGGCCATATTTCAGCTGCTGGTGGTCCTCGTTGACCCGCGCACCGACGGCCGTGGGCTGCCTGAAGTCAAAGGGTGTACCCTCCACGGAGGCGATCTCTCCGGTGGGAATCAGCCCGCTGTCAACCGGCGTGAAAGCCGCCGCATTGATCATCAGAAGGTGGTCATTGATATCGCCCACGCCTGCACCCTTCAGGTTGAAATAGGAGTGATGGGTCAGATTCACAGGCGTGGCCTTGTCGGTAGTCGCCCTGTATTCGATCTTCAGCTCATTGTCGGAAGTGAGTTCATAGGTGACGTTGACCTGAAGATTCCCGGGGTATCCCTCCTCCCCGTCAGGGGAGAGGTAACTGAGCAGCAGGGTGCCCTCGTCGTTCTGGACGGCGTCCCACACCACGTTGTTGAAGCCCTTGACTCCGCCATGCAGGTGGTTCGCCCCATTGTTGGCGGCCAGCACATAGACCGAATCGCCGATGGCAAACCTGGCCTGGCCGATCCTGTTGCCGTAACGACCCACCAGGGTCCCGAAATAGATCTCATTGGATTGCAGGTATCCATCGAGGGTGGCATACCCCAGCACCACATCCTCCATCTTCCCGTTTTTGTCGGGAACCCACAGGTCTACCACCCTTCCCCCGAAATTGGTGATCTGTACCGTCATCCCCGATTCGTTTTTCAGGGTGAAGAGTTCCACTTTTTTGCCGTCGAGTTCGCCGCCGAATGCAGCGGGATCGACCAGCGGAAGCTGTACCGGTGCCTTGGCACACCCTGCCGCAGCTGCGAGTAATACCATGAATAGGAAATTTCTGGCTTTCATTTTTTGAATCATTTAGTTTGTTATATAGTTCTGTTTTGTTTTCGCAAACCGGTTGGTGCCGGATACTTCCCGGGAGGGGGATTCCCCGGGCCGGCATGGAGATCATACCGGAGTGACCCCTTTTTTCAGAATGATGTTTCCGTATTTGGCGGTTTCGCCGGTCATGACCACCGCGAAGGCGCGGCGTGTTCTCTCATAGAAGCTGAACCGGTCGGTTTTGGCGATGACGGCGGTGTGGGGGTACTCCTTTCTGATGGCTTCAAGATAGGAGGCTTCCACGGCAGGATCGGGCTGGTCTCCTTCCACGGGGGACATCATGACCAGGGGATCCTTGACATAAGTGTCGAGTTCGAAGAGGGGAAGGATGGCCCCCAGAAGGGGAGCGATCCGCAGTCCGTCGGCGCGAATGACCCTTTGGTTGAATGACTCCCCGGGGAAATGGGCGTCGGCCAGCACAATCTCGTCGCCATGACCCATGCGGGCCAGGATCTCCAGCAGTTCCGGAGAAAGCAGTGGGGAAATTCCTTTCAGCATGTCACTCTATTTTGTATCAAACCATTCATATTCATATCGCAGCTCATAATGCTGGCTCATGGAAATGCCCTTGCCGTTGATGAAGACCATGCTTCCGCTCAGTTGGCCCCCTTCATCATAACTGTGCTCTACAAAAACGGTTCTGTTCCCCTCATTGTCGGTCTCCTCCTGCCCCAGGGCATTCCCCTGCTCATCATAAAAATAGGAAGTCGTGGTTTTGCTGCGGGCCGACTCCGCCGAGGAACGCACCAGAACCCCCTTATCGTCGTATTCATACCGGGTCATCGTCTGAAGCTCCCCATCCTCATCATACAAAGCTTCCGAGGATTTCCTTCCCTCCTTGTCATACCGGATCACCATCCTGAAATTCTCGCCGCTCTCGCTGCTGACCCTCCGGTGCTCTGAAACCAGACCACGGTCGTTGTACCCGAACTCCTCCGTTTCGGTGACTTCATCCTCCCCGTCTCTCACCTCGCGTCTGACCAGCAACTTCTCCTTCCACTCAAATTTCTCCTTCCGGTCGGTCTCCCCTTCATCGTCTACCGTTACCTTCTCTATCAGTTTCCCTTCTCCGTCATAGGTATAAGTGGTCGTATCCTCCGACCCGTCAAGGTATACCTTCACCTCCCTGATAAGCCTGCCTGATTCATCCCTCTCAAAGGTGACCGCCTCCGAAGGTTCATCCTCCTCCGTGTAATACGACTCCCTGATGACTTCTCCCTTCTGGTCATATTCCCTGGTGATCCTCTCCTGCAGCAACCCCTCGGAAGAAAAACTGCTCTGGGAAAGCGTTCTCCCTTCCTCGTCAAATTCCGCTGCACTATACAAATAGGCGGGCATGACCATTTGCCCCTGCCCAATACCTACATTCACCAGGTTGGTCCGGTATACGGTAGTTCTTTTCTTGTTTGGCATAATTTTATCGGATGAAGCAGCCAAAAATAATAAAAAAAGGAGAGCTCAACAGCTCCCCTTTTCAAATGTTAACCCCCAAACACACAATTGTCAGATCTATATCTGACGTGAAGTTCTGCAAAGATAGTTTTTTTCTGATTAATATGTATTACTTAAAGTTTTTTTTCCTTTTGTTGCCAAAAATCAATTTTTTCGCCCCAATTTGTAATTATTCCTGATTAATCCGGTGTAATTTGTAATTATTCCTGATTGAGATGGTCCGATCCGTTCTGGGCTCAGTTCAGGGTGGCAAGGGATCAGTTTCCCATGTTGATCTGGCTGTTGATTTTGTCGTTTTTCTCCTGGTCATTGAACTGGAGGGAGTAGAGGATGGCTTCGATCTGGCGGGTGTAATTGCGTTTATTTTTACTGGGGGCGTAGACGTATCCGTCGACGACGACCACTCTCTGGCGGTGGGCGTCCAATTCGGCCAGCATCAGGAAGGGGCCTCCCATGAAATCGTTTTCGACGCGCCAAAGTCCGCGGATGTCGGCGGCGTAATTGCCGTTATGGCTGGTCACGTTAAATATGGGAGCGGCAATCCTTTCGGTGGTCATATAACTTCCTTCGGTGGGCCCGGGGACGTTGGCGCGCAGGATACTGTCGCGCTTATGGAGGAGATAATGGAGCGTAAAGATGCTGTCGGAGGTGTAGGGCAGGGTATATACCAGGAGGCCCTGTGAGATTTCCGGGGTTTCGTAGCGGATCCAGGAAAAATTCTCTTTTTCGGTGGAGATCTGGAATCCTGGAGGTACGGTCAGTTTGATGTTGAATTTTGCCTCCAGGTTGTTGTAGACCGATTTCTCGTAGAGCTTACGGTAGTTTTCGGCGAGCCTGTTGCGTTCCGCCTTGAGGAAATAGGCCACGATCTTGTCTGAATTTTCCGAGAATATCTTATCGAACTCTTCGTTATTGCGGGCGTTGATTTGTACGGTGGCCTGGGGGTATGCCCATACGTCATTGGCATAGGTTACCCCGGGGTTTTCCACGATCGGGGAAATTTTCGTCTGCAGGATGTTGCGGGTGGTCAGAAAAATGTCCTTAAAAGCTTCATGGGGCACGGAAATCAGGTCGAAGAGGGGTTCTTCCTGCGGGAGGGCCAGCTGGGGCTGCGCCAGGGTTTTCCGCACCAGATTCCCCGGGACATCGTCCCAGGCCACCTTCGACATCACCACAATCATCTCTCCGGCCTTTCCGGTCACGTTTTTGTGAAAGACCTGCCTGTCGCCCGGCTTGCAAGCCGCCACCAAAATGAGAAGAAGCCACAGCAAGCCTCCGATCCTTGAATTCATAGTACTTTTTCTTTAGTTGGTTTTCAGCTGCAATACAACAAAAACCTTACCAAGATGACGTTCCCGGGGGGGATCCCGGCAAAAATTGCGTTTTACCGGGGGTGTAGTTTTTGCGGGGAGACAGGGGTGACTGCCGAGGGATCGGAGGAGGTGGCCAGCATCCGGGCAACGGTCATTCCCGTCACCGGGTGGATCAACTCCGGGGCGATATCGGCCAGGGGGACCAGGACAAACCGGCGTTCGGCCAGGCGGGGGTGGGGCAGGGTGAGTGCTCCGGTGGCCATGACCAGCCGGTCATAGAAGAGGATATCCACGTCCATTTTCCGTGAGCGGTATCCCCCTTCTCCCCTTTTCCGGCCAAAGAGACGTTCAATATCTCCGATTTCCCGGAGCACCGCCTCGGGGGAGAGGCGGGTAGCGACCTCCGCCACCTGGTTCCAAAAGGGATAACGTGTTCTGAAACCCCAGGGTGGCGAAGCATAGACCGGCGACACCTTCCGGAGGGGTCCGATACGTTCCTCAATCAGCATCAGGGCCCGGTGGAAATTTTCCGCCTTCGGGCCCAGGTTTCCACCCAAACAGAGGAATAGTTGGTGTTCTTCCATTACTTTTGTGTAATTTAATACAGGGTGCAAAGACCTATTCTCTGAACGAAAGTATAAATATTACATAAAATATCGGTTATGAAAGAATTCCTGAAATATACCCTGGCTACCGTCACGGGTATTCTTCTGACGACGCTGGTGCTTTTTTTCATCATTGCCGGCGTGATCGGTGCCATGGTTTCCTCGGTGGAAAAGACGGTGGTGGTAGAAAACAACTCCATGCTGATGCTTAAGCTGGACCACCAGATTGTGGACCGGGCGCCCCGTGATCCCTTTTCGGAGCTGAACATTCCGGGTTTGAGCCAGGCCCGGAAGACGGGACTTGACGACATTCTCACGGCCATAGACAAGGCCCGTGACGATGACCGGATCAAGTGCATTTATATTGAAGCGTCGGTGATGAATGCAGGCATGGCTGCCGTGGAGGAGATCCGGAATGCGCTGCAGGCGTTTCGCGACAGTTCTGACAAACCGGTTTATGTTTACGGCGACATGTTCGACCAGTTGGCCTATTATCTGGCTACAGCCGCCGACAAGATCGTCCTCAACCCCCGCGGGGTGATGGACTTCAGAGGGCTGGGCGGGGAAGTCTCCTTTTATAAGAATGCCCTCGAGAAACTGGGTGTGGAGGTGCAGGTCGTCCGGCACGGCAAATTCAAGGCCGCGGTAGAACCTTACATGCTTGAGGAGATGAGTCCTGAAAACCGTGAGCAGCGCCTGGTTTACCTGCAGAGCATGTGGAACCACATGCTGTCGGGAATCTCAGGTGAAAGGGAGCTTCCGGTGGAGAAGCTGAATGCCCTGGCCGACCAGGTGCTGACCTTCCGGAAGGCGGAGGAGGTTCTGGCTGCCGGACTCGTCGATACCCTGAAATACAAGGATCAGGTGCTCGACGACCTGAGGTCCATCACGGGCACCGCCCCCAAAAAGGGAATCCCCCTGGTGACGGTCACGGACTATGCCCGGGCCCCGCTACCAAAAGCGGCAAAAAAAGGGAGTTTCTCACGCAATAAAATTGCTGTCATTTATGCCAGCGGCGAAATCGGCAATGCCATGATGGTGGGTAGCGAAGGTATCAACGGCGCCAAGCTCTCGCGTGAAATCCGCAAGGTGAGGCAGGATTCGAGTTACAAGGCGGTTGTCTTGCGCATCGATTCTCCCGGAGGGAGTGCCTATGATTCGGAGGTGATCTGGCGGGAGGTGAAGCTGGCCGCCGATGAAAAGGTGGTGGTGGCCTCCATGGGGAACGTGGCCGCCTCCGGGGGATACTATATCGCCTGCGCCGCCGACAAGATCCTGGCCCATCCCAATACGATCACCGGCTCGATCGGCATCTTCGGGCTGATTCCCAACGCCGGGAAACTCATGGAGGATAAACTGGGGATTACCACCGATGTGGTAAAAACCAATGAACATGCCGACATGCCTTCGCTGGTCAGGCCCATGACCGATTTCGAGCGCAACCTTATGCAGAGCTACATTGAGGAGGGATATGCCCTTTTCGTGACACGGGTGGCCGATGGCCGCAAAATGGCTTTTTCTGCCGTGGATTCCATTGGCCAGGGCAGGGTCTGGAGCGGTGAGAACGCTCTGCAGATCGGGCTGGTCGACGAACTGGGCGGACTGGATGAGGCCGTACGCGAGGCCGCAGAAATGGCAGGTCTTGAAAACTACCGGGTGGTGAAGCTTCCCGAACTGGCCGATCCTTTCACCGAGATGCTGAAAGGAGGTACCGACAATGCCCGTACCTGGTTCCTGCGCCACGAACTCGGTGAGGCCTATACCCACTATGAGCAGATCAGCCGCCTCAAAAATATGAACGGGATATACGCCCGATTGCCCTACGACGTGGTCATCCATTGACCAAAAGATCCATAAAGCCCTCCCGGCCGTGAGGAACCTGATGAGGGCTCTTTGACGTGTCGCAGGCTTTTTACCTCACGTAACACGCCGCAGGAACACCATGTCCATATGTGTTCAAAGCACCATGTGACTTTCTTAGGGTAATTCGGCCAATAATTATTACCTTAGTCACCCAAAATTCAGGTGTATGCGGAAGCTGGCATTGTATCCCCTTTCCCTGGTTTACGGGTTTGTCATGTCGGTCAGGAATTGGCTTTACGACCTCAAGATCCTCAAGAGTGTGGATTTTGATGCACCTGTGATTTCCATCGGGAACATTACCGTGGGAGGGACCGGTAAAACGCCCCATACCGAATATCTGGTCAGGCTCCTTAAGTCGCAGTTCCGTGTGGCCACCCTCAGCCGTGGATACAAACGCAAAACCAAGGGATTTCTCCTGGTGCAGACCCAGTCGGAGGTCACCGATGTCGGGGATGAGCCCCTTCAGGTCAAGAAAAAATTCCCTTCGGTGACGGTATCGGTTTGTGAAGACCGGGTGGCGGGACTGAATCAGCTTTTTGCCCTGGAAGCCTCTCCCGACGTGGTGCTCCTCGACGATGCCTTTCAGCACCGGAGGGTAACCCCGGGGCTCAACGTCCTGCTGATCGACTACAACAAACCCCTCCGCGATGACCACATCCTTCCCTATGGCCGCCTCCGCGAAAGCCCCAGGCAAATCCGCAGGGCCAACATTATCATCATCACCAAATGCCCCGGTGAAATCACCCCCATCACCCGGCGGATCATGGCCAAGGAGGTCTTTCAGTTCCCCTACCAGCAACTCTTCTTTACCACTATGGTTTACGGGCAACTCTATCCCTATTTCCCGGAAGGCCAGCCCATGGACCTCTTTACCGACACCTCCCGCATGGGTATCCTGCTGGTGACCGGCATCGCCTCACCAGAATATGTGGTCGAACATGTGAAAAAACTCTCCCAGTTTGTCGATACGGCCCTCTTCCCCGACCACCACTATTACACCGAAAACGATATTCAGCTGATCCTTCAGAAGTTCTACCGCCTGCAGGGCACCCGGCGGATCCTCATCACCACCGAGAAAGATATGGTGAGGCTTACCCGTCACGACCTCTTTACCGTCGACGTCAAATCTTCTTTTTATATATTACCTATCCAGGTCAAGTTTCTGGACCGGGAAGGAAAATTGTTTGATCAAAAAATTCTGGAATATGTTGGAGAAAATAAAAGCAACCGCGAATTACATATCCGCAAAAGCAGGGATAAAGTGTGACACGGGGATTGTCCTGGGGACGGGCCTGGGAGGGTTGGTCAGGGAGATGGAGATCCTGGAGACCATTCCTTACGGGGAGATTCCCCATTTTCCGGTTTCGACGGTCGACGGGCATGCCGGCCGGCTGATTTTCGGAAAACTGGGAAGCAAGACGGTACTGGCCATGCAGGGGCGGTTTCACTACTATGAGGGGTACGACATGAAGGAGGTGACCTTCCCGGTCAGGGTGATGCGGGAACTGGGCATCGTCAACCTTTTTGTATCCAATGCCAGTGGCGGCCTCAACCCTGAATACCGGGTGGGGGATATCATGGTGATCCGTGACCACATCAACTTTTTCCCTGAGCATCCCCTCCGGGGCCGTAATGAGGCGTCACTGGGGCCGCGCTTCCCCGACATGAGCCGGGTGTATGACGAACGGCTCCGTATGAATGCCAAGCAAATTGCCCTTGAAAACAACTTCCATCTTCAGGAAGGGGTATATGTAGGAGTGTCGGGTCCTACCTTTGAGACGCCCGCCGAATACCTGATGTTCAGGAAGCTGGGCGGAGATGCCGTGGGCATGAGTACCGTTCCGGAGGTGATCGTTGCCCGGCATGCCGGCATGCGGGTTTTCGGCATTTCCATCATCACCGACAGCGGGGTTCCGGGGCAAATCGTCGAGATTTCCCATGAAGAGGTACAGCAGGTCGCCATGGCCGCCGAACCCAAAATGACCCTTATCATGAAAAAACTGATCGAAAGCCTGTGATCCCCCTTCCGGTCAGGGGGTTTCCTCCCCCTCCGCGGGCCGCAGCTTTGATTTGAACCGGGATTGCCCACCATCAGCCCTTTGACCCTGCCATGGACATCCTCCTGATCTCCCTCGCTCCGGTAGCCGTCGTTGCCGGTTATGTCTGGTTCCGCGATAAGTACGAAAAGGAACCGGTATGGCTGTTGCTGCTCTCGCTGCTGGCGGGGATGGCGATTGTCCTCCCCGTAATGGTAGTCGAGGGTGTTCTCGCGGAGGTGGGCGACCCACTGGAAGGGATCGCTGAAGCCGCCTGGTCGGCTTTCGCCGTGGCCGGCCTCACCGAGGAGGTGTTTAAGTTCATCGCCCTCTTCCTGCTCATCTGGAAAAGACCCGCCTTCAACGACAAATACGACGGCATCGTTTATGGAACCTTTATCTCCCTGGGATTTGCCGCCATTGAGAATCTGCTTTACGTTATGCAGGATGGTTATGCCACCGGACTCCTCCGCGCATTCACCGCCGTACCCGCCCATGCCATCTTCGGCATCACCATGGGCTTTTATTTCGGAATGGCCAGGTTTCATCCTGAAGAAAGCCGGGCCATGAAGTGGAAAGCCCTCGTCGTTCCCATGGTCCTTCACGGAATCTATGACTTTATTCTTTTCACAGGGATCGAATGGCTCTGGGTGGTTTTCCTGGCTTTCATTGTTTTCCTCTATGTGTCGGGATGGCGGCGGATCAGACATCTTTCAGACCAGAGTTACTTCAAAACCGATTTCGAACTTCTCAATAGAAAATTTACTCCAAAAAATGAAGATTCCTGAATTTGGCGATGTGGTGGCAGCCCATGCCCGCATAGCTCCGTATGTTCACCGGACTCCCCTCTATTCTTCGGAAAGCATCAATGCCATCACTGGCGGGGAGTTATTTTTCAAGTGCGAGAATTTCCAGAAGGTGGGGGCTTTTAAGTTCAGGGGGGCCTGCAATGCGGTTTTTTCGTTGTCTGAGGAGGAGGCGGCACGGGGTGTGGCCACCCACTCGTCGGGGAACCATGCGGCGGCCCTGGCTCTGGCCGCCCGCATGCGGGGCATTCCGGCTTATATCGTCATGCCCCGCACCGCTCCGGAGATCAAGAAAAAGGCAGTGGCCGGCTACGGAGGAATCATTACCTATTGTGAGCCCACCCTGCAGGCCCGGGAGGAGACCCTGGCCGGGGTGGTCGCCCAAACCGGTGCAGCCATCGTCCACCCCTATGACAACGCCTGGGTGATTGCCGGTCAGGGCACCGCCGCCAAAGAGATGATCGAGGATGCCGGGAGTTTCGACCTGATCCTGGCCCCCGTGGGAGGCGGAGGCCTCCTCAGCGGAACAGCCCTTTCGGCCAAAGCCCTCTCCCCAGGCTGCCGGGTGATCGCTACAGAACCCGCAGGCGCCGACGACGCTTTCCGCTCTTTCCATGCCGGGAAAATCTTCCCCTCCGAAAACCCGGTTACCATCGCCGACGGACTCCTCACCTCCCTGGGACAGCGCAATTTCGCCATCATCATGGATAAGGTCGACGATATCGTCATCGTTTCCGAGGAAAAGATCATCGAAGCCATGCGGCTGGTGTGGGAACGGATGAAAATCATCATCGAACCCTCCTCGGCGGTGCCCCTGGGGGCCATTCTGGAGGGTAAGGCAGAGGTGGCCGGACTGAAAACCGGTATTATCCTGTCGGGGGGGAACCTCGACCTGGGCAAACTCCCCTTCTGACCAGCCAGAGCGGGTTTTTTCGGCCCCTATGCTCTCTTTCAGTCCTGTTCGTGTTTCAGGTCAGCTGCTTCTTCACCTCAGTTCCCCCCTACCTGTTAAATTTCCCCCTCTGACCGGTGGGTGTGCCCATAAAAAGTGCTAACTTTATTAGGCAAACCCACCATGACCGGTCATGTTAGTCAAAACTTACGGAAGTGCCGTATTTGGGATTCATGCGGCCACCATCACCCTTGAGTGCGATGTCACCAAAGGGGTGCGCTTTTTGCTGGTCGGATTGGCGGATAACGCCGTGAAGGAGAGCCAGCAAAGGATAGAGTCATCGCTGCGGGTCAATGGTTATCACTGGCCGAAGCAGAAAATTGTGGTCAATATGGCCCCTGCCGATTTGCGAAAGGAAGGGTCAGCCTATGATTTACCCATGGCCATAGGGATTCTGGCCGCCTCGGAACAGTTAAAAACCCACAAGCTGGAGCGGTTTGTATTGATGGGTGAGCTGTCGCTTGACGGCTCCCTGCAAGCGGCGCGGGGGGCCCTGCCCGTGGCCATTAACGCCCGGAAGGAGGGATTTGAGGGATTGATCCTGCCGCGTGTCAATGCCCGGGAGGCCGCCGTGGTTGACAAACTAAAGATATATGGTGTGGACAACATCAGGGAGGTGATTGCTTTCTTCAACGACGAGGGTGAGCCTGAACAGACAGTGGTCGACACGCGGGCCGAGTTTTTCGCGCGTGCAAGCCAGAGCGATGTCGACTTTTCAGAGGTGCGGGGTCAGGAAAACGTGAAACGGGCCCTGGAGATTGCCGCCGCTGGTTCGCATAATTTACTTATGAT
Source organism: Bacteroidales bacterium (assembly GCA_012729335.1). Lineage (GTDB taxonomy): Bacteria > Bacteroidota > Bacteroidia > Bacteroidales > Prolixibacteraceae > UBA1413. The sequence continues at coordinate 188,297 of JAAYDJ010000035.1, read as the reverse complement.
CGGATCGCCCGGTGCCGGCAAAACCATGCTTGCACGCCGCCTGCCCACCATCCTGCCTCCCTTCACACTGCGGGAAGCATTGGAAACCACTAAGATCCACTCTGTAGCCGGCCACATCGACAGCAACACCTCGCTGATGACCACCCGCCCCTTCCGGAGCCCCCACCATACCATTTCCCATATTGCACTGGTCGGCGGAGGGGTGAATCCCCAGCCGGGGGAAATCAGTCTGGCCCACAACGGCGTGCTGTTTCTCGATGAGCTGCCGGAATTCAGCCATTCCGCACTGGAGGTGCTGCGGCAACCCCTGGAAGACCGGAAGATCACCATCTCCAGGGCGAAGATTTCCCTGGAATACCCGGCCAGCTTCATGCTGGTGGCCTCCATGAACCCCTGTCCGTGCGGCTATTACAACCATCCTACGAAAGAGTGCGTCTGTGATCCGGGAAAGGTGCGCAAATATCTTAACCGCATATCGGGGCCCCTCCTCGACCGCATCGACATTCATCTGGAAGTGGTGCCGGTTCCTTTTCAGAAACTCAACGACCAGCAACAGTCAGAAAGAAGCGAGACCATCCGCGGGAGGGTGATCAAAGCCAGGCTCATCCAGGAAGAAAGGTACAAGGATATACCCGGGGTCTATTGCAATGCCCAGATGAACTCCCGCATGGTCAGAGAACTCATTTCACTGGATACCCCCTGCCGTCAGCTGCTCCGGAATGCGATGGAGAAACTGGGCCTCTCAGCAAGGGCCTACGACCGCATCCTGAAACTCTCCCGAACCATTGCCGACCTGGAAGGATCGGCCAAGATCGAAAGCTTCCACCTCTCCGAAGCCATCCACTACCGCAGCCTCGACCGGGAAAGCTGGGGCGCGTAAGTCCGGCTTCCGGAAGGAGTCGATTTTCAGCAGTAAAAATTTGGTCTTCACGTTTATCTGCATTACTTTTACCCTGACTGTAAAAACAACAGTATAAACCAGCTGAAACCAAGTCCGGAAGGAAAGGGGTGTCTATTTCCAATCCTTGTCCGGGCGGAACTCATCATTTTCCGGTATGGCTTTGATCAGATGCCTTGCACTATTCACCAACGAATCCCCGGAATCATCCTTTGTTCCGGGAGCGTTTAAGCCTTTGCGGGTTTCTGCCGGGAAGTGGGATCAACCCTGAATTTTTGAGTATCCATCCAATAAAAGAAATTATCATACCTATGAAGCGCCAATTTCTTTCTTCCCAGATTACTTCAATTTTTATGGTGGTTCTGTTCCTGATGGGGAGTGGCCAGGTCATGGCGCAGCTGCCTCCGGCATCGGGGATGCCGGATCAGGCTCTGCTCAATGAACCCCTTGATATCAGTGAGGATTTCCGCAATTTCAGCCACACCTATTTTCTGGCCGATGAGTTGGTGTCGTTTGACCCGGCCACGGGGCAGGGTCTGCTGAAGTGGCAGCGTGGGGTGTACAAGACCCGCCAGGCGTTCAACAACATGCTGGCCTTTGTCAGGCCCGTCGAAGGGAATGAGTTTCCTGAAGGGGAGTATGAGGTCAACCCGGAGCTTCCCTTTATGGTGGAGTTCATCTCTCCCCGTACGGTCAGGTTACGTTGGCAAACTGCGAAGGTGACCGCCCCTGAGGAGAACTCTTTGATGCTGGTGGATGGGGTGGCCCCCCGTGACCAGAGCTGGAAATATGAAAAGATCGAAGGAGGCCACCGTTATTCCAACACCGGAGGATCGGTGGTCATCCGCGAGAAACCCTGGCATGTGGAGTTCTATGACTCCACGGGGAAGCTGGTCACCAAAACCAACCACACCACCGACAATGTGAATACCCTCACTCCGGTGCTGCCCTTCAGTTTTGTGCGGCGCTCCTCCGATTACAGCCGCAGTGTGGCGGCGGTCTTCTCCCTCACTCCCGGAGAGAAGATCTTCGGCCTGGGAGAAAACTTCAAGGGGCTCGACAAGCGGGGCCAGAAGGTGGTGGTCAGCACCGACGATGCCAACGGGGTAAAAAACGAAACCATGTATAAGCCTATACCCTTCTATATGAGCAACAGGGGATACGGCTTGTTTATGCATACCACGGCGCCCGTCACCTGCGATTTCGGCAAGTATTTCGATGAGGTGGCCTCCCTGATGATGGGCGACGAAGAGGCCGACCTCTTTATTTTCCTGGGAACACCCAAGGAGATCCTCGACGAATATACCAACCTGACAGGGAAGGCGGCGATGCCCCCTCTCTGGTCGTTCGGGCTCTGGATGAGCCGAATCACCTATTTTTCTGAGGCCGATGGGCGCCAGGTGGCGGCGAATCTAAGAAAAAACCGGATTCCTGCCGATGTGATCCATTTCGATACCGGCTGGTTTGAGACCGATTGGCGCTGCGATTACCAATTCTCATCATCCCGGTTCGAGGATGCAGGAAAGATGATCACCGACCTCAAAAAGATGGGCTTCCGCACCTGCCTGTGGCAGCTTCCCTATTTCGTACCGAAGAACGCCCTTTTCCCCGAGATCATTGAGAAGGGGCTGTATGTGCGCAATGCCAAGGGAGGGCTTCCCTTTGAGGATGCGGTGCTTGATTTCTCGAATCCGGCCGCTGTGGAGTGGTACCGGGAGAAGATTGCCGGCTTGCTGAAGCTGGGGGTAGGAGCCATCAAGGTGGACTTCGGGGAGGCGGCGCCCTGGAACGGGGTGTATGCCTCGGGGCGCACCGGATTTTACGAGCATAACCTCTATCCCCTGCGTTACAACAAGGTGGTGGCTGATATCACGCGCGAGGTGAGCGGGGAGAACATTATCTGGGCGCGTTCCACCTGGGCGGGTAGCCAGCGCTATCCCCTTCACTGGGGAGGCGATGCCGCCAATACCGATGCGGCCATGGCGGCCACCCTCCGGGGAGGCCTTTCCCTGGGGCTCTCCGGATTTACCTTCTGGAGCCACGACATCGGCGGATTTGTCAACCGCACTCCCGAGGAACTCTACCGCCGGTGGCTCCCCTTCGGCATGCTCACCTCCCACACACGGTGTCATGGTGCTCCCCCCAAGGAGCCCTGGGAATACAATGAGAGTTTCAACGAGGCCTTCCGCAAGTCCGATGAGATGAAATACCGGCTGATGCCCTATATCTACGCCCAGGCCAAACATGCCAGCGAACACGGGCTACCCATGGTGAGGGCCCTCTTCGTCGAATACCCCGATGATCCCGGAGCCTGGCTGGTCGACGACGCCTACCTCTTTGGCAGCGACATCCTGGTGGCCCCGCTCTTTCATGCCCGTACCTCCGGCCGTGAGGTTTACCTGCCCCACGGTAAATGGATCGACTACCAGACCAATAAGGTATATGAGGGAGGATGGCACCATATCACGGCCGGGGAGATCCCTGCGGTGATCCTGGTACGCGACGGCGCGGTCATTCCCCACATGGCCCCGGCCCTTTCGACCGACGATCTCGACTGGTCACGCATCGACCTGATCACCTATTCAGCAGGGGCGCCAAGATTGGAGGGTTTCTTCTGCCATCCCGCCGACAACCGGCTGGTACCCCTGACGCTCACCCGCAGTGGCGGCGGCTTCCGCCTCTCTGCCGACCCTGCCCCCGGTAAGGTCAGATGGCAAATCATCCCTGCTTCACGCCGACCACGATGAGCACCCCCACTGACCGGCCCCTCCTGACACGGAGGCCTCCTCCGTTACTACCTTCCCCGGCGGGCACGGCGCTGCCCCTGAAACAGCCGGGGCGGCGCAGTCACGGAAGATTGCCGGCAGCCAGTGACGGCACAGCCACGGAAACAGCCAGGGAGGCGCACCCTTGGAAGAGGACCGGCAGCCTGTGGCATCCCTGCCTGTATGTTGGACTATCATTCAAAATCAAATACTGAACTTTTTTAAATTCTTTTACCCATGAAAAAACTCCTCTTTGTTTTGATCGTGCTCGGCCTCTGGAGCTGCAGCCCGAAGCAGGCCGCCGTCGGTACCGATGCGGTAAAACTCAATTCCCTCGGTTTTCTGCCAGAAAATGTGAAGCAAGCCACTATCACTGCCACCTGCACCGATTTCACGGTGAATGAGGCAGCCACCGGAAAGGTGGTTTTCGAAGGGAAGACCGGTGGTGCTTTTAGCCAGGAAGATACGGGTGAACAGGCCTGGATTGCTGATTTTTCGGGACTGACCGCTCCCGGCAACTATTATGTTGAAGTGCCCGGTGTGGGGCGGTCGGTGGAGTTTCCGATCGGCGACCAGGTATACCAGGAAGCCTATGTCACCGCCATGCGGGCTTTTTACCTCTGGCGCTGCGGGATGGAGGTGGATGGCGAATACCAGGGAAACCATTTTCACCAGGGGGCCTGCCACCTCAACGACGGATACGAGGACTATCTGGGGAGTGCCGGCAGCAGGCGTGACGGCACCGGCGGGTGGCACGATGCCGGCGACTACGGGAAATATGTGGTCAATGCGGGGGTCACCGTGGGCATCCTGTTCATGGCGTGGGATTACTTCCGGCCGCAGCTGGAGCAGATCTCCCTGGGTCTTCCGGAAACCGCTCCCGGTTATCCTGACTATCTGAAGGAGATGAAGTGGGAAACCGAGTGGCTGCTGAAGATGCAGTATCCCGACGGTTCGGGGAGGGTCTCCCATAAACTGACACGGGTGCAGTTTGCCCCGTTTATCATGGCCGACCAGGACACCGCAAAGCGCTATTTCACGGAGTGGAGTTCGGCAGCTACGGCCGATTTCGTGGCCATGATGGCCCGTGCGGCCAGGGTTTTCCAGCCTTACGATGCGGCTTATGCCACGCGCTGTCTCGAAGCCGCCCGGGTAAGTTATGCTTTCCTGAAGAACAATCCTGAGGATAAGCGGTTCGAACAGGGCGATTTCAAGACGGGAGGCTATCAGACCAAGGATCCCGATGACCGGCTCTGGGCGGCGGCCGAGATGTGGGAAACCACCGGCGAAGCGGAATTCCTGGCCGATTTTGAAAAAAGAGCTGCCGATGCGGAGTTTGTCATAGAAGAAAACTGGGACTGGGGCAACCAGGGCAACCAGGGCATGTTCACCTACCTGTTGTCGAAGCGGGAAGGTAAAAATCCTGCAGTGCAGGAATCCCTGATGAAGAACTGCCTGGCTGTGGCCGAGGAACTGGTGGCCAAGGCACAGGCCGATGTCTACCGCCGCCCGCTGGGTGGACGGTACTACTGGGGTTGCAACGGTACGATAGCCCGCCAGACCGTCAACCTTTTCGTGGCCAACCAGCTGCAACCCGATGCGAAATATGTGAATACGGCCCTGGATGCAGTGGGCCACCTCTTCGGCCGCAACACTTATAACCGCTCCTTCGTCACGGGTGTGGGGATCAATCCTCCCATGAACCCCCACGATCGCCGCTCAGGTGCCGATTCCATCGCCGCTCCATGGCCGGGATACCTCGTGGGTGGCGGCCATAGCGCTACCGACTGGGTCGACCTTCAGGAAAGCTACTCCCACAACGAGATCTGCATCAACTGGCAGGCCCCGCTGGTCTTTGCCCTGGCCTGGTTCACCCAACCCTGATCCGGATCGCAAAGCCCTGATCCGGATCGCAGGGTCCTGATCCGGGTTGCATTGTCCTGATCTGCGTTGCTCCTCCCTTACCCCGGCGATCATCCGACCTTCAGGAAGTCGGGGTAACTCTCCTTCACCTGGCCTGAACACCAGGCCACCCTGGCTGGTGTACCCGGTACCACGGTGGATTCAGAAGGAGGGTGTGATGGAAGGAGCCTGCAGATCTGGCTGGTTTTTCAATGTATTCACTATTTTCCGTTAAAGTTTAATGGTATGAAGCCAAGAATCAGATTGATCGTGATGCTGCTGGCGGGTTTGACCGCCTTTCAGGTTTCCGCCGGTCATTATAAGCATTTCAGGGTGGCGGTCTATTCCCGCTCTTATGAGACTCAGAAAATGGGTGATCCCGCATGGTTGGCCGCTGCATGGGAGGAGGTTTCCCGCCAGGTGGGCGTCGACAAGATATACCTGGAGACCCACCGCGACCTTGTGGTCGTGGACCAGGCCACCCTCGACCAGGCCAAGGCCTTTTTTAAAGCCAGGGGCGTGGAAACCGCCGGGGGGATCACCCTGACCATAGATGAAAGCAACCGCTTCGAGACCTTTTGCTACACCAATCCGGAACACAGGGCCAGGGTAAAGGAGATCGTGGAGTATACCGCCCGCAACTTCGACGAGCTGATCCTTGACGATTTTTTCTTTACCAGCTGCAAGTGCGATCTATGCATTGCGGCCAAGGGGGAGAGGAGCTGGACCGGTTACCGGCTGGAGCTGATGCGGGAGGCGGCGCGAGAGCTGGTTCTGGAACCTGCCCGCGCGGTCAATCCCAAAATAAAGGTGGTGATCAAGTATCCCAACTGGTACGACCATTTCCAGGGGCTGGGATTCAACCTGGAAGCCCAGCCGGCGATGTTCGACGGCATCTATACCGGCACGGAAACCCGTGATCCCTCGTCGGCCCAGCATCTGCAGGCCTACCTGGGGTACAACATCTTCCGCTACTTTGAGAATCTGAAGCCCGGGGGCAACGGGGGAGGATGGGTCGACACAGGCGGCATGCGTACCCTCGACCGGTATGCCGAGCAGCTTTGGATCACCCTCTTTGCCAAAGCACCCGAAATCACCCTCTTTGACCTCCGACAGATGCTGTATCCCCTCCGGAAAGAGACCCGGGCCCCCTGGCAGGGGCAGGGCACCAGCTTCGACTTCGATGCCATGATGCAGCCCGTGACGCTTCCCGGAAAACCGGAGGTCACCCCCACCACCATGGCCCGCGCCGCCGGATATACCTTTGAAAAAATTGACAAGTTCCTGGGATCCCTGGGAAAACCCCTCGGTGTCAGGAGTTATAAGCCCTTCCATTCGACAGGGGAGGAGTTCCTCCATAACTTCATGGGCATGGCCGGCATTCCCATGGATGTGGTGCCCCGGTTTCCCGATGAAGACCCTGTGGTATTCCTGACAGAGGCGGCCGCTGCCGATCCGCAGATCTCAGAAAAGATCAAGAAGCACCTCCGTGAGGGGAAAACAGCGGTGATCACCACCGGATTGCTGAAAGCCCTCCAAGGGAAAGGCATTGAGGATATCGCCGAAATCCGCTGCACCGGCCGCAAGGCGCTGGTCAGGCAATTCACAGCCGGCTGGGGCCCCGCCTCTTTCGCCGACCGCGATATCCTGATTCCCCAGGTGGCCTACCTTACCAACGACTCGTGGGAGGAGATCTCCGCCCTCGACGATACCCACGGATGGCCCATCCTCCACTATGCAGGTTACAGCAAGGGAAAACTCTACATCCTGACCATTCCCGATAACTTCGTCGACCTTTACTTTCTGCCCGTACCCGTGTTGAACCGTATCAGGCAGACCATCGCAGGCCACCTCCCCGTTCAGCTCGAAGGCCCCGGATATGTCAGCCTCTTCGCCTACGACAACAACACCTTCATAGTTGAATCCTTCGCCGATACCACCGTCAGTGTGAATCTGACCTCCTCCCTGAACTTCTCCCGGATGACCAATCTGGAAACCGGAGAAGTCTCCCCATCAATCGACCGTACCTTCCCGGCCTTCAGGAATAACCCGGCCAGGACCATCCGGAATTTCCCCATGAAGCTCAAACCCCACTCTTTTATCGTCCTGAAAGCCGAATAATCCAGAACGAATGGGCTAAACTGCTTTTAAATGTAAAATATACTGTTATTTTTACGGTGGTTTTCCACTCCGGAATGATTTTATGTCATGAACAGATGCCATACCCGGGTACTCCATATGGATCAACCGGAATGATTAAGCCGCTTGTGTATTATTTTTGTTTCGAGGGATGAGCCATTCGAATCCAATAATTTCAGACATTTATACCATTAGCGTTTATATTGCTTTTCCATAACAACAATAAAAATTTCAGACGCATGAAACAGACAATTCTAATCCTGGTTTTAGTTTGGGGAGTGTTCTTCGGGGCGGCCTCCCAGAACCGGCTGACGGTGGATGCCACGCAGGATGGCCCACAGATCAGCAAGTATATTTACGGACATTTTGCCGAGCATCTGGGCCGTTGTATTTACGATGGCATATGGGTGGGGCCTGATTCCCCGATTCCGAACATCAACGGGTACCGTAAGGATGTGTTTGAGGCGCTGAAGGCGCTTGACATTCCTGTTCTGCGCTGGCCCGGCGGATGCTTTGCCGACACCTACCATTGGAAGGACGGTATTGGTCCCAGGGAGCAGCGGCCGAAAATCAAGAATGTATTCTGGGGGGGGACTGTTGAAGACAACAGTTTCGGAACCCATGAGTTTCTGAACCTCTGCGAGATGCTGGGATGCGATGCCTACATTTCCGCCAATGTGGGCAGTGGCACCGTAGGGGAGATGGTCGACTGGATCGAGTATATGATTTCCGATGAAGATGTGGAGATGGCGAATCTGCGGCGGAAGAACGGCCGCGAGGAACCCTGGAAGGTCCGTTTTCTGGGCATCGGAAATGAGAGCTGGGGCTGCGGGGGCAACATGACCCCTGAATATTACGCTAACCTGTTGCGCCAGTATTCGGGATATGCCTGGGAATATGCCCGTGACCGTATGGTCAGGGTGGGCTGTGGTGCCAACGGGGAGGACTACAACTGGACCAGAGTGCTGATGCAGAATGCACGCGGGAACATGGACGCCCTGTCGGTCCATTACTATACCATTGCGGGCCCAAGCTGGAATAACAAAACCGCAGCCACCGGCTTCGGAGAGGATCTCTACTTCTCGGGAATCCGTGCCGGCCTCCGTATGGAAGAACTCATCAGGCGCCACAGCAATGTGATGGATGAATATGACCCCCGGAAACGGGTGGGACTTTATGTCGATGAGTGGGGCATCTGGACCGATGTGGAACCCGGAACCAACCCCGGATTTCTTTTCCAGCAGAATTCGATGCGCGATGCCCTGATCGCCGCCACCACCTTTGATATTTTCAACCGGAACGCCGACCGGGTGAAGATGGCCAATATTGCCCAGACCGTCAATGTGCTGCAGGCCATGATTCTCACCGAAGGGGGCAGAATGGTGCTCACCCCGACCTATCATGTGTTTAATATGTACAAGGTCCACGGCGATGCAACCCTACTCAAGGCTTCGCTGATCACCGAGAAGTACGCCCATGGTGATCAGTCGGTACCGGCCATCAGCCAGACTGTTTCGCGTGATGCCGAGGGCAAGGTGCACCTCTCCCTGAGCAATGTCCATCCCGCGAAAGAGGTGAAGCTGACGGTGGCCTTTAACGGCAAACAACCGGCCAGGGTCAACGGTGGCTCGGTACTGACTGCCCCGGCTTTCAACGCCGTCAACACCTTTGACAAACCTGAAACCGTGAAGCCGGCCCCGTTTATGAATTACAAACTCCTGGCTTCAGGAGAACTCGAGGTGACCCTTCCTCCACGGTCGGTCATTACACTTGAAATGCAATAGTCACCTGGGCGCGGGCGTGGCGCACTTACCGGCGTCTTCACCCCATCCTGAAATGAGTCTGCAGGCTGCTGGCCATGAGCCTGCCGCCGGAAAAGAGAGAGGGCTTTGCCACCGGCAAAGCCCTCTCTCTTTATGCGGATGACCCCTCCCATTCAGCGGATATTGGTCAGCTTGGTTTTGACCTCCTCTACTTTCACCTTCTGTTTGGAGATCTCATCTTCCTTATTGCGCTGGCTGCGCTCATTCTTACTGATTTTGCGTTCAAATTTGGACTGGCTTTTCTGGGCCTTCTTCAGATCCTTTTCCGTCTCTTTCAACTGTTTCTCCATCTCTTCCTGGGGGCTTGTCTTGTTGTCTCCTGCATTCTCAAGATAGATGTAGTCCTTGTTTTCCAACTCCTGCTCCTGAAGTTTTACCTCCTCCTTCAGCGCACCCTGCTCCTTTTGGGCTTCGGTCGCCTTACGGTTATAACTTTTGTTTTTACGGTGCATGGCGTTGAGCTCATTTTCCAACTTTCTGAGCCTGGCTTCCTCCGTCTTCAGTTCTTTTTCCACGGCTTGTTTGTATAGGGCCACACCATACTCCCTGACATAACGGGTGGCGGCTTCGGTAGTGGCTTCCGCAGAACCCGGCGATCCCAGGAAACCCCCCTCGCTTTGCAGGAAGATCCTTACATAAATGTTCCCGGGGAAGGTGGAAACCTGGGTGTAGGCATTGAGGGGAAGATTGGTGATGTCCCTGACCACAATATCCCTGACGATCCACTCATCCTTGACTTTTTCCATCTTGGGTGTTTTCTTGAACAAGCCTCCGGGCAGGATGGTTTTCTTCCACAGTTCGATGGCTTCCTTGGGTGTGGCCTGGGGCACCACGACTTCAAAAGCCGAAACCACACCCTGACTGGAAGGCCTCTGTTCCACTTTGACCTCTATAGGTTCCTGGGCCGCTGCACCCAGCCATCCGGCCATCATCAGCAAAAAAATCATTCTTTTCATTTCGTACTTCATATTTGGGTTGTTCACTCTGATGCAACCAGGGGTTATACGACGGGGAGCTGAAGAAGGTTCCCCTGCTTTGGAACGGACCTGGTTGTTCACAAAAGGTTATTTTTTCAGCTCAAAGATGGAGATGGATTTGGGGGGCAGGGTCAGGGAAGAGAGAGAGGTAACTTCTTTCCCTGAGATCACTTCCCTGGCTCCGCTGCACCCGGTCAGCATTTCGGCCAGCCGGTCGGTTTTCAGTGCCGTCTCCTGTGAATTCTTATTGAGGACCAGCATTACCTTTTCGTGGTCGTTGTATCTGAAAAAGACATAGCAGCCGTCAAAGGGGACGAAATGGGTCATTTTCCCGCTATGAATGACCTCTTTTCCCTTTCTCCAGTTGAGCAGTTTTTGGGTGAACTGCTGGATTTCTTTTTCCTGGGCGGTGAGTCCCAGCCCTGTGAAGCCGTTGATGGGGTCGCCGTCCCAGCCTCCCGGGAAGGGTTTACGGTATTCGCTGTCGTGGGTGCCGGTATGGTTCATCATGATTTCCGAGCCGTAGTAGATTTGCGGAATACCGCGTGTGGTGAGGAAGAAGCCGATGCCCATTTTAAAGAGGCTAACGTCGCGGTTAACCTGGACAAAGAAGCGGGTCATGTCGTGGTTGTCGGGGAAGACCACCAGGTTTCCCGGGTCGGGGTACTGGAAGTCATTGGCCAGGCATTCGTATATCTTCATCAGTTCACCGGTTCCGGGGTCGCGGAGGGCGGTGCTCACGGCGTTCTGCAGGGGGAAGTCCATCAGGCTGGGCAGGTCGCCCCGGTAACCGTCGATATTGACTTTTCCCTTCTGCCAGTAGGAGAGTACGGCCTGGTTCAAATACCATTCCTCTCCCACGATGTTAAAATCAGGATACTCTTCGGTGATCCGGCGGTTCCATTCGGCCATTACCTCCTTGTCGGGATAGGGATAGGTGTCCATGCGGATTCCGGCCAGGTGGACATACTCGATCCACCAGATGCTGTTCTGGATGAGATAGGTGGCCAGATAAGGATTTCTCTGGTTCAGGTCGGGCATGGTGGGCACAAACCAGCCATCAGAAAACATGGCTTTGTCGTACGACGAGGCGTAGGGATCCTGGTTGGCGTTTCTCACGTGGGTAGTGATCTTGTAGTCGGGGTAGAAATTGATCCAGTCGGCCATGGGCATGTCTTTCATCCACCAGTGTTCCGAACCGCAGTGGTTGAAGATCATGTCCATGATCAGCTTGATTCCTTTTTCACGGGCAGCTTCGGCGAATTCCCGGTATTCCTCGTTGGAGCCGTACCTGCCGTCCACCTTGTAGAAGTCGGTGGTAGCATACCCATGATATGAAAAGGTGGGCATGTCGTTTTCGAGCAGGGGATTGAGCCATATCGCGGTAAATCCCATATCGGCAATGTAGCCGAGATGGTCTTTCAGACCCTTAATATCTCCGCCCTGCCGGCCCATGAGGGTGGAGCGGTCGGGTTTTTCCTTCATCCCCGTCACTTCGTCGTTTCCGGGATTGCCGTTGGCGAACCGGTCGGGCATGATCAGATACATGGCGTCGCTGCTGTTAAAGCCTTTGCGCCATGCCGACCCGGGCTCCCGCACCTTCAGCTCGTAAGGGGCCAGAGCCACGGTTTTACCCTCCTTTTGAAACTGAATCTCGAATTTTCCCGGCTGGGCCCCTGACAGATCCAGGTCAATAAAAAGGTAATTGGGATTTTCCACGGCGGTCACCCCGATGACGCGCACCCCCGGATAGGCCAGGGCGACACGGGTGGTGCCAATGTTCTCGGCATGCACCATCAGCTGGAGCTGCGGGTTTTTCATGCCGGTCCACCAGAAGGTGGGTTCCACCCGGGGCTGCACCACAGGGGTTGCCTTCCGTGGCTTACCCGTCGCCGTAAAGCCTATGGCGACAAGGATCAGAAGAATAGAAAGGTATTTTTTCATCTGTTTAATATATTTAGTTACTTTGGTGAAATCCGTGAAACAGATGTAATATCCATGTGGTTAAACCTCGTAGTTGGAGAATTAGTTGTGCATGGGTATTTCTTATCTGAAAATGTTTCGGCGTGATGGTTTGTTCAGGGCTGTTTGACATCGTCTTTATCCTGAACGAACATGACCATGATAGCGGCCACGAAGAGGGAAATTCCCCCGAGCACAAGGGCATAGATGGCTTCCCCGCCGAAGAGGTCGCGGGTGATGAAGCCCAGGATGCTGGCGGCCAGGATCTGGGGAATCACGATGAAGAAATTGAAGATGCCCATATAGGTGCCCATTTTATGAGCGGGAAGGGATCCGGTGAGGATGGCGTAGGGCATGGAGAGGATGGAGGCCCAGGCGAGGCCTACCCCCACCATGGAGAACAGCAACAGGTAGTGATCCTTGATGAAGTAAATCGAAATCAGTCCCAGGCCTCCGGCCACCAGGGAGATCATATGGGTAAATTTGCGGGAGGTTTTGCGGGCGAGGACCGGCAACAGGAAGGCCATGACGGCTGCGAATCCGCTGTAGAGGGCGAAGCATACGCCTACCCAGTCGGCCCCCTTGTTGAAGAGTTCCGAGGTGGGATCAGAGGTGCCGAAGATGTGCTTGGTGACGGCGGCGGTGGTGTAGATCCACATGGCAAAGAGGGCAAACCAGGTGAAGAACTGAACCACGGCCAGCTGCTTCATGGTTTTGGGCATTTTAAACATGTCGTGCATCACCACCGCCACACCATTGCTGGTCATTCCGTTTTTTATCAGGAGCCCCGAAATAAGGGTCATGATTCCGAAAATGGTGATGCCAAAGGAAAAGATGTACAATTCACTCTGGAGATGGTAGTCATTGATGATCCCCGGATTTTTCTGCAGGTAATAGAGCAACAGGGAGAAAAGCAGTCCGGCGGCCATCCAGAGGATACTTCGCCTGAGGAAAGCCTTCCCTGTGGCGGCAGGATCGGGGATCTCCTCCCCGTGGGTTTCGACAGCCGCATGGCCTTCGGCTTCGGCATGCATGCGCAGCTCTTCCGGGGAATACTCTTTGGTGCGGAGAACAGTCCAGATGACCGCGGAAAAGAAGGCGACGGCTCCCAGGTAGAAGGAGTATTTGACCGAAGGGGGGATCTGGCCTTCCGGGGCGGTATTGGCGATGCCGAACCAGTTGGTCAGGATGTAGGGGAGAGCGGAGGCGACCACGGCGCCGGTGCCGATAAAGAAGCTCTGCATGGCGAAGCCTCTGGTGCGTTGTTCCGAAGGGAGCATGTCGCCGACAAAGGCGCGGAAGGGTTCCATGGAGATGTTGATGGAGGCATCCATGATCCAGAGCATTCCGGCGGCTACCCACAGTGTGGGAGAGTTGGGCATGATCAGCAGGGCCAGGGAAGCCAGAATGGCACCCGTCAGGAAATAGGGGCGTCTCCGGCCCAGCCTGTTCCAGGTGTTGTCACTCATATGACCGATGATCGGTTGGATGATCAGTCCCGTGACCGGCGCTGCAATCCAGAGTATGGGAATTTCTTCGACTTTGGCCCCCAGCGTCTCAAAGATCCGCGATACATTGGCATTCTGAAGGGCAAAGCCAAACTGGATGCCCAGGAATCCGAAACTCATGTTCCAGATTTGCCAGAATGAAAGTTGTGGTTTTTTGTTCATGACAAACATTTGGTGATTCGGTAAAGGTGAATGACCCTCTGCGGTTTTGGTTCACCAGAGGGGGTAAGGGGCAAAGCTAATTAAAAAGATGCAACCTTTTTCAGGGGGCCATGGAAGAATTGCGGATCACCAGGTCGGCTTTGACGATGCGGGTCTCGAAAGGATACTCCTTTTCTTCGGCGTGGATCCGTTTGAGCAGGAGTTGTGTGGCCAGGGTGCCCATTTCGAATCCATGCTGGTCGACCGAGGTCAGGGTAGGTTCTGTGACTTCGGCAAAGCGGCTGTCGGAGAATCCGGCCACGGCCACCCGTCCGGGAACGGAGATGCCTGCGCTAATCAGGGCTTTCATGGCGCCAATCGCTGTCAGGTCGTTGGTGCCGAAGATGGCATCGGGGAGATGTCCTTCTGCGATGAGGCGGTGGACTTCCCGCTGGGCCTTTTCAAAGCTGTCGGCTTCGGTGTACAGGGTGGGATCAAAGGGGAGACCGGCCCGCGCCAGGGCTTCGAGGTATCCCTGCCGGCGTTCCCTGCCGATGAGCAGGTTCTGGGGCGCAGCAAAATGGGCGATTTTCTTTCTTCCCTGCCCTGCCAGATGGAGGGTGGCCATACAGGCCGCCTCCCTGTCGTTGGTCACCACCTGGTCGGCGGGAATCCCCGGCGCCACCCGGTCAAAAAAGACCAGCGGAATTCCATTTTCCCTGACATCTCTAAGATGCTGAAAGTCAGAAGTTTCTTTGGAGACTGACACCAGGATTCCCTCTACCCGGTGGGCCATCAGGGCCTTTACGTTCCCTGCCTCCCGGTCGTATTTTTCGTTCGACTGGCAGAAAATCACCGTATAGCCGGCATTGTAGGCCACATCCTCTATACCGCTGATCACCTGCGAAAAGAAATAGTGGACGATCTCGGGAATGATTACCCCGATGGTGTTGGAGCGTCTGAATTTCAACCCCTGGGCCACAATGTTGGGCTGGTATTTCATTTTCTCGGCCAGCTCCCTGACGACCCTCCGGGTTTCCGCGCTGATGTCGGGGTGGCCCTGCAAGGCCCTGGATACCGTGGAGGGGGCCACCCCCAGTATCCTGGCCATATCTTTGATCGTCACATGTCCACTGTGCATATTCCCTGGGCTTGTTAGGAGGTTAAATATAGGAAAATTCCTTGCTCAGCCCCGGTTTTTGAGCAAATATTATGAAAAAGAGACGGACGGTCATCCGACCCCACCTCTCCCTACATGTTATAAAACATATTTATTGCAATCGTCACCGCAATCGATTGCTGAAGATATTTAAAGAGAGGTCACGTTAATATTGTGAATTAAACGTTAATTTTGGTGAAATTTTCAGGGATATTTTACACATATCCATGCTGAAATGGAAACAACTATTCAGGGATTAGAAGTTTAATAATCAAATTAAGGTACAAATGATGATGATTCGAAAAAATCTGAAATTGTTCTGGATGGTGTCATTCCTGCTATTGACCATAGCGGGGTATGCCCAGCAAAAGACAATCAGCGGCAGGGTGACCGATGCTTCAAACGGGGAACCCTTGCCGGGAGTGACGGTAGTTGTGGCAGGAACGACAGTGGGTACGATCACCAATTTTGACGGGGAGTATTCGCTGAATGTGAATACCGGTCAGACGGTATCCTTCTCTTTTATCGGTTACGAAGCGCAGCAGGTGGTGATCGGGAGCCAGAGTGTGATCAACATTTCGCTGGAGATGTCGACGGAAGCCTTGCAGGAGGTGCTGGTGATCGGTTATGGTACGACCAAGAAGGAGGATGCCACGGGTTCAGTGCAGGCGGTGACCACCGATGATTTCAACCGGGGGGCCATCACTTCTCCGCAGGAGCTGGTATCGGGTAAGATTGCCGGGGTGCAGATCACCAATGGCGGGGGTGCTCCGGGAGAAGGGGCGACCATCCGTATCCGCGGGGGATCCTCCCTGTCGGCCAGCAATGACCCCCTCTTCGTGATCGACGGCGTGCCGGTCGACAACGATGGAATTACAGGGATGCGCAACCCGCTGAGTACCATTCATCCCACCGACATTGAGACCTTCACGGTCCTCAAGGATGCTTCGGCCACCGCCATCTACGGATCCCGTGCCTCCAACGGGGTGATCATCATCACTACCAAAACGGGAAAGAAAGGGAGACCCATGAAGATCAACTACAATGGTTTTGTCTCCGTGGCCCAGCGCTCCGAATCGGTCGATGTGCTGTCGGCGGATGAGTTTGCCGATCTCTTTAAAAAGAGGTATGCCAGTAATGCCAATGCTTTGGCACTCCTGGGCGATGCCAAAACCGAATGGCAGGATGAGATTTACCAGACCGCCATTACCCATGACCACAACCTGAGCATTACCGGCAATGCCCTGGAGGTTCCCTACAGGGTCTCCCTGGGTTATTCCGATGAGGAGGGGATTCTGAAAACCGACGGCCTCAACCGCTTCACCGGAGCCGTGGCCCTCACTCCCTCCCTGCTCGACGACCATCTGAAGATCAATGTCAATGTGAAGGGGATGCTCATCGAGAACAACTTTGCCAACAGGGGTGCCATCGGCACCGCCGTCGGTTTTGATCCCACGCAGCCGGTGAAGGACGGGAACTCCAAGTATGACGGTTACTTTACGTGGACCCAGCCTAATGGCGATCCCGTCGATATCTCCCCCATCAACCCGGTATCTCAGCTCATGATGAACGACGACCAGTCCTCTGTTTTGAGAGGCCTCGGTAATGTCCAGTTCGACTACCGCTTCCATTTTCTGAATGACCTCCGCGCCAACCTCAACCTGGGTATGGACTTCTCCAAGAGTGACGGAACCACCATCCGTCCCGAGAATTATCCTGGCGATTATGATGCTGCACGTGGCGGAGGCCGCAACAACGTCTACACCCAGGAAAAAATGAATAGCCTGCTTGATTTCTACCTCAATTATGTAAAGAACATTGAAAGCATTTCGAGCCGGATCGATGCCATGGCAGGTTATTCCTGGCAGCACTTCCGGAGGGAAGGCACCTTTAAGGAGCAGAACTTCAAAAAGAGTTATACCTATCAGGATACCGACTATAAAACCGAGAATTACCTGGTTTCCTTCTTTGGTCGTCTGAATTACATTTTCCTCGACCGTTTCATGGCCACGGCCACGTTGCGTTATGACGGGTCGAGCCGCTTCTCTCCCGACACCCGCTGGGGTTTGTTCCCCTCCTATGCCCTGGCATGGCGTATCAAAGAAGAGGGTTTCCTGAAAGATTCGGAAGCCGTCTCAGAATTGAAGCTCCGTTTGGGTTACGGGGTGACCGGGCAACAGAACATTACCGACAACGATTATCCCTATCTGGCCCGTTACAGCATGGGCGACATCAATGCACAGTATCTCTTTGGAAATACCTGGTATCCCACTCTCCGGGCTGAAGGGTATGATGCCAATATCAAGTGGGAGGAGACCGTGACCTATAACATCGGTTTGGATTACGGCTTTGCCAAAGACCGGATCACCGGTACCCTTGATGTGTACAAACGGGTGACCAATGACCTGATCAACTTTATTCCGGTGCCTGCCGGGACCAACCTGAGCAACTACCTGCTGACCAACGTAGGTAACCTTGAAAACCGCGGGGTGGAATTTTCGATCAATGCGATTCCGGTGAAGACCACCGACTTCACCTGGGATATCGGATTCAATGCATCCTACAACAAGAATGAGATCACGAAGCTGACGGCCACCGATGATCCCAGCTACCTGGGGGTTGAAACCGGAGGCATTTCCGGAGGGGTGGGGAACAACATCCAGATCCATAGCGTAGGCTATCCTGCCAACTCCTTCTTCGTGTATGAACAGGTGTACAACAGCGACGGGCGGCCCCTCGAGAATGTCTTTGTCGACCGCAGCGGCGACGGCATCATTTCCGAAGACGACCTCTACCGTTATAAAAAGGCGGCTCCCGATGTCATCCTGGGGGTTACCACCAAAATGGCCTGGAAAAACTGGGATTTCTACGCCTCGGGCCGCTCCTACATCGGCAATTACATGTATAACAACGTCTGGTCGGGCGGAGCCACCTACAACAACCTCTACAACTCAGCCGGCTTCACCAACAACCTCAATTACAACGTGTATGCCACCGGCTTCGAGAACCCCCGCTATTTCAGCGACTATTATGTGACCAACGCTTCCTTCTTCAAGATCGACAACATGGCCCTGGGGTACACCTTCACCAATTTCCTGAAGGAAAAACTCAACGTCAGGCTTTACGGGACCATGCAGAATGTGGCTACCTTTACCCGTTATGAGGGGCTGGATCCCGAAATCAGCGGCGGAATTGACAACAACCTTTACCCCCGTCCCAGAACCTATGTCTTTGGGGTCAATATTGATTTTTAATCGTTAAACTGTGAACAACATGATAAAGAGTAGTTTAAAATATCTGTTGATGGCCTTTGCGGCGATGACCATTGCCCTTTCAGGCTGTATAGGAGACCTCGACACCTTGCCTCTTGATAAGGATGAAGTCACTTCGGCAAGTGTTTATGAAAATCCCCAGAACTATGTCAATGTGCTGGCCAAGCTGTACGCCGGGCTTTCGCTCAGCGGTCAGCAGGGCCCTGCCGGAAGGGGTGACATCAGCGGGATGGACGAAGGATTCGGCCAGTATCTCCGCGGTTATTTCTACCTTCAGGAACTGCCCACCGACGAAGCCCTGATCGGGTGGAATGACGCTACCCTGCGTGACCTCCACGATGTGGACTGGACGGCCTCCGACGGTTTTATCAGCACCTTCTACTACCGTGTGTTTTACCAGGTGTCGGCCTGCAATGAGTTCATCAGGGAAACCACTCCCGAGAAACTTGCCGAAAGAAACATTACGGGTGACATGCAAAGCAAAATCGAGACCTACCGCGCCGAGGCCCGCTTCCTGCGTGCCCTCAGCTATTATCATGCCATCGATCTCTTCGGAAACGTGCCTTTTGTGACCGAGGAAGACGCCGTGGGCTCCTTCTTCCCTGAGCAGATCAGCCGCAAAGACCTCTTTACCTACCTTGAGACTGAACTCAAGGATATCGAGGAGAAGCTGATGGCTCCCCGCAGCGAGTACGGGCGTGCCGACAAGGGTGCCGCCTGGATGTTGCTGGCCAAACTCTACATGAATGCCAAGATCTATACAGGTGAAGAGAAATATACTGAAGCCATCACCTATCTCAACAAGGTGATAGGCGCGGGGTATACCCTGGAAAACGACTATGCCAATCTTTTCAAGGCCGACAACCACAAGTCCAAAGAGATCATCTTCCCGATTGCGTTTGACGGCACCAATGCCAAGACCTACGGAGGTACGACCTTCATCGTGAAGGCGGCTATTGGCGGAAAGATGGATCCTGCGGCCTTTGGTGTGGATGGCGGATGGGGCGGATTGCGCACCACCAAGCAGTTTGTGGGCAAATTCTGGAACCTGGCCACCCTCAAGGATGCTCAGCTTCCCCTGAAAAAGGCGGTAGCTTATCCCGTGATCTACGTTCCCGGAGGCTATCAGTCGGGCAGCGGTTACAGTGCCGGCGACTGGAGCCCGGGCGATGCCCCGCAGCTTGCCTCGGTCAGTTCCGATGACAAATATGAAGGCTACATCTATTTTGCCGCCGATGCCGAATTCAAATTTACGGCCGGCCCAAGCTGGGACCTCAACTGGGGCGACGACGGAGCCAACGGAACCCTGGAACAAAATGGGGCCAACCTGAAAGCCACTGCCGGCTATTATAAGATTAACGTCGACCTGAACACCATGACCTATTCGCTGGTGAAAACCGACTGGGGCCTGATTGGCGATGCCACCCCGGGTGGATGGGATACCGATACCAACATGGAGTACGACCCTGTGACCAAGATGTGGAAACTCATCGTGGAACTGGGTAGTGGCGGGTATAAATTCCGGGCCAACGACGGCTGGGATATCAACCTGGGCGATACCGGGGCCGACGGGATCCTGGAATATGGCGGTGACAATATTGCTTCACCCGGTGTGGGCAGGTACGAAATCAAGCTGAAACTGGGCACCCCCGATTATTCCTTCACCATCGAAAAGTATGCCACCGACAACCGGGCCATGTTCTTCACCGAGGGGCAGACCCTTGAGGTGGAAGATCTCTTTGAGTTCACCAGAGGTTACGCCATCACCAAGTGGAGCAACATGACTTCCACGGGGGTGCGTGGTTCGGCCGCCGACTTTGTCGACACCGACTTCCCGGTCTTCCGCCTGGCCGATGCCTATCTGATGTATGCCGAGGCGGTCCTCAGGGGCGGTTCGGGTGGTTCTGCGACCACTGCCCTCCAGTATGTCAACGCGGTGAGGGAAAGGGCTTACCAGGATGTCAAGGGACATATCGGTTCGGGAGATCTCAACCTCAACTTCCTCCTCGACGAGCGCGCCAGGGAACTCTACTGGGAGTGCCACCGCCGTACCGACCTCATCCGTTTCGGCAGGTTCACAGGCAACAGTTACATCTGGGCATGGAAAGGAGGCGTCAAGGATGGTGCCGCCACCGATGCCAAGTATAACCTCTTCCCGCTGGCCTCCTCCGACGTGGCCGCCAACATCAACCTGAAGCAAAACACCGGTTATTAAAATTAAAATTCAGTGAAGAATATGAAAAAGCTCAATAAAATATTTCTGCTGCTTACCGGCGTTCTCTTTCTGGCCTCGTGTGCCGAGGAGGAGTACGATCCGCAGATTTACCTGCTGAAATATCCCACCGTGGGTTCTCCTGCGGGTACGAAAAGTTACATCCTGGAGGAATCCAAGGCGGGAGATGTCATGGAAAGCTATAGCTGGACCGCTGCCGATTTTGGTTTTCCGGCGGCCATATCTTACACGCTGCAGTTTGCCGAAGAAGGGTCCAAGTTTGCCAGCCCGATGAACATCGTGACCACCTCAGGTCTGGGCCATGCCCTGACGCAGGGTGATCTGAACCAGCAGTTGCTGGCAAAAAACTACACTGCAGGCAAACAGTATGCTTTTGAAGGCCGGGTGCGGGCTTCGGTGGGCGAATATGCCCCGGCCCAGTACTCACCCGTATTTAAGTTTACGGTGATTCCCTTTGAGACCAAGCTGCCACCCCTGTACCTGTTGGGAGATGCCACGCTGGCCGGTTGGGACAACAAGACCAACCTGGCGATGCCTTTCTGGTCGAATGGCATCTACGGGATCGTCACCCCCCTGAAAACCGGGGCTTATTTCAAGGTGATCAAGACCCAGGGCGCCTGGGCTCCCATGTGGGGCCAGGCTACCGGCACCTGGGATGCCGGCACCCTCTTCTACCGGCCCACAGAATCGGTCTCTGACCCCGCCTCCATCCCCAGTCCGCCAACCGCCGGCGACTACCTTGTGGTAGTCAATATTGATGCCCTGACCTACACGGTAACGGCCATGCCCGATGTGGTTTACCTGGTGGGTGATGGCTGCAGCGCCGGCTGGACTCCTACCGCGGGATTGCCCTTCACGAAGACGGCTCCCGGGAAATACACCCTGACCACGGCCCTGAATGCTTCGGCAAACCTGAAGATCATGTATTCCAACAGCGGCGCCTGGGCACCTCAGTGGGGGACCACGGCCGGAGCCATCAGTGCCATGGGAAAACTCTCCTTCCGCCCCAATGAGGGCGTGGCCGACCCGGCTTCCATTCCCACACCGGCCACCGCAGGAACCTACAAGATCGAACTCGACTTCAGCGAGAATACTTACAGAATCACCCAATAACGGCGGGTGACTCCTGATAGCCACAGAGAAAACCGCGCATCTGCCGGATTTCTCTGTGGTTTTTTGTTTAATTTTGAGTGAAGCGCCCCTTGCCGCATTGATTCAATGTATTGCTGAGATTCAGTTCATTAAAAAAAAGTTCACCATGAAGAAGCATTTCCTTCCAGTGCTAGCGGCACTACTTGCTGCTTTTCTCCTGATATCCAATTCGTTTGGTGCAGTTGCCCAGATCACCACCAACCCGGCCCTTCCGGTGGCCACCAAAGCCGTGACCCTCACCTTTGACTCTTCGAAAGAAGGGCAGCTGGGAAGCTTTACCGGCGAACTCTATGCCCATACCGGAGTCCTCGTGGCCGGCAAAAGCGATTGGCAGCATGTGATCGGGGATTGGGCCAATAACACCAACCAGCCCAAACTGACCAACAAGGGGGGGGGGATTTATGAACTGGTGATCTCCCCCGATATCATGACCTTTTACAGTGTTCCCTCCACTGAAAAGGTGGTGAAGCTGGCCTTTGTTTTCCGTTCGGCCAACTGGAACAGCGACAGGAAGCAGACGGCCGATCTCTTTGTGGATGTGTATGAAGAAGGGCTCGTAGTCGCCGTGACCTCGCCCGCAGAAGGGGCCATGGTCGATATAAACGCCTCCTTTTCCCTATCGGCGACCTCTTCACAGGATGCTGTGTTACGGCTTTTGGCCGGGGAGCAGGAACTGGCCCAAACCACGGGGAAGATGATCTCCCACCAGTACACCATTGCGGCCAGCGGATGGCAATGGATCATTGCCGAAGCCGCCACTACGGAAAAAACAGTGCGTGACTCGGTGCGCATCTTTGTCAAGGAACCGGTGACCCAGGCTCCCAAACCTGCGGCATTCCGTGCCGGAATCAACTACACCGGCGACCAGTCGGCAGCCCTGGCACTGTGGGCCCCTTACAAGGAGAACGTTTTCGTGCTGGGCGATTTCAATAACTGGGAGGTAAACAACGCCTACCAGATGAAAAAGGATGGCGACTGGTTCTGGCTTGACGTGACCGGACTGGTCAAAGGGCAGCCTTATTTGTTCCAGTATCTGATCGACGGGCAGATCAGGATCGCCGATCCTTATACAGCGCAGACGTCTGATCCCAACGACCAGTATATCAGTGCGGTCACCTATCCCGGCCTGCCGGAATACCCCACAGGGAAAGCCCAGGGGGTGGCCTCGGTACTCCAAACCGGGCAAACACTCTATGCCTGGGAGGTGACCTCTTTCACCCCTCCGGCCAAAGACCGCCTGGTCATTTACGAACTGCTGATCCGTGATTTTACGGCGGAACGCAGCTACCAGTCGGTCATAGGCAAATTGGATTACCTCAGAGAGCTGGGCGTTAATGTGCTGGAGCTGATGCCCGTGAATGAATTCGAAGGTAACCTGAGCTGGGGCTATAACCCCTCCTTTTATTTTGCCCCCGATAAGTATTATGGTCCCCGCCATGACCTGAAACGGCTGATCGACGAGGCCCACAAACGGGGCATGGCTGTGGTGATCGACATGGTGCTCAACCACAGTTACGGTCAGAGCCCCTTTGTACAGATGTACCTTGACCGGTCATCCTGGAAACCTACGCCCGACAACCCCTGGTACAACACCCAGCACAACTTCCAGAATCCCGATGCCCAGTGGGGATACGATTTCAATCACGAAAGTCTCCATACCCGCCAGCTCATCGACAGCATCAACAGCTTCTGGATGAAAGAGTACAAGGTCGACGGCTTCCGTTTCGACTTCACCAAGGGATTTTCCAACACGGTGTATGGCCAGAGCGACTGGGGAAGTGCCTACGATGCCCCCCGTATCGCCAACCTGAAGCGGATGGCTGACGAAATCTGGCGGCGCAACCCCCATGCCCTGGTGATCTTCGAGCATCTCTCCGATAACAGCGAAGAGAAGGAGCTGGCGGCCCATGGCATCCTCCTCTGGGGAAACCAGCATTATGCCTATTCCGATGCCGCCAAGGGGAACATTTCCGATTTGGGATGGGGATTCTACAAGAACCGCGGATGGGAGCAACCCCACCTGGTAACCTATATGGAGAGCCATGATGAGGAGCGTGTTGTGCTGGAATGCAAGAACGGGGGAAGAACGGAAGGCAGCTATAATATCAGACTGCTCCCCACAGCCCTCGACCGCGTGGAACTGGCCTCCCTGTTTATGCTTCCGTTGCCGGGGCCCAAAATGATCTGGCAGTTCGGGGAGCTGGGATACGACTACTCCATCAATACCTGTGAAATTCCGAGTGAGGTGAGACCCGATTGCCGTCTGGCTCCCAAGCCAGTCTTGTGGAACTATTTTGACCAGACCAACCGCAAAGACCTCTATAAAATGATGGGACGCCTCAACTACCTGAAGGTGAATTATGATGAGTTCTCGTCGGGCAGTGCCTATGCGGGAGGCCTTAACGGGGAGGTGAAGTGGTACCGGCTGACCAACGGGGCAAACCATGTAGTGGCGGTGGGGAATTTCGCCACCGCCGCCAGGAGTATCTCCCTGGATTTTCCGGCCACCGGCACCTGGAACGACTATTTCGGAAATGCCACCTATGAGGTGACGGCGGCGAACCAGGCGATCACCCTGGGTCCCGGGGAGTTCAAACTTTTCACCTCCCGGAAGATGGCCGATCCCTTTGCTCCGAACAGTGTCTCCCTGACGGGAGTTCAGGGAGGTGAGATGGTGGTTTATCCCAATCCTGCCACCGGAAAGGTCACCCTGGTCTCTTCCCGTGTCCTGGGGGTGGTCTCGGTGAGAAGCCTCTCAGGTGCCCTGGTCTATCGTGAAGACTATTCCGGCCGTAACCATGCGGAAGTACGCCTGGATTTCCTCTCCCCGGGGATCTACCTGGTGGATGGCGGCCAGGGCCATGCTCCGCAAAAACTGATCATCAACAGGTAGCCTTTAGTCATTTGTATTTCACTTTTAAGGGTGCTGCTGTTGGTGTGAAATCCCTTCCACGAACTTATCACACCCTGAACATCCCTGAGATCTTTTGAGCCTTCAGGGATGTTTTGCATGACAACAGAAGGTATAGGCTTTGCAATCAAGCTGAATCAAAGGCCCTGGTTGGACTGCAACATCAATAGGGTGATAGTAAAGACATTCTAATACCCGGCGGTTTATGGGCGGAACAGGGTTTCTGCCCCACTGATCCTTTGGGAAACTTCCTCCACCTTCCGGAATACCCTGAAGAAATTGGCGCCCCATATTTTACGGATCTCTTTTTCGGAATAGCCCCGGGCGAGGAGTTCCCGGGTGATCGCCGGAAATGCACTCACGTCGTTGCACCCTGAAAGGCCGCCTCCGCCGTCGAAATCGCTGCCGATACCCACATGGTCAATCCCCACGAGGCGAACCACATGATCGATATGGTCGACATAATCGGCCACGGTGGGCAGATCTTTGGGGTATTTCTCCCTCAGGGCACTCCACTCCTTCCTGAAGTGTAGCCTTCCCGCCTCGGAAAGGGTATCGCGGATGGCTTCATACCGGCTTCTCATTTCCCGTTCCAGCCGGGTACGGGGATTGGCCGGATCGGGATCTTTCACGTATTCGTCGAGGAGGCAGATCTGAATGACGCCTCCGTGGCGGGCCAGCGCTTTGATCATGTCGTCGCTCATATTGCGGTCGTGATGGGCGATGGCCCTGACGCTGCTGTGGGAGGCGATCACCGGAGCCAGGCTGATGGCCACCACATCATAAAACGATTTGTCGGAGATGTGCGAAACGTCAATGATCATGCCCAGGCGGTTCATCTCCATGACGACCTCCCGGCCAAAGGGACTCAGCCCGTTGTGTTCGGGCGGAAGCCGGTCGGAAGAGGAATCGCAGATATCGTTATGCTTGGAGTGACAAAGGGTGATGTAACGTATGCCTTTGTTGTAAAACTCTTCCACACGGCGAATCTCCTTCCCCAGGGGGAAGCCGTTTTCCATGCCCAGGTAGATGGCCCTTTTCCCTTGTTTTTCAATGCGTGCGGCGTCGGCCGAACCCAGGGCGATCTCCGCCAGTTCCGGGTAGCGTCTTACAGCCGCCAGCGTCGAATCGGTCATGCGGTGGGCCAACCGGTAGACCTCCTCATAGCTGGCCGGGGTCCTCTTTTCCTGGCCGGTGAAAATGGCAAAGAACATCACATCGAGGCCTCCCTCTTTCATCCGGGGGAGGTCCACCTTACCGGTGGAGTTGCGTTTCCCGATATCCAGGCCCCCTTCCAGGATATTCATGGGGGTATCACAATGGGTGTCGACGGTTAGCGCCTCCTCATGCACCCTCTGCACCCGCTGGGGCGTCAGGTTTTTGCTGGTCTGGGCCACCACGTTACCCGGTCCGGCCAATAGGAGGGTGGCCAGGAAAGAAGCCATGATCATGGCTGTCAATAAATAGGAGCGTCCCATCTGTTTATGCCCTCTTCGAAGTACTGTCAGATTCCATAAAGAATATTCCATATTACCAGGATTACCCATTCCGGTGGGTGCAAAAACGAAATATCGATTCATCGGTTTTGTGTATGCCATTATTTTCAATCCCTGTAAATGTAGGGAATATTCGTTTTGTCAGTAATTTCCATAAGTCAGAGAGCGGCAATTCTTTGGGCTATTCCGGGCAGGTCCTTGCCATCGAAATTGCCTGAACTCATCAGCAGCAGGTTGCAGCCGGTCCACTCTTTTGCTTTCAATTCCGCGAAAAGGGCTTCCGCATCGGTGGTCACCTTTAGCCCGGGTGTGGCGAAACCTTCAGACACCATTTCCGGAGTGATGGGTTCCAGTTTTTTGTGTTCCACGGTATGCGGGTTGAAATAGACGTAAGCCTCGTCGGCTGCGTCCATGGTATGGCGGTAATGGGGGAGGAACTCCTTTTTCAGGGAGCTGAAGGTGTGGAGTTCCATGCAGGCGATAAGTCGCCGGCCGGGGAAGTGGCTTTTAACGGCCCGGGTGGTAGCCTCCAACTTGGAGGGGGAGTGGGCGAAATCGCGGAAAACCGTGGTCGTGCTGTTTTCCGCCAATACCTCCAGTCGCCTGGCCGCGCCGGTAAAGGTGCGCATGGCCCTGTAAAAGAGGTCGTCACTCACTCCCAGGGCGCGGCAAACCGCCAGGGCTGCCGCGATATTCTGGAGGTTGTGCTCCCCGAAAATCTTCAGGGGCACCCGTTCATCGCCATAAATCAGACAGGTCTGCTGTTGGCGGACTTCTGCAGGGTGGGCCTGGTAGGCCGTGCAGGTGATGTGGCGTTGTGCTGCGGCGATCTTCCGGAGATGAGGGTCCCCTCCAAAATAGAAAAGGCTTCCCCCCGGTTCGATGAGCTCCGCGAACCTGCGGAATTGTTCCACATAGTTATCAAAGGTGGGGAAGACGTTGATATGGTCCCAGGCGATACCACTCAGCACCCCGATATGGGGATGGTAAAGGTGAAATTTGGGCCTCCGGTCATCTGGGGAAGAGAGGTACTCGTCCCCTTCAAAGATGGCGATGCGGGAGTCGTTGCGCAAACCGACCATGGTGTCGAATCCTTCGACCTGGGCTCCCACCATGTAGTCGAAGGCCATGCCGCTTTCGCGCAAGACGTGCATGATCATGGAGGTGATGGTGGTTTTGCCATGGCTGCCGCCGATAACCACGCGGATTTTTTCGCGTGTTTGCTCAAAGAGAAACTCAGGGTAGGAGAAGATCTTCAGGCCCAGTTCCCGGGCTCTGAGGAACTCGGGGTTGTCGCCTCGGGCGTGCATGCCCAGAACGATGGCATCGAGGTCGGCGGTGATTTTTCCGGGGAACCATCCCGGGGCTTCGGGCAGCAATCCGCAGGCCGCCAGCCTCCCCCGGGAGGGCTCCACGATCTCATCGTCGGAACCAGTGATCAAATACCCTTTATGATGGAGGGCCAGGGCCAGATTATGCATGGCGCTCCCTCCGATGGCAATAAAATGGATTCTCATTTTTAATATCTTACCTCTCTACGCTGTCTATGGCCGCACTGTTCACCCCCTCCATCCTGGGTCCGGTCATTTGAGTGGATTCTGCGAACAGATCAAAAACGCTCAGGAACCTATTTTACTCCTCTCACACGCATCCGCAAAGAAAAGAGTTTTTCCGATGCGGTGATGAAAAGGGTTTTATGGTCGGCGCCCCCGAAGCATACATTGGCGGTCCAGTTGGCCTCCACGGGAATATGGGCGATTTTTTCCCCTTTCCTGTTAAAAACCGTGACCCCTTTGCCGGTCAGATAGATATTTCCTTTGTGGTCGATGGTCATGCCATCGGATCCCATGGGAGCAAAAAGGGTCTTGCCGCTGAGGCTGCCATCGGGGGCGATCCTGTAGCGGAAGGTTTTTCCATCGCCGATGTCAGCCACGTATAGGTTTATCCCGTCGGGGGTGCCGATGATGCCGTTGGGTTGTTTCAGGTCGGTAGCTACCCTGACGGGTTGCCGGCTTCCCGGGGCCAGGTAGTAGACGTGCTGCCCGTCGAGTTGCGAGGTTTTATCCCTGCCGGTCCACCAGGGACGGGCATAGAGGGGGTCGGTGAAGTAGATGCCCCCGTCGGGCCTGACCCAGAGGTCATTGGGGCCATTAAGCCGCAGGCCATCAAGGGTACCTGCCAGAACAGTCCGCTCCCCGGTAGGGGTAATGCGCCACAGTTCATTCTTCTCGTCGGAGCAGGAGAGCAGATTCCCCTCGTGGTCAAAATAGAGGCCATTGGCGCGGCCGCAGTCGCTGCAGAATGCCTTCAGCTCGCCCCCGGTAGTCCAGATATATATTTTGTCGTTGGGCTGGTCGGTGAAATAGACGTTGCCGGCCTTATCGGCGGCAGGCCCTTCGGTGAAGCTGAACTGGCCCGACAGCAGCACCGGCTGGGCATCGCGGGCGATGATCGTCCTGTTTTTCTGTGCTGCCAGGGGAAGGGCGGCGATGACCATGCCCAGGGCGACCGCCAACCGCTTAATCAGTAACAGGAAAGCGCTCTTCATAGATTTGTTTATTTAAAGTAATGATATTCAGTTAAATAGTTCAATGGACCATTAGCACAGTCTCAAATATAGCTGCTTTTCAGTCAGAACCTGCTTTCATGGGGCAGTGGTTTTTATGGTCCACAGCCCGTGCCATGCGGTTTCTGCAGGAGAGCTGGCAGAAGCGGGGCCGTGGGGAGCCAGGATCTTTTCCGGGGTGTAGCGGCGGGCTTCCTTTCGGGAGAGTTGATGGCTCCAGGGGACCCTGCCTGAGGTAATGGCTCCGGGTCCGGTGTTGCGGTATTCCGCATAAAAAGCCGTTTTGTCCCTGGCCGTGCCGCTCCAGTTGGACCATCCCTCAGCTACGATGTGGCTGCCCATTTCACATTGGAGGAAAACCGTCTGGGCAAAATCGCGCCAGGGTCGGCCCAGATAGACTGCGGTAACGTTCGCATCGGCGGTCAGCCGGCAGCGTATGAAGACATATCCGTAAGGTTTCCCTTCCGGGGTACTGGCAGCCGTGATATAAGAGTCGCTTTTGCTGTGGAGGGTGCACTCCTCAAACAGAGCGGTTGAAGCCCCGAAAATGAAATCGGTGGTACCTTCGATGGTGCACTTCTGAAAATATTGCCGGCTATTGCTGCCAGCTGCATAGAGGGTATCCTGGTTTCCCATGATCCGGCAGTTGCGGAAGAGGCAGCGGTCCCCCTGCACGTGAAGGGCGACCGCCTGACCAACTGGTCCGGCGCTGTTTTTAATGGTGAGATTTTCGGCCATGAAATCGTCGGCTTCCACTTTCAGCGTCCAGGTATAAAAGGTACTGTTGCGGCCCCTCTCCATTTTTTTGAAGTGGTCATCCCAGGTGATGATGGTACCATCCAGGCTCTCCCCGATCAGGGAAAGCCTGGTGTTGCAAGAAGGGACCGTAACTTTTTCACGGTAGATGCCGTTTTTAATGAAAATGGTGACCCGCATGTCGGGAAAAGCCTTGGCGGCATCGATGGCTGCCTGTATCGAGGTGTAATCACCGCTCCCATCCTGTGCCACGGTGATCAGCTGCTTGTCCTGTGCATGGAGGATGATCGGAAAAATCATTCCCAACAGGACAAGAATGGATTTTAATGATAACATAGGTACAATAGTATTTTTTTTAGGGCAGTGTCGCATTTTGCGCGTTCCGCGATCTGGGTGTTGTGGAAAAAGAGTGGCTTTGTGAGATCAGTCATTTCAAATATTTATGGTCGGCAGGATACCTATAGTTGGGGGAGTCCCAGTTTTTCCCTGAAGAAGGCCATCCTGAGGTCGTTCCATTGTCGGGGCACGCTATGGCCCTGGTCGGGAAATACATAAAATTTCTTTTCTGAAGTGACCTGGTTGTAAGCGGCGAAATTGGTATGAGGTGGGCACACGTCGTCCTGAAGACCCACGGCCATCAGTATGGGGCATTGGATCATGTGGGCCAGGTTTTTCACGTCAAAGAAAGAGAGCAGCGGGTAAATCTCCTCCCAGGTTTTGTCAGGATGATCCTTGAGGTATCCGACAAAGGCGCTGGCAGGCCAGGGGGCGATTTTAAAGTAGTCGGGGTAATCACTCAGGAAGGGAATGGTAGGCGCTGCGGCCCTGATACGGTGGTCGAGGGCGCAGGCGGCCAGGGTGAACGCGCCTCCCTGACTGCCCCCTTCGGCTACGATTTTTTCGGGATCCACTTCCGGCCGGGAAACCACAAAGTCGATGGCCCGCACCAGGTCCATGAATGCCCCCCGGTAATAGTAATTCTCTTTAGTGTCCAGTCCATGCAGGATCCAGTCGCCATAGGTGTTGGAGGCTTTCTGGATGCCCTGTCCGCGTGTCGACAGCACAAATTCGGCAAAATCGGGGGAATGGTCGCCTCCCGGGAGCCAGGGATCCGAGCCGTATCCCATGTAGCTGATGATCACCGGGTATTTCCCCGGAACTTTGGGCACTGCATAATAGCCTTCAATGGTGACATCACCCAGCGACTGCATGGTCACCTGGTAGAGGTCGCGCACGCTGCCCGATTTTTCCTTCAGCAGGGTCATCCGGAAGTCGGGTTTTACCTGGTCGAGTTGGGCACGGGTGGCTTTCCAGAATTCTATAAATCCGGGGAGGGTATCGACCGGACTGACGATCTTTTCGGGCTCGTAGCCGATGTTGAATTTCACTTCTTCCCCCTTGATGCCCTCTTTTTCAGCCCAGGCGGTACAGCGGTAAAATCCGGGAGCCGGAATGTCGATGTTGAAGAGGGCCAGTCCGCTCTGGTCATGTTTGATTTTCAAAACCTTTGATGTTTCGGAAACCGGCTGGTAGTCGTCGGTGGTCATTTTCAGTCCCACGCTGATTTTTACATTTTTACCCAGCTGGTTTTCCGTGGCCAATCCGATGGTCGCTTTGGGTGCTCCCTCAAAAACCCAGTCCTCATCGGCAATGCGCACAGTCAGGGGGAGCTGGAACACTTCCGACATGGGGTGGATGGTCAGGGCTTCAGAAACCACACCGCCCCCGTTTCCCCCGTCATATACGCGGATCGCGACCAGGTTTTTCTCTCCCGGTTTTACCAGTTCCGCGGGCACCACATACCGTCGTTTCACCCCGTAGCGGCTGACATAGTCGGGGGGCAAGGAGCCCGTGGATCCTATTCTGGTCCCGTTGAACCAGAGCTCATCGGCATCGTCGGCGTTGGCGTAGCTGATAACCAGTCCGCCATTGTCGGTCATCGGTGTGCTGAATGCTGCCGGAATGTCGACGGTCTGCCGGTACCACCCGAAGCCGTCGTATCCCGGAAATCCCTGCTCCTCCCAGGTTTTGGTAACCGATATTCTGGCCCATGCCGCATCATCAAAGGAGGGTTGGGCCCACAGGGTATCATCACCCGTGGCAAACGCCCACTGTTCGGTCACATTCAGGGAAGTCAGGTCAGGAGAGGTGCGATGACCGCACCCTGCCAAAAGGACCAGAAGCAGCAGGGTCAATAGCTTGTGCATACGTTAAGTGTTTTGGTTTGAAAAAATCGGTAGAAAATCAGGAACAGAATATTCCACGGATAAAATTAACCCATTTTTCAACTTGCCAGTGGTCCTAATTATGGATAATATTACACTCTGGTTTGGATCTGTAAAAATTCACCCATGGGAAAGATTTTGTTGACGGGCGCCACCGGATATATCGGGAAACGGCTTCTTCCGGTTTTGCTGGAAAAGCGGGTGGTATTTTGCCAAAACGCTCTGGGAAATACGGGGATTTTTAGATAAACTGGTGGGGGGTGTGGGATTGCGCAGAGGCCTGAAGAATCCAAAGGATATCTCAACCGGGGAATCCCTCGATTTCTGGCGGGTTATCTATGCCGACCGTGTTGAAAAGCGGCTGCTGTTGTATGCCGAGATGAAACTTCCGGGGGAGGCTTGGCTGGAATTCCGGATAAAAGAGGAGACCCTTTTCCAAACGGCCACCTTTCGTCCGCACGGAGTCCTGGGACGCCTCTACTGGTATGCCGTTATGCCTCTCCACGGGCTTATATTCACCGGGATGATAAGAAAACTGGCACAATAACTACTTAAAATTAATAATAAAATGAAGAGAGTACTTATTTTAGTGACTGCAGCCCTGCTGCTCATGGTCACGGTTTCTGCCGAAGGGGCGGAAAAGGGATTTAAAAAGATTTTTAACGGGAAGAACCTGGATGGCTGGGTGATCCACGGTACCGAGAAGTGGTATGTGGAGAAGGGATTGCTGGTGTGTGAAAGCGGTCCCGACAAGCAGTACGGCTATCTCTCCACGGAAAAGGATTATGACAATTTTGAGCTGGAGGTACAGTTCCGGCAGGCCGCCAATGGCAACAGCGGGGTCTTTTTCCGCTCCACCTTTGAAGGGACTAAAGTTTCGGGATGGCAGGTGGAGGTGGCTCCCCCCAACCACGATACCGGCGGGATCTACGAATCCTATGGCCGGGGTTGGCTGGTGCAGATCCCCGATGAGCAGGAGAACATCCTGAAAATGGGGAAATGGAACACCCTGCGCATCAAAGTGGTCGAAGGCAGGGTACAAACCTGGCTCAACGGCAAGCCCATGGTGGACCTCACCGATGCAAAGATTGCAGAAGGCAAAGGGGCCATAGCCCTTCAGATCCACGACGGGGGCGGTATCAAGGTCTTCTGGAAAAACCTCCGGGTCAGGGAACTTTAAGTCAGGAGTCTGGAATCTTGAATACGGGAGTCCGGAATCCCTGAAGGAAGATTATAATATCAGCATATCAGAATATTAGAATGCTCCTGATCTTGTCCCTGTCTAGAACCGCCAGGTGATTTTGCCACTGATCATGCGGGGCGGACCGGGGATATAGGTGGGTACTCCGAAGAGGGTTCCTGTGTTTCCCGCGCTGATGACATATTTTTCCTCCAGCAGGTTGGTCCCTGATACCGAAAGGGTAACCCCTGGTTGGGTGAGGATTATTCCGGCATTGGCGTTGAGGGTGCCATAGGCGGACTGGTCCAGTTGCGGGGTGTTGGCATCTTCAAACCAGACATGGCTCTGCCAGCTCCAGGAGGGGACGGCAAAGAGCCATATTCCTCTGAGCAGCGGGAAGCGGGCATCCACTCCGGCTGTAAAACTATGTTCAGGCGTGAGCCGGAATTGGTTTCCGGCATATTCCTGTGCGTTGCCCTGGCTGTCGAGGCTGTCGAAGCGCGCGTGGATATAGCCGTAATTTCCGAAGAGGGTGAGATTCCGGAGCAGGGCCAGCTTTGCAGAGGTCTCCACCCCATAGGATGTGGCCTTGCCTGCATCCCTGACCAGGTAGTTGTTCTCCACCCATGCGTTGGTCTGGAAATTATTGAAGAGCTGGTAAAAGGCGGTGGCGTCGAACCAGAACCGGCTGCCAAGAGCACTCTTAAGACCCGCGTCGAAACTGTGAAGAGTCTCCTCACGCATGATTTCACTGGTCCCTGACGAGTTGAACTGGATGACCGGCGGCCTCCGGCCTTTGGTGTATCCTGCAAAAAGGTTGCTGTTGGGCCCCAGGTCATATTTCAGTTTGGCCCGGTAGGTGAGGCCTGTCCAGCTCTCTTTTTCCTCTGTTTCGTCGACCGGCATAAAGAAGAGGTTGGGGTACATCCCTGTGAGCATCCCCAGGGTGGAGGGAGATCCGCTGTTCATTCTGCTCAGGTTGGAGAGGCGGAAGGTTTCGCGGGTGGCCCTGATGCCGGCGGTAAGGCTCAGTCTCCAGGTGAGTTTCCAGGTGGCGTCGGCAAAGAGGTCGATCGACTGGTTGGTAGCCTCTGTGATGTTCTCCTCTTCATGCTGTGTGGGCAGGGGCATTCCCGCCAATGGACCCAGCCGGGGATCGGGGGGGAGAGCGGTCATCGGAAAGCTCTCTCCTGCAGGGCTTACCAGGTACTGGGGCATCTGCAGGATCAGATAGGCCATATACTGCTCATTGGGGTTGAAGAAGTAGTTCTGGCGGGCTTTTTCACGCCAGAAACCGGCACCTGCAAAGCCGTTGATGCGGCTGTTGAGGGAAAAATTATAGCGCAATTCCTGTGTGAATTGTCGTACATCGATAGCTTCGGCCATGTTGATGGCCGGGGCTGCGGTCCCGTCGCCATCCCACCGCGAGTCGGCATGGTTGGTGGTGTAGGAGGTGACCGAGGTGAGATAGTTGTTCTCGTTGCGAAAACGGCGGATCTCCAGGGAAGTACCCAGAATGTCGCGGTAATTGTTCAGTTTTTCGCCCTGGTCGAGTGAGGCTTCGTATTTGAAAATGTCGCTCACGCCATTCGTATTGGGAAACTGGCGGCTCATGAAGGCCGTTCCGGGGAGGTCGTCCTGCTGGTAGTTGACCACCAGGTCGACGGTGGTGTTCCAGAAAGGGAGATAGCGGAGCGAAAAGCGGCCGCCCAGGCTGTTTTTGCCGTTGAGGCTTTCCCCGAAGGTGTTGGTCACATAGCCGTCGCGCATGGTGTAAAACCCCGCTCCGCGGGCAAAGAGTTTCTCCTTCAGGATAGTACCCCCCACGGCGCCCCGGAAATCCTTCATATTAAATTCGCCGTAGCCTGCCGAGAGAAAGCCGTCGGGACGGGGACCAGCCTTACGGGTGATGTAGTGGATGGCACCGGCCTGGGAGCCCCTGCCGAAGAGGGTCCCCTGCGGACCACGGAGCACCTCCACACTCTCCATGTCATAGAGTTCCGCGGAAGCCATGGAGGGCCGGCTGACTGGCACGTTGTTAAAATAGACCGAGACCCGCGGCTGGGCGGTGAGACTCACTTCGTCGGAGGTGAGCCCCCTGATGACATAGTTGGGACGATGGGGCGTCTGCTCCCTGATCTGTAGTCCGGGCACAAAAAAAGCCATCTGCGCCAGGTCCCTGATGTCGTTGCTGGCAAGGAAAGTGCTCCCCAAAGCGGTGATGCTTCCGGAAATATCAGGAAGGTTCTGCTCCCGCTGCTGAGACGTCACCGTTACCGGTTCCAGGGCCACATTCTCCCGGTCGAGGGTGAAGTTCACATCGTTGATCCCTTCCTGGAGGTAGTAATCGATGATTTTGGTTTTGTACCCCACAAAGGAGGCCTGAAAAGAGACCACCCCGGTGGTCACCCCTCTGAGGTAGTATTCCCCCTCCTCATTGGTGTTGACCCCCCGCATACTCCCCCTGATGACCACCGAAGCCCCGGCCAAAGGCTCCTTCTGGGCATTGAAAACCCGGCCACTCACCAGCACCTCGGGCATTCCTTCACGGATGGTCTCCGTCTGACGGTATTTCCTCTTGACTTTATCGCGCGTTTTCTGCTGCCCCCCGGAAGTGTACACCAGGATCATCACCGACAGCAATAGAATTATTCTCTTCATTTATTTCAAATATGGGCAATTCGTTTATCGGCTGAAATAACGAAAAGTGGCCTGAAATGTTTTCCCGGGGAATGAAAAGGGTGTTAAATACAACATAAAATTGATATAGTAAAATAAATTTTACGGATACAGGATGAAACATGACAGAAGCCTTCCCTCAGGGGTGATCAGTGTGGTAAGGTATGATGGCAGGTCAGGACCATTCCACCGGAAAGCAGTCCAGTGTGGTCAGGGGAAGGTCATAAACCCTTGGTGAGAAGATGTTTCCGGTTCTGCATCTGACAGGTATGGTCAGCTGTCAGTTTCTGCCCGGTACTTCGGGGAGGGACCAGCAGGTAAGGTGTTCCTTGTCCTTCACGTAGATGTTTTTTCCGCTGAAGAGCGGATGGGCGTAGACTTCCGTTTCGGCCACCTTATACCTGACGATCTGGCTGTATTTTTCGTTGTCGGGTTTGAATCCTTCTACTTTGCCGTCGCGGTTCACCCCACGCCAGCCTATGTCGCTTCCATCAGGAACAATCATCACCGACAGAAAAGGAAGGGCGGCTGAACCCAGCACAAAAAGCAGAAGCATTTTATAGTATCCTTTTAAATTTGTGAATTGACCTGGTGAAAGTCGCATGGTGCTTCGACCACATAAGGACATGTATATTAGCTCCATGCGACTTCCATGGGCGTGAAGCACTAAACTGGCTTCACCTCGTTATATAATTGAAGAACAAGTTATTAACAAACATATATACTAATGAATTAACGGACTTCCTGACCGGCGCCGGAATCAGGGTGATCCCTGCGGGCTTCCTGTTCCTGGTTTTCCGAAACCAGTGGAATCTCCAAAATGGAAGAAAGTTGCCGGGCAAAGGCGAAAGCTTCCTCGGCAAGAAGGAATTTCCTGACCAGAAGGGCCTGTTCAGGAATCCTTTCAACCAGGTAAACCCGGAATTCTCTTTCCTGAACGCTGTTGCTCCGGTTCGACAGGCTGTGTGTCGTGGTGCAGATCGAGTAGGGCACGACCGCCAAGCCCCTGAATGCTTTTAAATTCCTCTGTTTTCCGGTGGAAATGATGCCGAAAAGGGAGGTGCCGGAACTGATTTTTCCGGTGCCGGGATGGATGCGGACCTTGTCGGTGGAAAAGAGGAGGAAAGCCCCTGTCAGAACCATGAGGATCCCAGTGACCCGGGTCACAGAAAGGAGCCCGGCCAGGAGAATCAGGGTGCCGGCGAAAACCACTGTCGGAGGGAACGTCCGGCCTGTGTTGTAGCTGATCATCTTTTGCACTTTCCCAAATTTAAGGAATTAGTGGGAACCGGACTCACCACTCTACGGAAAAAAAGAGGCCGCTCCGCGTCCGGAACAGCCTCCTGTCTTTAGGAAGCACCGAATTGATTGACGTTGATTTTTCTGTAAAGGTTGCGCACTTCCTACACCTCAAAAACGGAATCCTGTTAGGAATATTGTATTGTTCTTCCTGAAAGGGAATTTGTACGTGGTGTGGTGCATCTTATTTTCGTTAACGAATGCTGAGGGATGAGTCTGCAGGCAGAATTCAGAATTTTCCGCAGAGGGAGAGGACCAGGCTGGTGCCGGGGGCCACGATTCCTGAGGAGTAGGGGCGGAACCTGCGGTTGGTCAGGTTTTCGATGCCTGCTGAGAGTTTAAAGGCAGGAGAAAAGTCATAGGCGGCGTGCAGGTCGATGGTCATCCAGGCGGGAGCGTAGGGATTCCCGGAAGCATCGGGGAGGTAGAGCCATGGTTTCTCCCTTTCGTCGGGTGCCAGGCGGGAAGAGGGGAGCTTCCCGTTGTAGTGCAGGGTGAGTGCCGTGAACCATGGATTTTTGCTGAAAGCCAGGGAGGAAGCGCCGTAAAGCGGAGGTACATGGCGTACGGGAAATCCGTCGGAGTCTTCACCGGTCATGGCGGTCAGGGAGTGTTCGGTCCGGAGTTGCGGGGAGAAATGATAAACCACGGTGAGGACGGTTCCGGCCATGGTGGCGGCCTCGGCATTGACCAGTGCTTCGACCCGGCTCATGATGCCGTTGTAGGGTATGGAGTCACGCCCCTGGTAAAGGAAGGGGCGGCGTACCATGGCCCCGGAAAGACGGGTGAGAAAAAAGGTGGCTTCCGCGCTGAGTTTTTTCCCTGCTCCGTAGAAAATGCCAGTTTCCACATTCCGTGCGTATTCCGGTTTCAGTGCGGGATTGGGAACAATGACGTTTCCGGGGGCCGAGTCGAAGACCTTGGCCATGTCGTCGATGTTGGGGGCTCTGAATCCCGTGGAGGCCAGCACCCTGAAGCGCCAGTCGGGTGAATGACGCCACACTGCCCCCAGGCTGCCGTTGAGGGCCCGGTTATATTGACTGAACCCCGAATCGGGAAACCCCGATTCGGGAGAGAACGCCCCTTCGGCATGGGTGAGGGTCGCCCTGATTCCCCCTTCAAGGGAAAGCTGCTCAAAAGGATTCCAGTGGCTGCTGAAATACCCTGCCACATGCGAATAGTGGGAGAGGGAGGGGTACCGCGGGGTGGCGGCCTCCTTTGCTCCGGTCAGCAGATGTGTCGACCACCCCCTGGAAACCACCTCATTGGTTGCGCCTTCCAGACCATAGTTTATCTGCAGGTCGCGGCCCAATGCCTTGTAAAAATCGGCGGTCAGGCTGAAAATGGAGAGTTTTTCCTTCCGGTTAAACAAAAGGGGGTCGTCGATATTGCGGTCATGGCGGCTCTCAGAATAATTTTGAAAGGCAGGTATGATATTAACCCGGTCAAATAGGCTTTTCCCCGGGCGGTAGTCGATATTGGCTGTGATCAGGGTCCACTGCTGCGGGCCGTAATACCACTCCCCGTAACGGAGTCGCCCTTTCCGGTAGATGATCAGCCGGTCATAACGCGGCACATCGGAGGTCCCCGAGAAATGTCCTCCGAGATGGATCTCGAGTTGTGGAGAGGGTTTAAAGCGAACTTTGGCCATCAGGTTGGCCTGCTGGTATGCGGTGGGGCGCTGCACACGCGGCTGGCTGTTGGGAATGACTGAATCACGCCCCGTGAAAAGGGAGGGAACCACGTATGCGTTGCGGAGATATTCAGCGGGGCCGTGGCGCCCCATCCGGAGGTCGCCGAATCCTGACCAGGTGCCTCCCACCAGAAATCCCCACTGGTTGTTGCCGGCACCCCCGCGCAGGTGAAGACTCCCGCCGCGTTCTGCCGAAAAGGCACGCAAACGGTAGGTGCCACCTGAAACCCAATCCCCGGAGGTGCTCAGTTTTGGCTTACAGGTATAAAAACTCACGACACCCCCCATGGCGTCGCTGCCATAGGCCACACTTCCCGGTCCCGGAAGAATTTCTGTGGTCTCCAGCATGTTGGCATCGACAGCGACGATGTTTTGCAGATTTCCCGACCGGTAAATGGCATTGTTCATCCTCACTCCGTCGAGCACCAACAGGAGCCTGTTGGCCGAAAAACCCCTGATCATGGGGCTCCCTCCCCCCTGTTGACTCTTCTGAATGAAGACTTCCCCGCTGAAACCTGCCAAATCGGCAGTCGTCGGCGGATGCCTCCGCTCCAGCAGGCCTGCCGGCAAACGCTCTACCTTGTGGTAAACAGCCGACCGCAACTGCTCACTGCGGGAAACCGAAATGACCACCTCCTCCAGGGATAGCGGTGTTTCCACCAGGCTCACCCTGAACTTCATCTGGATCAGATTCTGCCATGCGATACGCAGGGATTGGTAAGAGGGATGGGTAAACAACAACTCCCCTTCCTCCGGAAAATGGGAGAGTGAGGCTTTCCCGCGGCTGTCACTCTGGGTGACGGCCCCCGCTGAAGTAATGACTACCCCTTCGAGCGAACGCCCTGTCGCCGCATCAGTGACCATGACCTCCTGTGACAGGCCACGAAAAAATGAAAAAAGCAGCAAAACGACGAATAGAATCCGGTACACGCTTCAAATCTGGAATGGACATCCCAAAACTACGTTTTTTAGGGAAGCGGGAAAACCTTACAAGTAAAGAGTTCTATCACAATGACACACTATGTGTGGTGCAGGAAATAAAAAATCCCGGGGCCTCTGCCCCGGGATCCAACTAAACCTAACTAAACCAAACTTATGAAAAAACAGCACTGGGCTGATGAAGTCTCTACTAACTTAAACGCATAATTCAGAAAATTGTTTTCATGGCTTTGAACTTTTTTCTTCTTACCGTTCTGATGAATATTTATCAATAACTGTGCCAAAGTGTACGGTTCTTCGGAAAAATTGGAGGGAATTTCAGGGAATTTGCATGATGG
The DNA here is from genome assembly GCA_012729335.1 of Bacteroidales bacterium. GTDB lineage: Bacteria > Bacteroidota > Bacteroidia > Bacteroidales > Prolixibacteraceae > UBA1413. Next base: position 148,284 of record JAAYDJ010000035.1, on the reverse strand, counting down.
GGAGGCTGGAGGGGTGCGATTTGAGAAGCGAAAAATTGAATATATTTGTGCCCGAAATGATTGGAGCCCTGACCGGGTTGAAGATCAGGCCTTCCTGGCCCGGGGAGCGTGTCTGAAGATGGACAGGCCGGTTCGGTACCCGGGAAAGAGGAGATGGGGCTGTGAAAACCGGAATAATATAAGAATAGCAGAAAAATGAACTATATCCGTAATTTTTGTATCATCGCACATATTGACCATGGGAAGAGTACCCTGGCCGACCGGTTGTTGCAGATCACCAATACGGTGTCGGAGCGGGATATGCACGACCAGGTTCTCGACAGCATGGAATTGGAGCAGGAGCGGGGGATCACCATCAAGAGCCATGCCATTCAGATGGATTACGAACTTGATGGGCAGCGGTACAAACTCAACCTGATTGACACTCCCGGGCATGTGGATTTTTCCTATGAGGTGTCACGCTCGATTGCGGCCTGCGAAGGTGCCTTGCTCATCATTGACGCCACCCAGGGTATCCAGGCGCAGACCATCTCCAACCTCTACCTTGCCCTGGAAAACGATTTGGAAATCATTCCGGTGATGAACAAGATGGATATGGATAGTGCCATGCCCGAACGGGTGTCGGAGCAGATCATCGATCTGATCGGATGTGATCCCGACGATATCATTGAGGCCAGCGGAAAGACCGGTATGGGCGTGGAGAAAATTCTCCGTCGTATTGTTGAGCGGGTACCACCACCCAAGGGAGATCCCCAGGCTCCGCTGCAGGCGCTGATTTTTGATTCGGTGTTCAACACCTTCCGGGGGGTCATCGCCTATTTTAAGATTGTCAACGGGGAGATCCGCAAGGGGGACCTGGTCAAGTTCGTCGCCACCAAAAAAGAGTACAATGCCGATGAGGTAGGGATCCTCAGGCTGGGGATGGACCCCCGGGAGGTGATCAGTGCAGGCGATGTGGGGTATATCATTTCGGGCATCAAGGCGGCCCGCGAGGTAAAGGTGGGCGATACCATCACCCATGTGAAACGCCCTTGTGACGGAGCCATCGAAGGATTCGAGGAGGTGAAGCCCATGGTGTTTGCCGGTGTCTATCCCATCGATTCGGAAGATTATGAGGACCTGCGCAGCGCCATGGAGAAGCTCCAGCTCAACGACGCCTCCCTGACCTATGAGCCGGAATCGTCGGTAGCCCTGGGATTTGGCTTCCGCTGCGGCTTCCTGGGCCTCCTCCACATGGAGATTATCCAGGAGCGCCTCGAAAGGGAATTCGACATGAACGTGATCACCACCGTTCCCAATGTCTCCTATATGCTGAAGCTCACCAGCGGAGAAACCATCCGCGTCTACAATCCCTCGGGAATGCCTGCTTCCACCCTGATCGACACCATCGAGGAACCCTATATCCGCGCCAACATCATCACCGCCTCTGAATACGTGGGATCCATCATGACCCTCTGCCTTGATAAAAGGGGAACCCTGATCAACCAGAGCTACCTCACTTCAGAACGGGTGGAACTGATCTTCGATATGCCCCTGGGGGAAATCGTCTTTGACTTCTATGACAAACTCAAAAGCATCTCCCGCGGATATGCCTCCTTTGACTACCACATCCAGGATTACCGTCCTGCACGGCTTATCCGGCTTGATATTCTGCTCAACGGGGAGATGGTGGATGCCCTCTCGACGCTGATCCACTTCGACAATGCCTATAATTTCGGGCGGAAAATGTGCGAGAAGCTGCGGGAACTCATTCCCCGTCAACAGTTCGATGTGGCCATTCAGGCCGCCATCGGTGCCAAGATCATCGCCCGTGAAACCGTGAAGGCCGTCCGCAAGGACGTGACCGCCAAATGTTACGGAGGCGACATCACCCGCAAGCGGAAACTCCTCGAAAAGCAGAAAAAGGGCAAGAAACGCATGAAACAGATCGGCAGCGTGGAAGTCCCCCAGAAAGCCTTCCTGGCTGTCCTGAAACTGGATTAATTACATAATTAACTTGTATCCTTTCCCGTGTACATTGATGATCTCCACGGAGGGTTCATCCTTGAGGTGCTTCCTCAGTTTGGTGATGTACACATCCATGCTCCGTGCATTGAAGTAATTGTCGTCGATCCAGATTGATTTCAGGGCGAAATTCCGTTCCAGCACCTTGTTGGCATTCTGGCAAAGGAGCTTGAGCAGTTCCGCCTCCTTGGTGGTGAGTTTAACCACCTCCTCCTCATTGGCCAGGGTCTGTTTTCGGGCGTTAAAAGTATAACGCCCCAGCTGGTAAATCTGCTGTCCGGTGTTCTGGATTTCCGGGACCGTCCGCCGCAGGATCGCCTCAATCCTGAAGATAAGTTCCTCCATGCTGAAGGGCTTGGTGATATAATCGTCGGCACCCAGTTTGAAACCCTCGATGACATCGTCCTTGAGGTTCTTGGCCGTCAGAAAAATGATGGGTATGTCGGCCGACACCATCCTGATCTCCCGGGCCAGGGTAAATCCGTCCTTCTTGGGCATCATGATGTCGAGAATGCAGATGTCGAAATGCTCCTTGCTGAACCCCCTGAAAGCCGCCTCACCGTCGGGATAGAGCATGGCGTCATACCCCTTGGCGACCAAATATTCGCGCAGCAGCAGTCCCAGGTTCTCATCGTCTTCGGCAAGCAGTAACTTAACTTTCTGTTCCATTGTTTTTCTTGTTATTGAGTGGAAAATGTATGCTGAAGGTGGTGCCTTTGTTCACGGCACTCTCTACCAAAATCTTGCCATTGTGGGCTTCTACAATCTTTTTCACATAACTTAACCCCAATCCAAACCCTTTTACATTGTGCACATTTCCGGTGGGCACCCGGTAAAACCTCTCAAAAATCTGTTCCTGGTGCTCCCTGGGGATGCCGATACCTTTGTCGGTGACCGATAGGACCACGCTCTCCCTGCGGTTTTCGGTGGTCACGGTAATGTCGGGGATCTCATTACTGTATTTAAAAGCGTTGTCAAGAAGATTGAACACCACATTGGTGATGTGGATTTCATCGCCGTAAATCCTGTTGCCGACCGCCCTCAGGTCGGTGTGCAGGGTGCCGTTCTTATTTTTCACGCGCAGTTCAAAGCTGGAGATGACGGTCCTCACCAGATCGTTGAGCTCGAACTCTTTGAAGCGGAGCTTCAGCCGGCCTTCATTGAAAACAGCCATCTGCAGCACCTTCTCCACCTGGTAGCTCAGCCTTTTGCTCTCCTGGTTGATCACACTCGAAATGTGGGCGATTGTCCTGGGCGTGTTGGAAATGGTTTCGTCCTGGAGCATCTGACTCGCCAAAGAGATCGTGGAAATGGGCGTTTTCAGCTCGTGGGTCATGTTATTGATGAAGTCGTTCTTGATCTGCGACAGCTTCTTTTGCTTGAATATGATATATATGGTATAGGTGAAAATGGCAATCAGCAGTCCGGTCAGTATAAAGGTGGGGATGACCATGATTCCTGTAGCCCTGAGCAGAAATCCCGACCGCTTCGGGAAGTATATCACCAGGTAGTTGGGGATCTCGTAGATGTCATTGGGGAAGAGTACGTGTGTGTACTCCTTTTTCCGTTTGATGCTCTTGTAGTCGGGGCTTTCGCTGATGGTTTTTTCCTGGCCTGTGGGAAAGGTCTTGATGGCGTAACGATAGTCGAGGCTGATCCCCTGAAAGCGGAAGTCTTCGGTCAGGGTTCTGGTCAGAAAATTCACGTCGATTCTTTCCTCGATGGGTCTGCTGCGGAAAAAGAGACGCTGAAGGAGCTGGAAATTCTCGCTGAGACGCTGTTCCAGAAGCCGTTGCTGCTGCATGTTGTAATCATGCAGTTTGTCAAAGGCCGAAGGAAAGTCGCCGGGCCGGCCACGGGTGGTGTTCTGCAGCGAGATAATGGTGTCGGTAAACTGGTATTCGACGCGGGGCTGCATCGTCCTGGTGGTGCGCGAATAACTGAAAGAGAGGCTTAGATTGGCCTCCTGAAGGCCCCGCGGAAGGAGATTACCGAAAGCGGGCAGAGAAAGCAATGCGGAGTCCTGACGCCTCGCAGCATATAACTCCTCCTCCAGGAGCAAAACCCGCTCGTGCTCTTCCATTTTCAAAACTACCTGCGAGAGAATCTGCCTCACCGTCTGATCAAACTGCTCCTCCCTGATCCTGGCCGACTTCTGGATGCTGTTGATCTGAACCAGGATCAGCCCGGTCATTACCAACGCCATCATGACAATCAGGGTAACCAGCTTTTGTTTGCTCATGCCGCAAAGATAATTTTAGGTAGCCTGATTCTGAGATTCTTAACATTATTTAACAGCGGTCTGATGGGGGGGTCACGCCAGGTCCAACTTTCGTCGGAGAGAATCAGCCACTTGTTCGATAACTTCCGGATAATGGCGGTATTCCAACTGGTGGATTCTTTCTGCCAGGGAGTCAGGGGTATCCCCGGGCTCTACCCTGCACCGTGCCTGGAAGATGATCTCTCCCTCGTCATATTTCTCATTCACATAATGAATGGTAATCCCCGAAAAAGATTCCCCATGACGGATAACGGCCTCATGGACATACCTTCCGTACATATTTTTGCCGCCATAGGCCGGCAGCAGTGCGGGATGGATGTTGATGACCGTGAACCGGCGCAGCAGACCAGGGGGAACCAACCATAAAAAACCGGCCAGAACCACCAGGCCAACCCCTTTCCCGGCCAGGTAATCCCCGATCCGGGAACTCCTGAAAAACTCCTCCCTGTCAAAAAGCAGCGTCTCCACCCCCGCTTCCCTGGCCCTGGTCAAGGCGTAAGCCTCCGGATTGTTCGAAAGCAGACATGCCACCTTAATCGCCTGGTTATCTGCAAAATATTCCATGATTCTCCCGGCATTGGTCCCCGATCCCGAGGCAAAAAGAGCGATCTTTATGGCTTCCATTCCTGCGGCAGTTCAGATTGAATTTTTGACTAAAATGTTCAAATATAGGCCCTTATGGTTTAAATAGTAATTATTACCTTTCATTTTTTTTGGGTGTATTGTTTGAATTATAGTTTGTAAATTTATTACTTTGCACCGGATTTTTAATAACCGTATTTAATAACTTAAAATTTGAGCTATGTCTGATATTGCAGCAAAAGTTAAAGCAATCATCGTTGACAAACTGGGTGTCGATGAAAGTGAAGTAACCAACGAAGCATCATTCACGAATGATCTGGGTGCTGATTCTCTGGATACCGTTGAGCTGATCATGGAATTTGAGAAGGAATTTGATCTGGCCATTCCCGATGATCAGGCTGAGAAAATCTCCACTGTTGGTGAAGCCATCAAGCACATCGAGGAAGGAATCAAGAACAAATAAATCCGGAAAGGTCATTTTATGGAGTTGAAGAGGGTAGTAGTTACTGGTCTTGGGGCTATATCACCTTTAGGCAATTCGGTTGATCTTTTCTGGGAAAATCTGAAGAACGGCGTTAGCGGGTGTGGCCCGATCACCAAGTTTGATCCTCAGTTTCACAAAACGAAATTTGCCTGCGAGGTGCGGGATTTTGATCCTGCAGGGTATGGCATAGACCGGAAGGAAGCCAGGAAACATGATTTGTTTACGCAGTTTGCCTTTGCGGCAGCTGCGCAGGCCATGGAGGATTCCGGGGTCAATACGGATCAGCTGGATAAGAACAGGTCGGGGATCATCTGGGGGTCGGGAATTGGCGGCTTGCAGACCTTTTTTGAGGAGGTGCAGGCCTACAAGCCCGAGAGGCCCCAGTTTACGCCCTTTTTCATTCCCAAGATGATTGCCAACATTGCCGGGGGATTGCTGTCGATCAAGTATGGTTTCAGGGGTCCCAACTACACGACGGTCACTGCTTGTGCTTCGGCTTCGCATGCGATTATTGAGGCCTTCAATAAGATCAGGCTGGGGCAGGTGGAGTTCATGATCACCGGTGGTTCTGAAGCCGGAGTGAACGAAGCGGCCATGGCCGGATTCAATTCCATGAGGGCCATTTCGACCCGTAATGACGATCCCGCCACGGCCTCGCGTCCCTTTGACAAGGACCGTGACGGGTTTGTCATGGGAGAAGGGGCGGGAGCGCTGATCCTGGAGGAGTATGGGCATGCCGTGCGACGCGGGGCGAAAATCTATGCCGAGATCATAGGCGGCGGCATGTCGGCCGATGCCTACCACATGACGGCCCCTGATCCCGAGGGGACCGGTGCCAGACTGGTGATGAAGTGGGCCGTGGAAGATGCCGGCCTCAGTGTGACCGATGTGGATTATATCAACGTGCACGGGACCTCCACTCCCCTGGGCGACATTGCCGAGCCCAAAGCCATCCTGGGCGTATTCGGGGACCATGCATACCAGCTGAGCATCAGTGCCACCAAATCGATGACCGGCCATCTCCTGGGAGCCGCCGGCGCCATCGAGGCCATCGCCACCGTCCTGTCTCTTCGCGACGGAATCATCCCGCCGACCATCAACCATTTTACCGATGATCCCGAAATCGACAACCGCCTCGATTTCACATTCCATAAAGCCAAAAAAAGGGATATCAGGATCGCAATCAGCAATACCTTCGGATTCGGCGGTCATAATGCCACCCTGGCCCTGAAAAAATTCGCGTAACCGTGCTGAAAATCATCTTGCAAAGGATAAAACTCTTTTCTTCCCCAAGGAAAGAGTTTTATTTGTTTCTGAAAGATCTGATTGGTTTTTATCCGCAGACCCTGGCCTTTTATGATAACGCCTTCACGCACCGTTCCGCTTCCCGTCTTGATACATATGGCCAGGCGGTCAACAACGAGCGGCTCGAGTACCTCGGTGACGCCATCCTGGGAGCTGTCATCGCCGACTTTCTTTACAACCGGTTTCCCAAAGAAGATGAGGGTTTTCTGACCAAGATGCGTTCCAAACTGGTCAACAGGGCCATCCTGACTTCCCTGACCCATGAGATGGGCCTGAACCGGTTCATCGATGCCAATACCAACAACGCCGTCGAAAAAAGCCATATCTACGGCGACGCCCTCGAAGCACTCATCGGGGCCATCTACCTCGATAAGGGATACCAGGCTGCCAAGTATTTCGTGACCAAGCGCATCCTTTCCCGGTATATCGACCTGCATGAACTCGAACAACTCGACCTTAACTTCAAGAGTAAGCTCATAGAGTGGAGCCAGAAGAACAAAAAGGAAGTAAAGTTCGATACGGTGGAGGAGTATCCCGACAACGGCCGCCATCCCCGGTTTGTCTCTACGGTGGAGACCAACGGGAAGGTCGTTGGTAAGGGGACCGGCCCCTCCAAAAAGGAGGCCCAGCAGAATGCCGCCCGCGAAGCCCTGAAAAAGCTCGATGTTTCGCTATCTTCCTGATCCTGAAGGTTCATGCCCGGTTCTCCCGGTTCTGCTGCCATCTGAAATATGCATGCCTTATATTTTTCTTGCACCAGCCGGCATCTCCAGGCCAAATGGGCACGGCATGTGGTTCACGGGTCAGACCTACTTGTCCTGATAGTTTAAGCCCATGAACGATTATCTGGTTTTTGGCCTGGGATTCATGGCGCAGTCCCTTTTTTTCGGGCGTACCTTCCTGCAATGGTTCAAATCGGAAAATGAGGGTGTGGTTTTTTCTCCTGTTCTGTATTGGAAAATAAGCCTGGTTGCATCCCTGCTGATGCTTTTTTATGGCATTCTCAGAAACGACTTTGCCATTCTTCTGGGGCAGGCGGTGGTGTATTACATTTATGTCAGAAACCTGCACTTCAAGCGTGCCTGGCGTACCCTTTCCCCGTTCCTGAGAATCTTTGTACTGGGGGCGCCAATTGTTACGGCCATAGGGCTTCTCCTGGGAGAGACCTACAGTTTCCGTACCCTTCTGGGCAACAGGGAGGTGGCGCCATGGCTCCTGGCCCTGGGGGTGGCCGGACAACTCACTTTTACCTTCAGGTTTGTGTACCAGTGGTTCCATTCGGAGCGGGTACAGGAGTCGCAGTTGCCACCGGGTTTTTGGATCATCAGCATAACCGGGGCACTGATCATCCTTGTTTATGCCTTCTTCAGGAGGGATCCGGTGCTGCTTCTCTCCAACAGCCTGGGCTTGTTCATCTACCTTAGGAATGTCCTGATTCATGCGGGATTCAGGGGGCTTTTAGACCGACCGGGCCTCCGGGGAATCCGTCAGCTCTCACGAAACATCAGCAACAGAATCCGTTGACCTGATTCAGGAGGGATCGTGGCGGGCACCCTGAGGGAAGATCCGTGCAAGGGGGTCTAATTCTGCCAGTTGATTTTATACAGGAGGGTGGTAAGGGAATCCTTCATGGTGGTGTAGTCCGATCTGAATTCCGGTTTGACAGGTTCCCCGGGGGGAACGTCCAACTTAAGAGGATCTGTCGGGGATCCGTTTTTGTATACCCTGAAATCGAGGTGAGGACCTGTCGAAAGCCCCGTGGATCCCACATATCCGATGACTTCTCCCTGACGGACCCTGGCCCCGGGAACAATCCCCTTGGCAAACCCCGAGAGGTGAAGATAGTAGGTGGTGTATACCGTATTGTGCTTAATAACCACCGTATTGCCACCGCCGCCCTTGTAGCCCCGCTCCACCACGGTGCCGTCGCCGATAGAAACGACCGGGGTTCCCTTCGGAGCAGCATAGTCCACCCCATAGTGGGGCCGTCTGATCTTCAGAACAGGATGGAGGCGACTCCCCGAAAAGTGGGAACTGATGCGACGGAATTCAAGGGGGGCTTTCAGAAAGGCCTTCCGGAGGTTCTCCCCGCGATCGTCAAAATAGTCAAACTTGTCGCCCTGGGCATACCGGAAGGCATAAAAACTTCTGCCCAGGTGTTCAAATTCGGCCGCATAAACCGGGCCCACCCCGATGGAACTGCTGTCGACGAACTGCTCCTGGTAGAGAATCCGGAAACGGTCGCCCTTCTGGATGCCGAAAAAGTCAATGGTCCAGGCGTAGATCTCACTCATTTCGATGGCCAGGGCGGGGTTCAGGTGGTTGTCGGTCATAGTGTTCCAGAGACTCGAAGTGATGGTTCCGCTGGCCGACCGCTGCTCCATGCGCACTTTCTTACGGCCCAGGGAAACCGACCGGCTGCCGTCGAGGCCGAAAATCACATATTCGATGCGGTTGTTTTCATACACAAGATGCAGGGGCTTGCGGGTGGAGTCGCGATCCTGAAAAAGGGTATAAGGCTGGCCGGTTCTTATTTTTCTCACATCGAAAACTCCTTCGGCGTGACGGGCCAGCTGGTCCACAACCTGCATGCCCACCCCAAAACCTGAGAGAATGTCGCCCAGGTTCTGACCTGATTTGACGACCCCCTCCACAATGTGAAACGAATCGACCGGAAATCCGTAAAGGGTTCCCGAAATCTCTTCCGGTGTGGTCACTTCCTGTGGTTTTTCAAGGGTAGGCCTCATTAGCCAGAGGACCAGGAGAGTGGCCACCACCCCCCCCACAAGGCCCGGAATAAGGATTCTGCCTCTTCTTTTCCAGTTCATGTTTATGTATTATCGTGCATATTGCCCGCCTTCTCCTCAATGGATTTCGCAGCGACCCCTTTTATTTGAGTGGCCTGATCGGGCTTCTGCCTTGTTCCGTTACAACTTGAGCTGGTCAAATCCCTGCCCATAAACCCCCATAACACTCCCCATAGAAATGAAGGCGTTAGGGTCTATCTCCTTGATCTTCCTGAAAATAGCTCCTGTTTCACGCTTTCTGACCACCGATATGACCACTTTCACATTTTCCTTGGAATACCAGCCCACGCCGTCAATCACAGTGACTCCACGGTATTTCTGCTGGTTGATGAAGTCGGCGATTTCATCGTATTTCCTTGAGAAAATCAGCATTTGTGCCGAACGGTTGGCCCCGCTGAGTACTGCATCCAGGGCATAGGAGGTCACCGCCATGGCCACATACCCGTATACCAGTTTGTCGATCGACCTGAGCACCAGCCAGGAAGAGGCGATAATGATCACATCACAGTAAAGAATGATCCTGCCGGGGCTGATATTCCGGTATTTGTTGACGATGGCGGCGATGATGTCGGTGCCACCGGTGCTTCCCCCGCGGGTGAAGACTATCCCCAGCCCGATGCCGGCAATTCCTCCCCCCAATACCGAGGAGAGAAAAGTGTCGTCGATCAGGGGCTCCTTGACCAGTTGCTGGGTAAAAGTAAGGGCCAGGGTGATCACCGCCATGCTGTAAATGGTCTTGATACCGAAATTGGGGCCCAGGATACGGATGGCGATCAGCACCAATACCACGTTGATCAGGAAATAGGTCACCCCGATGGGAAATCCAGTGGCAAAATAAATCACCGCCCCGATGCCGCTTACCCCTCCTCCCGTAATTTGGGCGGGTAAAATGAACAAGGTCCAGGAAACGGCATACAACAGCAGTCCCAGGGTGATGATGAAATAGTCATTGATATATTCCAGCTTTTTCCTGATAAGTTCTTTCACGGCGGATGATATTAGATTAAACGGTCAGTACCGGGAGTCTGCCCACTTCCCGTGCGTCGCTCCCTGCCCTTCCCGGTACAAATGGAACCTTTCATGACGGGCGGTTGTTTCAGGAGTGGACGACATTGATAATTTTTCCGGGGACCACGATGATCTTCCGGAGGCTTTTGCCCTCCAGGTAATGGCTGGTTTTTCCGTGGCCGATGACGGCTTTCTCGATTTCGGGTACCGGCATGCCAAGGGGAAGTTCCAGTTTGAAACGGAGTTTCCCGTTGAAGGAAACAGGGTATTCGAAATGCGCTTCCACGAGCAGCGTTTCATCGGCTTCGGGCCAGCCTTCATAGGCCAGGGTATGGTCATGACCAAGCAGGGCCCATAACTCCTCGCCCATGTGCGGGGCAAAGGGGGAGAGGATCTTCACGAAGATTTCCGCGGTTTCGCGGGTGACATTGCCCTGTTTCATGGCCGTGTTGTTAAAGACCATCAGGGCGGAGATGGCCGTGTTGAACCTGAGGTTTTCCAGGTCGGAGGTGACCTTGCGGATGGCCTGGTGCAGGGCTTTCAGCACCTGCGGATCTTCCTCGCCCTCCCTGATACTGGCCGGGTCGGTAAAGAACCGGTATACCCGGTTCAGGAAGTTGAAAACCCCCTTAACCCCTTTCTCGGCCCAGGGTTTACGCTCGTCGAGCGGTCCCATGAACATTTCGTACAACCGCAGAGCGTCGGCCCCGTACTGGCTGACCACATCGTCGGGATTGATCACATTTTTAAGTGATTTGGACATTTTGGCCACGATCTGGTTGAGGGGTTCTCCGGTCACCCTGTGCCGGAAGCCGCCATCTGACTCTTCGACCAGGTCGGAACTCACCTTAGCCCCGGCTGCTGTCTCATAGGCGAAGGCCAGGATCATTCCCTGGTTGAAAAGCTTCCGGAAGGGTTCGTCGGTGGAGACGATCCCCAGGTCAAAGAGCACCTTATGCCAAAAACGGCTGTAAAGGAGGTGAAGGACAGCATGTTCAGCGCCGCCGATGTACAGGTCGACGGGCATCCAGTATTTTTCGAGTGCGGGGTCGAAGATTCTCTCCTGGTTACGGGGATCGATGAAGCGCAAGTAGTACCAGCAGGAGCCGGCCCACTGGGGCATGGTGTTGGTTTCGCGGCGGCCGCGGCGGCCGTCGCGGCCGGTGACCTGTAACCACTCCCGGGCATTAGCCAGGGGCGACTCCCCCCCTTCCCCGGGTTCATACCGTTCCATGTCGGGAAGCAGTACGGGCAGCTCCTCATCGAGGGTCACCTCCCCGTCCTCCCAATGGATCACCGGGAAGGGTTCTCCCCAGTAACGCTGCCTGCTGAAGAGCCAGTCCCTGATTTTATAGTTTACGGTGGCTTTGCCGATGCCTTTTTCCTCGAGCCAGCGGGTAATCTCAGCGATCCCCTGTTCCTTGTGCAGGCCGTTGAGGTCGATCCCCCTGGCAGGATGGGCCGACCTGATGTATTTTCCATCACCGGTCCAGCAAGCCCTTCCGGCCAGCACCTCTTCACGGGTTTCCGCGGGAGCTCCTGTAGGGTCCAGAATGCAGGTAACGGGAATTCCGAACTTGTGGGCAAATTCAAAGTCACGGGTGTCATGGGCAGGCACTGCCATGATGGCTCCCGTGCCATAACCCATCAGCACATAGTCGGCGATCCACACCGGAATGGGCTCTCCCGTTACCGGGTTCTCGGCATAGCTGCCGGTAAACACACCACTCTTTTCCTTGGCCAGCTCGGTACGGTCCAGGTCCGACTTCAGCGAGGCCGCACGGATATACTCTGCTGCAGCTTCACGGTGTTCCGGGGTCACCAGCTCCCCGGTCAGGGGATGTTCAGGGGAAATAACCATGTAGGTCGCTCCAAACAGGGTGTCGGGGCGGGTGGTGTATACGCGCAGGGTGGTCTCTCTTCCGATGATGCGAAAATCGATCTCGGCGCCACGCGATTTGCCGATCCAGTTGCGCTGCATGTCCTTGACCCCTTCAGGCCAGTCGAGGTCATCAAGTCCCGAGAGCAGCCGCTCAGCATAGTGAGGTATGCGTAATAACCACTGCTTTAAATTTTTGCGAACAACGGGGTGGCCGCATTTCTCATGTGACCCGTCGGTGAGCACTTCTTCATTGGCGCAGACCGTCCGGCAGGAGGCACACCACCAGACCTGTGCGTGGTCATAATAGGCCAGACGCCGGTCGTCAATATAGCGGCGTACTGCTTCTTTTCCATTTCCGGTGACCTGAGCGGGGACAGGCAGTTCGCTTACAGGCCTTCCCCTGCCGCTTTCCTGGTCATACCAGGTGTTGTAAAGCTGAATGAAAATCCACTGGGTCCACTTGAAATAGCCCGGATCGGTGGTATTGATCTCCCGGTCCCAGTCGTAACTCAGTCCCAGGGCTTTGATCTGCCTGCGGAAAGTGTCGCAGTTTTTCCGGGTGGTCAGGGCAGGGTGGGTCCCCGTCTGAATCGCATACTGCTCCGCAGGAAGCCCGAATGCATCCCAACCCATCGGATGCAATACACTGTACCCCTTCATCCGCTTGTAACGGCTGAGTATGTCAGTGGCGGTGTACCCCTCGGGGTGCCCTACGTGTAACCCCGCTCCCGACGGATAGGGAAACATGTCGAGAATATAATATTTGGGCTTCGAAAAATCGGTCTCTGTCCTGAACGTCTTGTTCCGCTCCCAATAATCCTGCCACTTCTTCTCTATTTCACCGAAATGATATTCCATGGTGCCATGCTGTTGATTGAAAAAACGAAGTCGCAAAGGTATAAAAAAAGAGGCTGCACCTGACAGGGGCAGCCTCCATTCCTTCTCAACCTTGGTGGAAAGGATCAATATGTCACCACCGGAGGAAGGGTTTTGGCCTGCTCAATAAAATTGGTCACCTGTTTCAGGGCGGGAACTGCCCGGGTGATTTTTTTCTCGGCCTGGACTTCTACCAGTTTCTGGTACAGGTTCTCGGCATTACGATTCCTCAGCTCCTTGACGGTGTCCACACCCGCGGCTTCCAGCAATTCGGAAAACTGGGGTCCGATGCCCTTGATCCGGAACAAGTCGGCTTTGTTTACCCAGTTCAACACTTTGCCTTCATCGATGCCCGAGGCTTCGGAAATGGCTTTGCGACCACTGCGGCTCGCCCCTTTTTCCAGCAGGCTCTCCACAGTTAAAACACCGGCATTCCCCAGTTTCTCGGCGAAAACCGGACCAATGCCCTCAATTTCTTTGATTTTCTTTGCCATAGTGATTACTGTTAATAGTTGTTAATCAGGTGTTTGAGTTATTTGTACCTGTATGTCATTTTGATCAAACTAAAGTAATAAAAAAAGTTGAACAATCTAATAGGTGGTTTTGTTTTCCCGATCTTTCCAGTGTCGGAACACCTCTACAGCCTTCTGGTGGGGTTGAAAGGAGATCCGGAGGTTTCTTTGGTTTTCGGGGAGGGCCAATTCATGATAAATGAAAGCGTCGTCGAAGCCTGCGTTGGCGGCGTCAAAACGGGTGCTGCCGTAGATCAGTTTTTCGGGTCGGGCCCAGTAGATGGCGCCCAGGCACATGGGACAGGGTTCGCAACTGCTGTAGATTTCGCACCCCGTAAGCTGGAAGCTCTCCAATTGTTGGCAGGCATTCCTGATGGCCATCACTTCGGCATGGGCCGTGGGGTCATTGGCACTGGTCACCTGGTTGTAGCCTTCGCCCACGATCACCCCATCCTTTACGACCACCGCCCTGAAGGGTCCTCCCAGACCATGGTCTACAGCATAGGCTGCCAGCTCAGCGGCACGCAACATAAACCGCCTCTCTGCTTCCTCTTGTTCCTTCATTTTGCTGATTTGCCTGTAAAAATAATAAATTAGTTATTTTTGTCTCACAGGAACATAAAAACCACTGACCATGGAAGTGAAGGAAAAATTTGTGGAGGCCATCAGGGGCAGTTACACCTTCAAAGGGGAATCTATTCTGATAGGTTCGGCCGTGCTGGGCGATGATCAGGAGACGGGGTGCCAGGTGAAGGTGCCATTGAAAACCCTGAACCGTCACGGGCTGATCGCGGGGGCAACAGGAACGGGTAAGACCAAGTCGCTGCAGCTGATTGCCGAAGGATTGTCGGAGGCCGGCGTACCGGTACTCCTTATGGACGTCAAGGGAGACCTCAGTGGAATTGCTGCTCCCGGAACCATGAATCCTGTGGTGGAGAAAAGGTCGCGCCTGATCGGCATGGATTGGCAGCCCCGGGGCTTTGCCTCGGAACTGATGACGATCAGCCACGAACCGGGAGTCCGGCTCAAAGCTACTGTCTCCGAATTCGGACCGGTCCTGCTGGGTAAAATCCTCGACCTCAACGAAAACCAGACCGGCATCCTTTCCATGGTCTTCAAATATTGTGACGACAAGGGATTGCCCCTCCTTGACATCGAAGACCTCAAAACCGTTCTGAAATACATCCAGGAAGACGGCAAGGCCGAGTTCCAGAAGGATTACGGATTTTTTCAGACCACCTCCGCCGGAACCATCATGCGCAGCCTCACCAGTCTGGAGCAACAGGGTGCCGCACGCTTCTTCGGAGAACCTTCCTTTGATATCGCCGACCTGATGCGTTTTGACCAGGATGGCCGCGGAATGATCAATATCCTCAGGGTGACCGACATCCAGAGCAATACCGCCATGTTCAGTACCTTCATGCTTTGCCTTCTGGCCGAAATTTTCCAGAAAATGCCCGAAAAGGGCGACCTCGGGAAACCCGAGCTGGTGATTTTCTTTGACGAGGCCCATCTTATATTCCGTAACGCCACCAAAACCCTTCTCAATCAGTTTGAGGTGACCATCAAGCTGATCCGCTCCAAGGGGGTGGGGATCATTCTGGTCACCCAGTCGCCCGATGACATTCCTGCTGAAGTACTGGGGCAGCTGGGCCTGAAGGTACAGCATGCCCTTCGGGCTTTCACCGCCAAAGACCGCAAAGCCATCAAGCTGGCGGCTGAAAACTACCCTCTCAGCGACTACTACGTGGCCGACGAACTGATTACCCAAATGGGTACCGGTGAAGCCATGGTCACTGCCCTCAACGAAAAGGGTATGCCCACTGAACTGGTCCACACCCTCATGCGCCCGCCCTATTCCCGGATGGATATTCTCAACGGAGAGGAATTCAGCGAATTAACCAGCCGCTCTCCCCTGGTGCGCAAATACAACCGCGATATCGACCGCGAGAGCGCCCATGAAATTCTCCTCGAAAGAATGGAGGAACAGGATGCCAGGGAATTGCAGGCAAAGAAGGCACAAACCCCCCGGCGAACGACCACCCGGAGCCGTACTGCACGACAGGTCTCCACTTTCGAGAAAATCATGAAAAGCTCGGTGACCCGCACCGTCGCCAGGGAAGTTACCCGCGGCCTCCTGGGTGTGCTCGGATTGAAAAGACGCTGACCCTTTCGCGTTTCCGGGTGAACAGTAATAATAGATCAATTCCCCCCAAAAGGTGGACCGGTCGCCTTAAGGCCTTTTCGTGGCAGGCCGGTTGCCCATCTTCCCGTTCAAGGGAGCCGTTTGCCCATCAGCCAGAACAGGGTAGGCTGGTTGCCCTTAAACCTGTTCGCGGGGAACCCCTTGTCTTTAAGCCGGCAGACAGTGATCGCCCGACATGATATGGAGACCAGTCAGCAGGAATAAAGCTAAATGCTGAAAGCCCACAGGAGGGAAAGGGAAAGATTACGCCGGGGAGAAGAGGAACTACCTGCCGCCGCTGATGACCAGCTTAAGGGTTTTGGCCGAGTTGCCGGTATTGCTGACCCGAAGGAGGTACACACCGTTGGGGATACTTCCGGTGGCGACCTCAAAACGCTGCACGGGAACCGGGAATTTTCTGAGGTAGACCTGCACCCCGGCAATGTTGGTGATACGGATTTCCCTGATCAGGTGAGGGCCGGTTTCCACGGTGAATTTGCTTTGGAGGACGGGATTGGGGAAGACCTTCAGCTCGGTGGGAACGGCCGGAAGTTCTGTCACGGCCTGTGCGGAAACCACACCACCCGCGGCGCTCCTTTCCTGCCCCTGCAGGGAAACCGCCGCCAGTATCAGCATTACCATGATTATCCACCGTCTCATCCGCACAAGTTAATCTCTTTTTCTGAAATCTTATACAAATATAGTGCCTTTTTTGTTTAAAAGGAACATATCAGAACAGTTTCAGGGCTTCCTGCAGGTCTTCGGGGGTGTCGATGCCCAGGGAGACGTACTCCGTGGCGGCGGTGTGGATGCGGTATCCGTTTTCGAGCCAGCGGAGTTGTTCGAGGGATTCGGCCGTTTCCAGGGCTCCGGGGGCCAGGCGGGTGATCTCCCTGAGGATGTCAAAGCGGTAGCCGTACATGCCGATGTGGGCCCAGTAGGGGTGGGATGCGACCCACTGGTTTCTATCGCGGCCCCGCAGATAGGGTATCGCCGAGCGGCTGAAATAAAGGGCCTCTCCGTGGCGGCCGAGGACCACCTTTGGCTTGTTGGGGTTCCCGAGGTCCGCGGGATCCGTGATCTTCCGCACCAGGGTGGCGATCTGCACCTCCGGGGTAAAGCACGCCATCAACTGCCTGATTTGTTCCGGACGGATAAAAGGTTCGTCACCCTGCACATTGATGACCACGTCGACAGGGGTGGTTACGGCGATGAGAGCCGCCGCTTCGGCACACCTGTCGGTGCCGCTGGTATGACCGGGAGAGGTCATGACGACCTTGCCCCCGTGGTCACGCACCGCACGGGCGATCCCCTCGTGGTCGGTGGCCACCCACACCTCGTCAAGGACTTCCCGGGCACGGTCCACCACATGGCATACCATCGGCTTGCCGTGAATCAGGGCCAGAGGCTTCCCCGGAAACCGGGTCGACTGGTATCGCGCAGGAATAACTGCTGTAAACTGCATGCTGTTTTTGTTTTATGGCTTCAAAGATACACCAACCCTCCGAAATTAGCCAATTTTAAGCAAGAAGCCAATTATCGGCAGAGCGGCGTTTTTTCGGCCGAAAAATAGTAAATTTGCAGGCTTTGACAGTTAACCATGGATGTACAGGCAATAAAGCAACGGTTCGGGATCATCGGCAATTCGCCCGATCTGAACAGGGCCATTGAAGTGGCCGTGCAGGTAGCCCCTACCGATCTGTCGGTACTGATCACCGGGGAGAGCGGTACCGGAAAAGAGATTTTCCCGCAGATCATCCATAATCACTCGGCCCGCAAACACGGAAAATACATTGCCGTCAACTGCGGGGCCATCCCTGAAGGAACCATTGACTCGGAGCTCTTCGGGCACGAAAAGGGCGCTTTTACCGGTGCCCTCAGCGACCGGAAAGGTTATTTCGAGGAAGCCGACGGCGGCACCATCTTTCTCGATGAAATCGGGGAGCTTCCTCTCTCTACCCAGGTGCGCCTGCTCAGGGTGCTGGAAACCGGCGAATTCATCAAGGTGGGGTCCTCCAAGGTCATGAAGACCAATGTACGGGTCATTGCCGCCACCAATATCAATCTTCCCCTGGCCATCGAAAGCGGAAAATTCAGGGAGGACCTTTATTACCGCCTCAATACGGTGCCCATCACCGTGCAGCCCCTGCGCCAGCGAAGCGAGGATATCCACCTCCTTTTCCGCAAGTTTGCCGCCGACTTCGCCGAGAAATACCGGATGCCGGCCATCCGCCTCGATGAAGAGGCCCGGGCACTCCTGAGCGGATACTCCTGGCCGGGCAATGTCAGGCAACTGAAGAACATTACCGAGCAAATCTCCATCATTGAGACCCACCGCGACATCGCTGGGCCGGTATTGATGAAATACCTTCCCCGTGAAAACCGCACCAACCTGCCAGCCCTGGTTTCCACCTCCCATGATAAGAATTTTTCCAGCGAAAGGGAGATCCTATACCAGGTTCTCTTCGATATGAAAAAGGATATGAACGATCTGAAAAAGCTGGTGCTGGACATGCTCCGCGATCAGGGTCACGGGGAGATGGCCGATGACCACGCCCATATCATCCGCAAGCTCTATCACAACGATGTGGAAGTGGTCACCGAACGAAAAGCCCCTTCCCCCATCAAGATTGAATCCTTCGAAAAGGAGAACATCCTCGACACCGAAGAGTTCCTGGAAGAGTCACTTTCGCTGGAGGAGAAGGAGATCGAACTGATCAGGAAGGCGCTGGAGAAACATGGGGGCAAGCGGAAGTTTGCCGCCCAGGAACTGGGGATTTCAGAGCGGACCCTGTACCGGAAGATCAAAGAATACCAAATTACGGCCTGAACCATGGAAAGGAGAAAGACCCTGCTGACAGGGATGTGGTTGTGCGCACTCATTGCAGGATGGCTGGTCTCCTGCAAAATGTCCTACAGCTTTACCGGGGCCAATATATCGGCCGACGTAAAGACCTTTTCGGTTTACTATTTTCCCAACCGGGCACGGCTGGTGAATCCTACCCTGAGCAACGATTTTACGGAAAAGCTCAAGGACAAACTGATGAAGCAAACCTCCCTGAAGGAGGAGGGGGAGAACGGGGACCTGGTTTACGAGGGCCAGATCACCGACTATGCCGTCAGGCCCATGGCTATCCAGAAAGAGGATATGGCCGCCCAAAACAGGCTGACCATCACCATCAGGCTCAAGTATACCAACAACAGGGACCATACCCAGGATTTTGACCGGACATTCTCGGCGTTCGAGGATTTCTCCAGTTCCCTGAGCCTGAACGATGTGGAAAGTGACATTGTGCCTGATATCGTGGAAAAGCTCCTTGATGATATTTTTAACGCCACCATTGCCAACTGGTAAATGAACGCTGCAGGATTTCTCAGGTACTACAGGGGATGGAAGGATCCCGGGGAGGTTTCCCTCTGGGAGGAGATGACCAGGGCATATCCTTGGTTCCAGGAGGGGTGGATGCTTTGGCTCAGGAGCCTGCGTGCCGCCGGGGATCCCTCTTTTGAGGAGGTTTTGGCGCAAGCGGCCCTGCGGATCAGGGACCGGCGGATCCTCTGCCGGATGGTCGAAGGAAGCCAGGCGGAAACCCTCCATCAGCCTGCTGCGTGGGAATATCTTTCTGCCACAGGATTAGGGTTGACGGCAGATACCCCCCTCCAGGGTGGCGGAGAAGGGCAGAACCCTGCCAACCCGCGGCAGGAACTGGTGGAACGTTTCCTGGCCGGAGGAGCCGCTTTTGCAACACTCCGCAGCGAAACCTCAGGAACCCAGGGGATCAGTCTAGCCGAAAAAGCCGCAGAAATCCCAGGCGATATCATCACCGAAACCTTCGTTAACCTCTTGGTTCAACAGGGTAAATATCAGGAGGCCATAGACGCTTTTGAAAAATTAAGTTTGAGATTTCCGGGAAAAAGTATTTACTTTGCAGCCCGCATTGAGGAAGTTAAAAGAATAATGAATTATTAACAGCTACAGACATGTATACCTTAATTCTCGTCCTGATATTCATCGTGTGTGTCTTACTGGTGCTTATCGTACTTGTACAGAATTCGAAGGGTGGGGGCCTTGCGAGTAATTTCCAGGCTTCTACGCAAATCGCCGGAGTGAGGAAAACCGCTGATTTTCTGGAGAAGACCACATGGGGACTCGCCGGAGCCCTGTTGCTGCTGGCTATTGCCGGTTCGGCCTTCATCCCCCGGAGCGAAGGAGGCACCGAAGGATCCATGGTCCAGGAACAAATCCAGAATGTCGCCGATCCCAACCAGGTCCCCAGTTTCCCGACGTCGGTGCCTGAAAACACGGCTACACCCGCCGATTCGGCCAATTGACCGGTGCTCCTGTACCCGGTAAAAAAGGCTGTCCTTTTTCAGAGGGCGGCCTTTTTTTTGACCGGTTTACCGGTTCCCCACAGCAATATGTCAGAGTGTCATAACTCCTGACAGGATGTTAATTATTTGTATATCAGTTTTTTGAATTAAGAAAGTGGCGACTGCACCCCCTTCAGGAGGTGAAAAAATGGCAAAGAAAGGGCGCTTGCCGGGCTCCCCCATCGGTTGGCACAGAATGTGTTCCGTCGGGAGTATCCAAACTAAAAACATGATTGTTTAACTATAAAAATTAACGAGCAATGACAGAATTAAAAGGTAAAGTTCTTGCAGGAAAGATCCTGGTATTACCGCAGGAAGCCGAGACCAAGACGGCCAGCGGAATCATCATTCCGGATTCGGCAAAGGAAAAACCCCAGGCGGGGACCGTGGTTCTTACGGGAGCCCCCAAAAAGGATGAGCCCATGGAACTGAAGGCTGGAGATACCGTATTCTACGGGAAATATTCGGGGACAGGACTGACCATCGACGGAGTGGACTATTTGCTCATGTCGCAGAACGATGTGCTTTACATTCAGTAAGAAATTTAAATTAAAGATTCAATACTATGGCAAAAGAGATTAAAAACAATATTGAAGCGAGGGACCTGCTTAAGAAAGGTGTCGACAGGCTGGCTGATGCCGTCAAGGTAACTCTGGGCCCGAAGGGGCGCAACGTGGTCATCGAGAAGAAATTCGGTGCTCCGCAGATCACCAAGGACGGGGTGACCGTGGCCAAGGAGATTGAACTGGCCGATCCGTATGAGAACCTGGGAGCCCAGATGGTGAAGGAAGTGGCCTCCAAGACCAATGACGATGCCGGTGACGGCACCACCACGGCGACCGTACTGGCCCAGTCGATCGTGTCGGTAGGTCTGAAGAATGTGGCGGCTGGTGCCAACCCGATGGACCTGAAACGCGGTATTGACAAAGCCGTTTCCAGGGTGGTGGAAAGCCTCAAATCCCAGTCCCAGAATGTGGGCGACGATTATGCCAAGATCGAGTCGGTGGCCAAAGTGTCGGCCAACAACGACGAAAACATCGGTAAACTCATTGCCGAAGCCATGGAGAAAGTGCACAAGGAAGGGGTTATCACCATTGAAGAATCAAAAGGCACCGACACATACGTGGACGTGGTGGAAGGGATGCAGTTTGACCGTGGATACATCTCTCCCTATTTTGTGACCGATACTGAAAAAATGGCAGCCGATCTGGAGAATCCCTTCATTCTGATCCATGATAAGAAGATCAGTACCATGAAGGACCTGCTTCCGGTGCTGGAGCAGACCGCCCAGAGTGGAAGGCCGTTGCTGATCATTGCCGAGGATGTCGACGGGGAAGCCCTGGCCACCCTGGTGGTCAACAGGCTGCGTGGTGCCCTGAGGGTGGCCGCCGTGAAGGCTCCCGGTTTTGGCGACCGCCGCAAGGAAATGCTCGAAGACATCGCCGTGCTGACCGGTGGGAACGTGATCACCGAGGAGAAGGGAATGAAACTGGAGCAGACCACCCTTGACATGCTGGGTCGCGCCGAAAGGGTAACCATCGACAAGGAGAACACCACCATCGTAGGTGGCCATGGCGATGTGAAGGCCATTGGTGCCAGGGTCGGTATGATCAAGAAACAGATCGAGCTTACCACCTCCGATTATGACCGTGAGAAACTGCAGGAACGCCTGGCCAAACTGGCCGGTGGTGTGGCCGTGATTTATGTGGGTGCCGCCTCCGAAATGGAAATGAAGGAAAAGAAAGACCGCGTACACGACGCGCTCAGCGCCACCCGTGCCGCCGTCGAGGAAGGCATTGTGCCCGGTGGTGGCGTGGCTTATATCCGCGCCATCGACTCCCTCGAGGGAATTAAAGTGGACAACGACGACGAACAGACTGGCATCGAGATTGTCAAGAGGGCCATCGAAGAACCTCTGCGCCAGATCGTCAACAACGCCGGTAAGGAAGGTGCCGTCATCGTCCAGAGAGTTCGCGAAGGCAAAGGCGACTTCGGCTACAATGTCCGCCTGGGCGAATACCAGAACCTCTATGATGCAGGCGTCATTGACCCGGTGAAAGTGACCAGGGTCGCCCTCGAAAACGCCGCTTCCATCGCCGGTATGCTCCTCACCACAGAGGCAGTCATCACCGAGATCAAAGAAGACAAGCCCGCCATGCCCAACCCCGGAATGGGCGGCGGAATGGGCGGCATGATGTAATCATCGCCCAACCCCATATCTCCAGAGAGGTTGTCCCGCATGGCCGGGGCAACCTCTCTTTTTAGTGCGCCGTGCATGGCGTGTAACTTGACGGTGTAAGTCCGTTATGGGAGTTTATAGCTACCAACCATCAGACAAGGGCAAGGGTGCCCATCGTGAGGTGGGATCTGAAGGAAGCCGGCGTCAAAGTCCCGGCCTCACCCTTTCTCCCCGCAATTCCTGATTTTTGTCAGAGTGTGTTCCTTAACATCTTTTCGGTAAGGATAATGAATTGATATTCAGTAATATAAAATTTGCTGTTTTCCTTGCACCCGCTGGTTAATCATCAACATCTTGGTTACATTTGCTCCATTAATTCAAACTTACCAATATGAAAGCTGAGATTAATGAATTCATGGAGAGCCTGAAACAGAGAACTCCGGGCGAAAAGGAGTTTCATCAGGCGGTTCAGGAAGTTACCGAGTCGGTATGGGACTTTTATTCTAAAAACCCGAAATACCAGAAGAATAAAATTCTGGAAAGAATGTGCGAGCCTGAGCGGGTGATCATGTTCAGGGTTCCCTGGGTCGATGACCGTGGGGAGGTACAGATCAACCGTGGTTACCGTGTGGAGTTCAACTCTGCCATAGGGCCTTACAAGGGGGGGATTCGTTTTCACAGCACGGTGACCCTGAGCATTCTCAAGTTTCTTGGGTTTGAGCAGACCTTCAAGAACAGTCTGACCACGCTTCCCATGGGAGGCGGCAAAGGGGGTTCCGATTTCAGTCCGAAGGGAAAATCTGACGGGGAGATCATGCGTTTCTGCCAGTCGTTTATGAATGAGTTGTTCCGGCACATTGGTCCCGATACCGACGTCCCTGCAGGTGACATTGGCGTCGGGGGCCGTGAAGTAGGCTATATGTTTGGCCAGTACAAGCGGTTGCGGAATGAGTTCACCGGGGTATTCACCGGTAAGGGTATCGGCTGGGGGGGCAGTCTTATCCGCCCCGAGGCCACCGGCTTCGGAGCCGTCTATTTCGTGCGTCACATGCTGAAACGGCTGGGCAAGGATATTGCCGGCCATACCTTTGCTGTTTCCGGCTTCGGAAACGTCGCCTGGGGCGCCGTTTCCAAGATCAACGAACTGGGTGGAAAGGTGGTCACCATTTCCGGACCCGATGGATACATCTATGATCCTGACGGGGTTTCGGGCGACAAAGTGGAGTATTTGCTGGAACTGCGGGCCAGCAACCAGGATATTGTGGAACCCTATGCCAAAGAGTTTGGGGTGAAGTTCGTACCCGGGAAGAAACCCTGGGTGGAGAAATGCGACATCGCCATTCCCTGTGCAACCCAGAATGAACTCAACCGGGAAGACGCTGAAGAGCTGGTGAAAAACGGCTGTTTCCTGGTCGCTGAAGCCTCCAATATGGGATGTACGGCCGATGGCATGGAATACCTCAAGGAACACATTGATTTTGCCCCCGGCAAGGCGGTCAATGCCGGCGGTGTGGCCGTATCGGGACTGGAAATGACCCAGAACAGCATGCGCTACAACTGGTCGCGCGAAGAGGTCGATCAGCGGCTGCAGATTATTATGCAGGATATCCACGAAACATGCGTGAAGTTCGGCCTCAACGGCTCAAAGGTCGACTATGTAAAGGGTGCCAACGTCGGTGGCTTCGTGAAAGTGGCCGAAGCCATGCTGGCCCAGGGCATCGTCTGATCCCTGACCACCAGAATGACCTTATCTCAAAAGCCTGCCCGTGCAGGCTTTTGAGATTTCCGGAGGTCTATACAGGTGGGTTCCCCGCTTTGCATTACCTTTGCTCCCTTAATGGCCGACAACATGCTGATCGATACGCACACCCATATTTATGCCGGAGATTTTGATGATGACCGGGAGGTGGTGATTGCCAGGGCTTTGGAAGCCGGTGTGGAGAAAATGGTCCTTCCCAATATCGATGAGAGTTCGGTGGAACCGATGCTGGAGCTCTCGCGGCAACACCCCGGTTGTTGTTACCCGCTGATGGGATTGCACCCTTCTTCTGTCGGGGAGGATTATGTCTCGGTTCTGGACAGGGTGGCGTTGTGGTTTGAGCGGGAGAAGTTCTGTGGGGTGGGGGAGATCGGGATCGACCTGTACTGGGATGTGAGCCACCGCGAAGAGCAGGAGGAGGCTTTCAGGCAGCAGCTGCGGTGGGCAGTGGCCATGGCCCTGCCCGTGGTGATCCATGTGCGCAACTCCTTCGAAGAGGTATGGAAAGTCCTGGAAAAAGAACACCGGGGTGAGCTGAAAGGGATTTTTCACTGTTTCTCTGGAACCCCGGAGCAGGCCCGAAGGGTCCTTGGGGCAGGTTTTTTCCTGGGCATCGGAGGGGTGGTCACCTTCCGTAACAACCAGCTGGAAAGGGTGGTGGAGGAGACCGGCCCCGAAGGGCTCCTGCTCGAAACCGACGCTCCCTGGCTGAGCCCGGTGCCTTTCCGGGGCCGCCGTAACGAACCTGCACAGCTGATCCCCATAGCCCAAAAGGTGGCCTCCGTACTGGGTATTCCCCTCCCCAGTCTGGCCAGCATCACCACAACCAATGCCCGCCAGCTTTTCAGGATATGAAGGGAATGATGCACTTGCCTCATGGAGATCTGTGCATCCCACATCTCCTGCCACCCGGATTGGCCAGGCAAAGCATCCCTGTCAATATAAAGTAACGATAAGTACCAGGATACCATGAACCAACAGCCGTCAGTATTGATTATTTATACGGGAGGGACCATCGGGATGGCCCAGGACCCGGTCACGGGAACCCTGGCTCCCGTCAGGTTTGACCAGATCCTCGACGAGGTGCCCGAACTCAGGAAATTCGGCTACCGGATCGGGTCGGTGGCTTTCACACCCCCCATCGATTCCTCCAACATGACCCCCGCCATCTGGGAGAAGATCGCCCTGACCATTCAGCGCAATTACAACCTCTACGACGGTTTTGTGATCCTCCACGGCACCGACACCATGGCCTACACCGCCTCTGCGCTCAGCTACATGTTTGTGAACCTGAGCAAACCCATCATTCTGACGGGGTCCCAGCTGCCCATCGGGACGATCCGCACCGACGGAAAGGAAAACCTGATCACGGCAGTGGAGATCGCTGCCGCCCGCAAAAACGGGGAGGCCCTCGTTCCGGAAGTATGCATTTATTTTGATTTCAATTTGTTCCGGGGCAACCGGACGGTCAAGCGCGATGCTGAGAATTTCAGCGCCTTTGTGTCGGAGAACTATCCTCCGCTGGCCACCGCCGGCGTCGACATCCGTTACAACACCGAGTTCATCCACTATCCGGGCAATGCCGGGATCCTGAAGGTACAGACCGGTTTTGACGACAATGTCTTCATCCTGAAAATGTTCCCCGGCATAGGCCGTAAAGTGGTGGAATCGGTACTGGGGATAGAAGGGTTAAAGGGAGTGGTCCTGGAATCCTACGGTTCGGGGAACGTCCCCACCTCCAAATGGCTGATCCAGGCCATCCGCAGGGCCATCCGCCATAATGTGATTGTGCTCAATGTCTCCCAATGCCAGGGGGGAAGCGTCCAGATGGGCCAGTACGAAACGAGTCTGGAACTCCTCAATGCGGGGGTGGTCAGCGGCAACGACATGACCACCGAGGCGGCCATCACCAAGCTGATGTTCCTGCTGGGACAAGGCCTCAGCAGGGAGGAAGTGAAAATGTACCTCCGGAGGAGCCTCTGCGGCGAAATTCGCGAATAGCTGTTTTTGTTTAGTTTTTTTTTGTATTTTGCGCCCCTCAAACCGGGAGGCCTGTGACTGCAGAAAGGCCTTGAATATGGAGAGGTGCAGGAGTGGCTTAACTGGCACGCCTGGAAAGCGTGTGTTCCTCTAAAGGGAACCGGGGGTTCGAATCCCCCCCTCTCCGCCAGGTGTTCTTTATTACACTGTGTTTGACGTAAACCAGACTTTCAATTCCGAAAAATGACGACAATCTTTGAAAAAAAGGGCTGCCGTTTTTGAATAATGTTAATGATATTATAAATTTGGAACAAAATTATAACAACAAAAATCAAGGAGATTATTAATTAAATTCAAAACAATTATGAAAAAACTATTTGCGTTGATTGCAGTATTCGGGATGCTTCTTTTTGTGGCATCAAATTCTGTTGTGGCCCAGGACCAGCCTGCCGCCACCACCACTGCGGTAGACAGCACTGCCGCTGCTGCGCCGGCGGAGGCTGTGTCAGCCGATCCCATTGAGGAAGCCGCCGCCCAGGCCGAAGCCGGACAGTCGCTTCACAGCGCCCTGAAACAGAAGTTCATCGAAGGGGGCCCGGGCTTCATGACCTCCATCCTTCTTTGTCTCATCTTAGGACTGGCATTCGCCATCGAAAGGGTGATTTACCTGAACATGGCCACCTCTAATACCAAGAAACTTCTTGCCAAAATCGAAGACGCCCTCAACAATGGTGGTGTGGAAGCCGCTAAGGAAGTTTGCCGCAATACACGCGGTCCCGTGGCCAGTATTTTCTATCAGGGACTTGACAGGGCCCACGAAGGCGTTGATGTGGTGGAGAAATCAGTGGTTTCTTACGGGGGTGTGCAGGCCGGCCTTCTCGAAAGGGGTCTGACCTGGATCGCCCTTTTCATTGCCCTGGCTCCTATGCTCGGGTTCATGGGAACAGTAATCGGGATGATCGCTGCCTTCGACGCCATCGAACAGGCCGGTGACATCAGCCCCACGCTCGTGGCCGCCGGTATCAAGGTCGCCCTTATCACTACTGTGACTGGTCTTATTGTGGCCATCATCCTCCAGATTTTCTACAACTACCTGGCCAACAAAATCGAATCAATCGTCGGTGATATGGAAGACTCCTCCATTTCCCTGATTGACATGGTCGTCAAGCACAACCTCAAAAAGTAAGAGGCTATGAATAAACTCAGTCGTTTACCATTTATCATTTTGCTGGTCATTGTCGCCGTTACGGTTGTTCTGTTGGTCTCCCTCATGTCCAACATCAGTAGCGTGAACAGTGATCCCAAGATGAACATGTGGGTTGATTATAACCTATACTGGGCTTATGCCCTCCTGATCTTCGGTGTGGGCATCATCCTGATCTATGGCCTGTTCCAGCTGGTCTCCGACTTCAAGTCGGCCAAGGGTATGCTGTTGGGTGTCGGTTTCGTGGGAGTAGTCGTTCTGATTGCCTATCTGATGGCTTCTCCTGAAATCCCCAAATTCCCCGGTGTGCAAAAATTCGTGGATAACGGTTCCCTGACCCCCTCTGTTTCCAAATGGGTGGATACAGGACTCTTTACCACTTATTTACTTCTGGGAATTGCTATTCTTTCCCTGATCTATGCCTCCGTTTCCAAGCTTTTTAGCAGGTAACGGCGAGATGTTTTAACCAAGCAATAAGAGTTATTATTATGCCAAAGAAAACACCAGAAATACCATCCGCATCGCTGGCAGATATCGCCTTCCTGTTGCTGATCTTCTTCATGGTGACCACCACCATGGACGTCGACAGCGGCCTGGAAAGAAGGTTACCCCCTTTGGCACCAGACGTGGAAAATAAAGATACCCCGCCTATCAAGGAGAGGAATGTCTTTATTGTCCTGGTTAACAAAGACAACAACATTTTGGTGGAAGGAGAATGGATGCAAATGGGTGAAATCCGTGACAAAGCCAAGGAATTCATGGCCAATCCCAATAACGCGGATAACCTCCCGGAAAAAGAGATCAAGGAAGTGGCCTTCTTCGGCCCTACCGAGATCTCAAAGGGAGTGATCTCCCTCCAGAATGACCTGGGAACCCAGTACGGAACCTACCTGGCCGTCCAGAATGAACTTGTCGGTGCCATCAATGACCTTAGAAATGAATTGGCGCTTTCCAAATTCAACAAACGCTTTGACCTGCTTACCAAAGAGGAGCAGGACGCCGTGCGTGAAGTATATCCTCAGCGTATTTCGGAAGCCGAACCTAAAAGAGTAGGAGGAAATTAGTATGAAGAAATTTGGAAAACAAGGGAAAAAGGAGACGCCGCCCATTTCAACGGCTTCACTCCCCGACATCGTGTTCATGCTTCTTTTCTTCTTTATGGTGACCACCACCATGCGCGAGGTGACCCTGAAAGTGAGGCAAACGCTTCCCCACGCCACGGAACTGACCAAGCTTGAGAAGAAATCCCTGGTGAGCTATATTTATGTGGGAGTTCCCCATGCCCAGTACCAAAGGGTATATGGTAACGAACCGCGAATTCAGCTGAACGACCAGTTTGCCGAGGTGAGAGACATCGTCGACTATATCGTGGTCGAGCGGCAGGCACGGGATGAAGCCGAAGTGCCCATGATGGTGACCTCACTGAAAATTGACGAGTACACCAAAATGCAGATCGTCCAGGATATCAAGCAGGAACTGCGCAGGGCCTCTGCCCTCCACATCAACTACTCCGCCAGGAAAAGAGTTGAGAATCTGTAATCACGGAAATTATCCATACAAAAATAGCCGCCTCAGCAATGGGGCGGCTATTTTTTATGGATGACTGAAATACCTGCGGGCGATTTAACGGAGCGCTACAACATGGCAGGTCAAGGTATTTCATTTCCCTGGCCTCTTTCGCAGGCAGGTTAAGCTCTTATTTTGGGGCTCCATACCGCCCGGTCTGCGTGGTTATTTCTTTTCCGCCGGCCGGAGGATCAGGTGGAGTTCGTCGAGTTGTTCCTGGGCGATGGGGGCCGGGGAGTCGTTCATCACGTCGCGTCCTGAGTTGTTCTTGGGAAAGGCGATGACGTCGCGTATGGAGTCGAGCCCGGCGAACATGGAAACGAGCCGGTCGAAGCCAAAGGCAATCCCGGCATGCGGGGGTGCACCATATTTAAAGGCATTCATCAGGAACCCGAACTGGGCTTCGGCTTGCTCAGGAGTGAATCCCAACACATTGAACATCTTTGACTGAAGGGCCGGATCAAAAATTCGCACCGATCCGCCGCCGATCTCCACGCCGTTGATCACCAGGTCATAGGCATTGGCCCTGACCTTTCCAGGATCGCTGTCGAGCAGGGAAATATCTTCTGGTTTGGGCGAGGTGAAGGGATGGTGCATGGCCGACCAGCGGCTGTTATCCTCATTCCATTCCAGCAGGGGAAAGTCTACCACCCAAAGAGGCTGGAAAGTACCTTTGGGGCGGAGACCCAGACGGTTCCCCATCTCCAGGCGGAGATTCCCCAGGGCAGTCACCGTTTTCTCCCGCTCACCGGGAATGATCAGGATCAGGTCGCCTGCCTTGGCCCTGAAATGGAACGCCAGATCCTTTAATTCATCGGAATTGAAATATTTGTCGATAGAGGAACGGATGGTTCCGTCACCGTTCATCTTCACATAGACCAGCCCTTTGGCGCCGATTTGGGGTCGTTTCACCCATTCGGTGAGCTCGTCGAGCTGCTTGCGGGTATACTCGCCGCACCCTTCGGCGCAAATTCCCCCGATGTATTCCGCCCCGTCAAAAACAGGAAAACCTTTTCCTTTCACACTGGAGGTAAGGTCGACCAATGTCATGCCGAAGCGGATGTCGGGCTTGTCTGAACCGTAGCTCCCCATGGCTTCAGGATAGGGCATCCTGGGAAAAGAAGCCGTTTCCACCCCGAGAATTTCTTTGAGCATATGGCGGGTCAGTCCTTCGAAGGTGTTCAGTACGTCTTCCTGTTCCACGAAGGACATTTCGCAGTCGATCTGGGTGAATTCTGGCTGGCGGTCGGCACGCAGGTCTTCGTCGCGGAAACATTTGACAATCTGGAAATACTTGTCAAAGCCGGCGACCATCAGCAACTGTTTGAAGATCTGGGGCGACTGGGGGAGCGCATAGAATTCTCCGGGGTTCATACGGGAGGGGACCACAAAGTCGCGGGCTCCTTCGGGTGTCGATTTGATCATTACCGGTGTTTCCACTTCGATGAATCCCTGTTGTGCCAGATAAGAACGGGCAGAGTGGGCCATGCGGGCGCGCAGAAAAAGATTTTGCTGCACCATGGGGCGGCGCAGGTCGAGGTAACGGAACTTCATCCGCAGGTCATCTCCTCCGTCGGTGTCATTCTGGATGGTGAAAGGCGGTACCGCCGCCGCACTCAGCACCCTCACCGAGGTGAGCTCCACCTCCACATCGCCGGTGGCCATATTTTTGTTTTTGCTGCTGCGCTCCCTGACCCTTCCTTTGGCCTGGAGGACAAACTCCCGGCCCAGACGGGTCACCTCATCCCTGACACCTGCATCACTTTTATCGTCGGTCACCAGCTGGGTCACCCCATACCGGTCGCGCAGGTCGATAAAGGTCATGGCCCCCAGGTCACGTACCCGTTGTACCCAACCTGCCAGGGTCACCTCCTGACCGGCATGTTCTGCTCTCAGCTCTCCGCATGTATGTGTTCTGTACATATTCCCAATTGTTTAGACAGGTTGCGAAAATAGCCAATTTTTAGCAATTTTGACATCGCCCGGGAAGTTGGATTTGCCGATGCTTTTTTATGGTCGTGGCCGATGAGGCCGGCAATTCTTGCCGATCCGGAAGAACCGGCGTAAAGAGAGGCAGTCCCCCGGTTTGTGATTTGGAAAACCGGCGTAAAGAGAGGCAGTCCCCCGGTATGCTCTGATTACAGGGGTATTGTTCTGTTTGCCAGAATAAAGGAGATCAGGATGACGGAGATTCATGGGGATGAATATTTCATGCGCAGGGCGCTGGCTGAGGCCAGGGAAGCCTTTGACCGCGGGGAGGTACCCGTGGGGGCGGTGGTCGTGTCGGCAGGGCGGATTATCGCCCGTGCCCACAATCTCACCGAATTACTCAATGATGTGACGGCGCATGCCGAAATGCAGGCCATCACGGCAGCTGCCAACCTCCTGGGAGGGAAATATCTCGACCAGTGCACGGTTTACGTCACCGTAGAACCCTGCGTGATGTGTGCCGGTGCCCTTGGCTGGGCACAGACAGGCCGGTTGGTCTTCGGCGCTGGCGATGATAAAAGAGGCTACCGGAAATACGCCCCACAGGCCCTCCATCCAAAGACGGAAGTCACGGGAGGCGTACTGGAAACGGAGTGTTCCGCACTGATGAAGGCTTTCTTTTCAGCCAGAAGATAACCTCTGTCTGCAGAAAGGTCAGATCCCCACAGGAAGGGCATGCCCCGCTTGTCTCGTCGCGGGAAGTCCCTGTACAGGAGGGTGCCCACACATCCGGAACGCCCGGTGACGTCTACTCCCGGTTTACTTTGGAGCGACCCGCACTACCCGGCTGCTTTTTCCTGCGGCGTCGAACGCCTTTAACTGCACTTCCCCGTTCACCTCTAACGGCTCTCCATAGATCGGCGACTGCCCTGTGGGTTCGCTTCCGTCTGTGGTATACCGGATCTTCAGCCCGGGATATTCTGTGTTGGCTTTCAGTATACCCTCTTCGATGACCGCGCCCGGAGGAGGAATACGGTAGTCAAACCCGCCAAAGAGGCCGCTCAGCCGGGGCAGTTCGCGCTTGCCCAGCCTGTTGGCAAACTGGTTCCACCCCTCATCCATCAGTTGCTTGCGCCTGACGGGATTGGCCTCCGATTCCCAGGGCCGCGCTTTTCCCCAGGCTGTTTCAGCAAACCCGATCAGTTTCGGCAACGCCCTGTTCTCCAGCATTTTGGGTCCCAATATGGTCTCCGCCCACAACTGGGCCTGCAAACCCACGATATTCTTTCTGGCCTCCGGTTTAAGCCGCTCCAGTCCGGCATACTCCTTCTCCGGATCGATATCCCTGCCCATGCTTGTTTTCAGGTTGGTGACAAAGGAGTTGTAGGGAGCAAATTGCCAGGCATTGCGCACATCGCAGAAGCCGCCCCAGTAAAGCCCCGGTTCCCGCGGATCCTTGCTGTAGGCAAAGTCGAAGTAGAAGTTGGAGACATCACACATCACCACCGGATAGCCGGCATTGGCAAGCCGGTAGGAAAGGTTGGCCCACTGGCCCAGGTTATTCCAGGCCCAGGGGATGACTCCCTTCCCGGCAAAGGCCGGATTGGGAACATATTTCCCTTCCTCATTTTTCAGCAGGGCGACCTCTTCCCACCCTCCGGCCTGGAGGTTCCGGGCTTCCAGGATCTCCATGGCCCGCTTCAGAAAGTAACTCTGCAGGTTTTTGGGATCCCCGATCTCTGGCATGCCCTCCATCAGCTTTGCGCATAAGGGTGATTTGGTCCACACCCCTTCAGGAACCTCGTCTCCCCCGGTATGGAAAATTTCCAGCGGTACTTCCGCCTCCGCGTATATCTCCATGATGTCGTCGATGACCGTTTCATAAAACTTGTACACCGATTCCCGGGCCACACAAACTACGTTGTCGTCGTAATTTTGTGCCGAATTGTAGACCGACTGGTCATCGGGATCGATCAGCCTGAATTCTTCGGCTTTTTCCGCGTTGCCCTCCTTCATGAATTTCTGGTAGCGGGCTTCCATGGCGCGGATGGCCGCCCTGGAATGGCCCGGGAAATTAATGGTCGGGATGATGCGCACATGCCGCTGATGGGCATAACGGAGGATCTCCTTGAACTCCTCCCGGGTGTAAAAACCGCTGCCCGTGGATCCTTCCGCATCGGCAAAAGGACCTGATCCGTAGGAGGGATGCAGCATGTCAATGCCGTCTTTGGTGGTATGGCCCCTGCGGGAAGCCACCTCCGTCAGCTCGGGAAGCTCCTCAATGGCCAAACGCCACCCTTCATCTTCCGAAAGATAGAGCTGCAAGGTGTTTAGCTTGTAATAAGCCATGATGTCGATCATTTTCCGGAGGGTTTCCTTGCTCTGAAAGTTCCGGGCCACATCGATATGAAGGCTTCGGAAGGAGAAGCGCGGGGCATCCTCGACGGTGACCACGGGAAGGCCTCCCTGGTTGCCGGCATTGGCGGGAGCCAACCCCATCAGGGTCATCATGCCGTAGAAAACACCGGCAGGGTCGCTGCCCATGATCACCACCGCCGGATCTTCCCTGATCTCCAGTTTGTAGGCTTCTTTAGAAATCCCATTCACCGTCATGGGTTCCAGCCCCAGAAAGATGGCATGGGCCGTGGGCTGGTCGCCCTCACGGGGCTGGATGGCTCCCCCGGCTAATTTGCCCACCACCGCAGCCAATAAGGCGGCTTCCTGCTCCAGCCCTTTCTGATAAACCACTGCAGGCACATCACTGAACTGGGCCGTT
Organism: Bacteroidales bacterium; assembly: GCA_012729335.1. Taxonomy (GTDB): domain Bacteria; phylum Bacteroidota; class Bacteroidia; order Bacteroidales; family Prolixibacteraceae; genus UBA1413. The sequence continues at coordinate 114,594 of JAAYDJ010000035.1, read as the reverse complement.
TTCCCCGTGAACCGAATGGATACGGGTGTGGGAACCAGCGCCGGCAGCGATTCCGCCGGCAGGTCGGTGAGCTGCAGGTTCCGCTGGTAGACCACCTCCGGGGTCGGAATGGGCTCAGAATCGTTCCGGTGGCGATCAATTTGTTCCGGCAGCGTGAACGGCTCTATGGTGTAATGGGTGGCTGCCACAACGGACTTCTCCTCCCCTTTTTTTCCGTAGAAGACAAAATAGGGCCCCATCGGGGCATCCGACTCCTTGATCAGCCAGTCGGAAGCCTCATACACAATTTCGGTTTTTCCGCCCGGTTCAAGCCGGAACCCTTCGGCAGGAGACAGCCTGTACCAGTCCCCGCTGAGACGGGTGATCTGTGCATGGCCCTCCACACTCCTGATCCCCCGCGGGGTCTGGTTGAAGTACAGCGCCCAGTTCGAGGCATCAAGGGTTAAAGCGCTGTGATTCACCAGCGTAAACATCGCCTTGACGCCGGGTTGGTCGGCATATACATTGCTGATCACCTTCCAGCTGACCTCCAGCTGATCACCCGTTGGCAGCGGCTTCTCTCCGCAACCCGGAAACAACATCACCAGGCCGCTTAAAAAAAGGATGGCTGTAATTTTTTTCATAATCGGAAATTATTTAGATTGGCTTTTTTATTTTCCACAAAGATAATTTAACCTTCCGGAATAAGGCACCCGAAGTAGCCTGACTGCCCGGAAAATAAACCAGTTTATGAGACCAAATGAGAGGCTGATTTCCCTGGATGCCTTCCGTGGATTTACCATTGCCGCCATGATTATGGTAAACAATCCCGGAAGCTGGAGCCATGTGTATGCTCCCCTGTTGCACAAACCCTGGAATGGGATCACCCCCACCGACCTGATCTTCCCTTTTTTCATTTTCATCGTGGGGGTCTCTGTCGCGCTGGCCTATACCAAACGGTTGGAAGCCGGACATCCAAAAAGGGAGATGTTCGGCAAAATCGCCTGGAGGTCGGTGAAGATCTTTGCCGTGGGGGTATTGCTGGCCCTTTATTCCAGAATCAACAGCACCACGGAAGGGGTGTCACAATTCCTGTGGGTGGTTGTGGTGTTGTTGCTGATGGGGATTTTTGTGATGCCTGATTTTCGATCTAAAAGCCGATGGGCGGTATGGGCCGGATGGCTCCTGCCTGTGTTTGCGGTAGGGGCGGTCCTGGCCATGCTCCTTTTCCGGTTTACCGATATTCGCATTGCTGGGGTACTGCAGCGCATTGCCCTGGTCTTTCTGGTCTGCGCCACCCTGTTCCTGACCACCCGCTGGAAAACCCAGGCCCTGGTAGGTGCCGTCATCCTGCTTTTCTACTGGGTGGTCATGATGTTCCTGCCCACCCCCGGCCAGGGCCGGCCCGTCCTTGACCCCGGTGTGAACATGGCCGCCTGGATCGACACCTTCATGACCCCGGGAAAACTCTACCACAAAACCTGGGACCCCGAAGGATTTTTCAGCACCCTTCCGGCCATCGCCTCCGGCATCACCGGCATGCTCGCCGGTACCCTCCTGGTTTCCAAAAAAAGCCCCGAACAGAAAATCATCTGGCTTTTCACCGCAGGTTTCCTGGCAGCTACCGCCGGAGTGGTCTGGAGCTGGCACTTCCCCCTCAACAAGCCCATCTGGAGCAGTTCCTATGTGCTGGCGACCTCCGGACTGGCGTCCATGACCCTGGCCGCCAGCCTTTTCCTGGTTGACTTCCTCGGTTTTCGCAAAATAGCCCAACCCTGGGTTATCTTCGGCTCCAACGCCATCACCGTTTATGTTCTATCGGGACTGCTGGGATATCTCTTCTACGGGGGGCATTTCGGGGGCCAGTCACTGAAGGGAATGTGCATGGACCTGTTTACCGGCATGGGCGTGGAACCCAAATTGGTCTCCCTGATCATCGCCCTCCTGTATATCGCCATCCTCTTTATTCCTGCCTGGATCCTCCATAAAAAGAAGATCTTCATTAAACTCTGAAGGACCGGGTGACTGTCATACTTCCCCGGAACGGGGAGGAGGCTTCTCAAAGGGAGGAGGAATTCATCCGATCTGAAATCCCACTTTCCGGAGGTCCTCCCAGAATCCCGGATAGGATTTGGTGACCACACCAGGGTCCCTGATGAGCATTTCCCGGCCGGTAAGGGCGAGGGGGGCAAAGGCCATGGCCATGCGATGATCACCGTAAGTTTCAATGGTGGGAAGGGGTTCCTGTTTTCCGGGATGGGTATTCCCGTCCCACCGGAGTTCTCCCGGTGCGGGTTCTGTGACCACTGCGCCGAAGCGGGCCAGTTCGTGCTGCAAAGCGGCAATGCGGTCAGTCTCCTTGATCCGGAGGGTCTCCAGTCCCGTGAAATGAAAGGGGATTCCCAGTCCGACGCAGAGGGCGGCCATGGTTTGTCCCACATCGGGGTTTTCATGGAATCTGAGGGAAAGCCGTGCCGGCCGGCATTCCTTTTGGCGGCTGATCAACAACCCGTTACCCGTCTCCCGGGTTTCCACACCAAATGCCTCAAACCAGCCGGCAATGGCCTCGTCACCTTGCATCCCTGACATCCGGAGGTTCTCCAATCCGATTTCCCCCCTGCCGGCCAGCACCAACAGCGCATACCAATAGGAGGCGGCCGACCAGTCGGCTTCCACTTTGAATTCACAGGGCAGGAAGGGCTGCTCCGCGATTCTGATCTCGTTGTTTTTCATCAGGGAGCGAATGCCGGCCTGCTCCAGAAGTTTCAGGGTCATGGAGATATAGCTCCGGGAGGTGATTTTGTTTTTCAGGCGCAGGGTCAATCCTCCGTCAAGCGTGGGGGCGATCATCAGCAGGGCTGAAATATACTGGCTGGAGACACTGCCGTCCATTTCCAGGATGCCTCCCCTGAGGTGGGTACCCAGGATCGTCAGGGGCGGAAAACCTTCCTTCCCGGCATAATCGATTTGGGCGCCCAGGCGGCGGAGGGCATCCACCAGGATGGCGATGGGGCGTTGCTGCATCCTTTGGGAACCGGTGATTTCCCACCTGCCGGCGGTCCGGGCCAGAAAGGCCGTGAGAAAGCGCATCGCCGTGCCGGCGTGGCCTACGTCAAAAGCCGCTTCGTTTGACCCCAGGATGGTCGCCATGATCCGGGTGTCGTCACTGTCACTCAGGTTTGTGATGGGGAAGGGACTGAAAGCCAATGCGTTGATGATCAACGCCCGGTTGCTGATGCTTTTGGATGCGGGCAGGATGATGTGTCCCTTCAGGGCACCCCGGGGTGCCGAAATCCTGATCATACTTTCCTGGTCATGCATGGGAGGGTAGTGTCAGAGTTGGCTTAAAAAGGCCAGGGAATCCATAATCTCTTCCCGGGTGGCGTTCCGGTCGGTTTCAATTTTCCCGGGGGCCGAAAGCAGGGTGAAGTTAATCCGTCCTGATGCGTTTTTCTTATCATGGCCCATCAGGGCGTATAAGGGATCGAAGTGGGCGGGGGTCAGCGGTAATTTCCCATACTGTTTTCTGATCCAGCTGGCCAAACGAAGGGCTTCGTTTTCCGGGAAGCCGCATTGGCTGACAGAAAGCCGGAGCTCGGCGATCATGCCCCAGGCCACAGCATACCCATGCAGGAGCGGCCTCCCGGTCTCCATGGCCAGGCTTTCTATGGCATGGCCGGTGGTATGGCCGAAGTTGAGGGCTTTTCTGATGCCCGCCTCCCGGGGATCCTGCTCCACAAATCGCTGTTTGATGGCCACAGAGCTGCGGATGATCTGCGCCAGTGCATCATGATCAGCCTCCCCCTGGAGATAAGCTTCCAGCTCCTGCAAATGCCCCGGATCGGCAATCAGCCCGTGCTTGATCATTTCGGCATACCCCGAGAGGAAATTCTCCCGGTCAAGGGTCTCCAGAAACCGGGTGTCGATGATGACGGCTTGCGGCTCGGCGAATGTTCCGATTTCGTTCTTCAGTCCCAGAAAGTTAAACCCGGTTTTACCCCCCACGGAAGCGTCGACCTGGGCCAGCAGGGTCGTGGGAATATGGATGAAAGGGATTCCCCGTTTGAAGGTGGAGGCGGCAAAACCCGCCAGATCGGTGAGCATGCCTCCCCCGACGTTGACCAGCAGGGACTTGCGGTCGGCCCCGCTTTGCGAGAGAAACTCCCAGATCCGGGTCACCGACGAGAGCTGTTTATGCTCCTCACCGGCGGGCAGAACCACTGCGGGCAGAGCTCCGAAAACAGGATGATCGCGGAGCCACAGCCGCTCCACGGTGGCTTCGGTAGCCATAAAAACCCTGCCTTCGCGAAACCCCGTCATGCGGCTAGCCAACTCCTCCCCGGCCGAACGGGTGAAAATTATTCTGGTCGTGTCGTTTGAATATTCCATTCCTGCGTCGTAAATTGCGATAAAGTTACAAACTTTGTGAAACCCCGGCATGAACCCCGGTCATTATCAGGAAATGGTTACCGAGAATTCAGAAAGAATAAAAAGGATCAACCGGCTTTTTTACATGGGAGCGGCCTTGCTGGCATTGGGATCCCTGATTTGTTTCCTCACCGGCAGGGATGTGGCCGGTTTTGTGGCGGCCGCCACCGTGGTGTTGTGGTTCGTGGTTTTTCAGGCCATTGACCTTCAGTATGTCAGACTGGAAACCACCCCCGACCGGCTGACCCTGCGTTACTATTCTGTGGCACGCTTCGGAAAAAGGGAGTACCACGCTATGGAGTTTCCTTTGGCCACTCTGTACGATTACCGCCTTGAGAAATCGCTTTTCGGACTGGTGCATGACCTCGTCCTGGTGGTCCGCACCCGCCAGGGCCTCGCCGATTATGACCCTGTCAGCCTGGCCGCCCTCTCCGCGGAAGAACAACGGCAGATCGAAGCGGAACTCAAACGTATTCTGAGACGCTGAAAACACTATAAACCCCCACCCCATGAGTGAAGATCATTTGCTCTATAAGGTGGCTTTGTCGATGGTCCCGGGCATCGGAGGGGTGCTGGCCCGCACCCTGGTGGCCCATGTGGGCAGTGTGGAGGGGATCTTCCGGGAGCCGGAACGGGCTCTGATGAAAATCCCCGGCATCGGCGAAGTCAACGCCCGCCGCATCAGGGAAGGTGACCATCTGGCCCGTGCAGAACAGGAGTTGAGATTCGTGGCCAGAAGAGGCCTGCGGATCTTCTTTTACCTCGACGAGGGGTACCCCCACCGGTTCCGGAATTGCGACGACGCCCCCGTCCTTTTTTACTATCTGGGAAAGGCCTGTCTCGATGCCGCCAAAACAGTCAGCATTGTGGGCACCCGGCACGCCACCGACTACGGCCGGCAGATGTGCGATGAACTGCTGCAGGCCCTGGCCGGAAGAGGATACGATCTGCTGGTGGTGAGCGGTCTTGCCTATGGCATCGACATCCAGGCCCACCGCTCCTCCCTGAAGTATAAGATGCCCACGGTGGGGGTGCTGGCCCACGGCTTCGACCGGATGTATCCTTCGGAACATGCCCGTACGGCCGAAGCCATGCTGGAACAGGGGGGCCTGCTTACCGATTTTCCCAGTAAATCGAGGATTGACCCTCCCAACTTCATCCGCAGGAACAGGTTGATCGCCGGACTGGGCGATGTGACCGTGGTCGTGGAGTCGGGTGAGAAAGGAGGCGCCCTGATCACCGCCGATATCGCCGGTTCCTATAACCGCGAGGTGTGTGCGTTCCCCGGAAGGGCCAACGACCCCCGCTCAAAGGGATGCAACTACCTTGTCAAAAAGAACCTGGCTGTCATGATCGAAAATGCGGAAGACCTCGAATATGCCCTGGGGTGGGACCCTCCGGCCAAAAAACCCGAACCCATGCAGAAACTGCTGTTTACAGAACTGAATGAGGTGGAACAGAAAGTGGCCAGCCTCCTGGGAGGCAGCGAGAAAATCCATATCGACCTTCTGGCCCATTCTCTTGACATGCCCGTCAGAAAAGTCTCCTCCCTCCTCCTGGAACTCGAATGCAAGGGCATGGTCCTCTCCCTGCCCGGTAACCACTACCGGCTCAGATAGCCAGCCTGCGATGATGATCCTTCCGGATCACTCCTTCCTGAAACCCTCCTTTTCCCCGCTGTCAGGTAGTCCGAAATGTTCCTGACATACTCCTCAAAGGCGGCAGCGCCTTTTTCTGTTATCCTGCAGGTTGTCAGAGGGTAATTCCCGCGAAAAGATTTTCGGATTTCGATGTACCCCGCTTCTTTCAACCTGGTCAGCTGGAAACTCAGATTCCCCTTGGTGGTCTGCGTACATTCCAGTAACCAGGAGAATTCAGCCGATTCCACCCCCATCAGCAACGCCACCACGGCCAGCCGTACCTGCGAATGTAGCATCGGATCTAATTCCCTGAGTATCATCGGCCCAGGGTTGTTAAGGTTTTTGGCGTGAATAGGTTATCTTTGCGGCATGGGAAAGCGTTTTGAGGAGTTGAAGGTGTCCCGGTCGTTGCTGAAAGCCCTGGAGGAGATCGGATTCAGGGAGCCCACTCCTGTGCAGGAGTTGGTGATACCTGTGATACAATCGGGTATGAATGTCGTGGGGATTGCCCAGACGGGCACCGGGAAGACGGCGGCCTATTTGTTGCCGGTGCTGACCCGGTTAGTGAAGGCTGAAGGGACGGAGCCGCGGTGTCTTGTTCTGGTGCCCACGCGGGAGTTGTCGGTACAGGTGGGGGAAGATATTGCCGAGCTGACGGCCTTTTCTGACCTGCGGCATGCTTCGGTATTTGGCGGGGTAGGCTGGACCCGTCACGCGGCCCTTCTGGAGCCGGGCGTGGATGTGTTGGCAGCCACCCCGGGCAGGTTGTGGGATCTTTACCAGGCGCATGCCCTGTCACTGAAGAAGGTGAAGTACCTGGTGATCGATGAGGCCGACCGGATGCTCGACATGGGATTTATGCCACAGCTCAGGCAACTTTTTGAGATCCTTCCTGCGCGTAGGCAGAATCTGCTTTTCAGCGCCACTTTTTCCGAAAAGGTGGAGAAGATGGCCGAGGAGTTCCTCGACCATTACGAAAAGGTAGAGGTGGCGCCATCGGCCACTCCGGTCGAGGAGGTGAAACAGATCGTCTACAGGGTACCCAATTTCCAGACCAAGCTTAACCTGATAGGTCATTTGTTGCAGGACGAGCTCCAGTTCAGACGGGTGATCCTTTTTGTCAAGACAAAGGCATCGGCCGAAGCGGTATACCGGGTCATCAGAAGGAAGAGCGAAGGGGAGAAGCGGATTATGCACTCCGACAAGGGGCAGTCGACACGGCTGAATGCCATCAGGGCTTTCAAGGAAGGGGAGGTGAGGATACTGATCACCACCGATTTGTCGGCGCGCGGACTCGATGCGAGTGAGGTGACCCACGTGATCAATTTTGATATTCCGCCCCACTATGAGGATTATATCCACCGGATAGGCCGTACGGCCCGTGCAGGCCATCACGGCACGGCCATCACCCTGGTGACACCCGACGAAGTGTGGCATCTCCGCCATATCGAAAAGATGATCCGCATGACCATCGCCGAAGCCCCTGTTCCCGAAGAGGTGGTGGTGACGGAAACCCAGTTTGAGGAACGGCAGAAACAAAAACGCGAAGTCGACCGTCAGCGTAAAGTCGATGACCCCTCGTTCAAAGGGGCATTTCACGAAAAAAAGCGGCTACCCACCTCCTCCGGAAAGAAAACTTCCACAGGGAGGTCTTCCAGGAGGCCTTCAGCCGGGAAAAGGGGAAAGCGGTAGAAAGGAACCAAGTCTCATGCCTTCACCGCAGAAAGGGGGTGAAGCGCTCCAGCCCACCGCACTGCAGCGGTTACCGGTCACCTGAAAGTCATCGTCTGGAAGGGATTCCACAGGTCCACGCCGGCCTGAGATAGTTATACGCCCCGCGTGGTTATCCCCGGTTCGGACAGCGCCGTGACTTCGCTGATGATCTCCGCTTTTCTTTGGTGCAGGTTTTCGTACAGCGCCCGATTTCTTCGTTTTATCTGCAGCCAGCGCCATCTTCCCCGGGTTTTTAACAGGGTGACATACCAGGAAAAGGCCAATTTCCCGGCAAAGGGAAGGGAAATCACAAACAGCATCGCATAGGGCCATGGGAGGAAACTGGAAACTGCCACCAGCAGGATCAGCAGATAGAAGAGGGGAAACACCACGATGCCCAATCCGAAGGTGAAGGTGCTGAACCAAACAGGATCTTTGATTCTTCCTTTAATCCCTTTTCCCAGTCTGGCAAAGGGGATGATATTAAAAACCCATCCCTGCAGGAAAAAGGGAAAGGTCGCCAGGAGCAGCAAAGTGGAGAGCCAGGCTTTAGATTTGTTTTCCTCTGAATGGTCGCAGAGCCAGCTTCGCAGTTTCAGGTTGCGGAAGTCGAGGCGCAGTTGTGTGGCTTTTCCGGCCAGTTGTGTGGCTTCCCGGGGGTGGTCAGCGGCCAGGGAATCGAGACGGGCTGCCAGGGCCTGGTCAGCATGCAGTTGCCCGCGGAGGGTGCCGGCCAGGCCCTGCGCCCGGGCGAAGGATTTGCCGGCGATTTCCCTCACCGCTTCAAATCCTTCATAATGTGTGTCTGATTGATAGTTTAGGACCAGGGGGAGGATGGCGTTATAAATATCGTCGCGCAACCTGAGGGTGGCTTGGTGGGGATTCTGCCGGTAAAGAGGGTAATAGCCGGCCGACGGCAGGGGTTTTCCGAAGCTGATGAGCAGGCGGCGGCCGAAGTGAAAATACTGGTCGTAATGGATGCCCACCGGAACGATTTGGATATTCATGGTATCGCCGCTTTTATCCCCGGCGAGGAACACCATGCGGGGTATGGCTTTTTTATGGGCCAGCATCACCCGTTTGCCTGAGTGGGCGGCTTCAGGGTATAGCCCCAGCGCACCATTCTGTTTCAGAATCCCGAGGGCCGTCTCAAAGGAGGCCTCGTTGCCTTTCAGGGTATCCTTGCCGTCACGGATTCTGTAAACGGGAATGATCTTCAGGAACCGAAGGAAAGGGATGGCCCAGCGGGCTTTGAAAAGGCTGGCGCGTCCCATCCAGACCACCTGCTGGGGGGCGGCACACACCAGGCTCAGAATGTCACTGAGTGCATTGGGGTGGTTGGAGGCAAAAATGACGGGTTGCCCCCGGGGAATGTTCTCCCGGCCCGAAACCACGATTTCGCGGTGAAACAGCCAGTAAGCCAGTTTCACATATTGCTTCAGCAGCCAGTATCGGAAAGACCATTTTTCCAGCATGGGACTCCTTTCTGCAAGGAACCATCCCGGATGAACCATTGCGCTTCACGGGGATGGCCCTTTGCCGTGGTGCAGCGGGGACCTGTCGCGGGCCCTACTTCAGCAGCAGTTTCTTCATCTTTTTATGTACATCGGTATTGTCCATGATCCCCATGAATTCTTCGGCTCCGGGGCCCCAGGCAAAGACGGGCACCATCACGGCAGTATGGTCGTCGGAGGTGAAGCTCCCCTGGACCATCCCCGTGTAGAGGTTGCCGCCGGTGACCGACATCCCTCCGGTTTCATGATCGGCGGTCACAATGACAAGGGTTTCGCGGTCGCGGGCGGCGAAGTCCAGGGCTTCTCCGATGGCACGGTCAAAGTCGAGCATCTCCTCCACCACGTAGATGGTGTTCATGGCGTGGCCGCCCCAGTCGATCTGCGAGCCTTCCACCATCAGAAAGAACCCTTTTTTATTATTGGAGAGTATCCTGACAGCAGTTCTGACCGCCTGGGGAAGCATATTGTCGCCTCTTTCCGCTACGCGTGGGTTGTGCTCGGGAGCTGTCAGCCCGGCCAGTTTGCCGCTATTCACCTGAGTGATGGCGTGCATATCCTGCAGCACCTGGTAGCCGTTTTTTTCCAGCTCCTCAATCAGGTTACGGCCATCTTCCCTGTCGGCAAAATGCTTATAGCCACCGCCGATGAAGACGTCGATGTCGGTTTTCAGGAAATCGGCGGCAATGGCCTCATAACTTGACCTAGCTCCCTGGTGGGCAATAAAGGAGGCCGGGGTGGCATGTGTGATCGCCGATGTGGACACCAGTCCGGTGGCCAGTTTTTGCGCTTCGGCCTCCTCCAGGATGGTCTTCAGGGGCTTACGGTTGACATCGACCGATATGGCTCCGTTATATGTGCGGACACCTGTCGCGAGGGCTGTCCCCCCGGCCGCCGAGTCGGTGATGTATTTGTCGGCCGACTGGGTCTTGGAAAAACCGATGTGCCTGAAGTTATCCAGAAAAAGCTTCCCGCCATTGGCGGTGATCCCCGCAAAGACATGGTCGGCACCCATGCCGTCGCCAATGAGCAGTATGATGTTCTTCGGCCGTTTGCCCTTTACCTTTTCAGGATAGGTTTTTACCGGGTAAAAATCCCTGGTTTGAAAAGCAGGATTGTTTGTTTTGGACTGACCTTCCTTATAGGTCTCCTGACCCGTCGCGGAAAGCATGGCCAGCATCAGTATACCGGCCAGAAACATGCTGATTTGCTTCATTGTCATCGTTTTATTTAAATAAACCCATGGTTTCAAGTGAATGGTCTGAATCGTCTGCCGGCAGGTCACGGAATCCTGAAAAGCGGATGCTCAAACAAAAGGCCTCCGGATTCCGGTTCCGGCACCAACAAAATAAGCGATTTTATTTCAGAAAACAGCCGGAAGCGGCGATGGTTCACCGCGAAGGTACGGGTTCTCTTCCGCGGGCAAAGGTTATTCCCTGATCACTGGTGCCTCAAACAGCCACTTTAATTGCCCGGCGCTGCTGACCGGGAAGGCCTGTCTGCAGGGTGGTGCGGTACCGGTCAGCCTGCTGTTTTAGGTTGTTTCTTTCCGAATTCAGGATCTATTTTCAGCAGGGCGGTGGCGATCAGGGGGATGATGCTGCAAATCATTACCCACAGGAAGAAGTGGCGGTAGCCGAGTTGTTCCTGGAGCCATCCGGCGAACATGCCGGGGAGCATCATGCCCAGGGCCATAAAGGCGGTGCAGATGGCATAGTGTGATGTTTTGAACTCTCCTTCGGCATAATAGATCATGTAGAGCATGTAAGCGGTGAAGCCGAAGCCGTACCCGAATTGTTCCAGTCCGACGCACAGGTTAATGATCAGCAGATTGTCGGGCAGGGTGTAGGCCAAATAAAGAAAGGTGACGGTGGTCAGGATCATACTCAGGGCCATCGGCCAGAGCCATTTTTTCAGGCCTCCCCGGGCGGCGATCAGGCCCCCGAGGATTCCCCCGATGGTAAGACTCAGGATGCCGATGGTTCCGTAGACCAGTCCCACCTCGCCGGTGGTCAGCCCCAGTCCGCCCACATCCTGTTGGTCGAGGAGGAAGGGGGTGACCAGTTTCAGCAGCTGGGCTTCGGCAAAGCGGTAGGTGAGCATGAAAAAGATGCCGGCGGCCACCTGTTTCTTCCGGAAGAAGGTGCTGAAGGCGGTGGCGAATTCTCTTACGATGTTTTTTGCTGTGACTTCCGCCGAGGGTTTGTCGGAGGCGGGGCGGGGCAGGGCGTAGCGGTGATAGAGGAAGAAGGCGATGAAGAGGCCGGCCATGATAAAAAAGGTGATGGACCAGGCCAGGGGGATGTTTCCGGAGGAACCGCGGAAGGAGGCGTGGCTGGGTTTGTCGAGTTTGGGGTCGGCCTGGATGACCAGCCAGGCGGGAGTGTTCCAGTTCTCGGCGGTAAAAACCAGCCTGTCGTCGCCCGCCATGGCGATGCTTTTATCTCCTTTGTCGGGGTGCATCACCAGCACGTGTGATTCTCCCGGGGCGGGCGCCCTGTTGAGGCGCACGCCTACCAGGGCAGTATTTCCTGCCAGGGCGGTCTCGGGAAGGGGTTCCCGGTTCTCGCCGAAGTGACGGCGTATCCAGCTTCCCAGAGGTTGGGAGACATGCCCTGCCCACCAGGAGAGGTCGCTTCCGGTGGCAGCCCGGGAGGTGATTTCCGCGGCCGAGACGAATCCGTTCAGCCGGTTTTGTTCTGCGGCAAAGGCTTTTAGCCGGGCGGCGCTGTCGCTGGGAATGGTTTCCGTGCCGAGGGTGAGGGCCGGCGGGAAGGCCACGAAACAGGGTTCTCCGGTGGCGGGAGCGGCAGGCAGGGGCACCCCGGCTTCGGTGACCACCCGGGTGTGCAGGCCCGGCCCGGCTTCCACACTGATCTGCAGGGGCTGTAACCCGGTGTGGGTCTCCAGGAATCCCGCCACAATGATGAGCACCCCCTGCCCCATGATGGAGGCAATGCGGTAAAAGGTACTCCTGATGCCCACATACATGGCCTGCTTATGGGTGTCAAGGGCCAGCATGTAAAATCCGTCGGCGGCAATGTCATGGGTGGCCGAGCTGAAGGCCACCAGCCAGAAAACCGCAAGCGTTGCCCTGAAAAAGAAGGGCACCGGAATGAAAAATGCCACCCCGGCCAGTCCCGCCCCGATCAGCAACTGCATGGTCACAATCCACCATCTTTTGGTTTTCAGCAGGTCGACAAAGGGGCTCCAGAAGGGTTTAATGACCCAGGGGAGGTAAAGCCAGCTGGTGTACAGGGCGATGTCGGCGTTGGAGATTCCCAGCCGTTTGTACATGATTACCGAGATGGTCATCACGGCGATGTAGGGAATCCCTTCGGCAAAATAGAGGGTGGGAATCCAGGCCCAGGGATTTCGGGTGGTTTTTTGTTCTGCTGGCATAGGTGTCTGTTCAGGCATAGGTTCAGGATTTATATAGGGTGGTCAATACGGTTCCCCGGAAATAATGGTGAAGGATTTGTTTATAGGAATAGCCTTTTTCGCCCATCACGGCGGCTCCGATCTGGCAGAGGCCCACACCGTGGCCCCAGCCGGCCCCCCGGAGGATGATCTTCCCCGGGATGCCCTCCTTCACCTCCTCGTAGGAGACCACGAAGGCCGAACTGTAGAGATGGGAGGGGGAGAGCCACTTGCGGATTTCCAGTTCCTTGCCCACGATGATGCTTTTTTGGGTGCCGGAAATCCTCAGCCTGGTGATGCGGCCTGAGAAACCCCGTTCCAGGGGTTCCAGGTGCAGGAGCACCCCCGGGTCAAATTCTGATTTTTCCCTGATCAGGGTAGAGAGTTCCTCATTGGTGTAGTGCACCTCCCAGCGGAAGAAATCCCTGGTTTGCTGGTCATAATCGGGCAGGACCTGGGCAAGGGTCCGGGCATCGGAAGTGTTGCAGAAGGCTTCCGGGGAGGAGAGGATCCAGGCGGTGGCTTCCCCTTCCTGGCGCAGATCCCTGGCCGGGGGTGACCCCAGGGGAGTGGTGTCACCGATGGCCGATAAGCCCGTGCGGGGTTCCGGTTCCCACACCTTCTCAAAGCTTTCAGAGATGCCGCCGCAGCATTTGGAGAAGCGGGTGTCGCAAATCCCCTCTCCGGAGGTAAGCACCTGCCCGGTGGTGGCTTCCACGGCCAGCAAGGCTTCTGCGGAAATGATCCTGGTGATTCCCTGATAACGCTGACAATGGTCATCGGCGCATACGTCAAAGAGGGTATGGTCCTCCCGGTCATACCACCTGACGACCTCTTCTTCCGTGACCGTGCTTTTTTCGTAAGGTGTTCCCGAGGCCGTCAGCTTCCGGGTTTTTTCCAATTGGGCAAGCAGCCAGCTCCGTGATATCACGGCATGGGCCTTGAGCAGCTCAGGCGAACTGTGGGCGCTCATCTCACTTGAAATCACACTCTTCAGATAGTCCTCAAGATGAACGGTATTGATCACCCGCACCTTGTCCCCCTCGGGAATAAACCGGAGGCCTCCGGTAAACCGCTGATCCTCCTTCTTTTCCCAGTGAAAACTGATCCCAATGGTCACTCCCCTCAGCAGAAAGGAGTTGGTCCGGAACATGGGAAGCAACACGATTTCTTCTTCGGAGATGATCAGTACGTCGGTGCCCTGCAGAATCATCTTGCCCCCTTTCAGTTCGACCGTATACTCTCCCTGTTCGAGAAGGGTGCGTCCGTGGTGGAAACTGGTTTCGAGGAGAAAGCTGATCCGTTTTTCGGCCATGATCCCGACATTCAGGACGGGTTGTTTGTTCATTGCGGCAGGATTAAATGTTGGTAAGGATGCTAAGGTACACAAAAAGTGGTCAGTTGTTCCCTGACGCTGGCAAAGGCTTCTGCGGAAAGGGTGACCTGGGAGAAAACTGACCGGAGGTCGTCGTCGGTGATTTTCAGGAAATCCTCTTTTCTGGGGAGGATGACGAGGCCTCCCAGTTCGACGGCTGCGGGGCTCACCATGATTTTCTCTTCTCCCTCGGCGAAATACTGCCAGGGTCTTTGTCCGGCCCGGGGAAAAAGCAGAAGGGTCCAGCGGTTTTCATGGAACCAGACCAGGAGGTTCATCATGGGTTCTTCCTCGTCGTGGTGGGGGAGGATGCCGATGGTACGGGTAAGGAGCCTTTCCAGGTGGTCGGCGTCAGCGGAGCGGAAAAGGAGGAAGCGGCGCAGGGTGTTTTCCACGGCGGCGACCTGTGTGGGGCCGTCGTCGCCGAGGCGTTGCGCATGGTCGCGAAGCAGGGAGTCCACTTCTTCCTCTATGGGCAGGGTATCCCTGATGCCAGCCTGGAAATGGAAATGGTCGGGTGCGGAGGCGCCACAACGGGGGCCGTTGTAGAAGAGGGTGAACTCACGCAGTTCCCGGGTCAGCCGCAGCATGTCACCGATGCGGCCTTCCAGCCGCTGCGGCGTGTGCTCTCCGAAGGGGATGGTCAGGTGATAGTGAAAGATGGGGAAGGGGTTGGCCAGGATCGTATAACCTTCACCCCAGGGGAGCCCATACTGTTCGGCAGGCCGGTTGCCGGCACATAAAAAACAGGGTCGTGCCGCTACGGCTGCGGCCCCGGTGTCGGCGGCCGAGGATCGGATTCTCCCCGGGTTGTGCTGAAGACAGATCCTGAAATGACCGAAATCCACCCACCTCGACTCCACCTGCCGTAACGACCGGTAATGGCTGGCGGCCGTTTCCCAGGTGGCTTTCTGCTGGTTGATGAGGGCCTTGGCACGCGCCGACCACGACCAGGTGGTGCCGTACTTCTTCAGTTCCTCTTCGGAAAGGATGCGCAGTTCACTCATGATTTGGTTTTACAGGGTGTTGAGGAAAGATCACAATCTGATCCTGACCGGGCCGGCAGGGGCGCTCTCGTTGTTGTACCTGTCGAGGGTGGAAACCCACACGTCGTAGACCCTTCGTTTTTTGCCGGTACGGAGAAGGAGGGTCCTGGTTTCTGCGGTGTAGGCGGCAATTTCTCCTGCGTCTGAACCAGGGGACGGCGAACCTGAGAGGGTCACATACACCAGGTATCTGGTGGGTTGCGCCACCGGGGAGGCTTCCGCGGGAGCTTCCCATTTCACCTTGCGCCCCGAAGTGGTCAGCTTCTGGGGCGGATTGGGCTTGAGGAGCTTCATCCAGTTGATGGGGGGTGTCAGCGAGGGATGCCTGTAAAAATGTCGCCTCAGGCTGTCCTGCAAACCGAAGAGGTTGCGTTTGAACTGGCGGCTGCTGAAAAAGACACTTCCTGAGATGTTGGGATATTTCCGGAGCATACGGATTTGTGCGGGCAGCTGCCGGGCGCTTCTCCATGCGGGTTCCCGGGCATCCCTCTCCAGTTTGTAAGGGGCCAGCCCGATGTAGAGCTGCCGCCCGAATGCATTGTCGTTCCACCATTGGCACAAGGTTTCAAAATCGGCCAGCTTATGGCCGATCTCCCAGTATATCTGCGGGGTCACATAGTCGATCCATCCCTCGCGGAGCCACTTGCGGATGTCGGCATACAAATGGTCGTAATTGGTGACTCCTGCTTTGGTGGCCGACCCTTCCGGGTCCTGGTCCCGGTTGCGCCACACCCCGAAGGGACTGATGCCGAATTTGACCCAGGGCTTGATGGATTTAATGGTATCGCTCAGGGTCTTGATGAGGATATCGACATTTTCCCTGCGCCAGCTCTCCTTTTCCGAAGCGGGGAAAGCCCGGTTATACAAGGCAAAGGAGTGGTCATCGGGGAAGGGTTCCTGGGTGGGATAGGGATAGAAATAGTCATCCATGTGGATGCCGTCGATGTTGTAACGGCGGACGATATCGCAGACGACGGCGGTCACATGCGCCCTGGTGGCCGGGATTCCGGGGTCCATGATCAGTTTGTTGCCATAACGGAGGACCCACTCGGGATGGTCGAAGACCGTATGGTTTCCTGCCAGGGGTTCGGAAGTGTTCTGGGATACCCGGTAGGGATTGAGCCAGGCGTGCAATTCCATGTTTCGTTTATGGGCTTCCTCGATCCAGAATTGCAGGGGATCCCAGAAAGGCGCCGGCGCTTTGCCCGGTGTTCCCGTCAGGTAACGTGACCAGGGCTCCAGGGATGAGACATAAAAGGCATCGGCACAGGGCCTGACCTGAAATATGATGGCATTCATCCCCAGACCCTTGTGCAGGTCAAGAAGCTCTGTCACCTCTTTTTTCTGTTGTTCCGTGGATAATCCCGGGCGTGACGGCCAGTCAATGTTATTGACGGTAGCCACCCACACCCCCCTGAACTCAAATTTGGGGTAGAGAAGCTGCGCCCCTGCCGGGTGACACAGGACAGCCAGGAGCAGAAAAAGCCACCACCGGCCCTGGATTGTAATGCACTTCGTCTTCATGGTCGTCCAATTCATTACCTTGTAAAAATAGGATAAAAGCAGTAATTTTCGGGATGCGAAAATCAAATCAGGATAAGTTTGACTATTTTTCGCCCCAATTTGTGTGTGATGACTGATTTTGACCCCGCTAAAATTAAAGTGATTGGTTTTGATGCCGATGACACGTTGTGGGTGAACGAACCATTTTACCGGGAGACGGAGGCGAAGTTCTGCCATCTGCTCAGTGGATACGGTTCGGCAGGTGACATCAACAGGGCGCTCTACAGGGTGGAAACCGGTAACCTCGATTTGTACGGCTATGGCAACAAGGCCTTTATGTTGTCGCTGATTGAGACGGCCATTGAGGTTTCAGGGGGGGAGGTTACCTCCGCCGGGATTGCCCGGATCATAGAACTGGGCAAACAGCAGATCAGCACCCATAATCCGTTATTGCCCGGTGTGCCCGGCGTGCTTGCCCTGATCTCGCGTCATTACAGGCTTATTGTGGCCACCAAGGGGGATCTCCTTGACCAGGAGCGCAAACTCCGGAATTCGGGGATTTCCGGCTTTTTCCATCATGTGGAGATCATGAGCGACAAAACGGAGAAGCACTACCGCCGGCTTCTGCACCACCTCGATGTGCATCCCGGGGAGTTCCTGATGGTGGGAAATTCCCTCCGGTCTGATGTGCTGCCGGTGCTGGCTCTGGGGGGATATGCCATTCATGTGCCTTTTCAGGTCACCTGGCAGCATGAGGAGGTACATCCTGACGAGATGCCCGGCGGCCATTTTTTCACGGTCGATACATTGGAGGAGATTTTACCTATACTGGGTTTAGAGGTAAGGTAGAGTGCGATCCGGATTAATGGAGAAGGGAGAATGAGACAGTTGGAATTCGATACCATAGTGATCGGCAGCGGTTTGGCGGGGCTGGCAGCGGCATGGCACGCTTCCCGGTTCGGGCGGGTGGCCATAGTGACCAAGTCGGAACTGGATACCAGCAATTCCTGGTTTGCCCAGGGGGGTATTGCCGCGGTGACCGATGCCGGGGATACGCCGGCGCTGCACCTTGCCGATACCCTGGTGGCCGGCAGGGGCCTCTGTGATTATGACGCCGTGGAGGTGCTGGTCACCGAGGGGCGTGACCGGGTCAGGGAACTGGTCGGGATGGGCATGCCCTTTGACCGGGATGACAAGGGCGAGATTCTTCTCGGACTTGAGGGGGGCCACAGCCGGCGGAGGATTCTGCATGCCGGGGGAGATGCCACCGGCCGGGAACTTACCCGGTTTCTGCTGCGCAAGGTGGTGGAAAAGAAGAACATCTTTCCGTTTGAATTCACGGCGGCGGTCAGGCTTCTGGGCAACGAAGGGTGCGTGTACGGGGTGCAGGCCCTGGATTTCTATACAGGAGAGAACCTCGTATTCAAAGCCAGGGCGGTCATCCTGGCCTCGGGGGGGTTGTCGCGGATCTACAGCCGGTCGACCAATCCCCATACGGCTACGGGCGACGGCATTGCCCTGGCCTGGGATGCCGGGGCCGCCATTGCTGATCTGGAATTCATCCAGTTTCATCCTTCGGCCCTCTTCCTCCCGGGTAAGGAGGCCTTTCTGGTGAGTGAGGCGGTCAGGGGAGAAGGGGCCTGGCTCCTCGATACCCGGGGAGAACGCTTTATGGTGGGTATCCATCCGCTGGCCGAACTGGCTCCCCGTGATGTGGTGGCGCACGCCATTTTCAACAGGATGCTCCGGAATGGCGACGACCACGTGTATCTCTCCCTGAGCCACCTCGATCCCGCGAAGATTCACCACCGCTTTGCCACCATCAGCAAGACCCTGGCCGACTACGGAATTGACATGGCGCGGGAGCTGATACCCGTGGCGCCTGCGGCCCATTACATGGTGGGGGGCGTCAGGTGCGATCTCCACGGAGAAACCAACGTGAGAGGGCTCTTTGTCTGCGGGGAAGCGGCCTCCACAGGGGTAATGGGTGCCAACAGGCTGGCCAGCAATTCGCTGCTGGAATGCCTGGTCTTCGGGAAAAGGGCCAGCGAAAAAGCGGCCCTGTTGAAGCCGGTGCAGTGCCAGAGCGTGCCACTGACCCCCTTTACCCTCTCCCCTGACCATGAGCAAACCTTCCTGGAAATGAAAAACGAAATGGCCACGGTGATGACCACCCAGCTGGGCATCGTCAGAAACAGGGAGCGGATGGAAAAGGCCTTGCATCACCTGGAGGCGGTTGCGGGGAGGTTTGCGGCACACGGAAATGACTACAATCTTTTGAAGATCAAGCATACTGCAGATCTCTGTCTGTTGGTGAGCCGGGCGGCGCTCCTGCGGGAGGAGAGCCGCGGGGGCCATGTGAGGGAGGATTTCCCTGCCGAGGATCCCCGTTTCAGGAAGCACCTGCTTCAGCAGAAGGACCAGGAGCCCTGTTGGGTCGCCGTAAAAGACCAGGAACACGATTAATACCGGAGCTATGAATATGAATCAGAAGGAGCTGGAAGCGGCAGGGGTATTGGTTGCCCTGGCCCTGGAGGAAGATGTTGCCGCGGGTGACCTCACCACGAGTCATCTGGTTCCGGCAGGGATGACCCGCCGGGCCGTGATGAAAGCCAAGGCAGATGGGGTGGTGGCCGGACTGGAAGTGGCGGAGATGGTATTTCGTCGTTTTGACCCGGCGCTGGAATGGACGCCGCGGGTCAGGGACGGGGAGCAGGTCAGCCGGGGAGAGGTGATCGTGGCGTTCAGGGCCGGTTACCGGGCACTGCTCACGGGAGAACGTACCGCCCTCAACTTTTTGCAGCGCCTCTCGGGAATTGCCACGGTGACCCGTGACTATGTGACGCTGCTGGAGGGGTATCCCACACGGATCCTCGATACGCGCAAGACGCTTCCGGGTTTCCGTCTCCTGGATAAGTATGCCGTCAGGGCAGGCGGGGCCGTCAACCACCGCATCGGTCTGTATGACATGGTGATGATCAAGGACAACCACATCAGGGTGGCCGGCGGTATCGGGCCGGCGGTGGCGGCGATCCGCGGGGCCCTGGGCCCGGAAATGACCATTGAAGTAGAGACCTCCTGCCTCAGGGAAGTGGAAGAAGCCCTGGCTGCCGGTGCCGACATCATCATGCTCGACAACATGGACAATGAAACCATGCGCAGGGCAGTGATGAAAATCGCCGGGAAAGCCCGTACGGAGGCCTCTGGCAATATGTCGCCCGAAAGGCTGGCGGAGGTGGCGAAAACAGGCGTCGACTTCATTTCGGTGGGGGCACTGACCCATTCTGTCAGGGCCCTGGATATCAGCCAGGAGATCCTCGAAGCGGAATGAAGGCCGTTTTTTAAGGTTTTTTATGCAAAAAACTGCTTCCATTTACCGGCAGGAGAAACGTTTGGCTTTGATGTCAGCGTAAAAAATTATTTCTTTGCAGGAGCAAAAACCGTGCTTTACGGTTTAAATGAACATTGATACGGATCAGAATGCGAGAATTCAGAGGTGCGTTGCTGCTGGCCGGGATGTTGTTATTCCCGGCGTTGCTGTTTGCACAATTCAACAATAACACCACTTCCCCCTTTTCACGGTTTGGACTGGGTGACCTTCATCCACAGACACACGGGCGAGGAGCGGCCATGGGCGGGGCTTCCCTGGGGAGCCGCAATTCCCAGCAGATCAACTTCGCCAATCCGGCCTCCTATACGGCGGTCGACAGCCTGGCGTTTCTTTTTGAGTTTGGTCTGACAGGCAAGTTCTCGGGCTATAAAAGCAGTCTGGGCAAGTTCGCCACCGATGACGTCAACTTCAGGTATTTTGCCATGAACTTCCCGGTGACCTCCCGGATTGCCGCCAGCATGGGGCTGACCCCCTGGTCTGATGTGGGGTATGACCTGTTGGTCAACGACAGCATTCCGATGTCGGGAAACGTCCAATACATGTATTACGGCGAAGGGTCCCTGTCACGGGCGTATTTCGGCCTGGCTGCAGAACCCTTCCGGAATATCTCCGTCGGAGCCAACCTCTTCTATTTCTTCGGAACCCTTAACCGCATTTCCACCGTCGGCTTCCCCGATAACACTGAAATTTATTCCATCAGGAAGAATGAAGTGATCAGGTTGCGCGATTTCGGGGTCAATTTCGGATTGCAGGCTACCCTTCCCATGAAAAACAACCAGTCACTGACTTTTGGGGCTACCCTCGAAAGCAAACCCACCTTTACGGCCTTCAACTCTGACCTCACCATCAAAACGGTGTCGGTGACCCTGATAGAAGGCTCCTCGCCCCAAACCTACAGCGATAGCGATACCCTTTCCTTTAAGGAACAGGTCAAAGACAAGATTACCCTTCCGCTGTCGGCCGGGGTAGGTCTCTCCTATGTGAAAAAGAACAAGCTCGAGATCAATGCCGATTATCTCTTTCAGGGATGGTCCAAGGCTGTTTTTCCCTTCGGACTGACCAACGAACTGCTCAAGGACCGCTCAGTTGTTTCGGTGGGCGGCGAGTATATCCCCGACCGGTTTTCCATCCGTTCCTATCTTGCACGAATCGCCTACAGGGGCGGACTGCGTTATGAGAATTCGTACATTGCCATTAATAATCAGCAGATTAAAGATTTTGGCATGAGTTTTGGGGTAGGATTACCAGTCTATCGTTCTAATTCTACTGTCAACCTTTCTGCAGAAATCGGAAAACGTGGAAACACGAAGAACAACCTGATCCGTGAGCATTACGCCAGGTTTAATCTGAGTGTAAATTTGTACGATCTTTGGTTTATTAAAAGAAGATTTGATTAATATTGGAAAAACTACACTACAATGAAAACACTTGTCTTGAAATCTGTTCTTGTTGTTTTTTTGGTGGCTGGCTTCACACTGGGTGGTTTTGCCCAGCGGGTCATCAAGGGAACAGTATACCGTGACGGCAAACCTGCGGCCGGGGTGACGGTCGAAGCCCACCGTGGATCCAATTCGGCCTTCACCGATTTTGACGGGAAATATGAAGTGACCACTGATGATAAGGCCAAATGGCTCCGATTTACCTTTATCGATGAGTCGAAGCGGATCGATCTGACTCCCGAATCGGGCAACGAGATTGACTTTGCCTTTGACGGCAAGATCCCCGAGAAGGTGGATGCCGACCTGGTGGGGGTGAATCTCAAGAGCCTTCAGGAGCTGGTGGCTGCCAATGAGTTGGATTTCATGAACAACCTGTCGATGTACGGGGAGTTTTACAAACAGAAGGATTTCAAGTCGGCGGCGGAACCCTGGCGGGTCCTTTACCGGAATTATCCCAAGTCGACGCTGAATATTTACATCCATGGGGCCAACATGTATGAGCATGCCATTGAGACTGCTCCCAGCAAGGCCGTCAAGGATCAGTTTGTTGACAGCCTGATGAGGTTATACGATCGCAGGATCCGTTTCTTTGACCAGAAGGGGTATGTTCTGGGGCGCAAGGGAACAGCCTGGCTGAAGTACAACCTGCCTCCCGCTGAGGATATCTCCAACGAAGAGCTGACCTCGATCTATAAGAAAGGTTATGACTGGCTCAGCGAGTCGCTGAAGGAGCAGGGCAACGAATCGGAAATTCCCGTGTTGGTGCTGTTGATGCAGACTTCCAAGTCGCTGTTGAGCCTGGGGCAGCTGCCCAAGGAGGACGTGGTGAACAATTACGACAAGGTGGCGGGGGTCCTGAACCAGTTAGAGAAGAATAAGCCTGAAACAGAAGGTCTGGCCGATGCCAAGAATGCTGTGGAGATGATCTTCGGCACCTCCGGGGCGGCTGACTGCGAGTCGCTGCTGCGGATATATACGCCCCAGTTTGCCGAGAAATCGGGAGACCTGGATTTTGTGAAGTCGATGCTGCGCAGGCTGGGCCGTGCCGGTTGCGACGATTCGCCCCTTTTCTTTGAGGCTTCCGAGAAACTCTATCACCTGGAGCCTTCGGCCGAAGCGGCTTACAACATGGCCCGCATGTTCGTCAAGCAGGAGAACTTTACCAAGGCCGAAGAGTATTATAAAAAGGCGATGGAACAGGAAACCGACCAGTCGCTGCTTGAAGGATACTATTATGAATATGCGCTCTTCATCTATGTGAAGGAGAACAACTACTCCGAAGCGCGCAATTTCGCCCGGAAGGCATTGGCCATCAATCCCGACAACTGCAAGGCCCTGATGCTCATCGGCGACATCTATGCGGCCTCGGCCCGTTCGTTCAGCAGCGATGATTTTGAGAGAAGCACTGTTTTCTGGGTCGCGGTGGATTACTTCACCCGGGCCAGGGCCGGCGAAGACTGCATGGCCGATGCCTCGAAGAAAGCCAATGCCTATCGCAGTTACTTCCCCAATAAGGAGACGGCATTCTTCCAGAATATCAAAGAAGGGGACACCTACAGAGTCGGAGGTTGGATCAATGAACAAACCAGAGTGCGGTTCTGATCCACAGAGCCACCACTTCAGAAGCTATAAAATTGCAGCCCTGGTGACCGGGGCTGCATTACTTTTTTATGGGTGTGTCAACGACATCGAAAAGATCAAGGCTTTCAGCTCCTCAGAGATTCTGCCGGTTCTGCATGCTGAGAATTTCGAAACGACCTATTCCGATTCGGGGATGGTGCGTTTTTTCCTGAAAACTCCCGAGTTGAAGCGGTTCGAGAATGAAGGGGCCTCCTTTGTGGAGTTTCCCCGGGGGATCCTTCTGGTGAAATACAACGACAGGATGGAGATGATCTCCAGCATTTCGGCCAGGTATGCGCGGCAGTTCGAAAAGGAGAAACGGTGGGAAGCCAAAAACGATGTGGTGGCCATCAACAGCCTGGGCGACACCATGAAGACCGAACACCTGGTGTGGGATGAGCAGGAGAAGCGGATTTACAACAATGAGTATGTGCAGGTGATCCGTCCCGACCAGATCATTTTCGGGGAGGGTTTTGAGTCGGACGCCTCGCTTCAGAATTGGCGGATCAGAAATCCGCGGGGCACCATTTATGTGAGGCTCAACAGGGAGGGGGCAGTAGGTGCCGACTCTCTTTCCGGTGGAGTGCCGGCCATGCAGCCTGTTCAAATCGGAAATCCCTGACCAGTATGGAACCGTTGCTCATAGCGGGTTTGTCCCTGTTGATGCTTCTCTTTTTTCCGGGTATGGAAACGGCCTGGCGGTATGCCGACAAGCTGCGGCTTGAATTGGAAGGGCAAAGTGCACCCCTGCGGTTCGGGATGCTCCGGATGGTCACCCGCCATCAGGGCCTGCTGACCTCCATCCTGCTGACCGGCTATACTTTGTCGCTGGTGGCCTTTGGTGTTTCCGCCGCCCTGATTGCACGGAGCATGATCCCTTCTGACCTGCTGCCACCGGGCGTGATCCTTTTGCTGCTTCTGCTGGCGGTGTGGCTGGCGGTCCTCTTGTTCGGGGAGTGGCTTCCCACAAGCCTCTTTGCCCGGACTTCACCCCCACTGCTGGCCCTCATGGCCTTTCCCCTGGCCCTGTTTGCCGTCGTCCTGATGCCTCTGGCAGGCCCCCTTTTTTTAATTGCCCGAAGCGTGTCGTCACGTCAGAAAGAGCCCCCCGGAGATCCCCTGCCCGGCAGGCTCTTCTCCGCAGGAGATCCAGGTCATTTCCCGGGGGAGGAGGGCGACGAACCCGCCGGTTCCCCGGTCCAGGTTGAAAAAGAAGTGATCCTTTTCAGAAACGCCCTTGATTTTTCCAAGGTCAGGTTGCGGGAGATCATGGTTCCCCGCAATGAAATTGAGGTGCTCGACGTCCATTCCGATGTGGAAACCCTGCGCCGTAAGTTCGTGGAGACCGGTTTCTCGCGGATCCTTTTCTACGAAGGGAACAAAGACAACATTGTAGGGTACGTTCATACCTCGGCCATTTTCCAGAAAGCCAGGGAAATCAAGCCTTTTCTTAAAAGTGTACTCATTGTGCCCGAAACGATGGCCGCTAACCGGCTGCTCAGCCGTTTCATCAGGGAGCACAGGAGCATCGCCCTGGTGGTGGATGAGTTCGGGGGTACGGCGGGACTGGTGACCAGTGAGGATATTCTCGAGGAGATCTTCGGGGAAATCGAGGATGAACACGATACCAACGACTTTTCGGGGCGCAAGATCAACGACAAAAGCTTTATCCTCCCCGGGAGGCTCGAAATCGACGACCTTAACGAAGCCTATCACGTGGGCCTTCCCGACTCGGACCAGTATGAAACCCTGGCGGGGTTTATCCTGTTCCACCATGAGAGTATTCCAAAGGTGCATACGACGGTCACCATCGGCAGGTGGAGCTTTAAAATTCTGAAAGCCACACTGACCCGGATCGAGATGGTCCATCTGACCATTGCCGACGGCTGATGCACGCACTGATCCGGAGGGTACCCCTTCCGGAGGACCAGAGTGGCGCATCCTCTTTTCATGGGTAATGGCATGGTGACGCCCTGCGTATGCCTTCTGGCTGGCCGCGATCCGTTTCGGCGCCGGTACTCCCGCAGGGCAGTCCGGCCGTGAGGAAGGAATGGCCGAGCGATAAAGGATTCCTTGCGGCAAAGCTGGTGGGATGTCTCTATACCAGCGGGTTACAAAATGTGTCACCCGGAGGCGCCCGGAAACTGCGACGGGCACGGCAGGTTACGAAGGGTGTAAAAAAAAGAATGTGTGGCTGTATAAACCTGAAAATTATTATCTTCGTGCCTTAATTTTTAAGAACAACATACCATATAATTATTGTTAATCAATGGCAACGTTACAAAAGATCAGAACCCGGATGGGGTTACTTGTGGCCATCATCATAGGCCTGGCACTGTTTGCATTTATCCTGGGCGATTTATTCCAGTCGGGATCCTCCATTCTGCAGAGGAACCAGATGGAAGTGGGATCCATCGACGGGGAAACGGTTCAATATCCTGATTTCCAGAGGAAAGTGGAGGAGCTGGGAGAAATCTACCGCTCCAATACCGGGCAGTCCCAGCTGGATGAGGCCACCTGGGTGCAGGTCAGGGAGCAGACCTGGGAAGAGCTGATCAGGGACAAGGTGATGGGTGAGGTGTATGAAGGGCTCGGGCTGGGCGTTTCTTCGGAAGAGATGTTTGACCTGATCCAGGGTAACAACCCCCATGCGATCATCCAGCAGATCTTTACCAATCCTGAAACGGGGCAGTTTGACCGGAGCGCCGTGGTGAATTTCCTGAAGAACCTGGAAACCGGGGTATCTCCCGAACAGAGGAGTTACTGGCTTTACCTGGAAAAACAGATCCATGATGAAAGGCTCTCCACGAAGTATAATAATCTGATAAATAAGGCATTGTATGTAACCGGACAGGAAGCTCAGGAGAGTTTGACGGCCGGTAACAAGCTGGTGAATCTGGAGTTGGTGGGTCTGCGTCATTCGGTGGTTGCCGACAGCACGGTAAAGGTTACCCCGGCCGAACTGACCGCCTATTACAACCAGCACAAGGAGGATTACAAGGATGAGAAGACGCGGACGTTTGATTTCATCACCTTTTTGGTGACTCCTTCGGCGGCCGATTTTACTGCTTCGGAGAAGTGGATCAGCGAGATCAAGGGAGAATTTGGTGCTGCCACCGACAATGTACAGTTTGTGAATTCCAACTCTGATGTGAGTTTCAATGACACCTGGTACAAGGCGGGCGAACCGGGGGATTCCCTTTCGGCATGGATTTTCAGTCGTGGTGCCGCGGTGGGGGATGTCTATGGGCCTTATTTTGAGAACAATTCCTATAAGCTGGCCAAGTTGCATGCTTCGGAGATGATGCCTGATTCGGTGCAGGCGCGGCACATTTTGCTGCGGGTCAATACGGCCGAGGAGGCCCAGAGGGTGCAGGTACTTGCCGACAGCCTCAAGGGGGTCATAGAGCGCGGCGGGGATTTTGCCGCCCTGGCCCGTCTTTACAGCACCGATACGGGGAGTGCCCTCAATGGCGGTGATCTGGGATGGTTCCAGCGCGGCATGATGGTGAAACCCTTTGAGGATGCCGCTTTCAGCAACAAGGTCAACGAGGTGAAGGTGGTGGCTTCCCAGTTCGGGGTGCACATCATTCAGACCACGAAACTGGGGGTGCCCACCAGGCAAGTTCAGGTGGCCATCCTTGAAAGGAACGTCACTCCCAGCACACAGACCTACCAGGCCACCTATGCCCAGGCAGCCAAATTTGCCAGTGAAAACAAGTCGAAAGCCGACTTTGACGCCGCCGTCGAAAAGGAGAAGCTGGCCAAACGTTCGGCCACGGTGCGCGAGAGCGATATTACCATCATGGGACTGGAGAATCCGCGTCCATTGGTGCGTGCCGCCTTCGAGGCCAAACAGGGAAGCTTGCTGAAGAGCAACGACGGGTCGACGATTTTTGAGCTGGGGAACAATTTTGTGATAGGGACGCTCACCGGAGCCACGGAGGAGGGGATTGCCCCCCTGGAAAGTGTGAAGCAGAGGGTGGAGCTGGCGGTTGTACGCGAAAAGAAGGGTGCCCTGTTGGCTGAGCGGTTGCAGAAAGCCGCTGAAGGCAAGAGCGACCTGTATGCGATTGCCGGTGCGGTAGGCAGCCAGGTGACCATCGCCTCGGGCGTCAATTTCAATACCGTTACCCTTCCCGATTACGGGATGGAGCCCGCCGTGGTGGGAACCGCTGTTTCCCTTGCACCGCAGGCTGTTTCGGCGCCGGTGAAGGGCAATGCCGCCGTTTTCCTGGTGAAGGTGACCTCCGTGGAAGAGGGCACCGACACCAACGTGGAAGCCGAGAAGCAGCGTCTTGCACAGAGCATGTCGTTCCGCGCCAACATGCAGTCTTTCGAAGCCCAGAAGAAGGCGGTGAAGATCGAAGACAAAAGACCGAAGTTCTACTAATGGTTTTAGCCCATACAAAGAGAGGCTGCCCAGCGGGCAGCCTCTCTTTGTATGGGGAGGTTTTTGCGGGCGGGGGACCTCAGGAGAGCAAGGTTTTCACCTTTGCGGCGATCTCCTTGCCGTCGGCTTTTCCCGCCAGTTCACGGGTGGCCATGCCCATCACCCTTCCCAGGTCTTTCAGGGAGGTGGCCCCGCATTTTTCAATCAGTGCAGCAATGGCGGCGGTCAGCTCCTGGTCGCTCATCATCAGGGGCAGAAAGGTTTCCATGACCCTGACCTGGGCCATTTCCTGCCCCGAAAGATCGGGCCGGTTCTGCTGGTCGTAGATCTCTGCCGAATCCTTTCCTTGCTTGACCAGCTTGCGGATGACCCGCAGAGATTCCTCATCGGTGAGTTCCTGGCCGGCCCCTTTGGCCGACCGTGCTTCCAGGAGGGCCTTTTTCAGGTTGCGCAAGGCCTCCAGCTTCTCTTTTTCCCTGGCTTTCATCGCCTCCAGGATACCCTGGCTTACTTGTTCAAACAGTGTCATCAGATGGTGGTTTTAATCGGGATTGTTATGCAGGTACAAATTGTGTCCGCTGATGGAGATCTTTTTTTCGGAGCCTGGTCTGACGGTGGTATTGCCGTAGTCCTGCGGGCGGATCCCATTCGCATGGGCGGCTTTCATCTGCTTTCGGATATAGGCCGGCACATTTTCCAGGTTGTCGATGTCGTCGTCGGAAAGCCGTGAATAGTCGATTTTCTGTCTCTGTTCGCGGGGTGCCTCCTCCTTGGGTTTTCCGGGGTAGAGCAGGTCATATTCTGATTTTCCGGGTTGGTGGGAGTGGAGGTCGAACTCGAAGGCCGGTTGTTTGGCCGCGGCCGGCGGGGTTTGTTTTTCGGTTCCCGGGCGGGTTGCGGCTGCCGGCGTGGCTACGCTGTTCCTGCCTGCGCCTTCCTTCAGGAGATGGATCTCGCGCGCCGGTTTCTCCCCGGTGAGCAACTCGGGAATGCTGGAGGTACTGAACCCGGTGGCGATGACCGTAACCGAAATCTCCTCCTCCAGGGTGGTGTCGATGCCGGTCCCCCAAATCAGGTCGGCATTGTGTCCTGCCATCGTCTGCACATAATCGGTGATTTCTCCGATTTCGTCCATGGTGACCTCTTTTTTGCTGCCGGAGGTGATGTTCAGCAGGATATTCTTGGCTCCCTTGATATTGCTGTTGTTCAGGAGGGGGGAGATCAGGGCTTTTTCCACGGCTTCGATGCACCGCCTGGGGCCTTCGGCGGTGCCGGTGCCCATGACGGCTACGCCGCTCTGGCGCATCACGGTTTCCACATCGGCAAAGTCGACATTGATGTATTCATGGACGGTGATGATTTCGGCGATTCCCCTGGCTGCAATGGCCAGCACATCATCGGCCTTGGCAAAGGCCTGCGAAATGGGAAAATCGCCATACATCTCCCTGATTCTTTCGTTGTTGATGATCAGCAGGGAGTCGACATGTTTTTCCATTTCCCTGATCCCTTCCACGGCCTGGTGGATCCGGCGTTTCCCTTCGTTGCGGAAGGGAATGGTGACGATGCCGATGGTCAGGAATCCCAGTTCCCGGCAGAGCTCAGCGATGACGGGTGCACCGCCGGTGCCGGTGCCTCCGCCCATTCCAGCGGTGATGAATGCCATTTTGGTGTTGGAGGAGAGGGCGTTGCGGACGTCGCCGATGTTTTCGATGGCGGCCTCACGCCCTACCTCGGGTTTGTTGCCGGCCCCACGCCCTTCCGTCAGGGAAGCCCCCAGCTGGATCTTCACCGGCACTGGGCTGTCGGCAAGTACCTGCCGGTCGGTGTTGCAGATCACAAAATCCACATCATGGATCCCCGAACGGAACATGTGATTCACGGCGTTGCAGCCGCCGCCCCCCACGCCGATCACCTTGATGATCGATCCCTCTTTTTTCTCAAAACCGAATTGAATGCGTTCTTCTGTCATATACTTGCGAATGTGTCGTTTTTATCAGGGTCATTACTTTTTTCATACGGCCTGGTCATCGTCGTCGAAGAGACCGCCAAACTTGCGGTAAAACCAGTTGTCGAGGTTATCGCTGCCGCTCCGTTTTTCTTTGGTTTCCTTTTTCCTGGGGGGCGGCGTATTTTTTTTCGCGGCAGGTTTCTCTTCTTTACGGGTTTCGTGGCTCCAGGGAAAGTTATCTTCCTCGTGAGTGGCGGGTTCCAGGTCCAGTTCAAACACGCGGGGTTTGCCTTCGGGCCCCTTTCGCTCCCGGGTCAGGGCAGGATCTGTGGCAGGTTCGGCGGCCGCTTCAGGATGTGCCTCCTCCTTCTGCTTGGGATAGCGTTCCTCTTTGGCGGGAGCGGCAGGTTCTATGGATGGGGCATTCCTGAAGCCGGTACAGAGAATGGTCACGCTGATGTTTTCGCCGATGGAATCGTCGTAGCCGTTTCCCCAGATGATGTCGGCTTCCTGGCCTGCGGCGTTTTGCAGGTATTCGATAATCTGACCGATCTCCCCGATGGTGATTTCCTGTGTGCCCGAGATGATGTTGAGCAGGATATTTTTGGTGCCGAAGATGTCGTTGTTGTCGAGGAGGGGGGATTGCAGGGCCATTTCGACGGCTTTCATGGCGCGGCCTTCTCCGGAGGCATAGCCTGTTCCCATGATGAAGACCTTGCTGTTGTGCATGACGGTATAGACGTCGGCAAAGTCGATGTTGATGTTGCCGTGGAGGGTGATGATCTCGGCCACTCCCTTGACGGCGGTGGTGACGATGCTGTCGGCCAGTTTGAAGGCCTGCCGGGCCGGCAGATCCCCATAAATGGCATGAAGCTTCTGGTTACTGACAATCAGCATACTGTCGGTGAACTCACTCAGCCTCATGATGCCCTCAATGGCCTGGTTGTATCTTTTTTTGCCCTCGGCGGGAGAGGGAATGGTGACCACGGCAATGGTAAGGATTCCCAGTTCGCTGGCCAGGCGGGCGATGACCGGAGCACCTCCGGTTCCGGTGCCACCTCCCATGCCTGCCGTGATAAAGAGCATTTTGGTATTTTCCTCCAGCACCTTTTTGATATCCTCGTAGTTCTCCCGGGCGGCTTCTTCGCCCATCTCAGGCCGGTTTCCGGCGCCCCTCCCTTCGGTCAGGGTGGTCCCCAGCTGGATCTTCACCGGCACGGGACTGCTGGCCAGCGCCTGGGCATCGGTGTTGCACACCAGGAAATCCACATCCCTGATGCCCGCCTCATACATGTTGTTGACGGCATTGCACCCCCCTCCTCCGATGCCCGCCACCTTGATGATCGAGGAAGTGTTCTTTGAAAACCGGAATCTGACCAAATCTTCACTCATGGGAATTCAGTTATTGGTTACTAATTGGCATCATCCTCCTCAAAAATGAGGCTGATCTGCTGTGATACTTTCTTCCCTAAATTACTTAAAAAACCGGATCCTGTTTTTTTATCGCCAGGGATTTCTTTGGTGGTGGCCTTACGGGTTGGTTTTCCGGTGGTGGCGGTGGCCTGGTGGCGGAGGATGTGGCGGAGCAATCCCAGGGAGGTAAGGTAGGTGGTTTTGTCGATGTCGTAGTTTTCGGCCAGGCGCACCTGGGAGAAGCCCAGGCGGGCGTCCATGCCCGTGCGGAACTTGACCAGCTGCAGAATGTTGAACATTTTGGTGGACCCTCCGGTGAGCACGATGCCCTGGGCGGGCTGACTGAGCAATCCTGATTTTTCGATATGGAGGCAGAGGCTGTCGATGATCTCTTCGAGGCGGGCCTGGATGATAAAGGCCAGGCTCTTGAAGGAGATTTCCTTGGGTTCCCAGCCGTTATGCCCGGGGATGGTCACCACTTTTTCCTCCTCGGCAAAGTCGCCCATGGCCTGGCCATACTGGACTTTAAGTTGTTCGGCCCAGCGGTGGAGGATGGAGCATCCCTCCTTGATATCGTGGGTGATCACCTCCCCCGCAAAGGGAATTACCGCCATATGGGTCAGTTTCCCTTCCGTCCAGGTGGTCAGTTTGGTTGTACCTCCGCCGATGTCGACCACGGCGACTCCGACCTCTTTCTCCTCTTCGCTGATGACCGCCGTGGAGATGGCGATGGGGGCGAGTACGAACTCACCCAGCTGTACCCCGATACGGTCGAGGGCTTTCTCCACGCTCTCCTGATAGGAGGAGGGGGCCGTCAGCAGGGTATACCGGGCGGTCATCTTCCGGCCTTCATGTCCGATGGGAATGGTAACTCCCTGATCGTCGCCGATATCATAATTTGCGGGGAAGATATGGTACACCCGGTATCCCGGGTCAAGGGGCATATTAAACGCCTCGTTCTCCAGATAATCGACGTCATGCTGACTGACCAGGCCTGATTCGATATACCGGATCCCTTCATAGCTCAGGGTTCTGATCCCCGGTCCGGCCATGGCTACATCCACCACCTTGATTTTATACCCGATCTGTGACTCCAGCTGGCTGAGCAGCGTCTGCAGGGCCAGGGAGAACTCCCCGGGGTTGAGCACCACCCCCCTGCGGATGCCCCGCGACGGCACCATCGCCTTTCCCAGAAGCCCGATCTTCCGGTCGGCATTCACTTCTCCCGCCAGCGCCGTGATCTTTGTCGTCCCGATGTCGACAACTACCGTAAATTCCTGTTTTGAAGCCATATCATCTGTTTTTTTTCGCAATGACCTGATTCTTGTATTTCACTGATATTCTTTTGTATTTGTTCCAGTAGCCTTCTGTCAGCACCTGTTCATAGAAGGCCCGCAGGTTGCGGAATTTCTCCTCCATGTTTTCCGGGCTTCCGAATTCGATGAGCTGGTTTCCGACCAGGGTGGAGAAGAGGATGTCACCGCTACCGTCGACATGGATCTGTCTGATCTGGGCTTTCCAGAATTTATTTTTGCTGATGAAGGTGACCAGGGGCAGGAGATCTTCCCGTGCCGATTCTTCGGTGATAAGGCCTGTGGCCACGGGAACATCGGCGGCATACTGAGATGAGGGGGGGATGCGGTGGCCTTCGGCGTCCATGAAATAGTTGCCATGGGAGGAGATGATCCTGAGGACCGGCACGCGGTGTTTTACCTTGAGGGTGAGGATTCCTTTCCAGCCGGTGGAGTCCCTGACAATGGTCTTGAAGGCGTCGGCTCTGAGGAGGGCTTTGTTTTTGGCCATTTCGGCCTCGATGGCCTCGGTGTCGATTTCGTCCATGTTTTTACCGATGAGGTGGGGGTCGGCCGTCCGGGCCATGCGTGCCAGGGAGGAGGCTTCAAGCCTGATCGGGGAATGGCCGGCGTAGCGGATGGCAATGCCGGTGCAGGAGGTGCCTGCCATTTCCCGTGAGGAGAAGGCCAGGGTGACCACAAGGAAGGAAACCAGCAGCAACCACCCTGAAATCCGTATGATATTTCTAATGGTTTTCTTCATTTATCAGGAAAGCTGTAAGGTCATCGGCCATGAGTTCAATATCGCCGGCCCCCATGGTGAGGAGGATTTCGGGTTGATGGGCGTGGAGGAAGGGGAGGATCTCCTCTTTTTCAGCCTGGTGTTTATCGGTGAGGGTCATTCCGCGGAGGATCAGCTGGGGATCGACTCCGGGAATGGGGTGTTCTCTGGCGGGATAGATGGGAAGGATCAGGGCGGTGTCGAGCAGGTCGAGACTGTGGGCGAACTCCGGGGCGAAGTCCCGGGTGCGGCTATAGAGGTGGGGCTGGAAAATGCCGGTGATTTTTTTCGCGGGCCACATTTTCCTGACCGAGGAAATGAAGGCTTTCAGTTCTTCGGGGTGGTGGGCATAGTCGTCGATATAGATCTGCCGGTTGTTGTTGAAGCGGATGTCGAAGCGGCGGCTGACGCCGGTATAGGTTTTGAGGCCGCGGCAGATCTCTTCATGGGAGGCGCCGGCCAGGAAGGCGGCGGCAGCGGCGGCCACGCCGTTTTCCACGTTATGAAGCCCCGGGTAGGCCATGGTCATCCGCGGGGTATTCCCGGCGGGCGTGTGCAGCCTGAAGGAGTAACAGCGGGAGACGGGATCGAGGGTGAGCTCCCGGGTGGCAAAGCCGGCATCGCCTTCCAGGGCATAGGTGAGGATATTTCTGTCCGGGAGGGGTGAGAAATGAGCTGCCAGTTCATGGCGCACCAACAGGGTGCCGCCGGGTTTGATCCCTGCGGCGAAGGCCTTAAAGGAGGATTTCACATCCTCGGCATTGCCGTAGATGTCGAGGTGGTCGGCATCCATGTAGGTGATCACGGCTATTTCGGGAGTGAGCTGCAGGAAGGAACGGTCGTATTCGTCGGCTTCGGTGACGATCCATTCTCCGGGGGAGGCGGGTAGCAACAGGTTGGAGCCGAAGTTTTTGGCGATACCTCCGAGAAAAGCGCCGCAGCCGCGGGGGGTGTTTTTCAGGATGGTGGCGATCATGGCCGATACGGTGGTTTTCCCGTGGGTTCCGGCCACGGCGATGGTGCGTGCGGGGTTGCAGATGAGCCCCAGCACCCTGGATCTTTTCAGGATGGGGTAGCCGTGGTCTCTGAGCCAGATCCATTCGCCATGGTCGGGGGGCAGGGCGGGGGTGACCACCACCAGGGTGGTGGCGGCATCTCCGGCCAGGGGAAAGACGTTTTCTCCCAGGTCGGTATAGTGTATGGCGATGCCTTCCTTTTCGAGTTCGGTGGTGAGGCGGGTGGGGGTGCGGTCATAGCCGGCCACGGCCAGACCCTGGTGGTGAAACCACCTGGCCAGGGCACTCATGCCGATCCCCCCGATGCCGAGGAAATAGACCCGGTTGATATGTTCGGTGACGTTCATTTTCTGATCAGTCGCAGGGCCTCGTCGACGATTTGTGCGGTAGCGCCGGGCAAGGCGAGTTTTTTGATATTTACGGAGAGGGTGCCGCGTTCTGCGGGGTCTTCCATCAGGCGTGCCACCATAGGGAAGAGTTCTTCCTTGATGGCGGCATCCCTGATCATGATGGCTGCGTTTTTTTCGACCAGGGCCATGGCGTTGCGGGTTTGGTGGTCTTCGGCGACGTTGGGGGAGGGGACCAGTATCGCCGGTAACCCGGCGATGCAGAGTTCGCTGATGGTGCCGGCACCGGCACGGGAAACCACCACTCCGGCGGCCAGGTAAGCCAGGTCCATCCGGTCAAGGAATTTATAAATCAGGAGGTTATCGGGCAGGTGGCCGGCGGTTTTGTTTATCATCTCCCCGTAGTAGAGGGATCCGGTTTGCCAGATGACCTTCCAGGAGGCTTCCCTGATGGTACTGAGGTTGGCCAGGACGGCCTCGTTGAGGGAGCGGGCTCCCAGGCTACCACCCGTGATGAGAAGGACCTTTTCCCCTTCGGGCAGCCCGAAATGGGCGAGGGCCTGGGTGCGGTTCTGGCCCGGAGCCAGGAGGTTTTCCCTGACGGGATTGCCTGTGAGGACGATTTTTCCAGCCGGAAAGAAGCGCTCCATGCCCTCATAGGCTACACATACCCTGGCGGCTTTTTTGGCCAGGAGCTGGTTGGTGACGCCTGCCCAGGAGTTCTGTTCCTGGATCAGGGCGGGGATTTTCCGGGCGACAGCGGCCCGCAACAGGGGACCACTGGCGTAGCCGCCTACCCCGATGGCCAGGTCGGGCCCGAATTCCCTGATGATCCTGCGGGCTTTTATCATACTGCGCAACAGCATTACCCCGAATTTGACCATGGCCACACCCGGTTTCCGGGGAAAACCCATCACCGGCAGGCCGATAATGGGGTATCCTGCGGCGGGTACCTTCTCCATCTCCATGCGGCCGAGGGCTCCCACAAACAAGATGTCACACCCCGGCACCCGCTTTTTGAGCTCTCCTGCAATGGACAGCGCCGGGAAGATATGCCCCCCGGTTCCGCCTCCGCTGATGATCACTTTCAGTTTTTCCATTAGCCGATCTCCTGGTCTTCTTCGGGAACGGCCACCTGCACGGCCGGTTCGGCCGTCATCTGGCTGTTTCTCTGGTTTTGATAGCTCACGCTGATGATGCATCCGAAAGCCACTGAGGTGAAAAGCAGGGAGGTTCCCCCCATGCTGACCCAGGGCAGGGGCTGCCCGGTCACCGGAAAGACTCCCGAGGAGACTCCCATGTTCACCATAGCCTGGTAAACGAGCATCAGGGTGAGCCCGGTGACCAGATAGGCGGGGAAGGTGCGGTTGGTACGCCTGACAATCATGATTCCCCTGAAAAAAAGAATCATGTAAAGCAGGAGAAGGACGGTGCCGCCCATGAGGCCGTATTCTTCGATAATGATGGCGTAGATGAAGTCGTTGTATGCGGCAGCCATGTAATTGGCCACATCGGAATTGCCGGGTCCCTTGCCGATGAATCCTCCCTCGTAGATGGCCAGCTTGGCATAGTCGGCCTGGGTGATTCCTTTTTCTGCTGCCGGATCGCCATGCAGAAACCTTTCGATCCTGCCCCTGACCGTTCCGAATCGGGAGGGAAGGTGGTCGAGTTTGTCGGCCATGAAATAGATGGCCACCAACATGACCAGGGCGGCTCCCACGACCATCAGCAGGTAGCGGAATGGAATGCGGCCCACGAACATCATGCTCATCACCGTGCCGAAGAGCAGGGCTGCCGTGGAGAAGTTGGAGAGGGAGATGAGGGCGCAGATGATTCCCGCCACGATGAGGATTTTCCAGAAGGCATTGCGGAGGCCTTCTTCAGAGCCCTCCTGGATACCCAGGATCTTGGCTGCATAAATGACCAGGGCCAGTTTGGCGAATTCTGCGGGCTGAAAGGAGAAAAAGCCCAGGTTGAGGGTTCTTCCCGTGGAATCTCCGGCCATGCCCGCCAGCTTAAGGCCCAGGGCCAGCATCAGCAGCAGGATGCTCACTGCGACCATAGCCCGTGCGATCATCGAATAAATTCTGACCTGCACCACATTGACCATGATGACGATGATCCCGAATCCCAGTCCCAGGAAGACAATTTGCCTGACCAGGAAGTGAAAGGTATTTCCCCCGGCCTGCCGGAAGGCCAGGGCTCCGGTGGCGCTGTAGACGATCAGCAGCGAGAGCATCGACAGCAGCAGGAGCAGGATCCAGAGGATCTTGTCTCCCCTGATGAGTTTCCTGGTGTTGATTTTCATCGCGGGGTGGTCAGAGGTTGCGTACTTCCTGTTTAAACTGATGGCCACGGTCTTCGTAGTTCTCGAAGAGGTCAAAACTGGCACAGGCCGGCGAGAGGAGCACTGTATCGCCGTTGCGGGCCAGGTAATAGGCCGATTTTACCGCTTCGGCCATGCTGGAAGCGTCGACGATGTTTTTGACCATGCCGTCGAAGGCCTTATGGATTTTGGCGTTGTCGACGCCAAGGCAGACGATGGCCTTGACTTTTTCACGTACCAGGTCGCAGAGCATGGTGTAGTCGTTGCCCTTGTCGACGCCGCCGGCGATCCACACCACGGGGTGGGTCATGCTTTCCAGGGCATACCAGGTCGAGTTGACGTTGGTGGCTTTGGAGTCGTTGATGAACTCGATGCCGTGTACCTTCAGGAACCTCTCGAGGCGGTGTTCCACCCCCTGGAAATCGGTCAGGCTTTCCCTGATTCTTTCGTTCCTGATGCCCACAACCATGCCCGAAATGGCGGCGGCCATCGAATTGCAGGCGTTGTGTTTTCCTTGTAATGCTAAATCCAGTATTGACATGCTGAACCGGTTTTTATGAATATGGATATCAATGTGATCGTTAAGGATTCCTGCGCCGTCACCGTGTCGCGGGCCCAGGGAGAAGGGGATGCAGGTGGCGGCCAGCTGGCGGCGGGCCAGTTCCCTGGAGATCACCTCGTCATCGGCGAAATAGATGAACCAGTCGTCAGGGGTCTGGTTACGGGTGATCCTGAATTTGGCATCGACGTAGTTCTGCATCCGGTAGTTATAGCGGTCGAGGTGGTCAGGAGTGATGTTCATGAGCACAGCCACTTCCGCCCTGAAGTCATACATGTCGTCGAGCTGGAAACTGCTCAGTTCGATGACGTACACGGCATGCTCCTCTTCGGCGACCTGGCGGGCGAAGCTGCTGCCCACATTGCCGGCCAGACCGGCATTGATGCCGGCTTTTTTCAGCATGTGGTGAATCAACAGGGTGGTGGTGGTTTTGCCGTTGCTGCCGGTGATGCATATTTTCAGGGCACGGGTATGCCGGGCGGCAAACTCGATTTCTGACACCACCGGAATCCCCTGAGCCCTGACCGCCTGCATCACCGGTGCCTTTTCGGGAATCCCCGGACTTTTAATGACCAGGGTAGCCGCAAGCACCCGCTCTATGGTGTGGGCGCCTTCTTCCCACTCCACGCCGTATTCCTCCAGGGTTTTCCTATATTTCTCCCTGATCTTTCCCGCATCGGAGACAAAAACCTCACAGCCCTTCTTCAAGGCCAGAATGGCCGCTCCCGTTCCGCTTTCCCCCGCACCCAGTATGACGATCCTCTCCTTCATGCTATCTGATTTTCAGGGTGACGATGGATACCACGGCCAGGATGATCCCGATGATCCAGAAACGGGTGACGATTTTGGGTTCGGGAATTCCTTTTTTCTGGAAGTGGTGGTGTATGGGGCTCATCAGGAAGATGCGCCGGCCTTCCCCGTACTTTCGTTTGGTATATTTGAACCAGGAGACCTGCATGACCACGCTCAGGTTTTCGATCAGGAAGATGCCGCAGAGGAGGGGGATGAGGATCTCCTTGCGGATGATCACCGAGATAACGGCGAGGATGCCCCCCAGGGCAAGGCTTCCCGTGTCGCCCATGAAGATTTGGGCGGGGTAGGAGTTATACCAGAGGAACCCCACGGTGGCGCCAATGAAGGCCCCGATGAAGACGGTGAGCTCTCCCAGGTTGGGGATATACATGATGTTAAGGTAATTGGAGTAGATGACGTTGCCGCTTACATAGGCAAGGATTCCCAGGGCGGCTCCGGAGATGGCCGAGGTGCCCGTAGCCAGGCCATCGATGCCGTCGGTCAGGTTGGCCGCATTCGATACGGCCACGATGATCAGGATCACCGCCACCGCATACACGAACCAGCGAAGCCAGTTGGCGTCGCCGCCGGCCCAACTCACCAGCCAGGCATAGTCAAACTCGTTTTTCTTGATAAAGGGAATGGTGGTCTTGGTCGATTTGACCTCATGGGTGGCAATCTGCACGTGCTGCTCCCCCGACTCAGGGTCGACGACCAGCTCCTTCATCTCCTCTCCGGTACGCGACTTTACCGGTTCGCGGATCACCACTTCAGAGCTGAGCAGCAGGGTGGCCACCACCATCAGCCCCAGACTGATCTGCCCCAGAATCTTGAACCTCCCGGCCAGCCCCTGTTTGTTTTTCCGGAATACCTTGATGTAATCGTCGGCAAAACCGATCAGTCCCAGCCAAATGGTGGTGACCAGCATCAGGATGATGTATATGTTGCCTACCTGCGCAAAAAGAAGGGTGGGAATGATGATGCCCGC
Organism: Bacteroidales bacterium; assembly: GCA_012729335.1. Classification (GTDB taxonomy): domain Bacteria; phylum Bacteroidota; class Bacteroidia; order Bacteroidales; family Prolixibacteraceae; genus UBA1413. Next base: position 75,674 of record JAAYDJ010000035.1, on the reverse strand, counting down.
CAGAATGATGATCCCTCCCATGGTGGGGGTCCCTTTCTTCTGGAGCTGGCCCTCGAGTCCCAGATCGCGGATCTCTTCCCCGATCTGTTTTTTGTGCAGGTACCTGATCAGTTTTTTCCCGTAAGCTGTGGTGATGATCAGCGACAGGATGATGGCCCCTGCTGTGCGGAAGGAGATGTATTGCGCCATCCCGATGCCCGGGACCTGGTATTCTTTAAGCCATTCGTAGAGGTAGTAGAGCATTAGGCCTGGTATTACTGGTCGATTCCAAAGATTTCGCTGAGGACCTCCTTGTCGTCGAAATGGGTTTTGATGCCGTTGATTTCCTGGTAGTTTTCGTGGCCTTTTCCGGCCACGAGGATGATGTCGCCGGGGCTGGCCATCATGCAGGCGGTTTTTATGGCTTCCCTGCGGTTGACGATGGAGATCACCCTGTGACGGTTGGCCTGGTCGATGCCGGCTTCCATGTCATGGATGATCGCTTCGGGGAGTTCTGTACGGGGGTTGTCTGAGGTGAGAATGACCCTGTCGCTGCCCTGGAGGGCTTCGCGGGCCATCTCGGGGCGTTTGGTACGGTCGCGGTCGCCGCCGGCGCCCACCACCGTGATCACTTTTTGGGTGCCGCTGCGGATCTCCCCGATGGCTGAAAGCACATTTTTCAGGGCATCGGGGGTGTGGGCATAGTCGACGATGGCCATAATTCCCTCGCGGCTGCGGATGGCCTCGAAGCGGCCCTGCACCGGTGTGAGCTCGCTGATGATTTCCAGGACTTCCCCGGGATCGCGACCCAGCAACACCGCCGTGCCGTATACGGCCAGCAGGTTGGAGGCGTTGAATTTCCCCACGAAGCGCAGCCACACCTCCCTGCCGTCGATGGTCACCAGCATTCCTTCGAAATGGCTTTCCAGCACCTTGCAGCGGAAGCCGGCCATGGCCCTGGTGGAAAAAGTATGAACGGCTGCGCGGCAGTTCTGGACCATGACGGGCCCGTTTTTATCGTCGAGGTTGGTCAGGGCGAACGCCGTCTCGTCCAATCCGTCAAAGAACGCCTTCTTGGCCCTGAGGTATTCGGAAAAGGTCTTGTGGTAGTCGAGGTGGTCATGGGTGAGATTGGTGAAGATTCCCCCGGAAAAGCGGATGCCGGCGATGCGTTTCTGTACTACGGCATGGGAACTGACCTCCATGAAACAGTATGCGCAGCCGGCCCCGGCCATGGCGGCGAGGATTTCCTGCAGGCGGAGGGCATCGGGGGTGGTATGGGTGGCCGTTTCGGCCGTGGTGCCGATGATCACCGAGATGGTAGAGATGAGCCCCGAAGGAAATCCCAGCCGGGTGAAGAGCCTGTAGGAGAGGGTGGCGATGCTGGTTTTGCCGTTGGTACCGGTGACTCCAACCACCTTTATTTTTTCGGAGGGAAAGTCGTGCCAGGCGGCGGCGATCCAACCCAGGGCCTCCCCGGCGTCTTCGACCCTGACATACAGCACCCCCGACTGCCGTTCGTCAGGGAACGTTTCGCAGACGACAGCCACGGCACCCCGGGCGACAGCCGCAGCGATATAGAGGTGCCCGTCGGCATGGGTACCCCGCTGTGCCACGAACAGAAACCCGGGTTCCACTTTCCTGGAATCAAAGGCGATCCCCGAAATGAGGATCTCCCCGTCTCCCGAAAGCTCCAGGAGACCCTTTCCCGGGGCGATGTCTGACCATTTCTTTGCTTGCATTTGCCTATCCCATGGTTAAGGTGATGGTTTGTCCTTTTTTATGTTTGTATCCGGGAAGCAGCGATTGGCTTTTTACCTTACCGATGCCGCTGATTCTCACCTGGAGACCTGATTTTTCGAGCAGGAAGACGGCATCCCGGGCACCCATTCCCCTCACATCAGGGACCTGGTTTTCTCTGATCTGGATCTCCTTCAGGGCAATTCCTTCCGTGTCTTTTTCAATACCCGCCAGGGGGGTTCTGGGTTTTCTCCCCTTGAAGTCCACGTCGAGGGAGCGCATAACGGCCACCACATCGCGGGTGTTCCCGTTTTTAATGTCGGGGAGCGGTTCCGGGGCGTCCTCCTCCTCCTCTTCTTCCAGGGTATTGAATTTCTGGTGGATGGCGAAGACTTTTTCGGCTACCTCCCGGAAAACCGGGCCTGCCACGGCCCCGCCGTAATAGGCGCCCTGGGGTCTGTTGACCGTGACGATCATCGAGTAGACCGGTTCCTCCGCCGGGAAATACCCGACAAAGGAGGCCAGGTAAAGCCCTTTGCCGTATCCTCCACCCGAGGAGATCTGGGCGGTGCCCGTTTTGCCTGCGATTCTGACGATATCGCTCTGAATGGATTTTCCGGTGCCGTGGTCGCACACCCCTTCCAACATTTTCTGCGCCTTCTTAATGGTTGATCTGGAGGCCACCGCATGTTTCAGGGTCTTGGGTCCCATGCGTTCCACGACATCCCCCTTGTCCTGGATTTCCCTGACGATCCAGGGTTTCACCATTTTACCGTCGTTGGCTACGGCATTGTAAAAAGTGAGGATCTGCAGGGGGGTCATTTTGCTTTCGTAGCCATAGGACATCCAGGCCAGGGTCGTTCCCCACCAGTCCTTGTCTCCCGGATATTTGAAAAAGGGGATTCCTTCGCCGGTAAGTTCGGTGTCGATGGGGTCGGTGACCCCCATGTCGTGAATGGCGTCGACGAACTTCTGCGGATCTTTGTCGTAGCAGGAGGTGATGATTTTGGCCACGCCGACATTGGACGATTTTTCAAAGATCTGCTTGACCGACATAGGGCCATGGGTTCCTTTGCCGAAGTCGCTGTCATAGATGGTGCGGTCGCGGTATTTCCAGGAGCCGTTGCCTGTGTCAAACACCTGGCTGGTGTCGACCAGTCCGTGTTCCAGGGCGACCATCAGGGACATCAGTTTGAAGGTTGAGCCGGGTTCATAGCAGCCGGCATCGCCCAGGGCGTAGTTGTAAATTTCATCGTAATAGCCCGGGGATTTGCGTCCCAGGTTGGCCATGGCCTTGATTTTTCCGGTTTTGACCTCCATGAGGATGGCGGTGCCCCATTCGGCGTGGCTGGCAATGAGTTGTCTTTCCAGGGCGCTTTCGGTGATGTCCTGGTATCTGACGTTGAGGTTGGTCATGATGTCCATGCCGTCACGGGGTTCTATTTCAATACGGTTGACCCACCTTCCTGAGAGGTTCTGGCGGTAGCCCACGCCGCTCTTTCCCCGCAGGTATTCCTCAAAGGCCTGTTCGATGCCGGTATTTCCGGCAATCGTGGTGCCCTGGTCTGCAGCCCCCTTGTTGAGGGTCCCCACGGTCCGCGAAGCCAGTTTCCCCAGGGGCAGCACCCGTTTGTTCTCCTGTTCGATAATGCGGCCGCCACCAAAGGCCCCCCTGCGCAGAACCGGGAATTTTTTGATCACCTGAAGTTCGTTGTAATCAATTTTACGGGGGGTGAGCAGATAGCCCCGGTCTCTCTGGCGATAGGCGGCATCCATTCTCCGCTTCACCTCACTGGCCGGCAGATGCCTGAAAAACGAGGCGAGCTTGATCGCCAGTGAATCGCTTTGGGCGTCATAGATCTTGCGAACACCGGGAGCTGCCAGGTCTATCCGGATATAATAGCCCGGGACCGAGGTCGCCAGCACGTTTCCGTCATCAGCGCAGATATTCCCCCGGTTGGGATCCAGGGAAACCGTGTAATTGGTCAGGTTGTCGGCGATTTGCTCCCACCTGTCGGTCTTTATGGTCTGAACGGCGAAAACCTTGACCAGAATGGCGACGCCCAGACTCAACATCAGCAGATAGAGCAGGGCAAACCGGGTGACTATGTGGTTGCGGCTGTTCATTTTTTCCTTCTTTTGCTGACCACAATCTTGCCTGGGGCACGCACCTGCTCGCGGAGTCCCAACCCTGCCTGTTCCACCTTTCGCACGACCTCCGAAGGCTTGCTCATGTGCATCAACTTCGCCGAGTTGGTGATTGACTGCGACCTCAGGTCGTCGATGGTGTCCTGAAGAACTTCAATTTCCCTGATCACTTTTTCGGAGCGGTACCCATTGGTGATACTGACCAGTCCGAGAAAGACCAGGAAAACCAGAAACGGGAACTGCCGCGTTACCTTTTCATTGGTGAGAATGGTCCCGCGCAAAAAGGAACTTACCCTGGGGCGGCTTTTCCCGTTGGTTTTGTTTTTTTCTGCCATTACTCCCGGTTTTTTTCTGCGATTCTCAGTTTAGCGCTTCTCGAGCGCGGGTTATCCCTGATTTCCTCTTCACCGGGGATGATCACCTTGCGGTTGACCAAACGGAAGGGGGTGAGCAGGTGGCCGTAGAAATCCTTTTCTTCGCGGCCCTGGAGGTTTCCCGACCTGAAGAAGAGTTTGACCATCCGGTCTTCGAGGCTGTGGTAAGTGATCACGGCGATTCTGCCGCCGGGTTTGAGCACGTCGAGGGAGGCCTCCAGGAATTCCGCGAGGGCTCCCGTTTCGTCATTGACTTTCATGCGGAGGGCCTGGAATACCTGTGCCAGGAATTTTTTCTCGATGGCACGGGGGACCACCTTTTCGATGGCCTTCAGGAGCTGACCGGTGGAATGGATGGGTTCCCGGTTGCGGGCGTGGACAATGGCTGATACCACTCTTCCTGCCTGGGAAATTTCGCCGTATTCACGAAATAGGGAAAGGAGTTCCTCTTCCCCGGCGCTGTTGAGGAGCTCTGCGGCGGTGAGGGTTTGGCGGCGGTTCATGCGCATGTCGAGCGGGGCATCGAAACGAAAGGAAAAGCCTCTCCCGGCTTCATCGAAGTCATGGGAGGAAACTCCCAGGTCGGCCAGGATCCCATCGGCCTGATCCAGTCCATGATACCGCAGGAAGTGCTTCAGGTAACGGAAATTCTGCCTGACAAAAAGCAACCGGGGATCCCCGGAGAGGTTGGCCATGGCGGCCTCATCCTGGTCGAATGCCACCAGCACACCCCCCTCCATCCGGCGGAGAATCTCCCGTGAATGGCCCCCCCCACCATAGGTGGCGTCAACATAAGTGCCTCCGGGCCTGATATTGAGCCCGTCAACACTCTGGGTCAGCAAGACCGGCGTGTGAAACGGATTCATGGCTTCTCGGTGTCGGGTGAATTGGCCAGGCGCTCCCTGAAACTCTCGCGCAACGGCTTGCGCATCTCCTTCGCTTCATGGTACTTCTTCTCGTCCCACAAGGTGATCGAGGCCCCTTTCCCCACAAAGACCACCTCCCGGCTGATCCCGGCATGGTCCATGAAATCTGACGGAATGTTGATCCGCCCGTTGTCGGCCATCGTCACCGTGGTAAAGTTCTCGTACAGATCGGCCAGCAGATCATCGTCCCCCTCATCAAAGAGATTGAGCTTCGACTCAATGCTCATCAGCCTCTCCTCATGCACCTTCTGGGGGTAAATGTTCAGACAGGGCTTGTAGATGTCCTTCTCAATGACAATCGGTTCCGCCGACAAACTGCCCATCAGTTTCTTAAACGGCGAGGGAAGGACTACCCTTCCCTTGTCGTCAATCAGGGCATTGTATCTGGCGGAAAATCGTATCATCTGCTCCAACCTGTTTTTGATGAAGTAAAAATAGAAATTTTATTCCACAATATTACAAATGATGCCATTTTATTCCACCCGGAATTCCCTGAAGATGTTGATAAGTTGTTTATAAAATGTTGGAAACCGGGGAGTCCTGAGCAGGCACAGGGTTGAAAAAAATTGGAGGTCAATTTTTTGGAGAATGGGGAGCGGTGAATAACGGTATGGTTCATAATTCTGGGGTGGACAAGGAGAACTTTCCGGACTAAAAAAAAATAGTTTACTTAGTGAGGCCGAAACCGGCGGGAGAGCGTAAAAAGAAATGATAAGGAACAGTTATGAATGAGGAGCGGGACAGGGGGAACGGAGGGCCGGCCGGATTCAGGCCGATTGACATCAGGGAGGTGTTCAGGGAGAAGAATCCGGGCATGGCCCGGTTGATTCCCGGTTTTATATTCCGGTTGATTCACCGGGTTATGCGGTTGGATTTCATGAACGGTTTTATTGTGAAGTACGGTCATTTGGAGGGGATGGCGTTTGTGACGGCCTCGGTGAAGGATTTTGAGATCACCGAGGAGGTCCATGGTGCGGAGAACATTCCATTGGCGGGGAGTTACATCTTTGCGGCGAATCATCCGCTGGGGGGGTTTGATTCCCTGCTGCTGATGGAGAATGTATACAAGCGGTTGGGGGCTTTCCGGTTTCTGGTGAACGATGTGCTGATGAAGATTCCGCCGTTGCGTCCCCTGTTTGTGCCCGTGAACCATCATGGGAGCAACAGCCGGGAGGCGGCCCGGATTCTGCAGGAGACCTATCAGACGGGGCAGCAGATTCTGATTTTTCCTTCGGGGCTGGCGTCACGCCGGGTGAAGGGGAAGGTGGCCGATCTGGAGTGGCAGAAGCATTTTATTACCAAGGCGGTGGAGTTCAGGCGCGATGTGATTCCGGTGTTTATCAGCGGCCGGAATTCGAACCGTTTTTACTGGCTGGCCAAATGGCGTACCCGTTTGGGCATCCCGTGGAACCTGGAGATGTTCCTGCTGCCCGATGAGACTTACCGTCACCGGAAGAAAAAAATCGAGCTCTGGTTCGGAAAGCCCATTCCCTGGACCACCTTTGACCGGAGTAAAAACCACAGGGAGTGGGCGGCCTGGGTGCGGGAGACGGTTTACGCCCTGCCGGAGGGGCGCACCGAAAAATCCCAGGCATGATATATCACGGTGACTTTTTTTGTATTTTTGCATCTCATTTTGAATATCTGCACCAATGAAAGATGTCATTGCGCCGGCACCCCTTGAGCAGATCCTTGCCGAGCTCACGCCCGACAAGCTGATGCGCAGGACCAACAAGGGAGGGAATGAGATATACATTCTGACGCACAAGGATTCGCCGGTTCTCATGCAGGAGATCGGCAGGCTGCGTGAATTGACCTTCCGCGATGCAGGCGGCGGAACAGGCGAAGAGATGGACCTGGATCCCTATGATTTGGCAGAGGTCCCCTACAAGCAGCTCATCGTTTGGGATCCCGATGCCCGGGAGATCCTGGGAGGATACCGCTACATGGTCTGTTCTGAAGCGCCCCGTGACGAAAAGGGCAAAATCATGCTGGCCACCTCTGAATTGTTCCGTTTCTCAGAGCGTTTCTGCAAAGAGTACATTCCCTACACCCTCGAACTGGGCCGCTCTTTCGTGACACCCGAATATCAATCGAGCAAGGCCGGCGCCAAAGCCCTTTACGCCCTCGACAACCTGTGGGACGGACTGGGTGCTCTGACTGTCGATCACCCCGGCATCCGCTATTTCTTCGGAAAGGTCACCATGTATGACCATTTCCATACCGAAGCCCGAAACCTCATCCAGTACTTCTTCCTGAAGTATTTCCGCGACCGCGAAAACCTGGTCTTTCCTATTAAACCCTTCGATTTCAATATCGATTATCCACGCATGGAAGCCCTTTTTCAAGGGGCAGACTATAAAGAGGATTACAAAATCCTGACCCAGACGGTCAGGCAGTTTGGTGAAAATATCCCCCCCCTCTTCAATGCCTACATGAACCTCTCCCCCTCCATGAAAACCTTCGGAACCGTGAGGCACGAAGGTTTTGGCAATGTCCTGGAAACCGGAATCATCCTCACCGTTGACGACATTTACGCGGTGAAAAAGGACCGCCATATCGAGACCTACATCCGGGGAAAGGAAACGGAAAGCTGGCTGCTGCCGGAATGAAACCATCAGGAATCTGGAATCTTGAGTCTGGAATCTTGAGTCTGGAATCTTGAGTCTGGAATCTGGAATCTGGAATCAGAAATCTTAAGTCTTAAGTCTTAAGTCTTGAATCTTGAATCTGGAATCTGGAATCTGGAATCTTGAGTCTGGAATCCGGAATCTTGAATGTGGGATCAAAAAAACTTGTCGTCTTTCCCTGATGGTTTAGTAGCTGCGTCCTTTGCGGTTTTCGATGAAGTTGATAAAGGAGGCGTTGACCACTTTGTTGCCTCCGGGAGTGGGGTAATTGCCCGTGAAGTACCAGTCGCCCGTATCGTTGGGGCAGGCCTTATGGAGGTTTTCCACGGTTTGGTAGAGAATTTTCACTTCTGCACCGCATCCTTCAGGGGAGACCATCATGGCGATGCGGTCTGATATTTCCTGGTCGGTAAAGGGTTTGTAGATCTCCCCGACATAGTTGACGACTTCCTCGCGGGGCAGGTTTTCCTGTTCTTTACATTTCTTGTAGACCTCTTCAATGATCTGCTCCATTCCCCGTTCCTGGAGGAGGGAGATGGCGGCATTAAAAGCGATGAAGCTGTCGATGCGGGTCATGTCGATGCCATAGCAATCGGGGAACCTGATTTGGGGAGCCGAGGAGACGATCAGGATTTTCAGGGGGTGGAGGCGGTCGAGGATCTTGATGATGCTGTCGCGCAGGGTGGTTCCCCTGACGATGGAGTCGTCGATGATCACCAGGGTGTCCTTGTGATCACGGATCACCCCGTAGGTGATGTCATAGACGTGGGCCACCAGGTCGTGGCGGCTTCCCTCGTCGGCGATAAAGGTCCGCAGTTTGACGTCCTTGACGGCGATTTTCTCGATCCTGGGTTCTGCCGCGAGGATTTCCCTGATCTGTTCATCGGTGAGGGAGCCGTTTCTGCTTCTGATTTCCCTGATTTTCCAGTCATTAAGGTAATCCCTGATGCCCTGGGTCATGCCGTAGAAGGCGGTTTCCGAGGTGTTGGGAATATAGGAGAAGACGGTATTTTCGAAGTCGTAGCCTGTCATTTCGAGAATGGCAGGGGCCAGCAGGCGCCCCAGTTCCTTTCGTTCGCGATAGATATCGGTGTCACTCCCCCTGGAGAAGTAGATTCTCTCGAAGGAGCAGGACGCGCGTTTTTTGGGGATGCGGACCATCTCTTCGGAGACGCGGCCGTCTTTGCGGATGAGCAGGGCGTTTCCGGGGGCAATCTCCCTGACCTGGTTAAAATGGACATCCATGACGGTCTGAATCACAGGTCTTTCAGATGCGGCCACCACGATTTCGTCGTCGTGGTAGTAGAAGGCGGGTCTGATGCCCCAGGGGTCGCGCATCACGAAGGCGTCGCCATGCCCCACAAGTCCCGCCACCGTATACCCCCCGTCCCAGTCCTTCGACGAACGCTCCAGAAGGTTCCTCAGGTCGAGGTTCTGCTCGATCAGCGGAGAAATTTCCTGATTGGTATGTCCCTCATTTTTGTACTGGCGGAAAAGCAGCTGGTTTTCCTCGTCGAGGAAATGGCCCAGTTTCTCAAGAATGGTGACCGTGTCGGTGTAGGCCTTGGGATGCTGTCCCAGGTCGATGAGTTTCCGGAAAAGCTCGTCGGTGTTGGTGAGGTTGAAATTGCCGGCCAGTACCAGGTTTCGTGATTTCCAGTTGTTCTGGCGCATAACCGGGTGGACGAACTCAATGCTGTTGCGGCCGAAGGTGCCGTAACGAAGGTGCCCCAGGAAGAGCTCTCCGCTGAAGGGAAGATGGTCGTATATCCACTGTGGGGTGATCTCCCGGGGGGCCTCCTTCATGGCTTTCCTGCGGGCCTTTTCCACCTTGCCGAAGATCTCGCGGATGGGATTCTGATCGTTGGAACGAAAACGCGTGATGTATTCCTGTCCGGGCTGTAACTCAATTTTGACACTGACCATTCCGGCCCCGTCCTGACCCCGGTTGTGCTGCTTTTCCATCAGCAGGTAGAGCTTGTTCAGACCATACTGCCAGGTGCCGTATTTCTCACGATACCAGGTAATGGGGCGGAGCAGCCTGATCAGCGCAATTCCGCATTCGTGTTGGATTGATTCGCTCATCAGGGATTCTCCTTTGATTAATAGCTTTTGGGTATTTCGATCAGATCAGGGACCACAAAGGCTTTCGGAAACCTGCCCTGGATCTCGTTCATCAGTTTCAGGGCTTCGTTGCGGGTGCGGAAATCGCCGACCCTCACCTTGAAGTCGGGGGATACATAGGTGATGTATACGTTGATGTCGGGGTAGGATCCCAGAAATTCCCCTTTGATTTGCTGGGCCCGCTGGCGGGCGTTCAGGTCGGAGGAGAAAAAGATTTCGACGCGGTAGCCCTGCATCTTGCCGCCCTGCTGGTTCCTGCGCATGTGGAGCCTGACCAGATCTTCCAGCCGGGGATCCTGGTCGTGCCCCAGCCTGCTGAAGATATCCTGGCTGTTGCGGGTGGCTGCCTGGTTGCCGCTATGTCCTGTCTGGGCTCCTGCTCCCAGAGTCAGCAGCATCAACACTGGCAGTAAAACCAAAAATCCTTTCACGTTCATCAGTTTAAGGCAGGCCGGAGTATCCTTCGGGCCGGCATCTATGGTTGCAAATATAGGGAGAATATCCCGGATGAGCGACATGCGTTCAGCAGGGAATGAGCAGGTTTCATAATTTAATAAAGCATGAGTGAATTAATTTTCCTCTACTTTTACGGGCTGAAACAAACGGAAATGAAGGGTAAGCTCTATATAGAAACCTACGGGTGTCAGATGAATGTGGCCGACAGCGAGGTGGTGGCTTCGGTGTTGGCGGAAACGGGTTATGGAATGGCCGCCACGGCAGCCGAGGCCGATGCCATCCTGATCAACACCTGTTCGGTACGTGACAATGCCGAGCAGCGGATTTGGGGGCGTCTTGACCTGTTCGGCAGCTATAAAAGAAAAAAGGAGGGGTTGATAGTCGGGGTTATTGGGTGCATGGCCGAACGGCTGGGCGATGAATTTCTGAAGCACAGGGCGGTCGACCTGGTGGCAGGTCCCGACGCATACCGCGATCTTCCCTATCTCTTCGAAAAGGCATTGCGGGGTGAAAAGGCCATCAATACCACCTTGTCGGAAGTGGAGACCTATGACAGGATTACTCCCGTGCGCATCGGGGATGCGGCCTTATCCGGGTTTGTGAGCATCACCCGTGGGTGTAACAATTTCTGCACCTATTGTATTGTACCCTATACCCGGGGAAGGGAGAGGAGCCGCGATCCCCGGGATATTCTGAACGAGGTGCGTGATCTGGCGGCGCGCGGGTATCGCGAGGTGACTCTTCTGGGGCAGAACGTCAATTCCTACAAATGGCATCCCGAAGGGGAGCGGAAACCGGTCAGGTTCCGCGATCTGCTGGAGATGACCGCCCTGGCCGTCCCCGGTATGCGGATCAGGTTCACCACTTCACACCCGAAAGACATGAGCGATGCCATCCTGCGCACCATGGCAGCCCACCCGAATATATGCAGGCATATCCATCTGCCGGTACAGTCGGGCAGCTCGCAGGTCCTGAAACGGATGAACCGCAAGTACGACCGGGAGTGGTATCTCGACCGGATCAGGGCCATACGGGAGATCCTTCCCGGCTGCGGACTTTCCACTGACATCTTCTGCGGTTTCAGCGGCGAAACAGAGGAAGACCACCAGGAGACCCTCCGCCTGATGGAGGAAGTGCGCTTCGACATGGCCTTTATGTTCCGCTATTCCGAGCGGCCGGGAACCTATGCGGCAGCCCACCTGCCCGATGACGTGCCCGATGAGGTCAAGGCCCGGCGCCTTGAGGAGATCATCCACCTCCAGAACCATATCTCCCACCAGCGGAACAAAGAGGATGTGGGCAAGAGCTTTGAGGTCCTCACCGAAGGGGTCTCCAAAAAATCGGAGGAGATGCTCTTCGGGCGCACCTCCCAGAACAAGGTGGTGGTGTTCCCGCGCGGAAACCATGTTAAGGGCGATCTGGTCAGGGTGACCATTACCCGCTGCACCCAAACCACCCTGATCGGCGTGGTGGCCGGTGATCAGGCATCGCCCGAAGCATAACCACCCCCGCCGGTTCCTCCATGCCCGTGTGAGCGGATACCCTTGACGGAAAGAGCTTCCGGCATGTGACGGGAATTGTTAATTTTGAAATTCATTGGAAGCCGTGGCTCCTGTCGCGGCCTCCTGAAAAGTGAGTCGATTATGGGAAAAATGGCAGACGAATTTAACAGCTACCGGCAGCGGATGAACGATAAGATTCTCGCTGCCGACAACAAGGTGATGAAGCGGATCTATAGCATTGACACGCTCACTTACCAGGAGGGAGCCCTTTCGGCGAAGGTCAAGGAGATGCTCGGACTGGCCACTTCGATGGTGCTGCGTTGCGATGACTGCATTAAATACCACCTGGGCAAATGCCATGAGCTGGGAGTGACTACAGCCGAAGTGTTTGAGATCTTCTCAGTGGCCAACCTGGTGGGGGGGACCATCGTCATTCCCCACACGCGACGTGCGGTCGAATACTGGGAGGAGCTTTGCGCATCAGCTGAAAGCTGACCCTCCTTGCCGGAATTCAATCACATTTTAAGAAGGAAGATATGGAGAGAATCGCGGTACGTGAGGCTGTCTCCGGGGATGCCCCGGTAATTGCGGCCTTTCAGTTGGCCATGGCCCTGGAGACCGAGCAGCTGATGCTGGACCCGGAAGTGGTGGACAAGGGGGTGACAGCTGTTTTCGGGCGGCCCGAACTGGGGTGTTATTACGTGGCGGAGAAAGAGGGGGAGATCCTCGGCTCTCTGCTCACCACCTATGAGTGGAGCGACTGGCGCAACGGAACGGTATTGTGGATCCAGTCGGTGTATGTGTTGCCACAGTACCGCCGTCTGGGGGTTTATCGCAGGTTGTATGGTCATCTGCGGATGAAGGTAGAGGGGGACTCCGGGTTGCGGGGGATCAGGTTGTATGCCGATAGAGCCAATGAGACGGCCCATGCGGCTTACCGCAAGCTGGGGATGAGCAGTGACCACTATCTCACCTTTGAATGGATGAAGTAAGGTGACGGGTTTGACCAGGTTGGAATTGCTGGCGCCGGCGCGGGATGAGGCGATGGGGATCGCAGCTGTCAACTGTGGTGCCGATGCGGTATATGTGGGGGCGCCCCGGTTCAGTGCCCGTGCGGCTGCAGGCGCCTCCGTGGAGGCCATCGGGCGGCTGGCCAGGTATGCCCACCGCTACCATGCCCGTGTTTATGCCGCCCTGAACACCATCCTCTTCGATGACGAACTGGAGGAGGCCTGCCGGATCATCACTCAGCTTTACCATGCCGGCATAGACGCCCTGATCATTCAGGATATGGGGATCCTGGAGATGGAGTTGCCCCCTGTACCGCTCCATGCCAGCACCCAGGTGCACAATGCCACCCCCGAAAAGGTGAGATTCCTTGAAAAAGCGGGTTTCAGCAGGGTGATTCTGGCCCGTGAGCTCACCCTGGAGCAGATCGCCCACATCAGTAAAGAGACCTCCGTTGAGCTGGAAGCGTTTGTCCATGGGGCCCTCTGCGTGAGCGTCAGCGGCCGCTGTTACATGAGTCAGGCCCTGGGGGAGAGAAGCGGCAACCGGGGGGTATGCGCGCAGCCCTGCCGCAAGCCGTGGAACCTGGTCGACGCCCGCGGGGAGAAAATCATCACCGGCAAACACCTTCTCTCCCTGCGTGACCTCGACCTCTCAGACCATCTGCCGGAGCTGGCCATGGCGGGCATTACCTCATTCAAGATTGAAGGGCGCCTCAAGGACGAAAGCTATCTGCGCAACGTCACTGCCTGGTACAGGCAAAAGCTGGATGCTTTCCTGGAAGGGAATCCAGCCTTTGGGAAAAGCTCGTCGGGGAGGGTTCTCTTTGATTTTAAGCCTGATCCTGCCCGTACGTTTTCACGGGGAAGCAGTTCTTATTTTTTACATGGGCGGCATGCAGGGATGACCAGTATGGACACCCCCAAGTCGGCCGGAGAACGGGTGGGTGTGGTGGTCCGCAGTGAGGGGCGCCAGGCCCGGATCAAGGCCGAAAAGGAACTGCACAACAATGACGGGATCACCTTTTTCACCGGTACTGGTGTTTTGGGCGGAGTTAAAATCAATACCGTAGAAGGCGACCTGATCACCTGGGCGGAACCTGTGAACCTGCCCCCCGGCACTGTTCTTTATCGCAATTACGACCACCGGTTTGAGGAACAGCTGCGCAGCAGCCGCACTTCCAGGAAGATTGGCCTGAAGATCACCCTGGAAGAAACTCCAGGAGGCATTGGGGTGACCGGAACGGATGAGGATGGGATTTCCCTTTCCATGGTGTTTCCGGTGGATTATACACCTGCCAGGGACACGGAGCAGGCGGCCCGCCTTTTCAGGGAGCAGTTTTCCCGTGCCGGGGAAACTCCCTTTGAGGTCACCACCGCGGAAACCCACGGGAAGTGGAGCCTTTTCATGCCCCAGTCGCGTATCAATGCCCTCCGGAGGGAGTTCCTCGACGCCTTTACGGCCCACCGTGAGAATGTAAGGCCGGTGGAGGTCCGCCGCATTGGAGATGAAGACGTTCCTTACCAGACCACATCGCTCTCCTGGAGCGAGAACGTTTCCAATGCACTGGCCGACCGCTTTTACCGCCGTCATGGGGTGAGGGAAATTGAACCGGCCATGGAGGTTACCCGTGATTACCGCGGCCGCCGCCTGATGACCATGAAACACTGCCTCAAATACCAGCTGGGGCACTGCCCCCGGGAGAAAAAAGCAGGACAGGTAACCGGTGTCCACTCCCCTCTTCCTGAAGATACCGGTAGCGCTGCCTTTCCCAGGGTAACAGATAACACATACCCTGCCGGAACGACCGCAATGGATGCCTTTCCAGGTGAGAAAGTCAGTCCGGGAGCGGCCGAGGCCTCTTCAGCACCCTGGAAGGAACCCCTGTATCTGTCTGACGGAAAACGGAAATTCAGGCTGGAATTCAACTGCCGGGAGTGCACTATGAACCTTTATCACCTGTGAATGGTTATCTTTGACTAGTTAAAGACCCTAATGAGCACGAAGTTGTTACAAATGATCAGGGAGGGGGAGCATCAGCTGCAGGATTTCAAGTACTGCATCAGTGATTCCCGGAAGATCGCCCGTTCGCTGGTGGCTTTTGCCAACAGCGAGGGGGGCAGCCTCTTGATCGGGGTCAAGGACAACGGTCATATCGTGGGGGTACAGTCGGACGAGGAGTATTACATGGTGGAGTCGGCTGCCCGGATTTACAGCCGTCCGCCGGTGGCGTTCACCACCCGGCAATGGCATGCCGAAGGGAAAACCGTCCTCCAGGTCATGGTGGAACCCAGTTCCGAAAAACCCCATTTTGCCAAAGATGAAGAGGGCAAGTGGACCGCCTGGGTGCGGCATCGTGATGAAAACCGCCTGGCTCCCAGGGTCATGATCGATGTCTGGCGTCGTGAAAAGGGATCCACAGGTGTACTGGTACGCCTCGACGAGGCCCAGAAGTTCCTCCTTGATTACGTGCAGAAGTATGATTTCATCACCGTGTCGGCACTGGCCCGCAAAGGATGTCTCCCATATCGCAGGGCCGAACAGCTCCTGGCCGATTTCATCGTCATCGGCATCCTGGAACCTTTCTTCGGGGAAAACCAGATCCTCTACAAACTCAACCGGCAGTTTGACCTTGACGCCTGGAGTCATAAAAAAAGAATTCCGCAGAAGTAAACGGTTCTGCGGAATTCTTTTTCTGGGGGATTATTATTTCAATTTGATGGTTTTGGATTCCCCGTCTTTGGTGAGGGTCGCCAGATTGTCGCAGGTCCCGTCACCATAGTCGAGGCTCCAACTGCGGCCGTCGCTGGTGGTAAAAGTAACCACCCCGCTGACATTGCGGTGGCAGGATACCAGAAAAACCACAGGGTTCTCTTGTGTGATGGTTTTGGTGAATTTGATTCCATTCAGGCGGGTCACCTCCACCGTTCCCCATGAGCGCATCAGGTTATCCCGGCCTATCCCGGGGAAGTGGAGTTCATACTCTCTGGTGAGGCTGGCCTTCCGCTTGACCACTCCCTTGTCGTCGGGAAACGTCAGGGTAACCTCCTCCTCAACGGAAGCCGTCCGGAGGAGCGTTTGCCGGTCGAAGGTGATGGTTTTCAGGATACGGCCCTCCACTTTTTTGCCGTCCACCATGAATTGGTCAAAACGTTTCTCCCTTTCAAACCCCGACTCTTCAAAGGAGCCTGATGTGACGATGATTTTCCCGGAACGCACCTTGCCGTCGCGGCCGGTGCACCCCTCTCCAAAGTTCAGGGTGAGTACCCTGGTCCCGTCACTCCGGGAATAGGTGACCACTGGACAGCTGTTTCTGAAATAGTCGCCCTCGCCGGTGGCTGCTTTCAGGGGATTCAGCTGCAGGAAAAGGGCTTCATCGACCATGGCATCCAGATCGGCCATCAACTCTTCAACCTGGACCTCCTGCCTGGTCAGCAGTTCAGGGTCTTCGGCAGTCACGGTTTCCTCCTGGCAGGAATGGAACAGACCCGGCAGAAAGACCCAGAGGGAGAGTAAAATCCACTTTTTATTTCTCATGGCTTGAAATCTTTTAATCTGAACTTCAGACTTTGTATTAAAACAAAGTTAAGCGCTAAAACGTATGTTCCCGTTCCTTTTTTCCTGTTTTTTTTATCTTTGGTGGCCTTAAAATGCGCCTTTATTGGAAGCGCTCACTTTTCTGAAGCTGTTTGAGGGGCACCGGAACCTGGCCTTACTGGCCGAAACGGTTGCTGCCCCCCCGGGGGAGAAGATCCACCTGAAGGGAATCTATGGCTCTGCGCTGACCATTCTGGTGGCGCAGCTCTTCCTGAAAGCGGGAAGAAGCTTGCTGGTGACCCTTCCCGAACGGGAAGACGCCGCCTATTTTTACGACGATCTGGTCACCCTGGGCCTGGAATCCCGCACCCTATACTTCCCCTCTTCCTATAAGCGGTCGGTACAGTATGGTCAGCCCGATCAGGAGAACATCATGCTCCGCACCGAAGCCCTCAGCCGCCTGGCAACGGGGGTTCCCCACCTGGTGGTCACCTCCCCCGAAGGGCTGGTGGAAAAGGTCCCCTCGCGGGAAACCCTTACTGCCAACACCCTGGAGATCTCCCGGGGTGAAAGGATCTCGATCGAATTCATCACCGAATATCTGTATGAATATGGTTTTGAACGGGTCGATTTTGTGACCGAACCCGGCCAGTTCTCGGTCAGGGGGAGCATAGTCGACATCTTTTCCTATGCCGGGGAAGATCCCTGCCGGCTTGATTTTTTTGGCAACGAGGTAGAGTCGATCCGCAGTTTTGATATCGATACCCAGGTTTCAAAGGCGCACCCGGAAAAGGTGACCCTGATTCCCGACCTTCTGCGCAACAAAGAGGAGGGCCCACGGATTTCTCTTATGGAGTACATGAATGAAGAGGTGCTTTTTCTGGGTATCAACAGCCGGTTGGTGGCCGGCCAGCTGGAGGCCATTGTTACCCATACCTCCGGAGTAGCTGCCCCGGAAACGGAGGTGGCCCCCGGGGATCTGCTCGACGGCACAGGGCTGCAAAAGGTACTTTCATCCATGACCTGCCTCGAGACTGGGGGAGGGGAGATGTTTGCCCCGACCCTAAAGCTTGAATTCAACGTTTCAAAGCAGCCGGTTTTTAGCCGGAATTTTAACCTGCTGGGACAAAATCTACTGCAGTTCACCGAACAGGGATACCGTATTTTGCTGCTTACCTCCCAGGAAAAACAGGCCGAACGGCTCAGGGATATTTTCAGGGAGACCCGCCAGAAGGTGGTCTTTGAACCGGTGAAGTTTGTTTTGCATGAGGGTTTTATAGACCATGATCTGCAGATCTGCTGCTATACCGACCATCAGGTTTTCGAGAGGTACCACCGGTACCGGCTGCGTACCGGCAAGCCACAGCGGGAGGCCATCACCCTGCGGGAACTCACGACCCTTTATCCGGGCGATTATGTCGTGCACATCGATCATGGTGTGGGTAAGTTTGCCGGATTGGTGAAAACCGAGGTAAATGGCAAGGTGCAGGAGGCCATCCGGTTGGTCTATAAGGACAACGACTCCCTGCTGGTGAGCATTCACTCCTTGCACCGGATATCGCGGTACAAAGGGAAGGACGGGACCCCCCCGAACCTCAACAAGCTGGGGAGTGCCGCCTGGCAGAACCTCAAGAACAAAACCAAGTCGAAGGTCAAGGATATTGCCCGGGAGTTGATTGCCCTGTATGCCCGGCGTCGTGAAGAGCAGGGATTTGCCTTTTCTCCCGACTCCTACCTGCAGGCCGAGTTGGAAGCCTCCTTTGTGTATGAGGATACCCCCGACCAGGAAAAGGCCACCCTGGCCGTCAAGGAGGACATGGAGAAGCAGATGCCCATGGACCGGCTGGTATGCGGAGATGTGGGTTTCGGGAAGACCGAGGTGGCCATCAGGGCGGCCTTCAAGGCGGTGGCCGACAGCAAGCAGGTAGCGGTGCTGGTCCCCACCACCATTCTGGCCCTGCAGCATTTCAAGACCTTCTCCGACCGGCTGGCCGATTTTCCTGTACGCGTTGAATACGTCAGCCGCATGCGCCCTTCCGGAGAAATCAGGGAAGTTCTTCAGCAGCTGAAGGAGGGCAAAATAGACATACTGATAGGCACCCACCGGCTGGTGAGCCAGGATGTGAAGTTCAAGGAGCTGGGGCTTCTGATCATCGATGAGGAGCAGAAGTTCGGGGTTTCCGTGAAGGAGAAGCTGAAGCAGATGAAGGTCAACCTCGACACGCTGAGTCTGACGGCGACGCCTATTCCGCGGACCCTTCAGTTTTCGCTGATGGGAGCCCGTGACCTGAGTATCATCCAAACGCCACCGCCCAACCGCTATCCTATTCTCACCGAGGTGCACGGCTTCAATGAGGAGCTGATCAGGGATGCCATTCTTTACGAGGTGGGCCGCAACGGACAGGTCTTCTTCATCCACAACCGGGTGCAGAACATCAGGGAAGTGGAGGAGGCGGTCAGGCGTATCGTTCCGGGAGTCAGGACGGTGGTGGCCCACGGCCAGATGGAAGGGCCCCAGCTTGAAAAGGTGATGCTTGATTTCATTGGCGGCCGTTTTGATGTGCTGATCGCTACGACCATCATCGAGTCGGGTCTTGACATTCCCAATGCCAATACGATGATCATCAATCAGGCCCAGAATTTCGGACTCAGTGATCTGCATCAGTTGCGCGGCAGGGTGGGTCGCTCCAACAAAAAGGCTTTCTGCTATCTCATCACCCCCCCACTGGCCTCCCTGACCCCTGAGTCACGGCGGAGACTCAAGGCCATCGAAGAATTCTCCGACCTGGGAAGCGGTTTCAATATCTCCATGCAGGATCTCGACATCAGAGGGGCCGGCAATCTCCTGGGTGCCGAACAGAGCGGGTTCATCGCCGACATCGGCTTCGAGACCTACCACCGGATCCTCAACGAAGCGGTATCTGAGCTCAAGGCGGAAGAATTCGGCGATCTCTTCCGGGAGGAGAAACCTGCAGGCAGTCCCGTTCCTTCCCGGCCTTATGTCGGCGATTGCCAGATAGATACCGATCTGGAACTGCTTTTCCACGAGAGCTATATTCCCTCTACCGCCCAAAGGATGTTGCTTTACCGTGAACTCGACAACCTCGAAAACGAAAAACAGCTGCAGAGCTTCGAGAGTAGTCTGCGCGACCGCTTCGGGAAAATCCCCCCCGAGAGCACCGGCCTTTTGGATATCGTGCGTCTGCGCTGGAGCGCTATCCGGCTGGGGATGGAAAGAGTGGTGCTCAAGGGCGAAATGATGATCTGTTATTTTCCCGCCGACCAGCAATCAGCCTATTACGGATCGGAGGTTTTTGGCAAAGTGCTCCAGTTTGTACAGGCCCATCCCCGCAAGTGTGCGATGCGGGAGAAGGGAAAGCTGACCCTCACCTTTTCCGGTGTGCGGAGTACCGGCGAAGCCGTAGCCCTTCTCCTGGAGATAGGCTGATCACTGTTCAGACTTAATCCTTCTTCCTGGTCGTGTGGTCATTCGGAAAGCATCAGCCCGGAGCATGCAAAGGGGGGGAGCGTGCGGGTGGCGGGAGAAAGAGGAGGATTCATCAGGAGGGAGGGTGATTCTCTGTTTTGTCCCGGGTTCTTTGTCCCGAAGTTGTTTTTTGCGTATTTTCATCCCGGAATCTTTCAGGAGAGAAAATTTCAAGCCATGCAAACGAACGATGCGAATAAAGTTTCACGCAGGTCATTCATAGCCAGCACTGCCGCAGTGGCGGCGGGTTTCACGGTATTGCCTTCCCATGTGGTGGCGGGGTTGGGGCGTACCCCGCCGGCATCGAAACTCAACATAGCGGCCATTGGGGTAGGAGGCATGGGCTACCGGAATCTCAAGCACATGGAGTCGGAGAACATAGTGGCCCTGTGCGATGTGGATTGGGATTATGCGGGGCGGAGTTCCTTCAAGGCGTGGAGCCGGGCCAAACAATACAAGGATTACCGGGTGATGTTTGACCAGCAGAAGGATATCGATGCTGTGGTGATCGCCACTCCCGACCATTCGCATGCCCTTCCGGCCATGATGGCCATGCGGCAGGGCTATCACGTCTATTTACAGAAGCCGTTGGCTCATACTGTGTATGAGAGCCGTGTGCTGGCGGAGACGGCCCGTACTTACCGGGTAGCTACCCAGATGGGAAACCAGGGAAATTCGGATGACGGGATCAGGAAGATCTGTGAGTGGATATGGGCGGGTACCATCGGGGAGGTGACCCATGTGGATGCCTGGACCAACCGGCCGATATGGCCACAGGGACTGGAGCGCCCCTCGCGGGAGCAGCGGCCCCCGCGCACCCTGGACTGGGATCTTTTTATTGGTACGGCGCCCTACCGGCCGTACAACGAGATCTACACCCCCTGGAATTGGCGGGGGTGGTGGGATTTCGGGACGGGTGCCCTGGGTGACATGGCCTGCCATATCCTGGACCCGGTTTTTCTTGCCCTGAAACTGGAATTTCCTTCGGCCGTGCAGGGTTCCTCCACGCCTGTCAATACCGAGTCGGCCCCCAATGCCGAGTTTGTACGGTATGAATTTCCGCGGCGCGATAACCTGCCCAAGGTGGCCATGCCCGAAGTGACTGTGCACTGGTATGACGGGGGTCTGATGCCTCCCCGCCCCGATGAACTCCTGCCGGGGGAAATGATGGGCGATGCCGATGGAGGGTGTATTTTCCACGGAACCCGCGGAAAAATCATGTGCGGCACCTATGCCCGCAATCCACAGCTGTTGCCTACCCGCGAGATGGAGCATTTCACCCAGCCGGCCCCTTCCTTACGGAGGATTCCCGGGGCGATGACCGGCGGCCATGAACAGGACTGGATCAGGGCCTGCAAGGAGAGCCGCGACACGCGCCTGGAGGCCTCCTCCCACTTTGGATATGCCGGGCCCCTCAACGAAATGGTCGTTATGGGTGTCCTGGCCGTCCGCCTCCAGAGCCTCCAGCGGAAACTGCTCTGGGATGGCAAAAACATGCGCTTCACCAATATCGGCTACGACGACCGCATCAAGGTCCTCACCCGCGACCGGTTTGAGGTGATCAACGGAGACCCCCGCTTCTCAAAAGAGTACGCCACACTCCCCGCGGCCGAAATGGCCGAGGAGTGGATAAGGCATACCTACCGCGGAGGCTGGGAACAAATCTGACCCGAATATCCCACTAAATTCAGAGAGGTAGGATTTCGCTAAATTCAGAGAGGTAGGATTTCGCTAAAATCAGAGAAGTTGGGTTTCGTTAGATTCAGAGAAGTTGGGTTTCGCTAAATTCAGAGAAGTCGAGCCCTGGCATGCGGATCGCCAACCGCCGGCAACATGCATCAAGGGGTGTTTTCCGGTAATGACGGGGATGGGTGAAGTTGAGAAAGCGGAGGATCCTGAAGGCATTGAAGACCTGGAAGAACCTCTCTCCGAAAATGGCAGGCGTACTGCAATTGTGTGACAATTCCCTGATCTCATCGATAAGTTGTTCATGCATCAGGAATTCTGTGACCGGTTGGGGCAGCGCTGAGAGTACCTCTCCGGTCTCCTCCGGGGTGGTCCTGAAGAAGCGGGGAATGGCCTGAAAAAGCAGCCGCAGATCTTCAAAGGCCTCAAAGTTAAAGGCATAGAGCAATTCATCGGATCCTTCCATCCATTTTCTCATCACCGGGCCTGTGCCGAAGGGGACACGCCCGGAGACCCTGGGCGAGGGGTGTATGGTGGTGGATTCGATTTCTCCCACTTCACCCAGTTGGGTGAGCGTTTGGAGGAAGTAAAAATCTTCCCCGGCTTTACGGCGGGTCATGCCTCCCCGTTTCATATATGCTTCGGCGATGACGGTGAAAGCGGAACCCACGGTATAGAGGGCGTGGGGGTATCCGCTCCAGTCCAGCGCATTTTTATAATAAAACATATACTGTTCATAGAGGCGGATACCGCGGACTTGCCTGTCGGGGAATCCTCCGGTCTGGTGGCGGAAGCGGATGGTGGCTCCCACATGGGCCGGATGCGCTCTGAAATGGGCTTCAATGGCCCTGAGATACCCTGTTTCAACGAGGGTGTCGGCGTCAAGCGACACAATGAGCCCTCCTGGACAGGCGGAGAGGTGAAACCGCCAGAGCGCTTCATCCATACCTGCTTTTCGTGCCAGTCCCACGCCTGCCCATTTCCGCGGAAGCACGACGGGCCCTATGGGGAAAAAGGTGAGGTGATCCTGTTGGTGGGTCATGGTCCATTGCTGCAGGGCATCCATGGTGGCCCGGTTGAATGCTGAAAGGTCAGGAGAGGCTCCCTCCGGTTCGTTGACCAGGATGAGAACTTCGGTGTTCCCTTCTGGCCGGTCGCACTGATAAAGGGAATCGAGGGTTTTAAGGATGTCGGGTTCGTGTATGCAGGGAATGACCACGATCATGGCCAGGCCCGGACCGGGGGAAACAGCTACGCGGGGGGTGAAACCCGGGGATTTCTCAAAATAGCGGCGGGCAAACATGCCTGAAAGGATAAAAAAAATCCGGGAGGACCCGGATTCTCCTATTTTTTATGGTTTGGCCTGCGCGGCCTGATAACGGGCATTCATGAGTTTGAGGACCTCCCCGGTGATGTTGGCGGTTTCCGGCCCGACCAGTACCTCCGAGGCATTCAGGATATAATCGAATTTCTGATCTGCATTGTAAATTTTCAGGTAGGAAATCAGACTGTCGATGAGCTGTTGGTTGTTAACCTGCTGTAATTCAGCAAGCTTTGCTGAAAGCTCCTGGTCAAGCCGGGCAATCTCCTGTTCCTTGTTCACCAGCCGGTCGCGCTCCTGGATGGCCCTTTGTTCGGTGAGAAAACCCCCGCGCTGCAGCTTCTGCTGGAATTCAGTCGCTTCCCTTTCGAACGCACTCCTTTTTGAACCATATTCACTGGTAAAAGCTTCCTGCTTTTTTGTGAATTCATCATGCAACACCTGTGAAAGGTCATAATTCAAAATCAGGGAATCAGCCTTGATGTAGGCAATGCGCACATCCTGCTGCTCCGTAGCCTCTCCTTCTTCACCATTTGTTCCTTTCCCTCCGTTCTTCCCCGTGAAGTGAAGAACATACAATACCGCGATAGCCACAAACAACAGAATGGTTGCTACCCATGAAGTTCCTTTCATAAATTTCGACTTTGAATTTTAAAGCCACAAAGATAATTTTTTCAGTTTAATGCCGTATAATCCGGCGTGATT
Organism: Bacteroidales bacterium; assembly: GCA_012729335.1. Classification (GTDB taxonomy): domain Bacteria; phylum Bacteroidota; class Bacteroidia; order Bacteroidales; family Prolixibacteraceae; genus UBA1413. The sequence continues at coordinate 52,051 of JAAYDJ010000035.1, read as the reverse complement.
TTTTAATGTGTTGAATGTTAATATTTTATAAAAAAGCATGGTATAAATCATACAATTGATCTGATAAACATCATAGAAATGGGAGAAAGGCCATATTATTTTTATGATCCACGAAACAATATGTATAGTTACCGAATTAATAATTTAAACACAGATGTTTAACAAGTTTATTGCCAGTATTTTACCGTACTTCCCCGCGAAGTTGATCTGGATTTTCAGTTGCCGGTACATCGCCGGAACGAAGATTGAGGATGGGATAAGGGTATCGAAGGAACTGAATGCAGGGGGTGCGGTGGTGACTTCCGATCTGTTGGGAGAGTTCATCAAAAGCATGGAAGAGGCGGAATCCAACAGGGATGAGTACCTGCGGATTATAGACCGTTTTACGGCAGAAGGGGTGAAGGGTAATTTTTCAGTCAAGCCCACGATGTTTGGATTGCTGATCGACCAGGAAGCCTGCTACCGGCATATCAGGGAGGTGGTCAGGAAAGCTGCAGAAAAGGGGAGTTTCATCAGGATTGATATGGAAGACTCGCAATGTGTGGATATGGAGATTGCACTTTACCGCAAGCTGAAAGCCGAATTTCCCCGCAGTGTGGGATTGGTGGTCCAGGCTTATATGCGCCGGACCCTTTCCGACCTGGAAGCGTTGATGGATGTGCATACCCCTGAGTCCCCCCTCAACTTCAGGTTGTGCAAGGGAATCTATATCGAACCTGAATCCATCGCCTACAAGGGGTACCAGGAGGTCAGGGACAATTTCCTCCTGTTGCTCGATTTCATGCTTAAGCATAAAATCTATGTGGGTATAGCCACGCATGACAAGTATCTGATAGACCATGCCTATAGGCTGATTGAACAACACGGGGCCGGCCAGGGAGATTATGAATTTCAGATGTTGTACGGGGTAACCCCGGAATTGAGAAGTTCCGTGATTCAGAAAGGTCATCTCATGAGGGTTTACGTACCTTTCGGGGAGAAATGGTTTGGTTATTCCACCCGGAGGCTGAAAGAAAATCCTAAAATGGCTTCCCATATCATCAAGGCGCTTTTCATCAGGGGATAAGGGCAGCCTGACCTGCCCGACAGACGATAAATTTCTGTCAGGGGTGACCGGCATGAGGTCTCACAGGGGATTCTCCCACGCTAACGGGGAGGGTCCCCTGTCTGTTTTGGGCTGCTTGTGAAAAATATGCGACCCTTTGAATTGGTGGATTATCTGGAGTTTCTGAATTTTCTGGCGTTCCTGATTTTTTTTAGAGTTTCTGAATTGTCTTGATTTCCAGGATCATCTGGCGCTCCAGATCAGCTCCTCCGTTTTTCTTTTTGGGACATGGTGGTTCCCTTCGGGGTCGCGCCAGTAGCGGATGTCGTCGCCTTCCAGGTCGTGGAGGAGAACGGTTTCCGCAGGTTTTCCCAGGGCCAGGACCCACAGGATAGGCAAATGCGGGGGGAGTTTCAGTATGCGGGCGATCTCCCTGCGATTTACCGACCCGAGAATGCAGCCTCCGTATCCCTCTTCGACGGCCCCCAGCAGTATGCTTTGGATGGCGATGCCGTCGTCACAATAATACTTGTCACTCAAAGAAGTATCATGAAGCACGGCGATATAGGCGGCTGGCCGCTCTCCCTCTGCGGGCCCTTTCCAGTCCGCCAGGTACCCCGCCCAGGCCAGATGGGGGAAAATGGCTGCGTTCACCTCCGGGCTGGTGCTGACCGCATATTTCAGGGGTTGCATGTTCCGGCCTGACGCCGAATAACGGGCCAACCCGATCCACCTCCCGATTTGCTCCGCGGAAATCCGCTCCGATTCTACAAACCGCCTGTAACTGCGGTTTTTCATGATCAATTCTGCGATGGCCATAATTCCAGATTGGTTATTGTAATATATGCAGGAAGGATGTAAAAGTAAAGAAAAAATGAATTACTTTTGAAACTTGTCGGTCCCCAGGGGTCCGTAATAAAGCTAAATCGACTGATAACTATGTATTTACTGGGTTTTGATATTGGCAGTTCTTCGGTGAAGGCATCTCTGGTGCAAGGGGAGACGGGAGAGGTTACCGCCTCGGCGTTTTATCCAAAGGAGGAGATGAAAATTACGGCTCCCCGGCCAGGCTGGGCGGAGCAGGAGCCGGAGGTCTGGTGGCGTAATCTGAAGCTTGCCCTGGCTGAAGTCCTGGCCGTGTCGGGAGTGGCCCCGTCCTCTATTGAGGCGATCGGGATTTCCTACCAAATGCATGGTTTGGTGATGGTGGACCGTCGGGGGCAGGTGATCAGGCCTTCTATCATATGGTGTGACAGCCGGGCTGCGGCCATCGGGGAGGCTGCCTTTGCCTCCCTCGGGGAGCAGAGGTGTCTTTCTCACCTGCTTAATTCACCCGGGAATTTCACCGCTTCGAAGCTGAAATGGGTGAAGGAGCATGAACCGGAGGCTTTCGATCGCCTTGACAAGATCATGCTTCCGGGTGATTACATTGCCATGCGGATGACCGGGGAGGCGCGGACCACCGTCGGCGGGCTTTCTGAGGGGATCCTCTGGGATTTCAGCCGGAACGGACTGGCCACCTTATTGATGGAGGAGTATGGTTTTGATGCTTCGGTGATCCCTCCGCTGGTACCTGCCTTTGGCGACCAGGGGCGTCTTACGGCAGGTGCAGCTGCTGAACTGGGGCTAGCCCCGGGCACCATGGTGAGTTACCGGGCCGGCGACCAGCCCAATAATGCCCTGTCGCTTAATGTTCTGGAGCCCGGTGAGGTGGCCACCACTGCCGGTACCTCCGGGGTGGTGTACGGAATTAGTGAAGAGATCCGTTTCGACCCCGCCTCCCGGGTCAATACCTTTGCCCATGTCAATCACCAGGGTGACCGGCCCCGCCTGGGCGTTCTGCTCTGTATCAACGGCACGGGAATCCTCAACTCCTGGCTGAAGCGGGTAGTGGGCAATCACCTCTCCTATGAGGAGATGAACCGGCTGGCCGAAGAGGTGCCCCCGGGATCGGAGGGAGTCACCTTCCTGCCCTTCGGGAATGGTGCGGAGCGAGTTTTGGGCAACAGGGAGACCGGGGCACTTCTCGACGGGGTGAATTTCAACATTCACCACAGGGGGCATTTGTTGCGGGCCGCCCAGGAAGGCATTGTCTTCTCCTTCAAATATGGGATGGACATCATGCGGGAGACCGGCATACGCCCCTCAGTCATCAGGGCCGGTAAAGCCAATATGTTTTTAAGTCCTCTTTTCCGGGAAACGCTGGCGGGAATTACGGGTGCCGCTATTGAGCTTTATAATACCGACGGGGCGGCCGGAGCAGCCCGCGGAGCCGGCATGGGCTCGGGTTATTATGCCTCCCCGGCCGAAGCCTTTGGAAACCTCCGCAAACTGCATACCATCGAACCCGATCCCTCACGCCTGGAACTCTGGAACGCCGCCTATGAACGGTGGCTGTCGGTCCTGAAGGGAAAACTCTCCTCGCCAATCCTTACCTGACCCTCTCCTTGATATCATATTTCGCATTGACATTCAGACATTTATAATTAATAAAACAACAACTATGAACTATTTCGTTGGAAATAAAGAGTTTTTCCCGGGTATCGGGAAGATTAAATTTGAAGGCCCGGATTCGCGTAATCCGCTGGCTTTTAAGTGGTATGATGAGAATCGCGTGGTAGGAGGCAAGACCATGAAGGAGCATCTTCGTTTTGCAGTGGCTTACTGGCACACCTTCTGCGGCACGGGTGAAGATCCCTTTGGCCCTGGCACCCAGATTTTCCCGTGGGATGATCCCGCCGACCTGATGGACCGCAACAAGGCCAGGATGGATGCCGCCTTTGAGTTCATCACCAAGCTGGGAGTTCCCTATTACTGTTTCCATGACACCGATGTGGTGGGTGACGGTTCGGTTTTTGAGATTGAGAAGCGACTGGAGAAGATGGTGGAACTGGCCAGTGAGCGTCAGCAGGCCACGGGAGTGAAGTTGCTCTGGGGCACGGCCAATGTCTTTAGCAATCCCCGTTACATGAACGGCGCTTCCACGAATCCCGATTTCAATGTGCTGGTGAATGCGGCGGTTCAGATTAAAAACGCCATCGAGGCTACCATCGCCCTGGGTGGAACCGGTTATGTTTTCTGGGGAGGCCGTGAAGGCTATATGAGTCTGCACAATACCGACATGAAACGGGAACTGGAGCACATGGGATTGTTCCTGACGGCTGCCCGTGATTACGGCCGCAAGCAGGGATTCACGGGGACCTTCCTGGTAGAGCCCAAGCCGATGGAGCCTACCAAACACCAGTATGACTTTGATGTGGCCACGGTGATCGGCTTTTTGCGTAAGAATGGCCTGGACAAGGATTTTAAACTGAACGTGGAAGTGAATCATGCCACCCTGGCGGGCCATACCTTCGCCCATGAGCTGCGCGTAGCGGCCGATGCCGGATTGCTGGGATCCATCGACGCCAACAAGGGTGACTACCAGAACGGCTGGGATACCGATGAGTTCCCGACCAATATTTATGAAATCAGCGAAGCCATGCTCGAAGTGGTGCAGGCTGGAGGATTCACCCAGGGAGGGATTAATTTCGATGCCAAAACCCGTCGCAATTCCACCGATCTGGAAGATATTTTCATTGCCCATATTTCGGGGATGGACGTCTTCGCCCGCGGACTGGTGGTCGCCGACAAAATATTACAGCAGTCGGATTACCTGCAGCGGCGGAAAGCCCGTTACAGCTCGTACGACTCAGGCAAGGGCGCTGAGTTCGAAGCCGGAAAACTGAGCCTCACCGATCTTTACCAGATTGCCAAAGAGGTGGGAGAACCGCGGCAGATCAGCGGCAAACAGGAATTGCTCGAACAGTTGCTTGGCAGCTTTATCTGATGTAATGAAAGAGCGGAACATGTTCTATATCACCGCCATCACCCTGGTGGCCACACTGGGGGGATTGTTGTTTGGTTATGACACGGCGGTGATCTCGGGAGCCGAGAAATCGGTTCAGAATTACCTGATTACGCCACTGGGACTGGGATCCCTGGCCCATGGGGCGACCATTTCCAGCGCGCTGATCGGATGCATCATCGGGGGAATCCTGTCGGGATGGCTGGCTTCACGGCTGGGCAGGAAGCGTTCTCTGATGGTGGCTGCCGTTCTTTTCTTTCTTTCCGCCCTGGGGTCAGGCTTCCCTGAATTCCTTTTCTTTCAGAAAGGGGAACCGACCATGGGCCTGCTGTTGATGTTCAATTTCTACCGTGTGATCGGGGGTATCGGCGTTGGACTCGCCTCTGCGGTTTGTCCCATGTACATCGGGGAGATTGCACCGGCCGACATCCGCGGAAGACTCGTTTCGATTAACCAGTTCGCCATCATCTTCGGCATGCTGGTGGTTTACTTCGTCAACTATGGTATTGCCCGCGGCCAGTCGCTGGATTATATCAACGAAACAGGATGGAGGATGATGTTTCTTTCGGAAGCCATCCCCGCAGGGCTCTTTGGGCTGCTGCTCTTTTTTGTTCCGGAGACTCCTCGTTACCTGGCCCTGACCAACCGGGGAGATAAGGCCCTGAGTATCCTGACGCGCATCAACGGCGCTACCCAGGCCCGGTTGATTTTCAACGATATCAAACATTCGGTGGAGGCGGCTTCCGGTAAGCTCTTCTCGTATGGAAAAGTGGTCATCCTGATCGGCATTCTGCTCAGTGTTTTCCAGCAGTTTGTGGGCATTAACGTAGCCTTGTACTATGCCCCGCGGATCTTTGAAAGCATGGGCGCCGCCAAGGATGCCTCCATGTTGCAGACGGTCGTGATGGGACTGGTCAACGTCATCTTTACGGTCATTGCCATTGTCACTGTCGATAAGTATGGCCGCAAGGTGCTGCTGATGATCGGTTCGATCGGCATGGCCGTTGGCATGTTTGCCATTGGCGGTCTCGCCTTCTTCAAGGTGATCGGAATCAGTACCCTGGTCTTTATCATCATTTACACGGCCTCATTCATGATGTCGTGGGGGCCGATCACCTGGGTGCTCATCTCCGAGATCTTTCCCAACAAGATCAGGGGCAGGGCCATCGCCATCGCTGTGGCCGCCCAGTGGGCTGCCAACTACTTCATCTCCTCGACCTACCCGGCCATGATGGAGTTTAGCGGCGGTCTTACCTACAGCTTCTACGGACTGATGAGCCTGCTCTCGTTTATCTTTGTGTGGAGAATGGTTCCTGAAACCAAGGGAAAAACCCTGGAAGAGATGGAAGCCCTCTGGAAAAAGGAAGAGTAGCGAATCTATATGTGAAAAGTAAAAACCTGCGGGAAAGTTTCCCGCAGGTTTTTTTATGGCTTACCGAAAGAGCGTCGCCTGCTTTACCTGGCCGGTTCCCAATAGCAGTTTTTGGGCGAAGTAATCTTGCCCTCCGTTTTGAGGGTTTTCATCGCCTTGTCGACCTCTTTTTTATCCAGGCCGGAGGCTTCGGCAATCTCCCCGGCTTTCAATGCCTTGCCTGCATTTTTCAAAACTTCCAAAACTTTTTCTGCACTCATGATAGGTAAATTTAAAGATGGTGATGATTATTTTATCAAAGTGTCGTATCGTTCTGAAATGATCTTCCAGTCGATGACTTTCCAGAAGTCCTCGATGTATCTGGGCCTGAGGTTTTGTTTGTCGAGGTAGTAGGCATGTTCCCAGACATCGCAGGTGAGCAGGGGTTTTTTGCCGTCACGCAGGGGGCATCCGGCGTTAGAGGTCTGTACGATTTCCAGTTTACCCTCAGGGTTGATGACAAGCCATGCCCATCCCGAACCGAAAAGGGTGGCCGCCGCCTTGTTGAATTGTGCGGTAAACTCCTCTGTTGAGCCGAAGTCCCTTTCAATAGCCTCTTTCAGGGCTCCTTTGGGCTCCCTGCATCCCTCGGGGGAGAACTGCTCAAAATAGAAGGTGTGGTTAAAGACCTGCGCCCCGTTGTTGAAAATTCCCCCGTCAGATTTCAGGATGATCTCCTCCAGGGTGGCCTGCTCAAACGGGGTTCCCTGGATCAGATTGTTTACGTTGTTGACGTAGGCCTGGTGGTGCTTCCCGTGGTGAAATCCCAGGGTCGCTGCGCTGATGTAAGGCTCCAGCGCATCCATGGCATAAGGTAATGCCGGAAGTGAAAATGCCATATCAGAATTTTTAAAGGTTAATTTTCCTGGTTTTACGGGAAGTAAATTTACGGGTAAAAATCCTGAAAAGCAAAAAAAAACCCGGAGCCACAGCTCCGGGGGAAAAACCAAAAATCAACTAACCTTTCAACTTTCCGGCGACCTCATCCCAATTGATCAGGTTCCAGAATGCTTCCACATAATCGGGCCGACGGTTCTGGTAGTTAAGGTAATAGGCGTGTTCCCACACATCAATGCCGAGTATGGGTTTGCCTTTCACTTCCGCTACGTCCATCAGCGGATTATCCTGGTTGGGTGTGGATGAGACCACCAGTTTGTTGTCATGCAGAAGTAACCAGGCCCAACCGGAACCAAAACGGGTCACCGCCGCTTTGGTGAAAGCCTCTTTCAATGCGGCTACCGATCCGAAAGATTCCCGGATGGCATCCAGCAGGACTCCCTCAGGCTCACGCGAACCTCCGGGAGTCAATATCTCCCAGTATAAATTATGGTTGTAAAAACCTCCGCCGTTGTTTCTGACGGCGGGCGAAATGGCGCCGGCCGACTGCAGGATCTCCTCTATGGACCGCCCTTCCCAGGCACTCCCCTGCAGGGCATTGTTCAGGTTGGCCGTATAGCCTCCATGGTGTTTGGTGTGGTGAATCTCCATGGTGCGGGCATCAATGTAAGGCTCCAAAGCCGTATAGGCATATGGGAGCTTTGGCAATTCAAATGACATATCGTTTCTATTAATAATTAAACATCTTTTAATCCTATAACAAGGCAACCGGAAAATTGTTTTCCGTGAGGTCGACCGGGCCCGGAATAAAAAGGAATTATTCTTATTTCACAATTATTAACACAAAATCCCGCGAAATTTGAGTAATTTTGGGTCGCGTTTTTAAATAGTAATAATTCTCATTTATAAAGATGGAGAGCAGGAACATCAGGGCGATGCTGCCCCGGTTTGGTTTGAAGATCACTCCGCAGCGGTTGGCGGTCTATGAGGCGATCACAAGCAGCAGGACCCATCCGACGGCCGAGCACATCATAGATTTTGTGCGGGAGCGTTATCCCAACATTGCGGTGGGCACCGTGTACAATACCCTGGAGACTTTTGTGGAGAAGGGGATCATTCACAAGGTGAAGACCGAAGGGGATGTGATGCGGTATGATGCCTTTACCGAGAAGCACCATCATTTGTACAGCATGGATTCCATGAGGATTGAAGATTATTATGACGAAGAGCTGAACCGCTGGATCGAAGCCTATTTCAACAGTAAAGAGATCCCGGGATTCAGGATTTCCGACGTCAGGGTTCAGATTGTGGGTGAGTTCAGTGACCAGCAAGGCGTCTGAATGGTTTCTCCGGAAGGATTCTTTGCAGTACCCCTAACACGGAAGGGCTTTTGTACTGACTTCCTGAACACGGGAGGTTCCGGAGGCCATAAATTTCCTTCCCTGTGCAATCTCTTTTCCTCCCGCCATTACGACTGTTAACTTAATTCATTCATTTTTTAAATAATACAACTTAATTATGGAAAATCAAGTCATTTCTTTACCGCGCATCGGAGACAAGGCTCCGGAGTTTAAAGCTGTTACCACCCAGGGTAACATCAATTTTCCCGCCGATTACGAGGGGAAGTGGGTGATTTTGTTCAGTCATCCTGCTGATTTCACCCCTGTTTGCACTTCTGAGTTCATGACTTTTGCCCATATGGAGGCTGAGTTCAATGCGCTTAACTGTCAGCTGGTAGGTTTGTCGGTCGATGGGTTATACAGCCATATTGCATGGTTGCGGACCATCAAGGAGAAGATCGAATACAAGGGGATGAAGGACATTGAGGTAACGTTCCCGCTTATCGAGGACATTACGATGGAAGTAGCCCGCAAGTACGGGATGATGATGCCCGGTGAAAGCAGCACCAAGGCGGTGCGTGCCGTATTCTTCATTGATCCGAAGGGTTTCATCCGCACGATCATCTACTATCCTCTGAGTCTGGGCCGCAACTTTGACGAGCTGAAGCGTGTTGTGATGGGGTTGCAGGCTGCCGATGCTTTTGGGGTGGCCATGCCTGCCGACTGGCGTCCGGGTGATGATGTGATCGTTCCCACCGCCGGAAGTTGCGGAACCGCCAAGGACCGAATGGAAGGCAAGGAAGAAGGAGTGGAATGCAAGGACTGGTTCTTCTGTCTGAAGAAGCTTCCGAAAGAGAAGGTGATGGAAAAAATCCTGAAGAAATAAAAAGGAAAGGCTGCCTCAGGCGGCCTTTTTTATTCCCCGGAGGACTCCTGTGGGATGATGAAAAGCCCGGCAAGGCCCCGGGGGAGGGGAAGCGGGTCAGAGGTCTCCCCTGGCTGTAAGGAAGACGGCGCATTTACGGATCAGGTTTCTCCCATCGGGATGAAAGAGTTCCACCAGGACAAGGTAGGGCCCTGAGGGGAGGCGGGAGCCGTTTTCGTCGCGGCCGTTCCAGGTGATGGAGGCGTGGGTTCCCAGGAGGAGGTTTCCGGCCAGGCGGGTGACCCATCTCCCTGAAGGGTCAAAAACCTGACATCCGGCCATCCATCCCGGGGTTCCGGTAGTGCAACTGATGATCAGTTCGTCGTGATAGCCGTCGTAATCAGGGGAAAAGGCGGTCTGGAGGAAGGAGATGACGGGGGTGTCGGCGCCGGAGCCCGGGATTCCTGCGGAGTTGGGGCTCCCGGGTGTGGCAAAGCCGGCCGTTTCAGCCGCCGAGTGCCAGTTGACAGGAGCGTTTGCCGGCAACCGGGGGTTCCTTCTTTCAAGGGAAACCCCTTCATGGCTGGCCAGCAGGGGATGGTGCATCTCTTCACGGTAGTTCACCTCTTCGAGAAAGGTCATGGAATCGCCCAGGAGCACCAGACAGCCTTCTTCGTTGTACATCGGGGGCAGTGAGGGGATCTCCCTGATTTGTTCCCTTTGAGCCGAAGGGTAAAAGGGGAGGACTCCGGCGGTGTCGGTGGTGAAGGCCAGGATTTCACCGGGGAGCAGGACGGTTCCCGCCGGTCCTGGCGATACCGGTTTTTTAAGTTGTCCGTTTTCATCACGGGCAGCCAGAACCAGCCGGTTCAGGGGGATCTTTTTCCCCGAGAGGTTGAGAAGTTCCACAAAGTCGTTTCCTCCCCCGAACGGATCGAACAAGATTTCGTTGATCACCACGTCGCCCGGGGCTACCACGACCCAGACGAATTCCACCTGGTTGCCTGCCAGGGGATTTCCGCATTCGTCGGCCATGTGGAGGAGTTCCACCTCACAGGGCTGGTTGGGGGGCAGGGGCGGTTCCCAGGTGAGGGTAACCCCGTTTCCGGGGGCTGCCAGGGTGAGGAACAGCGGACCCCAATTCCCGGGGAGGTGGTAATGGGTGGTTTCCCGCAGGAGAAGGGTATCCATGGCCTCCGAGAAGAAAATAGCGGCAGAACGGGGGGAGAGGGTGTAGACGGCGGTGACCTCCGGGGGAGTGAGGTCAAGGTTGGGAGCCATGACCGAGTTGGCCTTTCCGGGGGTGCCCCCGGCAGGATCCCTGCTGACGCTCCAGTTGGCCTTCTGCCCGCAATCCCTTGCAGGATCGATCCTCTCCAGGCTCCAGCCCCCGTTTTTCCTGCTGCTGTCGCCATACCAGCTGTCGGAATAGTCGATGAGGTCGGAGAGAAGGCCTCCGGGAAATGAGAGGGTGATCCGGTTTCCACTGTTACGCAGGGCCGGGAAGGAGGAGAGTGCAATGACCGGTGCGTAGCCCGCCAGTGAAGGGGCTGCAGCCTGGGAGCAGACCACCCTGTATTGGCCGGGAAGGAGGAGCGAGTCGGGGAGTACCCTGTGGTAGCTGCCCACCCTCAATTCCCATCCTTTGAGGGATACCGCCAACGCACCCGCATTGTAGAGTTCGATCCATTCGGCGTCAGGAAGCCCCGCCACGGGAGTGGGATCGGCCATGATTTCATTGATGACCACCTTGTTGTCGCGGGGTTCCGCGGAAGGAGGGAGGCCCGGCAGGTGCGTCGCAGATGCTTCGCTGACCCGGGCGGTCAGGGTGCCGAGTGGGCAGGCTCTTTCCCCACCTGGACAGGGAAAGCCCGTAGCCAGGAAGGATAAGACACAGACAGGCAGGGAAATTGCCAATGTTAAGAAATGGGATTTTACCCCGTAGGGGCTGAGGGGCAAATTCATAATATTGTATTTTTGTTCCGGAAGGTTTGTAAACGATACAATTTAAGGAATTTCCAGTAAAAAAGCAAGCAAAATGAAAGTAGCGATCGTGGGTGTGAGTGGTGCCGTGGGACAGGAGTTTCTGCAGGTGCTGGAAGAGAGGAATTTTCCCCTTGATGAGCTGGTGTTGTTCGGTTCGTCGCGGAGTGCCGGAAAGGAATATTCTTTCCGGGGAAAGAAGCTGACCGTCAAAGAGCTCTGTCACAACGATGATTTCAGGGGCATCGACATCGCGCTTACCTCGGCGGGAGCCTCCACCTCGAAGGAGTTTGCGGAGACCATCACCAAATTCGGGACCATCATGATCGACAATTCGAGTGCATTCCGGTACGATGAGGATGTGCCGTTGGTGGTTCCCGAGGTGAATGCCTCCGATGCGCTGGTCAGGCCACGTCAAATCATTGCCAATCCCAACTGTTCGACGATTCAGATGGTGGTGGCGCTCAAACCTATCCAGGATTTGTCGCCCATAACGCGGGTGCATGTGGCCACCTATCAGGCGGCAAGCGGCGCCGGGGCCCAGGGCATTGCGGAACTGGAGCAGCAGATCCGTCAGATCGCCGGCGGTGATGAACCTACCGTGGCCAAGTTCCCCTACCAGCTGGCCATGAACATTATTCCGCACATCGATGTGTTTCTCGACAACGATTACACCAAGGAGGAGATGAAGATGAGCTGGGAAACCCGGAAGATCATGCACACCACGGCCGAAGTGAGTGCCACGTGTGTCCGTATTCCGGTCGCCCGGGCCCATTCCGAGGCCATCTGGGTGGAGACGGCTTCACCTCTTTCCGTGGAAACCGTGCGGGAGGCCTTTCTGAAGGCCGAAGGCCTTACCCTTCTCGATAAACCCTCTGAAAAGAAATACCCCATGCCCCTTTTCGTGTCAGGAAAGGACGATGTCTATGTGGGGCGCCTCCGGAAGGATATCTCCCATCCCAACGGAATCACCTTCTGGTGTGTCGGCGACCAGATCCGTAAAGGTGCCGCCCTCAACGCCGTGCAAATTGCCGAATACCTGATCAGGCAGGGACTGAAGTAAAGGATTTCAGCAGGCCGGATTATCGGAAGATCGGAAGATCAGAAGATCAGAATGCCGGAATCCGGGATCCTGAGGCAGGGAGGAGAGTTCCGGGATCCTGAGACAGGGAGGAGAGATCCGGGAATCTGGGTCGGGAATCCCCGGAAAGTCTTACAGGGTTGGGGAGGAAGATGGTTCTTCCTCCGGAAGGTCAAAGAGAAAATCGTTATAGGGGAACCTCTGCACGTGTATTTTTTTGACCTCCTGATAGAGGAGGGCCTTAAATTCTTCGGCATGGGTTTTATACCTGGCAGAGATGAACAGGGAGGGGGTATTGTTCTGGGCCATCCAGGAGCGCTGCCAGTCGTCGAGGCTCATATTGTCACGGGTCGACGGGGAGAGGTCGTCGTGATCCTTTTCCACAAATGTAAAGGCGTCAATCTTGTTAAAGAGGTAGATTTTGTTTTTGTCGGCTGCGCCGATTTCCCTGAGGGTACGGTCTACCACCTCGATCTGTTCTTCGAATCCCGGGTGGGAGATATCCACCACGTGGACCAGGATATCGGCTTCCCTGACCTCATCGAGGGTGGATTTAAAGGATTCCACCAGGTCGTGGGGCAGCTTGCGGATGAAACCCACGGTATCGGCCAGCAGGAAGGGGAGATTGGTGATGACCACCTTGCGGACGGTGGTATCGAGGGTGGCGAAGAGTTTGTTTTCGGCGAAGACTTCCGATTTACTCAGCATGTTCATGATGGTGGATTTACCCACGTTGGTGTAACCCACCAGGGCGACCCTGACGGTTTTGCCCCTGTTTTTGCGCTGGGTTGTTTTCTGGAGGTCGATTTTTTTGAGTTCGTCTTTCAGCCGGGCGATTTTTTCGAGGATGATGCGCCGGTCGGTTTCGATTTGGGTTTCACCGGGGCCGCGCAGTCCGATACCTCCCCGTTGTCTTTCGAGGTGGGTCCACATGCGGGTAAGGCGGGGCAGGAGGTATTGGTACTGGGCCAGTTCGACCTGGGTTTTGGCGTGGGCCGTCTGTGCCCGGCGGGCGAAAATGTCGAGAATCAGGTTGGTGCGGTCCAGCACCTTACAAGCCAGTACTTTTTCCACATTCCGGAGTTGGGTGGGAGTGAGCTCATCATCGAAGATGACCGTGTCGGCCTCTGTGACTTTGACATAGTCGGCAATTTCGTTCAGTTTGCCCTGGCCTACGAAAGTCACTGGGTGGGGTTGTTCAAGACGCTGCAGAAAATGTTTGAGCACAACCGCCCCGGCCGTGTCGGCCAGAAAGGCCAGTTCCTCAAGGTATTCCCTGGCTTGTTTTTCATCCTGTTGCTGGCTGACCAGTCCGACCAGGACGACCCTTTCTGATGGGGGTCTGGTTTCAATCATCTCTGTGCGTGCAATAATGGTTAAAAAAAACTCCTGTTCCGCCTGCGGAACAGGAGTGCAAAGATATCGACTTATACGTTTACTGCAATACGAAGCTGATGGGCACGGTGTAGGAGACCCTCACCGGTTTCCCGCGCTGTTTTCCGGGTTTCCATTTCGGAAGGGAGTTGACCACGCGAAGGGCTTCCTTGTCCAGTGAAGGGTCGACGCCACGTGCTATCTTGGCTTCCGATATACCGCCATCCTTGTCGACAACAAAGGTGACGTACACTTTACCCTGGATGCCGTTTTCCTGGGCAATCACCGGGTAGTTGATCGATTTGGCGATGAAGGCGCGCAGGGCGGCTTCCCCACCGGGAAATTCAGGCATCTCTTCCACAATGAAGAAAACCTGGGCTTCCTCTGCTTCTTCCTTTTCTTCCTTGGCCTGTACAATCGGCGCCACATCGACAAAGGTTTCGTTATCGGCTTCCGAATCAAAGATGCTCAGGTCGTCATTCACCTGTGCATTGTTGTCCACAATATTGAGTACCTCGACAACGGTCTGCGGTGGCGGCGGGGGAGGAGTCTTCATCTCTTCCTGACGGGTGATGGGAATCACCTCTTCCTCTACCGCTGAGGCATCAAGGGTTCCCAGAGAGGCCAATTCTGCCGGCTTGGTGGTCCATTCAAAGGCAAGCAGGGTAATCCCCAGGGCAGCCACCAGACCAATCAGCAGGAAAACATTTTTTTTGTTTTCCAGGTCGGCTTTTTCAGATTTTTTGAGTTCCATACTATTTTTAATTTGATTGTTTCAAATAGCAATACGCAACTTTTTCAAGGCTCTAAAGATAGAAATAAAAACTATTTCGCAATACAGATCAGAATACAAATAATGCCATAAATTTTATGGTTCCGGGACGATGCCCTGAGCGTCACCTGACGGTTGGGAAGGCCAATTCTGCTGATTTCAACGTTGACAGACATAAAAAGTGCAACAAAAACCTTACCAGAAGCGATGAATTGTAAGGAAAAATGCAGAGATGTAAATCGTTTGATGGAGGTTCCTTATCTTTGAGAAAAATCGTTAACAGAATGGTTATGAGTATGCGTTTATTTCTGTGGGGCGTATTGCTCCTGATGCTGGGAGCATGTTCTCAGGCATCGAAGAAGGGGGAGACCAGTACTAAGGAGGTTTATCCCCTGTTTGAACTGGTGGAGGTATGGCGTACCGATACGGTATTGCAGACGCCGGAATCGGTCCTTTTCGATAAAAAGCACGACCGCCTCTATGTCACCAATCTGAACATGGAACCCCGTATGAAGGACGGGAACGGGTTTGTTTCCATTCTTTCCCGTGATGGCAAGGTAGAGCGCCTTCGTTGGGTGGAGGGGATGAGTTCTCCCAAGGGGATGGCCCTGGTGGAGGACACCCTTTTCGTGGCCGATGTTGACGAATTGGTGCTCATTGATGTGGTGAAGGGTGAAATAATCAGGAAGATTCCCGTTGAAGGGGCGAAAATGCTGAACGACATGGTGGCCGGTGACCAGGGAGTGGTTTATTTCACCGATACCGATGCCGGGAAGATCCATGTTTATGAGAAAGGGATGGTATCTGATTGGCTGACGGAGGGGCTCAATGGACCCAACGGTTTGCTGATCGACGGCGGGAGATTGCTGGTTGCCTCCCAGGGTGGGCAGGATTTTGCCGCTGTTGATCTGACCACCAAGGAATGGATTCTGGTGGCCGACAGTGTCGGCCGCGGTGATGGCATCGTGGCCACCGGACTGCCGGGGAGCTTTCTGGTGTCGGACTGGGAGGGGGAGATCTTCCTGATTTACCCCGATCAGACCAAGGTCTCCCTGTTGGAAACCAAATCCCTGGGGAGCAACACGGCTGACCTTGAATTTTTGCAGGAAGAAGGGGTCTTGCTGGTCCCCACTTTCTTTGGGAATACGGTAGTCGCCTACGCCCTCAGGGAGAAGCCTGAATAAAGAAAGCGGAAGGCCTGCAGGCCTTCCGCTTTCTTTCCCAACCCTGTGGATGGGGGGTTATCTGCGGGAGGAGGAACTTCTTCCGCCTCCACCATGGCTGCTGCTGCCTCCACGCGGGGAAGCGGCGCCGCTGCTGCCCCGGGAGGAGGATTGACCGGCGCTGATCCTGCCCTGCCCTGAAGAGAAGCGGCTTGTGGATTTACTTTGTATGGTTGAAGAGGAGCGGCTTGGGGAAGACGCGGAGCCGACCTGTCTTTTCCCTTGGGATGAGCTGCCCATGGAAGGCCGGGAGGCCGATTTGGTTTGTGCCGGTGAGGAGTTCCGGACCGAAGAACGGCTTTGCGTCCTGCTTTGAACGCCTGCAGCGAGGCGGCTCTGGGATTTGCTCTGCACCGCTGAAGAGGAGCGGCTTGTGGATTTGTTTTGTATGGTTGAAGCGGAGCGGCTTGGGGAAGAGGCGGAGCCGACTTGTCTTTTCCCTTGGGATGAGCTGCTCATGGAAGGCCGGGAGGCCGATTTGGTCTGGCCTTGTGGGGTGGTGACCCTGGTCCCGCCAGCGGGCGTGTTCCTGCGGGCTGTGGTGGAGATTCCTTCTGCAGAAGAACGCGGGGTTCTTCCGGCCGGCGGGCTGACAGTGCTGCCTTGCCGTTGTGTGGCCTGGGTTCCCTGCCGCTGCACGGATGGGTTGCCCTGGCGTGAGGTGACCTGCCTTTGGGTGGCCCCACTGCCTTGCCGTTGCGTGGCCTGGTTTTCCTGGTTCCTGACGGCTGACTTGGTGGCTGCACGGTTCCCGCCTTCCGTGGCGGCACGGTTACGTGCCGTGGTGGCGGAGGTGCCCCTGTTTCCGTTCAGGGTAGTGCTCCGGTTACGTGCCGTGGTGGCGGAGGTGCCCCTGCCGTCGACCGATGTGGCTCTTTCACGCGCCGACGTGCGCTCTTCGCCCCGGCTTCTCCCCTGGTTCAGACCATTTTCCTGCCGGGTACCTCTCTCCCCCTGATGGAGTTGGGCATAAAGGGCTTCCCCTCGTGACCGGAGTTCGGGACGTGAATAGGTGGAGCGGTATCGTCCTTCGTTGATATAGTTTCTCACCCGCGGTGAATGGACCCTGATTTGGTTGTAATAGTGGTGGTGGTAATGGGCGATCCTGGGGTGGTGCCACAGACGGAAATGGCTGTAGTAGTGCGGATACCAGTGTGAGTGGTAGCCGTAGTAATAATGCCAGTAAAAGGGACGCCAGGCATGCCAGTATGCGGGCCAGTAACCCCAGTACCAGGCTGACCTCCAGGCGATGTATCCCGGGGTGTAGATAAACCTGATCAGGGGCCAGGCTGCAACCTCCACATAACTGGTGCGGACCACCTGCACCCTCTGGCCTCCGGCGGCCCTCCCCGTATAACCGGGATTAGGCGTCTCCCCGGCCATGTCATCATAAATGGGCTCTATGATATAATTCCTTCCATAGAGGTCTTCGTCGCCGATCAGCTGGATGGCCACGGTGCCGTCATTGAACTGCTCGACCGTGAAAACAGCCACGTCCTGGTTTTCGCGATCGTCCAGGGCCACCCGTAAAACGATTTGATGTACATTCCCGTCGGGATAATCGGTCACGGTAATATAATCCACATACCTGTCCCCGTTCAGGTCCAGGTTGTTGATCCGGCTGTTTTCACTGTTGAGTTCCCTTTCAAACTGTTCCAGGGTTTCCGATTCCTGGAAGAGCTTCATGACGGCGTAGAGGTTGAGGTTGTCGCCGGGCAGTCCGAGGTATTCGGGCTGCCTCTCCTGTGCTGTGGCGGTAATTCCCGCCGCCGTGAAAACGACCAGGAGTGCTGCGGTGATTATATTTTTCATTGCTCAAGGTTTTGGTGATACATCCCTAAACCCACAGGAGCAAAATTCATACCACTCTTGCCGTGGTTTCTGCCGGCGAAGCCAATGCGCGCGAATCACCCCGCAGTCACTGCCGGTGTCTCTTTCCCCTCAGATTTTGATGTCCATGTGGAGGGAGAGCCTGGAAACAGAGGGAAGTCCCTCTTTTGCGGGGTTCCAGAGCTGGTAGTTGGGGGAGAAGGAGACGCCCTTGACGGGCACCAGCTGGATTCCTGCCAGGAAGAACTGTCCATCTTTGGCGATGTTCCAGGGGTGGGTGGCACCGGCTTTGGTAACCGATTCAAGATGGTCGTAACGGGCGATCAGCGAGAGGTTATTCTTCAGGAAAAGGGTTCCGTTGAAGGTATATCCGCTGTAATCCTCCCCCTTTTTCAGGGCGTGATCCCTCTGGAAGTTGTAGGAGGCCGAAAGCTTGACACTTTTGTTTTCGTAAACGGCCAGGATTTCTGAGGTTTGCTGGTTGGCACCGTTCTTTTTCATGGTGTCGAAATAGCCTCTGACCAGCAGGTTTTTAACAGGGTAGAGGGTGAGACCCGCACCCGCCTTGAAGGTGGAGTCCCCTTCTGCGGTTTTGAAGCCTTCCCCGTTGACCAGGTTCAGGTCGGCGCTCAGCCAGGGGGCAAACTTATATTCAGCGCCCAGCCCCATGTCGGCAGGAGTGCCAAAACCGTATTCATTGTGGAAAGGATTCAGGATGTAGCGGTACCCCCATTTCTCATCGGTAAGCGAATATTGGTAAAGGGGAATCATCCCCCCCATGAGGCTGAATTTGCCGGTGCGGTACTGAAGGTAGGCAAATTTGAGGAATCCTGAGTATTGGTTTTTCCCGGCACCGGGGTTCCCCACGTCATAGGTGATCTTCCCGCGGAAACGCTTTGAAAAATCGTAGGCATAACCCAGATAGGCACGGGTGACATCGAACTTGTTGAAGTTGTCGCCGTCGGAAAACGAGGAGGTGAAATGGGAGAAGATGCGGACTTCCACCTTTCCGGAAGGCTTGAAGGATTCTTCCTGCTGGGCATTGACACTGTAAAAGGCCAACAGAAGGCCCGTAAGCAGAAGGAGGCAAATTTTTCTCATAACATAACGTATTTAGCAGATTCGGTTTATCATGGCCGAAAATAGAAAATCCTTCCAAAATGGCCAGCATCAGGGGGCTTAAACCCGGTAAAATACCATTTTATACTTATTGAATTTTTCGCAATAGTTCTGATCTTTGCCCAAATGTGAGTGATTTGAGGTCTAAACCTGGAATAAACCATTTACCTAAGATTTGGAAATTATGGCATCAGAGAAAGGAAAAACTGCCGGTAAACCCTGGGAGATTGGGGAAGACTGGGCTTCGGTTGTCGTAGGATTCGGCATGATTGTGTTTGTGATTGCGGCAGGGTATACCCTGACCACGCCCACCTTTGGCGGCAAAGCCGGGTGGAATGACTATACAGGAATTGTGAATGTCTTCAATTCAAGATCGTTGTTTGTCTCGTTGTTTTCAACCCTGCTCATTTTCGGGGTGGCTTCCATTCTGGGGATTGTTTTGAGTGGCAGGAAACTGAAGAATTTTCTGACTGGTTTTATCTCGGTTTGTCTGCTGGCTTTTGTGGCCCAGTTCATCTCTTCCTTTACGGGATTCAAGAATCTGGGACTGGAGACGGTTTTGTTTTCGCTGGGGCTTGGGCTGCTGATCGGCAACCTCGTGAAATTGCCCGACTGGCTGAGGGCTGGGGCGCAATCCGAGTTTTATGTCAAAACCGGTTTGGTTTTACTGGGGTCGACCATCCTTTTCGGCGATATTCTTTCGGCAGGCTCTTTCGGTTTGATCCAGGCGGTCATTGTGGTGATCGCGGTGTGGTATTTCACATTCTGGATAGCCCGGAAGATGAAGGTGGACGATGAGTTTTCGACGATGCTGGCCAGCGGGGTGTCGATCTGCGGGGTGTCGGCAGCCATTGCCACCGCCGGGGCCATCAACGGCGACAAGAAGAAACTCTCCTTTATCATCTCCATCGTGCTGATCGTGGCCATACCCATGATGGTGCTGATGCCCGCACTGGCCAAGTGGATGGGTCTTTCCGACATGGTCACCGGAGCCTGGATGGGAGGAACCATCGATACCACCGGAGCCGTGGTGGCTGCCGGAACCATCGCCGGAGAAACCGGTCTGAAGTATGCCACCATCGTGAAATTCTCACAGAATGTCCTTCTGGGAGTGGCCGCATTTTTTATTTCCGTCTACTGGGCCTACCGCAGCAAAGGCGAAAACGGACGCGAAAAGGTTTCCATGCGGGTCATCTGGGAACGCTTCCCCAAATTCGTATTGGGTTTCATCCTGGCCTCCCTGGTCTTTTCCTTCCTTCTCAATCCGGAAACCGCCAAAGCCTCGGGAAAAGTCATGAAGTCTTTCGCCAATTTCTGGTTTAACCTGGCCTTTATCAGCATCGGCCTGGAGACCCGCTTTGCCGACCTGAAGGCCATGGAGAGCAAAAAACCCCTCTATGCGTTTCTCATCGGCCAGACTTTCAACATCATTTTCACGCTGATCGTCGCCTATCTGCTGTTCGAGGTGTTGTCCTGACACAGCCCTTCCGGTTCACAGATTATTCCCGCCGTTTCACCGATTTGACACCCTGACAAGCCTTTCCGTGAGGTTAATTTGTATGGGAATCAGTTCGATGGAAAGGCTATGTCATGAAACGCAGGAACATCATCCTTATTCACGTTTTATACTGGTTTTACATTCTCAACCAGTATCTTTTCCCCCTGTATGTAGGACAGCACAAGGGCTCCGGCATGGCGGGCTCCGGATATTTGCAGGAGGTTTTGATTTCCCTGGTATTGAACGTGTTCACCTTTTATGCCGTGTATTTCTCCATTCGCCCGATTCTGGCTTCCAGGCATAAGGGGATGGTGTTTCTGTTGCTGATTGTTTTATTGGGAGTGATCCTGGGCTTGAGGCTTCCCGCCGACTGGCTTTTACGCACTATATGGAAAGGAGGCGGAACGGTTTTGCCGTTCGAGTGGGTGTGGGTTTGGGATCATCTCCGTATGGTGGTCATCACCGCGGTATACGCCATATTGATCCGTTATCTGATCCATGCCATCGCTGCGGAGAGGGAGAAGGCCGAAAGGGTTCACCGGCAGGAAGCCGGAGAGCTGGCCTTGCTCCGGTCACAAATCAATCCTCATTTTCTTTTTAATACCCTCAACAGCATTTATGCGCTGGTATACCGGAAATCTACGGAGGCACCCGGTGCGGTAATGAAGTTCTCATCTATCATGCGCTATGTGTTGGAGGAAGCCCATGCGGGGAGCATCCCCCTGGAAAGAGAGACGGAATATCTGCGCAATTACGTGGATTTGCAGCGTCTGCGGTTCAGGGAGCCCGGATTTGTCAGGATGGAAATCGGGGGAGGCGCCGGGGAGGCAAGGATAGCCCCGATGCTGCTGATTCCCTTTGTAGAGCAGGCTTTTCTGATGGGGGACAGGGAGCGGATTCCCGGGATTGTCATCAGGCTGACCGGGGACGGCCGGGGGGTGCGCTTCGAAGTGAAATGTTATCAAAAGGGGGGGGCATCCACCCGGAAGGGAGATTTCGAAACGGGGCTCGATGGGGTCAGGCGCAGGCTGGAATTGGTATATCCACGCCGGCATACCCTGGAGGTCATGGATACGGGGGAAGAAGCCGGGGTGGTTCTGACCCTGAGACTGAGGGACAAAGAGACTGAGGGACAAAGAGACTAAGGGACAAAGAGACTGAGGGACAAAGAGACTAAGGGACTCAGAGACTGAGGGACAAAGAGACTGAGGGACAAAGAGACTGAGGGCCCTTTACTCCCTGGAAACCCGGGAAGGCCCGGATACGTATTACGAGGGAGATACCAGTCCGCAAAAACACAGAAAAATGAAAAGGCATGGTGTTTCGAAGTTAAAAGGGCATGAGTATGTGCTCCAAATGCGTTCCATTTGCGAAAAGAGCAGATCAGGCCTGCCTTTTATATACAGCAGAACCACAGGTCATTAATATACAACTACACCATGAAAGTCGCATGGTGCTTCGACCACATAAGGACATGTATAATTGCTCCATGCGAAACGAAGTTCGGCGGAGCACCGCAGAGCCAATTCCACGGGCGTGAAGCATTTAATCTGGCTTCATTACCATATACAACTGAAGAGCAAGTCCTGAACAAACAACTATACTAATGAAAATCAGGTGTATCGCCATAGACGACGAGCCTCTTGCTCTCGACATTCTTTCGGCTTATTGTGCGAGAGTTCCTTTTCTTGAATTGCTGAGAACCTTCGACAATGCCATGGAGACTCTGGAGTATCTGCGCACACACCCTGTCGATCTGCTCTTTCTCGACATTGAAATGGAGGGGCTGACCGGCATCCAGCTGTTGAATGTCCTGAAAGAGAGGCCCCATGTTATTCTCACCTCCGCTTATGACCGATATGCCATGCAGGGATATGACCTCGATGTGGACGACTATTTGCTGAAGCCCATTTCCCTGGAGCGGTTTCTGCGGGGAGTGAACAAGGTCAGGGAGAGAATGGGCCGGGAAGCTTCCGGGTCCGAAGCCGTTCCCCCCTCGATCCCTCCCCCGGCAGAAGGCGAACCCGACTATTTCTTCGTGAAAACTGAAACCCGCATCGAAAAAGTGCTGGCCCCGGAAGTCCTTTATGTCGAAGGCATGGGCGATTACTGGAAAATCGTAACCCCCAAAAAGAGGATCATGACCCTGATGAATGCCCGCGGTATAGATGAGATGCTGCGCGAACCCCGCTTTTGCAGGGTTCACAAATCGTGGTACGTCGCCCTCGATAAGATTGATTTCGTGGAACGCAGGCACATTAAGATCGGAAATGAGCGGATTCCTGTCAGCGAAACCTACCAAAAACACTTCTTCGACCTCATTGAAAACAACAAGATGGCTCAGCACCGGTGACCTCCCCCTTTTAACAGGTCACTTCCCCATTTTTTCAGGTAACCCGTTTGTCGATTCATGGTTCCGGTTTGTAGAACAGATTTGCCTGTGCCCCACCGGGTGAGGTAACTTTAGTTCATCAAAGCAAAACAATGTTCAACAAAAATGAAGAAGCCATGAAAAAGTTAGTAGCTCTTTTTGCCGTGTTGATGCTGGCCCTGGCAGCCTGGGCCGGTGACGAACTGAACTATGTGGTCATTGAGGGGAAGAATTACTTTAGTGAGGAGGTCAAAGTGGGGATGAGGAACATCCGCATGACCACCGATGAAGGCCTGACCCTTAAGGTGCCGCTGAAGAAGGTGGATGCCTATATGGTAGAGGGGAAGATTTTTGAGAGACAGCCCCTGATCTGTTGCGACGGGAAAGTGAAATGTACGGCCTTGCTGGAACTGGTGGCCCAAAGGAATGGCCTCCGCCTTTACAAGCTCCACTCTGACGACTGCCGTCTGGGATGTTGTTTCCTCGATAAGAACGAGATGGAAACCATATACCTGGTGTACAAGGAAGGAAACCTGCATGTGCGGGTCAATGAGACCAATGCTCCCACGCTGTTTGAATTCTTCAGGGTTCCCTGTAAAATCGGGGGATAAGGTGTGGGCTGCCTGTCGGGGGGCAGAAGTGGTTTGAAAAAAATGAAGAGGTTGTATCCACAGCCTCTTTTTTTTGGGGGTTGGCTGCTTCAGGGGCCTGCTTTTTTTATCCTGGGGTGGGAGGAAAGGAAATCAGGTCCGTAACAGGGGAAATCTGATATTATCAACGGGGGTCTGTGGGTAGAGAAACCACAAAGGTGGATCCTTTTCCCGGTTCACTTTCGGCATGGATGGTACCTCCGTGCCGTTGTGCGAATTCGCGGCAGAGGAGCAGTCCCAGGCCCGAACCGGGTTCCCTGCCGGAATCCGTCATGCGGTGGGGGGTGCCGATGTCAAACAGGGTAGACATCTTTTCGGGAGGAATGCCCGGTCCGTTGTCCCTGACCGTCAGCAGGGCCTGGTTTCCCTCCATGGCCAGGGAGAGCCACACCTCCCCGCAGGGGTGGGTGAATTTCACTGCGTTGGTGAGGAGGTTCAGGAGAATGGTTTCCACCATGTGGGGGTCGGCATATGCAACCAGGGATTCAGGGCATTGTGTATGGAGGGAGATGTTTTTCGGAGCGGCCTGGGCGCTGGCCAGCGTGATGGTTTCCCTGACCAGCCGCGACAGGTCAACCCTTTCAGGGGTAAAGGAGAGGGTTCCCGTTTGGGATCGTGCCCAGAGGAGCAGATTTTCAAGCAGTTCATGAGCCTGCCGGGAAGAGTCCCTGACGGTTTCGAGTGATTTCACCATTTTTTCCTCCGGAATCTTCCCCCGCTCCAGGAGTAACAGGTTGGTCAGCCCGATGATCGAATGGAAGGGATTGCGCAGGTCGTGTGCGATGATGGAGAAGAACTTGTCTTTGGAGGCGTTCAGGGCTTTAAGTTCTTCGTTTTTGTGTTCGATCTCGGCTTTTTGTTCCCCGATCAGAAGGGTGCGTTGTCTCACTTTTTCTTCGAGAAGTTTCCGGGTAGCGGCATGGCGCAGTTCCCGGTTGCGGACGATGGCGGTGGTCAGCAACAGGGTCAGCAGCAGCCAGGCGATCAGGGCCACCGGGCTTCGCCACCAGGGGGGCCTGACGGTGATGTGGAGGGAGAGGGGGGTTTCGTTCCAGATTCCGTCGTTGTTGGATCCCTTCACCTCGAGGGTGTAATCGCCCGGGGAGAGGTTGGAGAAAGCCACGAAGTTCCGGTGGCCGATGTCGATCCAATTATTGCCGGCTCCTGAAAGCCGGTATTTGTATAGGTTTCTGGCGGGTTGGGTGAATTCCAGTGCGGCGAATTCCACGGTGAAAGAGTAGTCATTGTGGCGGAGGGTGATCCGATGGTATCCGGAGGTGCGCAGGTCGGTGCGGAGGCCATCGCTGTTTTTCCAGATTCCCGTAAAGGCCAAAGAAGGGATGTGGGGATTGTCGGCGAGGGAGTCGGGATAAAAAGCATTAAAGCCGTTCATGCCCCCGAGCAGGAGTTCTCCGTCACCGGCCAGAAAGGCAGCGCCCAGGTTGAACTCGGCACTTTGCAAACCTTCGTTGACGGTGTAGGTCCTGAAACTGCCGGTTGCCTGATCATACCGGCACAGCCCGTTTCCTGTGGCTATCCACATCCTCTGGCGGTGATCCATTACCATACTGTATATGAGGTTTCCGGGAATGCCCTGTTCCATGCCATAAAAGGTGAAGGTATTCTCTCTCCGTGAGAATCTGTTCAGGTAGGCACTGGTTCCTATCCAGATGTCGCCGGAGTGGTCTTCACACAAAGAGGTGATAAAATCGTCGGCCGGGCCTTTCCCCGGGGCGGCAGATTTTCTGAAGTGACTCATTTCATGGCTGGTGGGGTCGAAGAGGTCGAGGCCCTGGGTGGTTCCTATCCAGATCAGCCCCTGGTGGTCTTCGATAACGCTGTATACCAGGTTGCCGCTGATCCGGAAGGAGGGGCCGCCTTCTGCGTGAAACCGGTCAGGTATCTTTTCTCCTGTTTTTTTTCTGTAGAGACCATTCTGTGTGGCCAGCCAGTAGTCCCCGTTCGGGCTTTGCATCATGCTGAAAATGCGGTGACCGCTCAGGGAGGGAAGCCCGTCGGGAAGGTTCAGCTCTTCAGGCCTGACGCACTGGCGGCGGTTCCGGTCGAAAACCAGAAGCCCGTCGCGGGTCCCGATCCAAAGGGTTTTATGGGCATCTTCAAACAGGACATGAATAAAATCATTGGGAAGGAAGTGCCTCCCATCGTGCCGTGACCCGAAGTGTTCGACCTGGCCTGTTGCCGGGTCGAAAATATTGAGCCCCTGTCCCCAGGTGCCTACCCATAACCTGCCCTCCCCGTCCTTGAAAAGCGAGGCAATGACATTTCCGGAGAGATCGATGGAGGAGGGATCGCTGCTTTTCCGGTAGATCCTGAATTTTGGGTTTTTCAGGTCGGTTTTGTTGACCCCGGCCAGGGTTCCGATCCAGAGGTTATCCGATTGGTCGATGGCCAAAGCCAGGAGGATATCGTGAAAGAGTCCGTTTCGGACACGGGTGAAGTTTTCCGGTTTCTGTGGCCCGTTGTTTCCGGGGGGAAGCCGCCATAGTCCGCCCCCTTCCGTGGCGACCCACAGGGCACCGCCGGCGTCGCCGGTCACTGCGCGGATAAACCGGCTTTCCGGGGGCAAGGTTCCCATTTTAGGGGAGTGGAACTCAGTAAAGCCGTTGGTTTCTTCGTTCATGCGGAAGAGTCCGCCGGAGGTGCCCACCCATAAAATCCCTTGGGGATCCTGCCAAAGGGCAGTGACCGAGGGTTCGGGAAGGGCAATGGGGGAAAGGGAAGTTCCGGAGATAAAGGGGAAAATCCGGAATGAATCGGATGAAGGGGTGTAGCAGGCCAATCCCCGTGTCGATCCCGTCCATATCCTCCCGTCGTGGGTTTCGAGGAGCGGTATTTTGTAATCTTTGACGCTGCCGTCATAGGGCAGGGGCGACAGGAGGTGCGTGAAAGTCATCTCCTGCGGATTGCAGACCGTGAGCAGAGGTGGGGTGTTGATCAGGATGTTTCCGGTGGAGCTGCAAGCCACATCATACACATAACCGGAAAGGTCAACGGGATAGGGCGTGTCATACCTGATGCGGGTGAATCTCTGCTCTTCCGGGGAGAACCGGTTCAGGCCCCCTTTTGTTCCGACCCAGAGATGGCCTGAGCGGTCTTCGGTGATTCCGAAGATCCAGTTGTTGGAGATGGAGGTGGAGTCATCGGGACGGTAGGTATAGACCGTAAACTGGTTCCCATCGAAGCAGTTGAGTCCGTTTTGGGTTCCCAGCCAGATGAACCCACGGGAATCCTGGAAAATGGCAGTGACCACCGACTGGGAAAGTCCGTCGGTGATGTTGTATCCTGTAAAGAGAAATTGCCGGGCATTCCCGGGCAAATAAACAAGGAGCAAAAGCAGCAGGATCACTCCCCGTATCATATGAATATTCAATTACTGCAAGTTACGGCTTCGGGTCGAATAAAGCAACAGGTGCAGGGTTTGTCTCCTTTTGGGGTGTGACAATAAGATATATCCTGTAACGTGTTGTTCCGGGGCTTACCAGCCGCCGCCGCCACCACCTCCTCCGCCACCTCCTGCGCTACCGCCACCTCCGCTGCCCGAAGAACTTCCGGGAGGGGTGGAAGCGGAAGAGATCGCTGAGGAGAAGCTTTTCCCCAGGTCAGAAGTAAAACGGGAGGGGGAGAAGGCGGCTGCGCTCCAGGTCCCCGCATACCAGGCAGGATGGTAGGTGCGGGTTTCGGTCAGCGACCGGGCCAGGGCGTTCTCGAATTTCTTTCCCCACTGGTTTTCCACACCCAGGGCGATGGCATAGGGGAGCAACTGCTCAAACCGTTCTACGGTGAGGTCGGGTTCATGGGCCTTGTCGAGATGCTCTTTCTCGGCCACGGAGAGGTACATCTTAAAGCCTTCCGCTTCGTCCATCACTTCTCTTCCCCGAGGCGTGGGGGCTTTCATCAGCCAGGCAAACAAGATGAGCATCATGATGGACAGGAAAAGCAGGAACACGGGGATTTCGGGAGTGGGCGCCAGGGCGAAGGTCGCCAGCACCCCGGCAGCCGACCCCAGCACTCCAGGCAGGAGGTGCTTGCCGTTGACCTTGAAATAGGTGGGAATCATCTGCTCCTTTACACTTTTTTCAACGGCACTTCGGGCATTCTGGAATGCTGCATGGTTTTTCTGGTCAAGGAGGATTTGGTTTCTACCGATAAAGAGGGCTCCGCCCAGGGCATTCTCTTCGGGGGTGAGTTCAGGGTGGGCTTCCGGAACGCGATCCAAACGGTATTTTTTCCCGCTTTTGTCGATTTTGAGATATCCTTTGATGGCCATATCGACAAGGGCTGCCGTGATGATTCTCTCGTTCATTCCCATTTTATGCAGGAATCCGGTGGTGGCGGCGCTGAAACCCTGAGGGGGGTCGAACAGGGGGATAATGGTTCCTTTACGGGGATCTTTGCCCACGGCTTTCCACTTCCGCAGGTAAAGAATCAGGGCCAGGGCCAGGGTAAGGAGGGCAGCCAGCACATGCAGGTTGTCTTTGAGAAAGCGTCCTGTCCGTTCTGTGGCCGATGGTTCATGGACGAATCCTTTGGGCCAGGCCACGGCAATGGTGAGCTGTTCACCGGGGAGCAAAGGCTGGGTCATGGTGGTAATGACTCCGTTGTTTTCCTCCAGCTGGGAGCACTGGCACCCTGTGGAGCCGGCACGGCCCGAATAGGCGGCTTTCTGTACCACCGAAGCCCCATCGGGGAGGTGAAGGATCACACTGGCTGTTTCAATGGGAAAAGCCCAGTCGCCCCCGACGGCGTTGAAATAGAGTTCGTCAAATTCCCTGAAGAATCCCACCTGGCGCGAGGTGCGGTAGGTGAGGGTGTAGGTGTGGGTGCCCGGGGTGATCTCCTGGTTGCTGTCGCCGATATATACGACCACTCCGTTGTTCTTATTTTCGGTGAACCAGGGTTCGGGGTTGCCGTTACGCAGCACTTCCCTGACCTGGAAATCCACCTTAAAACGTGTTCCCATGCGGTCGTTGTAACGCGTGGGGAATGTGCGGTAGATGCCCCTTTTAATGGCGTTCCCTTCGGCCACCACGGTGATCACTTCAGTGACCTGCAAATCGCCGCTTGGTTCCACCGTGATCCGGGTATCGTAAGAGAGGATCCTTTCCTGCCCGGCAGCCGGTAAAACCAGGAGCGCCACCAGGAGCACCGCCAGGAGTGAAAACAGACATTTTTTCATGGACATGTTTTTTACGTTTCAGGATGTTGGGCCATAGTGTAAAGCATTGTTCCGGCAGGGGGTCAAAAACTCAATTCAGGAGCCGCCCTTTCCGATTGGTTGTCGAGGTCGAAGTATTCGCGTTGCCGGTGGGCGGCCATACCGGCGATCAGGCTTGAAGGGAACTGTTCAATCAGGATGTTATAGTTACGCACGGTTCCGTTGTAATAACGGCGGGCCCTCTGGAGGTCATGTTCCACTTTGGAGATTTCCCGCTGCAGCTCCAGGAAGTTCTGGTTGGCCTTCAGTTCGGGGTAATTCTCGACCACCACAAACAGGTTGCCCAGGGCTTTCGAAAGGCTCACTTCCGCCGTTTCGGCATCTTTGAGGGAGCCGGCGGCTATTCCCCGGGAACGCAAATCCGTGATGGTCTCCAGCAGATTGCGCTCATGGGCGGCATATTCTTTCACGGTTTTCACGAGCAGGGGAATCAGTTCATGCCTTTTTTTCAGCTGCACGTCTATGCCACTCCAGGCTTCTTTGGTGTAGTTGAAAAGCCTGACCAGCCGGTTATACACATAAAGCCCATAACCCGCCGTGGCTACCAGTAGGAAAAGAAGGAGAAAGGTCATCATGGAAAAATCAGTTTGTGCCGGATCAGATTCCGGATAACCAAATATAGGGAAAAGTTATGAATACGGGCAGGTGTGTTCCCTAAGCCGAAGTCTGGGGGGGGAGTGCTGTTCCGGGGCACCCTCCTGTGTGTAAGTCCTCATAATTTTTCAGGTAGTCCGGTAATTTTTGAGGATAAATCCGAATCCAAATGAGATGATGGCTCCCAGGATGAGGAAAACGGACAGGTCGCGGAAGAGGAAAGTGGGATCGTTGTTGAGCAGCATGATGACCCCCATGGCATTGACGGCGATGATCATGGTCAGGAAAAACCCGTAAAACATGAACTGTACGGGGAAGGTGGTATCGGGCCTGGTCCAGAGGAGATATATGCTGAGGATTCCCAGGGGGATGGTGAATCCCAGGTCAAAAACCCTTACCAGCCAGAAGGCGGTGGGGGCGATATCGTAACCCCGGGCCGTGCCTGTGGCGATCACTTCCCTCACCTCAGATATCCACATGCCTGCAAAAATGAGCATGAAAAACAGGTTCAACAACGTATAAATGAGAAGATGCTTCCTTTTAAAGTGGCTTTGTACCTTTTCCGGAAATTCAGCCAGTGCGTAAAACAGGATGATCACCGAAGAGATGAGAATGAAAAGGAAGTGGAAGAACCATTTTTCATTGTTACCGGTGTAAAGGTTAGAACTCCATTCCCATCCGATGGTGTAACTCAGTACATAATAAATCAGGTAAAGGGGGGCCATCAGGAGAAGGTAGATGGCATATCTCTTTTTAAGCAGCAGGGAGATACCCCCGGCGATCAGCAAAGGAGCCAGCACCAGCAGGTTGACGATATCCTGTCCGAGCAGCTGGTTGTTGATGACTTCAGCCGTCTTATAGTGGATATGATCCAAAAAGAGGGGGCCCTGAACAGCCAGGAGAATCAGGATGACTCCCGACAGGATGGCCAGGAGTGCGGTGAAAACGCGTTCAAAACGGGCTCTTTGGAGGCTGATGATCTGTTCCATGTCAGGTTTTTCCAATAAGTATTCATAATGGGCGTACCATAACCCTGGTGGTGCGGGAACCGTTTAGTCCGTACCAGGAAGGCAGAAATGGATTTCTTTTCTCAGGAAGCCTGGCCTATTTCCAGAACGGCTACCTGTTTGCGATCAAGTGGTGTGCTGATTTTCAGAATATTTCCGGAACTCTGAATCCTGGATTCACTGTTGGTGATCACGTCACGTACTTTATACCACCCCTCTTTTCTGACGTTAAGGTCAATGGTGACTTCTTCATGTTTCTCGCTATGGTTCAACACGAAAAGCACCGACGTGCCGGGGTTTTCCTGGAGGCGGACTTCGACCTGGTTGGATGTGCGGCCGTCGTGGGAGGTGGTGAAAGGCCTGTTGATGGCGGCCCAATGGAGCAGGTTAAGGAAGAAGGCGTCGTTGGCCGGGTCCACTTCGGGGAAATTGGCCATGCCCAGGTAAGTGCCTGCAGTGAGGGCTTTTCCTTTTCCGTAGGAAGCACAAACGATCGCCGGGTCGCCCTGTTCGGTAAGTGCCAGGACCTGGGTGTCGTGGTCGTCGAGGGAGTTCAGGGACTGGCTGTACAGAGAACCCTTGAGTTGGTCGCCGGTTTTGAATCCCTGGAGAAGGGGATGGTTGCTTCCGGTGAGGGTGAGGCTGACCTTGTCTCTCATGCGGACTTCGTTTTCGCGGACGCCGAAGAGTTCATGTAGTCCAAGGCCGGGGATGATTCCGGAGGCGTGGCCGTATTCGTCGTTCCAGGCCATGCGGGCTTCGGCCAGGACGCATCCGCCGTTACGGACGAATTCGCGAAGCCCTTCGGCGGCTTTGGCGGTGAACATCACCTGGAAGGGGAGGATGATGAGCTTGTATTGTGAGAGTTCGCCCTTTTCGATATGTTCGCGGTGGATGAAGTCGACGGGGACGTTGTGGTTTGCAAACGACTGGTAATATCCCAGGAGGGAGTTGGACAAGGCCCCGGGGTAGTCGCGGCGCTGCATGCCGCCCACCATCTGGGTCATGGGATTGTAGACGATGCCGATTTCTGCCTTTACCGGGCGTGATTTAAGGAAAAGTTCCTGGTTGCGGTTGACCACGGCTGCCATTTCCCCTGCTTTTTTCGCCCGGTCGGTGAGGGTACCGTCGAGGTTGATGAGTCCGTAGCCACCTGCCTCATAGCCGGTGGACATGGGGTAGTAGGCGTAGATGTTGACTCCTTTGGCGCCTTTGGAGATGGCTGACCAGGCCCAGATGCGGTGGTCGTCGGCGGTCACCGGGTCGCTCACCAGCAGGGATACGGTGCCCAGTCCGGCCTGCAGCTCACCTACGAACCATCCGCCTTTTTCGCGGTTGGCACTGCGGGTGAAGTCGGTAGTGGCGCGCAGGGTGGTCAGTGACCAGGCCCTGTCGGGCTGGTTGTGTTTGGGGTACATGGAAACGCCATAATAGTCGAGAGGCCGGGCCATCAGGAAGTCATCGGTAGCGCCGGCGCCCACGTGGGGTGACTGGAAGAGGGAGGCTCCCACGGCATGGGCGGTGATCAGGTGGGAGGGGTCGCCCTTGCGTATGGCCTGGTACCGGGCGGCCATATCATCCATCAGTTTTTCGTAGATAAAACTCTTCCAGTCGATGAAGTCGGTATAACTGAGGATGGTGCTGAAGCGGGGCGGGTCGACCTGGTTCCAGCCGGTGAAATTGCGGTACCAGGCTTTGTTGAGGCCGGCCAGGGAGCCGTATTTATTTTCGAGCCAAGCCCTGAATTTGGCCCTGGTGCCCGGGCAGAAACAGAACTGGGCGTTGGTGATGAAGTCGAGGGAGGCCCAGTTGATGATATGGGGTTCGCTCCAGAGGTCCCACCCGAAGAAAGCCGGGGAGGCGGAGGCCACGCGGGCGGTGGCGGTGTAAAAGCCGAGGACGGCCTCTTCGGCGTCGTGGTTGTCGGTACACACCCCGGGGGCTGCCTGGGGATGAACCTTGTCGCCGCTGTGTGCCTCGAAGAGGGCATGCGGGAAATCGCGGGTCACCCAGTCGGGTGCCGAATCGACATAAATCTGGATGAACACCCTGAGCCCGGTCTCTTCGGCAAGCCTGAGCAGGAGTTTCAGGTTCATGAAATTGTATTTTCCCCGTTCAGGCTCACAGGCTGCCCATTCGACCCAGGTGCGGACGGTATTGAATCCCAGGGCCTTGATCTGCTGAAGGTCGCGCCGCCATTCCTGTTCCGACTGTGGGGTGATGGTGGAAAGCATGGGTGCCCTGGCCTTCCCTCCGCTATACCAGACAGAAAAGGGAAAAAAATCAAATTTGGTTCCTGTTGATTTTTCCTGCGCCCCGGAACCCAGGGTGACGGTCATCAGAAGGATGAGCAAAACCTGTTTAAGCATGGGAATATTCTTTTTTTGCGTTGATGATCTGTTCTTTTACGCGTTTATTCAGTTCCTCAGGCGTCATTGTTCCGGGGTACACAGGCGGGAGGAACCGGATACTGATCTTTTGCCCCCTGTTTATTTTTTTCGCTCCGTACGACATGGCGGCGTAAGCTCCGTAAATGACTACCGGTACCACGGGAACGTTCAGTTCCGCACTCAGGATGGCATAGGTTTTTTTGAATTCTCCCAGTTCCCCGGAGAGGGAGCGGGTCCCTTCCGGAAAAATCAGGATTTTCTTGCCTTGCTTAGCGACTTCGGCCATCTTCAGGATGGAATTTTTAAGCTCTTTGCTGAGGTCCATCACAATCACGTTGGTACGGGCGGCAAGGTACCGCCTGACAGCGCTTTTGACATGTTCTTTTTTGGCGTAGGAATAGGTATTCTTCAGGGTAGCCTTGTCGAGGTAGGAGAGAACCAGGAAAGCGTCGAGTTTGCTTTCGTGGTTGGGGGTGAAGATGCAGGGGCCTTCGGGAATATGCTCCATGCCAGTTCCCCCGAACCGGAAAAACAACCTGAAAAAGGCTCTGACGCCTTTTACTGCCGGCCCCAGCAGGAACGAGGTTTTCGGAAGAATCACCTCTGCATCCTCTTTCAGGCTGCCCGTCCAGGTGGTGTCAGCGTCTGACTTATGGAACAGCTTATGGTTTCTGACATAGTCAGCCATCTTACCCAGGGAAGGAAATTTGATCAGCTGTTCCTCATTCAGTTTTACTCCGAAACTTTTCTCGATGAAGTCGATCAGGCTCAGCTTTCCCAGGGAATCCATGGATACGTCAAATACGAGGTGGTGGCCGGGAAGGATATCCATATCGACCTGGCTTTCCAGGAAGGTTTTAATGGCCAGGAATTCAGGGGATTGAGGCTCATCTGGGTTGGTCTTGTCTGTCTTTTTCTGTTCGATCAGCTCGGCCAGTTTAAACCGTTGTAATTTGGAGAGGCGGGTGCGGGGTAATTCCGATGGGATCAGGGTAAACTGCATGATGCGTTTATAGGAGCTCACCCCGGCATTGAAGGGGGTGATGACCTGGTCGCGGAACCAGGCCTGCTGATCTTCGATTTTGTTTTCGGCCAGAAAGCCGGCATCGGGAAAGATGACGGCATGGAGCATCTCTTTGTAGAGGGTCACCCCGGCTTCCTTGATCGCAGGGGAAAAACCTTCCAGTTTCGATTCCAGTTCCACGGGGTTGATGTTTTTCCCGTTTGGGAGAACGATGATTTCCTTTTTACGGCCGGTGATATAAAGGAATCCGTCTTTGTCGAGGTACCCCAGATCGCCGGTGTATAGCCAGCCTTCTTTCACCGTTTGAGCGGTTTCTTCGGGGCGGTTGTAATATCCTTTCATGATTCCCGGGCCTTTGGCCACGATTTCCCCCTCCCTGATTTCGATGGTGAGTCCGGGCAAGGCCTGGCCGGTGGAGCCGATTTTGATTTTTCCCGGCCGGGGGAAGGTGATCATGGGTGCGGCTTCGGTCATTCCGAAGCCTTCCATGATATCAAAGCCAATTCCGTAGAAGAAGGTGCCCACCTCCTTGTTCAGTGCAGCTCCTCCGGCGATCATGTATTGCAGATGACCGCCGAAGCTCTGGTGAACCTTGTTGAAGATTTTCCGGCCCATACTGCGCCAGCCGGTTTTCAGGACAATCCAGAGGAGGCCTTTTGCCACGGGGCTTTTGTCGATTTTTGCCTTGATGCCCCTGTACATCAGTTCATAAAGCCGGGGCACACCCATAAAAACCCCTACCTCATTGTCGCTGAAGGTTTTCAGCAGGTCGGCCGATTGCATGGAGGGAGCCATGGCGATGGAAGTGCCGACATAGAGGGGGGTCATCATCGATCCCACCAGGGGGAAGACATGATGCAGGGGCA
The DNA here is from genome assembly GCA_012729335.1 of Bacteroidales bacterium. GTDB lineage: Bacteria > Bacteroidota > Bacteroidia > Bacteroidales > Prolixibacteraceae > UBA1413. Next base: position 17,688 of record JAAYDJ010000035.1, on the reverse strand, counting down.
GAAAAATCATGACCTGTCTTTCGGGGGTGAAGATTCCGCAGTCGATGACCGCCGACATGTTCTCGAGGAGATTGGTGAAGGAGAGCATCACTCCCTTGGGGCTTCCCGTAGTTCCGGAGGTGTAGATGATCACCGCCGTGGACTCATTATCTTCGGGTCCCAGCCATTCGCTTTCGTTTACGGAGTCGTCAGGTGCGATCTCCTCAAAGACGACGACCCTGGGTTTGTGTTTTGTGATCAGGTCGATATCGGGCAGGCGCTCTCTCATTGCAGCACTGATGAAAAGCCATTCGGGCTGGCAGTCATCGAGGATATAGGCCACATCTTCGGCCGCGGCCATGAAGTCGATGGGCACGGGGACAGCTTTGATCTGGAGGGTAGCGTAAAAAGCATAGATCCATTCCGGCCTGTTTTCGCTGAAGATGGCGGCTTTTGTGCAGGTTTTGCCATCAAACAGCCGGGCGTATTGCTCTACATTCTTCAGTAAAGTGCGGTAGGTGATCGCTCCGGTGGTGGTGACCAGGGCTTTCTTGTCAGGGTAATTTCTGTTGATGAAGGATATGGTCATGGCTTTGAACTATGAGTTACAGTTTATTAAACGAGGAAAAACCGAAAATGTAATTTTTCAGTCCGGAAATATACAAATTAAAAAAAAGCCATGTCAGAAAATTGTAAAACGCACTCCACAGCGCATTCCTCAGCGTCGAATGCCGTTTACGGGTTGGGATTTATCGGAGCCGCCATTTATTTTATATCGCATGCCACCGGATTCTGGATGGGAGTGCTGGGATTTCTGAAGGCCATTGTCTGGCCGGCCATCCTGGTGTATGAGGCTTTTGGCAAGCTGGTGGGGTGATTTTTGTGCTTCCCTTGCGTTTTTGAGTCTTTGGCCTTTACCTGAACAAGTTGGCCTGGCTGCATAAGGGCATCTTATCAGATGAGTATCTTCTAATGTCTGAATTGGGGATGCCTGGGCCGAGGGAAATTTGAATTAAGAGGTGAATTTTCTGGTGAGCCGTTTGTTTGGGATGTAATATTTTTTTATCTTTGTCGCCTCAAACGGGGGATTAGCTCAGTTGGCTAGAGCGTTTGACTGGCAGTCAAAAGGTCATCGGTTCGATTCCGATATTCTCCACCCTGAGGATCAAGGGGTTGCAGACACAAAATGCAACCCTTTTTTATTTTGTACAAGCAATGTACAAGCAAGTCGGTCGATTCCCATTACACTGGGGTAAATTGCTCACAACAATTGATCCCACAACTTATAACTAAAAGGGTATTTTTCAATATCTAATACTTGTATTCTCAAGACTACCCCTGCTTAAGTCCTGGCCAGCATGGTGCAATAGCCGAAAACATGATCTCATCCGGTCGGTCTTTAATTCAATAATTTAAGCTGCTTTATAACAGATATTTACCAACTGATGGGAGGTGGTCAATTTATTCCCGCGGCAGGTGTTCATGGTCAACTGATCTTCCAGAATACCTTCGGGCCACAGACCAAACAGTACAAAGAATTGGAAATAACCGGCGCGGGTAATCCTTCAGGAGTTTCCAAAGAAGCGGTCTCCCTTCAATCCTGTGAGTTGCCTGCAAACGCTGAGTTCATCTTCCTCTAGGGGTATGTCTGATCCCCCGTTTCTGTATCGGGTTAACACAAGACTCATGGTGGTGAATTCCTGTCTGCCCAGCTTGTATTTCCGGAGGAACAGCAGGGCGAAAACCAGAAATGCGACGGGTATGGCACAGAAAAGCATGCGTATGCCCCAGTCTGTGGTGGTAAAAATGTTCCCGGATCGGACGGCTTCCTCGCTGTAACCGATCACATCCAAAAAAATCCCAAGTACCCCAACTACTACCCCTCCGGATAGTTTACGCAAGAAAGTGGATACACCTGAGTAAAGCCCCTCCCTCCGGCGTCCGGTGATCAGTTCATCCACATCGGCAATGTCAGGCAGGGCAGACCAGGAGAAGAGATTGCATCCGGCACCTCCGATCCCGATGAGGGAGCAGATGGCAATGACCACCAAGTCCGGTGTGGCGGGTGTCAGGAACACGATGGCCATGCTGGCCGCAATCCATACACCGGCAGAAATATAGGCCGGCAGCGTCTTCCCTTTATTCAGCGCCACCTGTGAGAACACCGCAATAGATACAAGTTGGGTCACCAGGATCGATCCCATGATCGGAACGAAAAGAGCCGGTTTCTTCAGTGAAACCGTCAGGAAATATACCGCCAGTGTCATCACCGTATCAATAGCCATCTGACAGAAAATGAAAACGGTGACATAAATGCGGAAGGAACGGTTTTTGAAAACAAAGAGCCATTCCTTCAGGGAAACAGAGGGGCTGGGTTTTGTCCTGTTTTCCCAGGTACCCCAAAATACGACCAGCCAACTTATGGCGAAAACCACTCCAAAGGTAATCCCCATGATCAGGTAACCCTGTTTGGGATCGGAATAGGCTCCGGTGATCAGCGCCGGGAAAATGGCACATAATATGGCAGCGGCTGCAGAAAAACCCAGGCGCATTCCGGTAAAAGCGCTGCGCCTGTTATAGTCGGGGACCATATCGGAAAGAATGGCATTGTAAGGGACCATTACGATGGTGAAGGAGGTGGAGAAGAAGATGAAAGAAAGCGTATAGTAAATGAATTTAGCAGTGGTTCCGGAGATCCCAAAACCATACCAAAGCATTACCCAGGAGAAAAATACAGGAAGGCTTCCCAGCAGGAACCAGATGCGGCGGCGACCAAAACGGGAGCGGGTTCTGTCCGACAATTGACCCATAAAGGGATCGGTAATGGCATCCCAGGCTTTTCCGGTGAAAACGATGACGCCGGCAAGGGTTCCTGAGAAATTCTCCACATTGGTCAGATAAACCAGCAGCAGCAAGCCCACAATGATGAAGGCTCCTCCTCCATAGATATCGCCGCAGGCATAGGCCATTTTGCTGAAGAGATCCTTTCTGTTCTTCATGGTTTAGGTTTACTTTCATAGAATGTATCCCGGATAAGCCGGATGGCCAGCACCCATTTCATCATCACCCTGAGATCATCCGGCACAAAACGCCGGATGTCGGTTCCCTTGGCTATTTCGAAATACTCACCGGCTGCATAAGGTACCATCAGGATATCTTTCATGCTAAAGGTCAGGGTAACTACACTTCCAAAAACTGTCCCTTCGTAGGTCAGCGCTTCCCGGGTGAGATACAGAGTGCCATGCCCCATTTCCTGATAACCGTACTTTCCCGGTTCATTCCATAGGAGCATGGTGTCTGTTCCCATGCGGAAGCCGGGATCATGAATTTCGGCCAAAAGATTCTGCTGCTGGAAATCGTACCAAATATCAAAGCCATCAAACACGATGCTGTCTTCCCTGCCAGGTTCAAAAAACAGTTGGTTGTTCAGCAGGGCTTCATTGTTACAGCTGATGCAAAACAGTTTATTCCCTTTTGTGCGTAAGGAGAATTCTGCCAAACATTTAGGGCACTTGTACAATACCCCTTCAGCTCCTTCGGCCAGCTTTTTCCCTCTGAACGTAACCTTGTTCTTTCTCTGCCATTGGTAGTCATCAAAGTCGATGAAGCGTAACACCCTGCTGTAAATATCCTCTGCGGATAGGGAATTCAGCTCCTCCCCGTTGAAAACGCCGGTAACCTTTGCCTCAATGCGCCCTCGCCTGATTCTTGTTGTCCAGCGGGGACGTGAGAGGTAAGCACCGCTAACCTGAACGGCAACAACCGGTACTTTAAATGCCTTTAAGAGTTTTGCGATGCTTGGAGCAGCAAATCCCCCCGGGCGACCTTCGTTGGATAAACAACCATGCGGGAAGATACCTACCATACCATTGCTCCCAATCACTGCCTTTGTTTTAATAATGGCCTGGTTATCAATGGTAAATTGATTTTTGGAAATAACCCCCATCCATCCCATAAGGAATTTAAGCACTGGATCCCTGAAGAAGTTATAGGCTGCCATGAAATTGATCCGGCGTGGAAAAAGCGCCAGGGCAATGACCATGAAGTCAAGCCAGCTGCCGTGCCCGGCCAGCACAAAGAACGGGGGTTTTAACCCTTTTAAACCGGAGCGGTCTATCTTAAGCCCAAGAAACCACCGAAAGTATAAACCAGCCAGTAATCCAACACTATAATACAGGATAGCATTGGGCCTGGACACTTTAGGCGTTTTCTTTTCCGGCATTTAAAATGAGGTAAGATTCCGACAAATGGTGTTCCTGGAGAAAACGGAGACCGGCATGGTATACCTCAGACATTTCCTCCGAAATTGTCGTAAATCTAAAACTTTTTCTCTCTCTTTTTTAAAGTTTTTCTCCACTGGATTGTAGAAATCTAAGCCCGATGACTGTTTCATTAAAGTGCTGTTTACAGGTCGGATAAAAAACTGGAAATTTCGCAGCAAAATGAATAGATTTGTGGGAACACCGTTTGATCTTGAGTATGCTTTTTTTGCTCCGGCAAGGGAAAAGATTTTTCCGGGGAATATTCTGAGCAAAATGTGATGAGAACTTATTGACACAAAATATGATGAAGCGCATTTTCACCTTGTTGTTTCTGGTTTTTACATTGATTGCAGGCAGCATGGCACAATCGTATCAAAAAACAGATTTGGGGATAAAAACTGAAATCAACTCAATTCATGTTGAAATACAGTTTTATAGTTCTTCGATAGTCAGGGTCTTGAAATCACCTCAAGACAAAATTTACTTAAAAGAAAGTCTTTCGGTGATTAAAACGCCTCAAAAAACCTCCTTTACCATCAAAGAAAATGGTAATGTGCTTTCAGTGTCGAGCCCCATCATCATTGTAAAGCTTAACCTGAAAAACGGACAAATTGTTTTTGCCGATAGGAAAGGTGAACAGCTGCTCGCTGAAAAGGTGTCCGGAATTGCATTTACCGATTTCAATGATGCAGGAAACCCAACCTTCAGCGTGAGCCAGTCGTTTGTTTTAGATAAGGACGAAGCCATTTATGGTCTTGGACAGCAACAGCAGGGTAAAATGATTCAACGTAACCTGAAACTAAATATGGTTCAGGGAAATACAGACGATTACGTACCATTTTTCCAGTCGGTCAAAGGCTATGGATTATTCTGGGATAATTACTCGCCCACACTCTTCTCTGACACTCAGGATGAAACTTCATTTAAATCGGATGTGGGCGATTGTGTTGACTACTATTTCATGGCAGGAGGCAATGCGGATGGGGTTATTGCTCAAATGCGCGATTTAACGGGGCAGGCCCCTATGTTCCCGTTGTGGACATTTGGTTTCTGGCAGAGCAAAGAACGTTACAAAAGCCAGGATGAGACGGTCGGTGTGGTGCGTAAGTATCGTGAACTGGGTGTTCCGCTGGATGGAATCATTCAGGATTGGCAATACTGGGGCAACAATTATTTGTGGAATGCCATGGAGTTTCTCAATGAAGAATTTCCGAATCCGCAAAAAATGGTAGATGAGGTTCACCACCTGAATGCCCATATGATTATCTCGATCTGGAACTCATTCGGGCCACAGACCAAACAGTATAAAGAATTGGAAAAAATCGGCGCTTTAATGGATTTTCAGACCTGGCCTCAATCTGGTTCAACCCTGTGGCCACCGAAACGTGATTACCCATCGGGCGTAAGAGTTTACGATCCGTTTAATCCCGAAGCCCGTGATATTTACTGGAAATATCTGAACAACGGGATTTTCAGGCTTGGGATGGACGGTTGGTGGATGGATTCTTCAGAACCGGATCACCTGGATTTCAAACCCATAGATCTTGATAATAAAACCTACCTGGGATCATTCCGGAAAGTCAGGAATGCTTACCCCTTAATGACTGTCGGCGGTTTATCTCAACACCAGCGCGCCACTTCGTCCGATAAACGTGTTTTCATCCTCACCCGTTCTGCTTTCGCTGGTCAGCAGCGGTATGGCGCCAATACCTGGTCGGGCGACGTCACTGCATCGTGGGATGTGTTAAAAAACCAGATATCGGCAGGATTAAACTTCTCACTCTGTGGAATTCCTTATTGGAACAGCGATATCGGAGGATTCTTTCTGAGCAGGTTCAGGAAAAAACTCGATGACGCAGGGTACCGTGAATTGTATGCCCGTTGGTTACAGTTTGGTGCATTTTGCCCAATGATGCGGTCGCACGGCGCCGATGCCCCCCGCGAAATTTATCAGTTTGGCAAAAAGGGCGATAAAGTGTACGACGCTATTGAAAAATTCATCCACCTGCGCTACATTTTGCTGCCCTACATTTATTCTGCCTCATGGGAGGTTACAGCCAACCAGTCGAGCATGATGCGCGCTTTGGTGATGGATTTTGCACATGATAAAAAAGCTTTGGATATCAACGACGAGTATATGTTCGGGAATTCGATCCTGGTTTGCCCGGTAACCCATGCCATGTATTCCAAAGATACGGAAGAGGATTTCAGTGTCATCAGATCGAGAGAACTATACTTGCCTGCCGGAAGTGATTGGTTTGATTTCTGGACAGGAGAAAGGTTTTCGGGAGGTATAACGGTCGCCAAAGAGGCTCCTCTTGACATCATGCCGTTGTATGTGAAAGCAGGTTCCATTCTACCGGTCGGACCAAAGGTCCAATTTGCTGCTGAGAAGAAATGGGATAACCTTGAAATCCGCGTATATGATGGAGCTGATGGAGGATTCACCTTGTATGAAGATGAAAACGACAATTATAATTATGAAAAGGGAGCTTTTTCCACGATTACTTTTACGTGGAATGATGCAAAAAAGCGTCTGACCATAAACGAAAGAAGCGGTTCTTTCCCCGGAATGATGAAGGAGCGCAAGTTCAGGATCGTAAAAGTTTCCAGGGTGAACGGCATCGGAATGGAACCCGTTGAACAGGTTGATCAGACCATCACTTATGATGGGGGAAAAGTTTCGGTAAAACTTTAACGGACTCCAGTGTTAACAGACATCACAACAGATTAGTCATTGAAATCATGAAGCTAAAGTATGCCATAGTAGTTGCTGGATTGATGTGGATTTCATTGCGTTGTTTAGGCCAACAGGCCAATGTGAATCTCGATTACAATCCACAGAAGGATACCGAAGGTCTGATCCCCTTCAGCGCTCCGGTCAATTCACCCGAAGTGCACGACGACCACACCGTCACTTTCAGGCTGAAAGCACCCAATGCACAAAAGGTTGTTTTGCCGGCCGGGGCCATTTACACGGCCAATAATCTGGGCAGGGAGCCTCTTCCGTTTACAAAAGGGGAAGATGGCATCTGGACACTGACCATCGGGCCGCTCAAACCAGACATGTATGCCTATCATTTCATTGTCGATGACGTTCAGATTCCCGATCCAAGTAACACTTACGCTGCTTTTACGGCCATGCCGCCCTACAGTGAGTTGATTGTGCATGGCGATGGGCCGGCCTGGTACGATGCCCGGAATGTCCCGCACGGAACCGTCACACGCCATGTGTATCATTCGGAAGTAACCAACGGTGAGCGCGAACTTTACATTTACACCCCTCCCGGTTATAACCCGAAGAAAAAATATCCGGTTTTGTACCTACTGGGCGGAAGTGGCGAACTCCCCTCCAACTGGGTTTTCGACGGAAGGGTGAATTTTATCATGGACAATCTGCTGGTGGAGGGCAAAGCCAAACCCATGATTATTGCTATCCCCAACAACCAGGTCATTCACCGGAATCATCCCAAGCATACCGAACTGACTTTCGATATTTTTGAAAAGGAGCTCCGGAATCATGTCATTCCGTTGGTTGATCAGGCTTACAGCACCATGAAGTCACCCAGGGGCAGGGCCATTTCAGGATTGTCCATGGGAGGCCGTCACAGTATGTTTGTAGGTTTTAGGTCACTTGACCTGTTTGCCAGTTTTGGCATCCTCAGCGCCGGTGATACCAATGCCGAAACTTCTTTGGCGCAGTTTTTAAACGATCCCAAGGTGAATGAAAAGGTGGATTACCTTTTTGTGGGTCAGGGAACTGAAGAAGCTAATGGTTTTATGGGACAAAGGTGTGTGGTGCTGCACGAAGCCCTGGTAAATCATAACATTGAACATGAATATTATGTGGGCGGTCATGGCGGTCACGACTGGGCTACCTGGCGGCACCTCCTGTATTACAGGTTTCTTCCGAACCTTTGGAAATAATCGGGACAGATAAGCCGTGCCTCAAAAACACTGGTTTTTTGAAGCTAACCGCAAACCAAAAAAGGCTTCCGACACTCTATTTTTATACCTGAGAGACGTGTGCTACCAATTTCGACTCCGGAAATACGGGCGTAAATCCTTTGAAATGTAAGGTCTTTTATAGCCGTAATGAGATCGAAGTGGATTTGGTGATACCGTAAGGATCTTGCGATTTCTTGTCTGAGATCACATGAAGTTTCCGCTTTGTTTTGCGTAAGAATGAGACGGTTTTAACAAGCTTACGGAGAGCTTGGAATAGCACAGCTGTGCTTTTTTTGTGCGGATTGGTTTGTTTTTGGGAAGATTATTTAACTTCACCCCAAACTAAAACGACTGAAATGAGAGAAGCACTGCTGGCGCTGGACCACATCCGCCTGAATTTCTCAGAAGGCGGACTCTTTTTCCTGAATGTGACCATCGCCTTTGTCATGTTCGGGGTTGCCCTGAATATCAAACTCGACGAGTTTCGCGATGTGTTTGTCAAACCCAAATCGTTCATCACCGGGCTGATTTCCCAGTTTTTAATATTGCCGGCAATCACCTTTCTTTTTATCATGGTGTTAAAGCCTACTCCCACCGTTGCCTTGGGCATGATCCTGGTAGCCGCTTGTCCGGGCGGAAATGTCTCCAATTTTCTTTCATCCCTGGCCAAAGGAAATATCGCCCTCTCCGTCAGCCTCACCGCCTTCTCCACCATGATCGCCATGCTCATGACCCCCGCCAACTTTGCCTTCTGGGGCGACCTCTACATCAACTTCTATGAAAAGACTGGCGCTACCCAACTCCTCCGGCCCATTGAAATTGAATTCTGGCAAGTCGTGCAGACGGTTTTCATCTTGCTGGGAGTCCCCGTAGCCCTTGGGCTTTTTGTAGCTAAGCAGTTCCCCCGGCTGACGGCAAAAATTAAAAAGCCGATGCAACAAATTTCCTTTATTATATTTATCCTCTTTGTAATCATACTTCTGTCGGCGAATTTTTCCAACTTCATGCAGGCCATTCATCTCATATTTTTCATTGTACTGATCCATAACATTCTGGCGCTGGCCAGCGGCTTCTTCTTTAGTACAGCCATGGGAAGGCCCAGGGTCGACCGCAGATCCATCACCATTGAAACGGGAATTCAAAATTCCGGACTGGCCCTGGTGCTGATGTTCAATCCCAAGATTTTCCCCCCGGAACTTGAACTGGGCGGAATGGCCGTGGTGGCCGCCTGGTGGGGTGTGTGGCACATTATCTCCGGACTCATCCTCGCGTCTCTGTGGGCCAGAAAACCCCTTGCAGAACAATAACTCCATGGTGGTTCCCCTGGAAACTGCACTCATCCCGCCCTGAAAAGTTACCCCTTATGACAGATGTTCCTTCATGTCTGATCAGCGGAGGTGACAATTATATTAATTTTGAGCCCCAAACAGAATTCATGTATGATGATTCGCCGATGAGATATATATCAGCCCATGGAATGGAATAAGAAGCTCATATCCCTGGTTACCGTGGTCATGGTCACCTCCTTCATGGGGACCTTCCTGATCTCTTCCATCAACATTGCCATGCCGGCCATCGCACAGAGTTTTGATCTAAGTGCTGTGATGGTCAGCTGGGTGGTCACCTCTTTTTTGCTTTCATCGGCCATGTTCCTTTTGCCTGCCGGAAGATGGGGCGATCTGACCGGAGTCCGCCGCCTGTTCAAAACAGGCATCGTAATCTTCACCTTCTCCACCTTATTGTGTGGCCTCTCCGGATCGGGAGGATGGCTGATTATCTTCAGGTTTCTTCAGGGCATCGGCGCCGCCTTTACCAATACCTCAGGCGCTGCCCTTCTCGTGGCTGCATTCCCGCCCCGCTACCGTGGCCGGGTTCTGGGTATGTCGGTCTCAGCCGTTTACCTTGGACTGGCCGTCGGGCCTTTTGCCGGAGGCCTCCTCACCCAGTACCTGGGTTGGCGGTCCATCTTTTACCTCTCGGCATTCCTGGGAAGTGTGACCACCTTTCTGGCCTTTCTCTTCCTGGGCCAGGAGGAAACAGCTCCCGGCCAGGGCAGAAGAATCAGTGCACTGGGTACATTTTTTTACATGGCTGGTTTAGTGGATATCGTCTATGGCTCTTCCGTCATCCCCGGAATCAGGGGATGGATCCTGATGGGTGGGGGCGGACTCCTGCTTGTCCTGTTCTGGATGAGCGAAAAGAAAGCCTCCATCCCCCTTATCGACACCCGGCTGTTCACCCATAACCGGCTGTTTGCCTTTTCCAACCTCGCCGCGCTCATCAATTACAGCGCCACCTTTGCCATCGTGTTTCTGCTCAGTCTATACCTGCAGAAAGTACGCGGCCTTACTCCCCGTGATGCAGGAGCCCTTCTCATGGCCCAGCCGGTGGTCATGGCCATCCTCTCTCCCTTTGCAGGAAGACTCTCCGACAAGATACAGCCCCGTTTTCTCACTACAGCCGGAATGACGCTGAGCGCCCTGGGTCTCGCCGCCTTTTCCACACTCACCGATTCGACTTCCCTCGGAATGATCGTTTTTCTGCTGGCCGGGATCGGACTGGGATTTGCCCTCTTCTCTTCGCCTAATATGAATACCATCATGAGTTCGGTCGATCGCTCACGTTACGGACTGGCATCGGGTACCGCTTCTACCATGCGGGTGATAGGACAAATCGTGAGTATGACCATAGTCACCCTGTTTTTCGCCTCCCGGTTCGGAAACCAGGCCCTCCAGGAGGTCCCTCCTCCCGTCTTCCTCAACGCCATGAAATGGGGTTTTACCGTCTTCGCCCTCATCTGTTCTGTGGGAATTTACCTTTCTTACAGCCGGGGGAAAATGGACCGTGGAAAATAGACCTTGAAATAACTGGCATATACTGTTTGAGATTTTTGGATCAAGTTTAAATATTAAGATATTATTTTCTTATTTTCGGCCCCAAAGGCTATATTTTGTTTTGTTAAATAAAGAAAACCCTTTCGCAATGAAGAAACTTCTTTTCCATGCGGTTCTTCTTATGTTGACCCTCTCCCTTTACTCCCAGGAGATCCCCTCGTGGGTTCCGCAGAATGGACTGGCCGCTTACTGGCCAATGTCGGGAAGCGGCAACGATGCCAGTGGCAACGGGAATCATGGTGTAGTGCACGGGGCTACTCCCGTTCCCGACCGTTTTGGTACAACCAACTCGGCTTATGGATTTGACGGTAATGCATACATCGATGTCAAAGATACGGCTTCCCTCAATCCCACGGCGGCCTTGACCCTCTCCATGTGGGTGCAGACCACCACAGGCCACGGAGTGGCCGGTGTCCTGGGGAAATGGAACAATTATGGCGGAATCGTGGGCGTCAACAAGGAACAGTTCTGTTTCGACGTCTCAGATACCCACTACGGTATCAATTTCCAGGTGAAAACAACCGACAATTTCAAGGTGAATCCTCATGAAGATACGATTCTCTATAAAAACGGGAACTGGAACCATTATGTAGGTACCTATGATGGCAGTTATGCAAAGCTTTATGTCAACGGGAAACTGGTATCTACTTACAGAACCAGTGGTCCCGTGCAGGTGTTCAGGCAAAACTTTGAAATAGGTCGTATTGCAGGGGGACAGCCTACCTGTGCTACTGCGTTTTACTTCACAGGAAATATCGATGATGTAGGATTGTGGAACCGTGCCCTGACCCCACGGGAGGTTTCTGCGCTCTATTCAGGGTGCCCTGGTTTTGAGGCCACCATTACAGCCTCTGGTCCCCTCTCTTTCTGCCAGGGCGGAGAAGTGACATTGAATGCCACTCCTATCGAGGGGGCCTCTGTGACCTGGTTCCGCAATGATACCCTGATTGCCGGAGCTTCCGGAACTTCCTACACCGCCCGCCAATCAGGAAAATACTTCGTGACCCTTGCCAATGGCGAATGCAGCAGCACCAGTCCCCAGGTGACAGTTGATGTACAGGCACCTCCCCGGGTGGTCATCAACGCCTCCGGCCCTACTTCCTTTTGCCAGGGGCAAAGTGTGGTGCTCACCGCTTCCGGAGGAAATTCCTACCTTTGGAATACAGGAGCCACATCCGGTAAAATTACAGTCCGCGAACCGGGAACCTATTCCGTGCAGGCCAGCTCGGGATCCTGTTCTTCAGAAGACTCGGTGGCGGTGAATGTCTTCCCCCTTCCGGAGGTAACCATTGTTACTCCTGATCCATTCGTGGATTTTAATCACCACCCGGTGCTTCTTTCCGGTCAGCCTTCCGGGGGAACTTTCTCCGGAAAGGGTATCTCAGCCGGCCTTTTTGACCCTGTAAAGGCCGGCCTTGGTAAATCGACAGTGACTTATACCTATACGTCACCCCATGGATGCCTCGCATCAGCATCCCGGGAAGTTGTCGTCTTTGATACTACAGGGGTGGTTTGTACAACCTTCGATACCCTTCGTGTTGTCTATAACGACACCATTACCGTCACCCGCTTCGATACCATCACCGTCACCCAGATGGATACCCTTGTCCTGACCAGCCACCTGGTTGTCCCCGATACCCTGGTGGTCGTCAGTACCATGACTTCAACCCATACGAATACCACCCAAAACCTGCTGAAAATCTATCCCAATCCGGCTAAAACACATCTGACGCTGGAACTTACCGGTTATGCCCGACAAAAAAACTACTCCGTGACCATCAGAAACAGCCTGGGTCAAACGGTTTTCCTTGCCGAAACCCTACCCGTAACCCAAACCATCCACCTGGCTGCCTGGAGTCCTGGTTTATATCTCCTCTATCTTCATGCCCCCGATGGGTCAGAAATCGAAATCAGAAAAGTGATCATCCAGTAAACACCATTTATAAGAGATAGAAGTCCACCGGTGAGTTTTCCGCCGGTGGACTTTTTTTTGTTACAGTAAGATTAAGAAAATGAATTGATTACGCTCTGTGTAATAAAAATGTATAAGAAAAAATAAAAATAGTTGAACAAAAATTGACTTTCCTATGTTTCAATTACGAACAATTAAAAATCGATTCGACCATGGAAAGTTTTATCTCTTTATTGAAATTGGTTCCGGGCCTTTCCTGGAAACTGTTTGCGACACTGATCGCATCTTTCTTCTTCCTGAGTCTGAGCGCGCAACCGGATTCCACGGTGGTTGATGTGGTGGTGAACAGCCCGAATCACACGACCCTGGAAGCTGCGGTGGTGGCCGCCGGATTGGCCGATGACCTGAGCGGTGCAGGACCCTTCACGGTGTTCGCACCGACCGATGCAGCCTTTGCGGCTCTTCCCGAGGGCACGATCCCCGCCCTGCTGGCCGACCCCACGGGTGCCCTGGCCGACATCCTCAAATACCACGTTTTGGCCGGCAGCGTGAAATCGACCGACCTGTCCAACGAAATGACTGCCACGACTCTTCTGGGAAAAGACATTACTGTGACCGTCAATGCCAATGGTGTATTCATCAACAATGCCAAGGTGACAGTAGCCGACATCATGACCGACAACGGTGTGGTGCATGTGATCGACGCAGTCTTGCTGCCCAACACTACCGTGTATGACATCATTGCCAACAGTCCCGAACATTCTACACTGGAGTCGGCACTTAATGCTGCAGGACTTGTTGATGCCCTGGGCGGTCACGGTCCTTTCACTGTGTTTGCCCCGACTAACACGGCTTTCAAAGCTTTGCCTTCCGGAACCCTGTCTGCCCTGTTGGCCGATCCTACGGGCGCCCTGGCCGACATCCTTAAATATCATGTCGTGGGCGGTGACTACAGTTCTTCTGATTTCTTCCTGCTCAGTTCTCTGACTACCCTTCTTGGGAAAGACGTTGAAGTAACTGTAAAATCTACCGGGATATTCATCAACAACGCCCGCATCACTGTGTCAGATATTAAAGCAGACAACGGTGTGGTGCATGTGATCGACGCGGTGCTGATACCTGCCCGTACGACGGTTGTGGACGTGGTGGTGAACAGTGAGAACCATACGACCCTTGAGGCCGCCGTGGTGGCCGCCGGACTGGCGGAAGCGCTGAGCGGCGACGGTCCCTTCACGGTGTTCGCCCCGACCGATGCAGCCTTTGCAGCCCTTCCCGAGGGCACGATCCCTGCCTTGCTGGCCGACCCCACGGGCGCCCTGGCCGACATCCTCAAATACCACGTTTTGGCCGGCAGCGTGAAATCGACCGACCTGAGCGACGGCATGACTGCAACGACCCTTCTGGGCAAGGACATTGAGGTGACCATTAACGCCAACGGTGTGTTCATCAACAATGCGAAGGTGACGGTAGCCGACATCATGACCGACAACGGTGTGGTGCATGTGATCGACGCGGTGCTGATTCCTCCTGTGACCAGCGCTAATGCAACCAGGAACAATGAAATGCAGTTCCGGCTCTATCCCAATCCCGCGACTACCAACCTGACCATTGAAGTGAATGGTGACCGCGAACTCCGTGGGTCCACATTGACCATCCTTACCATGGAAGGCCGGATAATCAGCGAGATGGTGATGAACGAAAGCAGAGTCTCCTTAAATACCAGCGGTTTCAAATCAGGAATGTATCTGGTCGTACTCAAAGGAAACAACCAGGTTCAAACCGAAAGATTGGTCATCAGGTAATTCATCTGGTTTTATGAAAAAAAAAGCAGGGGCTTTTCAGCTCCTGCTTTTTTTTCCTCGGGGGGATGGATCTGTCCACTGATCATGTACCGCTGAAATTTGTGTGGAGAGAACCTGGTCTACAGTAAAACCGCAACTGGACCTTCCTGAAGGTGCCGGCTCCGGTTTTTAGCCCTGCATGTGATTGAATCCCTGTGCCTGCAAGGGAATCATGGCTCCTCCGGCCGTGACAAGCTGTGTTCCTTCTTCCGGAATGGTCATGTGTCCGATGACAGTGATGTCGGGATCTTCTTTTACCTTGTCATGGTCATTTAAAGGAATGGTGAAGAGCAGTTCATAGTCTTCCCCGCCGTTAAGGGCGGCCACCAGGGGGTTGATGTTGAATTCCAGGGCCATGTCGCGGGTCTGTTGGTCATAGGGAATCCGTTCCTCATAGAGGTGGCATCCCACTCCTGAAGCTTTACACAGATGGCCGATTTCGGAGGAGAGGCCGTCGGAAATGTCGATCATGGCTGTCGGGAGGATGCCCAGTTCCCTGAAACGGGCCACCATATCGCCTCTGGCTTCCGGTTTGAGCTGCCTCTGCAGGATATAGTCATGTCCTTCCAATTGGGGCTGCATGCCCGGGTGGACCTTAAACACTTCATTTTCACGCTCCAGCAGCTGAAGCCCCATATAAGCACCCCCGAGGTCCCCTGTCACACACAGCAGATCATTGGGGCGGGCTCCCGAACGATAGGTGATTTCTGTCAGGGGGGCGGTCCCCAATGCCGTGATGCTCAACATCATTCCCGTTACGGAACTGGTGGTGTCTCCGCCTACCAGGTCTACCTCGTATCTGGCGCAAGCTAGCTTGATCCCTTCATAGAGTTCTTCAATCATTTCCAGGGTGAACCTCGAGGAAACCGCCAGGCTGACCGTGATCTGCCTCGGTGTGGCATTCATGGCAAACACATCGGAGAGATTGACCATGACCGCTTTATAGCCCAAATGCCTGAGGGGCATGTACATCAGGTTGAAATGAATTCCTTCTAAAAGCAGATCGGTAGTCACCACCAGACCCTGGTCACCGCAGGCTATAACCGCCGCATCGTCACCCACCCCCTTCAATGTGCTCGACTGTTTAAGCTCCAGTCCACCCGTGAGCCTCTCTATCAACCCGAATTCCCCCAGGGTGGAAATCGTGGGCTTCTTCTCTTTTTCAGCCATTTTAATCAGGATAAAAAGGTATTTTTTAGAAAATTCACCCCGCAAAAGTAGTCCTAAATTTATATCTTTGCAATTTCCTTTATGCCGGAAGAAAGGGTGTTGGTCCGGTTTTAAAGGTTTGGAAATGAACTGAAAAATAATGGAAGACCAGGATAGAATTTTGCATGAGGTTACTCAGAGCGAATATAAATACGGGTTTTACACCGATATTGAGACCGATATTATCGAGAAGGGTCTGAATGAACAGGTGGTCCGAACAATCTGGGAGAAGAAGAAAGAGCCCGATTTCATGTTGGAATTCAGATTGAACGCCTACCGGAAATGGCTGAAAATGGAGATGCCCGACTGGGCTTATCTGAAAATACCTCCCATTGATTTCCAGGCGATCAGTTATTATGCGGCACCTGTGCAAAAACCCAGGTATGCCAGTTTGGACGAGGTAGACCCGGAACTGATTGAGACCTTCAACAAGCTGGGTATTCCCCTGGAGGAGCAAAAGCATTTGGCTGGTGTGGCCGTTGATGCGGTGATTGACAGTGTGTCGGTTAAAACCACGTTCAAGGATACGCTGGCTGAAAAGGGGATTATCTTTTGTTCTTTCAGTGAGGCGCTCCGTGACCATCCCGACCTGGTCAGGAAATACATCAGCATGGCCGTGCCGGTAGGCGACAACTATTTTGCGGCCCTTAATTCGGCGGTGTTCAGTGATGGCTCTTTCTGTTATATCCCCAAGGGGGTGCGCTGCCCCATGGAACTTTCCACCTATTTCCGGATCAATGCCGCCAATACGGGCCAGTTTGAGCGGACGCTCATCGTGGCCGACGAGGGAAGTTATGTGAGCTACCTCGAAGGGTGCACGGCCCCCATGCGCGACGAAAACCAGTTGCACGCCGCCGTGGTGGAAATCATTGCCCTGGACCATGCCGAGGTCAAATACAGTACCGTTCAGAATTGGTATCCTGGTGATAAGGAGGGAAAGGGAGGCATTTACAATTTCGTGACCAAGCGGGGCATTTGCCGCGGGGAGTCCTCGAAGATCAGCTGGACCCAGGTGGAAACCGGCTCGGCCATCACCTGGAAATATCCCAGTTGCATCCTTCTGGGGAACCATTCGGTGGGCGAATTTTACTCAGTCGCCCTCACCAACCATCACCAGCAGGCCGATACAGGAACCAAGATGATCCACATCGGAAAAAACACAAAAAGCACGATTGTTTCCAAAGGGATTTCGGCAGGCGTGAGCAACAACAGCTACCGAGGGCTGGTCAAGGTGATGCCGGGGGCCGAAAATGCCCGCAATTTCTCCCAGTGCGACTCCCTGCTGATGGGGGACAGGTGCGGAGCCCATACCTTCCCTTACATCGAAGTGGGTAACAAATCGGCGGTCGTCGAACACGAGGCCACTACCTCCAAAATCGGTGAAGACCAGATCTTTTACTGCAACCAGCGGGGAATCAGCACCGAGGATGCCATCGGCATGATCGTCAACGGCTATGCCCGGGAGGTCCTGAACAAATTGCCCATGGAGTTCGCCGTTGAAGCCCAGAAGCTGCTGGCTATCAGTCTGGAAGGAAGTGTGGGGTAAAAAAGTCAGGAATCTGGAATCTGGAATGAGGAATCTTGAATCTTGAATCTTGAATCTGGAGTCTGGAGTCTGGAATCTTGAATCTGGAGTCTGGAAT
>JAAYDJ010000034.1 GCA_012729335.1 Bacteroidales bacterium | reverse complement strand
TTTCCCATTTATAGGAAAGGCGGGGCCACAGGGCGTAGATGTCGCGGTTGGCTTCTGACCAGTGGCTGTCGGCATAGGCTTTCAGCAGGGCGTTGTTGGCCAGATAGTTGTTGTCGTTGTCGACGAAGGGAGAGGTGGCTGATGCGTCGATCCAGAAGGAAGAGCGGGCCGATCCCTGGAAGAAAAAGGAGAAGTCGACGCTTTTATAACCAAGGGAAGCCCCGGCACCATAGATGATTTCAGGCGTGGTGGGGTACCCGATGGGGACCTGGTCGAGAGAGGAGATGCGGTCATCTCCGTTGATGTCGCGATACTTGATGTCCCCACCCATGACGACACTTCCCAGTTCCTGCCGGGGAGAGTTTTCCACCTCAAAGTCGTCGACGAAGAGACGCTCGGCAATATAGCCCCATTGCTGGGTGATGGGCTGTCCCACCCTTGATTTCCAGGGGGTGGCGCTGTAGTCAGGTTCCTCCACCATTTCAAAGATCCCCTTGGCATAGGTGAAGTTACCGCGTGCCGTCAGCCAGAAGTCATTGCTGAAGTTGTGCTGGATGTCGATCGAAGCGTCAATCCCCCGTGAGGAGGCTTCACCGACATTGGCCTTGGTGGCAGCCTGCAACCCGAAGGTGGAGAGAGAGAGGCGGTCCATCAGAATGTTGGTGCGGTACTCGGTGAAAAAGTCGGCTTCGATGTCAATCTTGTCGAAGAGCCCCAGTTCAAACCCCACGTTGGTTTTGGTGGCCGTTTCCCAGGTGATCTTATCGTTGGCGTAGCGTGAAATGGAGACCCCGTTCCGGGTGTAAGCCCCGTCGGCCCCCCATTTAAAGCCCCGGTTGCCGTCGTTCAGGTTGACATTCGAGAGATAAAAGAAACGGTCGGCATCTGAGCCAATGGCGTCATTCCCCACCAGACCGTAAGTGGCCTTCAGTTTCAGCTTGCTGAAAGTGGGCAGCAGAGGTTCCCAGAATTTCTCCTTGGAGACAAACCATCCCAACCCTGCGGAGGGGAAAAACCCGAACCGTTCATTGGCCGAGAACCGCTCTGTCCCGTTATAACCGAAATTGAATTCCATGAAGTACCTGGTCTTATAGGCGTAGGTGAAACGGCCGGATATCCCCAGGTTCCGCGAGGGAAGCGACCGCTGAAGATCGCCGGCATTCCCCTTGAGGTACTGCCTCATGATACCCACCACAAGGCCGCTGACGGTATGGTCTTCACCGAAGGTGCGGTCATAATCAAGGGCGCTCTCTGCATAGAAAGTGGAAGCCACTTCCTTCTGCCCCTCCTGGTAATCGAGGTATTCCCTTCCCGAATCGGAATTGAGCAGCTTAAGCTTGTAAACACCGGTTCTGTTGTTGTAGTCCGATACATTGTAATAGAAGGGGGCATAACTGCGCTGCACGTCAAAATAGGAGTCACGGGTGGTGTTTCCCAACAGACGGAAATGAAGGCCTTCGGTGATAAACTTCAGATCCTGCTTCAGTTCAAACTGCGCCAGCATCATGGAAGTACTCGATTCCTTGTAACCTTTGACCATTTCGGCATAGGGATTGATATATCCGCCGCTTCCGAAGTTGCCGAAGAGGATGTGCTGCACATACTGGTTGGCTTCATCAGGGGTATAGTAGGCCGGGAAGAGCACGGGATTGGTCCGCATGATCATCTGGTAGGTCTGGGTTCCCCCGTTGAGAGGTCCGCGGTAATCGTCGAAATTGCCGTGGACACGCAACACCGCCTCGGTCGTCTTGGTCAGATTGATGTTGACGTTCGAGCGGATCACATATTTCTTCAGGTCGATATTGCTGTTGAAATTGTTTTCCTGGGGTACATCAAGGATACCGTTGTCCTGGGTGACGCCCCCGGAAATGTAGTAGCGGGCTACTGTTCCGCCGCCGCTGATGTTGAAATTCAGGCGGTGGTTCATGGTGTAGTTCTTGAGCAACAGGTCCTGCCAGTCGGTGGCCGGATACACCTGTGGATTGGTGCCGGCGATGGTGTTGTCGACCTTCGTGGGGGAGTAAGGCAGATTCCCCAGCGGATCACGGGTGCGCACCGCTTCATTGTGCAGGTTCATATAGGTGATGGGGTCGGCCAGTTCTATGTTCTTTGTAGGCTGTGACATGGACGACTCCCAACGGATGCTCACCTTGGCCTTTCCCTCCTTCCCTTCCTTGGTGGTGACCAGGATCACACCGTTGGCTCCGCGGGCCCCGTAGAGGGCAGTGGCCGTGGCGTCCTTCATGATCGAGAATGCCGCAATATCGTCGGGGTGGAGCCGGCTCAACTCTTCTGAGGAGAGTTCAATGCCGTCAATCAGGATCAGCGGATCCTTTTTATACCCGAAGGTGGTCACCCCGCGAATGAAAAACTCGGCATTGTCCTGGCCGGGTTCCCCGCTGCGCTGATAGGAGATGATCCCCGACATACGCCCCGCCAATGCGGTGGTCAGGTTGCTCGAGGGTACCCTCAACTCTTCGGGTTTTACCGTCTCTATGGAAGCCAGTACACTCTCCTTTTTCTGCTTGGCAAAAGCCACCACCGTCACATCTTCCAGCTCCTCGGTCTTTTCCTGCATGGTCACGTTGATGCTGGTCTGGTTGCCTACATCCACAATCTGACTCTCCAGTCCGATAAAGGAAAATACGAGCTTGTCGGTAGC
The DNA here is from genome assembly GCA_012729335.1 of Bacteroidales bacterium. Lineage (GTDB taxonomy): Bacteria > Bacteroidota > Bacteroidia > Bacteroidales > Prolixibacteraceae > UBA1413. The sequence goes on along the minus strand of JAAYDJ010000034.1, from coordinate 99,574 downwards.
CGCCGCATCGATGGAATACGACCCGTCCATGTCGGTGATTACCCCACGGGTGGTTCCCAGAATGGTAATGGTCACCCCCGGAAGCGGTTTCCCTTCAGAATCCACAATCTTCCCTCTGATGGTCCTCCTGGCCGGCTGCTGGCTGTCATCGGCCACACTGCCCGGCCATCCGGCTTCCTCCGCCTGAACCAACGGATGGGCATCAGCCACCTGTTCCACCGAACCGGTCCTGTTTACCCCCTTCCCGATAGGCTCTTCAGCAGAAAGTTGCAGTACCGGGGCCATCCATAGCAACAATGCCATGCATGGCACCCCTAACCTCTTTCCGGATGAAAACCACAAAGAGATTTTTCCCCTTTTCTTGCTTTTCATAAAGTTTTAATTAGTTAATTAATAATGGTTTTAATTGGGTTGATTTCTGTGTTTGTGCCTTGATATTCAAGCTGGAATATATCGGCAAAGCATAGAAGAAGCTCAAAAAGTTTATTCCATACGCAGTTTAGTTTAATTAGTATTTCAAATGTAGTAAAAAAAAACTTTTAAAAAACAAGCCCCCATCGCGCGAATTCACCATTTCGGTCAAGTTTTCCTTACGAACATAATACACTGAGGTCAAGACCTAAAAATTGTAAATTGCACAATAAGTATTGCACTGACAAACCAGCATGTGCCCGTATAAAAGTGGATTTTTTTCAAAAAGGAAGAGGCTGTCTGCATCGCGCAAACAGCCTCTGATCAGTGATTAATCCTTTCTGAAATTAATACTTTCTGTGATGTTGTAGTTTTTTGGAAGATGAGCAGGATGGCTCCTGCGTCATCTTATCAATGGCCTGTGGGTGACCGGTAATCCTTTTTGTGCCGGTCAGCTGAACGGCACAAAAACCACATCGGCAACCTTAGGTTTGGCAAAAAACTTTTTGGCAAATTTTTTCACGTCCTTAATGGTCATGTTGCGGATGATCTCTTCAAAGTTGGCTTCCTGGTCCAGGTTGACGCCGTTTTGGTAGTAACCTGAGAGGATATTCATCCAGTAGCTGTTGTTGGGTTTAGCCTGTTCGCGTTCCTTGAGGATGTTTTTCACCACTTTATCGAGTTCTTCGGCGGTGGGGCCCTCTTTGGCCATTTTGGCTATTTCCCTGTAGACGATTGATTTGAGGTGGCCTGCCTTGTCGGGGTCGGTGTCGAAGCTCATCTGAAGGGTTTTCTCGTTTACGGGATATTTCTCATTCTGGGCGCTGACGCTGACGCCGTAGGTACCGCCCTCTTTTTCGCGGATTTCTTCGGTATAGCGGAGGCGGAGGACATCGCGGACCACGTTCATGGCCATATTGGATTCAGGGCTCCATTTCAGAGGTTTGTTAAAGGAGACCACCACCGTGGCTTTTTTGGTTTCCAGGGGGATGGGGATTTCCCTGACGGTTTTGCCTTTGGGGAGTCCCACCTGGTGGTCGGTCCATTTTTCGGTGCGGGGTTGGTCGGTGAGAGAGCCGATGTATTTCTCGACCAGGGGTTTCACGGTGGCCTCGTCGAGGTTACCCACGATGAACCAGGTGAAGTCGCCGGCGTCGGTGAAACGGTCGCGGTGGATTTCCTCCATCTGGACCAGGCTGATCTCGTCGAAGAGTTCCGGTACCACCAGTTTGGTGCGCGGGCTATGACCCGTGAGAATCATCTGGAGCGAATCGCTCATGGCCTTCTGGGGGTTCTTGGCCAGGTTGGTGACCATGGTCAGATAGCGGCTTTTGAGGGCGTCATAGGCTTCCTGGTCAAAGCGGGGTTCCTCGAACTGCAGGTAAAGGAGTTGGAGCATGGTCTCGAAATCCTTCGGGGAGGAGGCTCCCGACACCGTTTCGAAGAGCTCCCCGATCTGCATGTTGAGGCTGACGTTTTTGCCGGTCAGCATTTTTTTCAGGGTGATGGCGTCGAACCGGCTGACGCCGAAGTTGCCCTTGAAGTCGGGCACCAGCATCGCCGAAGCCAGCCTCGAGGGGTCGTAGACCGAAGAGCCGCCCGGGCTGTATGCCTGAAGCAGCACATTGTCTTTCTGGAAGTCAGCAAAGCGATAAACCACTTTGGCATTGTTGGCCAGGGTCCATTCCGTGGCGTTCAACCCGGGGAGTATCCGGGTGCTGACCACCGGCGATCCTTTGAGTTCCTTTTCAATAAGGGTGGTGGCTACGGCTTCCTCGGCATAGGGAGTAATGTCAGAAGCTTCCACCTCCTTCATGATGGAAAGGGCTTCGGCTTCACTGATCAGTTTGACCCCTTCTCCCTCGGGACCCATGACGATCACCACACGGTTCTCCCCGGAGAGCCACTGTTTGGCGCGTGCCGAAAGCTCCTCAGCCGTGAGCGTGGGCAGCAGCTGCTGCATGGCCTCCCAGTCAAAGTCAATGGCAGTGAGAGGCTCATTTTCAAGGTAATGATTTACGATGTCTCTGATATACTGATCGTTGCGTATTTTGTCTTTCTCTTTCCAGCGGTTTTCCACTTCGGTAAGCAGGTTGCTTTTGGCCCTTTCCAGTTCGGACTGGGTGATGCCATAACGGTAAACCCGCTGTGCTTCAGTATAAATGGCGCGCAGGGCCTGGTCGGTTTTATCGGGATGGGCGCTGGCGGCGATGGCAAAAATGTCATAACCCCGGGCCAGCTTTCCATACATGAGGTTACCCGAAACAAACGGCGGCTGCCCCTTCTGAAGTAACTCGGAGATACGGTCGCGCATGATCCGGTTGAAGAGATCGGTGCCCAGCTGGTTGCGGTAATAAAGCAGATTCTTTTCCTGTGGGGGAGTCCCTTTGTGCTTGATGTAGATGTTGACCGTATAGGAGGAGGCCTCAGGGTCAGTGGCCAGGGCATACAGGGTTTCCTTGTGGAGAGGTATTTCCGCCACAGGCCGCGCCGGGGGATTCACCTCGGGTGCTATGGCCCCGAAAAGACTTTTGATTTTCCCTTCCACTTCGTCGACATTAATGTCACCCACCACCGCAATGGCCTGAAGATCGGTGCGGTACCAATCGTCGTAAAATTTCCGCAGGGTCTCGGGTTTAAAATTTTTGATCACGTCAAGGTCGCCAATCACATCGCGTACGGCATATTTCGAATCCTTGAACAATACCGGGAAAATCTTCTTCTGCATCCTGAAGTTGGCATTGCGCCTGGTGCGCCACTCTTCCGAGATGACTCCCCGCTCCAGGTCGATCTCCTCGTCGGTGAGCAGCAGGAAATCAGACCAGTCGTTGAGGACCAGCAGGCAGGTGTCGATCAGCCCGGGGTGGGTGACCGGCACGTCGCTCAGGTTGTACACGGTCTGGTCCTGTGAAGTGTAGGCGTTGATGTTGCGCCCGAAGGCCACACCATGTTTTTCAAGTGTGTTGATGATCCCTTTCCCCGGAAAATGCTTCGTGCCATTGAAGGCCATGTGTTCCAGGAAATGGGCCAATCCGTTCTGGTTGTCTTCCTCCAGAACCGCCCCCACATTCTGAATGATATAAAAACTTGCCCGCTCTTTGGGTTCCTGGTTGTGGCGGATGTAGTAGGTCAGCCCGTTCTCCAGTTTTCCGATACGGATTTCGGGATCGACCGGCACAGGAGGTACGGCCTGCTGGCCGGTAGCCGTGAAAATGGCCCCCGCCGCCAATACCGACAGGAGCAAATGCTTCATTTTGTTCATGTTAATTGTGTTAAATTTTTCTGTCATGTCAGCGGGGTCAATTCCGCAATGCTTCAATAGTCTCATAACCGGTCGCTAAATTACATAATTTGCCCGATAAATCACCCTCTTCCTTATCCCGGTCGCCCGGCCAGGGCATGGCGTCATGGTCGCCGGGACTGCCGGCTACCGGAAGTGGAGAAGCGTGTTTTCAGGATGGGCGGGTGCCGGGTCACAATTTAAAAAAACGAAGCTTTGGGATGATCGTAGGGGTGATCGGTTTATCTTTGCGCTTTAAGCCTAAGCTGAATCGCATGAAGGAGAAGAGTTACGAAGAGATCAACCGTAAGCTGAAGGAGGGGTGTGCTGTGGTGCTTACCGCCGCGGAGGTGGCGGAGATGGGGCGTACGGCCACGCCGGCAGAGATTCTGGAACGGGTCGATGTGGTGACCACGGCCACCTTCGGGGCGATGTGTTCCTCGGGGGCCATCATCAATTTCGGGCATACTGATCCGCCCATCCGGATGGAGAAGATCCGCATCAACGGGGTTCCCTGTTACGAGGGTTTGGCCGCCGTCGATGGCTACATCGGAGCCACAGCCTGCGACCCTGACCGGCCGGAGTACGGGGGCGCCCATGTCATCCAGGATCTTCTGGAAGGAAAAACCCTGGAACTGGAAGCCTGGGGCAAAGGCACCGACTGCTATCCCCGGAAACATATCAAAACCACCATTTCCCTGGAGACGGTCAACGAGGTCTTTCTCTTCAATCCCCGCAACGCCTACCAGAATTACAACGTGGCCGTCAATACCACGAAACGGTTGATACATACTTATATGGGTACTTTGTTGCCCCACCTCCGGAACGCCACCTATTCCACCTCGGGGGAGTTGAGTCCCCTGTTGAATGACCCGGAGATGCGGACCATCGGCATAGGGTCCCGTATTTTGCTGGGGGGAGCTCAGGGCTATGTTGTGTGGCCCGGCACCCAGTACAACACCTCCAAACCGGTGAGTACCCATGGGATACCCCTGGGGAATGCCCGCACCATCGCCGTCATCGGTAACCTGAAGGAGATGTCCCCCGCCTATCTGAAAGCCGCCTACATCGACCGTTATGGAACCACCCTTTTCGTGGGCATTGCCATTCCCATTCCGGTGCTCGATGAAGAGATCGCCCGCCGGGTGGCCATCCGCGATGACCAGATCGAAACAGCTATCCTCGATTATGGCTCTCCCGGTACGCCCAAACTGGGAGAGGTCTCCTACGCCAGCCTGCGCAGCGGATTTATTACCGTGGAAGGGAAAAAGGTGAGAACCGCTCCCGTGGCAAGCCTCGCCAAAGCCCGCGAACTGGCCGAACTCCTCCGCCGGCAACTCCTTGCCGGAGATTTCACGATCACCCGTCCCGTGCAGATGTTCCCGGCGCACGCTTCCCTCCGTTCCCTCAAAGAAACCGAAACAGAAGAACAGCCATGATCAAAAAGCGGTTTATCCTCAATTTCCCCCCCGACAGCGGCGACAAACCCCTTAGCTATCATCTCGTCAGGGATTACGATATCCGGATCAACATTCTGAAGGCGGAGGTCTTTCCCGGAAAACGGGGAAGCCTTCTTCTCGAACTACAGGGAACGGCCGCCAACCTCGAAAAAGGAATCGCCTACCTCACCAGCCACAATGTGGAGGTGGAACCCCTCGAGAAGAGGATCAGGTTTCAGGAGGAGAAATGCATCGACTGCGGCAACTGCGTGGCGGTCTGTTTTGCCGGCGCCCTGACCATGACCGCCCCTGACTGGAAACTCCACTTCGATAAAAGCCAGTGCGTGGTATGCGAACTCTGCGTCTCGGCCTGCCCCCTGCACCTCTTCGATATCAATTTTCAGTAAATGTGGCCGTCACTGACCGGCCAGTACAGATTCCGCCCCCGCTGACACCCTCACGTAACACATTCCTGCCTTTGGGAACACGCCTCCTGTAGGTGCCCCCCGTGTGCCTCAGGAATTTAAGGCCAGGATATATAGGGGATTTTCCATTTTTTTTCTTATTATATCTCTTCCCTGGTTTATTTATCATCGGAATATTTTATATTTGGTAAAAACACCCCTGGGTATATGGCTGACTCTCTGCGTGGTATTTTAGCCATTGTTTGTGTGTTTCTGTTTTATAAGGGCACCCCGCAGCCGGGGCTGGAGGAATTGCGCCTCAAATTTTCAGGCGGGAAGGGAATTGAACGTATTGAAACAGGGTTGCAGGTGTGTGATTACCTGGCGGGGGAGCCTGAGGAGCTTCTGGCCTTTTCGCTGGCACTGCTCAGTGAAGCCCGTCAGAAAGTCCCCGGCACGTTATTGCTGGCCAGGGTTTACCGGCAGGTGTCAGACGGCTATTATTACAACGACAGTCTCCGGCAGTCAGGGGAGTATCTGGCCGGGGCCGTCCGCCTTGCCGGGAACCTCGCTCCCGTCGACTCCCTGTTTACGGGATCGGCCTGCAACGATCTGGGGATTATTTATATGGACCTGGGCCGCCGCAGGGAATCGCGTGATGCCCTGGAGAAGGCCATTACCTTTCTGGGGGGCACCGGCGACAGGGAAAGTCTGGCCGATGCCTTCAGCAACATGGGTTCGCTGAATTATATGGAAGGCAAATATGAAGAGGCCATCTTTTTTTATCAGCAAGCCTTTCAGATAGACCAGGAAACCGGGAGTATTCCCCGGCAGTCCAGCTCCCTGAACAACCTGGGGCGGATATATGTCGACTGGGGCAAATATGAGACCGGTCTGGATTATTATTTCCGGTCGGTGGCCCTGCTCGATACGGCAGCCGATCGGCCTACCCTGTCGGTGCGGTACAACAACATCGGCATGGTAAACCAGCTGATGGGGCGTCACCGGGAGGCCATCCGCTGGATTGAGAGGGCCAAAGCCATTGATGAGGCGGAAGGTCTGGTGTTGCGGCTGGGAACACGCTGGTTCAACCTGGCCACTTCCCGGGCGGCCCTGGGTGACCACCGGCAAGCCGGCGAATGCCTGCTCCTGGCCGAGAAGTACGGCCGTGAAACCGGCCAGGTTCCCCTGCTCACCAAAATCCATGGCGGCCTGGGACAGCATTATCTGCAACAGGGAAATCCCACACTGGCACTGGAACATCTCCAGCGGTCGCTGGCCTATGCCAGGGAGGGAGGATCCCTGACCGAACGCGCCCACAGCTATGACCTGCTCTACCGTTTCCATAAAAGCCGCGGGGAGAATGATGAAGCCCTCCGCTATCATGAACTCTTCACCGCCACCCGCGATTCGGTGTTCAGCCTGGAGGTGTCGGGTAAGGTGGAAGAGCTGGAAGTACAATACCAGACCGCCGGCAAGGAGGCCGAGATCAGCCGCCTGGAGGCCGAGAACGCCCTGCAGGTGAGGGAGGTGGCCTTCCGGAAAAAAGAGCGTAACTGGGCCATCGCCGGATTGGCTCTGATGATGCTTTCCCTGGCCGGGCTCTATGGCCTCTATCACACCGTCAGAAAACAGAAGGCCACCCTGACCCGCCAAAACGAAGAACTCGACCGGCTCAACAAAACCCAGAACCGCCTCTTCGGCATCATCTCCCACGACCTGCGCAATGCCACGTCGGCTTATCAGAGCAGCGCCCGCGTCATCACCCATTATCTTGCCAAGGGTGAACCCGGAAAGCTCCTTCCCCTGGCTCCCGAAATCAGTAAGAATGCCAAGGTCCTCTCCGGAATGCTGGATAACCTGCTTCACTGGTCCCTGTTGCAGATGGAGGGTATTGAGCCTGAAAAAGAGCTGGTTCAGGTGAAAGAGGAGACCCTGAAGGTGGTGGAACTGATGAAGGAGTATGCCGCCGGCAAATCCAATGAAATGATCGTGCAGATGGGGGAAGAGACGGTGTGGTGCGATGCGGGCAGCTTTCACCTGATTCTGCGGAATCTGGTCAGCAATGCGCTTAAGTTTACCTCCAACGGCCAGGTGGTGTTGCGTACATACCGCGACAACGGAACCACCACCCTGGAGGTGGCAGATAACGGCTGCGGCATGGATGAGGCTACCCTGACCGGTCTCTTTGCATCGGGGATGAAAGAGGTGCGGCGGGGTACCGACGGGGAGCGGGGTACAGGCCTCGGACTGGGTCTGGTGGCCGAGCACGTGGCCCGCAACCGCGGCTCCGTCACCGCGGAAAGCCTGCCCGGAAAAGGGACCGTCATCAGGGTGAACCTTCCATCCCAAGAGCGATGAGCACCAGGGTATTTATACTGGAAGACGAGATGATCCATGCCGAGGCGCTGAAAATCGCCCTGGAGGAGGCGGGATTGGATCTGGCAGGCGAGTGCGGCGATGCCGACCTGGCTTTTGAACTTATTGAGGCCTCCCACCCCGATGTCTTGCTGGCCGACATTGCCCTGCCGGGATTTAACAATGGCATCACCGTGGCCGGCCGCGTCCGGCGCGAACTCGGAATTCCTCACATATTCATCACCTCCTTTACCCGGGAGGAAGTGATCAGGCAGGCCGTCGAAACCCAACCCGCCGGATACCTGCGCAAACCTGTCGATCCCGTTAACCTCAGGGCTGCCGTGGAAATCGCCCTGCACTCCGTTTCCTCTTCCATTCCCCCATCCTGCAATGAGGCTTCCGGAATGCACTCATCCGGACTTCCCACACCCCCCCTTACTTCCTCCGGAATCTCTCCCTCAGGAGGGAATGCACCGCTGCCTGCTGCCGCTGGGGTGGCCTCGTCTGCCCCGGGATTACTTCCCCGGACCCCTGAGAAGCTCCGGACTGCCCACACAGGGGGATGGTCTTCCCCCGAACAATGGTCAACCACCCCATCCCCTGCCCCCATTTTTACCCGCGTCGGCGATAAACTGGTCAGGATTCATCCCGAAGACCTTCTCATGGTCAGAGCCGACGGTGAAAACTACATCGCACTGGTTTTTGAAAAAAAGGAAATCTCCTGCCGGACCACCCTAAAGGAGTTCTGCAGCCAGCTTCCCCCTTATTTTATTCAGGTTCACCGGGGATTTTACATCAACCTCCGCCACCTCGACGCCTACCATGAAGGGGAACAAACTGTTTCCCTGAAAGGGCGCCAGGCTCCGGTGGGCCGAAGCTTCCGGAAAGCTTTCCTTGACTCCGTCAAAAGAGTCTGAAGCGCGATAGCCGTTCACCCCTTCCACCCTGCCGTTCACCCCGCCTCATATGCCGTTGACCACCCTTCTCCGGTAAGGATGCCCTAAAGGGGATACCTTGTACTAACTGAAACCAATAATCAAATGCAACGCCTTGTTTTCTTGATCCCACTGTTATTTCTCATGACCCGATGTGATCAGCCTGATGCTCCTGAGGCAAAGGGATGGCAGGTCATGGAAGTCTCCTCGGCCGTACTGGGGGTGCAACCCGGGATGACCATGTCGTTTCGCAAGGATTCCCTCGTCTTCTCCAGGGGAAGGGATTCGGTGACCTTTGGTTACCTGGGAAGCAAGGACCGCGTCATCCTGGAAAGCAGGGAGGGAAAACACCTTTTCAGCAGGATGATGAACGACGATTCCCTGCTTGTCTGGAGGGAACTCTATACCGACGACCCTTTGGTCATCAGAATGATGAAGAATAAAAACCGCTAATTACCACATTGTGAAGAAAATCTACCTTTTAACCCTGTTCTTGATGACATGTCTGATGCTCCATGCGCAGGTCACTGAAAAAGAGTTCCAGGCACTGAAAGCTTTTTACAACGCCACAGACGGGAACAACTGGAAAAACCGCACCGGCTGGGAAAACATCAACACCACGGCCACGGCTGCCGATGTGAATGGCTCCTGGTTTGGCCTCGTCATTACCGATGGCCATGTGACCAAAATCGGAATGAGCAGCAACCTCAAGGGAGGGTATCTCCCTCCTCAGATTGGAGATCTGGCCTGGCTGAAGAATCTTGAAGTAGACAATGACCAGTTGGAGGGGCGCATCCCCGATGAAATAGGTAACCTGGTCAATCTTGAAGGACTGACACTTTCCACAAACAAGTTCACCGGGCCGCTGCCCGCTTCTATGGCGAACCTGGTAAACATGAAGTATTTGTACTTGTCCAGGAATCCCCTTCAAATCCCTTTCCCGGCTTCCATTCTTCAGAACTGGCCTAAGCTGGGCATCGTTTACCTGTCGGAGAGCGGACTGACCGGCGCATTACCCGATGTTTTCGATGCCTGGCCAGACCTCTACATGTTTTATATCTCGAAAAACCAACTGACAGGACAAATCCCTGCCTCCCTCAGTAAAAGGAGCAAATTGTATGGGGCCGAATTTTCCCGGAACGATTTTACCGGCTCCCTGCCCACCCTCGACAGTTGCAAAGAGCTGAAAAACATCAGGTTCGAAAATAACCGGCTGGAGGGCTCCATCCCCGCGTCGTGGGGAAATCTCCCCCAACTCACTTCGGTTTATCTGGATGAAAACCGCTGTTCGGGCCCGTTGCCGGCGGGTATGTTTACAGCACAGCTCCAAAGGATCGGTCTCGGAAACAACTATTTCACATTTGAAGGCCTGGAACCCCACATCGTAAAAATCAATGACCTCACGAGTAAGAGTTACACCACCAACAAGCAATTTCCTTTGACGCAGAAAAGTGTGCAGGTGAATGCCGGTGACCCGCTGACCCTGAATGCTGCCACCCTGTCGGTGTATGCTCCCGGGGGAAACAACAACCGCTACAAGTGGTTCCGCAACAATACAGAGATCTATTCCGGCAATGATCCCTCCTGGGGGGTCTCCTCGGCCACTGCCCAGGAGGCCGGGGTATACCGGTTTGAAGTAAGCAACACCATAGTGACTGACATGACCCTCAAATCGGAAGAATTGCCGGTCACTGTAATGGTCCCCGGCAACCATGCCCCTGCAGGGATCTCTTTTTACCCGGCTTCCATCCGCGAAAATCAGCGCTACGACATCACCCTTGTGGTCGAAGATGAGGACACGGAGGATGTCCACCATGTTTCCCTGACCCAGGGAGATGGTACCAATGATGCAGATAACGGAATTTTCAAGCCTTTTGGAAAAGTGCTCAACATGACCGTTCCGGCCGACTATGAAAAGACGCCGGTGCTCCGTTTCCTGGTCACGGTCAGCGATATGAAAGGGGGCATCTTTACAAAGGCGCTGGTGCTGACGGTGGAGGATGTCGAAGAAGCCCCGGTGTTTACCGGTCAGCAATTGTCGACCACCATCGATGAAACCGTGCCCAATGGTTTTACGGTGATGTACCTCACCGCCGAGGATCCCGGAAAGCTGCCTGTCACCTATTCCCTGGAGGGGGGCAACGAGAACGGGGCTTTTGGCATTGTGGATAACAGGCTGGTGGTGGCCGACCACACGCAGCTTAATTATGATCAGAAGAGCCGGTACACCCTGACCGTCAGGGCCAGCAATGGCACCCTTTTTTCGGCGGTGGAACTGGTGGTCTCGCTGAGCAAGATCAACAAAATGCCAGTGGTGGAAAATGCCGCTTTCACCCTGGCCGAAAATGCACCGGAGGGTACCATAGCCGGAAGCATCACCGCCTCCGATCCCGAGGGGAAACCCCTGATTTATACCCTCATTTCGGGGAACAGCGAGGAGGGATTCCGCCTGGAGGGGAACCAACTGGTGGTTCATAATCCTGCGGCCCTCGATTTCGACGACCATCCTGCTTTCTCACTGGTGGTCAATGTCTCCGATGGTATCTCCACCATTCCGGCCTATGTGACCATTCAACTCACCAACAAGGTGGACGAGACGGGAAATGACCTCCTCACCTTCTCTGTACCCGGCATGGTGTCTCCTCCTGTGATCGACCCTGCGGCCCGCACAATAGTTGCCAGGGTCGAAGATGTTTCGCTGGCTTCTCTTAAAGCAGATTTCACCTTTTCAAAGGGAGCCTCTGCAAATCCCCCCTCCGGTTCCGTATTAAATTTTGCTACCCCGGTGACGGTAAGGGTCACCTCTGAGACGGGCGTGGCTGCCGACTGGCAGATCAGGGTGACGATACCTTCGGCTGCTCCTGTGACGACAGAGGCAAGGATCAAAGTATATCCCAACCCGGCGGCAGATCAGCTCTACATCTCCGGAATGACAGGAACCTCTGCCCTCATGCTGATCGATTTGTCGGGCAGGGTGTTGCACACCCTTACCACAGCCTCCACTTCGGAAGTTTTACTGTTGAAGGATTATCACCCGGGAATTTACCTGCTGTCGGTGGAGTCCTCCGCAAGGCGTTCTGTGTTCAGGGTAGTTAAAAAATAGCCTCTTCCCGCAATGGCCCGGGTGACAGGGGAATTCCTGACGATAAAGCACAAAGTAATATCATAAACCGTTAATAATAAGAAAATGAAGACTTTTAAATTGTTACTTCTGGCATCGGTGCTCTTTTTCTGGGCGGCTGCTGCATCGGCCCAGGTGGGCAACCTGAAAAACCTGGGGAAAAAGGTGATGGAAAAAACCGAAAAGGCGGTGGATAAGGGCGCCGGTGAGGTGACGAAAAGTGCGGGAAGCGCGGTTACCCCGGGAGGGTCCGGAAATTCATCCTCCGGAGTATCTGCAGGTGGCCCCACCTCTGCGGGGGGCGGTGCAGGCACTGCCGCAGTGAAGGCCGCTTCGGGAGGCGGAATGCTGTATGTGTCCAAACAGAATGGCAACAACAAGAACGACGGCTCCAAAGGGGCACCGCTGAAGAACCTTGACAAGGCGATCGCCGTGGCCGGACCAGGAACGACCATATACATGGCCGGAGGGGTGGAAATGGGCACCCTGAACGTAGGATTTATCGAGAGTGACAAGCCGGTGAAGATCTATGGAAGTTATGACGAGACCTTTACCACCCAGGATATCGTGAACCATCCCACGGTGATTCAGCCCGACAACGAAAGTGCCCGGTCGACGCGGAAGGCAGTTTTGAAATTCACCAAAGATGTGGCTGGCACGGTCCTCGACCATCTGGTCTTTGACGGGGGTGAGCGCAATGCTTACCATGTGAAGGAAGGGATCGTGGAAGGCGTGGAGGGGGGCGGCAGGTTGCTGCCCGCCACGGAGCGGCCCCCGGTAGGTTACCCCACGGTTGACGAACCCTTATTGCAGTTTATGAGCGCCACCACCGGCGGGGATGTGACCATCCAGAACTGTGTTTTCGTAAATGGGGCCAGCTTCGCCCTGCAGGCGGGCCACCGCAGCGGTACATTCACCGTGCAGAACAACGTCTTCGTGGGCAACCGCATGGCGGCCGTTGAAATCTACGGCACCTGCGCCAGCACAGGCGGCCCCAACACCATGGCCCTCTGTGGTGACGTGGAGGTGGCTTACAACACCATCCTCTTCACCTGGAGCCGTACCAAGGACTTCCTCGACATGGGCTATGGCGTGCGGGTGATGACCAAATGCAATTACAACATCCACCACAACATCATCGGTGCCTCTATTCTGGCAGGGGTCGACCACACCCGCTTCAATAAAAACGAATGGGTTTCGGTCGACCACAACATCTTTTTCGTGAACAAGGACAAAGACCTCCATTACAGTCCGGCCAGCAATACCCGCCTGCGCATCGACGCCGGCGACTTCGGTGACCTGGAGATCGCCAGTGCCAACGGCAACCGGAACGAGATCCCCGAATCGCTGAAAGTACACAAGGCCTATCTCGACGGCTATCTCAACGCCCGCTATTCCGAACAAACCGACCTCGACCGCAACTCAGCCGCCAACCAGTGGCGCTCCATCCTGGGGATGAACCTCCAGGGCACCATGAGTTCTTCGGTGACCATGTTCTGCAATAAATATCCCTGGAAGGAGGCTCTTGAACTGTTCGGAAATGTGGAAGGTTACGGGGCGCAATAGGCTTATGTTCAAAAATCCGTAAAGCAAAAATTAAAGCCAATACTATGAAGAAATTTATGATCACCCTTCTCTGGGTAGCTATGGGAATGACATTATTTGCGCAGTTTCCCGGAGGTTTCAGCTACCAGGCGGTAGTACGGAACACGGCAGGAGAAATTATAGCCAACAAAACCGTTAAATTCCGTATTACGATCTTGCAGGATAGCGAAAGCGGTACGGCAGCATATGTGGAAACCCATTCGGCTCCGACGGGTGCATTTGGTCTGGCCAACCTGAAAGTAGGCATGGGTACGAAGGTAAGCGGTAACTTCGATCCTTCGGCCTGGGGTCTGAAGAAACACTACATGAAAGTGGAACTTGACCCCAACAACGGCAACACATTTTCACTTTTGGGGACCACCCAGTTATTGGCTGTTCCTTATGCTTTTCATGCTAAGACGGTGGAAAACGACAATGTGAATGATGCCGACAGCGATCCGTTGAATGAAATCCAGGTCATCAATCTGAGCGGCTCGGTATTGAGTCTTTCCCGGGGGGGAGGATCAGTAACCCTTCCTTCATCTGGAAGCGGCGGTGATAACTGGGGTACCCAAGCTGCGGTTTCCGACAATTCGCTCACGGGAAATGGCACCACCGCTTCACCGCTGGGGGTAGCCAGCAATGCCATCACTTCGGCCCGCATTGCCGATGGGGCTGTAGCTACTGCCGACCTGGCCAATGGTGCCGTCACGGCTGCAAAACTCCACTCCATGGGTGCCACAACTGGTCAGTATTTACAGTTCAACGGAACCACGTGGACACCCATTACCCTCCAGGCCGGTACTGGCCTGACGCTCCCCTACAGCGATAACACCGGCACAGGAGGTGCTGCATTTAAGGTTTCCAATACCCAGACTGCGGGTGCTTCCTGGTCATACGGACTGATGGGCGAAGCACAGTCCACCTCCGGCAGCATGGGTGTTTATGGTTCCGCAACGGCCACCAGCGGACCTGGCTATGGCGTTCAGGGCGAAACCAAGTCTTCTGAGGGGAGGGGGGTTTTTGGTTTGGCGACTTCCAGTACGGGCAACACTTTTGGTGTACGAGGCCATGCTTCATCAACCAGTGGTACGGGGGTGTTTGGCTGGGCTTTGGCTTCCTCTGGTTCTACCTATGGCGTTTGGGGCCAGAGTGAGTCTTCTTCAGGGATTGGCGTTTATGGATGGGCAAAAGCGAACTCAGGCGGAACATATGGCCTTTACGGCGAGGCAAACTCAATCAGTGGCAGGGCCATATATGGCCACGCAACGTCAAGTACGGGAGTTACCTACGGCATACGTGGTTTAGTTAACTCTGCCGAAGGTTTTTCAGGCTATTTTGAGGGTGGTAAGTTTTATGTAAGCGGTAACGTTGGTATTGGCACCAATCTACCCGGATTACACAGGTTACGGGTGACTTCCAGCGCATCGGGGAGCAGCGGCACAACCGGCTATTTCGAAAACACCCATGGAGCGGGCATCGCCCTGCATGCCATAGTGAATTCAACCGACGGCGCTTTCCTGGCTACCCAGCAGGGGGCAGGATACTCGCTTCGCTGTGACGGGTACGATCCCAACTGGTTTGTGGCCATGATTGTAAAAGGCCGAAAAGTGGGTATCAATACCGATAACCCCGGAGACTACAATCTGGCAGTAAACGGGTCCGCAGCAAAAACAGGCGGCGGCAGCTGGAGCAACCTCTCCGACGGACGGCTGAAAACGATCAACGGAAATTATGAGAAAGGACTTTCCGAAATCATCGCTCTCAGACCGGTCCGTTTTAACTACACCGAAAATAACCCACGCCAGCTTGACCACAAAACCGAACAGATCGGTTTCATCGCCCAGGAAGTGCGTGACATTTTCCCCGAAGCCGTCGGCCTGGGGAGCGATGGTTACTACGATTTCAATATGCACCCCCTGAATGTCGCCCTGATCAATGCAATGAAAGAGCTGAAAGCAGAAAACGACAGATTGAAAGCCGATCACGCCGCAATCGTCGCAAGGCTTGAACTATTGGAAAAAGCAGTTACCACCGTCGCCCAAAGACATGACTAGACAAATTTCAATGAAATCTGATATGAAGACTTTCATTATTGCTCTTTTGTGCACATGCGCGTCTTTTATTTCAACTGCACAGCAAGTGGTAGCTTCAACGGGACACACAGGAGCCATGACTGGTTACACGGTAAGCTGGACCCTTGGGGAGCCGGTTATTGAAACCTTTTCAGATGCCGGGTACATGGTTACCCAGGGACAGCATCAGACACGCCTGGTAGTCACTGCTGCAGATGACATATCGTTTCCCGGCATCAATTTGATGGTATTTCCCAATCCTGCTACCCAGAAAATATTCCTGAAGGTGAAATCTGAAAATCACCATGATCTGAACTACAGGATAAACGATATTCAGGGGCATGAATTGCTCCGGGGAGATGTGGTGGACACCACCTGTGAAATCAGCCTGGCCGCTATTGCCCCGGGGATTTACCTGCTTACTGTAAGCCAGAAAGAGTTGATTGTTCAAACGTTCAGGGTGATAAAATATTAAAATACATATATGAAAACCAACAGATTAATTATCATCTTGCTCTCCCTGATATGCTGGGTGAGGGTCGCTCCTGCGCAGTCCCTCTCCACAGAACCGGGGAATGTGGTCTTTTCGTCGTCTCTTATTGATCCGGCCTCGCCTGCCGGGTTAACCACCACCTTCCATGCGGGGGATTACCTCTATGCCGTGGCATACCTGCCCCAAACCCTGAAGGAAATCTATGTCAATGCCAGTCCGAACGAGAAACTGCTGGTGGAGATATTCATTTACGAGATCAAACCTCCGTTGTATGATTACCAGCAGCCCCGTGAGGAGCAGCTCACCTTCGCCAACATGTACATCTCGGGTGACCTGAAGCAAAAAAACCATGTGGTGATGGAGATGGTTCCTGATCCGGCGGTGACACAGGTGTACAACACGCCGGGGCTCACCTGGAACAAATTCGGGAAGAAATATGAAGGGCCGGTGGGGTTCGCCGAAGCGCTGGCCAAACTGGGCCCCGGGGAGCACACCCTGAAGGTGGTGGTCCAGTGCTATTATTCTCCGGCGGCGTCGGGCATCCTGAAGATCAGTGGCGATGATTTCGCCGGTTATAACCGGGTGGCGGAGCAACTGAACGAGGCGGGAGCGGCGGCCGGCATGGCCAATGCGGTTTTTCCGGCAGCCGTGGTTTCCGATGCCCCCAGGGAGGCCCGCATGGTCTCCGCCCTGAAAAATTCCAACGACTGGAAAAGCGGCTTCATCGACGGTACCGAAGTGTTGAAGACCGCCATCACCTACGACTGGGAGATCCGCCGCCATGAGATTTCAGGCGCCATCCTCCACCGCTACTGCATCGCCGCCATGGCCGTGAAAACCAAGAACGGCGGATGCGCTTACTATAAGGTCACCTTCCAGGAAGATTATGCCGGCGGAAAATTCCTTCCTCTCCGCTACGACGGCGTAGGCGACAAGGTGATGCTGGACTGCGCCAAACTGAAATGAACAGACAAGAAGAAAAAAACATCTAATAACAACCATTATGAAAAAATCATTTTACTTCCGAATCCTTCTGCGGTGGCCATTGATTCTGTTCCTTCTCTCCGGGCTCTTCCGGCAGGAGGCTTCCTCCATCAATGTTTCTGTTTTTGACGTCACCTCCTCTTCCTGCAGGATCGCATGGACACCCGTTGCAGGTGCCACGGAGTACTGGATTTTTATTTACGGAATAAACACATCGAACGGCACCTGGGGCAACATTCCCAATTACGCACCGGCCAAGGTGAAGAGCACAGAAACCGAATTTGTGGCCACCAACATCGGATACATGGAACCCTTTTGGGATGATGACCGGAAAATCATCGTAGAAGCGCGGGCCAACGCGACCTACCTTGAGAAGAGTGAAGCGGATATCGCCTTGTTGTATCCCGGGCCTTCCCTTACCGGCATTACGAATGTGACCTCCAGTTCCTTCACGGTCAGCTGGAATAAGACCGTGCCCAATGTCACCACCTGGAGTGAGATTTACCTGTATGTGATGAATGATGAAACCGGGGAATGGAATGACTTCAGGGGACTCACCACCTCCAGCCAGGCTGTTACCGGACTGGTCAGCGGAACGAAGTACCTGATTACTCTGAAGGGGTACAAGAGGGTGTGGGCGGCCTGGAAAGGGGAGTATATTGACATCTGGTCAGATATTACGGAAGGGGAAGTATACACAAAAATTGTGGCTCCTGTGGCGCTTCAGGCATTGAACATCCAGCCCAACGGTTTTCTGGCCCAGTGGAATAAAAGCCCGGGGGCCAGGTTTTATAAATTCTTTCTGAAGGAGAAAGTGTCGGGCAAGGTGATCATCAACGGGGAAACCACAACCAATCTTTCGAAGTGGGTGGAGAACCTGGAGTCGGGAATGGAATATGAGTATCAGGTTACGGCGGTCAATGACCATGAGGAATCGGCCAGGTCGAATGCCATCAGGGCTACTACGGATATGCTGGAGCGGCCGGTGGCTATCCAGCCCACCAATATCACCGACCATTCGTTCACGGCCCGCTGGAACCCGGTCGCCGGGGCCACCAAATACAGGTTGGAAATTTATGTAAATCAAAACTGGTTGTGGAGATTTACCACGGCCACCAGTTATGACTTCAAGGATTTTGACCTGAATCCTTCCACCAATTACAAATACAGGGTTCGGGCCATCTTCAATACCACGCTCTCCTACTTTGGCAATGAGATCGCCTTTATCACCAAGCCTCCGGCGCCTGTTGCGCTTCCGGCCACCAATATCACCACCACTTCCTTTGTGGCCAGGTGGGAGGCTGTGACCCACGCCACGGGATACAAGCTATGGGTGATCAGCACTTCCAGCACCGGGAGCAATCCTGCCGGGTATTTCCCCAAGACGCTTACAAATGTGCTCACACATACAGTGACCGGTTTGCTTACCGGCCATGAATACACTTATATGGTGCAGGCCATAGCCCCCAATGGGGAGTCGGTGGCTTCATCCTCGATTTTTGTGACCACCTCCGGATCTTCGACCTTTACCATCAGCCTCTCCTCCAGTCCGGCTGGTGCCGGCACCCTCTCCGGGGCCGGAAGTTATCCCCAGGGCAAAGCGGTGACAGTCACCGCCACCCCTGCCAAGGGGTATACGTTTGTGAACTGGACGGAGGGGACCAAAGTGGCCTCCACCAGCGCCAGTTATACCTTCACGGTGAATGCCGGCCGCACACTGGTGGCCAATTTCAAAAGCCTGCCGGTGAATTGTGTGGTCACCCTGGTGGCAAATCCCGGCGCCGGAGGAACCGTTACCGGGGGCGGCACCTTTGCTGCGGGGAGTTCCATCACTGTCAAGGCCAGCACCAGCAAGGGATATGAGTTTGTGAACTGGACCGACGGCTCCAAAGAAGTGAGTACTTCCCAGGCCTATACCTTCACCGTGAATAGTGCCACCACCCTGGTGGCCAACTTTAAAAGCGTCCCCTCAAAGTATACCGTATCCCTTTCTGCCAGTCCGCTTGCCGGGGGCACCGTCAGTGGAGGCGGCAACTTCACCGAAGGTTCGGAGGTGACGGTAAAAGCCACCACGAGGAGAGGTTATGAATTTGTGAGCTGGACCGAAGGGACGAAGGTGGTGAGCACTACGTCAGGGTACACCTTCACCCTGAACGGAAACAAGACGCTCGTGGCCAACTTTAAGGCTGCGGCTGTACAGAGTACGCTCACCTTGTCGTCGACTCCTCTCTTTGGCGGAAGCACCCTGGGTGCAGGCAAATACGCCCCGGGCTCTACGGTCACCATCTCGGCCGTTCCTGAAAGGGGTTATGAGTTTGTCAACTGGACCGAAGGAACCAAGGTGGTCACGGCCTCTGTGAATTACAAGTTCACCCTGAACAGCGACCGTTCCCTGACTGCCAATTTCAGGGAAATTCCCGTGACCCATTCCCTCACCCTTACCGCATCACCCGCTGCCGGAGGCACGGTTAGCGGCGGTGGCACCTTTAATACCGGAACCACGGTCACTGCCCATGCACAACCTGCCGAGGGATATCTCTTTGTCAACTGGACGGAAGGGGCCACCGTGGTGAGTACCCTGGCCAGCTATGTCTTCACCCTTTCAGCTCCCCGCACCCTCACGGCCAACTTCACCGTGAATACGCCCGTCAGCGATCTCTCCGGAAGTGCCCTCAGGGCGTGGCCCAACCCGGTGACGTCGGAACTCCGCATTTCCGGAGTGAAGACCAAAGGAGTGCTGAAGCTGGCCGATCTTTCCGGAAGGATGGTATATGTGGCTGCCTGCACCTCCTCTGAACTGATGGTTCCCATGGGAGCCCTTCAGCCGGGCATTTACCTGCTGGTTCTGGAAACGCCCGACAGCAGGGTGGTAAGGAAGATCGTTAAAAGGTAACCTTTTCCCCTGGCGCATGCGAGGCATGTTGTCCGGGGCAGGCAAGTTATCCGGGGCAGGGGAAACCGTCAGGGCTTGACTGAATTTCCAGGCCAGTGCAGCTCCCGGACTCCGGAATCTTCCGGCGGTCCGGGAGCGTGTTTATGGGTGACCGGTGTCATCTGCCTTGCGGAAGGATGATTATTTCCTAATTCTCAGAGGGTATTGAGCTCTTTTTTTGTTGTATTTTTGAAGGTATGGAATACCAGCCGCGGAGTTACCGCCAGCAGTTCAATCCTGCCAGGTTTGCCTCCTTTACGGTACAATACCTGGAGACCGACCTTTGGATCGGGGTAGACCATCCCTCTTTCCGGAAGGAGATCGCGGAGGTGGCCCTGCATGAGGTGATGGACCTCAGGACGATGCTCGACTCCTATATCCATGAGTTTCCCGCCTTTGGGGTTACCCTGGAGCCGCTGAAGCTCTTTCCGGGGGCTCCCGCACAAGCCAGGGAGATGGCTGCCGCGGGCATCCGCAGCGGTACGGGCCCCATGGCCGCCGTGGCCGGAATGTTTGCCCTCCGCACCGCCGAAAAGATCAGAAACCGCTTCCCACTGAAAGAGCTGATCGTCGAAAACGGAGGCGACTATTTTCTTCTCCTGAAAGAGGACCTCCTGATGACCATATATGCCGGCGATTCCCCCCTCTCTGAAAAAATCGGCATTCTGATTCCTGCCGGGGAAACCCCTTGTGGTGTATGTACCTCCTCGGGTACCGTCGGCCCCTCCTTTAGTTTCGGCAAGGCCGATGCTGTCATGGTAGCCTGCTCCTCGCCGGTGCTGGCCGACGCCTGGGCTACCGCCCTGGCCAACCGCGTGCAAACCCCCGCCGATATTGAACCGGTGTTAAAATATTCAGAACAATTTCCCGAAATTCTCTCCCTGGTCGTCATTTGCGAAGACCAAACCGGAATCCGTGGTAACTTTGACGTCCGCTTTGTGCACAGTTCAGCGTAAGTGCCGACCCACTTCGGTGAAAGAATTTTAAACCCTGAAAGGGTCAGAACGGATTAACCCGGGGTAAAGAAGGAACGACTGCCACCCCGGGAAAAGAGAATCTGCATATCTTACGCTGTGGATGGAAAACGAAGGCTGTAAACAAGAAGTCGAAAACAAGGAACCAGGATTATTCAACAAGTGGAGATGGTCAAGAAAGATATACATGAAGAACTGAGGCATCGCGTGCTGGTGCTCGATGGGGCCATGGGATCGCTGATCCAGGATTTTCATCTGACCGAGGAGGATTTCCGGGGAGAGCTGTTTGCCACCCATGTGTTCGACCTGAAGGGGAACAACGATATTCTTTCGCTCACGAAGCCGGAGGTCATTGCCTCGATACACCGGCAGTATCTGGAAGCGGGGGCAGATATTCTTTCTACCAACACCTTCAATGCCAACCCTATTTCTCAGTCCGACTATCAGGCAGAGGGGTGGGTACATGCCATGAACAAGGCATCGGCAGAAATTGCCCGGGTGTTGGCTGACGAATTCACGGCGGCCAATCCCGCCAAACCCCGTTATGTGGCGGGGGCCATCGGGCCCACCAACAAAACGCTTTCGCTTTCGCCCGATGTCAATAATCCGGGTTTCCGGGCGGTCACCTTCGATGAGGTGAAGGCGGCCTACCGTGTACAGGTCGAAGGGCTCCTTGACGGGGGGGCTGAACTGCTGCTGGTGGAGACCGTTTTTGACACGCTGAATGCCAAGGCGGCACTGGTGGCCATCGAGGAAGCCCTGGAAGCCCGGGGCCGGGATCTCCCCCTGATGGTGTCGGGGACCATCACCGATGCCAGCGGGCGTACCCTTTCCGGACAGACCCTGGAGGCTTTTTTGCACACCCTGTCCCATGTGAAGTTGCTGTCGATCGGCCTCAACTGTTCCCTGGGGGCAGCCGAACTGAAACCTTACCTTAAGGAGCTTTCCGGGAAGGCCCCCTTTTATGTGAGTGCCCACCCCAATGCCGGGCTGCCCAACCAGTTCGGGCGTTATGACGAAACTCCGGAGAGCATGGGCGCTGAGATCCGTGATTATCTCCGGCACAGCTATGTGAACATCGTGGGGGGGTGTTGCGGCACCACTCCCGCCCACATCAGGGAGTTTGCCCGTGCGGCGGCCGTAGCCCGGCCCCACGTGGTGAAGCCACATGACCATGTGACCCGGTTCACCGGATTGGAGCCCGTGGCCATCACTCCGGAAAACAACTTTCTCAATATCGGGGAGCGGTGCAATGTGGCCGGAAGCCGCAAATTTGCCCGGCTCATCCGGGAAGGCAAGTATGAAGAGGCGTTGGCCATCGCCCGTGATCAGGTAGAGAACGGTGCCCAGGCCATCGATGTCAATCTCGACGACGCCATGCTCGACGCTGAAAAGGAGATGGTCACCTTCCTCCACCTGATGATGGCCGAACCCGACATCGCCCGCCTGCCCGTGATGATCGACTCATCGCGGTGGGAGGTGCTCGAAGCCGGCCTCAAGTGCATCCAGGGGAAGGCCATTGTCAACTCCATCAGTCTCAAGGAGGGCGAGGAGGTCTTTAAGCTGCACGCCCGCACCATCAGGCGTTTCGGGGCGGCAGCGGTGGTCATGGCCTTCGATGAACAGGGTCAGGCCGATACCCTGGAACGCAGAAAAGAGATCTGTGCCCGCGCTTACCGGATCCTCACAGATGAAGTGGGATTCCCTCCCGAAGACATCATCCTGGATCCCAATGTGCTCACCATCGGCACCGGATTGGAAGAACACAACAACTACGCCGTCGACTATATCGAAGCCATCCGCTGGATTAAACAGCATCTTCCCTATGCCCGCACCAGCGGGGGGATCAGCAACGTCTCCTTTGCTTTCCGGGGCAATGACACGGTCAGGGAGGCGATGCATTCTGTTTTTCTCTTCCATGCCATTGCGGCGGGCCTTGACATGGGCATCGTCAATCCCGGCATGCTCCAGATATACGATGAGATCGGTCCGGAACTGCTGGAAAAGGTGGAGGACCTGGTGCTCAACCGGAGGGCCGATGCTACGGAGCGTCTCCTCGATTTGGCAGGGCGGCTGCAGACCAATGGTAAACCCGAAGAGCGGCGTGAGGAGTGGCGTCATCTGCCCCTGCAGGAGCGGATCGGTCATGCCCTCGTTAAGGGAATCACCGACTTCGTCGACGACGATATGGCGGAGGCGGTAAAAGTGTACTCTCCTGCGCTCAGCATCATTGAAGGTCCCCTGATGGATGGAATGAACATCGTGGGCGAGCTCTTCGGGTCAGGGAAAATGTTCCTGCCCCAGGTCATCAAATCGGCCCGGGTGATGAAAAAAGCCGTGGCCTTCCTCCTTCCATACATCGAGGCCGACAAGGAGAAATTCCCCCTGCCGGAACAGCAGAAAAAAATCCTGCTGGCCACCGTGAAAGGGGATGTCCATGATATCGGGAAGAACATTGTCGGGGTGGTGCTGGGATGCAATAACTATGAGGTGATCGACCTGGGGGTGATGGTGCCCACCGACCGCATTCTGGATGCGGCCCTGGCTGAGAAGGTGGATATTGTGGGGTTGAGCGGATTGATCACCCCTTCTTTGGAGGTGATGACCGAAGTAGCCCGGGAGATGGAAAGCCGGGGAATGAGGCTGCCCTTGCTTATCGGGGGAGCGACCACTTCCAAAATCCATACGGCGGTAAAGATCGCCCCTGAATACCACGCCCCTGTGGTCCACGTCAAGGACGCCTCCCTTTCCACGCGGGTGGTGGCCTCCCTTCTGGCCGGAAACAGGGAGTTTCTGCAGGAAGTGAAGGAAGAATATGAAGGGATCCGCCGGTTTCAGGAGCAGCGTAAACCCCGGGAGTATGTCTCCCTGGCGCAGGCCCGCGCCAACCGGCCTCCCATCGACTGGCAGGTGTCGCCCGTTTATGTGCCCCAATTTACGGGAGTAAAGCATTACCACGATTTTCCCCTTGAAGAACTTCGTAATTATATCGACTGGACCTTCTTCTTCATGGCCTGGGAAATGAAAGGCCACTTTCCAGCGATTCTTGACGATCCCCGGCAGGGGGAGGCCGCACGGAAACTCTATGCCGAGGCCCGGGAAATGCTCGATGAGATCATCGCTGAGAAGATGGTGAGCGCGCATGGTGTGGTCGGGCTGTGGCCCGCCAACGCCTCAGGTGACGATGTCTTTCTTTTCAGGGATGAAAGCCGCAAGGAACTGGCGGGAGTCTTCCGGCATTTACGGCAGCAGGAGAAGAAAAAGGAGGGGCAACCCCATCTCTGCCTGGCCGATTACGTAGCCCCGCTGACGTCGGGGCGGGCCGATTACTGCGGGGGTTTTGCCGTGACCGCCGGCACAGGCATTGAAATATGGACACGCCGCTTCCGCGAGGAACACAACGACTATAAGGCCCTGCTGCTCGAGTCGCTGGCCGACCGCCTGAGCGAGGCCTTCGCAGAATACCTTCATCTGGTGGTACGCAAGGAACTGTGGGGATATGCCCCTGACGAAAATCTTTCTCTTCACGATCTCTTCCACACCGGGTACCAGGGCATCAGACCCGCGCCGGGTTACCCCGCATGCCCCGAGCATTCCGAAAAGAAAACCCTGTTGAATCTCCTCCAGGCCGATAGGGCCGGGATCTCCCTCACCGAACATTTCGCCATGTATCCCAATGCTTCGGTATGCGGTCAATATTATGCCCACCCTGAGGCACGCTATTTCGGAGTCGAGAAGATCGGCCGCGACCAGGTGGAGGATTACGCCCGCCGGAAGGGCGTCACCCCCGAATTCGTGGAGAAGTTTCTGCCTGAGAACCTCAACTATAAATAGTATAAGAGCAACCGGGTCTGTCCATAAAAAGATGGGAGAGGTGTCGGAGTGTGGCTAAAAGGTTGTAATTTTGAAAAATAAGGTAAGACCCATATTAAACCATGACTAAGAAACCACAAAAGAATTTACTTCCATGGGCAGTGGGGGTATTGGTGTTGGCGTTGGTGTTGCTGGTTGCGGGGAAGAAAGCAGGGTGGTTTGGCGCCGAGGTGACGGTAAAGGTGCTGGCGGGGAAAGCAGAAACGCTGACCCTCACCGAGCAGATCACCGCCAATGGCAAGATACAACCCCGCACCGAGGTCAAAATCAGTCCCGATGTTTCCGGGGAAATCATCGAGTTGTATGTGGAGGAGGGGGATCAGGTGGTGGCGGGGGATCCGCTGATGGTCATCAAGCCTGAGGTATACCGGTCGGCGCTGAGTCGTGCCGAGGCGGCCCTGAACTCCACGCATGCGCGGCAGGCGCAGGCCGAGGCTCAGCTCATTGAGCGTGAGCTTTCCTTTAAGAGGGCGAAGCAGCTTTTTGAATCGCATACCATTCCGGAGGCGGAGTTTGAGACGGCACAGGCGGCTTTCAGGGTGGCGGAAGCCGAAGTGCGGGCCGCCCGCTATAGCGTGAAAAGCGCCGAAGCTTCCGTTGCCGAAGCCCGGGAGCAGCTTACCAAAACCCGGGTCTTTGCCCCTATGGCCGGAACGGTTTCCCGCCTTAACGTGGAAAAAGGGGAGCGCGTGGTGGGTACGGGCATGTACGCCGGCACCGAAACCATGGTCATCGCCGACCTTAACGAGATGGAGGTCAGGGTCGATGTCAATGAAAACGATATTGTCAAGGTCAACCTGGGCGATACCGCCCTGGTAGAGGTCGACGCCTACCTCAACCGTAAGTTCAGGGGAGTGGTGACGGAAATCGCCAACTCGGCCCGTACTTCAGGGACTACCGCCGACCAGGTCACCAACTTCGAGGTGAAGATCCTGCTGCTGCAAGACTCCTATGCTGATCTGACCGATACCACCCGGTCGGTGAAGTATCCTTTCAGGCCGGGCATGTCGGCCACCGTCCACATCCTTACCCTCACCCGGTACCATGTCACGGCCGTGCCGGTACAGGCCGTATCGACCCGCCTGCGTAACGACACCACAATGACCGCCCTCAAAACCGGCAGCCAGGCAACTACTGCCCCCCGCAACGACGAAAAGGATGAGGTGGTCTTTACCCTCCGCAACGGAAGGGCCTTTAAAACCGTGGTGAAAACCGGTATCCAGGACAATCTGCATATTGAAATTCTGGAAGGGCTTGCCAGCGGCGATGAAATCGTCACCGGTCCTTATAACGCCGTCAGCAGAACCCTGAAAGACAGCATACTGGTGAAGATCGTCACCGAGAGCGAACTCTACAAGCCTGATAAAAAATAGATCCGGGTGACCGCCCGGGTGGAAAATTGTGGCCTTAAATATCAACGGAGGACTTCTGTCAGTAGGTTACTGATGCCAAATACCCATTTAAAAAAATCAAGTTATGAAAAAATCTTTGGTTGTACTCACGCTGTTGACGCTTCTGGTTTCGTGTGAACAGGCACCACAGAAAGCGCCGCTGATCCCCCTGGAGGATTTTTTCAGGAATCCTGAGAAGACTGCTTTTCAGTTATCGCCCAATGGCGAGTATTTCTCTTACCTGGCCCCCTGGGAAACCAGGCTCAACCTGTTTGTACAGCAGGTAGGGGCTGATTCGGCCGTGCGGATTACTTCCGAGACGGCCCGTGATATTGCCGGCTACCTCTGGAAAGGCGATAACCGCCTGCTTTACCTCAAAGACACCGGAGGGGATGAAAACTTCCAGCTCTACGGCGTCAATGTGGATGGGAGTGACCTGAAGGGTTTGACCGTCATCGAGAAAGTCCGCACCCAGTTCATTGATGACCTGCGCGATGTGGAAAACGAGGTGATTGTTGGCCTGAACCAGCGCGATCCCACGGTCTTCGATCCTTACCGCCTGAACGTGGTGTCGGGAGAGATGACCATGCTGGCTGAAAATCCGGGGAACATCACCGGCTGGATGACCGACCATGAGGGCAAACTGCGCCTGGCCTTCGCCACCGACGGGGTGAACCAGACCATCCTTTACCGGGAAACCGAAGAGATGCCCTTTGCGCCGGTGCTGACCACCAGCTTCAAGGAGTCGGTCTCCCCGGCACTCTTCACCTTTGACAACAAAATGGTCTATGCCCTCTCCAATCTGGGCCGCGACAAAAGTGCCCTGGTACTTTTTGACATCGCCAATGGCAAGGAACAGGAGGTGCTTTTCGAAACCCAGGAAGCGGATATCGAAGGGGTGGAATATTCCCGCAAGGAGAAAAAGTTGTGGGCGGTGACCTGGACCACTGACAAAAACAAAATTCATTTCTTTGATGCGGAGGCGGAGTCCGTGATCAACTACCTGAAGGAGAAACTTCCGGGGTATGAGGTGACCCTGGGAGGTCTTACCCGCAATGAGGACAAGCTTATTGTGCGCACTTACAACGACCGCAGCCGTGGTGCCTACTATTTCTACGACAGGAATACGAAGGAGCTGACCCATCTGACCGATCTGGCGCCCTGGCTGAAGGAGGAGGATCTGGCCGAAATGAAACCGATCAGTTACACTTCGCGTGACGGGTTGACGATCAACGGTTACCTGACCCTCCCGAAGGGGGTAAAGCCTGAGAAGCTACCAGTGGTGGTGAACCCGCATGGGGGGCCTTGGGCGCGTGATTACTGGGGATTCAACCCCGAGGTGCAGTTCCTGGCCAACAATGGTTATGCGGTGCTCCAGATGAACTTCCGGGGATCCACAGGATATGGCCGGGCGTTCTGGGAAGCCTCCTTTAAACAGTGGGGACTCACCATGCAGGACGACATCACCGACGGGGTGAACTGGCTCATCGAACAGGGAATCGCCGATCCGGAAAGGATTGCCATCTATGGGGGGAGCTACGGCGGCTATGCCACCCTGGCGGGGCTCACCAAAACCCCGGAACTCTACGCCGCAGGGGTAGACTATGTAGGTGTTTCCAATATGTTCACCTTCATGAAGACCATTCCTCCCTACTGGAAGCCTATGCTGGACATGCTCGCTGAAATGGTGGGTGATCCTGTGAAGGACTCCCTGATGCTGGCGCAAGTTTCGCCTGCCCTGAATGCCGAAAAGATTGTGGCTCCGCTCTTCGTGGCCCAGGGGGCCAACGACCCGAGGGTCAACAAGGCCGAATCGGATCAGATGGTGGAAGCCCTCAGGGCGCGGGGTATCGATGTCGATTACATGGTCAAGGACAACGAAGGTCATGGTTTCCGGAATGAGGAAAACCGCTTTGATTTCTACCGGGCCATGATCGCTTTCCTCGACAAGCACCTGAAACCTGCCGGGGAAGCCGCAGCGGAAACAGCGAAATAACCTTCCGGCCTGATGGGTGTGTCCGATAGCAAGCCCATCTGCCGGGTCAAAAAAAAGAGAGCGCCGCTGAATCATCAGCGGCGCTCTCTTTAGGTACTATTGGCGGGGATCAGATGCGGTTGTTGGATCCCAGCACGTTGACGATTTTATGCATGTAAAGCGCCTTGAGGGCGTCGCGGGCAGGACCCAGGTATTTGCGGGGGTCGAATTCTCCCGGTTTTTCCACGAAGACCTTGCGGATGGCGGCGGTCATGGCGATGCGGCCGTCGGAGTCGATGTTGATTTTGCAGACCGAAGAAGCGGCGGCGCGGCGCAGCTGTGATTCGGGAATGCCTACGGCATCCTTGAGGGCTCCTCCGTGGGCGTTGATGACCTTCACCAGGTCGGCGGGCACCGAGGAGGCGCCGTGCAGCACAATGGGGAAGCCGGGGAGGCGGCGTTCGATCTCTTCGAGGATGTCAAAACGCAGCGGCGGGGGTACCAGCACACCCTCTTCATTGCGGGTACACTGGGCAGGGGTGAATTTGTTGGCACCATGAGAGGTTCCGATGGAAATGGCCAGCGAATCAACACCCGTTTTCCTGGTGAAGTCGATCACATCGTCGGGGTCGGTGTAAACCGACTTGGCGGCCACCACGTCGTCTTCAATTCCGGAGAGAACCCCCAGTTCGCCTTCCACGGTCACATCATATTTGTGGGCATATTCCACCACTTCGCGGGTCACTTCGATGTTTTTCTCATAGGGATGGTGTGAACCGTCGATCATCACCGAAGAGAATCCCATGTCGATACAGCTTTTGGCGGTTTCGAAGGTGTCGCCATGGTCGAGGTGGAGGGCGATGGGAATACCTGCACCGTTGCTCAGTTCCTTGGCAAACTCGACGGCTCCCTGGGCCATGTAGCGCAAAAGGGTCTGGTTGGCATACTGGCGGGCGCCTTTGGAGACCTGCAGGATCACCGGCGATTTGGTTTCCACGCAGGCACTGATGATGGCCTGCAGCTGCTCCATGTTGTTGAAATTGTATGCCGGAATGGCATAACCGCCGTTGACGGCGTCGGCAAACATCTTGCGGGTGTTTACCAATCCTAAATCTTTATAACTGATTGTCATATGCAAATGATTTTGGTAGCTTAAAAATTAAAACCTCCCGAAATTAATCAAAATCAATTGATTCGGGAGGTTTCACTTTTACAATTAAGGAAAATTAACCGACAAATAATACTTAACGGTGTATGATTTCCTTTGAGCCTTTGTGATTTAGCCTGCTTACACTATTCCGAGAAGCGGGCCGAGAGGTATTCCCTGTTGAGGCGGGCGATGTTGGAGATGGAGATGCTTTTGGGGCATTCCGCCTCGCAGGCCTGGGTATTGGTGCACCCTCCGAAGCCGAGTTCGTCCATTTTGGCGACCATGTTTCGGGCGCGGGCTTTGGCTTCGACCTTTCCCTGGGGAAGTTTGGCCAGATGGGAAACCTTGGCCGACACGAAAAGCATGGCCGAGGAGTTTTTGCAGGCGGCCACGCAGGCCCCGCAACCGATGCAGGAAGCGGCGTCCATGGACTCTTCGGCATCCTCATGGCTGATGAGGATGGCATTTCCGTCGGGCACACCTCCCGTGTTGACCGAGACAAAACCCCCGGCCTGGAGGATCTGCTCGAAGGCCGACCGGTTCACCACCAGGTCCTTGATGACCGGGAATGCCTTCGCACGCCAGGGCTCAATGGTGATGGTATCCCCGTCTTTGAACTTACGCATGTGCAACTGGCAGGTGGTCACGGCCGAATCGGGGCCATGGGGCCTGCCGTTGATGTACAGACTGCAGGTGCCGCAGATCCCCTCACGGCAATCGTGATCAAAGGCAATCGGGTCAACACCCTTTTCAATCAGGTCGTTGTTCAGGATGTCCAGCATTTCCAGGAAGGAGGTTCCTGTAGAAATGTTCTCGATGGTGTAGGTCTCGAATTTCCCTTTGGCTTTGGCGTTGTTCTGGCGCCATACCTCGATATAGAGTTTCTTCAGAATTTTATCAGCCATGGTTCCGTTATTTATAACTCCGCTGTGATAGTTTAATATTCTCAAAAATCAGGGGTTCTTTGTGGAGAACCGGTTCTTTGCCCTCTCCCTGGTGTTCCCAGACCGAGACGTAGGTATATTTCTCGTCGTTACGGAGGGCTTCCCCGTCTTCGGTCACCGATTCTTCCCTGAAGTGGCCGCCGCACGACTCATTCCTGTCGAGGGCGTCGAGGGCCATCAGTTCGCCGATGTCGAAGAAATCGGCCAGGCGCCCCGCTTTTTCGAGTTCCGGGTTGAGGTTATTCAGTTCTCCGGGCACCTTCACATCTTTCCAGAATTCCTCGCGAAGTTCCCTGATCATAACGATGGCTTTCTTCAGCCCTTCCTCGTTGCGCGACATCCCCACGAAGTCCCACATGATATTTCCCAGTTTCTTGTGGTAATAGTCGACGGTTTTGGTGCCTTTGATGTGGAAGAGTTTTTCGATGCGTTCGGTGACTTTTTTCTCGGCCTCCACGAATTCGGGGGCGTTGATGTCGGTTTTAGGGGTCATGATTTCCCCGGCGAGGTAGTCTCCGATGGTATAGGGAAGGATGAAGTAGCCGTCGGCGAGGCCCTGCATGAGGGCGGAAGCCCCGAGGCGGTTGGCGCCATGGTCTGAGAAGTTGGCTTCTCCGATGGAATAGAGGCCCTGGACGGTGGTCATCAGATTATAATCGACCCAGGTACCGCCCATGGAATAGTGGATGGCGGGGTAAATCTGCATGGGCACTTTGTAGGGATCCTGGTCGGTGATTTTCTCGTACATCTGGAAGAGGTTTCCGTAGCGCTCCTCGATGACGTTGCGTCCCAGCCTTTCAATGGCATATTTGAAGTCGAGGTAAACGGCTTTTCCCTCCGAGTTGACGCCATACCCGGCATCACACCGCTCCTTGGCGGCCCGGGAGGCCACATCGCGGGGGACCAGATTCCCATAGGAGGGATACCTTCTTTCGAGGTAAAAGTCGCGGTCTTCCTCAGCAATGTCATTGGGGCCGATTTTGCCCTCCCTGAGTTTCTGTGCGTCTTCCTTTTTCTTCGGAACCCATACGCGGCCGTCGTTGCGGAGCGATTCCGACATAAGGGTCAGTTTTGACTGTTGGTCGCCGTGTACGGGGATGCAGGTGGGGTGGATCTGCACGAAGCAGGGATTGGCGAACATGGCGCCTTTCCTGTAGCATTGCCAGGCGGCGGAGCCGTTACTGCCCATGGCGTTTGTCGAGAGGAAAAAGACATTCCCGTAGCCGCCGGTGGCCACCACCACGGCGTGGGCCCCGAAACGCTTGATTTCGCCGGTGATCAGGTCACGGGCGATGATTCCGCGGGCTTTTCCGCCGATGAGGACCACGTCGAGCATTTCGTGGCGGGTGTACATCTTGACGTTTCCTTTGGCGATCTGCCGGTTAAGGGCCTGGTAGGCCCCCAGCAGCAGCTGCTGGCCGGTCTGGCCCCGGGCATAGAAAGTACGGCTGACAAGCACTCCCCCGAAGGAGCGGTTGTCGAGCAGTCCGCCATATTCACGGGCGAAGGGCACCCCCTGGGCGACACACTGGTCGATGATGTTGGGCGAGACTTCCGCCAGGCGGTAGACATTGGCTTCGCGGGCCCGGTAGTCACCCCCTTTGATGGTATCATAGAAAAGACGGTAGACCGAGTCATTGTCGTTCTGGTAGTTTTTGGCGGCGTTGATCCCTCCCTGAGCGGCGATGGAGTGGGCACGGCGCGGACTGTCCTGGTAGCAGAAGGCTTTCACGTTATAGCCCAGCTCGGCGAGAGAGGCCGCGGCACTGGCGCCTCCCAGCCCTGTGCCGACCACGATGACCTCCAGTTTTCTTTTATTGGCCGGACTCACCACCCTGATGGCGGCTTTGTGCTTCGACCATTTCTCCGCCAGGGGGCCGGCAGGTATCTTTGAATCAAGGTTCTGCATGTTCAACTTGCTTTAACGGTTAAAACTTAATCATGAAATAGAGCGGAATGATGGCGAATCCCAAGGCCACGACGACGGCATATACTTTGGCAACGGTCTGCAGCCGGTTGAGCCACACCTTGTTGCTGAAGCCGATGGTCTGAAAGGCCGACCAGAAACCATGGGTCACATGCAGTCCCAGAAGAACACCTCCGAGAATGTAAAGGAGGCTGTAGAACCAGCTGGTTTTGAACAGGGTGCTGACCAGCAGATAGGTGTTGTGCATGTCTGCACCTGGCTCCAGGCCCTGGTTCAGCAAATCATGGCCTGAGACCTTGATTTTCCACCAGAAGTTGGCCAGGTGGATCACCAGGAAGACAAATACCAGCGCACCCAGGATCAGCATATTCCGGGAAGCCCAGCTGCTGGCCACCGAGAGGTCCTGTTTTTTATATTTTACAGGGCGGGCCTTGTAATTTTCCCAGGAGATCAGCAGGGACCAGATGATATGCACCAGGAACCCCAGGGCCAGGATGGGCTCCATGATCTTGATAGCCGGATTGGTGACCATAAAATGGGCACCCTCGTTGTACAACGCTCCGCTGTCGTCGAAAATCAACAACAAATTGATCGTCAAATGCACCAGGATGAAAAGCAGCAGGAAGATCCCCGTCACGCTCATCAGAAATTTACGGCCAATTGACGCGTAAAGGAATTTGCTCATAGAAAGTATGTTTAAATTAAACAGTTATGCAGTTAAATAAAGAAAGGCAAAAATAGTGGAACCTCCGCACCTTTCAAAGGGAACTTACAGGACCCGGAATAATTTAAACCGATTCTAAAATGTAATCCCTTGTGGTCCCCTGATTTTTATTATATTTAGTGGCGCGCAAAACAACAGGGATGGTTGGGCATGCTTATTCATACAAATGCAGCCATTGTGGTTACGAGGAGTACTACAAGCAGGGGCACGGCTACCTGGTGAGGCCGCAGCATTACGATGAATACATTGCCTCGAACCAGAAGTTTTTCCATTACGAGATACACAACAAGATAGAAACCCTGGCGAAGGATCATCCTGATCTGGAGATCGATGCCACTTTCAGGGTGTTTAAATGTCCGAAGTGTCAGTTGTTGCATGGCAAGGTGCAGGTGAACCTAACGGAGGGGGATGTGCTGTTGCATACCAGCCGGTTCAAGTGCATGAAATGCCGTTCGCGGCTGAAGCTGACCAACATCCACCGGTTGAAGCGGGCCACCTGCCCGGCCTGCGGAAAGAACAGTTTTCGCCGGCAGAACCTGGCCACCCTGCTCTGAATCCCGGCGAGCACCATGCGACTTTTAAGGCTCAGCCTGATGGGGAGTTTCAGCGCATCAAGCCAGGAGTATAATTGTCAACACCTGCTTACACCTAATGAAATGGAAGATGTCCTTAAAGATATTGGTTATTCTAATGCAAATAATATTGATTGGGATATAGATGAGATGATAAGAGAGCTTACAGCAGGTGATCCTGTAATTTTAAAGGGTGCAGACAACCTATTTGCCCAACATTACTGGACTGCATTAGGTTTCCATCAAAGCTATGACGCGTACAGACAAGAGTGTACTGCTCCCACAGGGACTGCAATTTCTTATCATTGGGATAATCATGTTCAGGAATTTTATTTAGATTGGGGATGGAGAGGTGAATACAATGGATGGTTTTTGAATGCTAATGTTACTAAACCAGGTAACGGGGATCATTACATTTACTATAAAAGAATGATTGACGGTATAAAACCATAACATTATGAAAAAACTCATAACAATTATTAGCATATTTCTGTTCACATCTTGTGACTGGATCTATTTTGGTTCTTATCATGAGCACACAGCTGGTTTCATGTTCTTCGATGAGCATGGAAACGATTTGTTTGCAGATTCGCTTGATTTAACAGATTTTTACATTACCTCTATAAAGGGTAGTGCAGAAATTGCACACATTGATACTCTGGAAGGAGTAACCTGTATAGACATTTTTCTAAGCCCAGATGATGGATTAATGGAAGGTTTATTTCATTTTAAGGATGATGTAGATACAATTACTGCTAGTTATACTAAACACGATGAGGAAATCAGAAGTGTCATTTATAATGGAGTTTCTTTGAAGACTCAAAGCTCAACAGGGAATCTCTACCATATCATTAAGTAGTAATACTTATTATCAGGCAATGAAAATGAAGATACCACCGAAAATACTGAAAAAAGAGGAAATGTAGTGTCATAAATTTTTTTGACACCATTCATGCTGCATTAAATCAAATAGTTACAAAAATGAACTGTCAAACTCGGGAGCACTCCTTTGAACCGTTTTCTGACCATTCGTGTGGCAGTCAGTGAAAAGGGAGCGGTGTGTCAGAAAAAGAGGCTGGCCAGCAGGGCGAAGACGAGTCCGCAAACGGCGATGATGGTTTCCATGACGGTCCATGAGCGGAGGGTATCCTTTTCGTTCATGCCGAGGTATTTGCCCACCAGCCAGAATCCGCTGTCGTTGACATGGGAGAGGATGGTGGCGCCTGAGGCGATGGCGATGACGACGAGGGCGCGGAGGGGGTCGCTGAGGTTGAGAAGCTGGAGGACGGGGGCGATGATCCCTGCGGCGGTGATCATGGCCACGGTGGCCGATCCCTGGGTGATGCGGACCACGGCGGCCAGGAGCCAGGCCAGAAAGATGGGGGAGAGAGATGAACCTGCCATGGATTCGGCCATCATTTTACCCATGCCGCTGTCGACCAGGATTTGCTTGAGGACCCCTCCAGCGCCGGTAATCAGGATAATCAGTCCGGCCGGGCCGAGGGCTTTGTTGCTCAGTTCCAGGATGGCCTGCCGGGTCATGCCCCTGCGGAGCCCCAGCAGCCAGATGGCCAGTAAAGTAGCGATGATCAGCGCTGTAAAAGGATGACCCAGGAAGCGGATGGCCGTGGTCAGCAGGGAAACCCCGAGGATATCCTTGTCGACCAGGACCCCTGTGAGGGTGTTCAGCAGAATCAGGAACAGGGGCACCCCAATCAGGGAAGCGATCAGTCCGAAAGAGGGAAGCTCCGATGGGGAGGATTCTTCCGGAGGTTCGCCGGGTGCCGGCAGGAATATTTTACCTGAGATATAGCGGCCCCACACCGGCCCGGCAAGGATGGTGGTGGGGATGCCCAGGAGGAGGCCGAAGAGGATGACCCATCCCAGCTGAACGTTGATGATATCGGCGACGGCCACAGGGCCGGGGGTGGGCGGCACGAAGGTGTGGGTGGCTGCAAGTCCGGCCAGCAGAGGAATGGCATAGTAGAGGAGGGAGCGCCGGGTGTCGCGGGCCAGGGCGTAGACGATGGGCACCAGGATGATGAATCCCACGTCGAAGAAGACGGGAATGGCCACAAGGAAGCCAGTGAGGGACATGGCCCAGGGGGCTTTCTCCTGACCGAACCGGCGGACCAGCGAATGGGCCAGGGCTTCGGCGCCTCCTGAAGTCTCCAGGATTTGTCCGAAAATCGCCCCCAGTCCGACTACCGTAGCTACAAATCCCAGGGTACTGCCCATGCCTTCCTGGATGCTTTTCAGCACGGCCTCGGGAGCCATCCCCGAGAGCAATCCCACGTAAATGGCGGTGATCAGAAGCGAGATAAAGGCGCTGATCTTCAGTTTCAGGACGAGAAACAGCAGAAGGGCCACCGCTGAGGTGACCAGAAATAATATGAATCCGGCAGACATATCTTCTATGAGGTCATTTCAACCTGAAGGGTGTGAATCACAGTTTCACCGGTCTGTTTTCACGCTGTGAACGGTAGATCGCGTCGAAGAGTTCTACGACCCGGCGCCCGTCAAACCCTGTCACCGCCGGTTCACCGCCGTTTTCCAGGGCCGTGAGAAAATCGGCGATCTGCAGTTTCATGAAGTGGGTGGCCGGGTCGATGGCACTGAAGTATGCGGCATCTTCCTTTTCCCACAGAGCGGGGAGGTGCTCTTCCCCGGGGATGGTCCACACGTCATTGACGGGAGGGGCAAGGATACCGGTTTGCCCCGGGAGAAACATGGCGCCGCTTTCGGTTTGCACGCCCACCGAGGCGCCGTTGCTTCCGTGGATGTGTACCTTTCCGTGGATACCCGGTTTCTGGGAGTTGCTGACCACGATGTTGCCGATGGCCCCGTTTTTAAAGCGGATGATGGCCAGGGCGGTATCATCGACTTCGATGTAGGGATGGTTGAGGTTTTTCCAGATGCCGTAGACTTCGTCGATCTCGCCCATGTACCAGAGGAGGAGATCGAGCTGATGGGGGGCCTGGTTGACCAGGACGCCTCCCCCTTCAAGGTTCCAGGTGCCGCGCCATTCGTCGGCGTCATAATAGGAACGGTCGCGCCACCCCAGCATGACCACCGTCCCCAGGGCAGGGGTTCCGATTTTGCCGGCATCGATGGTGGCTTTGACCCGGGCTGCAGGAGGATACCACCTCCGCTGGCTTACCACCCCCAGCTTCACCCCCTTCAGCTGCGCCGCCTCAATCATCCTGTCGCCATCAAAAGGATCGATCGACAGAGGTTTCTCTACCAACACGTGGGCCCCTTTTTCAATAACCTCCAAGGCTGCCGCAGTGTGAAAAAGATGCGGCGTGCAGATGATGGCCAGGTCAATGCCAGCCCCGGTCACCAATTCTCCGGGAGTGGCGTGGCTTGTGGTGCCAAAGGCGTCGGCAAAGGCGTCGGCACTGGAGCGGGTACGGCTCCAAACCCCCGCCAGACGGGCATTGGAAAGCTCCCCGATGGCTGCGGCATGCATACGGGCCACCTTCCCGCACCCCAACAAGCCGATGTTCCAGATTTTGCTCATTGCATGAGTATTTATGTTTATTAATAACTTGCTCTTCAGTGATATATCGAAGTGAAGCTGTTTTATGTGCTTTATGCCCATGGAATGGACTCCGCGGTGCTACGCCGAACTCCGTTTCGCATGGAGCAAATGTACATGTCCTTATGTGGTCGAAGCACCATGCGACTTTCATCAGGTTTTAGCCGTTACACAAAAATAAACTTTTATGTGGGTTGACCACCATTCTCAGGGAACAGAATCGACACATCCTTTTTCCCCGAAATTCTTTCCTTTTTTGCAGCCTTCCCCTAAATTTGCAGAAAACCTGTAGTGACTATGACTGAATTGTTGCAGAAGCTTTCCGAATGTGTCGAATTCGGAAAGATCAACCAGGCTTCGCCATTTCCCCCGCAGATGAAAGGGCAGGTGGGGGCCGATGAACTCACCCGCCAACTGCTCGACCAGGGTGCATCGCCCCAGGATGTCCTGACCCTCGGCCTGATGCCCGGAATGGAACGGGTAGGGGTGAAATTCCGGGAGAACAAGGTTTTTGTGCCGCAAGTACTGATGTCGGCCAAAGCCATGAATACCGCCATGGTGCATCTGAAACCCTATTTTCTCACTGGTGAAGCCCGCCAAAAGGGAACTTTTGTGATCGGCACCGTGGAGGGAGATCTCCACGACATCGGTAAGAACCTGGTATCCATGATGGTGGAGGGAAACGGCTGGAAGGTGGTTGATCTGGGGGTGGATGTGAAGCCTGAACGTTTTATTGAGGTTTTACGGGAGCATCCGGGGGCCTATGTGGGGTTGTCGGCATTGCTGACCACCACCATGCCCAGTATGGAAAGAATCTCCAAAGCGATCAAGGAGGCCCTTCCGGAGGTGAAAGTGGCCGTGGGCGGTGCCCCCGTCACCCGCGAGTTCTGCGAGAAAATCGGCGCCGATGCCTATTCCCGCGATCCACAGGGGCTCGTCGAATACCTGAATGGAAGATTGGAAGATTAGAAGATTAGAGGATTAGAATATAAAAATATCAAATTACCAGAAGGTCAGAATTCCATAAGGTCAGGATATCAGAATGTCAGGATATCAGAATGTCAGGATATTAGAATGTCAGGATATCAGAATGAAGGAGTGGTGGTTAGTTTAAGAGGGATGGGGCGTTTAAGAGGCCGGTGCAGGCGCCCTGCATCTCAGGATTACCGTTGATATAGAACATAATCGATTATGATGAATGGATTGGAGCTGATCAGGGCGGCGATGGGACTGCAGGAGACGGAGAGGGTACCGTGGGTACCTTTTGTAGGGGTACACGGGGGGTTTCTCACCGGGGTAGACGCCACCCGGTACCTGCAATCTTCGGCACTGATGACGGCCGGAATAAGCAAAGCGATCGACATGTACCAGCCCGACGGGATTCCCGTGGTATTTGACCTTCAGCTCGAGGCCGAAGTGCTGGGTTGCGCCCTGAAATGGTCGTCGGGAACTCCTCCGGCGGTGATCTCCCATCCCCTGGCTGAAGGAAGAACCCTTGGTGATCTGCCGGAGTTTACTTCCGGAAAGGGAAGAATTCCCCAGGTGTTGGAGACCACCCGTGCCTTAAGGGAGAAGTATCCCGGGATTGCCCTGTATGGGTTGGTAACGGGTCCTTTTACACTGGCGCTTCATCTTCTGGGGACCGATATTTTTCTGAAATTGTTTGAAGCCCCCGGCGAGGTGCATGATCTGATGTCTTTCTGTACGGAGGTAGCCGGCAGGATGGCCGGCTGGCTGATGGAGGCTGGCTGTGATGTGATTGCCCTGGTCGATCCGATGACCAGCCAGATCGATCCTGATAGTTTTGAAGAATATGTGGCTCCCTATGCCACGCGTATCTTCAGTGACATCCGTGCGGCAGGGCGGCTGAGTTCCTTTTTCGTGTGCGGCCATGCGCAGCAGAACATCGAAGTGATGTGCCGCTGCCGCCCCGACAACATCTCCATTGACGAGAACATCCCCCTTGACTTTGTGCGGGAGAAAGCGCTGGCGAGCGGGGTGAGCTTTGGGGGCAACCTGCGTCTGACGGTGGTCTTACTGATGGGAAGCGCCGACGATGCCCGGCAGGAGGCCCTTACCTGCCTTGACCAGGCAGGAAGAAAGGGATTTATCCTGGCTCCGGGGTGTGACCTTCCCATGGAAACGCCGGTGGAGAATCTTCAAGCCGTCGCTGAACTGGTGCGTGATCCCTATCAGCAGGAGGTGGTCCGCGCCCTGGAAACCAGCGACGGCCGCATCGCCATCCTGAACATGAACGATTATGGCCAGAGCGATAAGGTCATCGTCGATATTATTACCCTCGATTCGGAATCTTGTGCTCCCTGTCAGTACATGGTGGAGGCTGTCAAACGGGTGGCGCCCCACTTCGAGGGGGTGGTAGAATGGCGGGAACATGCCATCAAGCGGATGGAAGCCGTCACCTTCATGTCCTCCCTGATGGTTAAAAATATCCCCACCATATGCATTGACGGGAAAATCGCCTTTGTATCGAAAATTCCGCCGCAGGGACAGCTGATCCAGGCCATCCAGCAGCGTATCAATGAAAAGCTGAAGCTGAAGATCCGCTCGAAGCGGAGTGAGATTCTCCTTTTCGGGGAAACGGAGGAGGTATGCCGTGAGATGAATGAAAAGGTCAGGCAGGCCTCGCTGGAACTGGGGAAGGATATTTCCATCACGATGATCACCGACCGGGCGAAAATGGCGGCATTCGGCATCACCAGGGGGCCGGCGCTGGTGACCGTCCACTACCGCCTGAAATGCGAAAACAGCCAGCCGTCCCTTGACGTGCTGAAGGAGTGGATCAAGGAGTTGTAATGTATGTATATGCGTGATATGGAAGAAAGTGCGGTATTGCTTGGTATGGTGCGCTATTTTGGAGACGATATCAAACGGATCAGCCATGCCTTTAAGGTTTACGGCTTTGCCAGGGCAATCCTTTCGGGGGAGCGGCTTCCGGAGGAGAAGGCGCTGATCACCGCCCTGACAGCCATTCTGCATGATATCGGCATCAAGGAAGCCGTGAGGAAACACCACTCTTCCGACAGCCGTTTCCAGGAGATGGAAGGGCCCGCCGTGGCCCGCTCCATCATGGAGGGGTGCGGCATCCACCCCCATGTGATGGACCGGGTCTGTTTCATTACCGGCCATCACCACACCTACTCCAAAATCGATGGTCCCGACTTTCAGATCCTCGTGGAAGCAGATTTCCTGGTGAACATCCACGAGGGATATATCACCCCGGAGGCTGCACCCTCGGTGGTGAAAAAGTACTTCAGGACGTCTACCGGCAAGGATCTGGCCGCTTCCCTCTACGGATGGGCAACCGCAGGCTAATCTGCTCTCTAAAACCTCACATGTTACCTCCCGGAAGGGTCGCAGGTCAGGCGGACCCCCGAGTCAATTCCTGGCATGTGATCTGGTCAGGAAAACCTCTCAGTCACCTCCCGGAAGGATCGCGGGTCAGGCGAACCTCCTTTTCACCCCCCGGAAGGGTCGCGGGTCAGGCGGACCCCGGTCTCCTTCCGGAATGAAATCTGGTGTGGCATAACTCAAAGTCAACCTGTGAGGAGCTGAACTCTGCAGTGTAATACATTATTTGTATTTTTGGATACCCGGTATACAGGCGGGTCGTCGACTTATGAAGAGAGCGTTGTTAGATTTAATCAGAAATCGGGTCCTCGTGTCGGACGGGGCTTGGGGTACCTTTTTACAGCAGAAGGGATTACGCCCGGGGGAGTGTCCTGAGCTGTGGAATGTGACCCATCGCGATGATGTGCTGGCGATTGCCCGGAGTTATGTGGAGGCGGGGGCCGACCTGATCGAGACCAACAGTTTTGGGGGCAGCCGTTTCAAGCTGGAGAAGTATGGGCTGGCCGGGCAGGTGACGGAACTGAACCGGGCTGCCGCGGCGATCAGCCGTGAGGCGGCCGGTGACCGGGTACTGGTGCTGGGATCGGTAGGGCCCACGGGGAAGATGCTGATCATGGAGGAAGTGACGGCTGATGAAATGTACGAGGCTTTCCGGGAGCAGTCCCTGGCGCTGGAGGCCGGGGGTGCCGACGCCATCATCGTGGAAACGATGACCGATCTGGAGGAGGCGGTGCTGGCGGTGCGCGCTGCCCGTGAAAATACGCGCCTTGAAGTGATTTGTACCATGACCTTTGACCGGCTGGTGACCGCCGACTACCGGACCATGATGGGCATATCGCCTGCCGAAATGGTTCAGCCCCTCCTCGAAGCCGGCGCATCCATCGTGGGAACCAACTGCGGAAACGGCATGGCAGGCATGATCCCTGTGGTGGAGGAAATAAGACGGACCCACCCGGGCGTACCCATTCTCGTACATGCCAATGCTGGTATTCCCCTTTACCGCGAGGGTCAAACGGTTTTCCCCGAATCCCCGGAAGAGATGGCCTCCCATGTCAAAGCCCTCCTGCAGGCCGGTGCCTCTATCATCGGCGGCTGCTGCGGAACCACCCCTGCCCACATCA
Source organism: Bacteroidales bacterium (assembly GCA_012729335.1). Lineage (GTDB taxonomy): Bacteria > Bacteroidota > Bacteroidia > Bacteroidales > Prolixibacteraceae > UBA1413. Next base: position 57,997 of record JAAYDJ010000034.1, on the reverse strand, counting down.
TGGCCATCAGAAAAGCTGCCGGTTATTTCCTGTAGCTGACGGAGATACCGGCGCGGCTGCCGGTGCGGAAGCCGGTGGTGAATCCGTTATGGGCCTGGATGTACCGGAGGAATTCTCTGATGTCGGGGGAGCGGGTGTTGATATTGTGGGCGGCGAAGCAGCCCCCTTTGTTTAACTTTCCCTCCATGGCCGTGAAGTAATTTTTGTACCAGTATTTATCGGCGTCGCAGAATACGAAATCCCAGTTTCCTGCGAGGGCGGGGACCAGTTCGTGGGCATCGCCAAGGCGGGCGTCGATATGTTCAGAAAGGCCGGCTTTCCTGAAATTCTGGAGGGCCTGGAGGTAGCGTTGTTTGTCGATTTCGATGGTCACCAGCTTACCGCCGGTTTTGGAAAGGGCCCAGGCGATCCATATGGCCGAATGGCCCGTAGAAGTGCCGATTTCCAATGCCTTGCGGTAATTGCCTTCCAGCACCAGGTCATAGAGGATCCGGCCGTCGGTGACCGGCACATTCATGTCTTTCCATTCGCCCGACTGGTTCTGAAGGAAGGTGAGCACTCTTTTATCGAGGTCATTTTTAGGCTCGGGATACTGGGCGCGGGCATTTCCGCAGAAAAGCAACATGGCAGCCAGCAGCGCCAGAGGGGCCAGGGAATATTTCAATGAGGGCGGCTTCATCCGGTTTTTCCATCTATTCAGGTTAATCCGGAAAAACGGAACCCCCCGGGAGGGTGGTTCCGTTCATCCGGATATCCAGGCTGCAACAAAAATTGTGCAGAAATGGCAGAAACGAGTCGTTAAATTACTCTTTCCACACCGGAATTCTTCCGGGGGTCCAAGGGGCGTTAAGCCGGTTGAGTTCGGCTTCGAGGGCAGGAATGTCCTTTTCGGCGATTTGACGCAGTCGGGCCAATACGGGTGGAAATTCCTCCTTGAGGATGGTGAACTCTGCTTTTTCGGCGGGGGAGACGGCGGCTGAGTTGCTGATATGGGCGGAGACGATGTTGCCCAGGCGTGTATTCAGGGGCACCTGCGCCGGGGGAACCTCTTCCTGGCTGGCTTTAGCCTGGACGCCATTGAGGGCGAACCGGATCTCTTCAAGGGCCTGTGCGGCCTTACGGGCTTGGTCCATCAGTGCCTGTCCGGCTTCCGGGGTGGCGTAAACAGCCTGTTTGATGTTTTCGACCCGGGTGGCCAGTTCGGCGGTCAGCCTGTCGGTACCGGTCATGGCCACCGCCAGTTTGCTGACGTTTTTGGCAAAGGCCACATTTTCGGCATAGTCGGCTGCGGGCAAGGTCACATTATTCAGCTTTTTGGCAGTGAACTTAACCGGTCCGGCGAGTTTCTTCACTTCGCCGTTGGCCCAGAGTTCCATCTCCACGGAATAGGTACCGGGCATGACGGCGATGCCGGCGCCTCCGCCGCGGCGGCCTCCTCCACCGGCTTCCACGGGACTGAACTTACCGCTGATGCGGGTGGCCGTGGGCATGGCATACCGCAGATCCCAGGTCAGGCGCTGGATGCCTTTCCCCGGGGCCCGGGTCAGCTGACGAACGGTATTACCCTCTTCGTCGCGGATGGTGAAAAGAAGATGCGCCGCCTCTTCCATCTGCTCGAGTTCCAGCTCCCGCCAGGAAGGCTGTGGTACCGGTTTACCCTCCTTTATGAGCTTTTTCTCGGCTTCTTTCCGGAGCTCTTTTTTTGATTTGGGGGCCTCTTTCAGATAGTAGGTAAAGGTAGCCCCGTAATCGGCATTGGGAGCCATGTAGTATGTCTGGCCCTGGTTGTCCTGGTTGCCGGCATAGTTAAACATCAGGGCGTCCTTGACGGCAAAGAGGTGGGCTTCCTTGTCGGTAAGCTCTTTGGAGAGTTCCCGCAGGGGGGCGTAGTTGTCGAGGATGAAAAACCCGCGGCCGAAGGTGGCCAGCACCAGGTCTGTTTCCCGCTGCTGGATGGCGATATGGCGGACGGCGATGGTGGGAATGCCCGATTTGAGCTGCACCCAGTTCTTTCCTCCGTCGGGGGTGAAGAAGATGCCGAATTCGGTACCGGCAAAGAGGAGATCAGGGTTGACGAAGTCCTGTTCAAGACAGTTGACGGTGCCGTTGGCCGGCAGGTTACCCGCGATGGAATTCCAGGTTTTGCCCCTGTCGCTGCTTTTAAGGACGTAGGGTTTGAAGTCGTCGCGTTGAAGGTTGTCGAAGGAGGCATAAACCACATTTTCATTGAAGCGGTCGGCATGGAGGTGGGAGACGTAGGTATATTCCGGTATTCCGGGGAAGGATTTCACCTGTCGCCAGTTTTTGCCTCCATCTTCGGTGATGGAGATCACCCCGTCGTCGGTGCCGGCAAAAAGGAGGTTTTCGTTGAGGGGGGATTCGGCCAGGGCAACGATGGTACCCCACTGGGAGGTGGAGACATCCTTGGCCACGGCGTCGACACTCCAGAATTTGCCCATGACTGGCCAGCTATTCCGGTCGGTTTGGGTGGTCAGGTCGTCGCTGATCACCTGCCAGGAGTCGCCGCGGTCGTCACTGCGGAAGACCTTGTTGGCGGCATGGTAGAGCCTGGTCGGGGAGTGCCTGCTCACGAACATGGGAGCGTTCCAGTTCCATTTGTAGGTCTCCTCGCCTTTTCTCTCCATGGGCTTGATGCTCACCCGCTCGCCGCTTTTTTTGTCGAAGCGGGAGAGATTGCCATACTGGTATTCGGTATAGATGATGTCGGGGTTAGTGGGGTCGGTGTCGATCCAGAAGCCGTCACCGCCCAGGGTGACCGTCCAGTCGTCGTTGCTGGCGCCGCCTCTTTTAAGGCTCTGGGAGGGGCCTACCATGGAGTTGTTGTCCTGGGTGCCGCCATAGACATTGTAGAAAGGCCAGGCGTTGTCGACATTGACGCGATAGAACTGGGTGACGGGCAGGTTCTCCTTGAAATCCCAGGTGGCGCCGTTGTCCCAGGTTTCATAGATGCCCCCGTCACCGCCGATCATGAAATGACGGGTGTTGGAGGGATCGATCCAGAGGGCGTGGTCGTCGACATGACGGCCGTTATTGCTCAGGGCAGCCCACGTTTTGCCCCCGTCAGCAGTGACATAGGAGTATGTTTCCATAGAATAGACCTTGTCCACATCTTTCGGATCGCAGTAGATTTCGTTGTAATACTGACCCGAACTTGCATGGTCGCTCATTTTCTCCCAGCTCTCCCCTTTGTCGGTAGAGCGGAAGAAGCCGCTTTTGCCCTCGGCGGCTTCGACGATGAGGTACACCACGGAAGGATCCACAGGTGAGACGTCAATGCCCATCCCTCCGATGTCGACAGAGGGAAGGCCTTTCATGATTTTGCGCCAGCTTTTACCGGCATCGGTCGATTTGTAGACGGCCGATTCGGGGCCACCGCCGATCTTGGTAAAGTAGTGGCGGCGGCGTTGTTCCGAAGTGGCATACATGATGTCGGGGTTGGATGGGTCAAGGACCACATTGTTGACGCCGGTATTCTCGCTGATGTCAAGGACTTTCTCCCAGGTTATTCCTCCGTCGGCACTCCGGTAGAGCCCGCGTTCCCCGCCCGGGCCCCAGGCGGAACCCTCACAGGCCACAAAGACGATGTCGGAATTCCGGGGATCGATGACGATGCCCCCGATCTGGCGGCTCTCCTTGAGTCCCATATTTTTAAACGACTTGCCCCCGTCGACCGACTTATAAACCCCATCGCCGTATCCTAAGGCCCTTTGGTGATTGTTCTCGCCGGTACCCACCCATACGGTGTTGAAGTTGTTGGGATCGGTTTTCACCACACCGATGGAATAGGCGCCGTAATTGTCAAAAACCGGCTTCCAGGTGGTGCCGTTGTTGTCGGTTTTCCAGACGTTGCCGCTGGCCACTGCCACATAGTATTCGGCTGTATTGGCAGGATTCACGGCAAAATCAGCGATGCGGCCGCTGGCCCAGGCCGGTCCTATATTCCGGAATTTAAAGCCGCTCACCAGACTGCTGGTGATAATGGTGTCCCCCTTGGCTTTTTCCGGCTTTTGGGCAAATCCGGAAGTCAGCACTAAGGAAAGAACCAGGGTAAGGATAATGCACTTCTTCATAAAAATATGGTTTGTAATGATGAAGGCTAAAATAAGCGAAAACAGGATGAAAAAAGATGACCTGCGTTATTTTCCTCCATTAATGTGGCGATACTCCTCAAAATAGTGCCTGACGGCGGCACGCACCTCATATTCCGTGGAGGTGTATGGGAGGACATTCTGTGCATTGAACCAGACCATAAAGTCGTCGGCCTCCTCGTCGTTGAGGCCTGTGAGCATTTTGACCACTTCCTTGTTGTAGTTCCGGGAGTGCATCTCCCAGTTTTTTTCGAGGGCCACGGCCTCACGGACCTCTCTTTTCTGTTTTTCCTTGCGGCTGAGGTAATACTGCCAATAGGAGAGGGGGTTGAAGAGGGCTGCCAGCACCGGGGGCTTTTCGTTGTAGGAATCGCCCCGCAGTTCCACGGGCACATCGGAGGGTTTTCCCACGGGAATGCCTTCCATATTGGGGCGGTTCTTGTCACCGGTGACCTCCACTTCCCTGATGGCATAAACAACCGGCTGCATAAAAAAGGTGAGGGTGGTGGTTTCGTTGTAATTCCGGGGAATTTTGAGTGTGCGTGACTTGTATCCCATGGCCGATACGATCAGGGAGTCGACGTTGAGCATTTCGATGGAAAAGAACCCCGAGGCATTGGTGGTGGTGCCGGTGCGGTGGCGCGGATAAACGATGTTCGCATAAGGAACGGGCATGCTGTCGCCCATGCTGACCAGTTTGGCTTTCACCCTGACCAGTATGGGGTCTTCATCAATCCCCGACAACTGGGCGTGCACCCCTGCCACCGGGAAAAGAAGAGCAGCCCATGCCCATATGACCATCCAGCGCATTCTCTTCATGGTTCTTCTGTCCTCATTTTCTGCCCTTTATGTATGCAACCTTCATCGCCTCACTCTGGTACACTTCTCCGTTTTACACCACCGCTCTTTCAGCGGTTTTCATCAGGGCGCGAGGCCTGCAGGTTACATAGTGTAAAATGACAGCCAAATATAAGAGATAACAAAATCTGCGCCGAAAAGGTTATCAATAATTAACGTGGATTAACAGGCGTTAAGACATGCAGGAGTCTGGAATCAGGAATCAGGAATCTTGAGTCAGGAATCTGGAATCTGGAATGCAGGAGTCAGGAATCTTGAGTTTGGAATCAGGAATCTTGAGTTTGGAATCAGGAGTCAGGAGTCAGGAGTCTGGAATCAGGAATTTGGAATCTTGAGTCAGGAATCTTGAGTCTGGAGTCAGGAATCTGGAATGCAGGAGTCAGGAATCTTGAGTCAGGAATCAGGAATCTTGAGTCTGGAATCAGGAGTCTTGAGTCAGGAGTCAGGAATCAGGAGTCTGGAATCTTGAGTCTGGAATCTGGAGTCAGGAATTTGGAATCCTCAATGAAGGGAGGGCTCACTCGACCTTGACCTTTATCTGTTGCAGCGTTGTGACGGACTCTTGTCCTCTTCCTATATCTTTGCAAGGCGATCTGCCTCCATTCGTCAGATGACGGATTTTGTTTCACTACGCCTCCACTTCCACCCGGGCGGAGCCCCTGCACCTATTTCATGGCGGAAATGCGCTCTTCGAGCACTTTGATTTTGGCTTCGGCGTCGGCCTGCTTGGTGCGTTCCTTATCGACGACGGCGGGCGGGGCGCTGTTCACGAACTTCTCATTCTCCAGTTTCTTCAGCACAGAAGCGAGGAATCCGCGGGTATAGGCCAGTTCTTCCTCCAGTTTTTTCAGCTCTTCGGCCGGGTCGACGTGCTCGTCCATGGGGATGAAGAAGCCGGTCGACTTGACCCTGAAGGAGTAAGCGCCCTTGACTTCTCCGGAGACTTCGGAGGAGCCGCTGAGGTTGGCCAGTTTGGTGACAATGGAAGCCAACCGGGCTTCGTACCCTTTGTCGCCGGGCTGGATCATCAGCTCCAGCGGTTCTTTGGGGGCGATATTGTTGTCGAGGCGGATCTTGCGGATACCCGAAACCGTCTCCTTCATATTTTCGAAGGCGTCAAGAAGGGCTGTATCAAAGGGCTGTAGGTCGGGCATTTGGGCCACCATGATGCTTTCCCCTTCGGTCCGGGGGGTCAGCAACTGCCAGATTTCTTCGGTGATAAAGGGCATGAAGGGGTGCATCAGGCGCAGGAGCTGGTCGAAGAGGCTGATCACTTCGGCATGGGTGGTGGCATCGACAGGTTGTTGCCAGGCCGGTTTGACGATTTCGAGGAGCCAGCCGGAAAACTCATCGCGAAAGGTGGTATATACCAGCATCAGCGCATCGGAGATGCGGAACTTTTCGAAATGATCGCTGAGGGTGGTGTTGACCTCGTTGAGTTTATGGTGAAACCATTCCAGGGCCAGCCTTGCGTGTTCGGGTTGTTCAATGGAGGCCGATACTTCCCAGTTTTTCACCAGCCTGAAGGCGTTCCAGATCTTGGTGGCGAAATTGGCTCCCTGCTGGGGGAGGCTTTCATCGAAGAGGAGGTCTCCGCCCGCGGGGGAACAGAGGAGCATGCCCACGCGGACACCGTCGGCGCCATACCGGTCGATCAGATCGAGCGGATCGGGTGAATTTCCCAGCGACTTGGACATTTTCCGGCCTTGCTTATCGCGGACCATCCCGGTGTAGTATACATTCCGGAAGGGAAAATCGTGGCGGTACTCATAGCCGGCGATGATCATGCGGGCCACCCAGAAAAAGATGATGTCGGGGGCGGTGATCAGGTCGCTGGTGGGGTAGTAATAGCGGATTTCCTCATTGTCGGGGTGGTTGATGCCGTCGAAGACCGAGATGGGCCAGAGCCAGCTGCTGAACCAGGTGTCGAGGACATCCTCCTCCTGCTGCAGGTCGGCGATGGTCAGTGCGGGATTTCCGGTTTTGATGCGGGCCAGGTCAAGGGCCCCGGTGTCGGTGTCAGCGACTACGAAACTGCCGTCGGCCAGATAGTACACCGGAATACGGTGGCCCCACCAGAGCTGGCGGCTGATGCACCAGTCCTTGATGTTGCCCATCCAGTGCTTGTAAATATTCTTGAATTTGGCCGGGTGGAAGCGGATCGTGTCGTCCATCACAAAATCGAGGGCCGGTTTCACCAATTCTTCCATTTTCAGGAACCACTGGGCCGACAGCTTGGGCTCGATGACCACATCGGTGCGCTCCGAGAAACCTATTTTATTGGTGTAATCCTCAATTTTAACCAGGTTGCCCGCCTTTTCCAGCGCGGGGACGATCTTTTCACGAACGTCAAAGCGGTCTTCGCCGATGTATAGCTGGGCCTTCTCGCTGAGGGTGCCATCGTCGTTGAAGATGTCGATCGATTCGAGCTGGAATTTCATCCCGATGACATAGTCGTTGGGATCGTGGGCGGGAGTGATCTTCAGGCAGCCGGTGCCGAATTCCATGTCGACATAGTCGTCTTCGATGACCGGGACAGGCCTGTTGATGAGGGGGACCAGCACCTTTTTGCCCACCAGATGACGGAAGCGTTCGTCGGCGGGGTTCACGCACACGGCGGTATCGCCGAGAATGGTCTCGGGCCGCGTGGTGGCGATGGTGACGTATTGGTCAGTGGTTCCTTCCACCAGATAGCGGAGATAATAGAGCTTGGACTGGACCTCCTTGTAGATGACCTCTTCATCGGAGAGAGCGGTCTTGGCCTTCGGATCCCAGTTGACCATCCGCACGCCGCGATAGATATGCCCTTTGTTGTAAAGGTCGACGAAAACGCGGATCACCGATGCGCTGCGCGGTTCGTCCATGGTGAAGCAGGTGCGGTCCCAGTCGCAGGATGCCCCCAGTTTCTTGAGTTGTTCGAGGATGATGCCCCCGTGTTTATGGGTCCATTCCAAGGCATGCTCCAGAAAGGCCTCACGGCCGATCTCCCGCTTTTCGATGCCCTGTTCACGCAGTTTATTGACCACCTTGGCCTCGGTGGCAATGGAGGCATGGTCGGTTCCCGGCACCCAGCAGGCATTCTTCCCTGTCATGCGGGCCCGCCGTACCAGGATGTCCTGTATGGTGTTATTGAGCATATGCCCCATATGAAGCACCCCGGTCACATTCGGTGGCGGAATGACGATCGTATAAGGTTCTTTCCCGTTGGGTACCGACCTGAAGAATTTCCGGTCCATCCAGTACTGGTACCACTTGCCTTCCACCTCCGCCGGGTTGTATTTGCTCTGAATTTCCATATCAGCCTCCTGTTTTGCCTGTTGAAAATGAATAAGTCGCAAAAGTAAAAGTAAATCATGAAATAGCCATCAGTTATTTTTTTTTGTAAATTGAGGATTACAAGTCGTTGAAATCTAAAGAGGAGGGTTTATGTATACTTCGGATCCCACATTTGAGCCGGTTGCTGAAGAGGGCGCATTTTCCGGAAGTCAAACCCGGAAGGGACCCCGTCAGGGGAAATCTCAGGACGGTCCTGTCCTGTCGCGCGGTGAAAGTTCCGGTGATGTCACCGCGGAGGCAGGGGGATCACCCCGGCTGCCCACTGCCGGGGTGATCCCTCAGGTGCCGGAGACAAAGCCTCAGAAGCATACGGTCAGCGGTCGTTATGAAGGGGCCGTGGGGGGGTACAGGATCGAGCTGCGTGTGGATGTGGACGGAGTATGTCCCATGCAGCGGGTGAGCGGGGATTTCTTCCGCGAATCAGGGGCTACGACCCTTTATTACGGATCATTCATTGTGCACGAGGTGGAGGTGAAGGTGACCGCGTCAAAGGTGACTCTCCGGGGTTCGGGGAGTTTCAGTTTTGAGGCTTCTGCACCGGAGGTACGGGTCACCATTCCACGGAGAGCTGTCAGCCGTCGAAGGGCCTCTGCTGCACTGCAGTTTTACACGGTTTCGGGGACGCCGGGAATACCCTATTCCTGTGAATTTGTATCGTCCTTTTTCCGCACGGTTTGTATAGAGACTGACCGCGTATCGGATGTGACCACACCGGGTTTCAGCAATTATGATACGGGTATGCTTCCGTCAGGGGGCCCTGTGCGGGTTTTGGATGTGGCCGGGGCATATGCGGAGGCGGGGATTGAGATGATCTCTTCGGCCGGGGGCAATGTGGTGGACATCTCCGCCGCAGGGGAGAATGCCACCTGGAGTAATGCCGAGCTGCACGCCGCCATGGTCAGCCATTTCACCCTGTATCATGATCTGCCGCGGTGGGCGGTATGGCAGCTCGTGGCCAGGCAGCACGATCTGGGGAGCGCCCTGTACGGCATTATGTTCGACCAGGAGGGGAAACAAAGACAGGGGTGCGCTGTGTTTTATGAGGGCATCGGCGGCGACACCCCTGAGAAACAACGTTTGCAGCTCTACACCGGTGTCCATGAGCTGGGCCATTGTTTTAACCTGCTTCATTCGTGGCAGAAATCGATGGGTACACCTCCACGGCCCAACCGGCCCGAAGCCCTGTCATGGATGAATTATCCGTGGAACTATCCCTCAGGAGGCCCTGAGGCTTTCTGGAGCCGGTTTGGTTTCAGTTTCGACAGCGGGGAGGTCATCCACCTGCGGCATGCCTTCCGGAATGACATCATCATGGGAGGCCATTCTTTTGCGTCAGGAGCGGCCCTGGGCAGGGAGGTGCTTCCTGATGTGGTCCGTGACGATTCCGGATTGCAACTCAGGATATCAACCCACCAGGAGAGTTTTGCCCTGGGAGAACCGGTTGTACTGGAGATCGGACTACATAGTGCTGCGGGCAGGGAAAGGGAGGACCACGGCTGGATCCATCCCAATTTCGGCATGGTAAAGGTGGTGATCCAGAAACCGAACGGGGAAGTGGTCACCTATGAGCCCCTGATCGATCATCTGGTGGGTCAAAGGGCAGCAGTCGTCAGAGCAGGAGAAGAGGTGAAGGACAGTGCCTACATCGGATTCGGGAAAGGGGGGTTTTATTTCGGGCAACCGGGGCAGTATCTTGTTCGGGCGGTTTACGCAGCTGCTGACGGGTCGGAGATTCTTTCCGGCCTTATCAGGGTGAGGATTCGCTATCCGGTCACGGAAGCCGACGAATCGCTGGCCGACCTGTTTATGGGTCAGGACCAGGGGACTTTGTTGTATTTACTGGGGTCTGACAGTGATCACCTCCGGAACGGCAATGCTGCCTTTGATGAAATTCTGGACCGGCACGGTGCGCATCCGATGGCCAACTATGCCCGTTTGATCAAGGGGATTAATGCGGCACGGGATTTCAAGACGATTCATGCGGAATCGCGGGTGGTGGTGCGGGGGGCTCTGCTGGGGGAAAGCACGGAACTCCTGGCCATGGCGGCCACCTCCAGGGTGCTGGACACTGTCACCACCCAGATGACCCTTTCCAACCTGGCGGAAGTGCAGGTCAGGTCGGGCGACGAAACCTCTGCACGGGTGACCCTGGACATGCTCTCCTCCATGGCATGAAGTTCTTCCCCTGAATTCCGGCGAGCGCATTGACTACAGCCCTTCTTTGTGCCAGGTCACATTAATGCCAGTTCTCTGCTTATGGTTGGTCCGTTAGTGAAGCCCGCCGCACTCATCCCGGGGGATCGGGATTCGTTTCCCCGCGGCAGAACCGCGGGGAGTTTCAATGTGTCCCGTCACTAATGTAGTTTTATCCACTTTTGCATTTTTGGGGATGAGTATATTTTTCCGGGAACTACCGGAGTTTTGGCGATGAAAGGCTAACTTTCAGCCGGAAAGCTGCAGGAATGTGGTGGACAGGTGCAACCTTTCCGGGAGGAATCCGTTTTTCATCGGGAAGGGTTATGCAACAGACAGAAAAGTACGCCGGAATGCGCACTTCCTGGAAAGCAAATATGAAAAGCCGGAGATGTGGTCTGCAGGAGGCCCGGAAGATTAATTATACGGAGACAAACAAATATGAAGCTGATCTTAAAACTGAGGGATGGTTTTAAAAACGATACCGTCCAGATCAAGGCCAACGGCAGAGAAGTGTATCATAAGGAAGGGGTCAGCACCGATCTGGCGATCTCCGTTGCCGACAGGGTGGAGATTGAAGTGAGAAAGAGCACGGTCAGTCTGGAAGTGGTTGTGAAAGGCGGGGAGAGACAAAAAAAGGAGATCAACATGAAGATGACCCGTTTTGTCGATGTATGGTGTATTGACGGAAAGATGGAATTGCGGGAGTCACACCTGGAGGTTCCGATGATGTAAAGGGTTTTTAGTTATTTTTTTTGTTGAAGTGAGGTGTTCGTTCACCGGCCGGCTCCCTGATGATGGATGTCCATTGGGGATGGTTTTTTGAGGTGAGGATCTCAGTGGTCATAGTGGGTTCTCACTTTCTGAAGTAAACTTTTTACCGGGGAGAAAGAGAAAATTGCAGGAATTTTGTAGTTTTGCGCTCCGTTGGGGCCCATAGCTCAGTCGGTTAGAGCATCTGACTCATAATCAGGGGGTCGCTGGTTCAAGCCCAGCTGGGCCCACTTCTAACAGGAAGAATTACAAGGAGTTACAATTGAAGAGTTGTGACTCCTTTTTTTATGCTGCAGCTTTGCTTAAGCAAGAGGGGGTTTTGAGGTGTAAATTCTACTAGAAATTGTACCAAAACAGATTACTCTTGTCCCGTCAAACAGATCATTTTCCGTTATAGGTTTAAAATGTGTCTCAAACGGCAAGAAAAAAAATAAGCCGCCTCGGTCTTGAGGCGGCCTAATTTTTCTCCATTTAATAATGGAAGAAGATTACATTTTATTCTGCACTTACGTGGCTGAAATAAAAACTATTAGCAAGTTGGGCTACTCCATTATAGGAACCCTTTGGTGCAATGACTGTGAGTGTATCACCAACTTTAATGCTTTTGGCAGCTAACAAACCTTTTCTATCATTACCGGTTGCACCATAACCCGGATAACAACCATACACGTAAATTTCACTTTCGCCGTCTTTCAGATAAAGATTACCGTAGTCCGCGTTGGCAATTGATGTAATCGTACCGGTCACCATAAAGTAATTACTTGTATTGTCAGGTTTCGTCAGCACCTCAGCAATAGTCGCAGAGGTTACAGGAATAGCGCTCTCCAAAACGGCAGAGCCTACTTGTGGAGTTCCTTTATATTCGGCACGTTTTCCGACAATGGTAATAATGTCACCCACTTTTAGACCTTTTTGAGTGAAATCCTTAATGCCATACACATACGTTTCGCCGGAGAAATCTCTCAGGTATAGATTCCCATATGTAGTGTTAGAAATACTGGTGATCACACCTGTTAAACGATATTGAGTGTCCCCGACCGGGGCTGCTATAAATGCTGCAATAGTTGCTTTTACAATCGCTCCTTTTTGGCTGAGCATTGTTTGTGCACTATAGTCTTTAGCACCATCCGTAGTGTGGAACGTGAGCGTAGTTCCACGATCTCCACCGGTATTGGCAGCGGCTTTGAATTTCACCACAGTACTTGTTCCTGCTGACTGGATAGATGAGATGGATAACCATGACATGGCATCATTAGGAATATCTACCGATACGCCTTGTCCTTTACAGGTAAGGTACGCCATAAATTCACCGCCTTCGATAGGAAGCGATGCGTTTTTTACCGAATCAACCTTCACAAGTGATTTATTGATATTAATCACTGTTACATCAATCAATTCTACTGTCGTACCATAGGTGGTTTTTGGCCCTTGAACCGTTACTTCATCCCCCACTTCAAGTCCTAAACTTAAAAAGTTTTTGGGTTGTCCCTTTTTATCGAGCGTACCATAGATATAAATAGAGCCGGTCTTGTCGGCAAGATACCAGTTTCCGTAAGTTGTGTTGGCTATTGCCGTACAAACTCCGGTGACCTGATAGGTCTTGCTGTCAGGTCCGGCAATTACCTCCGCACATGTGGCAGATGCAATGGTTGCCAGACCCTGGATAATATTTATTCTCTGAGTTTTGTCGCCACTTTTAATTAAAACCTCAGCAGTACGTCCATCAATGGCAGATGGAGCAGTAAATGTAAGTGTTGACTCACCGGCACTACCTGTTGTTGAAGAGATCGTCAGCCATTCCACCTTATTTTTATCGGTGGTTACTTTCTCTGCGGTCCAGCTATCTTTAGCCGTTACAGTAATGCTGGTGGAACCACCCTCTACAGGGATCGCCACATAAGACGACGATACTTGAATTTCATCAAGCAATGTCATTGTTTCTTCATCTGTACAACTTGTCATCAGGGCAAGTAGTGCAACGAGAAATGGGAATATTCTTTTTAATTTCATAATTGTCAGCGCTTTTTAATTAGTTGAAAATATACTTGATGCCGATTAATGCATACCAGCATTGACCCAGTGAGTAACTTGGTGTGAATGTTTGGGTATTGCCGTTTATATATGAAGGAGTAGAGAATGTGGCAAATCCGTCAGCATCTACACCTTCATATTTGAGGATACGGGCTTCCGAACCAATTGCCGGATTCAGATATTTACCAACACCCCAACTGGAGTTGAACAGGTTCATCACGTTTTTGATATCAAAGCTAAGTTGCAGTTTGTGTCCGTTATTACCTGCATTCAGAGCAAAATCATGTTTGTAGCTGAAATCGACGCGATGTACCCAGGGAGAGTATACGCTATAGGCTTCTGCATAATTGCCTTGTTGTTTTTTCAAATAATCATTGGCATGCACATAGTCCATAAAACGGGTTTTATCGCTTTCTGAAACAAAGCGGAATTCATTGTTGGCCACTTCATCGTCAGTTGGAACATAGATTGCATCATAGTTGTACCCATCACCATTGATATCGTTAGCGGTCATGTAGGAATAGTTGGCCCCACCACGCCATCCTTCATAGATAAGGCTATAGTGATTGCCGCTCTTGTCGTGGGCAGTAAGAGAAGCCACTAAACGATCGGGCGTGTTATACTGAGAATTGTGCAATTTAATGTGGTTAGGTCCTTCCACTGTAGGAACATATGTAAAGGCAGATTCTGCATTCGAACCAGGCATACCGGTTACGTCCTTCGCTACCGTATGTGTATAGGCAGCCATCATGCTGAGCCAGCTTGCAGGTTGAGCATTGAAAGTAATGTTGCCTGACCAGCCATAACCGAGGCTGGTGTTTTCCAGCACAAAGGCCTTTGTGCCAACACGATAACCTGCGGGATAAACCGGACGGTTGTCGACACCGTTGAAACGGGCAAAACCGCCTACTGTCGGAATACTCCAATCAGAAATGGAAACACCGTTGATTGTTTTGTTGAAAATTCCTTCTGCAGTGACAGAGAATGGGAAAGATGTTTTAAATGCATAGTCCACGGCAAGCGATACTTTCCATACTTGCGGCATTTTAAAGTTTGGATCTACAGCAGCAATAGCTGAAGGAACCGTTCCGTCTTCGGGTGAAATGGTTGCAGGATAGCCCAAGGATATTAATTTGTCGTATAGTGCAGAAATGTTAGCTTTACCGTTGGCGTCAGTCACCAGTCCACCGGCAAATTCATCCATTGTGAAACCTTTCTTTGCTGCGTTCGCAGCATTTATCTGTGCCTGATATTGTACCATTCCACCGTTGGTAGGCATATTGGTGAAGAATACAAGGGGTAAATTACCCGAGAAAAGACCGGTGCCTCCACGAACTTTCAGACTCTTGTCCCCAAATGTATCCCACACAAAACCTATACGAGGAGAAAATATGATATTTGCTTCTGGCCATTCTCCTGTATCGATATGACGACCGGCATAATCAATGTCGTTGATTGCCTTGTTCGTCATCAAATCATCATTGTTGAAGAAAAGTCCATCGATACGAAGTCCGTAAGATAGTTTGAATCTTTCGCTCAAACTCCAGTCATCCTGGCCGTAAACTCCAAGTTTGTTCGTTCTTATACGTGCAGCAGGATTGCTTTCTCCATCGTAACCATAAGTAAGGTTTACAATCTCAGGTGCTCCTCCGCTTAAGAAGTCATCGAGACTTGCGTAGCGATAGTATCCGGTACCGTTACGCATATAGGCATTATCTGCCATTTTATATTCGTATGCAATACCACCTACGATTTTATGATTACCCAAATAGTAAGTCAGCTCATCTTTAATGTTCAATACATTGTTGTGAACACCGTTGTTCCAGGTGAAAAGTTCATAACCTAAAGACATATAAGCCTGACCGTCTTTCAAGATATCAATGAAAGGGAATTCTGATGAATTCGTTCCGCGAATGTCATCAAGTTTTGAGAATGTGGCCAGGAATTGGTTGGATAAGTTATCCGCTAACCGGCTGTTCAAGTCGAAAGAGAATGAATGAACAAGGTTGTCCATCGAATACATCGAGTTTGCAAATGACATGGATGCTTTTGACATTCTCGCCTCAGAAACACGGGTGCCCCCATCCATAGAGGTAGCATTAGGAGATATCCATGAAAGATTTTTTGTGTAGTTATAACGTAAAGCCAGGCGATGTTTATTGGTGATATTCCAGTCCAAACGGGCCAGAAGTTTGTTATTGCTTTCATCTGCCGGGAAATTTGTGTAAGATCCCGTTTCATATCCATATTCATTTTTTACAAAATCAGAAACCCTCTGAAGATCGTTTATGGTTGTGCGGGATATATAATTGTCCGGATCAGCAACACCATCTGTTGAAGCTCTCCAACGATTGGCAATTGTGGGCGTTTTAGACATTTCAGCATTTACGAAGAAGAACAATTTGTTCCTGATAATCGGACCGCCTAAAGTGAAACCGTATGTTGTATTGCGGTCTTTTTCACGAGCTCCCTGAATTTGCTGACCTTTAACAGCATCACCGCGCAGGTTTTCATTTCTGTGGAATACGTAAGCGCTTCCTCTGAAAGTATTTGTACCCGATCTTGTAATAGCATTAACACCACCACCGATAAAGTTAGTTTGGCGAACATCGTAAGGTGCGATAACAACCTGCAATTCTTCGATAGCTTCAATGGAGATGGGGTTACCTCCACCGGGAAGTCTGTCACTTAAACCGAAGTTATTGTTGAAATTAGCTCCATCCACCGTAAAGTTGGCCGTACGACCATCTGTACCGACAAAGCTCATCCCATTGCCTCCATAAGGAGAAAGGCGGGTAATGTCCATAATGCTGCGATTCACTGTAGGCAAATTTGCTATCTGGTCGGTGGTGATGTTGGTCACAGCTCCAGTTTTCTCATTAGAGAACTTTGTGCGGGCAGCTGCAACAATAACTTCATCTAATGATGTCGATTCTTCCGAGAGTACAACATTCATTACATAGTTTTCACCTAAACTCAACGTAATGTTGTTCTGAGTGAATGCACCATATCCAATGAAAGTAATTGTAACAGTGTAAGGTCCGCCTACACGCATGCCATTCAGGTTGAATCGCCCTTCCAGGTTGGTTACAGTACCATAAGTTGTTCCTGAAGGGGTGTGGGTGGCAATCACCGTTGCACCTATCACCGCTCCTTCAGCATCAGAGACACGTCCACCCATACTGGATGTGGTCACCTGTGCTTGCATAATAGTGGCTGATGAAATAATGAGCGCCACTAATAGAATACAGATTTTTTTAATCATAAATAGTTTACTTTAATTTGGTAATAATATAATACGAGTCGTATGTTAGATTTTTAAGTTTATCTTTCCGTTCATCCCGGAAGTTGTGGCCTGGGGAAATGCCATGGTTATCGAAATGAACAGCAACAACAGCACTGCCGGGAGCTTTCTGTTTTGTTTATTCATATAACTTCTCTTTATTAGTCAGTGACGCAAAAGTAGTCTTTGATCCTAATTTGAAACTCCAAAAACCACGTTTTTTACTTCATTTTAAGGGCTAAATACCTGAGGTAAAGCCAAATACATATTTTATGCCATATTTAGATCTTTCGTCCATAAAATTAGATTTTATAATTCTTACCAAATCTGAGCTTTCTCCATATTTTATGATTAGTTATTAACGGGTTATTAAGAGTTTGAAGGAATAACTCAGCAATAAGGTGCACAAGCCAGAAGCTTTGACCATATTTAGAAATTAAGGATTTGTTTATATATCAGAGGATTAACTTCGGCATGAGGTGGTCAATTAATCCGGCGGCAGTTGATCAGGGTACCGGTTCTTCCACCGAGAGAAAGTCTCCAACTGAAAAGTATGTCCGTCTATGGGCATATGTACAAAACCAGTCATTAATGAAGTATGCGTTCTAAGCTGAAGTCATCACTTCGTTTTAGAAATCAACTGATTTTTAACCTATTCACTCTTAAAGGACTGGATCCGTTAATTATGACGGATCAATGAATGTCAGGTACAAATATCCATTCAACGAGAATCCCCTTTTCCTGGGTTCCATGCTCAAAGCCAGGAAAAAATTGAATATGCATGTGGTGGTTTTAAAGAAAATCCTCACCATCATGGATTATCTGGGTGGTGAAGCGGTAATCCTGGTCTTATCCAGCGATTTGGGGGTTGTAATCTCTTACTATATTTAATTGGGAAAGTTTAAAGGGACATTGATAATTTTCATTCTGTCCTTTCATTTATTGGATAATTTACTGCCTTTGTAAAACAAAGTTAGCATACTGTTGTTAATGAAGAAAGATAATTAACATTTGTTTGAACTTTCAATTGTGAGTTTCAGACAAGCGTTGGTTACCAATCTGATCTCATATGACTGGCAGTTATTCATTTAGAATTCCATACCAACGGTTGACGGGAATTGCCGGTTTGCTTTTCATTTTTATTTTGTGGTATGTGCAAGGGGTATCTGCAAAGTCTGCCGGGAATCATTTGGATTTGGGGCTATTCAACCAGAGAATTAATGCAAAAGCGAAAGTTTTCGTTACAACTGACGGAACCGTTTCTGCACAGAAGGTCTTCTCAGCAGCGTTTCAACCGAATTTTCAGCCATTGCCAAAAAGATACTTTGCCTCATCCAGGGCAACCTATTGGTACCTTATGGACATCAGGGCTGTCGATTTGCCTGACACCGGTAAGTGGTACATCTGTTTTAGTTACTATGATCAAATTACCCTCTATTATCAAAGCGGAGATTCACTAGCTACCCGGACTGCAGGTATGTTTACCAGAAATAATTCTGAGGGGGTAAATGACTTTTCTGACATTCCGTTTACTCATGACGAATTGATTGACGGCCGCTATTTATATGCACAAATAAAACATAGTTCGCGAAAAAAATTAATTGTCGATCCTTATTACACCAGTGAAAACTCAATTCAATTCTACAAAGAATACAGCAGTCGCAAGTTCTTCCTGAATCAAATCCCATTTTACCTGTTTACTGGGGGTGTGTTGTTGATGTTCTTTTATTTCATCGGTTTTTACTTTATATACAGTGACAGGCTTTTCATCTATTATTCGCTTTATTTGCTGGCTCTGATTTTATACATTGGCGCGAGAGCGGCCTTCATTCAGGAAGAATTCAGGATGGCTTTGCCCTATGCCATCCATATCTATAACGATGTGATGCAGGTTTTAGTGAACATCTTTTATTTGAAATTCGCACAGCAGGTTTTAAATGCCAAAACCGATTTTCCGAAATTAAATATAGCCATTCGTTTCGCCCTGACACTCTTGATTACTATTGTTGCGTTTCAGATTGCTATCCTTGTATTTAAGCCTTTTTCCGCCGTCGGGCCTTTTATTATAGAATTTCAACGCTATTTCATGGTTGTTTTCAGCCTGGCATCTTATGTTTACATAATTAGACATTACAAGAAAAAAGTTGTTCTGTATTTGGTCGGAGGCAGCCTTTTCTATTTATCGGGGGCGTTGTTAGCCCTTTATCTCTGGGAAATAAAATATATGATGCTGGGTACCAGCATTGAGGTCTTCATATTTTCACTCATTCTGGGTTACCGAACTAAGCTTGTCGAACAGGAGAAAAAGTCGATTGAAGCTGAGATGACCCAGGTAAAACTTACAGCCTTAAAGGCCCAGATGAATCCCCATTTTATTTTTAATTCCCTGAATTCAATCAGGGCTTATGTGATCTCCAATGAGACTAAAAAGGCATCCGATTATTTGAACAAATTTGCCAGACTCATCCGGCTCATCCTCTACTATTCATCCAGGGATTTCATTCTGCTGAAAGAGGAGCTTGAAACGCTCAGACTTTATATAGAACTGGAACAGATGCGTTACCGCGATGATTTTGGGTTCGAGCTGAAAATCTCCCCGGCTGTGGATATTGGAAAGTGTTTGGTTCCACCGCTTATTCTTCAGCCATATGTTGAAAATGCGATCGGACACGGATTGGCTCCCAAAACCGGTGAGAAAAAATTGTGGCTGGAAATCGCAAAAAAAGACCACAGTGTTGTTTTTGCTATTCGCGACAATGGGGTGGGACGACGTTTTTCAAAAAAGGTGAATCATATTAAAGACCAGAAACATGAATCGATGGCGATGGAACTTACCCGAAAGCGAATTAACCTGGCAGGTGAAAATTCAAGTGCGGATAATAAAATTGAAATTATTGATATTGAAGAATCAGGACAATCCCTGGGAACCGAAGTGAGATTTAAGTTACCCATTCAAACCACATAAGTTATAGAAATATGAAACTGACCGCCGCTATTATTGATGATGAAATCCATGCCATTGAAACGCTGAGATATGATTTGGATGAAAACCACCGCAATGATGTTAAGGTTTTGTTTTCTACTACCAACCCGGTGGAAGGGGTTAAACGCATTAGGACAGATAAGCCCGATCTGTTGTTTCTCGATGTGGATATGCCCGGATTGACGGGTCTAGACTTGATACAGTTGATCGATGATCTCCCGGTCATGATCGTATTTACCACAGCTCACACAGAATACGCCATAAAGGCAGTTGAAACCGTTGCATCAGGTTATCTCCTTAAACCTGTTCAACCAGATGATCTGCAACGTGTGATTGAAAAGGCAATGGATACCCTTAAACCTGCAGCATTTGAAACGCCTGTTAAAGATAAAATTCCTGTTTCCGATAACGATGGCATTGAACTGGTCCCTTGTGCAGATATTATATACTGCAAATCAGACAGCAACTACTGCACCCTGGTCCTCTACGGAAAAAGAAGAATCACGGCCAGCAAAACCCTCAAACATTTTGAAGAACTCCTCGGTCATGACCAGTTTATCCGTGTCCACAAATCATATCTGATCAATCGTAATCATATAAAGAAATACCTCAGGAAAGGTGGCGGGGAACTGGTCATGTCAAACAACGATGTGGTTCCGTTATCGCGAAATACAAGAGAGGAAATTGTAAAGCTTATACAAAGCTTCCTGTAACCCCCCCTTTTCTGCTTTGTGTCGGTACAAACGCGGGTACCCCCATGCACTGCATACTCATTCATACCTGACTTTCCACATCCGAACCCCGCCATTCACTCATTCAGGGTCATAAGGGATTCACTTTCATTTATCTTTATACAGGATATTAAGGTTTTTATTTCTCGTATAGAGAGGTGGGGACTCTTCAATCTGAAAAAGAGTATGAATTAACGAATTAATTGACCATGAAAAAAGTTTCAGTTTTATTCGCCTTCCTGGCGGCATTTTTTCTGACAGAAGTTTCAGCCCAGACAGTTGACGGAAAGGTCACGATCAGCGGGTTTCCAAAAGGAAGTACTGTAAATGAAGCAACGGTAGTTGACCTCTTTAAAAGTTTCAGGGACGGAAAATACAAAATCAATTTTTCGTACAAGGCCGACAATGTCAACAGACGCGGTGTTGTGCTGTTCGACATGAAAACCACCGTAAAGCTGGACGGGAAAATAATTTTGCAGAGCACACGCGGAGGCTGGCCCTGGCTGCCGGGAGATATGTTTGTACCAATCGAAGCATTCGACCTGATACCCGGAATACAGAAGGCGGGGATTATGCCAACACCAAAACTGACTCCTGACCAGATGGACTCACCCCTTCTCAAAGGTAAGTACGAAATAACACTGGAGATGGTATCATCATCCGAAGCTGTGAAAGGACGCATTCAGCCGCTGACCTTTTCATTTTTTGGCCAGTACCCTCCTCAATAATTCATGACAAACGAACACGGCATCAACACCTATAAACATGAAAACATTCCTGACTTTGGTTTTATTTGTTACGCTGGTCCCTGTCCGGGCGCAAAAAATCAGTGGCAAAATTGAAGGGCACAATAAAGGCGAAATGGACATTGTGCTTACCATGTTCGGTTTTGACAAACTGGTGAAAATCGGAACTATAAGCGCCAGCGGCGATTTTGAAATCAACCTCTCTGCCAATCCCATTGGAATGCTGACTGACGAAGAACGGGAGTTTTACATCGACAAGCTTGCGTATGGATTCCAGTATGGCTGCGGCAACCCCGATGATTTTCCTGAAGGCGAGCCTAAAATAGCCCGCGATGCAGGATACATAGCCTTATGGGCCAACAATGAATGGTCGGGAACACTTTTCCCTGTTTCTGACGAAAAGCTACAGCCGTGGATGGAAGACAATGGTTATAACGATGCCGTGCAGGCTTCGTTTTACAAGGTTTTACTGGTAACCGAAGACGTTGAAGTTCAAAAGAAGTGTATCAATTTTGATTTTTACAACGACAAGGATATTGAGGTGGGTGTTGAATACGATCTCAGGCTGAAAGAAGGATTAAACCTGGTGCAATACCAATTCAAATCCATTTACAAGACCGACCCCGACATACGGGCTTCTTTTCCTACAAAAATAAAAATGACGGATGCTGGTGAAAACCCGGAGATAATATGGATGGCGAAATATTTTTATTAAAAAACCCTAATGAGAAGTGAGATGAGAACACTGGCCCATATTATAACCATTTCTATCCTGCTGTTAACGTCATGCGGTGTTAAAAGCAACGGTTCGAATGAAGTAGAAGAGCAGAAAGCAGTTTCTTCCACGGCAGTAAAGTCAAGTCCCCTGGATGCGGCAGATTTTGCCGGCAAACTCGACGAACTACTGACCCTTGAAATGGCAGTAAAAGTGAGTGGTTTCGATGCTTTAAAAGCGATAAAAGAACATGGAAACAAGGCAAGCGCAGTTTTCGGCGGTGAAAAAAAGCCTCCCCGCGAGTGCAGTTATTTATGGGAAAACGGAAGAATACGTGCCGTAACTGCTGGCGGCAATACGATTAATGCACTCTACAAAGACAAAGTCGGAATTAAATCGGTTTCAAACACGACATTGGAAAGGTTTAAACGGAATTATGGCGTGCTGACGGATGAACAAAAAGCTGCAGCCAGCAAAAAACTGGAGGAAGGAGCCAGTAAAAATCAGGCGGAACAGGGAAAAAGCGACACTGAAAAAAAAGTGGCTGAAGTCGGAAAGGATATGATAAAAAACCTTCAGGGTGAAGAGATCGCCGGTGTGGGTGATGCCGCAACCTGGTATGCAAATTCCAGCGAACTGAAAGTGTTTTACAGCGGACTGACTTTTACACTGGTGGCTGATATTTCGGAGGATAAAATCCTGAACAGGCAAAAAGCCATTGAACTGGCGAAGAGTATCATCGAAGAGAAACTACAATGAAATTAATAAAGGAAAAAATGAAACGGATATTGTTTATAGTTTTTATGATTTCGGGGCTGGGAATTTTTCAAGCCGAAGCTCAGTTTTTAAAAGAACTGAAAGACCGTGCCATTGAAAGAAGCAAGGATGTCATCATAGGAAAAACGGCAGACAAAGCTGCCGATAAGACCAGCCTGGCCATGGATAAATTGCTGAATCCCGATCTTGGGAGTTTGATGAACCGGGGAGGAAGTAAGGTGGATATGGCGCGATTGCCTGATTTTTATTCATTCGATTATCGCTATGCCTTGAAAATGACCACTGCGGAAGGAGATATTGATTTTGATTATTTCCTCAGTAAAAACGAATCTTATATGGGTGCCAAAATGAATAGGGGAATGGAAATGTCAATGGTATTCGACGAGGGGAGGAAAGTAATGCTGACTATTGTGGGTGGTATGGCTACGGCCATTGAGATGGATTTAAGTGATGCCGTGGAGGAGGAGGATATGGATATGTATAATGATTACACTTTTAAAGAACTTCCAAACCGTGAATTTTTGGGTTATGATTGCGTGGGTCGAGAGATGGAAAACGATGAGTATAAATTCACAATTTATATTGCTCCTAATATGGAAGCAGGATTCGGGTCCATGTTTAAGAGTGAGCACGCTAATATTCCGCCAGCCATGCAGAAATTTTCCAGTGAATATGAAAACGGGCTGATGATGTACATGGAAATGGTGGATAAGAAAAACAAGAAAAGGAAGAATACAAGCGCTACCATGGAATGTGTTGCTTTTGAACCTACCGATCTGGCAATAAAAACCAGACAATAATCCATTAAATTCTACTAAAAATTTCATTATGGAAACAACAGAGAAAATTGTAACAACAACAAATTCCACCACCGATGAAGGTAAAACCATTGCCATTATTGCCTACCTGACCATTATTGGTTTTGTGATAGCCCTAGTAATGAACAACGACAAAAAACTACCCCTGGCCACTTTTCACATTCGCCAGTCTTTGGGATTAATGCTTACATCGCTGGTCGTAGGAATGATAGGAATAATCCCCATTCTGGGCTGGATCATTAACCTGGTGGCCGTTTTTTTCCTGCTCTATATGTGGATTATGGGGCTCATTAATGCAGTAAATAGCCGTGAAAAAACATTGCCATTCCTCGGTGACAAATATGCCGAATGGTTTAAAAAACTATAGTTCAACCTCCTGCATCGGTTACCGGTAAATTCCCCTTGTGTTATTTATGCCAATGTGGCTATGGTTTTCAGTAAGGGGAAGGGGTTCACCGGAGCATGCGGAACTAATTACCACTGTTTCACGAGATGTATAATAATAAAGTTAAAATTTAAACAAATGATGAAAACAACGGCAACCTTAACTTTTCTCTTAGTTTGTCTTATGGTTACCCTTAACCTGAATGCACAAATCCAGCGCAAAAGGACAACCGCCCGGCCCTCAACAACCATTGAAACGGTCGATCCCTCTAAAATTAACCAGCAGGTTACATCACCCAATCTGCAAAACCTGCAAATCGCAAAGGGGTATTTTACCCGACTGAAAGCAGGAACACCCAATCAGAAACAGGGTGAACAGGAATTAACCGTGGTGGATCAGAATTTTCCAGCCGTCAATACCACCAAGGTTACCCAGGTGGGAAAAACTACCGCTCAAGGGGATATTTGTGTGACAGAGAATCTGGATATAGAAGTCAACGCCAGAGAATTCAGTTATATTTCTGAGAGTCCTGAATCATGGATCAGGCCGGGACAGATTTTTACTGCACATTCCTTTATCAGCGGTCAACCTGCTACAGTGGCGCTTGCAAGAAATCCCATAAATTTGGCCATAGATTTAAGAGGGGTATCCAATACTGTATTCCAGGTACAAAATCCCGAACAGAATTCACAGCTTATGCAGGCTGAAAATGCCTTGATCTCACAAAATGCCACTCCGCCGGCAGCTAATTTCTCGTTTTCGTTTCACAAAATTCACTCGGTTGACGAAATGGAGTTCAAGTTAACGGGGAAATACAGGGGAGCCTTAGGTGCATTTTCAGCAAAATTCGGACTAAATACAGGGAATCAGCAGGAATACCATTACTACATGCTTGAATTTCAACAAAATATGTTTAGCATTCAGGTTGATGGCTTGACTCCTGACCGCGTTTTTAAGCAGCCGGGCAGCGATATGTCAGGCTATGTTTATATTGACAAAGTTGATTATGGAAGAAAAGGGATCATTGTTTTCAAATCCACCCGGACTTTAGATGAGTTGGGGGTCAATGTTTCAGCAGGGTACAATGGTCTGCTTAGTTCAGGATCGGCAACTGCAGCTTATGCCCAGTTAAGCAAGAAAAGTGAAGTTGAAGTTTTAGCACGTTTCTATGGCGGAGATTCTCCCAGCGCTATCCAGTCTATGGAAAACACTGTAGAAAAAGGGGTTCCGGACCTTTTCACATTTATCAGGGGGCAATCCAACAACCACCGGCTGGCAAAACCAGTGGGCTATACTTTGAAGAATATGAACAATCAGCTGTTAGGTCAAAACAGTAAACGGACACAAACAGTTAAAACCTGTACCCCTGTGCCTCTTGCCCAGATATTTAAATTAAAAGTCACACTCACCGATATTCAGTGCATTAATGGCCGTGATGGGGGAGGAGATAATCCTGATGATTATGCCATTCAGCAATATATTGTTTACAAAGCCCTGGGAAAAGATATGAATTATGTAAGCCGCGACATTAATAAATTTCCTGCACGACAGAATGGCCCTGTTCAGGTGTCTAATGTCCGGAATATTTTGATTTCAGGTGACCAGCAAAACCAAATCCATGTCAGACAGGATGGTGATGTAAGGCAGCGCAATCGCAACATGATAAGTAACTCACTGGTATTCAACATCTCGTTGAATGAACTAAATGATCCAAATGCAACCTTCAAGATTTTTACATGGATGAAGGAATACAGTACCACCACTTTGGGGAGCAACGATGATAAAGTGTTGATGAATAATGATCCGATTTCTGTAAAAATCAAGGATGTTGTCGAAATTCTACTGGGACTAAGAAATTTAAATGCCAATACTGATTTTCATGACACAACCATTGGCAAAGGAGTTAAATTTCACAATTTCGGTTCCGGGTTCATGCATCTGGCAAATATTCAGAAGATTACTCCTTTGGTTTTAGAAGGGCCTATCCGCGTTGGTAGTCCCGGCCAAAAAGCTGCTGTTTGGGTACAGTTTGAATTACTGCAATAAACACTGTATAATTTCCGATGAGACAAAATTGTTATAGTGTCAGCGGCTAAACCCTGGCTGTATTGATGTATTTGACCACTTAAGTAATTCATAGGAATATGACTCAGAATTTTCCCGGATCCGGTTCTTCGAGGAGGGATTTCCTCAAACACATGGGGTTGCTTGGACTGGCCGCCGGAATGCCGTCAGTTTTGTGGAGTTGTTCGGCAGGCGGTTTAAAAGTCAAAAGTGACGGAATCCCGCCTTACAGTGTGTGGGACGAGATGCTCACGGCTTTGCAGACGAGCCCCGACCACCTTGAAGGCCGGATGAATCTTCTGATACAGGATGGAAATCCTGAAAACATGTTCCGTTTCGTGAGGGATGAGATTTACCTGATGCCGCCATCCGGTAATTCGCTGAAAGGCCTTGGAAAAACAATGCGGTACGGCATCAGAGGGGTACTGCGTAACGGCTTCGCCACTCCCCGTGAAAAGGCGGAGTTGCTCAATTCCATGTTTGCCAGGGCAAATATCACTTCGTCTGTGGTTTATGAGCGCACTGATATTCAGCCTGACGAAGTACACTCCTTTTTTTATCGACCTGTAGATCGAAAATTTGAACCGGTTATCGACAAAAAGACACTGAACCGATGGAGCATCGAAATGGGGGCTGAAGAGAGCGCCTCTGAAGCCACAAATCCTGACCCCGGTTTAACAGAAAGCAGGCAGCTTGCTGAGAAATTATGGGAAAAGCTTCCCAACAAGGATAAAATCCGTCCGCAATCATTTGATTTCAGATGGGATAATTACCGGACACCGGCTGTTAAATTTGAGTGGGAGGGTGTAACAAAATATGCACACTTGTTCGATCCGGAAGTTTCTTTTGGAAGCCTGAGAAACATGAGTGGAGGCGGTATATCAACACCGGAAGCTGCTGAATATCCGAATGAAAAGGTCAGCATCTCCCTATCTTACTGTGATGGTATTAGTCCGGAGAATGAAAAGGTGTTGGTACAAGGTGAATGGCTGGTCCACGAATTGGCAGGAAACCAGGTAGTGCTCTCTTTCCTTCACGGCCTGGATTTGGTAAGGCAGATAACTACCCCTGTAGGACACCTGAGGATTTTCACACCGGCATTGTCGTTTCAGTCGTTCGAGGCGGACAGGCCTTATATGGAAGCCCGGTCATTTTTAGGAGATCCGTTTACCCTTGAAGGGAAAATAATTGATGTTAGCGGAGAAAAGGCTGCAATCGGGAATTCGACATTGCTTTCAAAACCAGATGAATACCTTCAGAAAGAGATTCATCTGATGGAGGTAAAAGCCATTCCGGGAAGTTATCCGGAAGTAAACCTGCAAGTAACTCCGCGCAATGCGTTTGGTGAGATAATTGAAGGCCTGTCAGCCGCTGATTTCTCGGTTTCTGATAACGAAATACCGGTCCAGGCCATCGTGGAAAGCAACCAGCGAACCCCCAGATTGCTCATTCTTTATGATACTTCTCTGAGTATGCCGGCAGCCTATTCCGGTGGAAACATGACTGCCTTTGTTGAAACGCTTCAAAACGCCATATTGGATAAATTCCCTGAGACAAGGATTACCAGGTGGGAAACTAATTCTGATTTGTATACATGGCTAATAAAAGCTTCGCATACAGGTAACGACCTCGTCATTTTTGCTACTGATGGTGATAATAGCGATGCGTATGATCCTGCCAGGATGGAAGAACTGAAATTCGGACCTCCTGCCCTGGTTTTAAATGTGAACAATTCCACCGCACGGCATCACCTGGCATCTTTTGAAAACATGGCCAGGGCTACCAACGGGATTGTAATCGATGCAAAGGACCAGCTGGAAACCGTTGTAACCATTTCCGGGTATTTTGAGAAGCTGGAAATCGCACCTTATGTATTTTCTTACCGTGCAACGGGAAGGGAATTAAACCACCGGGTATCTGTTACTGCAGATAATCAGCGGGTAGAAGCAGCCGACAACTATACGTTCAGTTTAATACCTGATGATGACACTATCGCCGGTGAGCAAATTGTCGGATTGTATCTTAATGTAAAGGCCGGTAACATGGCAGTACGAAGGGTTCTGTCAGGCTGGGACAATATTGGAAGCCGGAACAGAAATCCAACCTACGCAGATTTTAAGGATGTGCAAAACATGCTTATGGGAAATATCCTGATCTCTGTTGAAGGCGAAGGTCCCACACTTTCAGAAGCATTAAGTGATATTTTAAAATACCGGTTAAGCACACGCAAATGGGGCGAGGCTGTAATTCAAAATGAATTAAAAGAAGCTGTGGCAGCCCATCAGGAAGGTGGATTTGTGTACGACGAAAACCTTGCGTCATTAATGCAGCCGCTCCAATCTGCCGTAACGTCTGAAAGCCTCACCTTTGCTGCCGGCCCGCGAATTTCTGTCGTTAAAACCTGGCCGGGAATTGACCGAGACTATTCAAAATACAGTTTCGATTATCTGCCTACTGCAAATTATACAACGCTTGCAACCAATCCGCTCGAAGCATTTAAAATCACGCTCGAAAAGACCGCCCAACTGGCTATTCTCGAGTATCGTATTTTTGATACAAGCACACTTTCAGTATTAGCCCAAAAAAGTATGATTTCTTCGCGGGAAGCCAGTACATCAGAGTGGTTCAGGCAGTTGTACCGCGAAGGACCTGACGCCGGTTTCTGGTATGAAAAAATATACAGGCAAGATGGCAGTTTTAAATTGTTTGACCAGTCGGCCAGCGAAAGAGCTTTCTGGAAAATTGACGAACGAACCGGTGAATTGTTTGGTCTGCTGCCCGATATGACCGGAGGCGGTACAAGTCATATTCAGGCACAGCTCGATGAGCTAAGCCGGGTTATGAATATGTATTCATTGATTTTCGGGGCTTTAGGTGTCGGTTCATTGCCTGTTGGTATTGTTGCGACGTACGGATTGACGCTGGTCAGATTATACGCTATTGCTACAGAGGCAATCATCATTATGGATAATACTGGCATGGATGAAAAGATTGCCGCTGCATTACAGCAACTTGCATGCAATGTCAAAAAGGAGATAAACATGGCCACCCTGGGGCCTGTTGGAAGCGTTATTAGCGGCCTGGATAACCTTATTAGTCTGATGGGCGGTGGTGGAATACCGGGAATGCAATGCTGACTTCAAAACCGGGTATGGTAAACCCTTTTTTAGACCGCAGTTTTCCCAATCAGGGTGGCGAATTCTGCATATACTTTTACCCCTTCCCTATTTGCACGCGCCATCATGGTGGAATCGATTGAGAAGCTGTGCACAAAAATGGCATGGACACCCAGTTCCGGCAAGGTGTACCCTTTGTCCCACAAAGGTTTTGGATGACTGTAAATCCCCCTTTACAATATTATGATTTCCTTATAACGACACACCATCTCTAAAGGATCAGACCAGTTACCGGGTATCATCAGAAGGTGGTTGCCTAACGGCTGGTTCTTCAGTTTGTCAGCTGAGGATGGGGAGATAACGATTTCCACCTGTGTTCGGCAGGCATCTCTGTGTTGGGGATGGCCAGTAACCTTTCCGGTGAGGATCATGGCCTTTTCCAACGTGGAGGAGAGTCTGAAGAGGGTCACCCCGGAAGCCTTCACCATCCCTTTGACAGCCAGGGAAGTGTTGGTTTCATAGTGGGTGGGCAGGCTGACATTTTCAACCAGGTTAAATGCCGCCGTACAATGGGAAAGCGTTAAAGTTTGTCCCTCAATCCGGGTGGTATTGGCCATCCAGGGAACCATGCCGGTCAATTCCCTGACCAGCATCATTCCTGCCATGGAGGCCAGGTCGCCTTCGCAGGCTGCAGTAATTCCTTCGGTATTAAGTTGAGCCAGCGCCAGGCAGGCGGTGACTTTTTCCTGCTGAACCAGGCTGAAGCACTCGACGGCAATGGCGCTGAGGCTCTGTTTTTCCACCTCATTCCTCAGAAGAGTCAGCACCCTGGCAGCTTCCTCCAGTCCCCTGACCTTGTTCCCATGAAAACGGTTCATCAGCGTTTCATCGGTTATCATCTCCCTGTAATCCGGAAGTTCGCTCCAGGGGATCTCCTCCAGGTACACCCCCATGACTTTCTTGAGTTGTTCTGCCGCCACTTCCGAAGCGACCAGCCAATCGGAGACGGCCCCTATGAGTGCAGCCTTTTGACCATTCAGCTTCTTCCAAACATTCACCGTTTGCCACCACAGGTCGACGAGGCCGCTTTCAAAAGCATCACGGGCATCCAACAACAGGGCATAGCGGTTGTTGGCCTTCATCCAGGCCATGACCTCCGTGGCGGCGGCATAGGCATTATTCCCCCGTATCGCCAGCAGCAGGACCGGATGGCCGGGTTTCGCCAGGGAAATAGCCATTCGTTCTGATCCTCCGCTCATAAACAGGATGATGTCGGGAGGCTGGCTGGTTATCTCAAATGAACCGGGCGCCAGAAACTGACCCAAAAAAGCCGTGGCCTTTTCACCGGTATCGGGTCCGGCACCTTTATGGGCCACCCACGAAATTTTCAGCGGTGGAATCATGATTTGTATTTTCTATGCTCAAAACTAAGCATAAATTTGTTGTTTTTCAATTGCACCTGATTCAGGAGGTGACATCCATAAATACCTGTTTTGGACCGTTATCCCATAAAAATGTGTAGTTTCTATCGCGATAAAGACTCCGTCCGGATTTGAAATTTTCGTAGCTTGCACGAACTGGTTTCGCTGGAATTTTAGTTAGTTTCGAAGATTTATCATTAAGACCATGAAGCTGAAATATACCATTTTAACTGCTGTATTATGCCTTGCTTTCTTTAAGATGGAAGCACAACCGGGCCTTGAAATGCCATTCCACAAATATGCGCCCGCACCTCCGCTTGGTTGGAACAGTTGGGATATTTTCGGTACAACTGTTACCGAACAACAGATTAAGGAACAGGCCGATGCCATGGCAGTCCATCTTTTACCAAGTGGGTATAGATACCTCACGGTTGATATACAGTGGTACGAACCAGAATCGAAGGGTCACGCATATCAGCCTGGTGCCGTTCTTGCCATGGATGCTTATGGCCGTTTGACGCCGGGATTGACAAAGTTCCCGTCGGCAGCCGAAGGAAAAGGGTTCAAACCGCTGGCCGATTATGTCCATTCAAAAGGATTGAAATTCGGCATTCATATCATGCGTGGAATCCCGCGACAGGCGGTGGAGAAGAATACCCCAGTGCTGGGCACAAGCGTGAAGGCACAGGATATTGCGCTTAAAAACTCCACCTGCCCCTGGAATCCCGACATGTATGGGGTGGATGCCACCACGCCCGATGGACAGGCTTATTACAATTCAATTATTCAGATGTATGCCGGCTGGGGTGTGGATTACATCAAGGTTGACGATATTTCCCGGCCGTATGACGATGTGCAGAGGGCTGAGATCGAGGCCATCCGAAAGGCGATCGACAAGACCGGCCGCCCGATGGTGTTAAGCTTGTCGCCAGGCGCCACCCCTGTGAAAGCGGGTGACCACGTGATGAATCATGCCAATATGTGGCGCATTACCGATGATTTTTGGGATAGCTGGGGTTTGTTGCATGCCATGTTCGAAAGGCTCGATGTCTGGACTCCCTTCCGTGGTCCCGGTCACTTTCCCGATGCCGACATGCTGCCCATCGGAATCATCGACTTCAACCGGCCTACAAAATTCACCCGCGACGAGCAGTACACGCTCATGAGCCTTTGGGCAATTGCCCGTTCACCTCTCATTTTTGGGGGTGATATGACCAAACTTGACGATTTCACCAAACAGATACTTACCCATCCCGAAATGCTTAAGGTAAATCAGGAAAGCACAAACAATCGTCAGGTCTATAACGTAAACAACCTGATCGTATGGACTGCCGATGTGCCTGATAGTGAAGATAAATACGTAGCCCTGTTCAACGCCCAAAGCAAGGGCGATCACATCGATTTAAGCCATGCCGAATATGCCAGTCCGGTGATTGCAGGGAATGGCAGTTCACAGGAAATCAGCGTTTCGGTGAAAGGCGGGAAAAATCTTGTGCTTTTCGTGAACGATGGTGGAAATGGTTTCGACTGGGACCATGTGGCCTGGATCGATCCTGTGTTGCATGGCCCTATGGGTGATTTGAAACTGACTGATCTGAAATGGATCAATGCCACTTCGGGTTGGGGAAACGCAACCGTGGACAAAACTTGCGAAGGCAGGCCTTTGATCGTGGATGGAAAACCTGCCACTGGTATCGGGGCCCATGCAAAATCTGTCATTATTTATGAATTGCCGGAGGGATACGAAACGTTTACCACCAAAGGAGTCGTGCTGAAGGAAACAGGTTCTGTGGTATTTGGGGTGCTGGTGGACAAAGGTAAAATGGATTTTCCTGATAGGAGTGTCGTGAAGGTTGATTTCAGAACCATAGGCATGAAGAGAAAAGCCAGGGTAGTTGACCTGTGGAGCCATACCGAACTGGGTGTGTTCAAAAGAGAGTTTGGTCGTGAATTGATGCAGCATGGTGCCGGACTTTACAGGATAAGCCCTGTGAAATAGATATTAGTTCTTCCAAAGGTCCATGTGCTTTCTGACCGTATACATCGCAGTCAGATGGTTGTAATTCACCTGACCCGGTTGCCTGTCTATGAATTTCTGAAGATAAGGCCTTGCATGCCTTGGAAAATCTTCAAGCGGTTCAAGCATCTCTTTGACGGTATGGGCTTTCATGGCATATATTTGATTCAGCCCCTCGTTCATCCTGACTTTATAGCCTGAAATGCGAAGCATGATATTTTTTATCCTCTCAGGCAACAATCTTCGCAACAAGGTTTTAACAATACTTTTTTCCGGCGTTTTCCCGGCATAGGGGATTCCTGTCAATGCATGGACCAGGATCCCCTTCTTTTCGGCATCAAAAAGTACCTTCCGGCCAATTTTATCCTGAGGAGCAATGGCCAGCCAGAAATCCACCAACTCTTTATCCCAGTAAGGCAAACGGGACTCAAATCCAAAGAATTCATATCCTCTGATGCTGTTCACCACAAATTTAGCCCTGAATTCCTGCCAGTTAAAGTATTCCTGAAAATGAAGGGGAGAAATATCTGCGCTGTTGAAGACCTTTTCAATGGCATTTAATGGTACAAATTCCGGTTCTTTAATGCCCACCCATTTCTGGGTAGCCCGTTGAAGCGCACCGGGTTTTCCCATGTCTATTAAATCCCCGCTTTCTAACCAGCAACCTGCCAGTAAGTCCAGGGAATGCCCGGGAACGAAGACATCCCCGTTTTTGATGACTCCCTGATGGATCAACTCATATACTGCCGGAATATCCTGAAGATGCGGCGTGGAAACACCGTTAAATGCAAAGTGGAGATAGTTGTCCAAAACACCCTCACGATGCAGTTGGTCCCATTTCTGTTCTGAATATTCTACAAAATGCCATTCAAAACCTAACGCCTCCGCGACCTGTTTACTTAAAACCGATTGTTCATTTCCCTTTGTACCATAGGTGTAGCAGACTACATTCCTGATTCCGAGTTTGTATAATGTATTAACAATGATCCGGGAATCATGCCCGCCGCTTAAAGGAACCAGCCAGCGGTTGATGTGGGGCGTCTGCCTGATCATCCTTGAAAAAGCAGACAATAACAGCCGGTCCAGGGCCTGGGGAAAATTAAAATCATCTTTATGCTGGTCAGTCGACACAAGGGGATGGTAGGTAAAGTACCTTTTTGAACTTACCTGATTGTTCTCAATGGTGACGATTTCTCCGGCCTGAGTGGCGAAAACATCCCGGTATATGGTGTGGCTCCCTAATACAAAACCGGTGAACATGAATTCTTCCAGTTTTTCTTCATGGACCGGAAGAGGATCATTGACCTTCTGGAATTCATGCAGATTGTCGGTTATGAAAAGTGAATTGTTGTGAAATCCGTAAAAAAGAGGGCTGCTGCGTATGATATCCACGGCAAGATAACAGGCCCCCTCCTTCATGATTACCATGGAGAACAATCCGCAGATTTCAGAGAGTTTCTCCAAAAGGATCAGTTCCGTGCTTCGTGGCGCATTTTCCAATTCGTCAGGCAGCAGAGGCAGCCCTCCTTCCGGTAGTAATTCCCCGTCTTTTGAAGAGGCTGAACCTTTATAATACACTCTGGTATTCCCTTTTCCGGAGGTAAAAAGCTGATAATCATGCAGCATTATCTTTACTTCCTTCATTGAATTCATAACCCTGTGTTGGTCCATTTACAAAGAAGTCTGTACGGATCGCAACTGAATTTACGGAAATATTCCGACAAAGTCAAATCCGGACCGGAACAGAATGTGGTGACGGCCTCAGTTCGTAATCAGATCGATTTCAGCATAACCGATATGGTTATTATTCTCCGCATTTTTCAATGCACGAAACCTGATATAGCGTGCTTTTTCCTCTTCAAACCTCTTTGTTTGCCATACGGGATTATTCTTGATGTTGGAGAATTCTCCCCCGCTGACCAGTTTCCAGGTTTTTTGATCTGAAGAAACATAAAACTGGTATTCAGTGATAATTCCGGGGCTCCATATTCCCTTGTCGGGATGATAACGGAATCCTGAAAGGTTCAGTTCATGTCCTAAGTCGATCACCAGGTCGACGGGCAACTGGCCTCTGTTTTGGTGCCACGCTGTCGCAGGATTTCCATCTAGGACGGCATAGGCTTTTTCATCCTCAATCTCTTTGATGATCCAATCTTTACGGGGCAGGTCGAAGTATTCATGGCTCACGGCACTGCTTTTCCCTGAGGTGGGGTCATAAGCCAATGCCTTCATCTCCAGTTTACCCCCGGCAATGATGGGCCCGCTGTATTTCATTGAGCCCGGTGAGGGGTCACTGCCATCAATCGTGTAAAAGATTTCCGATTCCTGATCGGCAGCGGTAATGAGAACATCGCCTGCCTGGTTTCTGATCATGGTGGGAGGCGTGAGTATTTGTGGCGCAAGATAGACTCCAATCTCCGAGATCACCGGACAGGCTTTTGCCCCTGTGATGTGAAAGCGGAGCTTTGTAGCCTCGACGGTGGGGAAGCGGAGGATACGCTTGTACCCGATGGTGGTTGCTTTGGCAATTTCCTGCCATTCACCGTCTGTCATGGCTTCGACGGTGAATGATTTCACACGCTGCCCCAAACGGATGTATTCCCGGGCCATGAACCGGTTGAAGCGGGTGGGCTTCCCAAAGTCCAGGGTCATCGAGGCGGTGGTGGTGCTATCGTCGGTAGTCCAAAAGCTCTCTGTATTGCCGTCGATCGCCTTTTGTGCTCCGAATTTCCGGGCATTTCCCCTTACACCCGATGCTTCGGCCCTGGCATGGGCAGCCAGGTTGACGGCAAATGCCTCCTTTACAGCCTGACCAAGGTCAAGCGCTGCCTTCTCGTCAGCCGGGTGGATCCTGCCGTTGGGCATTATGGGAAAGTTGAGCAATAAGGTGCCGTTCCGCCCGATGGAATGGTAGTAGGTATCCATCAGCTGGGGAAGGGTTTTCACCTTGGAATCCTCACTGGGGTGGTAAAACCACTCGGGCCTGATTGAGGTGTTCACCTCTCCCGGAACCCAGGAATCTCCGTTCTCCACCCCGTGGTGCAACATCTCAAACGGGACATCGCCTGTGGCATTCAGTAAGCTCCAGTTGGTTTCGCCGACCCAGCCGCCTTCGGTGCCCACCCAGCGCACATCGGCCCTGTCGCCTCCGTCGTTCCAGATGACAATGCCGGGTTGCAACTCCCTGATCATATTGTAAGTAGGCTGCCAGTCGTAGTAGGTCCTGCGGTCAATCTGTCGGGTCTCATTGGCTCCCCCATAGTAGCCGCTTCCGCCATTGGCTCCGTCGAACCAGATCTCGAAAATGGGACCATAATTCGTCAGCAACTCCCTGATCTGGTTTCTGAAGTAGGTGATATAGGCGGGGTTTCCGTAATCGGGGTGGTTCCTGTCCCAGGGTGACACATAAATTCCCAGCTTCAATCCATACTCCTGGCACGCGTCGGCCAGTTCGCGCACCACATCGCCCTTTCCATCTTTCCAGGGTGCATTCTTTACTGAATAGTCTGTGTATTGAGAAGGCCATAAACAAAATCCACTGTGGTGTTTTGCGGTGATGATGATCCCTTTCATCCCTGCCTCCTTACAGATCCGCGCCCATTGACGGCAATCCAGTTCTTCGGGATTGAACAGGCTGATGTCTTCATTTCCATATCCCCACGACTGGTCGGTATACGTATTCAGCGAGAAATGGACAAATGCATAGAACTCCATTTCCTGCCAGCGCATCTGGTTTTCAGTCGGCACAGGGCCATGGGGTTCGGGCGATCCGGCGGGCTTGCAGCAGGTCAGCCATAAACCTGCACACACCAGGATTACAAGCGCTAAACTATTTTTTACTCCCATTTTTATTATGTTCATTAAATTTCTGTCAGGTCTTTCCATATGGTGTCAGATTTCGCAGCTGATAGGGTGTACCTCAGAAATACCTCCCGATCAGGGGATGGTCCACGATTTTCTTGCGCAGTTCGGTCATGTGCACTCCTCCGGAGAAGCGGTGGATGACCTTTCCGCCTGGTTCCACGATGAGGGTATACGGAATATTGCCCGGCCACTGCGGATCTACCGCTTCGATCAGGGCATATTTGTCTTCACCCGGAAAGAGGTAATTGGCCGTAAAGGCCGCCTGTTTTAAGGTGAGAAAATCCTTTACTCTGGCTTCCAGGGGCGCTTTGTCGAGGCTTACGGTCACCAGTTCGAAATCACGGCCCTGGTACATCCTGAAGGTTTCCACCAGTCCTGAGAATTCGGCGATACAGGGTCCGCACCAGGTGGCCCAGAAATTGATGACCCGCAGTTTCTTTGAATCGTTACTGACCAGCCGTTTGATCCCTTCCAGGGTGATGCGTTCCAATGACACCTGTTTTTGGGCCCATTCCTCATCCAGTTTCCGGCGGTATTCGTTTTTCCACTTCCACTTGACCGAACATCCGAAGACCCGGGTCTCTTTTACCGGTACCTCTTTGCCAGCCAGAAGTGCTTCCAGGGCATTCCGGGTATCGTGTTGGGATGCCGTGCCGATTTTTTCCCGGTCGTCAATGCGGCCACAGTAGCGCAAAATCCGCTGCTGGTCAAAGATAAAGACATGAGGAGTGGCCACTGGTCCGTAAGCCAGGGCGGTTTTCTGTTCCTCCCCGTCGTCAAGGAACGGGAAATTAAAGGCTTTGTCGCGGGCTCTCATCTGCATGTCGGCAAAGGTGTCGCCCGATTCGGAATAGCCCATCTCCTCGAGACAGACCGCCCCGGCATGATTCGGGTTGATCATCACCACCTGCACCCCCTTTCCCCGGTAATCCTCCTGAATGGCCTTGATCCTTTCCTCATAGGCCTGGGCGGTCGGACAGTGGGGGGCACTGAAGATGATCACCAGGATCTTTGCCCTGGAAAAGGATTTCAGGGTGTAACTCTTCAGACCAGTGCCTTTCAGCCTGAAGTCAGGTGCTTTGCTTCCGATAGTCAGCGTGGCCGGTTCCTTGTGCTCCTGGGCCGCAGAAGAAAAGACCAGGGAAAGAACTATGGCGATGGTCGGGAGGAATCTGTTTAACCTGTACATATGAAATATTTTAAATGAATGCTTCAATTCCCGGCACTGGTCTTCAATGGCCGGGGGGTTACGCCTTCAAAGGTGATTTTAACCGGAAGGATATGTCCCTGGTCGTCAAACGCCATGCGGTCGATACAGGTGACCCTGTGGTGTGGGGAGGCTTCCCCCAGCGGGCGGCGGTGGTAAACGATAACCCAATCGTCACTTCCCGGAATGTTGAGCAGAGAATGGTGCCCGGCGCCGGTGGCCACGGTGCTGTCTTGTTGCAGGATCGTACCGATCCGGCTGAACGGCCCAAAGGGATTGTCGGCAATGGCATAAGCCACCCGGTAATCCGGACCGGTCCAGCCGCCTTCCGACCACATAAAGTAGTATTTCCCCTCTCTGATAAACATCACCGGGCCTTCGACATACCCTTCCGGGGTGATCTCCTTCACCATGGATCCGTCGGGCAAAGGTACAAGCCCGGTGAAACTGTCGTTCAGCCTGACGATGTTGCAATGCTGCCACCCCCCGTAAATCAGGTAATAACTGCCGTCGCGGTCGTGGAATACGAACTGGTCAATGGGCTGGGCCCCGTTGATGATGTTGTTGATCAGTGGTTTCCCGATGAGGTCGCGGTAGGGGCCTTCGGGCTTGCCGGCTACGGCCACGCCGATACCACCCACCTCACCTTCATGCACGTCGTTGGCCCCGAAGAAAAGGTAGTACTGCCCTCCTTTCTCCATCACTCCGGGGGCCCACATCGCCCGCCGTGCCCACCGCACTTCCGCCGTATCCAGAATCCGTTCATGTTTGGTCCATCTGACCAGGTCGGGCGAAGAAAAACAATCAAAATGAACCTGCTTCTCATAGGCATCGGAATAGGTGGGATAGATCCAGTAGCGGTCCCCGTATATCACCGCCTCGGGATCGGCGTACCACCCCTGAATGACCGGATTCCCTGACCATTCCGGGGAAGTACTGCCCACGGGGCCCTTACAGGAGACCATTGATGCCACATATAAAAGGATGGCAGGTATGGAAAAATATCGAAATTGCATTTTTTCTGGTATGTGTTTTAAAACGAATACAGACCTTGCCGCAGGAAAAGTACCGCATGGCGAATATACACCTTTGCGCCCACTATGCCAACCTTCCCGTACCTTAATGGCTTAAGCCAGGCTGTCATGGCTTAAATCCGTGTGCAACAGTATTATATTGGCAGGAACTACCCACAACCGAATGGGAAAAATTGAAGCTTCAGGTGATGTGCTGCCATCCTGAAGGGACCTTGGTCAGAACCGGCTTCGGTGGTGAAACCAATGAAGGGTGTTGTAGTTTTTGACCAAAGACGGGGGTAGGATCAGGAGGCAGGTGTTCCCCGGGAGTCGCCGATAAACCGCCGTGTCGGGTAAGCCCATTGGATATCGCCATGCCGTGCGAATTCGCTGAGAATATCTTCCCAGATGGCGGCTTCGGTACCTCTGCGTTTGTGTGGATCGCACAAATAGCGCACACTCAGCAGTATCCCGTATTCCATCACCGTGACATAGATGATCGGCGTCAGATACTGGTAGTGGATCAGGTATAGTTTGCTGGCTTCCTTGAGGTCGCGTTCGGCCGGTCTGATGATTTCCTGCGTATGGCGGGTGACGATTCCCGTCAGCAGGTCTTTGGCGTTCTGCCAGTTGCTTTCGAAGGTGAGCCTGATCTCCAGTTCATTCCAGATGTAGTGGAATCCCTGGGTGAAGTTGGCCTGAGGTTCTGTGAATACCTTGCCGTTGGGAATATGGATGATCCTTCCCGTGCTCTGGTCGGCATGCACCCAATTGCCGATTTCAAGAATGGAAAACTGGTAGAGCCGGAGGTCGATCACATCTCCGGTATGGGGCCCGATCTGAATGCGGTCTCCGATGACGAACGGCTTGCGGAACATGATAAACAGCCATCCCGCCATGTTGGCCAGCAGATCTTTCAGGGCGATGGCGATCCCCGCCGAGAGAAGCCCCAGGAAGGCCCCCATGTATCTGAAGGCATGCACCCACACCGTCCCGATCAGAATGATCGACGTGATGGGAACCACGTACGATATCACCCGCTTCCATAAATAACGGGTCTTCACGTCCTCCGTGTTTCTCCATACGATGCGCAGAAAAATAGTCCGGAACACATAGAGAACAATGATGATCCCTATGGAGACCAGAATCTTGCTCTGGGTGTCCGGAGTGATTCCCGTGTATGTCTCAATGAACAGGGCCGGTTTTTCCATTTTTTATGCCTGATTTGAAGAAGAGAATCTTTTTCAGGCGTTTAAGTTATAAAACTTAAAGGAATTCCCAACTGCTGAAAGTCACCTTCCCAGCACCATCATTTTCCTGCTCAGTATGCTGTCGTCTGTGACCAGCCTGTAGAAGTAAAGTCCGTTTCCGGCTTTTCCTGCCGGCAAATCAGAGATTTTCCACGTTACCCTGTGATTTCCCGGTGACCACAAGCCGTTCACCAGGGTGGTCACCTCCCTTCCCAGGTGGTCGTAGATGGTGAGGGTGACTTTTTGCGTTTTGTGAAGGGTAAAACCGATTTCGGTGGAGGAGCTGACGGGATTGGGGTAGTTCTGACTGAGGGTGGGGGTGCCGGGTGAGGTGATCCATGCCGGGCTGTTGCCGGTAGTTCTTCTGACATAGTCGGCCAGCCAGGTCATCGCCGGGCGCCAGGCATTGGTTTTAAGCACCAGGTGGCAGGAACTCTGCCACATCTCCCCTTCGAGATAGCCCCAGAGGGTGATCCCCTTTACCCCGGGATGTTCCCACAATACAGGAAATATCCTTTGGTAAAGTTCAAGCTGTTGGTGGTCGTCGGGTGTGCCCTCATTGTTCAGGTTCCCCAGGTCGAATTCCGAGATGTAAATGGGCAACCCGGTGGCCGCCAGGCGGTCGAGATTGCTCTTCAGGGTGGCGGTGCTGGCTTTTTCCAGTTCAAAACGGTGTCCCTGCACCCCGATGCCGTCGATGAGTCCCCTGTTTTTCAGCAGGTTGATGATGGTCAGGTATATGCTGGTAGCGGTATTGTCATTGATAATCCCGTAGTCATTGAGAATGAGTTTTGTTTGGCCGGGCATATATTTGCGGGCCAGTTCGAAAGACTTGATGACCCAGTCCCAGCCTGTTGTGCCGTTACCCCCCAGAGCTTCTTTATAGTTTGCCCTTCCGTTGACCCCATCCGGAGGATTGTGTGACACCAGGGGCTCGTTGACCACATCGATCATATCCATGTGGGGATACCTTTTCCCTACCATCCGCATCCAGGTTTCGATGTATTTGAGCTGGGTGGCGGCATCCAGCGCTGAAATCCAGGAGGGTTGCTGTGCCCCCCAGATGAGGGTGTGGTTCTTGAAAATAAGCTGATGCTGCTGGGCATAGTTATATATTCTGTCCAATCCGCTCCAGTTCCATTTCGTGGAATCAGAGGTGGAGGCAATGGATCCCCATTTGCCCTCATTTCCCGGGGTGATCTGGTTCCAGTAGTTGGCAAAGATGTTGTCGCTGGCCATGACATTGCCCAGGAATTTCGTGGATCCCCCGGCCAGGGGAGGCCCCTGGTAAGGGGGGATCGGTTCAGGTTTCGCCTCCACTCCGGCCAATCCATTGTCCAGGGCTTCCACAGTGTAGTAGAGATCCGCCTTTCCGAATGCCAGCTTGTCAATGGCCAGCCCGTCTTCACGGGTGGCTATCTGAAAAGTCTGGGTGAGGTGGCCGGAATCCACATAGAAGGTTTTCAGGGCAGTGGAGGAAGGGAGGAAATTGAGCGAGATATTCACCCATTTCCATACTTGGCTCCCCGCTTCACCCAGGGCTTCCACAAAGTCAGAAGGTTGGGTAAACCCTGCACCCGCCATGCCATTGATAAAAACCCAGTCGTTGCCGTCGGCAAGGGCTTTGGCTCCGAAACCCCGGGCCGCGAAAAA
Source organism: Bacteroidales bacterium (assembly GCA_012729335.1). Classification (GTDB taxonomy): domain Bacteria; phylum Bacteroidota; class Bacteroidia; order Bacteroidales; family Prolixibacteraceae; genus UBA1413. The sequence goes on along the minus strand of JAAYDJ010000034.1, from coordinate 16,653 downwards.
ACTGTCGTCGTCATACCCCCCTGCGCCCACACGCATGCGCACAAACAACTGATAGTACCCCGTGTCCCTGAACGTGACGGCATACGTGATCAGACGTATGGAATCCCCGGGTCCCGACTGCCCCGTGTAATTGGATTTGGCCGTAATATATCTGATGGTCCCGTCCTGAAGCGTGGATATCCCGCTGCCAGCCACTCCCGATTCAGCTTCTGTCACCACTGGGGTGGGGTCCGGAGTGACCAGTAAATCCCCTGGGAAAGAGGATATTCCGGAAAACGGGAAAAGAACGTTTAAACAGAGAAATAAAAACAGTGACACTTTTTGTTTCATCAGTTAAAATATTTAGTTACTATGGTTAAATGATGCATGGATATTTCATGTGTTTGAATTTTTACGTTTACCTGGTTGAACTTGTGAAAGTCGCATGGTGCTTCGACCACATAAAAGCTCTTTTATGATTTTTGCTCATCCTTCACAGGGAGCTGGTTTTACAGAAAAAGCAAAGATAAAAGGAAAATATAAAGAGGCTGCCTCAAAAGGGCAGCCTCTTTCTCACTGACGTTACCGTTCATGGGGTGATCTGCCTGGAGGAACTCCGGGGTTATCTGAAGTTGCAGATTCCCGGGTGATCTGGCAGGTCTTAGAACCTGGATGTGCAAGGGATACTTCTTCTTAGTATCCCGGATTCTGATAGGCCTTCTTTTCGTCGTCGGTCATTTCGAGTGCGTCGATCTGGCCCTGGGGAATGGGGCGCAGATAGAGGTAAGGCTGAATGCTGCGGTTGACGGTCACGGCATTATGGTCGCCCTTGGTGCTGGAAGCAATCTTATAGCTGGCAGCCAGCTCACCCCATTTCTGGGTGCGGACCAGGTCATTCCAGCGGAATCCTTCCCCGTAATACTCCCTCGACATTTCTGCCAGGAGGTAGTTGATGTCGATGGTGGAGGGTGTGGCGGCTGTCAGGGCGACACTGTGATCCGCGGCTTTCGCCATATTACGGTAACGGTCGAATGACCATTTTCCGGCACGGGCCCTGATCACGTTGAGGAGTTCCCTGGCGCTTTTACCCGGTTTAGTGGTGGCACCTTTGATGGCCGCCTCGGCAGCCACAAAGTAAAATTCCGAGAATTTGGCAATGTTGAAAGGTCGGGTAATGGCCGCATTGGGCTGTCCCAGTCCGGTGCCATTGTCGGTGCGATACGTACTCATCTTCCAGGTTCCGGGGTAGACCACGCGGCTGGTCCCTTCCAGGGCGATGACAAAATCAGCCCTTCCGGGAAGGGTGCCCCCGCCCACATTGCTGGGGCCTGCACCCGAAGGATAAGTGATGGGCGTGGAAGGCGTCTCATACAGGAAAGAGAGAATTGGATCACCGGGAAAGACCTTAATCCCGTTGGCGCCATAATAAAACTCAGTCTTGTCCCCTCCTTTGGGCCAGTTTCCGCGGTATACAAGAGTAAAGGTGCCATCAAAGCGGCTGTCTTCCGTCTTATTGGCAAAGGTGGTCTCAAAGACATTGACCACCGGCGCCATGCGGGTCCACGGGCGTCCCAGGTCCTGGGCAGCTTCCCTGAGCACCGAGGGAGCGGCACTGGTCAGTTCCGGGTTTTTATGGCTTCTGATTTCCGTATAGTTCCAGGTCATCATCCAGGAGGCAAAATTGTCGGCATTACCGCCGCTGCCGTAGGTCAGGCTCGCATCGTTGTACTTTTCGCTGGTTTCGGTGTGGTCGGCATAGAGCATCATCTCCTTGTTCCGTTCGTTTCCGCCTTTATGCAGTTCATAAAACGTTGCCATCAATCCGTACGGCCCAGGATCATCAATGGCGGTGGTGGCGATGTCATAAGCCTGCTGGAAGTACCACTGCGCATTTTTCCCGTCGGGATCGGTGCGGTCGGCAGCAGGATAAGTAGGGATATTATTGGGATTCTGGAGCCACCAGCCGTAGGTTAGGTAAGCCTTTGCCAGGAAAAGCCGGGCGACATTTTTAGACACCGTACCGGTCAGCCGGGGTGTCGCCGGCAAATCGTTCACGGCGGCCGTCAAATCGGGGAAGATGGCTTTGGTATAGACCTCCGGAACGGTATTGCGTACCGAAACCCGTGATGGGTTGATGTTGAATTTGAGTTCACCGGAGCCCAGATCAAGGGGGACTCCGCCAAAGGTCTGCACCAGCATGAAATAGTCGAAGGCGCGGAAAAAACGGGCCTCGGCGATCAGGGCATTGCTGAGCCCTACCGCAGAGGCATTCTCAATGATGCCCGAGGCGGTGTTGATGGCCGGGAAGGCATGGTCCCACAAGGTCCCGGAACCCCCGGTCTGCGACGGGGTGATGTTCCCCTGTCCCGACACATCCATCACCTTGAAGTTGGCATCGGCACTCTGGGCATAGGTGGCCTCATCGGTCCCCGTCACTCCGGAATTGTAAAAATAGGCGTTACCGTAAATATAACGCAGATGGGCATATAACGCGGTCAACCCACCGTTAACCCCCTTCTCAGTCTTAAAAAAACCAGGCTCAAAGATGCTGCGCGGCTGCTCCTCCAGTATGTCAGAACACCCTACCAGGAACACGGTTAATAAAACAGTGCCTATGATCGATTTGATATTTATGTGTCTCATCGTTTTCTTTTTTTAAAATGTCAGATTAACTCCAAAGATGTAGTTCCGAGTGGATGGCGCATTGAAGCCCACTGTAAGTATCCGGGAGTTGTACCCGCCGGTGGCCACATTTTCGTTGCCCATGGAGTTGGTCTCGGGATCGAGCCCCATCTCCTTATGGAAATCGGAAAACATGACCAGGGGATTCTGGACAGTGAAATACATGCGCATGTCTACGCCTGTGTTCTTGAGCAGAGAACGGGACAGGTCATATCCCAGTGAAACATTGCGGATTTTCAGGTAGGACCCGTCGAAGTAGGCCAGGGTACTGAGGTATTTGGGGTTGTCACCACTGATTACCCCATTGGGCGCAGGATACTTGGCTCCGGTGTTCTGGGGCGTCCAGTAATCCACCTTGATCTGTCCCCTGCGGCCTGTCATCAGATTGAGATAACTGCTGGGGCCGTTCAGGGTGCTGATCAGGATGCCACCACTCTGGAAGCCGCCAATGACGCTCAGGTCAAACCCTTTATACGCCACCCGGGTGTTAAAGCCTCCCAGAAAATCGGGATCCAGTTCCAGGATCTGGCGGTCATCGGGACCTATCTGCCGTTTGGGGGTTCCATCCTCGTTGTATTCCCCGGCATATTTCACCTTGATCATTCCCAGGTTGCCGCCCGGTTCAAGAATGTTCAGGTAGGGATCCCCCTCCTGCCATAGCCCGATATATTCGTAATCATATACGGAATTGATACTGTACCCCACAAACCAGCCGTTGCCTTCGTCTCTTGTTTGCCCTGAGGCAAGGGAGACCAGCTCGTTCTTGTTGGTGTAAAAATTAACGCCGGCTTCCCAGGTCCATCCGTTGACATCATCCAGGATGAGTCCGTTAAGGGAGAGTTCCAAACCTTTGTTTTGGGTAGCCCCAATGTTGGCTGTATAGCTGTTCACCCCAGATGTGCGGGGAAGCCCCAGCCCCAGCAGGATATCCTCCGTTTTGGTGAGGTAATACTCAATGGTTCCCGACAAGCGGTTTTTCCACAGGGCGAAATCCACCCCATAGTTCCAGGTCTTGGAGAATTCCCATCCCAGGCTGGGATTCCGGAGTTCCGTCACATAATAACCCGTGGCATAAGTCGAAGGACCGAAGTTGTAATGACGGGAACTCAGCCTGCCCAGGGTGCTGTATGCCCCGACCGCCTGATTGGACGTCTGACCGAATCCTGCACGGATTTTCAGCCTGTCGAGCCAGGTCACCCCCTGCATGAATGATTCGTTTCTGAGGTTCCACCCTGCCGATACGGCCGGATAGGTATGCCATTTATATCCTTCGGCAAGACGCGAAGAAGCGTCGGCACGCACGGTCGCCGACAACATGTATTTGTCGCTGAATTCATACATCACACGTCCCATCCAGGAAATGAGTCCCGATTGGATATAACCCCCGCCCTGGGGATTGGTGGCAGTGATCTCTCCGAGTGACGAACTCAGACTGTAATACTGGAAGGCTTCAGAGGGTATGCTTTTGGCATTGGTGCCCGAGTTGAAACTGGTGCTTTGCTCCGCGGAATAGAGCCCAACGGCATTCACCCGGTGCTTCCCGGCAAACATCCTGTCATAAGTCAGCAGATTCTCCATCGTCCAGTGGTAAGTGTTGTAGTTGCTGATCGAAGCCGTCGACTCGGTGGTGGGATTGCTGCTGTTAATGCCCTCAGCGGTATAGCTCCCGTTGTTGGACTGCTGGAAGTCGATGCCCAGGGTGGCCCGGTATTTCAGCCCTTCGATGCCCGGAATCTTCACCTCCCCATAGAGAGAGTTGTAGGTGGCAAAACGCCGGTTGTCACTCACCCACTTATCCTTCAGGTCTTCCACGATCTCCCGGGTCATGTTGAATTGTTCATCGAGCGGCATGCGTATGGTCCTCCTCAGGGAACCATCCTCGTTATAGGGACTGGCAATGGGGGAGAGGCTCAGCACGCTGTAAAGGCCAATCTGGTTGCCTTCGGTCAGGTTGTAGTTGCTGTTGGAGGTCAACCCGAAACGGAACCATTTGCCGATTTCCTGGTCGACGGAGGTGCGCAGGTTGTACCGGGTGAATTTGTTGGTGGGAACGACCCCCTGGTCCTGGAGAAAGCCCACACCCACATTGTAGCCGCCGCTGGCCGTGCCTCCCGACAATCCGACGTCATGGGCTGTCTGGTAGCCATTCCTGAAAAAGAGATCCTGCCAGTCGGTACTGACATCATCCGATTCGTCCACGCCGTTGGTGTACTGTCCCCGTGCTTTGCGGATGGCCACAAATTCCGGGCCGTCCATCATCGGGAACGGGGCAAACAGGGTGTTGACACCCTGACGACCATTGTACTGGACTCTCGCCTTGGCCCCCTTTTCACCCTTGTGGGTGGTAATGAGAATGACCCCGTTGGCGCCACGCGACCCGTAAATGGCCGTCGCCGAAGCATCTTTCAGAATGTCGATGCTCTTAATGTCGTTGGTGTTGATTTCACTGATCGTGCCCACAAAGGGAATCCCGTCAAGAACGATCAGCGGATCGTTGCTGGCAGTCAACGAGCGGGTTCCACGCACCCTGATCTGCATGGCCGCACCAGGCCTGGAAGAAGTTTGTGAAAACTGCACCCCCGGCAAACGGCTTTGTAAGGCCTGCGTGAAGTTCACAGCAGGGATCTCACGCATGGTCTCTCCCGACATCGAAGCCACCGACCCGGTCACCGCCTCCCGCCGCTGCACACCATAACCTACAACCACCACCTCATCAATCTCCGATACATCCGATTCCATCGTGACATTAATTACCGTACGACCTGAAACAGGCACTTCCTGTGAGGCCATCCCCACAAACGAAAAAACCAGCGTCCCGGCGGGAGTCACACTCCCCAACATAAACCTCCCATCGGGACCAGTGATGGTCCCCTGGGTCGTCCCCTTCAAAACCACGGTCACCCCGGGTATCGGAGCCCCCGCGGAGTCGGTCACTTTGCCCTGCACATTCAGGGCCTGGCCAAAGCTCCAGATCGAAAAAAGCATTAAGGATACCACCAGGGCGAATCCCCTGATAAATCGTCTTTTTTTCATTTTTCAGATAGTTTTAGTTAATTCTCACAGATTCAATTGATTTGAGCAATAATATTCAATATAGCTTATTGGAATCAGTTGAAATGGTTAGTTTCGGTAAAGGTAAAAAAAACTTTTATCTTTTGCAAGGGTTTCCCGGTCATTTTAAAAATCCCTGTATGTTCATAACCACTGGTTTTGCCGCTGGGAAGCCGGATGAACCGGAGGTCATAAAACAGGTCGTGCCACATGGAAGAAGCCATGTGGCACGATATGACAGGTAGCGCAGCAATCAGGAGTGCTGAGGCTGTCCAATCAGAAGGCCAGGTTGAGGCGGAGATAGAGGTTACGGCCGGGTTCAGCGCTGATGCTCCCCCGGTTGGTGGCCAGGTGGTTGGTGTAGCTGCGGTCGGTGAGGTTGTCGACACCCGCGAAGAGTTGCAGCCGGGCGGAACCGACACGCAGGGGGATGCTGCTGACCGCTATGTCGAGGCGTGTGTAGCCTGCGGTTTCCTTTTCTCCTTCTGCGATCTTATCCTGCCGGGCGGCGCCCACCAGGGTCATTTCCGCCGAGCCGGCCCGCGGAAGCGTATACCGAACGCCCATCCTCCCATGCAGGGGAGGAACCTGCGGCAGGTTGCTCCCGGCTTTCGTATCCTTACCCCTGACATAAGAGCCCGAGGCAAAGAGGACCATGTGCGACCAGGTGTTGTATTCCACCCCGAAATCGGCACCATAAAGCAGGGCCTTGCTCACATTGGCGTTGACCAGGGCCGGCAGGGTGTCGGTGACCACAATACCCGTACCGGTATTCATATTATAAATGAATTCTCCGGGTGTTTCCACAACCAGGTTGGAGATACTGTTGACAAAACCGTTGAACTGCAGGTTAAAATCCTTCTTCCAGATCCGCACTCCCCCGTCGGCTGAAAAGCCGTTCTCGGGTTTCAGCGCCGTATTGCCCAGTCTGACGAAATTCCCCAGGTCAATGTATTTGAAAAGTTCCTCGATGGAAGGGGCACGGAAAGAGCGGGCCAGGTTGAGGGTGAGTCCGGTTTCGCGGGTCACCCGGCAGAGGAGTCCCGCATGGGCGCTCCAGGAAAGGTTCCGGTGATCGCCTTCGGGGAAGGTGATCCGCTGATTGGGAGGTGTGTCGTTCCTCGCGCCGTTGACTATGAGGTAGTCGATATCCTGTCCCTGGTCATTCTGCACTCTGACGCCGTCGATCCTTCCCCCGGAGATGAGTGTCAGCTGGTCGTTGAACAGCCGGGCTTCATCCTGGATAAACAGCCCGGTACTGGTGAAGGAAGAGGCGGGCGTCGGCGTCTCCCCGCGCACCAGCGCGTTGGTGCGCACCAGTTCTCCTGCCGGACTGAAAACCTGAACGGTAATCTCCTTGATTCTGGAGGTCCTGACTCCCCGCGACCAAAGGTCGGCCCCGGCAATCAGCGTGTTCCGCGGACCCAAATCCCACGTGCTTTGAAGCTGCCCTCCATGCATCAGATGGTTCCCCACGGGAAGAACCCGTTCCGGAGTCGTTATCTGTTTCCCTTTGTTGGGCAATGCGGTTTCTGTTACCGTGTGGGGAATCATCTCCACATCGCGCTGAATGTATTGGGTGAAATAGTTGGCTTTGAGGGAGGAAAGCTTGCCTGTCAGGGGCGTGATTTCATAGGTGGCGGAAAACAGGTGTCTGCTGATATCCTTATAGGAGGCCGTGGCCGGGCCCGGAAAGGCCGAACCCCCGGGTATGCCCACATCTTCCGACCAGTTGTTCTGGTACTGGACCTTCACCACGTGGTTGTTCCAGGGGGTCCATCCCGCCCTGGCCGAAATATTACTGGAAGTGAAACCGCTGTTGGGCAAAACGCCCCTGGGGGTTCTGATGTCGTCTGCAGATTGGCGGCTGCCGCTGAGGCGAAGGTATACCTTCGGAGCCCCGGCCGTGACATCGCCGTGCAGGGTGAAGAGATGGTTGGCAGAGGCATACCCCGACAGGACATTCCCGGAAATGAAAGGCCTGGCGCCAAAACGGCCGTCACGGGTGATGATGTTTATGATTCCCCCCATGGCGCCTGTGCCGTAAAGGGCGGACTGGGCCCCCTTGACCACCTCCACCCTTTCGATGTCGTTCACGTCAATCATGCTGAAGGAGGCCGTCAGGTCAGTAGCCGTCTCTACCCGGTGGCCGTCGATCATGGTCACCAGCCGGTTCTCCCCCAACCCCCTGATATTGATCCCGGTCGACCAAACCCCGTCGCGGCCCATGGCAATCCCCGGTTCAGCCGCCAACACATTGGAAAGGGTCTGCGCCGAATATTTGCTGAAATTCCCGGAACCCACCACGACCATGGGCATGGGCACATCCTTCATCCGGCGGTTGACCCGCAGGCTCGTTACTTCTACCTCCCCCAGAGGTATGGGTTCCCGCGCCACCGTATCAGGATGCGCATCCTTTGAAGCAGCGTGCACCTCATTTGTGCCGGGGTATGATTCTTTTGTAACAGCGTGCGCTTCCTTTGTACCGGAGTGGGTGTCCTTTGAAACAGGGCGCGCTTTTGCCGGAACCCACACCTGGTGTGGTGATTCAGCCACGGTAAGGCTATCCTGACTGGTAGCCTGTGAATAGAAAAACAGTGCCCCCAGGGCCAATGCCGACATGAAAAATAGTCTCTTATTCATAATTTGGGTTCTTTAGGAGTACCGATTTCACCTGAATTCCCTTTAGCCGGCCCAGCTGGCCGGTGAGAGAACCTATCTGATCGGTGGATCCTTCCAGAACAAGGGAGATCAAACTCATCCCATTGCCGCGGGGTAACCCCTGGCGCCCTAAAATGATGTTGGAATGGCGGGAGATGATGTCGTTCAGAAACTGAACATTTTCACGGTCTTCGACCTGAATCAACACGGTTCCTACTCTCTTTTCCATCAGAATTCCTCCGGATCAGTTTTAGACGGCCGGCACATCCTTGACCGGAAACGCATCCCGGGTCGCAGTAAAGGCTGGCCGCATGGTTTTACATTGCAATGGTAAGGAATTCTTCTGTAAGAATTCATGCCAAATGTTATGTTCTTGAGTAGATTTGTCTTAAAATTGCTTTGTGATGATACGTCGGTCGATTCTTTTTAAGCTGCTGTTTCTTTTCCCGGTGGTGGTTTTTCTGCTTGCGGGGTGTGGAAAGCCGGAGCCGGCAGCCCGGTTCACGCTGGCCACCCTGAAGGGTCCCTCTTCGATGGGGATGATCAGGCTTATCGACAGCCTGAAACGGGATCCTGAAGCCCGGATACAGGTGGAAATCCTCAATGAGCCCCTGCAGGTGCGCAAGATGATGATCGACGGAACGGCCGACCTGGCCATCCTGCCCTCCACGATGGGCGCCATCGTTTACAACAAAGGGATGGACTACCGGCTGGTAGCCGTGCCTGTGTGGGGAACCCTCTATATGGTGGGCAGCGATTCCACGGTGACCACCTGGAAGGATCTGATGGGAAAGCGGGTTTTTGTCATGGCCCGCGGAATGACCCCCGACATCCTCTTTCGCTACCTGCTACACAAAAATGGCCTCGAACCGGCCAAAGACGTAACCCTCGACTACAGTTTTCCCACCCACATCGACCTGGCCCAGGCCGTGAGGGCCGGAAAAGCCCCCCTGGCGATTCTCTCCGAACCGCAGGCCAGCCTGGCCATGCAGGCCAACCACACCCTGCAACGCATCTTCTCCCTCGATGAGGAGTGGAAGCGCTATGAAGGAACCCCCCTGGCCGAAACCGCATTTCTGGGCAGAGGTGATTTCCTCCGGAAACACCCCGAAATGGTGGAAAAACTGCTTGCCAGTTATGCCCGCTCTACCAGTTGGGTCAACGCCCATCCCGACAGCGCCGCAGCCCTGATCGTCAGCTATGGCATTCTCCCCGACTCCCTGGCCACCGTGAAAGCCATTCCACGGATAAATCTTAAATTTGTGCGGGCCGGAGAGGTGGAAAAAGAGGTCATGGACTATTTTCAGATCTTTTACCACCTGAACCCGGAAATTATCGGAGGGAAAATGCCGGATGAAGATTTCATTTACAGGTAAACGGACCTGGGGGGTCGCCTCGGTCGTGTTCATCGTGGCCGTGTGGAAGCTGCTCTCCCTGCTTCTGGGATCCGAATTTGTGCTGCCTTCTCCGGAGAAGACGCTGCTGACCACCCTGAAGCTTTTCGGGGAGAAGGATTTTCTGGCCGTGGTGGGCTCGACAGTGGCCCGCAGTCTGGCAGGCTTTGCCCTCTCCATGGTACTGGGGATCGGCCTGGGAGTGGCCGCCGGCACCGACGCCCGCTTCAACGCGTTCCTGCAGCCCATCCTGGTCACCATCCGCTCCATCCCGGTCATCGCCCTGATCCTGCTGGCCCTCATCTGGTTCACCCCGGGCAGCGTGCCGGTCTTCATCGCTCTCCTCACCATGTTCCCATTTATCTGCATCAACGTGATCGACGGCATTAAAAGCGTGGATCCCGACCTCAAGGAGATGGCCGCCTTTTACCGGGTGGGCAGGCTCCGGATCATCAGGGAGTTGTACATTCCCGGGATTATGCCCTTCATCATCAGCGGCGCCTCCAGCGCCATGGGCATCGGATGGCGGGCCATCATCACCGGGGAAGTCCTCAGCCAGCCACACTACGGCATCGGCACCCTCATGCAGGGTGCCCAGACCTTCCTCAACGTCGACGCGGTCATCGCCTGGACCATCCTGGCCGTGGTCCTCAGCTTCTTCTTTGAAAAAGTGATCCGCGCCGCCGAACACCGTCTTATCGCCTGGAAACTCTAACCATGCCCCTCAAACTTAAAAATATCAGCAAGACGTACGGGCCGGTGGCCCTCTACCGTGATTTCAGCCTCGCCTTCGACGAGGGAAAGATCACCTGCATCCTGGGTCCCTCGGGATGCGGAAAAACCACCCTCCTGAACCTTATCGGAGGATTGGTGGCCCCCGACAGCGGCACCCTCGACGGCTTCACGGGAAAACGGATCTCCTATATCTTCCAGGATCCGCGGCTGCTCCCCTGGAAAACCGCCCGCGAAAACATCGACTTCGTATTGCCCCATGACCTGCCTCCCACAGAAAGAATGCACCTGGTCAACCACTTCATCGAATTGGTAGAACTGGAAAATTTCGCCGGTTATTACCCTGCCAAACTGAGCGGCGGCATGCGTCAACGCGTCGCCATCGCCCGTGCTTTCGCCTTCCCTTCCGACATCATCCTGATGGACGAACCCCTCAAGGGCCTCGATGTCAAACTTAAGCTCAACCTGATCCGCACCTTCTCCCGCATCTGGGAAAACGACAGGCGTACCGTCATCTTCGTGACCCACGACGTGGAGGAGTCCCTGCTCCTCTCCAACGAAATCATCGTCATGAGCCGGGCTCCCGTTCGCATCCTCACCCGTCAGACCCTTGATATTCCGGTGCCAGAAAGGATTCTCGGTTCCACAGAACTGGGGACAATGAAAAATACGCTGATACAAATGATGGAGGAGTAGTTTATTACATGCCACAGGCGCGACTTGATGAAGCAACCTTGTCATGCGTTAAATTTTGGGTGGAGAACACCCTTTTTGTCACTCAAGTGATTAATTATGAACCATTAAAAAAGTGTATATCATGGACTGGTTGAATGCACTGCTCTTCAATGAGGGGATCGCCCACACCATCTTGCTCTTTTCCTTTGTGATCGCCCTGGGCGCCATTTCCGGAAAAATCAAGTTCTTCGGCATTTCCCTGGGGCCTACATTTGTGTTGTTTGCGGGGTTGCTGGTGGGTCACCTGGGCTTTACTGTCAACCATGAGGTGGCCGATTTTGTCAGGGAGTTCGGGCTTATTCTCTTCATCTATTCCATAGGGTTGCAGGTGGGGCCCGGTTTTTTCTCCTCTTTCAAGCGTGGAGGCATGCAACTTAATCTGATGGCTGCAGGGGTGGTGCTCCTGGGAGCCCTGACGACTGTTCTGCTGTGGGTATTGCTGGGTGGCAGGGTATCGATGCCCATGATGGTGGGCATCATGTCGGGGGCGGTTACCAACACGCCCGGACTGGGGGCTGCACAGGAAGCCCTGCGCCAGGCCCATGAAGCCGGGCAGATCAGTGTCATCCCCCCGATCGCCCTGGGTTATGCCGTGGCTTACCCCCTGGCCGTCGTGGGCATCATCCTCTCAATGGTGATCATCCGCAAGCTCTTCGCCGTACGCATGGATGAGGAGGAGCGAAAACTGAAGGAGGAGGAGGAAGCCGCCGTCGTCAAACCTGAGAAACTCACCCTGCGGCTCACAAACAAAGCCATCGCCGGCCGCCAGCTCCATGAGATCAGGCAGTTCGTGGGCCGCGATTTTGTGGTCTCCCGCATGTTCCGCAACCACCAGTTCTCAATTCCCCAAACCGAAACCGTGCTGCTCGAGGGTGACATCCTGCTGGTGGTTGCTGCCTCTTCCGACGTGGAACCCATCAAGGCCTTCATAGGTGAAACCACCGATATGGACTGGAAGGCTTCCGAAAAGATGCTGGTGTCGAGGCGTATTGTGATCACCCGCAGTGAAATCAACGGCAAAACGCTGGGGTCCCTGCGCATCCGCTCACTCTACGGTGTCAACATCACCCGTGTCCACCGGTCGGGCGTCGACCTGCTGGGCACTCCCAACCTGATCCTTCAGGTGGGCGACCGGGTCGTGGTGGTCGGCGAACTTGAAGACATCGCCAAGGTGGAGAAATTCCTGGGCAACACCCTTAACCGGCTCAACGAACCCCATATTATCACCCTCTTTGTGGGCATTTTCCTGGGCATCGTGGTGGGAAGCATCCCTTTCTTCATCCCCGGAATGCCCATGCCCGTGAAACTGGGCCTGGCCGGCGGCCCCCTGATCATCTCCATCCTGATAGGCCGCTTCGGCTATAAACTGAAACTGATCACCTACACCACCCAGAGCGCAAACCTGCTGCTCCGGGAAATAGGCATTTCCCTCTTCCTGGCCAGCGTAGGCATTCTATCGGGGGGGAATTTTGCGGAAACGGTCTTCTCCAGCGACGGGCTCCTCTGGATCGGCGCCGGATTCGTGATCACCCTGCTGCCCCTGCTGATCATGGGCATGATCGGCAGGAAGGTGGCCAAACTAAACTATTTTCCGCTGATCGGGCTCATGGCCGGAAGTACCACCGACCCCCCGGCCCTCTCCTATGCCGGCTCCATCTCCAACAACGACCAGCCCGCCGTCTCCTATTCCACCGTGTACCCTCTGACGATGTTCCTGCGGGTCATCATCGCCCAGATCCTGATCCTGATTTTCGTCTGACCGGCTCTCCGGTTTCTGGATTCCGGCGGGCGCATTGACACCCTCTCTCCTCTATGCCAGGTCTGCTTAAATGCCTGTTCTCTGCTAATGGCTGGCCGGGTGCTGAGGCCCGTCGAACCCATCCCGGTTTACCGGGATGCGTTTGCCCGGTGGCATGCCCCGGGGAGTTTCAATGGGAGGGTGTGGCCTCCGCATAGTCCCCTGGTTTAATAAAACCGGTCCCTGCCTGATTATGGGGTCACTCATTGAAAGTGAGGTGTTTGTAGGTGGCCAGGTCGCCGGCCTTCTTCCTCAGGGAAGCGCTGAGCCGGGTTTCGCCGCGTGCCGCCGCTATCCGGCTAAGCCCAAAATAACAATAAGAGAGATACTCATGGGCATATGCCCCGAAGGGGGCGCACTTCCCGATAGCCAAATGGTATAGTTTTTCGGCTTCGGCCATCCGGCCATATTTCTTTTCCCTGAGCAGGGCCCTGAAAAACTCCCTTTCAGCCTGGAACCAGGAGCTTACAGGCTCATGCGCTTGTGCGAGGATGCTTTCGGCTTCGCTGTATCGTTTGAGCAGTAACAGGCTGCGCACATGAAGGGCCAGATACTCGTTATTCCGGGGGTGTTTCTCCAGGAGTTTCCGGCTGTAAAAGGCCGCTGCTTCATAATTCTTTTCGTAGCCGATATGGATCCAGCAGAGAAAGGAAGTGGCTTCTGCCTGGAGGAAAATGGCCTCACGTGCGGCCGCCTCCAAATCGGCAAGGCCTTTCAGGCGGTCACCACGCGGAAAAAACACGGCAAATGGTTTGTAGAAAGGGTGGGCCTCGGGGTAGGCCTCCCGGTAATAATTATAAAGCCCCGTTACAAAACGGAAATCGGCATGGGACCCCGTGTAGTCAAAGGCTTTGACCACATCGCGGTAGGTTTGCGAGGCCATGGGAATCACCTCGCTCTGAAGGCCGTTGTCGGCATAATAGGTGAGCAGAAGCCCCCGTGCCCCGATATCGGCCAGTAAATATTCCTCCTCCCCGGGCTGAAGCCGCCGCTTTTCGCACATGGCGATGCAACGTAGCATGTTCTCCTTAAAACTCTTCACTCCTTCCGAGGCTGGCGTCAGCGGAAAGTAGCGCCAGTAATTGGTCATCCCTGCGAAGAGCCAGACAACGGGATGACCGGGCCACTCCTTTTTTAACAGGTCGGCGACCTCTGTAGCCTCAGCAAATTCGCAGTTGTAGATATGGTCCACACCCTCCTTCAGTCGGGAAATCGCCAGCGTATCATTCAGAATCTGTCCATCTACAGGGTGGAGAATCCCTGCCAGAAAGAACATGGAAAACAGTGTCCTGAGGATTCCTGTTGTTAATGTATTTCCTGATGACTCTTTTCTTTTCAAAATCTTCCAGGTTATTCGATTTGCGTGTCCGGGATCTGAAAAAATGGTTCCGGCCATCAAATGCCTTTCAAAAATACACTCAATTTTTCTTATTTTTATTCCCATAATGGTCCGACACGATGAAGTAATTACAGCCATAATGATGAGATTAGGATTTCTTTTTTTGGTGGTGGCCCTGCTGGGACACACCACCCTGAAAGCTCAGGAACCGGGCAATGCGGTGACCAAGGTCATCCTGTCGGGTTTTTCTGAACGGGCTTATACCCATGAAGCGGTGACGGAGGAGCAGCTTAACCTGATCCTCGAATGCGGAATCAAGGCACCCAGTGCCCGCAACCTGCAACCCTGGAAGTTTACGGTTATTCAGGATGAGACGACCATGAAGGAGGCCATTGGTAATGTGGTTCCGGGGAATGTGTTGATCGTGGTGTCGGGGAAAGTGGCGGAAAACGGGAGCACCCCCGACTTTGATTGCGGACTGGCCACGGAGAGCATGTTTGTGGCAGCCCACAGCCTCGGACTGGGTGCCCGCATTTATGGCAGTCCGGTAGGACCCATTAATAACCAAAGAGAGCTCTTTCAGATTCCTGATGGGTACAACGCGGTGGTGGTACTCCGCATCGGGAATGTGGACAAAACTGTGGATGCCGTGACAGCCGCCACCCCGCGCAAACCTTCCGCAGAAATAGTCAACTTCCGGAAATAGAGGAGCTGCACATGACACCCCCCCAGGAAATAAGTGACCTTCAAATGCGTATTATTCCTTGAATTTCCGTAAATTATTGATGGGAATAAGCAATTAACATCAGCTACACCTCTATGTCAAAGCTGATTATTTCCGGGTAGGGATGAAAGTCTTAATCACGGGATCGTCGGGGTACCTCGGACGGTTGATTTCGAGGGTATCTATAATCTGGCCTCCGATAGTGTGGCCGGGGTGAGGGAAATCGCCCCTGACCTGAAATTTGTATGGATTCCGAAGTGGCTGGTAAAGTCGATGTTATGGGTTCTCTGGAATCTGAAGCTGGTCAATTTTCAGCCGGCAGGTCTCCGTGATGCCCTATACCCGATCATCATCGATCCGGCGAAGATCATGACCCGTTTCCGCTATAATTTCCGCTACTCCTCCCGGGAGGCTTTTCTCAGCACCCGCACCACCAACCTGATTCCGGCAGGTAGCTTCTTTTGAGCCGTGCTGGTTTTTTACCGGCCGGAACCGCACCTTCAACGGGTATCTTTCATGACCCGCCCTGCAGGGCGGGAACAGACCTACTCGTGGAGCGCCTTCCTCAATTCGTTTTCCATGACCCGGAGGACGATCCCCTGGGGGACGATCTGCCCCAGGTAAAAAAAGAGCCTGCCCTTGCGGCCGGGAATCACCACACTTTTCCTGCGCAGCATGGCCTCCACCGAAACCCGCGCCACCTCTTCGGGATCCATGGCCATGGTCCTGGAGACCACTCCCGAATTCTGAATTCTCTCCCTGACAGCGTCACTGGTCCTCACGCCCCAGGGACAGACGGCGGTCACCGATACCCCGGTATGGCGCAGCTCCGCCCTCAGCGATTTGGAAAAGAAAAGGGTGTAGGCCTTGGATGCCGAATAAACGCTTTTCCCCGGCACCGGCAAAAAAGCCGCCATACTGCAGATATTCAGGATGTGAGAGCGCGGATACGCGGTGAGTTCCTTCAGAAATACAGAGGTGATCAGAGTGGTGGCCCGCAGATTAAGCAGTATCATCTGGTCCACTTTCTGCGGATCCATCTCCTTCAGGTAACCGTTATAACCAATACCGGCATTGTTAATGAGGTTGTTTACCCTGATCCCCCGGGCCCGGGCCTGGTCATAAACCTGCAGGTAGCTCTCCGGACAGGTCAGATCGGTGGTCAGGGTCCTGGTTGTAACAGGGTATTGTGCCGTAATCTCCGCAGCCACTTCCTCCAATCCCGTTTCCGGTAGAGAGACCAGAAACAAATTCATGTGACGCCGGGCGCACTCAAAGGCCAATGCCCTGCCGATACCGGAACTGGCCCCCGTGATCAACGTGAAATATTCTCCGTTTACGCTCCTGTCCATGACGTCATCCCCATAAAAAACCCGCGCTTCCCGGTATACCCGCTCTGCCTCCCCGATCAGCTTTCGCCGATATATAAAATTAAACCTAAAAATCTAATATAATAAATTGCAAAAGTGGTGTAGAATGTTTATTTTCAAGCTGTTGAAACAAAAAAAGAAACAAAACTAGCACCACTTCCAGGATGAAAAATACGGATAATATTTTA
>JAAYDJ010000033.1 GCA_012729335.1 Bacteroidales bacterium | reverse complement strand
CTTAAGCATTGGGTTCAGTTTTTATTTGTTTGCACTTTAAAAATACTGAATTTCAGACGATTCTGAAAATACCCAGTGCTTTTTTTATCCCTATATATTAACTTTTTTTACTTGCGAAACTTAAATTCTTTATTTTGGCGACCTTGGGCGCCACCACCATACGGCAGTAAGGTTGCTCCCCGTTGCGCTCAAAGTAGTCTTTGTGGTAGTCTTCGGCGGGATAAAAAGCAGTAAAAGGGGTCACCTCGGTGACGACCGGACGGTCATACACCCGTTCATTCTCCAGTTGCAGGATCACCTTTTCAGCGGCCAGCTTCTGTTCCGGAGAATGATAAAAAATAGCAGAACGGTATTGGGTGCCCACGTCGGCTCCCTGCCTGTTCAGCGTGGTGGGATCATGGGTGGCAAAGAAATACTCCAGGAGTTTTCCGAAGGACACGACCGCAGGATCGAAGGTGATCTGAATCACCTCAGCATGCCCTGTGCGACCCGTAGTCACCTCCCGGTAAGCCGGGTTCTTCACATGTCCGCCACTATATCCCGGCCAAACTTCAATCACGCCCTTCACCTCCATGAACACCGCCTCAGTGCACCAGAAACAACCTCCCCCAAGAGTAGCCTTCTCGTATTTTTCTTTACCTGAGCCTTCCATCATCACATTTGCACTTTTCTCTTCCATTGCCTGAACTCCGCTAATTATAATCCACATAAAACCGGCCATCCATATGTGCCTGCGTAAGTTTCCCATTTTTTTTAACCTTTCCCTAACAAAACAAATCCACAACAAAGATGTTCAAAGATTCAGATTCTCCGTATATTTGTTAGAAAAGGAATGGATTTTGAATATGATCAACATAAAAATCGTTCCAATATTATTAAACACGGTATTGATTTTGCTGATGCTGAGAGCATCTTCATGTATCCAATGCTCATACGGGAGGTTGTCAGAAGTGACTATGGAGAACAACGTTGGATTTCTATCGGATTACTGAAAGGAATTGTAGTTGTGATGGTATTTACAATCAGAAGGGGAAAAATGAGGATTATATCAATAAGGAAAGCAAACCTTAAAGAACGGGATATTTACAATGAAAAAGTCAGAAAGTAATTGGAAAAAATTGAAGGAAACTGACGATTCGGAAATTGACTATTCAGATATTCCCTCCACCGACCAGAAATTCTGGGAAGAGGCAGAAGTCTTATATCCCCGGAAAAAAGTCACCATACATTTGAAAGTAGATGAGGATATCGCAAGATGGCTGAAAGACATGGGGGACCGTTCCGACTCAGCCGTCAACAGCCTCCTGAGATCCTATTTCATTGGCATGAACAACCTACCCGATTAGATTACTTAGGGCCTGCTGAAAAACTCAGGCCGATATTTTTTTGATTGTTTTATCACAGTGCGATATTTCGAAGACGGGCATGAGTTCAGTCAGAATATCCTGCTGAAAAACGTTCAAGGGTTTCATCAGTATGCTTGCTGAAAAACTAATTACCCATTTTTCGATCAGACAATGGAGTGCCACCCCAGCCAACTTGACCAGGTTAAGCACCAAAATGATGCTGGCAATCCACGATTCACTGGTGTTCTGCAGCCTTGCCCTGATACGGTCTAACCCATACGCTGTCTTGGCTTGTCCGAACTTACCTTCAACCGGATTACGCTCTCCCGGTCTTACGTGATTGGGCACTGCCGAGGGCCGTCCAAGTGGCTTGGCTAGTAGTTTGATCCCTTTCTCCTTCAAAGCGGCACGGTTTACCCTGGTGCAATAGATCTGGTCAGCCAACAGTTCCCGGGGGTAGCATCCAAAACGACTCCGGTATTTTTCAACATAGTCCATCATGTGGCTGCCTTCATTGAATGCATCCCAACTGAGTTCGTCCAGAAACGTTATACCATTAATGACCGATATGTGGATCTTTGCACCAAACTCAACCTTGGCCTGTGCCTTTCCCCGCACAATCGGACGGACATGTGGCTGATGGATACTCACAATACGATCTGCTACCGTGTGCTTCCGGTTTTTATGCATCTGCTTTTGTTGATCGTACAGCGTATTTATTACCTGAAGGTACTTCTGATCCTTTTGTTTCAAAGGAAAAACCTGATAGGCGTCCAGCAGATTGTTGATAGAGTTGAGATTCCGTCTGACAAATCGCAGCTGACTCCCGACTGCCCGGCGGATTTCATTCTTCGATTTTACTTTTTTCTTTGCCGTCAATAAATATCGTTTGCGGGCAATCTGCCGGTATGTACGGGGTTTCTTCTGATGAAATGATGAATCGTAAAGCTTGTCAATCAATTCTTCTGTCTTTTCCCTGGCATCTGATAAAAGATCCAAATCCGTCGGATACGCAATATCCTGGGGACCAACGGTGGCATCAAAGATTACCCGTCCCTTGTTTTCAGGTGGACTGGATTCATCCTCCTTCTTCTCATCGGATTCATCGGTGTCCGATTTTGAATCGGATTTATGTCGGTTGATCTCAAGCCTTGTTTTTATCGAGACAATCTTTTCATTGATTGCATTCAGGTTATCCATCCCTAACCGCTTGCGAAACTCGACGAACAACGAAGGATCAAACGGTGCAAAAGGGGTGAATGAGGAATAACCAAGAAAGTACTGCATGTACATGTTCTCTGTGATCTGATCAACCGTCTCCCGGTCGTCAAGATTGCAAAGGTGCTTTATCATAATGGAACCAAGCACCAGCCTTGGACTTAATGGTGGCCGACCCGTCTCAGCAATACCAACATGATTGAGGTACATTCCGCAAATCTCATCCCAGGGAATCAAATCCGCAAGAACAACCCACCGGTTGCTCTTCAATAGTTTCTGATCAAATGGCGTTTGAAAACATTCCAAAGTTTGTTGGCTGGGGCTGATGTAAACCGGTGTAGGTGCACGCTTTTTTCGGGTAGTATTCATCAATTCTTGCACTTTATCTGCCTAAAATTAGCGATAAATTATTAATTGTCAAATAGTAAAGTCTTTTTCAGCAGACCCTACTTAAATACAATCCATTATTTAACAAATACCTAAGAAGGAAATTTGAAACTCCCCGCCGCAGATCGGTCGGGGAATGCGTTCAGCGGAATTCAAGACTTAAGAACCGAGATTATTGGGACCTTGTAAAATTCTGGTCTTCGCGCATTCTAATCTTCTGCTATTCTGACATTCTGATCTCCCGATACTCTGACCTTCTAATCTTTAGAACTGGTGTGTCTGGAATATAATGTACCCGTATACCGCGAACCTGGCCAACCGGGTGAGCGCTGCCAGGAGAAATCCTCTGACAGGATAACCTGAGGCGCCCACGACCAGACAGGTGCCAGACCAGGGAAGGGGTGTGGCGGCGGCCACCACGATCAGGAAAAGGCCCCATTTGCGCACCATGGGCATCAGCTTCACAAAGAATTTCCGCTGAAAGAAGCGCCAGTAGAGTGCTCTGTTCAGATATTTGCCCAGGAAAAAGGCGATCACCCCCGCCCCCAGTGATACCAGGGCAAAGAAAAGTACGTTCAGCGCGTACATGAGAAAACTCCCCTTGTGCAGCGCCCATACCATAAACAGTTCCGGGGGAAACAGTCCGAAGAAAAACTCAGAAAAGAGGTACAATCCGTAAATCTGTCCGGGCTTCGCATAGAACTTCTCGATCCAGTATTCGGGATTGTCCTTGTACACCAGTTCCATAAAAAGGACATACGCCCCGGCAATCAGGGAGAGCCACACCAGCCCCTTGAGCAGGTTGACCATAAAAAAACGTAACCGGGGGTATTCAGAAATACTCATAAGTAACTTTATGGAAAGTACTTGTAAATATCTGACCGATGATCAAATGCAGCAAAAATCACCACATTTCCCTTTAAAACAAATCCGATTCTATAATTCCCGACACGAATTCTGTAATATTCTTTATGTCCTGCTATTTTCCTAATATGTTGTATTCCATTTATATTATCAGAATTCATAACTTCATCAATGATAATCCCAACTTTGAGCCTGATTTTCGAATCAGAGAGAGATTCTACCTGTTTGATAAATTTCCTGGTAAACTCGACCTTCATAAAGATCAGGCTTTTATTATCTTACTGACAAATTTCACAGCCTCATCTTCCGCAACTAATCCCGATTCAAGACCCTCATCTATAGATAAAATGAGGCCTAAGTCTTCCAACTCTTCAGAATTCAACTTTGAGGTTTTAATATTGAGTTGTTTTGCCAATTGAAGTAATAGCTTGGTCTTCGTCTTCGAATCACTTCTGAGCAGTATGGCTTCCATAACTTTTTATTTTTCTACAAAAATAACAAAAACCAGACCATTAGGGTTCGAACTCCCTGAAAAGAAAGAGGTCACAAAGGCATTGACCCACCCAGTGACCTCTTTTTATTTCATGATCAGCGGAACCCAATCATCAGATCCCAGATTCCTCATTCCTGACTCAAGACTCAAGATTCCTCATTCCTGATTCCAGACTCAAGATTCCTCATTCCTGATTCCAGACACAAGATTCCAGACTCCTGATTCCAGACTCCAGACTCCAGATTCCCGCATTCCAGACTCCTGATTCCAGACTCCAGATTCAAGACTCAAGATTCCAGACTCTATTTCAGTCCCCTCTTCCTCAGCAGCGGCTCGATGGAAGGGTCTTTCCCGCGGAACTGGCGGTAGATGTTCATTCCCTCGTCGGATCCCGACTTGGCAAGCAGCGTGCGGAAACGGGCAGCCACCTCGGGATTAAAGAGGTCGCCGGTCTCCTTAAAGGCTTCAAAGGCATCGGTATCGAGTACCGCCGCCCAGAGGTATACATAATAGCCCGCCGTGTAGCCTCCGGTGAAGGTGTGCGAGAAATAGGTGCTCCGGTAGCGGGGCAGGATCTCAGGGATCAGTCCGTATTTCTCCATCGACTTCTTCTCGAATTCGCGCACGTCGGCAATCACCGGATTGGTTACCGTATGGTAGTCCATATCGAGCAGGGAGGCGGCGATGTATTCTCCTGTGATGAAGCCCTGGTCGAAGGTTCCGGCAGCCTGCAGCTTGGCAATCAGGGAGTCGGGAATCGCTTCACCCGTCTGGTAATGCCTGGCATACTCCTTCATGACGGCAGGCTCAGCGGCCCAGTTCTCCATGATCTGGCTGGGAAGTTCCACGAAGTCGCGTGGCACCGACCGGCTCGTACGGTTGTAGGGTTCGTCGGCAAACAGACTGTGCAGGGCGTGCCCGAACTCATGGAAAAGCGTCGACACCTCGTCGAAACTCAGCAAAGCGGGGGTGTCGCCGGCGGGACGGGTGAAATTCATCACCATGGAAACGATGGGGTAGATATGCTCACCGTTCTTGTACCCCGAAGAGCGGAATCCGGTACACCAGGCTCCTACCCTCTTGCCATCACGCGGATGGAAATCCATGAAAAGCACTCCCACGTGGCGGCCATCGGCTTCTTTCACCTCATAAGCCACCGCCTCCTCATGGTATGTGGGAAGGTCATCCCGCTTCTCGAAAGTAATGCCGTACAACTTATTGGCGGTGTAGAAAATCCCGTCCACGGCATTATCCAGGGTAAAGTAAGGCTTGATCTGTCCCTCGTCAAGATTGAACTTCTGCTTCCGCAGTTTCTCACTGTAATACCACCAGTCCCAGGGAGCCAGCTTGAAGTCACCCCCTTCGCTGTCGATGATCTGCTGCATGGCATCGCGGTCGGCAGCGGCAATCTTCATGGCCGGTGTCCAGAGCTTCAGCAGGAAATCATAGACCGCCTCCGGGGTTTTGGCCATGTTGACATCGATCACATATTCCGCGAAATTGTCGAAGCCCATCAGCTGTCCCTTCTCATGGCGCAGCTGCACCAGCTTTTTAATGATCTCCTTATTGTCGAACGCGTTGTCATTGTCGCAGCGCATGAAATACCCCGTGTAGAGCTTCTCGCGAAGGGCACGGTTTTCGGCATACTGAAGGAAGGGAAGCATGCTGGGCTTGTCAAGGGTGAAAACCCATTTGCCTTCCATGCTGTCTTTTTTTGCCTGATCAGCCGCCCTGAGGATCACATCTTCGGAAAGTCCGGCCAGGTCGGCTTCATTGTCGATCACCAGCCTGAAATTCTTGTTGCTCTCGGCCAGAAGGTTCTCACCGAACTGCAGCTGCAATTTGGAAATCTCTTCGTTGAGCGTACGCAGTTTAGCCTGGTCTTCAGCCGGCAAATTGGCCCCGTTGCGTTCGAAATCCTGGAAAAACTTCTCCACCAGCCTCAATTGCTGGGCATCGAGTCCAAGCTCACTGCGCTTGTCATAGACCGCCTTTACCCGTTGAAAAAGTCCCGGATTCAGGGCGATGTTGTCGCGGTGGCGGGTCATTTTCGGGGTCATCTCGCGGGCCAGGGCCTGGCGTTCGGGATTCGTAATGGCCGAATTCAGAGGCCCCGACACGCTCATCACCTTGCGGATCAGCTCACCCGACTGGTCATATGCCAGAATGGTGTTCTCAAAGGTGGGCTCCTCAGGATTGTTCACAATGGCGGCAATCTCTGCCTCCTGCAGCACAATCCCCGAATCAAGGGCAGGCATGTAATGCTCCAGTTTGATCTCATCAAACGGCGGAACCTGGAAAGGAGTCGTATACTCCGTGAAAAAAGGATTCACCATATTAGTTGCGGTTTCTTTTTTCTGGTTCGTGCAGGCAGCCAATACCACTCCCGCACCCAGCATGATCATCAGGACTTTCTTCATATTATGTTACTTTTCATTTTGAGGGGACGAAAGTAATGAATTTTTCGTAAATATGCAATAATTCAGCCACTTCCGGCGTCAAAGGAACACAGGGAAAACCCTTTTTTCTCATTTTTTTCATCCGGAATTAAAAACAATGTAACTTAACCGGACTAAATTCATACTCATAATAATTTTTTTTCTTAGTGGAAGAACCAAAGATTGAAACTCCTCGCGGCAAGCCGACGAGGAATCCGATTCCGTCAAGGACTTCTTAATTGCGTTGTTCGCTTACCCCGCCGCAGAGCAGCGGGGAATGCGCTCACCGGAATTCAATGTAGTTATCTTATTCATCACCGATTTAAAACAGTAAAACCTATGAAAAATTTCTCAACGCTTCTCCGCATGGCAGGGCTTTTCCTGATCGCCCTTATGTTCACCAACGCCGCTATGGCGCAGACACCCGATTTCTCCGGAACCTGGAAACTCAACCGGGAGAAGAGCAAGCTCGGCGCAGAGTTCAGCATGGCCCCCCAAAGCATGGTCCTGGTCCAGGATGCCGCCACCCTGACCGTAGAGCGTCACTCTGAATTCCAGGGACAGGAATTCGTCATTAAGGACAAGTTCACCCTCGACGGCAAGGAATGCCTCAACGAAGGCTGGCAGGGCACCAAAAAGAAATCAACGGCCACCTGGTCCGACGACAAAAAGGTCCTCACCATCAAGTCCGCCATCCCCATGGAAGGCGCCGGAGAAATATCCATCACCGAAAAATACGCCCTGACCGAAGGCGCCCTCTCCGTGGTGTCCACCTCCTCCTCCGACTGGGGCACCAACTCCGAAACATACGTGTTCGACAAATAAACGTCTAAACATACGTTCAACCGTGTATACCCGGGCAGAAGCATTTCTCCCGGGTAATTTTTTGGGGATTTCCGATATTATGTGTAACTATGGGGTCTGATTTTTAACCAAAACATCAATATTATGGGAATTTTATCGTGGATCCTTCTGGGCCTGCTCGTCGGTGTACTGGCCAAACTGATCATGCCCGGGAAACAGGGCTTCGGCATTATCATGACCATCATCCTGGGTGTCGTGGGCGCCTTCGTGGGCGGTTTCATCGGTACCCTTCTGGGAATCGGGGACATTAAAGGATTTGACCTGGTCAGCATCCTCCTCGCTACCGGCGGTGCCATCATCGTCCTGCTCATCTACGGCGCTATCAAAAAGAAATAAGGCCCGAAGCCCCTCCCCGGGATGCGGTTCACAAAATCTGACCCGCCTCACCCCCCGGAAAGACTTTTTTTCACTTCTGACCTCCGCCTTCCGCCTCCGGAAGAACATCACGCAACGTGAGGGTGGATTTTCTTTGTACCTTTGCGGAATGCATTCCGGAACTGAACTTCTGACGTGGAAACCTTCCGCCCGCCGCGACATGGCCCGGGCAGGGTTGCCATCCTTATTTCCCTTATTTTTATACAGGGTCGCAGACACGATATGGCGTACTGCCGTGTGTCCGGTATTTTCTTTCGGGGTTAGTTTCCGGGTGTGCTTTCTTTTTTTCTTCCTGGTTTTCTCTCCGGAAGTGACCGGACAGGGGATCACACACTGGGAGGCGCTGGTCAGGGCTGAAAACCAATGGAGTTACCTGGCGGCCACCAGCGAGCCACCGGTGGACTGGACTTCCCCGGAATTCAACGATACTTCCTGGAAGAAAGGCCCCGGCGGCATCGGCTATGGCGACAACGACGACGCCACCGTGGTATCGGGAGTGAACACCCTCTACATGCGCCACACCTTCCAGGTCGCCGATCCTTCGGCCATCCTGGCGGTCCTGCTCTATATGGACTATGACGACGGTTTCGTGGCCTACCTCAATGGCACGGAGATCGCCCGCGCCAACATGGGATCCACCTACCGCCCCTCCTGGAATAGCTTCGCCGTCAACTGCGATGCCGAGGCGCAACGCCCTTCCGGGGGCACCCCACCCCGCTTCTCCCTCCGCAGCCAGCACCTCTCCAGTTTCCGCAACGGCGCCAATGTCCTGGCAATTCAGGTCCACAATTGCAACGCCACTTCCAGTGACCTCTCCTCTACCGCCTTCCTGGTGGCCGGGCTCACAGGACTCCCCGGCCAGTACCAGCCCCTGCCCAACTGGATGACCTCCCCCGCCAACGAAAACAGCCACCTCCCCCTGGTCGTCATCGACACCTATGGCATGACCATCCCCAATGAACCCAAGATCACGGTCGATATGAAAATCATCGACAATGGTCCGGGCAGAACGAACACCCTCTTTGACCCGGGAAACGTCTTCACCGGCAGCGCCGCCATCGAAATACGCGGACAGTCGTCACAGATGTTTCCGAAGAAAAGTTATGGATTCGAACTCCGCAACACCCTCGGTGATGAGGTCACAGCCCCCCTGCTGGGCATGCCTGCGGAAGCCGACTGGATCCTCTACGCCCCCTACAGCGATAAAACCCTCCTCCGGAATGCACTCACCTTTCATCTGGGAGGCCATATGGGACGCTACCAGCCCCGCTTCCGCTTCTGCGAACTCTATATCAACGGGGATTATAAAGGGATTTACCAGCTTACCGAAAAAATCAAACGCGACCCCAACCGCGTCGATATCGCCAAACTCAACCCCGACGAACTCGTGGGTGACGACGTCACCGGAGGTTACATCGTCAAGGTCGACAAAACCCAGGACCTCCTCTATTCCGAGTTCTTCATCAGCTATCCCGACATCACCTTTCCCAACAGCCGGGCTTACTCCTGGACCTGGGATTACCCCAAGGCCGGAGAGATCGCCCAGGCCCAGAAAGCTTACTTCCAGAGCTTCATAAAAACCGCTGAAAACGCCCTCAATGGCAGCAATTTCAACTCTGCCCATTCGGGCTATCCCAAATACCTCGATGTACCCTCTTTTATCGACTTTCAGATCGTCAATGAACTGGCCAACAATGTCGACGGTTACCGCTACAGCACTTTCTTCCATAAGGACAAGGATTCCAACGGCGGGAAACTGGTTGCCGGGCCGCTGTGGGATTTCGACCTCTGCTACGGGAATGTGGACTATGCCCCCGAAAGGCTGGCCACCAATTACTGGCTATACACCAACTATGGGCCGCGTGAGGACCACTGTATGCACTGGTGGTACCGGCTGATGCAGGACCCGGCATACCGCGACGCCCTGAAGCTGCGCTACAGCATCCTCCGGCGGGGGATCCTCCATTCCGACAGCATCATGGAATTCATAGACAGTCAAACCGGCTATCTGGGAGCGGCCGTCGACCGTAATTTCAAGAGATGGCCTGTTCTCACACAGTATGTGTGGCCCAACAGCGGCGTGCGGAACACCTACTCCGCGGAGGTTTTCTTCCTGAAGGATTGGATCAGCCGCCGGCTGGACTGGATGGACACCCAGTGGCTCGTCCCCGTGGCCGCTCCCGGCCTCACCGCCCATTCCGGCGTACAGGTTTGGCCCAACCCCTTCCGCGGGGAACTGCACCTCACCCTTCCCGCCGGAACCAGCCGGGTGACCATGGAACTCTTCGACATGCGCGGCGTGAAAGTGGCCAGCCACAACTTCTTTTCTCAAACCGCACACACCGACCATGCCGGTCATAACACCTCCGGAATTGCACCCTCCACTGCCGCAACCGGCCACTCCACTACCGGAACCGGACTCTCCACCACCCTCTCCGGTCTGACCAACGGCATTTACCTGCTCCGCATTTCCGGAAATGGCTTTATCCCCTACACCACCAAAATTGTGAAGGAATAACCCCCCAACAGATCATCGTTAACGGAATATCACCAATAACCATCTGAAAATTTGATTTTGACATCATTTTCACCACATTGATTGCATATTTGCTTTCAATTTATATTTTTGGTGAATATTTAACAATAATCAAATTTCAGCACATGGCAAAGAATCAGCCCTCCCCGGAAATCAAATTTTTCAGTGGTCAACACATTCCTGTTGAATTACACAAGGTCAGAATGGTGCAAAAGCTGCACCTCAAGCCGGTGGAGGAACGGCTGGAAGCCATGGAAAAAGGGGGCTACAACACGTTTCAGCTGAATACCAGGGATATTTTCCTTGACATGCTCACCGATAGCGGCACGAAT
The DNA here is from genome assembly GCA_012729335.1 of Bacteroidales bacterium. Taxonomy (GTDB): domain Bacteria; phylum Bacteroidota; class Bacteroidia; order Bacteroidales; family Prolixibacteraceae; genus UBA1413. The sequence goes on along the minus strand of JAAYDJ010000033.1, from coordinate 13,539 downwards.
GCGATGAGCGACAACCAAATATCCTCGATGTTGCAAGCCGACGACGCCTATGCGGGGTCACAGAGTTTTTACCGTATGGAACAGGCAGTCAGGCAGGTCTTTGGCAAGCATTTCGTCCTTCCGGTTCACCAGGGAAGAGCCGCCGAAAATATCATTTCCCAGGCCTTCATCAAGCCGGGCGACGCCATCCCCATGAATTACCATTTCACCACCACAAAAGCCCACATGGAACTCAACGGCGGCGAGGTCCTGGAAATTTATACCGATGAAGCGCTGAAAATCAAAAGCAACGTTCCCTTCAAAGGGAATATTGACATTAACCGGCTCAATAAGGTCATAGAAAAATATGGGGCAAAGCACATCCCGTTTATCCGGATGGAGGCCTCTACCAACCTGATCGGCGGACAACCCTTTTCGGTGCAAAACATGCGCGAAGTAAGGGCGGTGGCCGAAAAGCACCAGATCCCGGTGGTCCTCGACGCCAGTCTGATCGGAGAAAATGCCTGGTTCATCAAGAAGCGGGAGGAAGCCTACCAGAATGCCTCCATAGCAGAGATTTTACTCACCATGTGTGGCCTGGCCGATATCGTCTATTTTTCAAGCCGTAAGGTGAGTTCAACCCGGGGTGGCGGCATTTGTACCGACAGCGAGGAACTCTACATGAAAATGCGAGACCTGGTCGTTCTCTATGAAGGTTTTACGACCTACGGCGGTATTTCGGTGAGGGAGATTGAAGCCATGGCGGTGGGGTTATACGAGACCACCGACGAAACCGTCATCGCCCAGTCGCCCTCCTTCATTGAATACGCGGTCAACACGCTCGACAGTCTGGGAGTTCCCGTGGTCACTCCCGCCGGAGCCCTGGGCTGCCATATCGATGCCATGGGATTTCTCCCCCATGTGCCGCAGGAAGAATACCCCGCCGGAGCCCTGGCTGCAGCCCTTTTTATCGTCTCCGGAATCAGAGGCATGGAAAGAGGAACCATTTCCAGCGTCAGGGACAAGGAGGGGAATGACGTGCTGGCCGATGTGGAACTTCTCCGGCTCGCCTTTCCACGGCGCGTCTTTACCCTTTCCCAGACCATGTTCATGATCGACAGGGTAAACTGGCTCTTCCAAAACCGTCACCTCGTGGGCGGACTCCGTTTCACCGAGGAACCCGCCGTGCTGCGCTTCTTCAATGGCCGGCTGACCCCTACCTCCCCCTGGCCTCAGAAACTGGTCGAAAAATTCCGGGAAGACTTCGGACAAAGCCTTTAACATTCGATTGTCCTGTCATACAATCACCTTATAATCCAGACTCCGGATTCAAGATTCAAGACTCAAGATTCAAGATTCCAGACTCAAGATTCCAGACTTAAGACTTAAGACTTAAGATTCCAGATTCCAGATTCCCACATTCAAGATTCCGGATTCCCGATTCCCGATTATTTTCTACCTTCGTGGAAACTAATTTCCCGAGTCATGAAGCGATTTCAACTTCCGGGCCTTGCGGGCCCCGCTGGCCTCCCGGTCTGCATGGTCTTCCCTGCCCTTCTTGTCCTGGTTTTACTGCTGGGCGCTACAACCCCGGTGCGTGCCGACGTGCGGCTCCCCCGCATTTTCAGTTCCCACATGGTCCTGCAGCAGGAGCAGCCCCTGCCCGTGTGGGGGTGGGCTTCACCCCGTGAAAGGATAACCGTCACCATGGGAACCACCACCCAGCGCACCATGGCCGGAAAAGACGGCAAATGGAAGGTCACCCTTCCCGCCCGCAAAGCCGGAGGCCCTTTCACCCTGACCGTCTCCGGGAAAAACAGGATCACCCTCGAAGACATCCTTATCGGGGAGGTGTGGATCTGCTCGGGACAGTCCAACATGGAGTGGCCCCTGGCCTCCGTAAATAATGCCGCAGAGGAGATCGCCACAGCCGATTTCCCGGAAATCCGCCTTTTTCAGGTCCCCAAGAAAGTGGCCCAGCTGCCCCTTGACGACCTGGACGCAGGAGAGTGGACCATCTGCACCCCCGCCACCGTCGAACGCTTTTCGGCCATTGGCTACCTCTTCGGGCGTCAGCTCCACCAGGACCTGAAAGTTCCGATAGGACTCATCAACAGCTCATGGGGAGGCACCGTCGCCGAAACCTGGATCAGCGGGGAGACCATCTCCAAAGATCCCGACTTTGCACAACCGCTCCGGAACCTGCTCGACTTCGACCTCACATCCTTCGAAGAGCAGAAAAAGGCCAGCCTGCGCCAGCTTTTCGGCGGAGAGATCCCTACTGAGGACAAAGGAGTGGTCAACGGTGAACCGGTATGGAACGCCATCGACCTCAACGACGGCAGCTGGAAAAGTCTCATCGCCCCCAAATACTGGGAAGAACAGGGCTATGCCGATGTCGACGGTATCGGTTGGTACCGCAAGGAAATCACCCTCAACGAGGAGCAGACCAACACCAATGTGACCCTTCACCTCGGTAAGGTCGACGACTCAGACATCACCTGGATCAACGGCATTGAAATCGGCCGCACCGAAGGGCTGTATGACAAGGACCGCATTTACACCATCGACAAAAAACTGCTGAAACCTGGTAAAAACATGCTGGTGGTCCGCGTCGACGACACCGGTGGCAACGGGGGCATCTGGGGCGATCCCAAAGACCAGTTCCTGGCCATCGGCAAGGAGAAAGTGGACATCTCGGGGGACTGGAAATTCCGGATTTCCAGGGCAGTGATCGGCTCGGTGAGCCTGGGGCCCAACAGCCACCCCACCCTACTCTTTAACGGGATGATCGCGCCCCTGGTGCCTTACCCCATCAAGGGGGCCATTTGGTACCAGGGCGAAAGCAACACCGGCAGGGCGCTCCAGTACCAGCGCATCTTTCCTGCGCTGATCACCGACTGGCGCACCCACTGGCAGCAGGGCGACTTCCCCTTCCTGTTCGTCTCGCTGGCCAACTTCATGGCTCCTCCCCAGCAACCGGGTGAAAGCTCCTGGGCCGAACTGCGCGAAGCCCAGACCAAAACGCTGGCCCTTCCCCAAACCGGCATGGCCGTCACCATCGACATCGGCGACGCCAAAGATATCCACCCCCGGAATAAACAGGACGTGGCCCGGCGACTGGCCCTCAACGCCCTGAAAATCGCCTACGGGAAGGAAATCATCTATTCAGGTCCCCTCTTCCGTTCGGTTTCTTTTTCGGCCGGAAAAGCCACCGTTACCTTTGACCATTCCGGGAGCGGCCTCACGGCCAAAGACCGCTATGGCTATGTGAAAGGCTTCACCCTCGCGGGCACCGACGGCGTCCACCACTGGGCCCAAGCCCGGATCACCGGGAAGAACCAGGTCGAAGTCTCCTGCGACAAGGTGCCCGCTCCCGTGGCCGTCCGCTATGGATGGGCCGATAACCCCGACGATGTCAACCTTTACAACTCGGCCCAACTCCCCGCAAATCCCTTCCGGTCCGACGAAAAATAACAAAGGTTCCCGTTTGTCAACCCGTTGCGGAGACCGCCCCGCGACATAAGGGATTCCAGAATATTCACCCCGTTTGTTCTAACCCGGCAAACCCCCGCCCACCGCATTCACGGGAATGGACACCTGGAAAATCTGCCTTTGAATAGTTAAAATATATTAAGGTCTTTATTTATTCTATAAAATTGCCGTAACTTGTTTTCATCATTTTCACCGAAAGCAGTGAACATGAACAGAAACCATTAACAGAAAACAGAAAAAGATGAAAACAAGAAACTGGTTCACAGGAGCCCTTTTACTGCTGGCGGTCACACTGTCGGCCCAGGAGGGCAAAAAATCGGTCATTCCGCTGATCGGTTCAGACGCACCCGCCTTTACGGCAGAAACCACCAACGGGGTTCTCAGCTTCCCCGGTGATTTTGGTAAGAAATGGAAAATCCTTTTCAGCCATCCGCAGGATTTCACCCCCGTATGCACCACAGAGATCCTGGAACTGGCCAGGTTGCAGGAGGAATTCAAAGCACTGGGCGTGGAGGTGGCCGTGATTTCCACCGACACCAAAGAACGCCACCTCATGTGGAAAAAGTCGATGGAGGAGGTGTTAAGCCTGGAACAGCCGCAACTGCGTATCGGTTTTCCGCTTATTGACGACAGCAAGGTGGCGGTCTCCCGCCTCTACGGGATGCTTCATGAGCCGGCCAGCACCACGCGCGACGTGAGGGGGGTGTTCATCATCAATCCGGCCGACCAGGTGGAAGCGACATTCTTCTATCCCAATGCCATTGGCCGGAATATGCATGAAATTCTCAGAACAGTCGAGGCCTTGCAGACCGCTTTCGCCTCCAGGCTCATGACCCCGGTCAACTGGGAACCCGGCGGCGACCTGCTGGTCCCCCATTTTCCCTATACCCAGGCAGAGCTGGTCATACAGCCCGATCTCGAAAACCAGTACTATCAGGTCGGCACTCTCCTGTGGTATAAGAAATCCTCAAAGCCATGAACACCTGCGGACATCCTGACAGAGGGTGACCATCGTACCTGCAGGGAGATGAGCCGCCAAAAAAACAATCCCCGGAAGTACGGGTGTGTACCGGCCATTTACCCATCTTCCTGAAATCCATCAGGGCTGACTCAGAACAACGGGTCAGCCTTTTTTTTACCTGGGTTTCAGATCGCCTTAAGGTCATTCAAAAAAAAAGGAACGGCCATTTCTGAAACCAAGGTTTCCGAAACAGCCGTTTCCAGGGCGGAGAGTGAGGGATTCGAACCCCCGGAACCCCGTAGGGTTCAACAGATTTCGAGTCTGCCCCGATCGACCACTCCGGCAACTCTCCATTAGCGGCACAAAAGTATAATTTTTTCGTAAATTGCAACCCTTTTTCCGCAAGCCATGAAGAATTCATCCCCATCCTCCGGAACGGGCCGCAACCAACCTTTTATGCACAGTTCCCCTCAGGAGTGTACCACTCAGATGCCCTCAGCCGCTGCAGAAGGTGGCGCTTTAGCCGCAGAAACCAACCTTTGCAGCCGGGTGAGAATAAACAGGGGGATCTGGCGTGACAATGGGAGCCGCCGGGAGAGAGCGAGCCTCCTGAAGAGAAGGAGCCTCCGGGAGAGAGGGAGCCTTCTGAAGAGAAGGAGCCGCCGGGAGAGAGCGAGCCTCCTGAAGAGAAGGAGTCGCCGGGACAGGGAATTCAGCCCGGCGAGGATGAACAGAATGCGCAGCAGTCACAGGGCGACCAACCGGGGAGGAGGGATCCGCCGTTCCGTCCGGACCACCGCGATGGGAATGGCCCTGGTGATGTTCCTTTCGGCCTGCAGCACCACCAGTTATATCCACGATCAGGCCAGTCTGGAACTCCAGAAGGAAATCAAAAACAAACGGGCAGGCAACGTCTTCGGTGATATTTTCCTCACCACGGGATCTATGGTACTGGCCGTGCTCACCGGGGTGTTCGTCTATTCCCCCTCTGGAAACAGAAGCCTTAAAAAGGTCGCCCTCCAAAATAACGGTCCCGACACACTCCAGGTTAACATGCTCACCGACCTCACCTGGAAGGATGAGAACTACGCCGATATGATGGATATCCGCATTCCCCCCGGGAAAACCGCCCGTCTCCTGCTTCCTGCAGGGGCAGTCTATAACCTCTACTTCAGCAACACTCCCGGCACCGAAGCAGACGACGAGTTCCTCGTCTTCGATACCGCCACCATGCGCAAGGTCACCCTCTACCAAGGGCTCACCCTCACCTCCGACAGCACCTCCATCATCCGTGAAGAACGCAATACACCATAATAATCACCTATCCCCCATTAATAAATCATTCCCTTATTCCAGACTCAAGACTCAAGACTCAAGATTCCAGATTCCCTCATTCCAGACTCAAGATTCCCGACTCCTGTTCTGTGCGAAGCGAAGGCCTAAAGCCATTTTTTCCGGCGGAAGAACCAGACCATCACCCCTGCGGTGACCGCCATAATCCCCAGCACCGCGAAATAGCCCCAGCGCCACTCCAGTTCAGGCATATGCCTGAAATTCATGCCATATACTCCCGCCAGAAAGGTCAGGGGAATGAAAATCGTGGAGATGATGGTCAGGATTTTCATCACCTCATTGAGGCGGTTGTTACCGATGGAAAGATAAAGTTCGATGAGGTTGGAGATCATCTCCATGTAGGACTCCACGGTTTCGATGACGATGGTGGTATGGTCCTGCAAATCCCTTACAAAGGGGAGCGTGGAGTTACGCACCAGGGGCGATTCAGACCTCTCCATTTTGGAGACCACCTCCCGCAGGGGCCATACCGATTTGCGGAGGACCAGGTTTTCCCGCTTCAGGATGTAAATGGCCCGGAGGATCTCCTGCTTCGGGGCGTTGAGAAGCGCCTCCTCGTACTCCTCGATATGGTTGCCGATCCGCTCAAGTATGATGTAATAATAATCCACAATGGTATCCATGAGGCAATAGGCCAGGTAGTCGGCTCCCAGGTGCCTGATCTGTCCCTTCATCTTCCGCAACCGCTCCCGCAGCGCATCAAAAATATCGTCATAATTCTCCTGGTAGGTGATGACGTAATTCTCCCCCAAAATCAGGCTGATCTGTTCCGCCTCGATAAGGTGCTCCTTTTCGTTCCACGAGAGCATCTTCAACACAATAAACAACTGATTTTCTGAATATTCAATCTTAGGCCGCTGGTTGGTGTTGAGGATATCCTCCAGAACCAGAGGGTGTATGCCGAACATTTTTCCGGAGGCCTCGATCACGGCCGGATCGTGCAGTGCCTTGATATCGATCCAGCTCACCGTGAATTCCCCGCCGGGACGGGGCATGCCGTTAAGACCCAGAAACTCCTTCTCCTCCAGTTTTTCACTGTTGTACCGGGTCAGGTGAACCCGCACCTCCTCCGACTTTTGCTTTCCTGTAAAGACCAGGCTTCCCGGTTGCATTCCCGTCTTCCTGGTCAGCTTTCTTATCCGGTTGCTTGCCATCTGATTTCTTTTTGATCTGTTACAAATTTCACATTTTTAAGACCAAAATGTGACCTCCGAAGCTTTATTTCAGGGAAAAAAGTAATTTTAAAGTCGCGGCGCTGCACAGGTTTTATAAACCTGAAGCGACATCCAAAAACTCAGCTTAACAAATATCTTGAAAACCGGTAATATATGAAGAAGTGGATCGTGTACAGGGCGTTTCCCGCCCTGTTGTTGTGGCTGCCGCTGATGGGGGCGGGCCAGGCAGTCCTTGAGGCCGTTGACCATGCGGCCATTCACGCCGCCAGCCATGCGGCCATACACGCAGCCAACCATGCGGCCAGTCAGACAGCCAACCCTGCAGCCAGTCAGACAGCCAACCCTGCAGCCAGTCAGGCAGCGGAACATGCAACCAGTCATGCGGCCATGCACGCGGCCCACCACGCAGCCCATCAGGCAGCTCATCAGGCGGCTCATCAGGCGGCTCATCAGGCGGCTCATCAGGCAGCCCTTCAGGGGGTCAGTCATGGTGTGGGTCATGGCGTGGGTCAGGCGGAACCGGAAGCAGCGAATCCCCGCTCCCCACTGGCCGCACAGGCCGGACACACCCCACACAACGCACAGGCAGGACACGCCCCACACACCGCACAGGCCGGACTGACCGGATTGACCGGACAGTCTGCGCAGGCTGCCGGATACCGCACTCCCGCGGAGGTGCAGACAGCCCTGAAGACCCTCCGGAAGGAACACCCCCGGGAGGTCACCCTCCACCAGATTGCCCTTTCACCCGGCGGACAGGAGGTGACCCTGGTGGAGATCACTACAGCCACCGGGCCTGTGCCGGCCATCTTCACCGTGGCCAACCTGGAGGGGAGCTCCCCCCTGGCCACCGAAGGTGCCCTTTTCCTGGCCCAAATGCTCCTCGACTCGGCCCACTACACCCGCCAGCTAAAATGGTTCATCCTTCCCCAGCCCAATCCCGACGCCGCCGAAACCTTCTTTGCCCCCCTCCGCTGGGAAAGAAGCGGCAACCGGAAGCCCGTGAACGACGACGCCGATGACCAGACCGACGAAGACGGTCCCGACGACCTCAATGGCGACGGATGGATCACCCTCATGCGGGTAGCCGACCCTGAAGGAACCTACATCGCCTCCCCGAAGGATCCGCGGCTGCTGGTCCCCGCGAACCCCGCAAAAGGGGAAAGGGGCCGCTATAAGCTCTACACTGAAGGCACCGACAACGACGGTGACGGCCGCTACAACGAAGATGCGCCCGGAGGCATTAACCCGGCCATCAACTTTCCCCACCTCTTTAAAATGGGCGACAAACAGGCAGGGCTCTGGCCCGGGGAATCCCCCGAAGTATACGGGATGATGGAGTTCATCTTCAACCACCCCGAAATCGCCATGGCTTTCACACTGGGCAGCGCCGACTTCTGCATGACACCTCCTCCCGGTGGAAGACGGGGGGGCGCCAGCTACGAAAACATCAGGGTACCGGCACGCCTGGCCTCCCGCTATGGCGTCGACCCCGAAAAAAGCTATTCCATGGGTGAAATCGTAGAGACGCTCAAAAGCGCCATGCCCGCAGGCGCCAGGGAAATCACCCCCGACATGGTCGCAGGCATGCTCGGACTGGGGGCCGTGGTAAACCCCCTCGACGAAGACCTCCGCTTCTACACCGCCCTCTCCGAAAAATACAAGGCCTTCCTCAAAAGCCGGGGCGCCACCGGCGAAAGAATGGCCGCCCCCGCCGACAAAGAAGGCTCCTTTGAGCTGTGGGCCTACTACCACCTGGGCATCCCCTCCTTTGCCATGAACCTCTTCACCCCTCCTGTTCTTCCTCCGGAAGGAAACGCTGCCGGCGCAAATCAGGCAGCCCCTTCCGGGAGCGGCAAGGAGTCCCCCGGGGACAGGGCCTCCACACCCGTAGCAAATGCGGGAGTCTCCTCCCGTGGGGATCAGGCTGCATCCGGACCACCTCCAGGGCTCCGGACAGGCACGCCGGTCGCGGGAACCGAAACCGCTGCAGCCGGCAAGGAGGAGAAAACCCCTCCCGCCGGGCGCAAAACCACCGACCCCCAGGAGACACAGCTCCAGCTCCTCCGCTGGATCGACGCTACCCCGGAAGTAAAGGGATTCGTCCCCTGGACCCCGGTCACGCATCCACAGCTGGGACAGGCCGAGGTGGGGGGCTTCGCACCCTATGTCACCACCACACCCCCGGCGACCATGAAAGACTCCCTCTGCCGCCTGCAGATCCCCTGGCTGCTGCAGCTCTCCCAACAGCTGCCCCGACTGGCCATCCACAGTGAAAAGGTGACCCCCCTGGGCGACCACCTCTTCCGGCTGGAGATCTTCGTGGAAAACAGAGGAAACCTCCCCTGGCCCATCGCCATGGGCACCCGCAACCGCCAGCCCGCCCCGGTCATCCTCCTCCTCGAAGGAGAGAAATTCCAGATCCTCGAAGGCTATAAACGGGCTCCCCTGGAGCAGATCGGCAGCAACCAGGTTAAAAAACTCTCCTGGGTGATCAAAACCGAGGGCAAAACGACGCTGAAGGCCCGTATCGACACACCACTGGCCGACGCCTCCGTACGGGAAATACCCCTCGGAAAATAGATCCCTCCCCGGCAGGGGGAAAGTAACATGCAACGAAGACCTGCCTTTCCGGAGAAAAAATAAGAATCACCATAATTTCACACCATAGTTCACCATGATCAGAAAATCAATCACCACGATACTGTTTCTGGCCCTTGCGCTGGCGGTTTTTTCGCAGTCGAAGGGCAAAATTGAGGTGCCGCTGCGCTTTGACCGCTATTACGATTACGACGAGATGACCGAAGCGTTGAAGGCACTGCACAAGGCGTACCCGAAGCTCACGCGGCTCGACCTGGTGGGCCGCAGCGAAGAGAACCGGGAGATCTGGGCGCTGACCATCAACAACGACAGCACCGGGGAAGCCCTCACCAAACCGGGGGTGTATGTCGACGGCAACATCCACGGCAACGAAATTCAGGCCGGGGAGGTGTGCCTCTATTATGCCAACCTGCTGCTTACCCGCTACGGGGAAAACGAGAAAATCAAAAAGGTGGTTGACCGGAATGCGCACTACATCCTTCCGGTGGTGAACGTCGACGGGCGGGCGCGTTTTTTTGAGGAGGCCCACACGCCGAATTCGAGCCGGAGTCTGCGCGTGCCCAAAGACGACGATCGCGACGGACTCGTCGATGAGGACGCTCCCGATGATCTCGACAACGACGGCAACATCTGCCAGATGCGGATCCGCGACCCCCTGGGCGATTACCGTACCGACCCCGAGGATCCGCGGCTGATGATTCCCGTGAAGCCCGGCGAGAAAGGGGAATGGACCCTTCTGGGCCAGGAGGGCATCGACAACGACGGCGACGGCCGCTACAACGAGGACAGCGAAGGGTTCCTCGACCCCAACCGCAACTGGGGCGCCAACTGGCAGCCACCATATGTCCAGAACGGCGCAGGCAACTTCCCCCTCTCGGGAAAGGGGACCCGCGCCATTGCACAGTACATCCATGAGCGGCCCAATATCATCGTCAATTTCGCCTTTCACAACTCCGGAGGGATGTGGCTGCGGCCACCAGCCACCAAAGAGGAACGTCTTGCTCCCTCCGACCTGGCAGTGTACGACGTCATTGGGCAGAACGCCCTGAAGATGACTCCGGGCTATGTCTACCACTCCTCCTATGACCTCTATCCCACGTACGGTGACACCGACACCCACATGTGGTACCTCGAAGGCTCCTACTCCTTTGTGGGGGAACTCTTCATGCGCAGCCAGGAAACCTACCGAGAGAATGCTGCGCGGCCGGTGACGCCACCCGCCACCGCCGGGTCGGCATCGGCATCAGGCTCCGGGCGCAGGGGCGTCAACCCCGATGAGGCCCGCGAACAACTTAAATTCAGCGACCACCTTGGACTTACCGAACTCTACCGCGACTGGAAACCGTTTCACCACCCGGTCTACGGGGAGATCGAAATCGGCGGATGGGTCAAGATGAGCTCACGCCTCCCCCACCCCTTCATGCTTCCCGAGCTGGTCCACCGCAACGCCATGGTGGTCCTCTTCGCCGCCGAACAAACACCCGACATCGCCATGGAAGTCTTCGAGGTAAAGGAAATCAGCCGGAACCTCAGCCGCGTCAGGGTCAGGCTCTCCAATGCCAACGCCATCCCCTCCATGTCGGCCAATGCGGCGAACACCCGCCTTTACCCGATGGATATGCTGAAGATCACAGGAGCCAGAGTGGTCGCCGCCGGAAAAATCACCGACCTGCGCAACAATCAGGTCACCTACCAGGAACACCGTCCCGACCTGATCTTCACCTCCGTACCGGGCTATGGCCGCGTGGAACATGAATTCCTCGTCGAAGGGAAAGGGACCCTCCGGATCGACTACTCCTCCCGCAAAGCCAGCGATCTTTCCACTACGGTCAAACTTTAAGGAGTCGGGAATGAGGGAATCGGGAATCTTGAGTCTTAAGTCTTAAGTCTTGAATCTTGAATGAGGAATCGGGAATCTGGAATCTGGAATCTTGAGTCTTGAATCTTAAGTCTTGAATCTTGAATGAGGAATCTTGAATCGGGAGTCTTGAGTCTTAAGTCTTAAGTCTTGAATCTTGAATGAGGAATCGGGAATCTGGAATCTTGAGTCTGGAATGAGGAAAATTTCAGGGTGAAAATTTCCATTTTTCCTTGAAATGACGTAACTTGAAGGAAACATAATGGTCAACCGTTATATATCCACTTAAAAACTTCACCCATGCTACGACATTTCATTCCATTCATGATGCTGGTTCTTCCCCTGCTGTGTGGTGGCCAGGTGGAATTCACCGCCTCGCGTCAGCCCGGGCTTCAGATTTATCAGGCCAAAACGGTGCATGGCCGGGTGGTGGTTCAACTGCCCGATGACATGCGACCGGGTGAAACCATTTCCGGATCGGTGATTACCGAGCCGGCTCCTTCCAAAGATCCGGAAAAGATGAACCGCAACCGGGCTGCCCTGAATGCCCTGCAATTCGCCTTCGGAGGCATGTCATTCCTGGCCGGAGAGCAGTACTTCCAGGCCAAACTTCCCGCAGTTCCGCAGGCGCTGCTCACCCTGGCCGGTGAAAACGGGATCTCAGGATCCACAGCCGTAGGGCTGCTGGCCGAAGAGCGGAAGGGGACCTTTGCCTCCCCCCTCTTCCCCGGATACCTCCGCGCCGGAGAGTTCCAGAGAATCCCCGGGAATTTCGACGGTAGCCGTGACAACTCACAGCTCATGCTCGGAGAAACAGAACTCCCCATCCTGGCCGAGTCACCTGGTGGCCTGGTAACCATGATTCCCGGAGAGATTTCCGGGAAACAAACCCTCTCCGTGACCGAAAACGGAGAGACCTTTGAAAAGGAACTGCATGTGTTCCGCCTCGACATGGCCGTCGATGCCGCCACCCTGCGGAAAGGACAGTCCACTTCCCTGCATGTCAGCGTTTCCGGACTGGAGGGCATAACACTGCCGGTGACCGTGGAAATCGAAAACCTGAGTCCGGCCAACATCAGCCTCCCCGGCGGGAACTACCAGGAACTCGTCATTTCTCCGGCAGAAGTCTCTCCCACCGGCACCTACCACCACACCCTCCCCATCCTGGCGACCGCTTCGGGGGGATTCACAGTGTCAGGTATCCTTGGGGAACCTCAACTCCTGGACCCTGTGGAACCTGTGGACATCAACCGGGAAGGCGCCCGTGAAATCTGCGGGAATACCTGGGAATCGGTCAAAGACGTGGGAAATCCAAAGGGACCTATGCGCGACAAAGAGAATCCCGTTCCCGATCCCACCACCGAGAAGAAAAAAATGCGCTGCGAACAGTGCAGCAAAAAGGTGGAAGCCACCATTTCCACCTATCCCCTTTACAAGTACCAGAAACAGGAGGTGATCACCTATGTGTGCACGATGGAAAAGGGGCATTCGGTACCCTGCCATGGCAGTGGAAAAATAAGCTACCGCGAAAAAAGGATCGGCCCCGTCGGCTATGAAAAGGAAGCCCGCTGTCCGAAAGGCCACCTCATCTGGAAAAAGTAGCCATCAGTTCTGGCATAGCGTTACGCTTAAGAAGCAGGGACCAAGCAAATGTTCATTAACAGGGTACAGGTCGTTAGAAACTCTATTTTTGAATGCTCCGGATTTTTGGGAGAAGACCAGTTAGAGCTAATATTGATTTTCCTACGGTACCTTACCAGGGAGATGACAGACTCAGGGCAGCTTTTTTGCTGATGGTACAGTAATGCTTACAGTTAATGGAACTATAATTAAAAAAAGGCATTATCTTTGTAGCAAAGGAAGCAATACATAGATGTAAAAATCATTTTTTGTTGCTCCATTTCGAAAAAAGCATCGAGTTCTTTTGATTATTAGGAAATTACGATATCTCGGGACTGACCGGTTTTGACAGCGGGCAGGAGAGGTATGGAAGCATGCCGGGCTTTGATCGCACAGCCCGTCAACAACGGCGTTCAAACAACAACTGGCGAAAACAATTACGCTCTCGCTGCATAACCGAACCAAGTAGGTTATCTTAATTCCGGCACAAGGTGCCG
>JAAYDJ010000032.1 GCA_012729335.1 Bacteroidales bacterium | reverse complement strand
GGTCAGTGACCAGAGTCCTGCAATGTAGTCCGGTAAGGGAGGTCAGAGACCAGAGTCCTGCACTGGGAAATGGCATCCAAGGTCCATAACAAAGGTCCTGCATTGTGCCATGGTATGCACGGTCAGCGACCAGAGTCCTGCACAGCGCCCCGGCCAGGTGAAGCCTATTTTGTCACTCTGATACTCCTGCATTCTGATATTCCGACACCCTGACCTTCTGATCTTCTAATCTTCAATCATTTATAAGATTGTTCATTTAAAAACAATCTTATAAATGATCTGCTCCCCTGCCCTTTCGTTGAGGCGACGCAGCAATTCCTCCCGGTTCATGAAGAGTTCCGATCTGACCACCGGGGAGGTGATTTCCACGTAGAGCACCCCTTTGTCGACTGAGATTTTCCGCACATAGCGGTCCATGGCGCCCATCAGTTCGTGCCAGTGTTCCATAACGGCCACCTCTTTCAGGCGGGGTTCGAGGGGAGAATTCCGAAGAAAATCGCCCAGGAGGTCACCCAGTTTCATGGTAGCGCTGCGTCTCATCTGAGGACCTCCACTTTGCCCTGGTCGACCATGAAAATCCGGTAATCGGGGGTTACCTTTTGCAGAATGGTGTCGAGGTGGTCGCGGTTGGTGTCGGTGATGACGATTTGACCGAAGCGGTCGCCGGCCACCATTCTGACGATCTGTTCTACGCGGCCGCTGTCGAGTTTATCGAAAATATCGTCGAGGAGCAGGATGGGGGTGATCCCCGCGGTTTGCCTGATGAATTCGAACTGGGCCAGTTTCAGTGCCACAAGATAGGTTTTCTGCTGTCCCTGTGAACCTGTCTTTTTGAGGGAATGGCCGTCCAGGGTAAGCCGCAGGTCATCCTTGTGGATCCCCGCAGTGGTGAACTGCGCCGCCCTGTCGGCCGGCAGGGTCTCCTTCAGCAGCTGTTCAAAATCGTGGCTGTTCAGGTCGGAATGGTAGTGGAGGCCCACCTCTTCATGGCCTCCGGAGATGGTGGTGTAAAAACTCTGAAAAACCGGTTTGAGTTCCCTGATGAATTCCTTCCGGAGGCGGTAAAGGGACTCCCCTGCCCTTACAAGCTCCCCGTCGTAGACATCGAGCAAACCGTAGGCGGAACTGCCATGGGCGGAAGCAACCTGGCCGGAATGGCTATGGTCTGCAGGGCTGTGGCCGGAACTGCCGCTTCCGGAGGGGCCATGGGCAGAGCTGCCATGGTCTGGACTGCCATTGGGGGAATTGCCATTGGGGGAATTGCCATGGCCGGGGTGGCCGACCGGGGCCATCTGTTTGAGCAGGGTATTCCGCTGAAGGAGCACCCGGTTGTAGCGCAAAAGGTCGTCGAGGTAGGCCGGGTTGTACTGTGAGATCACCCCGTCGATGAATTTACGGCGTTCTTCGCTGCCGCCCAGGATGAGGCTGGCGTCGGAGGGCGACACCATCACCAGCGGAAACCGGCCGATATGGTCGGCCAGCTTCCGGTAGGCCTTGCCATTGCGCCGGAGCTGCTTCTTCTCCCCGTTCCGGTAGGCATACACCACCTGCTCCTCTCCGCTCTCCCCCTCATACCTGCCCTGGAGCATAAACCAGCTTTCCCCGTGGGTCACGCTCATCTGGTCGGAAGGGTTGAAAAAACTCTTCGAAAAAGAGAGGGCATAAAGGGCATCGAGGAAATTGGTTTTCCCCGCCCCGTTGTTGCCGATGAAAGCATTCAGACGGGGAGAGAAATCGACTGCCGCCTCCCTGATGTTCTTGAAATGAACCACCGATAGTGTCCTCAAATGCATCGTCTGCTCCGTTAATCCTGCAAATTTAATGGAAAATCGGGAGATTCGGGGGGGAGCCTCCGTTTTACAGGATCATACAGAACATACTGCGTAAGCGTTCAGTGTGAGCCGCCAGCCTGCTTCCTGATTTTCCGGGGGGCGAAGGGTTGGCACGCGGAAGCGTTGGCCGGGTTAAAAGGGGCCAGCGGATGATTCCGAAGAGATATTAACGGCCCGATGTGGATTAATCGTCAAAATAGTGCGGATTCCTTCCGGAAGGATTTGTAAAAAATACTATTTTTGCGGCACAATTTTGAAACATAAAGAAATGGCAAGCAAGAAAACGCAGCAGCATGACAATCTGCAGGATATTGAAAGCGCACTGACCAAAACGGAACAGTTCATTGAGGACCACCAGAACACGATTTTCTACGTCATCGGCGCCATTGTGCTGGTGGTGGTAGGCTATCTGGGGATTACCCGGTTATATGTCGGTCCCCGCGAAAAGGAGGCCCAGTCGCAGATGTTCATGGCAGAGCAGTATTTCGAAAAGGATTCGTTCAACCTTGCCCTTAACGGTGACGGCAACTATCTGGGATTCCTCGACATCATCGATGATTACGGGATCACCAAACAGGCGAAACTGGCCCGTTACTACGCCGGTTTGTCCTATCTGCATCTGGGGCAGTTCCAGGATGCGCTGGATTACCTCGGCAAATTCAAGACCAGGGATCTTTTGCTGGGGCCCACCGCACAGGGTGCCATGGGGGATGCCTATCTTGAGCTGGGCGAAAGGGAGAAGGCGTTGAAGCAGTATGAGAAGGCCGCCGCCATGAGTGAAAACGAGCTGACCACCCCCATCTACCTGATGAAGGCCGGCACGCTGCTCGAAAGCATGGATGAGCCCGCCAAGGCGTTGGTGCACTATGAAAAGATCAAGAACAACTTTGCCAACACCAACGAAGGACGGATGATCGACAAGTATATCGCCCGCGCCTCCGCCGGGAAGTAAACTATACCTGTTCATAATATTTCTTCCTCCCCTCCGGGGGAGGTTTTTTTTTATCCTATGGCCACAGTCAATCTTTCTGAAAACCGCGGCAGCGAAGTTCCCTCAGCCGGGGGAATGCGGTTCGGCATTGCCGTTGCCGAATGGAACCCCGAGATCACGGAGGCCCTTCTGGGAGGAGCCGTGGAGACCCTGAAAAGTTGCGGTGCCGGCGAGGAGGACATTGAGATCCTGCGTGTTCCCGGGAGCTTCGAACTTCCCCTGGCGGGGCAACTGCTGGCTTCCACGGGGCGTTTTGACGCCGTCATCCTGCTGGGATGTGTCATCCAGGGTGAAACCCGCCACTTTGACTTTATCTGTCAGGGGGTTACGCAGGGGACCATGGACCTTAACCTGAAGTTCAACCTGCCCTTTGTCTTCGGGGTACTCACCACGGATGACCAGCAGCAGGCCCTGGACCGTGCCGGGGGCCGCCTGGGCAACAAAGGAACCGAAGCCGCGCTCACGGCCATCAAGATGGTGGCCCTGAAAAACAACCTCTGAGGAAACCGCACGGCAGCGGACCTTTTCAACGCAGAAGGCCGCCGGCATGATTGCCGGCGGCCTTCTGTTTTGATTCAGGTAAGGGCAGCCAGATCAGGGCCTTCCTCCCTGCATCATCCGCTCACGCCGCATTTTGGCCATCTCTTCCTTGAAGACTTCGTACTGTTTGTACTGGTCGGCGGTGAAGAGGCCTTTGAGTTCTTCGTCCTTCTGGGCGTTTACTTCGTCCATTTTCTTGCGGAACTCCTGCCGCTGGGCATCGCTCATATCGCGGAAACTTCCCGGTTCCCCGCGCATTTCCTGCATCTTTTTGGCATACTTCAGGTTGATCTCATTGACCTTGGCTTCCTGGTCGCCGGTATACTTCACGTATTCACCGATCTGTTCGGTCTGCCGTTTGGCCATGTCTTCGGGATTGAACTGCATCCTGCCACCCGGTCCGCCCGGTCCGCCCGGCCGTTGTGGATCCTGCATCGCCGGCGCCTGCTCCGCCTGTGCGGTACTCTGGCTCTTGCCTCCCTGTCCGCAACTGGTCGTAATGGCCAGCGCAAAACCTAAAAAGAATAATCCGATTTTTTTCATCTCTGACCTAAATTAAAAGTTTCCCTTTTGACTTTGATTCCTGCCGGAAGTTTAATGGACGGTCCCGGCAATTTTTTACCCGGCGCCGGAGATCCATGCGGTGGCACTTCCCTTACGGTGGCCTACTTCTTTTTGGGCTGGTTGAGCTGGACTCCGCGTTCCTTGGCCATCGCCTCCAAGCGCTGCTGGAATTTCGACTTGGATACCGTGGTTTTTTTCTTGTTCAGCTGGATCTGTGCCCTGATCTTCTCCTCGTCGACCATTCCGCGCACCACGTAGGTCTGCCCAATGGTGATCACATTGGCCAGAAAATAATAGTAACTCAGTCCCGACGAATAGCTGTTCAGGATAAAGAGAAACATCACGGGCATCATGTACATCATGGTTTTCATGCCCGGCATGGTATTTCCGGCGGTAGCCTGTGAGTTGAGGCGCGTTGAGATAATGGTGGTGATGGTCATCAGCAGGCACCAGAAGCTCACATGGTCGCCGTAAAACGGGATGGAGAAAGGCAGGTTCAGGATGGAGTCGTAGGTCGACAGGTCGTCGGCCCAGAGGAAGCCCTGCTGCCTCAGCTCAATGGAGGTGGGGAAGAAAAAGAACATGGCGATGAGGATGGGCATCTGCAGCAGCATGGGCAGGCAACCGCCCATGGGATTGACACCCGCCTTTTTGTAGAGCGCCATGATGGCCTGTTGTTTCTCCATCGCCTTGTCGGCCGGAAACTTCTCGTTGATCTCGTCCATCTCGGGTTTCAGCACCCGCATCTTGGCCTGTGAGAGATAGGATTTGTAGGTAAAGGGGAACAGAATCAACTTGATGAAAATGGTAAGCAAGAGGATGACGATTCCCATGTTGCCGATGTAATTCCGCAGGAAATTGAACACCGGAATGATCAGATAACGGTTGAAGGGCCTGACGATAGAATAGCCCAGGTTGACCTGGCTTTCCAGGTCCAGTTTGTACTGGCGGAGGGTATGGAAATGGTTGGGCCCGAAATAAAAGCTCATCCCGTACTCTTCCGAGGGTTTTCCTTCCCAGGGCAGGGAGATGGCCGTTTCGAAGTTGGCCAGGTATTTTTCGTCCTCCTGCATCCGGGTACTGCGCACCTGGGCCACGGGAAAGGATTCCCCGGCAATGAGTGTCGAGGTGAAGAAGAGCTGTTTGAGGCCGATCCATTTGGTGCGGGTGGTCAGGTTCTCCTCGTCCGACTTGTTGGCATTCAGCTTGTCGACCTCATCTTCGTAGAACTTGTAGTAGATGTTGGTATAGCGGTCTTCGCCGTACTGTGATTTTCTCTCCTGCCGGGGCACGTCGAAGGCCCAAAGGAAGTTGAGATAGGGCTGGTTGGCGGCCACCAGCCGCTCCATGCCTTGCATCCTGACGTTGAAACCTACCATGTAGGTGTTGTAGCGCAGCGAATAGGCCTGTTCCATCCAGACGCCGGGCTGTACTTCCAGGCGAAAAACCACCGAGTCGCTTTTCCCCGGATTCTGGGCATTGTATTTCTCATCCCCCTTGTCGCCGGTGCGCACCTCTGGTCCCGATATGGCCACCACGGCCGGCGAGGTGGTGGTGTAATAGAGCTGGTCGGTTTGGATATTCCGGTTCTGGGAGAAGAAATTAAAAGCAAACCGGGTATTCTCCCCTTCAAAAAGGATGAGGGGTTTTCCGTCGTGGGTCATATAGTCCTTGAGTTCCACCGACACAATACGTCCCCCTTTGTTGGAAAGGGTAACTTTCACCAGGTTATTCTCGAGGGTGGTAAGTTGTTCTTCGCCTGTGGCCAGGGTGCCAAAGGCCCCCAGCTGATCGACCTGCTGCCGGAAGGCTTCCTCAGCCCGGAGCGAGTCGGCGATCAGCTCCTCGCTGGCCGGAAGCAGCTCCTGCTGCGTTGCCGCCTCCAATTGCCGGGCAGCTTCCACTTTCTGAATGGAATCCTGCCGCTGCTTCATCCGCTCTATCTGCTCCTTCGACGGCTGGTTGATGATGGAAAAGACGACCAGGACCAAAAAGATCAAAATGATCCCGATAATTGAATTTTTATCCATAAAAGATCATGCTATGCTAATACACTCCTAATAAAACTCACAAACAGGGGATGGGGGTTAAGGACGGTGCTTCGGTATTCGGGGTGGAACTGGACACCCACGAACCATTTGTGGGCAGGGATTTCGACGATTTCCACCAGGTCGGTATCGGGGTTGATGCCCACGGCTTTCATGCCGGCCTTTTCGAACTGCGGTAGATAGGCGTTATTGAACTCGAAGCGGTGGCGGTGACGTTCACTGATGGTGAGCTTGTTGTAGGCTTCGAACACCTTGGACTTGCGTGAGATCAGGCGGCATTCGTAGGCGCCCAACCGCATGGTTCCCCCAAAATCGGTCACCTCCTTTTGCTGCTCCATCAGGTCGATGACCGGATGGGGTGTGCCCGGGTTGATTTCTGTGGAATCGGCCTCCTCGAGGTGGAGGACGTGGCGCGCGAATTCAATCACGGCAATCTGCATGCCCAGGCATATCCCGAAATAGGGGATGTTGTTTTCGCGGGCAAACCGGGCGGCCAGGATTTTCCCTTTGATACCACGGTGGCCAAAACCCGGGGCCACCAGGATCCCTCCTGCACTGCGCAGTTTCTTCTCCACGTTGGCTTCGGTAAGCGACTCGGAGTGGATCCAGCGCACCGTCACCCGCGCATTGTTGGCGGCACCGGCATGCACCAATGCCTCACTGATCGACTTGTAGGCGTCGTGGAGCTCCACATATTTACCCACCAGGGCGATCTCCACCGCATGCTCCGGGTTTTTCAGCCGGTGCAGGAATCCCTTCCAATCCTCCAGGTCAGCGGGTTCCCTGACCGGAAGGTCCAGTTTCCTGAGCACCGTCACGTCGAGTTTCTCCTCGAGCATTTTCAGGGGAACCTCATAGATGGAGGGCACGTCGACCGACTGCACCACGGCATCGATCGAGACATTGGTGAAGAGGGCCACCTTGGCCCTGATCTGCTCGTCAATATGGTGTTCGGTGCGCAGAACCAGCACGTCGGGCTGCACCCCGTTTTCGAGGAGCTGCTTGACCGAATGCTGCGTGGGCTTGGTCTTGAGTTCCCCGGTGGCCGAAAGGTAAGGCACCAGCGTCAGGTGAATCACCAGCGCCCTGCTGCCCATCTCCCATTTCAGCTGCCGCACCGCCTCGACATAGGGTAGCGACTCGATGTCGCCCACCGTTCCGCCAATCTCGGTGATGACAATGTCATACTTTCCCTTTGAACCCAGAATCTTGATCCTGCGTTTGATTTCATCGGTGATGTGGGGAATGATCTGCACCGTCTTTCCCAGGTAATCGCCGCGTCGCTCCTTGCTGATCACCGACTGGTAGATCTTGCCGGTGGTCACATTGTTGGCCTGCGAGGTGGGGATGTTCAGAAAGCGCTCATAATGGCCCAGGTCCAGGTCGGTCTCGGCCCCGTCCTCGGTGACATAACACTCCCCGTGCTCATAGGGATTAAGCGTTCCAGGGTCCACGTTGATGTAGGGATCGAGTTTCTGCAGGGCTACAGCGTAGCCCCGTGACTGCAGCAACTTGGCCAGTGACGAGGCCAGTATCCCTTTTCCCAGGGAGGAGGTCACTCCTCCCGTCACAAAAATATAACGGCTGTCGGCCACTTTCAATATTCTGATTTATCAAGATCGTCGATGATCCTGATCTTCTCCTTCAGTTGTTCGATTTTCTCGCGGGTATCCTGGATCTTCTGGTTCACGTCGGCGATCAGGGCCTGTGCGTTCTTTGAGTTGGCAAAGAAGCCGATGTTATTGTCGAGAAGGGTCAGGTCGGTCTCCAGCTGCTTGAGCTTGATCATGTATTTTTCCCTTTCGGAACGCACCTTGGAGAGCCCGCGGGCATTGTCGGTCAGCGACTCTATCTTGCTCCGGAAGTTGAAGGTGGTCCGGTTGGAGTTGTCGATATGAAGCCCGTCAAACTGTTTGTTGATGGCATCGCGGAAGCGGCGCTGGATGGCCTCCTTGCTCCGGATGGGCACATGGCCGATTTCGGTCCACCGCCGCTGGAAATCACGCAGGATCTTCAGCGATTCTGCAGGATCATCACCGGGCTGGAAACTCTCCACCTCGGCAATCAGGGCTTCCTTCAGCTTCAGGTTTTCCCCCTGTTCACCATCGATATCACTGAAATGGAGCGACTTCCGCTCAAAGAAATAGTCGCAGGCCGCACGGAAACGCTTCCATACCGCATCGGAACTCTTCCGCGGAATGGGACCCACCTCTTTCCACCTTTTCTGGATGTCAATGAACTGCTGGGTGGCCTTCTTCCAGTCGGTGCTGTCCTTGAGGGTTTCCGCCTCCATGCACAGGTCGATCTTCATCTGCAGGTTGACCTGCTGAATATCCTTGTTCCGGGAATAAAACTCCCGCTTGTTGATGAAAAACTTGTCACAGGCACCCCGGAACCGCTCGTAGACCTTGTTGTTCTCCCGCTTCGGGGCAAAACCGATCGTTTTCCACACCTTCTGGAGTTCCACCAGTTCCCGGGATTTCTCATCCCAGTCGCGGTGGTTGTCGGGATTGGCCTCGCTGATCTCCTCAGCCTTCTCACACAGCGCGATCTTGGCATCGAGGTTTTTCTTCTGATCGAGTTTCCGCTTCTCAAAATACTCCTGGTGTTTCAGGTTGATCTTTGAAGTGGCCGCCTTGAAACGCTCCCAAATGTCATCCTTTTTGTCGGTGGGCACCGGACCGGTTTCCCGCCAATCTTCGTGCAGCTTCTGCAAGGCGTTGAAAGCCTTGATCACGGAGGGCTCCACCAGCAACTCCTCGGCTTTCTCGCAAATTTCGATCTTCGCTTCCAGGTTTTTCTTCAGGTCCAGGTCGCGGAGCTCCTTGTTGATTTTGATGTAATCGTAGAAATTCTCTACGTGGAAATGGTAGGTATCCCACAGGTCCTTCATCTTGGCCTGGGGCACCTGCCCTATCTCATACCATTTCTTCTGGAGTTCACGGAACTCCTGGAAGGTACGGTTGATCGACTCCTCTTTATTGAGGAGGCCTTTGATTTCTTCAATGATATCGTATTTCTTCTGGAGGTTGAGTTCTTTCTCAGCGTCGAGTTTGCGGCCTTGTTCGAACCTCTGTTGCCGGTGTTTCCTCACCAGTTCCTTGACTTCGTTTCCGTAGGGGTCTTCCACCGGTACATAATCCTCGGCCTGCCCGCCCTCTTCAAGGAATTTCCGTTTGTGTTCATCACTGACCTCTCTCATCTTCCGGTAGTAGACAGCCATGATCACATCGGCGTTATGGGCCGGGGTTTCGGCGTCGCCTTCCACCACCTCACGCAACAGGTTCAGCAGCTCAATCTGGGAAAGCTCCTTGTAATGCTCTGCCGTATGTTCCTCCACCAGGGGGACTTCTTCTTCATCCTCCTCATTGGTTTCGGCCACTTCGGTCACTTCAGCAACGGCTTCCTCCACAGGTTCCGCAACGGCTTCGACGGCTCCGGTCACTTCGGCGGCGGCTTCCTCCACAGGTTCCGCAACGACTTCGACGGCTTCGGTCACTTCAGCGGCGGCTTCCTCCACAGGTTCCGCAACAGCTTCGACGGCTCCGGTCACTTCGGCGGCGGCTTCCTCCACAGGCTCTGCAACAGCTTCGACGGCTCCGGTCACTTCGGCGGCGGCTTCCTCCACAGGCTCTGCAACAGCTTCGACGGCTCCGGTCACTTCGGCGGCGGCTTCTTCTACAGGTTCCGCAACGGCTTCGACGGCTTCGGTCACTTCGGCAGCGGCTTCCTCTACAGGTTCCGCAACGGCCTCGACGGCTTCGGTTACTTCGGCGGCGGCTTCCTCCACAGGTTCCGCAACGGCCTCGACGGCTTCGGTCACTTCGGCGGCGGCTTCCTCCACAGGTTCCGCAACGGCTTCGACGGCTCCGGTCACTTCAGCAGCGGCTTCCTCTACAGGTTCCGCAACAGCTTCGTTCACAACTTCGGATGGGGTTTCCGTGATTTCGGCAGGTTCACTCTGCAGGTTCTCATTCACTTCGGCATCGTTACTGGACGTAACTTTTAACTCTTCTGAGTTTTTCAGATCTTTAGGCTCCATGTACTGTTTTGTTTTACCGGCAATTCCTCGTGATTGCCTAGATTGCACCAAAATTGATTATTCCGCAAAAATACGTAAAAAAGGCCTTATCTGACTTGTACAACACTTTTAAAATGATTTTTTTATAAAACGCTTTCCGGAGTAAACCATTTTTTGTAATTTTTGAGCCTTATTCAACTAAAACCTGGCTATGAAAATTCTCTTTCTGAGCCACAGCAATTCCTGCCGCTCACAGATCGCCGAATCCATTCTGCGTAAAATGGACAATAGTTTGGAAATTTATTCAGCGGGACTTATGCCTGTTACTCATATAGAGCCCATAGCCATTGAGGTCATGGCTGAAATCGGCATCAGGATCGAAGAGAATAAGCCCGAGAAATTCGACAAGTACGCCGACATGGAATT
This sequence comes from Bacteroidales bacterium, assembly GCA_012729335.1. Classification (GTDB taxonomy): domain Bacteria; phylum Bacteroidota; class Bacteroidia; order Bacteroidales; family Prolixibacteraceae; genus UBA1413. The sequence continues at coordinate 87,193 of JAAYDJ010000032.1, read as the reverse complement.
TGACTTTTTGATCACGGTAGGTGACGGCACACCAGAGGATCTGCATCTTCCGAAGGTCAAAGCCAAACGGAAAATGCACCTGGGGTTCAACAACCCTTTCAAGGAGTCTAAGAATCCCGACAGGATCAGGGAGCTCTGCCGCGAGATTCGCGATGAGATCTATGTAGAACTGGACTACTTCTACAACCGTATTTTGAAGAAGCAGCTGGCACAGGAAAAGAGCTGACCGGGGATCAGCCGGCCACGGTTTTTTCCACCTCTTCGGGATCGATGGGCACCCGTTTGCCGAGGATGCGGGATCCTTCCGGAGTGACCAGGATATCGTCCTCGAGCCTGATTCCGCCAAAGCCCTTGTATTGTTCCACTTTATCGAAGTTGATGAAGGCGTCGTTGATTTTTGCAGTGCGCCATTGATCGATCAGGGCCGGAATGAAATAGATGCCCGGTTCATTGGTGATGACAAATCCGGGTTGGAGCCGCCGACCCAATCTGAGGGAGCGGGTGCCGAACTGTGTGGAGGGTCTGATCTCCTCATCGAAGCCAACATGGATTTGTCCCAGGTCTTCCATGTCATGGACATCAAGACCCATCATGTGTCCCAGTCCGTGCGGGAAAAAGAGGGCATGCGCACCGGCCGCCACGGCTTCATCCACATCGCCTTTCATCAGCCCTGCTTCCTTGAGTCCGGCGGCGATCACCCTGGCCGCTTCCAGGTGCACCGAAAGATAGGTCACCCCGGGCCTGATCAGCTCTGTGGCCCGGTTGTTGGCGGCCAGGACAATATTGTAGATCTCGCGTTGCCGCGGTGAAAACTTTCCTCCCACGGGAGTGGTCCGAGTAAAATCAGACGCATAGTGCAGCAGGGACTCTGCCCCGGCGTCAACGATCAGCAGTCTTCCCTTTTCCAGAATCTGGGAATGGTCGTGGTTATGAAGGGTATCCCCGTTTTGCGAAAGGATGACCGGAAAGGATATCTGCCCCCCGCCCGATGCGGCAATGCCCTCGATGCGGCCGGTGATTTTCTGTTCCCACACCCCGGGTTGGGCCATCTTCATGGCCTTGACATGCATTTTGTAACCGGTGGCGCAGGCCTTTTCAATCTCCTCTATTTCGAGGGAATCCTTGATGGAACGGAGGCTCACCACCGCCCTGATCAGTTCAAGGGAGGCCATCTCTTTCTGGCGTTCCACGGCGATACCCGTTAAAGCGGCGAGCATGATTTTCCCCTCACCCCGGTAAGGTGGCAAAAAATGAATTCTTCTCCCCATTCCGATGGCTTCGCGAAGGTAATCTCCCAGCCGGCCAAAAGGTTGCGAACGGGCAACGCCCACCCGCTCGGCCCGTGAAGCCATGCTTTCCTGCGGCCCCATCCAGATGATGTCATCGAGGTCCACATCGTTGCCGAAAAGTATCTCCTCCCCGCTGTCGGCGTCGATCACACCTGCAAGATCAGGCTGATCCAATCCGAAAAAATAGAGAAAACTGCTGTCCTGCCTGAAATGATAGGTATTGTCAGGATAATTCATGGGCGACTCCCCGTTTCCCGGCAAGAGGATGATCCCGCTTTTAACCAGGCCTGCCAGCTGTTTCCGGCGGCTGATATAGATTTCTTTTGCAAACATACTTTCACTTTTAGGATGGAGTCCCGAAAATACGGGTTTTAAGCGGTGAAAACAAGGGCCGGCCTGATTTTACCCTTAAAAAGGAAGCACGAAAGCCTCTTGTGCGATTTTTTATGAAGGGGAGGGAACCCGCTTCCGGAAAAAAGCGTAATATTATCGGAATAACGCACCACATAAAGTAAAGACCATGTCCAATACACTCGTATCTTATCTCAACAAAAGGCTGACGCGGAGTGTTGCTCCGGGCAGGGAGAACAAACCCCCGGGGCCGGTGATCACGATTTCGCGTCAGGTGGGATGCTCCGGGCTGGAGCTGGCCTACGCCCTGGCCGAAAGGCTTAACAAAACCACCTCATTTGAAGGGTGGCGGGTTCTCAGCAAGGAGATCCTCAACCACAGCGCCAGAGAACTGAACCTCGAACCCGAAAGGGTCGCCAAGATTTTCAAGCAGGAGGAGCGCACCATGGTCGACGAGATCATCAGCGCCTTTTCTGAGAAGAAGTACAAAAGCGACAAAAAAATCAAGAAAACGGTAGTGGAGGTGATCCGCAGCTTTGCCGAGGATGGCTTCTGCATCATTGTAGGCCGCGCCAGCAACGTCATCGCCGCAGATCTCAGAAACTCCCTGCATATCAGGCTGGTGGCTCCCCTGGAGGAGCGGATCCTATGCATCATGAACAAAAACAGCTGGACCCGCCAGGAATCCATCCGTTTTATCGAAAGGGTGGAAAAGGAAAGATATGCCTACCGGCATGCCGCGATGCCCGAAAGGGGCCCCGACGAAGAACTCTTCGACCTGACCTTCAACCGCTCCCATTTCACTACCGAGATGATTGTCGACGTGATCATGCTGGCTATCGAAGAGAAGAAGATTCTCGAGGGGTACACACCCCGGCTCGATTTCCTTTGATGGCAGTGAGCGCAGGGGCTTTCGTCTACCGGGGCCGCAGGGGTGCGGCTTCGCCGAATCCTGCGGAAGTTTTAAATTGGGGCCAGAAACGGCTGTGGGCCAGTTCGGCCCCTACCTTGTAAAAGAGGCGGGCATCCTCCACCAATCCGCTGAGGTCGTCGCGCAAGGGATCATATTCATCTTGCGGAGTATGGTAAACCGATTCCCAGTAGCGGGCAATCAGGGCCGCCGTCTCCCCGGGACCGAATTTTTCGGCATCGGTATAGCCCTTCGCAAAAATGGCGGGGACACCCCGCTTGACAAAGGGGAACTGGTCGGAACGGAAGAACATGCCGTTTTCGGGGTTGGGATCGGGAACGGAGTAGCGTCCCTGAGTTGCGGCGACCCGCTCCACGAGGCTGTCGAGGTCGGAATAGCCATAACCGGTCAGGGCAATGTCCCTGAATTTTCCCAGGAAGAGAATCACATCGGTATTGATGCAGGCTACGGTGCTGTCGAGGGAGAAGAAGGGATTCTGTGTGTACCACGAAGAGCCCAGCAATCCCGATTCCTCGGCGGTGGGTGACAAAAAGAGGAGGGATCTTTCCGGAGGAGGGCCGGAAGTGAAAGCCCGGGCGATTTCCAGCATCCAGGCCACAGCGCTGGCGTTATCAGTGGCCCCGTTGTAAATGGAGTCCCCGTTGACAGGGGTTCCCACTCCCAGATGATCCCAGTGTGCCGTATAAACGACCACTTCACCGGGGTGACGGGCCCCGCGGATCATCCCGCACACATTCCGTGAAACCGCGGTATCAAAACGGTTGGTGAGCGAACCGCTCACCGTTACCGGCAGGGTAAAGGGCTTAAAGCCGGGGGCTGCCGACTCTCTTTTCAACTTCTCCAGGGAAAGCCCGCAAGACTGAAACAGCTTCTCCGCGGAGGACAGGGTGATCCACCCTTCAATTCCGCAACGCGAGGCATAACCGTCACCCGGCAGCAGATACTGCTGCGTGGACTCCCCGTTGTTGCTCACCACATTCCAACCATAACCCGCCGGACCGGTTTCGTGAATAATGAAGCAGGCCCGGGCTCCCTTCCGGGCTGCCTCCTCGAATTTATAGGTCCACCTGCCATAATAAGTCATTTCATGTCCCCGGAAATAATCCCCCTCCGTACCGTAACCCGGATCATTGACCCACACCAGGATGGTCTTGCCCCTGACATCCACCCCCTCGAAGTCGTTTCTCCCATATTCGGGTGCCACAATGCCATACCCTGCAAAAACGACTTCCGACCCATCGAGGGTGACGCTGGTTTCCATCTTGCGGCCAAAAGAGACGTAATCGGTTTGTTTGGCCAGTGAGAGGGTCCCATTGGGGGTGACGAATTCCAGCCAGGGGGAACTTCGGCCCGTCACCAGTAAAAGAGGTACCTCCTGAAAATAACTGCCTCCGGCGGCGGGTTCCAGACCTATCTCCCGCATCTGGGCTGCAATGTATTCCACGACTTTTTCCTCGGAAGGGGTGGCCGGCATGCGCCCTTTCATCTCATCAGAAGAGAGCGCCACAATGTGCTTTTCGATGGCAGCATAGGTGATCACACCTTCAGGTGAAGTTTCAGGCGTCTTCTGACCACACGAAGAGAGTAACAATGCTGCAGCCAGAATGCCGGTGACCGTTCCGGTCAGGCATCTGAAAGTAGTTCGGAACATGATCATTTTTTCCCAAAGATAAAAAAAGGTGCGGTTTCAGGACCGGGAACATCCCTTCCAATTCAGGGCACCCCGGGGATCGTTCGGCCTGGTGGAGAAATCAGGCCGTTTTCCGGAGAAATCAGGCCGTTTTTTGCAGGGCCTGTTCGACCACCTGGCGGATTTCGGTGGCGGACCGTACGCCCGCGGCACTCCAGATCATGCGCCCCTGCCTGAAAAGCATCAGCGTAGGTACACTGCGGATGCCATACTTGCCGGCCAGGGCCGGATTATGGTCCACATCCACCTTAATGATACGCACATGGTCGTTAAGCGATTCCTTGACCTGCTTCAGAACAGGTGCCATGGCTTTGCACGGCCCGCACCATTCGGCATAAAAATCGACCAAAACGGGCCTCTCTGAACTGATGATATTTTCAAACTTCCCCTGCATTCTCATTTCTGTGTTTACGGCGGTGGATCAGATCCTGTACAAAATCGCCCAGGAGGTATCCCATGGCGGCTCCCCAGAGGGTGCTCCAATACCAGACTGACCTGATCGGGCAACTGCCCGAGGTGCACCCCACCAGTCTCCAGTAGAGAAAGCCGGCCACGGCTCCCGCAAGCAGCCCCAACAGCGCCCATTTATGTCGAATGATGAATCCCTTCATATCGTTTTTTCCCATAAACGGTTTTCCGGCGAAATGGTTCACGCGGGGCGCTTACTGCAGTTCAGATAAATGTATTATTTTAGGCCTCTCATTTACAAAATTTCAACCAAAGATGCGTACTAACAAGTGGTTTATGGCTTTACCCCTGCTGCTGCTGTTCACGACAGCTTCCACCGGCCTGTCGGCCGATGAGCGTTTCAGGCTCGATTTCGAAAAGTATACCCTTCCCAACGGGTTGGATGTCATTCTGCACCTTGACAAATCAGATCCCATCGTGGCCGTGGCTATCCAGTACCATGTGGGTTCGAACCGCGAGAAACCCGGGAAAACCGGCTTTGCCCACCTCTTCGAACACATGATGTTCCAGGAGTCGGAGAACGTGCCCCAGGATCAGTTTTTCCGCAAGATTCAGAATGCGGGGGGAACCCTGAATGGCGGCACCAACAAGGACGGCACCGTGTATTATGAAGTGGTTCCCCGCAATGCGGTAGAAATGGTGCTCTGGATGGAGGCCGATCGCATGGGATATCTCATCAACACGGTGACCAGGTCAGCCTTCGCCAACCAGCAGAATGTGGTCCAGAATGAAAAACGCCAGAATTACGACAACCGTCCTTACGGACATGCGGGCTACGTCATGGACCGGAATTTCTATCCCGAAGGACATCCTTACAGCTGGCAGGTGATCGGTGAGATGAAAGATCTTTTCAACGCCACCATCGACGATGTGAAGGAATTCCACGCCGCCTGGTATGTCCCCAACAATGCCACGCTGGTGATTGCCGGCGATTTCGACCCTGCGGAAATCAAGCGCATGGTGGAGCGTTATTTCGGGGAGATACCCTCCGGAAACAAAGTAGAGGACATGAAACCCATACCGGTCACCCTTCCGGGTACCAAAAAGCTCTATCACGAGGATAATTTTGCCACGACCGGACAGCTGACCATGGCATGGGCGACCCCCGAGCAATACACCACCGACAGCTATGCGCTCAGTTTTCTGGGGCAGCTGCTGAGCAACGGCAAGAAAGCGCCTCTGTACAAGGTACTGGTACGTGACAAACAGCTCACCTCCCGGGTGGGGGCATACCACAGTGCCCAGGAGCTGGCAGGCCGTTTTCAGGTGACCGTCAGCGCCAACAGCGGCGTCAGCCTGGCCGATGTCGAGAAGGCCATTTTCGAAGGGTTCGCCCTTTTTGAAAAGGAAGGCATCACAGACAGCGACATCGAAAGGATCAAAGCCTCCCTGGAAACCTCCTTTTACAACCAGGTGAGTTCGGTCCTGAGCAAGTCGTTTCAGCTGGCGAGGTATAATGAGTATGCGGGAGACCCGGGCTTCATTACGCGCGACCTGGCCCATATCCGGGCGGTGACCACCGACGACGTCATTCGGGTGTACCACAAGTATATCAAAAACCAGCCCTATGTGGCCACCTCTTTTGTGCCAAAGGGGCAGGTGGCCCTGGTGGCCGAAGGATCGGTGAAGGCCGATGTGGTAGAGGAAAAGGTCACCGAAGCCCTGGAGGTGAAGTTGGATGAAGCGGCCGTGGAGGAAAGCGTGGTGCGCACCCCCTCTAAGATTGACCGTACGGTGGAGCCGGCAGCCGGTCCCGACCCGGTGGTGACCCTTCCCAAAATATGGTCGGGGAAACTGGGCAACGGCATGGCCCTGCTGGGCATTGACGACAAGGAGCTCCCCCTGGTCAACTATACGCTGACCCTGAAGGGAGGGCATCTCCTCGATCCCGTGGATAAACCCGGCGTGGCAGCCTTCGTGGCGGCCATGATGACCGAGGGAACCCTCCGCCGTACCCCCGAAGAACTGGAGGAAACCATCGACCTGCTGGGCGCCCGCATCTCCGTGAATGCCGGCGTGGAAGAGATTTCCATCAGCGTGAACACCCTGGCCCGCAATTTTGAGAAAACCATGGCCCTGGTGGAGGAGATCCTCCTGGAGCCCCGTTGGGATGCACAACAGTTCAAACTGGTTCAAAGCAGGATGATCAACAACCTGCGCCGCAATGTCGCCAATCCCTCCTGGCTGGCCAACAGCGCCTTTAAGAAACTGGTTTACGGCGAAGGACACCCGCTGGCCAGCGATACCGAGGGAACCCCCGAATCGGTAGCCGCCATCACCCCCGACGACCTCAAAACTTATTATCGAACCGCCTTTTCACCGGCAGTGGCTACGCTTCACGTGGCCGGCGACCTCTCCCCGATACAGGTCAGAAAGGCCACCAAAAACCTGGTGAAAAAATGGAAAAACTTCCCCGTTGACCTTCCGGAAGTAAGCCAGCCCGAAAAACCTGAGCAATCGGCCATTTATTTCGTCGACGTACCGGGGGCCAAGCAGTCGGTCATCCAGATCGGCGGTCCCGCCATGCCCCGTACCAGCCCCGATTACTTCCCCGCTTCGGTGGTCAATTACAAACTGGGAGGCTCCTTCAATGGCATCCTCAACCTGATCCTCCGCGAAGAAAAGGGATTCACCTACGGTGCCCGCTCAGGTTTCACCGGGGGCAGAAATTACGGGGAGTTCATGGCCTCCTCGAGCGTACGTTCCACAGCTACCCTCGAATCGGTGGAAATCTTCAAGAACGAGATGGAAAAATATGTAAGGCACATCACCCCCGAAGATTTGCAGTTCACCAAAAACGCCCTGATCAAATCCAATGCCCTCAACTTCGAAACCCTCAGGGCCAAACTGGATATGCTCACCCAAATCAGCGCCTACGACAAACCTTTTGATTTTGTCAGGGCAGAGGAGAACTTCATCCGCTCGCTCACGCCTGAGACCCACCGGCAACTGGCGCAGCGGTTCATTCTCCCGGGCAACCTCTATTATGTGATTGTGGGTGATGCCGAGACACAGCTCCGGGAACTAGAAAAAGCCGGACTGGGAACCCCCGTCCTGCTGAAAAGGTAATCTCCCGAAGAGACCTGCATCACCCGGCACCAGCCGGCACGGCCACCGGCAGCAGACGCATGGCAATCCGTTTTATGTCAGGAGCATGCACCCGGCACGGCGGCCCCACCCGTATAAAAATCCCCGGAAATAATTCCGGGGATTTTTTGTTTTTGTCCCCCCTTCTCCATAAATTGTATAGGATTTCAAGGACCCTTTACAAAACCATCCGCAATGGGCGGACTAACGGAATGACGACCATGTATTACGACATTCACAACCACCTCTTCAACAAAAATTTCCTGGCCAGGGAGCTCTTGTACCGCCTGATGAAGGAGATGAGAAACCAGCTGGGGTTCAGGGAGCGCCTGAGCCGGGGGGAGAGCGACCAACTGCGTGGACTGAAAGGCATGATCAGGAAGCTTAGGCGCTATTCGCATGCCATGTCGGTTTTCTGCCGGAAGAATTCTGCCGCCATCTTTGACGAACTGGACAAGACCTACAAGGGGGAGTTTATACTCACCCCATTGACGTTTGATCTGACGTGGTGTTTTGCGCCCACGGCCGACAGGGAGGCGGCCCTCCTGCCCGGGGAGGCTACCGCCCGTGATTTCAGGCGGGAGGCTGACCGGTTCTTCGGGAGTGTGGAATCGGGGAACAGGCTGCTCACCCCCGGGGAGCTTCCTGAAAGTGAGGAGGGGGCATTGTGGCGTGGGAAGTACCTCCGGGAGAAAGAGCGTTTTCTGGAGAATGCAGGCAAGCTTCTGGATGCCGACCGGCAGTTGTCGCGGGTTCCCGGGGCTTTCCGGGGATGGGAGGAACAGATCAGGCAGCTGGCTGCCATGAAAGAGGACCCCCGCTACCGGGAGAGGGTGTTTCCCTTTCTGGCGGTGGATCCCCGCCGGCCTGGCATCTATGACTATGCCCTGGCCCACGTAGGCCGCGGAAAACTCTTTGCCGGCATCAAACTGTACTGCCCCAACGGCTACTCCCCCACCGACCCGCTGCTTTACGGCCCCAAAGAGGAACGGGGAGGGATTTATGCCTTCTGTGAAGACCACGGAATTCCCGTGACCACCCACAATTCACTGGGGGGTTTCGCCACTTTTGCCAAAAGTGTGGTGATCACCGGCGACATCTGGAAGGATGGCAAGCTCCGATACCTCGACCAGGAAAGCGTCAGGTTCCGCGATTCCTTTCTGGGCAGCGAAGGTGTCCATGAAAGGGCCATGACCCTTAACCACCCGTTGCTGTGGCAGAAAGTCATCGCCAAATACCCCCGGCTGCGCCTGAACCTGGCCCACTTCGGTGGGGGTACCGAGCTGGGGAACGCCCTCACCCACCCCGGCGATCCCTCCCTGTGGTCCAACAGAATCATCGCCCTGCTCCAGGATCCCCGATATCAGGTCTACACCGACCTCTCCTGCTTCACGGAATTCAGGGTACTCCGTAAACTGATCACCCATCCGCTGTATTCCGGAATCAGACACCGGATCCTCTTCGGCTCCGACTATACCCTGCTGCTCCTCTTCGAAGACAACTTCAACGGAAATATACGCAAATTCAGGACCCTTTTCGGAGAGGAATTCCGTGTCATCGCCGGTGACAACCCCCGTGAATTCCTGAAACATGTCCTTTGACCTGTAAAAAAGGGAGGCTCATTAGCCTCCCCCTGAGAATTTACAAACCTCACCTTAACCAAAAAATGTGAAGTATATAAATATACGCATTTTTTCGGAGGGATGGAAGCCCTCTCTCCATTTTTTGTTAATATTGAAGCCCGGAAACAGCACGTATCATACCAAACGGGATCAACATGAAATTTACACGCCGCTCCGGGTTCGACAACGAGAAATATCTCCGTGAACAAACCACTTCCATTCTGGAGCGGGTCAATCATTTTCAGGACAAGTTATACCTTGAGTTCGGGGGCAAGATCATGCACGACCTGCATGCGGCGCGGGTGCTTCCGGGTTTTGATCCCAACGTGAAGATGCGGTTGTTACAGTTGCTGCGCGACAAGGTCGACGTGATTCTGTGCATCCATGCGGGGGCCATTGAGCAGAAAAAGATCAGGGCTGATTTCGGGATCACCTATGATGTTGATGCCCTCAAGAGCATCGATGATTTCCGGCAGTGGGGCATAGACATCAGGGCGGTGGTGATCACGCGGTATGAAGGGCAGGCGCCGGCGCGGACTTTCCGCAACAAACTGGAGATGAGGGGCATCAAGGTGTATGTACACCGACCCCTCCCCGGCTATCCGGCCGACATCGATCAGATTGTCAGCGACCAGGGATACGGTGCCAACGACTACATCTATACGGAAAAACCCATAGTGGTGGTCACCGGTCCCGGCCCCGGCAGCGGTAAACTGGCCACCTGCCTGTGCAACCTCTACCACGACTACAAAAACGGCATCAAGGCGGGCTACGCCAAGTTCGAAACTTTTCCCATCTGGGATCTGCCTGTGGACCATATGGTGAACATCGCCTACGAGGCGGCCACCGCCGACCTGAAAGACGAGGTGCTCATCGACGAGGACCATTTCAGGGCGTACCATGTCAAAACGGTCAACTACAACCGGGATATCGAGGCGTTCGGCCTGCTAAAAAGGATTCTGGAGAAGATCACGGGCAATACGTCGATGTACCAGTCGCCCACCGACATGGGGGTGAACCGCCTCAGTGCCGGCATTACCGATGACACCGTGATCACCGAAGCTTCGCGGCAGGAGATCATCCGCAGGTATTTCCGGTCGGCCGTGGAGTATGCCTTGGGTGTGGTGGACAAGGACACCCTTGACCGGTCGCGCCATATCATGGAGCGGGTCAGGGCGACCCCTGAAGAGCGCAGGGTGGTTCTTCCCGCGCGGAAGGCGGCCTCCGAAGCCTCCAAAAACGGCAAGGGCAACGAAGGGGTTTTCTGCGGTGCCGCCCTGGAACTCCCCGACGGCACCCTCATCACCGGGAAAAACTCCCCCCTGATGCACGCCGCCTCCAGCCTCATCCTGAACGCCACCAAACACCTGGCTGGCCTCCCCGACAGCATGTACCTCCTGCCCCAGAGCCTCATCGACTCGGTCACCTACCTGAAAAAGGATATCCTGGAAGGTCGCATGGTGAGCCTCGACGTGGATGAAACCCTTATCGTGCTGGGCATCTCCGCCCTCTCCAACCCCGCCGCCCAAATGGCCCTGGAAAACCTTAAACAGCTCCGCAACTGCGAAGTCCACCTCACCCACATCCCCTCACCGGGCGATGAGGCCGGTCTCCGCAAACTCCGGGTCAACCTCACCTGCGACCCTGAATTCTCCGGCAAAAACCTCTTTGTAAACGGCTGACGGCAACCCACCCCGCATGGTGACAGCCTTACCGGTCAGCCTCTTTTTTTCTCCTCTTCCTTGATCTTCTTCTCAGCCCGCTTCTCTTTCAGGGTTTTCGTGGCCGACTTCTTGGCGTGTTTCTCCTTGAGGACTTTTTCGTGTGACATGGCCTTTCCGTTGTTTGTTCTTCCAAAATTACGAATTGCCTGCAAATGATGCATCACCCGGCAGGCTGTTTTTGCGGGGGGCCTGAAAAACAAAGACCCCTCCACGACAGTGGAAGGGTCTTTCAGGGTGGGGAGTGATGGATTCGAACCACCGAAGGCGTCGCCAATAGATTTACAGTCTACCCCATTTGGCCACTCTGGAAACTCCCCGGATGTGCTGAGCCGGATGTCAGATTCGAACTGACGACCCCGAGATTACAAATCACGTGCTCTGGCCAACTGAGCTAATCCGGCAATTTAGTTCAATTTTCAGTCTGAATCTGTATGGAACTCCGTTTCTGTGAAACGCGCGGCAAAGAAAAAGATAATTTTCTGAATCTGCAACACCCGTCGTCACAAAAATGGGTCAAAGAACGTTTCTAAAAAAGTGGGTAAGCTACCTGCATCGCACCGCTACAACCGCCTACCCTTGCTGTCTTCCAACCCTGGGGGAATTCAGCAGGAGCTGGTCGTGCAGGACTTACCCGGCACAAAAGTAGTAAAAAAGGTTGTATATTTGCCCCTCTGTACCTTAAAAAATTCAACCATGGAAGAACAAGCGGTCTACCAAACGCCGGAAACGGCTGAACCTGTGCGTCCCATGTGGAAGCATGCCGTCACGTACGGTCTTTACTACGCTATTCTCAGCATACTGATTTCGGTGATAGTGTATATGACCGGAAGCATGCAGGCCAAACCAGTCCAATGGCTTTCCACCCTGGTGATGATTGCCGCCATTGTGGTGATTCAGTTTCATTACCGTAAGGCCATGGGTGGTTACCTCTCCTATGGCCAGTCGGTGGGCGTGGCTGTCCTCTCCATGTTGTTCGCCGCCATTCCCATTGCCGTATATACCTATATATTGTATAAGTTCATCGATCCGGGACTTATTGAGCAGATCAGGCTGGCCGCCGAAGAACAGATGGTGGAAAGAGGCCTCCCCGAAGAACAGATCAATACGGCCCTGGCCTTCACCTCCAAATTCCAGACTCCGGGCATCCTCGCCTTCTCGCAGTTTTTCAACATGCCACTCACGGGGTTGATCATTGGGCTCATCTCCTCGATCTTCGTCAGGAAAAAATCGCCCGACAGCATCTTCGAATAGCTAAAACACCACATCTCTATGGATATTTCCGTCGTCGTTCCACTCTTCAATGAAGAGGAATCGCTGCCTGAACTGGTCCGCTGGATCAAGCGTGTCATGGACCGGAAAAACTACTCCTACGAAGTCATCCTGGTCGATGACGGAAGCAACGACTCCTCCTGGGAGGTCATCCGTCGGCTGCACAAAGAGAATCCAGCCGTCAGGGGCATTAAATTCCGGAGGAATTACGGCAAGTCCGCCGCCCTCTACTGCGGATTTGAGGCCGCACAGGGCGAGGTCGTCATCACCATGGATGCCGACCTGCAGGACAGTCCCAACGAGATTCCCGACCTGGTCAGGATGATCAGGGAAGAGAAGTACGACATGGTCTCGGGGTGGAAAAAGAAGCGGTTCGATCCCCTCACCAAAACCCTGCCGTCCAAACTTTTCAACGGCACGGCGCGCCTGGCTTCTGGCATAAAGCTTCATGATTTCAACTGCGGACTTAAAGCCTACCGCAAAAGCGTGGTCAAAAGCATCGAGGTGTACGGCGAGATGCACCGCTATATTCCCATCCTGGCCAAACATGCCGGATTCACCCGCATCGGGGAGAAAGTGGTCCAACACCAACCCCGGAAATACGGAACCACCAAATTCGGCATAGAACGCTTCATCAACGGATACCTTGACCTCCTCTCGGTCACCTTCATATCGCGGTTCGCCAAGAAACCGATGCATTTCTTCGGACTGCTGGGCACCTTTGTCTTCCTCTTCGGTTTCATTGCCGCCATCGTGGTGGGAGCCAATAAGCTCACCATGCTTGCCCGGGGCATCAGAGCGCCCCTGGTAGCCGACAATCCCTGGTTTTACATCGCCCTGGTGGCCATGATCATCGGCACCATGCTTTTCCTGACGGGCTTCATCGCCGAACTGATTTCACGCAGCGCCCCCGAAAGGAACATCTACCAGATTGAAACCAGGACTGAAGAGGCGGATACCACCCGTGAAGCGGGCGTTGGCCCTGAACCGGATGCCCGAAAGGCTTCGGGGCAAAAACAGGCCACCGGGCAAAAACAGGGCTTCAGCGGCCAGCTCTCCGTCCCAAATCAGGTCCCTGCAGCGCCCCTGACCAGAACCTCTTCCGACAATGATATGCCCGGTCCGGAAAGACTCAGCAGTTACCGGGAACCCGCGGCTCCCGTGACCGCTCTATCCCCGGAAATACAGAAGGCGGAACCGGAAAGGTCCAGCGCACCGCAGGCGACACCCGGGGGCACGGCAGAACCCGGAATGGGCACACCTGCCGGATCCGCACCGGTTGCTGAAAACCCTGCACGGGAAGTGGCTCCGGAAAGGGTAAGACTTGTTTGGGAAAAACCGGCGGTCACAGAACGGGTGCCTCCGGAGCCCGTGGACGAGGTGAAGGAAACCCCGCCACCCGCGCCGGCAAATGCTGATGTGGAAGAACCTGCCCTTTCCGACGATGTACTCTTCGGAAGCACAAAGGTGAAATTTGCATTTAAACGGGCGACCGGACAGGAGGAGGTGCCGGTCAGGCAGGAAGAGATGCCGGCCGGTCAGGAACAGGCGGCGACCAGCCAGGAGAATGCCGTAACCGGACAGGAGGAAGTGCCGATCAGGCAGGAAGAGATGCCGGCCGGACAGGAACAGGCGGATGAACCCATTTCCGAGGGAAAAGAAAAGGAAGGCAAACCACGCAAGGTGGTCAGGCTGAGTAAAAAACAGAAATCCCAGGACAACACCCTGTTCTGATCCGCTACATAACAGAATGGAGAAAACCGTACTCTTCCCGCGAAAGAGGGAAACAGGTGAGATATACCAGGATGCACTGCGTTTTCTGCACAGTGAGCGCAAACCCCTGGCCCGGATCATCGCCGTGTATGTCCTCCCTTTCCTGCTCATCTATGCCGCGGCGCAGGTATTCATGCAAATGAAACTTGCAGGCTCTGCAGACCTGATGAGAGAGATGGAACCGGAAAAACTGATAAAAGAGATCGGCCCGGTATATAAAAACCTGATGATCACCCTGGCCTTCTATCTCTTCGTGCAGTCGCTTTACATGGCTGCCATTTTTTCCTATGTGCAGGTTTATGTCGCCCGCGGCAAGGGTGGATTTACCTCCGGAGAAGTGATTACCCTCCTCTCTTCCAACGCCCTTCTGGCCCTGGGAGCTTCCCTGGGGGTGGCATTTATTTCATTCTCAGGACTTTTCCTGCTGATCATCCCCGGACTAATCCTGGCCAATTCCCTCTCACTGACTCCCTTTATTACCATCTTTGAAAGAAAGGGGATCCCCTTTGCCCTGCTGCGCTCCTTTTTGCTCACCAGCAAAGGCTGGTGGCACACCCTGGTCCTCAACCTCACGGGAATTCTGATCATCTGGGGAGTCAACATCCTGCTCACGCTTCCCCTTTCGGCGATGCTGACCGCATCGGGGAGTGCATCCCCGGCCTCCTCCGCCGCGGCACCCCCAGCCGCAGTAACCGCCGCTGCCCTTCCCACAGAATTATGGCAATGGATCGCCCTGGGAGCCGCTCTGGCCATCAGCTCCCTCTTTGCCATCCTTCCCTTTCTCTTCCAGGCCTTCCAGTACTTTAACCTGACTGCGCGCATCCAGAAACCCGGCGAGGATGGTCATTAGTGCACACTATCAGGAAAAATCCTGAATCTTAAGTCTTAAGGGAAAGGACCGGGAACAAAACGCCGGTGGATGGATCAATGCAGACCAGGAATTCAGAATAATGGGAGATTCAGACGCAGCTGGGTTTCGCGGGCTTCCCTGAGAAGTCGTTCCATGATCACCGATACGGAGTCCACACTGCGGATCATGGAGGAGACCTGGCCGATTTCGAGTTCTCCGTGTTGAAGGTCTCCCTCGAAGATGCCCTTTTTTGCTCTTCCGCGGCCCAGGAGGGCGGTGAGTTCCTCCGCCGAAGCGCCGCGGGCTTCGGCATCGGCGACCTGACGGAAGAAGTCGTTTTTGATCAGCCGCACGGGAGCCAGTTTTTTAAGGGCCAGCTGGGTGTCCCCTTCCCCGAGTGTGGTCACCAGTTCCTTGAAGGCGGGATGTGCCGAGGATTCTTCGGCCACGGCAAAGAGGGATCCCACCTGTACACCTTCGGCTCCCAGGGCCATGGCGGCCACCATGGAAGCTCCCGAGGCGATGCCCCCGGCCGCCATCAGCGGCAGGGTCACCGCACGCCTGACCGCTGGCACCAGCACCATGGTCGTGGTCTCCTCGCGCCCGTTGTGGCCTCCCGCCTCAAATCCCTCGGCGACCACGGCATCGACCCCCGCTTCCGCGCACTTGAGAGCAAAACGGGTGCCCGATACCACATGGGCGACCACAATCCCCCGCGCATGGAGCCAGGCGGTCCATTTGGCGGGACTCCCCGCCGAAGTAAACACCACCGGCACCTTCTCACCCGCAATGATCTCCATAACCGTCTCCACCTGGGGGTACATCAACGGCACATTCACTCCGAACGGCCGGGAGGTCGCAGCCTTCGTCAGACGGATATGCTCCTCCAAAGTCTCCGGATGCATCGACCCCGCCCCAATCAATCCCAGTCCGCCCGCATTGCTCACCGCGGAAGCCAGCCGCCACCCCGAACACCAAACCATCCCCCCCTGTACCAACGGATACCGGATGGAAAAGAGATCACATATCCTGTTCATAACAAAAGTTATTTATAATTTTACCCGTCTGCAGGAACACGCTTCAGAACCTCCGGCCCTGGCAGCACGAAATGCCTGCAACCACAAAAATAGAATTATTACACCAGGTCTGTATCACGCCTGTGTTATCAGGCTGGGGCAAGCCACAAAAATCGATTCATGCAGATCATCTGGAAATATCTCAGGCCCTTTAAAGGGTGGTTGTTTCTGGCCATGGGACTGGCGGCTATTGCCGAAGTCCTGCAGCTCCTTGATCCGGTCATTTTCGGGAAGATCATAGACATGTTTGCGGTGAATCCCCGTAACCTGGGGGAGGAGGAACTGGTCAGGGGGGTGCTTGTCTGGCTGGCCATTGCGGTTGGTGTGGCCCTGATGGCCCGGCTCACCAGGGCTTTTACCGATTATGTGACCCGGCTGGTGGTCCAGAAATTCGGCCTTTCCGTATTCGATGAGGGGCTCCGGCAAACCCTGAGACTTCCCTTTCATGAGTTCGAGGAGACCAGCAGCGGCCATGTCCTTTCGGTTCTGATGAAGGTGCGGCAGGACAATGAGCGGTTCATAAGCTCCTTTATCACGGTTCTTTTCAGTTCGCTGGTGGGGGTGTTTTTTGTCATCTGGTATGCGGTGACCACCCATTGGCTGCTGATTCCCGTGTTTCTCACGGGGGTGGTCGTCCTGGGAAGCCTTACCAGTTTTCTCAGCCGGAAGATCCGTACCGTGCAGCGGTCGGTCATTTCCGAGACCAACAAGATGAGCGGGGCCATCACCGAATCGCTCCGCAACATCGAGCTGATTAAAAGCCTGGGGCTCACCTATCCTGAGATCCGCCGGCTGAAAACCTTTACCCTGAAGATCTTTGACCTGGAGATGACCAAAGTTCGCCGCATACGCACCCTGACCTTCCTCCAGAGTTCGGTGCTGCTGGTGCTCAAGGAGTCCATACTTTTCATTCTGTTGTGGCTCATCTTCCGCGACCTGCTCACCACCGGGGAGCTCATCTCCATGCAATTCATCACCACCAGGATCATGCATCCCCTGCAGGAACTGGGCAACATCATCCTTTCCTACCGGGAGGCAGAGGCCTCGCTGCAGATCTTCAATGACCTGATGAAAAAAGAACCGGAGTACAGGCCCGATGAGCCTGTGGAGATCGGGGAGATTGACAAGCTCCGGTTTGAGGGAATCAGCTTCAGATACAAGAACAGTGAGACCGATGCCATCCAGGATCTTTCTTTCGGGGTATGCCGGGGGGAGACCATCGCCTTTGTGGGGCCTTCGGGTTGCGGCAAGTCGACCCTGGTCAAGTTACTGGTGGGGCTATACACGCCCACCCGCGGCACCATCTATTACGACGACATCCCGGCGCGTGACATCCGCGTCAACAGGATGCGCCGCCAGCTGGGATTCGTGACCCAGGACACACAGCTTTTCTCGGGGACCATCCGCGAAAACCTGATGTTCGTCAGACAGGACGCTGCAGAAGAGGAGCTTCTGGAGGCCCTGCGGAAGGCTTCCGCCCTGAAAATGGTGGAATCCTCGCCCCACGGGCTGGACACCCTGCTCGGCGAAGGAGGCAAAATGGTTTCCGGAGGAGAAAAACAGCGGCTGGCCATTGCCCGGGCGCTGGTCCGCAAACCCAGGATCCTCATTTTCGACGAGGCCACCTCCGCCCTCGACTCCATCACCGAAGAGGAGATCACCCAAACCCTGAAGGAGATTTCCGCTGGCAAACAACAGATGATCCTGATGATCGCCCACCGGCTCTCCACCATCATGCATGCCGACCGAATCTATGTCCTGGAAAAGGGGAAGATCATCGAAGAGGGGAACCACACCACCCTGCTGGAGCAGAAGGGCCTGTACTACGCCATGTGGAGACAGCAGATCGGGGAGAGAAAACAGTGATCAGGGATGCCCCGGGGACTCCCCGTGCCCATGCGCATGGTTCCCTTCAGCAGGGGCAGTGGGACTGTGCAGCCTTACTCCAACCCTGAAGAGAGGTGCCGGTCAAGCAGGGCCACCAGTTTTTCCTGATCGAGGTGACGTTCGATGACTCCCCCCTGCACCACCGAAACAGAACCGTTTTCCTCGGAGACCACCAACGCCACGGCATCGGTGGTTTCGGTGATGCCGATGGCTGCGCGGTGCCGCAGTCCCATGCTTTTGTCGACCTCCTTGTGGGTCAGGGGAAGAATGCACCCTGCCGCAGCTATCCGCTCTTCCTTAATAATCACCGCCCCGTCGTGCAGGTCGGTATTCTTGAAGAAAATGGTTTTCAGCAGCGGCTGGCTCACCCGGGCGTCCAGGATCTCTCCTGTGGCAATCTGCTCACTGAGTTCCGACTGCCGGGCCACGATGATCAGCGCCCCTGTGCGGGTCCGCGAAAAAAACATGGCCGTCTCAACCAGATCGGCCAGGTAACCTATTTTCTGGTTGGACTTACCCGAATGAAAAAGCTTGTCAAGCGACAAAAACCGGGTGATGTGGTGGTTGGTACCCACATAGAGCAGGAACCTGCGGATTTCAGGATGGAAAATGATGATCAGCGCCAGTACCCCCACGCCAATGAACTGCCCGATGATGGAGCTGAGGAGTTCCATATCGAGGGCGCGGAAAACCACCCACAACAGATAAATGATGAAAAAGCCCACCACGATGTTGAAGGCCACGGTTCCCTTGATCAGCCTGTAAATCTGATACAGGAGCAGGGCTACGAGAAAAATGTCGATCAGGTCGAAGAAACGCAGGGAGATGAATGCGGGCATTTACAGGGAATCTTTGAGTTGGAGGAAAATGCGGATGGCTTCCACGGCTGGCTTCACGTCGTGTACCCTGAGAATGTCGGCTCCTCCCAGAAGGGCCATGGCATTGACGATGGAAGTCCCATTGAGGGCTTCCTCAGGGGTGGTTTCCAGCACCTTCCAGACCATGGACTTGCGGCTGAGGCCCACCACCACCGGCAGCTGGAACACCTTGAAGGAGTCGAGGCGGTTCAACAACTTGTAGTTGTGGTCGAGGGTTTTGCCGAAGCCAAAGCCGGGGTCGATCAGGATGTCGGCCACCCCGTACTTGGTCAGCCGGCGCACCCCGTCGCTCAGTTCTGCAGAGACATCATGCACGACATCGCGGTACCAGGGATCTTCCTGCATATTCTGGGGAGTCCCCTGAATATGGGTCAGGATGTAAGGCACCTGGATCCTGCCAATGGTCTCAAACATCTTGCTGTCGATACTTCCGCCTGAAATGTCGTTGACGATCACCGGCCCCACCTCTTCGATGACCCGCAGGGCCACCCACGAACGAAACGTGTCAATGGAAAGGGGAACTTCCGGAAAATGACGCCTGATGGCTTTCACGGCCGGCACCAACCCCGCCAGTTCATCCTTGGTGGAGATCATCTCCGCCCCGGGACGCGTGGAGAGGTTGCCCACGTCAATGATCATCGCCCCCTCGGTCAGCATCTGCTCCACACGCTCCAGCATCTCCGTCTCCGAAGAAAAAGTGCTCCCCTTGTAAAAAGAGTCGGGCGATACATTGATCACACCCATCACACAGGGAATGGTAAAATCCAACAGCTCCCCACCCAGGTTGATACTTCTCTTGCGTTTGAGGAATTTTCCGGCAGATTGAGTGATCAGCATAAATTCCGGGATTAGTGGTACATCAGTGCAAATGTAAAAGAAAACCTCCAAATTACTCATTTTTTCCTATTTTTATGGCCTCAAACCCGCCTTACGGATGGAAAAAACGTCAGACCAGTATGACCTTGCTGCAGAGGCCTGCAGGGAGGTTTTTGTGAAAAAAATGGGGGATTACGGCACGGCCTGGCAGATCCTGCGGCCGGCCTCGATCACCGACCAGATCTTCATCAAGGCGCGCCGGATCCGCAACATCGAGGAAAAGGGCGTGCAGATGATCGGGGATGATGTCCGCAGTGAATACACCGGAATCATCAACTATGCGATCATGGGGATCATCCAGCTGAACGCCACGGCGGGGAGCAGGGAACTCTCACCCGGGGAGGCGCTGCTGCAGTACAACACCATCTTCACAACCGCCAAAAATCTCATGGCCGCCAAGAACCACGATTACGGCGAAGCCTGGCGCGAAATGCGCACCAGCAGCTACACCGACCTGATCCTGATGAAAATACGCCGTATCAAACAAATTGAAGACAACCAGGGACTGACCACCGTCTCGGAAGGTATCGATGCCAACTATCTCGACATCATCAACTACTCGGTCTTTGCCCTCATCAAAACAGCACCGGAATCAAAATAATCATTATGACTTTTATCCTTCATATAGCCCGCATTCTGCTGGGAATCACCTTTGTTTTTTCAGGATTTGTCAAAGGGATCGATCCCTGGGGATCGGCGTACAAATTTGTGGACTATTTCACTGCCATGGGACTGGAAGGGCTTTCGCCCATGGCTTTCCCGCTGGGTGTGCTGCTGGCCTTCGCCGAGTTTTTCATCGGGGTGGCCCTTTTGTTTGCCGTCAGACCCAAAATCTTCACCTGGGGTTCACTCCTGTTCATGGCATTCTTCACACCCCTCACCCTGTGGATCGCCCTGAAAAACCCGGTCACCGACTGCGGATGTTTCGGCGACGCCCTGGTACTCACCAACTGGGAGACCTTTTACAAAAACCTCGTTTTCATTGGCCTGGCCATCCTGGTCTTCGTATACCGGAAAAAGCTGACCTGCTTCCTGGGGCAGAAAACCGGCCATGTCCTGGCTGCGATCAGCGTACTCCTGTATGTGGCAGCAGTCGTATACAGTATCCGCCATGAACCCCTCTTTGATTTCCGCCCCTATAAGGTAGGGGTTAACATCCCCGAGGCCATGGCCATTCCCGCCGACGCCCCCAGGGATGTCTACGAAAACACCTTCTACTATAAAAACCGCCAGTCGGGAGAGGTGAAGAAATTTACCGAAGAGAATTATCCCTGGCAGGACACCCTTCATTGGGAATTCCACAGCATGGACGAGCCCGTGCTGGTCAAAAAGGGGTATACCCCGCCCATTCACGGCTTTTCCATTGAATCACGCGAAGGCGACAATGTATACGAGTTCTTCCTCTTCGATGAGAACTACGTCTTCATGCTGGTGGCCTACGATCTTGAGAAATCATCGCGTAAGCACCAGGACAAGATCAACGCCCTGGCCAGCTGGGCCATGGAAAACGGCAGTTCCTTCATATGCCTGACCTCCACCCTGTTTGAAAAATGCGACCAGTTTGCCGCGGAAACGGGAGCGCCCTATGAGTTTTTCCATGCCGATGAAATCGAGCTGAAAACCATCATCAGGTCAAATCCCGGGCTCATCGTGCTCAAAAACGGAACCATCGTCGCCAAATACCACCATAACGACATTCCGACACCGGAAGCGTTCCGTGAGGCCTTTCCCGAATAACCGGGGCTGCCCTGCACTGGATAACCAGGAGACGCTCAACAGAGCATATTAAATGATTTACAACAGTTTACAAACAGATAATTCAAGTACATGAGAAAGAAAATTGTCGCAGGCAACTGGAAGTGTAATACGACGGTACCTGCAGGAGTGGAGCTGGCCAAAGCAGTGACGGAAGCGGTGGTCAACGGGGGTGACCCTGAAGTGCAGGTGATCGTTTGTCCGCCCTTCGTGCATCTCACGAAAGTGGTGGAGAGCCTTGACCTCGGGCGGGTGAAGGCGGGCGCCCAGAATTGCGCCGCAGAAGCCAAAGGAGCATACACCGGTGAAGTGTCGGCAGAGATGGTCAGATCAACGGGTGCGGAATATGTCATTCTGGGCCATTCCGAGAGAAGGGAGTATTACGGGGAGACGAGCGCCACCCTCAACAAGAAGCTGGCCCAGGTTTTTACACAGGGACTCACGCCCATCTATTGCTGCGGGGAGCCTCTGCCCGTCAGGGAAGCCGGTACCCAGAACAACTATGTGAAACAGCAGCTTGAGGAGACCCTTTTCCTTCTGACGGAAGAGGATTTCTGCAAGGTGGTGATTGCCTATGAGCCCATATGGGCGATCGGTACGGGTAAAACCGCCACCTCGGCCCAGGCCCAGGAGATGCACGCCTTTATCCGCGGAGCCATTGCCACCCGTTTCGGGAAAGAAGTGGCTGCCGGGGTCTCCATCCTTTATGGCGGGAGCTGCAAATCCTCCAATGCCCGTGAACTCTTCGCCAATCCCGATGTCGATGGCGGACTGATCGGCGGGGCGTCGCTCGACCCGGCCGACTTCCTTGGGATCATCAACGGCTTCTGAATCAGGAACCTCTGAATCCCTCTTCCTCAAGCCACTGAGACACCTGTAAGCGCAACCGGCAGGGGCACCGGCAGAAACCCTTCAGCCCGATGCCGTAGTGAAACCGGGTTAAGTGCGTCACGCCCGTGGAAGCCGCATGGAGCAAACAGACTATTCCTTTTGTGGTCGGAGCCCCTTGCGCGTTTCACAGGTCTGCATTCCCGGGGTAACTCAGTGGCTTATTTTATATGATAATCAGTTGTTTCCATTCATCCATAGCATCTCATGACCTCTACCCTCCCCGCCGGCTCCGTTAAAATCACCCTGACCATTTCACCGGTTACCCCCTGGCTCGCCGACCTGGTGATCGCAGAGATGGCCGGCCTCGGTTTCGACACCTTTGTGGAAACAGAACAGGGATGCGAGGCTTTCATTCCGGACAACCTTTTTGATGAGATGCGGTTGCAGCACCTATTGGACCAGTGGGAGGGTGCATTTCATCTCACCTGGAAGAAAGAGGTCATCGCCGCCCAAAACTGGAATGAGGTGTGGGAGAAGAATTACTTCCAACCGTTGGTGATCAGTGACCGGGTGGTGGTGAGGGCCCCTTTTCACTCCGGGTATCCTCCCTGCCCTATCGACATCGTTATTGAGCCAAAGATGGCTTTCGGCACCGGCAACCACGAAACCACCTCCCTGATGATGGAGCTGATGCTCGCACTGCCCATGCAGGGGTGGCATGTTCTGGATATGGGGTGTGGCACGGGTATCCTGGCGATTCTGGCGGCCCGCCTGGGTGCTGCCCGGATCACCGCCATCGACAACGATCCCTGGTCCTTCCAGGCCACCAGCGAAAATATCCTTCTCAACCACACTCCGGAAGTGACCCCCCTTCTGGGGGATGCCTCCCTACTGGAAAAGAGCCCTGAAGCGGATGGAACTCCCTCACGGGACAAGAATGTTCAGTCCGGTGAAAACCTCCCCACTGATAAGATGGGTCCCTTCCATCTGATCGTGGCCAACATCCAGAAAAACGTGATTCTCAGCGATCTCGCCAAATACGCGGCGCTTCTCCATCCCGGAGGGCATCTTCTCGTCAGCGGTTTTTTCACCGGCGACCTCCCCGACATCAGCCGGCAGGCGGACCTCCTGGGGCTGACCCCTGCAACTTCCCTGGAAAAGAACAACTGGACTGCAGCGCACTTTCGTAAAAAAGGTATATTCGTGGTGACCTAACCACCACAAAATGAACCCTGGCTTCCCTGTGCGGATCGTGATGCTGCTCCTCACCCTGGTGTGGGCGTTCAGACTCCCGGCACAAGATGATTTTGCTGTCACCGGATACACCACCAGGGACGGACTTCCCCACAACCAGGTCAGAAGTATCGCCCAGGACAGCAGCGGCTTCATCTGGATCGCCACCTGGGATGGCCTCAGCCGCTTCGATGGCTACGAATTCCGGAATTATTACCACGACCCCGATGACTCCACCTCCATTCCCTATTTCTCGGTCGAAAAAATCGTGGTCGATAAGTACAACAACGTATGGATCAACTCCATCGGTCACGACCATGTGATCTACGACCGTGCCCATGACCGGTTTATCAGGGGAAACGAGGAACAGGATGAAAAGCTGGTCAGGGTATTGGCCATCGACCACAGGGGGGAGATATGGGACTGGAACAGCCGGAATGGGATGGAGAAGTATGATTATGCCGGTGGCCGTTTTGTTCCGGTCACCCTCACCTTCACGGAAGGATCCTCCTCCCCTTTTACCGGAGCAGCTGAGTGCATTCCGCTCTTTGATAACCGGGGCAATCCCTGGGTACTCGCCCGCTGGTCATCGGGTGTCGATCTCTTCAGGGGCACCCTTACGGCTCCCGGGCATCTCCTGATAGACGCCACACCTTACACCCTCCCCTCCGGCTTCCTGGCCAATTGCCTGCAAACAACACACTTCCGTATTCAATTATATACCGATGCCAGCGGATCCTCGTGGATGCTCTCGAACTGCGGCATTCTGCAGCTGGAGCCGGGAAGCAGGAACTGGCGCCACGCCGGGATCTCCGACCTGGGGCAGGCCACCCCGGATCATGCAGTCTTTACCGGATCTCCTGACAACCTGCGTATTCAGATCCTCGGAACTCCAGGGGGAAGAATACGCCAAGTGCTCCTCCCCGAAGGTCATCATCTGGTGGAATACCTGCGTGACCGGCAGGGCACGCTGTGGTTCTCCGGCGTGAGGGGATCAGGGGAAGGAACAGGGTTGTCGAGGGCGGTGCCGGTATCAGGCCTCTTCAGGCACTATTTTCTGGAGAAAGAAACGGCAGATCCTGCCAACGCTTTCTTCGGGGTGCTTAAAGATCAGCGGGGCCGGCTGTGGGCCATCCCCCGGAACCTGCCCCACCTCCTGAGTCAGGACAGCACCGGGCGCATAATCCCACACTACCCCCTGGAAGAAACCATCCGCAGGCAGGTCGGCCATGCCCGGGCCATGCTGGCTGACTCCGCGGGCATATGGATCGGGTATTACCATCACATGCTGGTCCGTTATGATTTCCGCACACAACGGTTCCACCGCTTCATCACCGGGAAGGTCACCGACCCTCTGGCCCCCGACAGGGGCTTTAAACACCTGGCCTACCACCAGGGCCAGTTGCTGGCGGCAGGCGACTTCGGTGTCGACCTGATAGACCCCCTGACGGGGCAGACCCGGCGTGTATTTTCCGGTACGCCCGTGATCTATGCCCTTAAACGGGATGCTTCAGGTAACTACTGGCTGGGATCCAACTACAGCCATCTGGTCATGCTCGACCCCCACCTGGCCTTTAGTAAGGAGTACCGGGTAACCAGGCAGTTTTTCAATATTGAGGATGTGGAATTTGGTGAGGAGGGCATCCTCTGGCTGGCACTCCTGGGAGGCGGTTTGTGCCGTTTTGACCCCGTTACCAACCAGTCGGTGGTTTTCACCACCGCCGACGGCCTCGCGAACAATACCTGCTATAGCATTCTCAAAGACCGCCAGGGGACCCTCTGGATCACCACCAACCAGGGGCTCTCCCGGTTCTTCCCCACCACCGGCCGGTTCAGGAACTACGGCCCCTCCGATGGCCTTCAAATCAACGAGTTCAATTCTGATGCGGCCTTCGTGGCTCCCGATGGAACGTTCTTCTTCGGCGGCATGGGTGGTGTGGTCAGCTTCCATCCCGACGCAGCCAACATGGATTCTGCCCGGGATTCGCAGGCTCCCCTGCTCATCACCGACCTCCGCACCGAAGGAAACTCCCTTTATTTCCAGCGCGCCCTCTATGAACTCGACACCGTCCGCCTCCCCAGGGGAACCCTCAATGTGGAACTCTCTTTTGCCAGTCTCGACTTTCCCTGGTCCGATAAAATCAGGTACCGCTACCGGCTGGGCCATGAAGAAAAATGGCGGGAAACCAGCCACAGGAGAAGGGATATCAACTACGCCCATCTGACACCGGGAGAATACCACTTTGAGCTGGAAGCCACCAATGCCGATGGCGAATGGGTCGCAGCCACTGCCCTGACCTTCATTATCCCGCCCCAGTTCCACCAAACCACCCTGTTCCACCTGATGGTGGCTTTCCTGATTCTGATGATCCCCGGCACCTTCTTCTATGGCTCCTACCGCCGTATCAAACTCAAAGCCGAACAACAACTCGATGAACTCCGTCTCCAGAGCCTCCGCAGCCAGATGAACCCCCATTTCATTTTTAACTCCCTCAACTCGGTCAACTATTTCATCTCCCAGAACGACAGGCTGTCGGCCAACCGCTACATCTCGGGCTTTGCCCGCCTCATCCGCAACATCCTGGAAAACCTCTCCAGTGACTACATCCCCCTCTCCCGGGAAATCGAATCCCTCCGCGATTACCTGCAACTGGAGCACCTCCGCTTCGGTGACCGCTTCGACTACTTCCTTGACACGTCAGATATAGGCGATGCCGAAGGGTGGCTGGTATTTCCGGGGCTTATCCAGCCTTTCCTTGAAAACGCCATCTGGCATGGGGTGCGCGGACTGAAAGAACGCAAGGGGATCCTCACCGTGCGCATGATCAGAAACGATGCGCAGGAACTCACCTGCATCATCGAAGACGACGGCGCCGGCAGGAGCAAAGCCGCCGCACTGTCCCACACCCTGCCCGGGAAAACATCCAGGGGAATTGCCATCGTGGCGGAAAGACTCCAAACCATCAGCAAAATCAGAAAACATCATTATACCATGACGATCACCGACGCCTTCCCCGAAAGGGAGGAGACCGGCACCCGGGTCATCCTGGCCCTTCCTGTTAAGCACGGGAACTGAAGCATGGACGGCCTAATACGCAACACCACATGAAGCCCACATGAACATGAAATCCACCTTATGAACTCCGGAACCATCAGGACCATCATCGTCGACGATGAAATGCCGGCACGACGGCTGCTGGCGACCTACCTCAAGGATTACTGCGCCGATATCGAAGTATGTGCTGAATGTGACTCATCGGAATCGGCTCTCGAAGCCATCGGCCGCTGCCACCCGCACCTCCTCTTCCTTGATATTGAAATGCCGGGGGAAAATGGCTTCGACCTGCTCCGGAAATTTGAAAAACCCTCCTTCAGGGTAGTGTTCGTCACCGCCTACTCCGAATATGCCATCAGGGCCTTCCGGTTTTCGGCCGTCGACTACCTCCTGAAACCTGTTAAGGTCGACGAACTCATCGAGTCGGTGGCCAAATTCAGACAAGCGGCCGATCTCCCGGGTTCCGGCAAGGAAATGGAAACCCTGCTCAGGAACATCTCCTCCCCTTCTCAAAGTCTTGATAACCTGGTAATAAACGGTAACAATGGACTTTCGGTCGTGCACCTCAATGAGGTCATTCTTTGTCAGGGCGAAGGCTATTGCACCCATTTTTTCCTTCCCGGAAAACGGAAAATCACCAGTTCCAAAAACCTGAAGTACTACGAAGAGCTGTTCCTCCATCACCAGATCATCAGGGTCCACCACTCGTGGCTGGTTAACCTGCACCACGTCAGCGGCCTGACACGCCAGGGCGAAATCCTGCTCTCCGACGACCTCAAATGCCCTCTGGGGAACACCTATAAAACCCAGTTTCTCTCCCTGATCGGAAAATTCAGGTGATCCCATTGGACCATCCGCCATGGCGGTTCAGGAGGAATATGCCACCTCCAAATTGGTTTGTTGGCCCAAACAGCCCTTCTGTTGGGCCAAACAGCCCCTCTGTTGTTTTTTCATGGAACAACAGGAAATTTACAGTAACATTGTCTGGTGATCAGAACTTCCACAAACAATTGTCGACCACATACTGAGACCTTCACACAATGAAGAAAGCCCCCGGATACGACAAGGAAGTTGGGACTTAAATCACAGTTCAGCGGGAATCCGGAACGATGGTTCCGGATCCTTTTTTATATGCGCTCCAGGAACCGGTCCCTTTCCTGTGACCTTATACCAGTCCCTTTCCTTTTCCCGTGACCTTTTACCAGTCCCTTTCCTTTTCCTGTGACCTTATACCAGTCCCTTTCCTTTTTCCATGACCTTATGACCGGCCGGCACCCTAAAAGTCTGTAAAAATTACACTCATTACCAGAAGATTATGACAATTTGTCGGATTTTTGCGGCTGGTTTCATATTTGTTCCCCTGAAGGAGGTTAAAAGAAAGCGTATATGATGAACTTCAATAATTTTACGATAAAGTCGCAGGAGGCCATACAGCAGGCCATCCAGATTGCGCAGGCCGGCAATCAGCAGGCCGTGGAGACGGGGCACCTTCTGAAGGGGTTGTTCAGTGAGGCGGAGAATGTGGTGCAATACCTGCTGAAGAAATGCGGGGTAAACACGCAGGCCTTGCAGCAGGCTCTGGACCGGGTTGTCGGGGGTTATCCGCGGGTAACGGGAGGTGAGACCTATCTTTCCAACGGGTCGAGCCGGGTATTGCAGAAAGCCTTGGGGATGGCCCAGGAGATGGGTGATCAGTTTGTATCGGTAGAGCATATCCTGATCTCTTTGCTGGAGGGGGGTGACCAGGTGAGCCAGATGCTTCGCGACAGCGGGGTGACCTCCGAAATGCTGAAAAAGGCGGTGGCGGAACTCCGCAAGGGATCCAGGGCAGATTCGCAGACCGCCGAGGAGCGGTTTGATTCGCTCAACCGATATGCCATCAACCTGAATGAAAGGGCACGTCTGGGCAAACTTGATCCCGTCATTGGCCGTGACGATGAAATCAGGCGGATATTGCAGATTCTCTCGCGCCGCACCAAAAACAATCCCATTCTCATCGGGGAGCCGGGAACCGGGAAAACTGCCATTGCCGAAGGGTTGGCCCAGCGGATTGTGAGGGGCGACGTTCCCGGGAACCTCCGATCGAAGCAGGTTTTCAGTCTCGACATGGGGGCCCTGATCGCCGGTGCCAAATACAAGGGGGAATTTGAAGAGCGCCTTAAGGCGGTCATCAATGAGGTGGTACAGTCGAACGAGGAGGTCATTCTTTTCATAGATGAGATCCACACCCTGGTAGGGGCCGGCAAGAGCGAAGGGGCGATGGATGCCGCCAACATTCTGAAGCCTGCCCTGGCCAGGGGTGAACTGCGGGCCATCGGGGCCACCACCCTGGGCGAATACCAGAAGTATTTTGAAAAGGACAAAGCCCTGGAACGGAGGTTTCAGGTGGTCCATGTCGACGAACCAGGCACCCAGGAGGCCGTCTCCATACTCCGCGGGTTGAAGGAACGGTATGAAAACCACCACAAGGTGCGGATCAAGGATGAGGCCATCATCGCTTCCGTGGAGTTGTCACAGCGCTACATTTCCGACCGGTTTCTTCCCGACAAGGCCATCGACCTGATGGATGAGGCGGCTGCCAAGCTGCGGCTCGAAATGGATTCGGTTCCCGAGGAACTCGATGAGACGGAACGGCGGATCACCCAGCTGGAGATCGAAAGGGAAGCCATCAAGCGGGAAAAGGATGAAAAGAAGGTGACCCAGCTCAGCGGGGAGATCGCCAACCTGAAGGAGGAGCAGGCGAAATACCGGGCCCGCTGGCAGGCTGAAAAGGGGATTCTCGAGGCCATCCAGAAGGCCAAATCGGCCATCGAGGAGATGCGTTTTGAAGCCGACCAGGCAGAGCGACAGGGCGATTACGGCCGCGTGGCGGAACTCCGCTACGGGAGGATCCGCGAAACGGAGGCGGAAGTCGAGCGGCTCAAAGGGGAGCTGGCTGCCGTCCACCAGGGCGGGGGACTTATCAAGGAGGAGGTCGACGCCGAAGATATCGCGGGCGTGGTCTCGCGCTGGACGGGTATTCCCGTGGCACGGATGATGCAGAGCGAGAGGGAGAAGCTTCTTCACATGGAGGAGGAACTCCACAAACGGGTGGTCGGTCAGCATGAAGCCATTGCCGCGGTCTCAGATGCCGTGCGCCGCAGCCGCGCCGGCCTCCAGGATGAACGGAGACCCATTGGCTCCTTTATCTTTCTGGGATCGACAGGCGTGGGCAAGACTGAACTGGCCAAGGCCCTGGCCGAATATCTCTTTGACGACGAAAACATGATGACCCGCATTGATATGTCGGAATATCAGGAGAAATTCTCCGTCACCCGCCTTATTGGCAGTCCCCCCGGATATGTGGGATACGATGAAGGAGGCCAGCTGACCGAGGCGGTCAGGCACAAACCTTACTCGGTGGTACTCTTCGACGAAATCGAGAAAGCCCACCCCGACGTCTTCAACGTCCTGCTCCAGGTCCTTGACGATGGCAGGCTTACCGACAACAAGGGACGGGTGGTCAACTTCAAGAACACCATCATTATCATGACCTCCAACCTGGGTTCCCATCTCATCCAGGAGAACTTCTCCCGGATGACGGCCGCCAACAGCGGAGAGGTCATCGAGGAGACCCGCGAGCAGCTTCTGGAACTGCTGCGTCGCACCATCAGGCCGGAATTCCTGAACAGGATCGATGATACCATCATCTTCCAGCCGCTCAGCCGTGAGGATATCCGCCAGATCGTCAGACTGCAGCTGGAAAGGATTGCCGGGCGGATCACCCGGCAGGAATTCACCCTGACCATCACCGAGGAAGCCGTAAACTGGATTGCCGGCGTGGGCTACGACCCCCATTTCGGCGCACGACCTGTCAAACGGCTGCTCCAGAAATACATCCTCAACGAACTCTCCCGGAAAATCCTTGCCGGAACCATCTCCCCCGACCGCCCCATCGTGATCGGCGTCAGGGACGAAGAGCTGATCTTCACGAATTAACCGTTTAAAAAACAGAAATTTTCCGCTGGTTGAATAATGATATTTTTCATTACTTTACACCAGCGGAAGTTCTATTTTTGGGGCCACATAGGCTTCCTGTTCCACAGGCCTGCCGGTTTGGGGCCCATTGACGGCCTGGCTTCCGCAGAAACAGGAACAGGCTGATAATTGAATATTAAACGGTTGACAATGATAAAAACAGTTTTCAACTCCTTGCACAAAGCTGCAGGAGGCAAAATGGTCGATTTCGCAGGATTCGAGATGCCTGTGGAATTCAGTGGCATCAGGGATGAGCATATGACCGTACGGAACGGGGTTGGCGTTTTTGATGTCTCCCACATGGGGGAGATCTGGGTCAAAGGGCCGCATGCCCTGGAGCTGCTCAAAAAGGTGGGATCCAACGATCCTTCGGTGCTGATCCCCGGGCAGGCACAGTACACCTGTTTCCCCAACGGAAAGGGAGGCATTGTCGACGATTACCTCACCTACTGTTTCTCACCGGAAAAATTCATGCTGGTGGTCAATGCCTCCAACATCGAGAAGGACTGGACCTGGCTTCAGAGTCAGAACACCATGGGTGCCGAACTGGAGAACGCCTCCGGGCGGATCAGCCAGCTGGCCGTGCAGGGGCCCAAATCACAGGAAACCCTTCAGAAGATCACCCCGGTTCCTCTCGCCGAGATGAAATATTACACCTTCGTCACCGGCGAACTGGCTGGGGTGAATGAGGTGATCATCTCCGCCACAGGATATACGGGAGCCGGAGGCTTTGAACTCTATTTCCATAACCAGGATGCCTTACAGATATGGAATGCTGTTTTTGAAGCCGGGGCCGAATTCGGCATCAAACCCATCGGGCTGGGAGCCCGCGACACCCTCCGGCTGGAAATGGGCTTTTGTCTCTATGGTAATGACATCGACGACACCACTTCTCCCATAGAGGCCGGACTGGGATGGATCACCAAATTCGGGGGGGAGCGCAAATTTGTGGACAGGGAGTTTCTGGCCATGCAGCAGAAGGAAGGGGTGACCCGACGCCTCCGGGGATTTGTGATGCGCGACCGCGCCATTCCCCGCCATGGGTATCAACTCTTCAACGCCGAAGGTTCCCCCATCGGGGTGGTTACCTCCGGAACCATGTCCCCCCTCCTGGGTCAGGGTATTGGCATGGGATATGTCTCCAAGGAGTACGCCGCTTTCGGAACCACCATTTACGTGGGTATCCGCGACAAAAAGATCCCCGCTGAAGTGGTCAAAACCCCGTTCATTTAGTACATTTAAAAATCCATATTAATCATCTCTAACCATGAAGAAACACAATTTCTATGCAGGGCCTTCGATCCTGCCTGAATTCACAAAGGAAAAGACCGCGGAAGCCATCCTCAACTTCGCGGGCACCGAATTGTCGGTGATGGAGATCTCCCACCGCAGCAAAGAGTTTGTGGCCGTCATGGAGGAAGCCCGCCAGCTGATCAGGGAACTCCTTGATGTGCCCGAAGGGTATACCGTGCTCTTCCTCCAGGGTGGTGCCAGCCTTCAGTTCCTGATGGCCCCCATGAACCTGCTCAAAACCAAAGCAGCCTATCTCAACACCGGCGTCTGGGCCTCCAAAGCCCTTAAGGAAGCCAAAACTTTCGTGGGTGAGGTGGTCGAAGTAGCTTCGTCCAAAGATAAGAACTTCAACTACATCCCCAAGAACTTCGTTGTTCCCGCCGATGTAGACTTCCTGCATTATACTTCCAACAACACGATTTACGGGACTGAGATCCTGAAAGATCCGGAAGTGCCGGTGCCGTTGGTATGCGACATGTCGTCCGACATTCTGAGCCGCCCCGTGGATGTGAGCAAGTACGACCTCATTTACGCCGGAGCCCAGAAGAATCTGGGGCCTTCGGGAGCCACGGTGGTGATTGTGAAGAATGCGGCCCTGGGCAAGGTGAACAGGCCCATTCCCACCATGCTGAATTACCAGACCCATATCGATAACGACTCCATGTTCAACACTCCGGCCACGGTGCCCGTTTTCGGCTGTCTGCAAACCCTGCGCTGGCTGAAGGAATTGGGCGGCGTTTCCGCCATAGAGAAGAAAAACAAGGAAAAAGCGGAACTCCTCTACGCCGAAATCGACCGTAACAAGATGTTTGCTTCGACGGTTCCCGATCCGGCCGACCGTTCGCGCATGAATGTCACCTTCGTGATGAATCCGGAGTATGCCGAGCTGGAAGCCCCCTTTGGGGCCTTCGCCAAGGCCAGGGGACTCCTGGGCCTCGCCGGCCACCGCTCCGTGGGCGGATTCAGGGCTTCCCTTTATAACGCCCTGCCCCTCGAAAGCGTCCAGGCCCTGGTCGAAACCATGAAAGCCTTCGAAAAGGAAAACTGATCCTTACAGCCATGACCGCCTGGTCACCCTCCGGAGTGATCCCAAAGCGGTCATGGTTTTTTTTTGCTATACCATCATAAAACCAAGACATGAAGAAAATACTGATCGCCACTGAGAAGCCATTTGCCCCCGCGGCTTCAGAGAAAATAAACAAGATATTTGCCAAAGCGGGGTATAAAGTCTTCACCCTGGAGAATTATACCGACAAGAGCGAACTGCTCACGGCGGTAAACGGCGTCGATGCGATGATCATCCGCAGTGACCAGGTGGACCGGGAGGTTCTGGATGCGGCAGAACAGCTCAGGATCGTGGTCAGGGCCGGTGCCGGCTACGACAATGTGGACTGCAACTATGCCCGGGAGAAGGGTGTCGTAGTGATGAACACCCCGGGACAGAATGCCAATGCGGTGGCTGAACTGGCCATTGGGCTGGCCATCTACGGGCTGAGAGAGATGTTCTCGGGGAAACCGGGAGGGGAACTCCGCGGCCGCACCCTGGGCCTTCACGGCTTCGGCTACGTGGCCCAGAACGTCTTCCGCATTGCCCGCGCACTGGGCATGAAAGTGATCGTCTACACCCGGTACAGCAAGGAGGCCGCTGCCGCCATCGGACTGAAGAACACCCACTCCCTGGAGGAACTATACCGTAAAAGCGACGTGATCTCCATCCACGTTCCTGCAAAAGGAGAACACCTCCGCTCAGTAAGCTACGACGTGCTCAAGGAACTCGACGACCACTCCCTGATCGTCAATACCGCCCGTAAAGAGGTCATCAACGAGGAAGATCTCCTCAGAATAATGGCCGAAAAACCCCACATCAAATACCTCACCGATGTGGAACCCGACCAGAAAATCCTTTTCGCCGAGAAGTTCAGGGGCCGTTATTATGCCACCCCCAAGAAAATGGGCGCCCAGACCGCTGAAGCCAACAACAACGCCGGAATGGCCGCCGCTGAGCAGATCGTCGCCTTCTTCGAAAACGGAGATACCACCTGCAAGGTGAACTAAGAGTCAGAAGATTAGAATGTCGGGAATCGGGAATCTTGAGTCTTAAGTCTTGAGTCTTGAGTCTTGAATATTGGAATCTGGAATCTGGAGTCTGGAATCTTGAGTCTTGAGTCTTGAGTCTTGAATCGGGAATCGGGAGTCTTGAGTCTTGAGTCTTGAATATTGGAATCGGGAATCTGGAATCGGGAATCTGGAATCTGGATTAAGGAGCATGTAGGTAAAAATAAAAGATATAGAGAGTATTAGGTTATTAGAATAGAAAAAGAAGTATGGCAATAGTAAAACCATTTTGTGGCCTGCGGCCGCCGGCGGGGATCGTGGAGGAACTCTCCTGTCTTCCCTATGATGTCATGAACAGTGAGGAGGCGGCGCGTATGGCGGCCGGAAAGGAGAGATCCCTGCTGCGGATCACCCGTGCCGAGATTGAGTGCCCGCCCGGAACCGATATCCATTCTGAAACGGTATACCTGAAAGCTGTGGAGAATTTCGCGGCATTCCGTGACCAGGGTTGGCTTGTCCCGGACCCGGAGCCCCGTTATTACATCTACGCCCAGACCATGGAGGGGCGAACCCAGTACGGTCTGGTAGGGTGCGCCGCCTGCAGCGACTATGAAGAGGGTGTGATCAAAAAGCACGAACTCACACGCCCCGACAAGGAAGAGGACCGCATGGTCCTCACCCGCTATCTCAATGCCAACATCGAGCCTGTTTTTTTCTCCTACAAGGCCGTCCCGGAAATTGACGCCATCGTGGAACGCATCGTCAGGGAGCAGCCCGCGGAGTATGACTTCGTGGCGGAAGACGGTTTCGGCCACCAGTTCTGGCCTGTCCTCAGCCAGGAGGACAACATCCGGCTGGAACAGCTTTTTGTGGAAAAGGTCCCCTACACCTATGTGGCCGACGGGCACCACCGGACGGCGGCCGCCGCCCGCATCGGCGCCGAAAGAAGAGCCCGCAACCCTCTTCATTCCGGCCAGGAGGAATATAACTTTTTCATGGCGGTCCACTTCCCCGACAACCAGCTCAAGATCCTGGACTACAACAGGGTGGTCAGAGACCTCCACGGTCTCTCCGATGAGGAGTTCCTGGAAGCCCTGGCCGGGGGTTTCAGGGTCGAAGCTACCGACGCCTCTGAACTGCGGCCCTCCCGCCTCCATGAATTCAGCATGTACCTCTCCGGGAAATGGTACCGGCTCTCCGCCCTCGAAGGCACTTACGACGACAACGATCCCATCGGGGTGCTCGACGTGACCATCCTTTCCCGGCAGATCCTGGAACCGGTGCTGGGCATCAAAGACCTGCGCACCTCGACGCGTATCGACTTTATAGGCGGTATCCGCGGCCTCGGAGAATTGAAAAAACGGGTCGACGCAGGCGACATTAAAGTGGCCTTCGCACTCTATCCTGTCTCCATGGACCAGCTCATCCGCATTGCCGACTCGGGGCATATCATGCCCCCAAAAACGACCTGGTTCGAACCCAAATTACGGTCGGGACTGGTCATCCACGCCCTCTGAGCCGGAAATCAGTCCCTCCCAGCTCCCGGCCGGGCATATTCCTTGTGAATTAGCCCGGTCGGGAGCCCCAGGCACATGCGCTTCCCCTTCCGTAAAGAATGTACAGGTCGTGTCTCCAGCCACGCCCGGCAATCTTCCATGCCCCGGGCCACCCGGGATATGACCTCCGGGAGAAGATTGCTTTTTTTTTACTCATTTTTGCAGAAATTCCTCCTCCCGGATGCACGGGTATGAATAATTGTTACTTTTACAGACAGACCTAAATAACGGCGTTTATGAATGAACACATTCCACTGTCGGGGCGCCAGGCGACCTGGCTGGTTTTGTTGAGGGTAGCCATCGGATGGCATTTTCTGTATGAAGGGTTGGTGAAGGTATTCAATCCTTCGTGGTCACCGCTGGGATACCTGATGGATTCTAAAGGGCTTTTTGCTCCGCTTTTCACGGCTATGGCCTCCCATCCCACTGTTCTGGGGGCGGTCGATTTCCTCAACCAGTGGGGGTTGGTACTGATAGGGCTGGGGCTGATCCTGGGTGTTTTCACCCGTTTGGCCACCGCCGCGGGGATGCTTCTGCTGGTTTTCTACTATCTTTCGCATCCCCCGTTCCCGGGCCTGAACTATGCCCTGCCCAGTGAGGGAAGTTACTTTTTCATCGACAAGGTCTTTATTGAGTTCCTGGCCCTGGGCGTCCTGATGGTCTTCCCCACCGGGCGGATCATTGGTCTGGACCGCTTAATATTCGGCAAGAATCACAAAACCCTGTAAATCTTATGGACGAGCACAACAAACAGGAAGAGAAACCGGGGATGACCCGGCGCGATGTCGTCAGGGGACTGGCCACGGTACCCGTGCTGGGAGCCGTGGCTTACGGCCTTTATAAGAAGAAGAGCCTCGACCATTATCTGAAGCGTTCCATTTCGGATGAATTGGGGATGTCGGCGGGAGAGCCGGCGCATCCGCCCAAATCGGAGGGGCGGGAGATTCGCATAGGACTGATCGGTTTCGGGATCCGCGGGAAACAGCTGGCCAAGGCCCTGGGATTTGCCCATCCCTCGCAGGTGGAGGAGTGGCGCCTGGCTGCCGGAGAGAATAAAAACGACTACCGTTATGTAGACTTCAAGTCGCAGGAAGACCTGAACATCAGGATCACCGCCGTTTGTGACGTCTTTGACACCTACGGGGAGATGGCCCGTGAGACGGCTGCCAACATCCACCGGGAGGGGCCCGCAGGCCCCATGGGAGAGCCGGTGAAGAGGTATGCCACCTATAAGGAGCTGATCGCCTCTCCCGAGGTGGATGCGGTGGTCATCGCCACCCCCGACCACTGGCATGGCCCTATGACCATTGAGGCCGCCAGGGCGGGAAAACATGTCTATTGTGAGAAACCTCTCACCTGGACCGTCGAAGAGACCTATGAAGTCCGCCAGGCCGTCGTCGATTCGGGGGTGGTGTTCCAGTTGGGGCACCAGGGACGGCAGACCGATGCCTACCTGAAGGCCAGGGAAGCCATCGAAAAAAACGTACTGGGGCCCATCAACCTGATTGAGGTCACCACCAACCGCAACGATCCCAATGGCGCCTGGGTCTATGATATCCATAAGGATGCCAGTCCGGCCACCATCGACTGGGATCAGTTTATCGGTCCGGCCCCCTGGCATGATTTCTCCCTGGAGCGTTTCTTCCGCTGGCGCTGCTGGTGGGATTACAGCACAGGGCTCTCGGGCGACCTGCTCACCCACGAATATGACGCCATCAACCAGGTGCTGAATGTGGGCATTCCCCATTCTGCCATCTCCACCGGCGGCATATACTTCTTCAAGGATGGACGTACAGTCCCCGACGTGCTCACCACGGTTTTTGAGTTTCCGGAGAAGAACCTGTCGCTCCTTTACAGTGCGACGCTATCGAGCCAGATGGACCGCGGCAAAAAAGTGATGGGGCACGACGCCTACATGGAGATGGGCAATACCCTGACCATTTACGCCGATCCCAGATCGACCCGCTACGCCGGGAAAATTGAAAAAGGGATCATCAAGCCTGATATGCCCATATACAGTTATGTGCCCGGGAGGGGCGCCGACACCATTACCTCAGCCACGGAAAAGTACTTTGCGGGGCGTGGACTGCTCTACACTTACCGGGGAGGGAAGCGCGTCGACACCACCCACCTTCACATGAAGGAGTGGCTCGATGCCATCAGGCAGGGGACAAAGCCCAGTTGCGACATCCACAGCGGGTTCGAGGAGGCGATGACCGCCCACATGGGAACCCTTTCCTACCACCATAAAAAACAGGTCTTCTGGGACAAGGCCAGCGAGAAAATCATCGTATAGCGCCAAAAACACTATCTTTGCAGGCCGGAAAAGGCCGGGACCAGGCGCCTTTCCTCTGAGTCCACACCGGGCTGAAGGAAGGATTACGCCAGGTCGGCATCGCCTTTATAAAACAGAAAGAGCATGAATATTGAATCGATCCTGCAAAAGCGCCTGCAAGATGCGGTGGAACAGCTTTTTGGTTTCACGCCAGCTGAGGGTGTGCTTCAGTTGCAACAAACCCGCAAGGAATTTGAGGGGGACCTGACGCTGGTGGTGTTTCCGCTGGTTAAGCTGGCGCGCCGCTCCCCCGCGGATACGGCTACCCTGATCGGGGAGCATCTCCGGGCGCACGCGCCTGAGGTGGAAGCATTTAACGTGGTCAGCGGCTTCCTGAACATCACCCTTCACGACCGGGTATGGCTCGCCCTGCTGCAGGAAGCCTTCCGCGATGACCGCTACGGACTGAAAGCAGCTGCGGGCGATGAGGGGGTGGTGATGATCGAATACAGCTCCCCCAATACCAACAAACCCCTGCACCTGGGGCATATCCGCAACAACCTGCTGGGGTATTCCCTGGCCGAAATCATGAAAGGGAACGGCCGCACAGTGGTTAAAACCAACATCGTGAACGACCGGGGCATTCACATCTGCAAGTCAATGTATGCCTGGCAGCAGTGGGGAGAAGGCAAAACACCCGAAAATACAGGAATCAAGGGCGACCACCTCGTGGGAGATTTCTATGTCCTTTTTGACAAACAGTATAAGAAGGAGATTGCCGAACTGGAAGCCGGAGGTATGGCCCGCGAGGAAGCTGAAAACCAGGCCCCTTCCATGCAAGCCGCCCGCGAACTCCTCCGGAAATGGGAGGCCCGTGATCCCGAAACCATCGCCCTCTGGCAGAGAATGAACGGATGGGTCTATGCAGGGTTTGACGCCACCTACCGTGAACTGGGGGTGAATTTTGATAAAATCTACTACGAATCGGAGACTTATCTGCAGGGCAAAGAAGAAGTTTTACGCGGCCTTGGCGAGGGTTTGTTTTATCAGCGCGAAGATGGCTCGGTTTGGGCTGACCTCACCGCTGAGGGTCTCGACCATAAGGTGCTCCTGCGCAGCGACGGCACCTCGGTGTACATGACCCAGGACATCGGCACCGCCAAAATGCGCTTCGATGAATACCCCATCAATCAGATGGTCTACGTGGTGGGAAATGAACAAAACTACCATTTCCAGGTTCTCTCCCATCTCCTCGATAAACTGGGATACCGCTGGGGACGCGACCTCTACCACTTCTCCTATGGAATGGTGGAACTCCCTTCCGGAAAAATGAAGTCGCGCGAAGGCACCGTCGTCGATGCCGACGACCTGATCGCCGGTATGGTGGAGGTAGCCCGCAAAATGGGCCAGGAACTCGGAAAACTGGAAGACGTCACGGATGAAGAAGCCGGCAAAACCTATAAAATGATCGCTCTGGGTGCCCTCAAATATTTCATCCTGAAGGTAGACCCCAGAAAAAATATGACCTTCAATCCCGAGGAATCCATCGATTTCAACGGAAATACCGGCCCCTTCATCCAGTATACACACGCCCGTATCATGTCGGTGTTGCGCAAAGCCCGCGAAAACCAGATTTCCCTTTCCACCACCTTCCCTCCCGGCATGACCCTGGAAGCCAAGGAAAAAGAACTTCTGAAAACCATCTCGGAATACCCCGGTGTGGTCACTGAAGCCGCCGCCAGCTACTCTCCCGCCCTCCTGGCCAATTACTGTTACGAAATCGCCAGGGAATTCAACCAGTTCTACCACGACCACTCCATCCTCAATGAACCCGATCCCGACAAAACAAACTTCAGGCTGGTCCTCTCGGAATGCGTCGTGAAAATCATGAAAAGCGGAATGGGCATGCTCGGTATCGGAATGCCCGACAGAATGTGATAATATAAAAGAAAGGAGACCTCTGTCTCCTTTCGTCGGGATTTAAAAATGCAATTCAAGTATAAGGGACTACAAATAACTTGAATACTGACATCAAATATAAGTACAAAATACCTATGTGATACTTATATTGTGTAATTTAAATTCTTTTTAAATAAACAAAAGCCAGAAAAGGACATGTATATCTTTTTCTATAGTTTCAGCAGGGTTCCGATGAGGTTTTCGTCGTGTTCGAGGCCGAGTTTGGAGCGGAGGCGGTAGCGGTGGTTTTCGACTCCCCGTACGGAGATGCCCATCAGGGGGGCGATTTCCTTTGAGGCGAGGTTCATGCGCAGGAAGGCGCACAGCCGCATGTCGCCGGGGGTGAGGTCGGGGTACCGGTTTTTCAGATTTTTCATGAATGTTTCGTGGGCCTGTTCGAAATGGGTTTCAAAGATTTTCCATTCGTCATGGCTGGAGAGGTGGTTATCGATCCGGCGCAGCAGTTCGTTGGAATATTTGTCGGGGTACCGGGTTCCGAGCTGGTTTTTCTGGGCGAGGACGAGATCGCGCAGATCGAGGAGGAACTCATTTTTCTTGATGATGGCCATGGTAGAGTTGGCCAGTTCCCTGCTTTTATAAGAGATTTCGGCCTGTAGTTTATCATTTTTCAGGGAGATGAGTTCTCTTTCGTTTTCTTCTCTTTTGCGTTCCTCCGATTTACGGGTATTGGCGATAACGCGGAGGCGGAAGAAGAAGAGGGCGGTCAGGGAGAGCAGGAGGTAGAAGATGCGTGCCGGTACCGACCAGAACCAGGGTTGGCGGACGGTGAGAGGGATCTGTAGTTCATGGCTGTGGTTTCCCCAGTTGTCGGCGGCGCGGATCCTGAGGGTATAGCGGCCTGGGGGCAGGCGGACCAGGGCCAGCAGCGGGGAGTCGCCGTTGGGGTTCCACTGCGGGGAAAGCCCATCCAGAAACCACTCCCATGAAACGGGGCCATTGCTGAACCAGGGGAATGCCATCCGCACATGAAAGCTGTTCAGGGACCAGGGGATTTTGAATCCCTGCTGATCTGGCGTGAGCATGGTGGGCTGGCCGTCGCGGCCGTTGAGCCAGGCCTCGCGCACTACAGGGGTTTTCCCTTCCGGGAAGCGGGGAACGCCATCCTTGCGGGTGTCGACCAGGGCGATGCCGTTTTCCAGACACACCAGGGCCACCTGCCCCGGCATGGCCGACACATTCTGGTAATTGCGGATGAGCTGGTTGTTGAATACACCCGAAGGATACTCCCTGACCAGCTCCTCCCTGCCGCCGCCAAGCTGCCACAATCCGATCCTGTGTGGAGTGACCAGCCAATAGCGGTGCGCGCCGGCGGGAATGATCCTTTCCGCTCCTGCATACTCCCCCAGCAGCGTATTCAGCCGGTCAAAGGGAATCACCTCGTTTTTCAGGTCATCATAGGTGTAGAGCCTTTCTCCGGAGGTGAAAACGACCCGGTTCTCCAGATTAAACACCCTGAGATGGTGCTCCCTGCCGAAAACGGAATTTTCGCCGTAATAGGCGATGGTGCGCACGGAATCGCCGGCGGGATGAAGCTGAAGCCGGTAAATCCCGCGATACATATGTCCGGCCCAGAGGTTGCCCAGGTGGTCGAATTCCAGGAAACGGATCAGCTCATTGAAGTTGTAGATCACCCTGCCGAGACGGAGCCTGCCGTTTTCCATGCGGTACTCCACGAGGTTGGAATAGGTACACTGAAGCCATACGCCAGGCCTCCGGGGATCGGGTCGGAGGGAGAAGCCTCCCGACACAGGAGAAAGCATTCTGACTTCTCCCCGGGTGAGGGCAAAGGTGCCGCTGTTATGGCCTGCCACCAGTTCGCGGCCGATGATCTCCAGGTCCCAGACCTGCCCCTGGGTGCCCGGGACCAGGGTGAAATTCCCGGGCACCGGGGTGTACTCCCCGGCATAAAGCCCCTGGTTGGTTCCAAGATAGAGGCGTCCCTCAAAGAGCGCCGCATCGTAAACCGCACCGATCCCTTCCAGCGGGAAAAGGCGCACCCCTGCCGGCCGGCCTGCCATGATCAGGTCCACGCCCCTGTCCAGGGCCGCCCACAGGTTGCCTTCACTGTCGGTATGCAATCCCAGTACCGTATTGTTCTGCATGCCGTTGCGTGTGTCGAGATGCCACACCAGATGGCCGTCACGCCCCAGCAGATAGACGCCTCCAAGTATGGTTCCGATGGCCACTTCCCCCCCCGGTAGCAGACAGGCCCTGTTCACACGCATCCGCCGCAGTGTTTCCTGAAAAGGGGTGGACCATTCCTCCGCCTTTCCCTCTGAGACCACATATATCCCATCGGAGGCCGTTCCCATCAGATACCTTCCCTCATCCCAGGGGAGTAAAAACCGCATGGCCTTACCCCTGAAAAAATCACCTTCGACAAGGGGGATCTTCTCGTTCCCGCGCAATACAAACAATCCCCTGTCCATCTCATTGATGAAGAGCCTCCCGTCATGCAGGGCCGCCGCGTTCACAAAATAGTCGAAGTTGATGGATGTAAAGGTATCCTTTTCGTACACCAGTATCTGGGTAAAGGACTGAAAGAGAACCCTGGGACCGTCGATGAAGATATTCCAGTACTCCACGTTGGGCGTAAAAAGCGGCTGGGCTTTTTCCTTCAGGGAGGTATAGCGGAGGGCACCATGGCCGTCGCGTTTCCAGTAACCCAGTTCCTGGTAGCCGCTCGTATAGACCAAACCGTTTTCGCCGATGGCCACGGCCCTGAGGATGTTTCTGTCGGGAGAGGAATGCACCAGCCAGGTGGAACCGTCGTATTCAAGCAATCCCGCGCTGTTGGCCATATACAGGGTGCCGTCTTCCCCCTGGGCTATGGACCAGTTCTGGCTCGAGGCCCCATATTGGGTCTTGCTGAAACTCCTCACTTCCGGTGCATGTCCTTCCATGCCCCAAAGCATCTGCGGGAAAACCATCCAAAGCAGCATCCCCATCATCCATAATGCCTGTTTTATCATAACCATAAACTGATCTATTACCCACAAATACCCGCTATCAATAGAGTACTTTTTACTCGAATGAGGCGTATTCCACCTGCTCGATATCGCCTCATCAATTTCATTATGTACAATTAACAAATATAAATTTCACGCTGCGTTTCACGACTCTAATATACACAAATAAAATATATTATATCCTAATGCGGCACAGTTGATGAGTTAATGATGAGTTGCCTGTAATCCTCAGTTTTGAGGTAAGCATTTAAAGTGAGGCGCTGAGGGCGGGGGAACTGTGAAGAAGTGTTAAATTCACGCTCAAATTAATTAAATCTGCGAAATGTTATGAAGAGATTTATTATGCTTTTGATTCTAACCAGCATGGTTTTGGTGGGAGCCGCACAGCCCAGGGTGAAAGTCACCGGGCAGGTCACCGAAGCCGATGGACAGGGGATTCCCGGAGTCAGCATTCTGGTGAAAGGGACCATGGTAGGGACCATCACCGATTTCGACGGGAATTACACCATTGATGCCGATCCTCAGAGCACCCTGGTCTTCAGTTTTGTGGGGTTCACCACGGTGGAGATCCCCATAGGGAACCAGACGGTGATCAATGTCCAGCTCAGGGAGCAGGCTTTCGATGTCGAAGAGGTGGTAGTGGTCGGGTATGGTACCCAGAAGGTGAAAGACCTGACCTCCTCGATCACCACGGTAAAGTCGGATGAACTTGCGAAAACTCCCTCGGGGCAGGCGATGCAGGCTTTACAGGGAAAGGTGGCGGGTTTGCAGGTGGTCAGTTCCGGTTCCCCCGGCAACAGTCCGACCATCAGGGTGCGTGGTATCGGATCCTATCCGGGCCAGAACAACGAAGCCCCCCTATATGTGGTCGACGGGATGTTCTTTGACAACATCGATTTTCTCAACCCCGCCGACATTGCTTCCATCTCTGTACTGAAGGACGCCTCTGCGGCGGCCATTTACGGGGTACGTGCCGCCAACGGGGTGGTGCTGATTGAGACCAAATCGGGAGGTTACAATAAAAAGACCGAGATCACCTACGATGGTTATTACGGGATGCAGGTGGCCCAGAACGTGCTGAAGATGGCCAATGCCGAGCAGTTCACGGCCATGGCCATGGAATCGGGGTCGGCCGCCGACGCCAGTTTCATCCTCAACGCCATGCAGCGCTATGGCCGCAGCCGCATCAACCCCAACGTCCCCGATGTCAACACCGACTGGTACAAGGAGATTCTCCGCCCGGCCGGCATTCAGAACCACAGCATCAGTGTCGAGGGGGGTAACCAGAGCGCCTCCTACTCCATCGGGACCAACTATTTCGCCCAGGAGGGGATTCTCGACATGAAAAACGAATACGAACGGTTCAACCTGCGCACCAAGCTCGATTTTAAAGCCACCGACTGGTTCACCATCGGCGGGAACATGATCCTGAGCAACGCCTTAAAATATGGGGAGGAAGCCGGTGCCTGGAACCAGGCTTATTTTGCCGTGCCCATTCTGCCGGTCTATGACCCGAATCTGGAAGGGATCGCCGAACCCGTCAATTATGCCAATGCCCAGGACCTGGGTTACCGCAGCGGGCAGAACCCCTTCCCCACCCTCCGTTACAGCGACAACCGGCTCAAGATCCGCAAGCTCATGGCCAACTTCTACGCCAAGCTCCAGCTGATCCCCGAAAAACTCGATTTCAAGACCACCTATAATCACGCCTTCACTTCCCTCGATGAGCGGAATGTGCGGTTGCCCTACTTCATCGGCAACAGCTTCCAGAGGGTGGATGCTTCCATCAACAAAAGTACAGGCATTTATTCCGACCAGATCTGGGACAACATCCTGACCTATACCGACCGTTTTGATCTTCACAATATCACCGTGATGGCCGGGACTTCCTTCCGCGACGAAGCCTACAGCGGTTTGCGCGGCGGAGGTCTTAACTTCCCCTGGCAAAGGGAAGAGTCCTGGTATATCGACCAGTCGCAGGAAAAACCCGAAGGATCGGTGGGTGACGGCGGTGCCCGTCAGTATGGCCTCTCCTACTTCGGAAGGCTCTCCTATAACTATAACGACCGTTATCTGCTCTATGCCACGATGCGT
This sequence comes from Bacteroidales bacterium, assembly GCA_012729335.1. Lineage (GTDB taxonomy): Bacteria > Bacteroidota > Bacteroidia > Bacteroidales > Prolixibacteraceae > UBA1413. The sequence continues at coordinate 42,309 of JAAYDJ010000032.1, read as the reverse complement.
GCCGACGGCAGCTCCAAATATCAGCAGAAATGGGGTTATTTTCCCACCGTGGGAATCGGATGGGTCCTTTCCGAGGAGCCGTTCCTGAAAAACCACGCCACCATCAACTTCCTGAAGTTGCGTGCCAGCTGGGGGCAGCTGGGGAACGACAAGATACAGGCCAGTGACGGCGCCATCACCACTTCCCCGGTCAATCTGGTCATCGACGATGTGATGGTCTCCGGAACCCAGACCACCAACACCTTCTCCTCACTGAAGTGGGAGCTTACCGAGGAAACCAACGCCGGTCTGACCGCCCGTCTCTTTGACAACCATATGTCGGTCGATGCCGACTACTTCATCCGCGACACCAAGAATGCGGCCATTTATGTCAAGATCCCGGGTACGGGCGGAAGCGTTCTTAAAAACGTGGGGGTCATCCGCAACAGTGGTTTTGAGATGGCCATCAACTGGGACGATGAATTTGCCAACGGTCTCCGTTTCAATGCCGGGGTCAATTTCTCCTTCCTGAAGAACAAGGTGCGTGACCTTTACGGGCAGCCATACATCGACGGCGGATCGGCGGAATTCCGTCAGCGTTCCATCGTGGGGCATCCCCTGCTGGCCTTCTTCGGCTATGAAGTTTTGGGTGTGTACCAGAACAAGGCCGAGATCGATGCTGATCCTTCGGCGCCTGATTCCGCCGTGCCCGGTGATTTCAAATACCGCGACCAGCAGAAAGAAGGAGAACCCGGTTTTGGGGTCATTAACGACGACGACCGTGTGATTCTGGGCTCCTACTTCCCCTCGTTTCTGTATGGCGGAAACCTGGGGCTCTCCTGGAAGAATTTCGACCTCACGGCCAGCATGCTGGGCCAGATGGGGAACAAAATCCTGAACCGCAAGCGGGGTGAGATCATCTGGACCGCCGACGGCAACCTTGATGCCGATCTGGCCGTCAACCGGTGGCATGGCGAAGGCACCAGCAACAAATATCCCTCTTCGGCCGGGCTCAGAAAAGGATGGAACCAGAAGATGAGCGACTATTTCGTGGAAGACGGCGCCTTCTTCCGTCTTCAGAATGTACAGCTGGCCTACAACATAAAGGGCAAGCAGCTTTTCGGCGCCGACATGCCCGACACCAGGGTATCCCTCACCGCCGACCGGCCGCTGACCCTCTTCTCCTACAACGGATTCAATCCTGAAGTCGCCAGCGGCATCGACACGCAGACCTATCCCATTCCCGCCGTGTATACCGTCGGACTGAGCATCAAATTCTAACCATTAAAAAAACAGGATTATGAAACGATATATGAATTTCACCAAACTGGCTCTTTTCATGGCGGCCTTATTTCTGCTTCCCGCCTGCCATGACCTGCTCGATGAGCCTGCGGAAAACAGGGCTTTCACCCAGGAAACCGATTACACCATCACCGACAACATGGATCTTCCGCTCCTGGGGATGTACGCCGATTTCTACAACAGCGAGTGGGAGGTATTCCCGCTGATCGCGGTCAGGGGTGACGACGTGAATGCCGGCGGTCTGGGTGACCAGCAGGACTTCGCCGAAACCGACAAGTACAACTACAACAAGGACTACTGGATGTACAATTCCCTGTTCCAGAACTACTACGGCGATTTGTTCAACGCCCATTCGGCCATAGAGCAGATTGAAAAATACAAGGAGTTTGCTTCCAATAAAGGATTGGCTGACCAGTACATCGCCGAGGTAAAGGTGATGCGGGCCTGGTACCTTTACTACCTCACCCTGATTTGGGGGGACATCATCATTACGGAAAGTCAGGATCCCAGTCAGCTGCTGGTGGCCGCCCTCAGCACCCCGGAGGAGGTGATGCAGCACATTTCCGATCAGATGGACGAAGCCATTCCCCTTCTGCCGGCGGTACATCCTGCAGAGCGCGCCGACATCAGGGGAGGGATCACCAAATTCACTGCCCTGGCTATGAAAGCACGCGCCAACCTCGCGCTGAAGAATTATGCCGCCGTGGCAGAAGCTACCGGACAGATCATCAGCTCGGGGAAATATGCCCTTTCGGCCGACTTTTACAACCTCTTTAAGATTCCGGGGAAACTCAACCGCGAGAACCTGCTTGAACTGCAGTACTCCGATTTCGGCAAGGGATCGGGCGATGCCATCAACTATCTTAACGATTTCTTTGGTCCGCAGGGATGGACGCCCAAGGTGACGGGTGCCGGCAGCGGCTGGGGATTTTACGAGCCGAGTCTCAAATACATCAAGTTCATGCTTGACCGCAATGAGACCATCCGTTTGGAGACCAGTGTGTTGTTCACGAACCGGGGCATTGCCGAGATCAAAAAGGATGCAAAGTATGCCACGCTTCCTGCATGGATCAGCAACACGACCCGTTCGGGCGACCGCATCAACGACTATGCCCGGGCCATGTTTGCCAGCGGCAAGCACTACCTGCCCTCCGATCAGCTGACTCCCGGGCGTACCGGCTACGGCACCAACAAAAACTTCATCTGTATCCGTTATGCCGAGATCCTGTTGATGCATGCCGAAGCCCTCACCAGCGGGGCCTCCAGCAGTGTCATGAGCGCCGATGCGGCGGTCAATCAGGTCAGGGCCCGGGCCGGACTGCCGGCGGTGTCGGGCGTTACCAATGCCCAGGTCATGGATGAAAAATATGCCGAACTGGCCATGGAATGGGGCACCCGCTTCTTTGACATGGTCCGCACAGGCAATTATGCCGCCCTCAGCTACGACGGCAGAACATTCACCGCCGACAAGATCTATCTTCCCTACCCGCAGAACCAGGTCGACCAGATCCCGGCACTTAAAGCGGCTTTAGGCAATTAATCATTTATGTGAACACTGAAAAATGATGAATATGAAACGTATGAAATATTTCCTGGCCTTCGCGATGGCCATCATTCTGGCCGCGGGCTGCAATGAGGGGATCGATCCCATTTCCCAGCTTGACCCTGGTCCCGACAAGGACGCGCCGGTCATCACCATCAAATCGCCCACCCAGGGCCTGGCCATTGAGGTAGACTCCCTGGTCGCCTCGGTCATGGTGCAGCTGGAGGTCACCGACGACATCGAACTCAAATCGGTCTCCGTGCTGATGGACAATGCCGAAATCGGCAGCATGACCACCTTTAAGGATTACCGGCGGGCGCTCATGGAATTCCGCTACAAGAACGTCACCACGGGCATGCACACCCTGACGGTCAAGGCCACAGACCTGGGGGGCAAGACCTCCGAGAAATCGGTCGTTTTCGAGAAGAAGCCGCCTTATGTGCCCGTATATGCCGGGGAGGTCTTTTACATGCCCTTCAACGGCGATTTCGTGGAGAAGATCTCCTTTAAGGGAGCCACCGTTGTGGGCGCTCCCGGGTTTACCGATGCCAGCCTGAAAGGCTCCAAGGCGTATGCAGGGGCCACCGACTCCTACCTGACTTTTCCCATGACCGGACTGAAGAGTAGTGATTTCAGCGCCTCCTTCTGGTATAAGGTCAATGCCTCCCCCGACCGTTCGGGTATCCTCAGTGCCAGTCCGGCCGGGGAAGACCGTACCAAGGGATTCCGTCTCTTCCGGGAGGGAGGCACCACTTCCCAGCGCATCAAAGCCAATGTGGGCTGGGGTGGCGGCGAAACCTGGAACGACGGGGCCCTGATCACGGCACCCGGCACCAACTGGGTACACATCGCCCTGTCGGTGAGTGCCGACAAATGCGTCCTGTACATCAACGGTGCCGGCGTGGAAGTCCCCAACAAGGGGAACATCGACTGGACCGGTGTCGACGTGCTGGGCATTGCCTCGGGTGCACCCAATTTCACCTACTGGAACCACAAATTCGACCGGAGCCAGTACGATGAGCTGCGTCTCTTTAACCGGGCCCTCACCGATGCCGATGTGCAGAACATCATCCAGACCGATAAGCCCTATGTTCCCAGGGACGGGGAGATTCTGTACATGCCCTTTGAGGGGACTTACAAGGATCTGATCGGTAACAAGGAAGCCACCAAGGTGGGGTCTCCGGCTTTTGCTGCCGGCAAAGTGGGCAAGGCCTATGCCGGGGCAGCCGATTCCTACCTCACCTATCCGGCGGCCGACCTGACCAAGACCACCAGCTTCAGTGCCGCCTTCTGGATGAACATCAATGCCACCCCCGACCGGGCAGGCATCCTGGTGCTTGGTCCGCCCGATGAAGCCGCTCCCGCCGCTCCCAACAACCGGAAGTCGGGATTCAGGTTCTTCCGTGAAAATGCCGGTGGCAAACAGCGCATCAAGCTCAACGCCGGAAACGGCACCGCCGACACCTGGTTTGACGGAGGCGCCTCCGCTGACGTGGATCCCACCACCGGCACCTGGCACCACTTCGCCTTTACCATCAGCCCCACCGAATCGGTGGTGTACATCGACGGGGAAGTGGTCAAACAGGGCGCCTTCACCGCCATCAGCTGGGCAGGGTGCGACATCCTCTCCATCATGTCGGGTGCCCCCCGCTTCACCGGGTGGAACCACTTCTCCGACCTCAGCCTGATGGATGAACTCCATCTCTTCAACAAAGCGCTGACCCAGGCCGAAGTGAAGGCCATCATGAACGCTGAAAAATAAGAGGCGGACTCTCCTGCCGCCGTGGCAGGATAGTTCCGGGATACCCCAACTACAGGCTGCCCGGAAAATTCCGGGCAGCCTTTTATTTTCAGGGCCCTCTTCCTTCTCGCAGCTGCGGCCCTTGTGATGACATCCTGACATAAACGACCTGCATATGAAGCACCGATTGGTGATGGTTCTGTTTTTTGTACTGCCGGCCCTGGCAGCCCGGAACCAGGAAGTGGTATTCTTCTCAGAAGGAACGACCACAGCCTATTATGACCAGGGCATCGTGGACAAAGCGAACCTCGGAGCCTCTCTCTTTGAGTATACCTATCCGCCCGGTGCCCCACAGTACAACGACAAGGTACCTTGCTCCACCACAGCCCGGAAGGGCAACTCCTCCCTGAAATTCAACTACACTTCGGCAGAAAACGGCAACTGGAAGGTCACCATCTTCCGGAAGGACTGGAGTGCCGCCGACATTTCTGCCATGGATACTGTGGTATTCCACCTCTATTGTGCGGAGGGCATGCCCGCGGCGGCGCTCCCCCTGATCGGCATCCGCACCCTGCGAAAATCAGGTTCCGGAGAAATCAATTCTCCTGTCTATGCCCTGGCCGACTACAACGGGGATGTTCCTCCGGGCCAGTGGACACGCATCACCTTCCCCCTGGCGAAGATCCGCGGGGAAGCCCCGGAGGAACTGGACCTGGAAGCCGCCAAGGGAATCCTCTTCAGCCAGTCGGAAAAGAACAACACCGCCCGGCTCCTTTATATCGACGAGATCATGGCCTTCAGGGATCCCGGGGCACTGCTGCCCGTCACGTCGCTCAGTGCCACCGGCTATGACAGCCATGCGGAGCTCGCCTGGGCTCCGGCAGAGGGGAACCTCCCCGTCAGGGTATACGCCTCTTACGATGGGGGCAGCCACTATTCCGTCAGGGGAGAAACGACGGAAAACCACTACCTTGATTTTTTCCCTCCGGAAGGGAGGAACACGACGATCCGCTACCGGGTGGTCACCCTTTTCCAGGAGAGGGAGTCGGTGGCTGCGGAAGCGCAGGCTGATTCCCGCGACTTCAGTGATGAGGAGCTGCTGGACATGTTACAGGCGTACACCTTCCGTTACTTCTGGGAGGGGGCGCACCAGGCCTCGGGGATGGCCCTGGAGAGAAGCAACGGCAGCGGGACCACAGTGGCTTCGGGAGCCACCGGCATGGGACTGATGGCTATGGCAGCCGCCCATGAACGGGAGTACCGGCCCCGGGCAGAAATCAAAGCCCGTATCCTGCAAATCCTCTCCTTCCTGGAAAGCTGCGACCGCCATCACGGCGCATGGTCACACTGGTACAACGGAAACACCAAAAAAACACAGCCCTTCTCGACCTATGACGATGGCGGCGACCTGGTGGAGACCTCTTTTGTAGCCCAGGCCCTCCTCACCCTGAGAAACTACTTCTCAGGGAGCGACGAGGCCTCCCGGCAAATCAGGGAAAAGGCCACCCAACTGTGGAGGGAAATCGACTGGGAATGGTACCGTCAGGGAGGCCAGAACCAGCTCTTCTGGCATTGGTCGCCCAACCACGGCTTCAGAATAAACATGAAAATTACCGGCTGGAACGAATGCCTGATCACCTATGTGATGGCTGCGGCCTCCCCCACCCATCCTATTCCTGCGGAAGTCTATATGGAGGGATGGGCCCGGAGCGGCGCCATGGTGCGCAAACGGACCTATTACGACCGGGAGATCACCCTTTCGCCCGACTGGGGAGGCCCCCTCTTCTGGGTGCACTATTCCCATCTGGGACTGGATCCGCGCGGACTCACCGACCAGTACGCCGATTACTGGCAGGAACATGTGAACACGGTCAAGATCCATCATGCTTACGCGGTGGCCAATCCGGGCGGTTATAAAAACTACGGGGCGCAATGCTGGGGGCTGACTGCCAGTGATGATCCGTATGGCTATACGGCCCATCAGCCTGTACACAACGACAACGGGACCATCACTCCCACGGCCGCTTTGGCCAGTCTCCCCTATGCCCCCGCGGAGGCCCTGGCTGCCCTGAAATACTTTTACCGGGAGAGAGGCGGGGAACTCTGGGGCCGCTTCGGCCCATACGACGCCTTCAACGACCAGCTGGGCTGGGTCAGGAAAGCCTGGCTGGGCATCGACCAGGGGCCCATTATGGTGATGACCGAGAACCACCGCTCAGGCCTCCTCTGGAAACTGTTCATGCGGGATGCGGAGGTGAAGGCCGGACTGGAGAAGCTGGGATTTCGCCATGACTCCCTCACCCTTCTCCCTGCCCCGGCCCCGGAACAGGAACTCATGCTCTATCCCAATCCTTGCTGCGGGGATCTGACCATTACCCTGCCCCAGCCGGGCATGGAGACGCACATCGAGGTGTATCACCCGGGCGGCGAACTGCTCTTCCGGGAACGCATCCAGGGAGCCGTGAGCACCTTTACCCTCCAGTGCAACCACTGGCCCCCGGGCATTTATTTCCTGAGAATTGCCGCCGGCAAAGCCATCCATCAGGAAAAGTTTATCGTGATCCGTTAGCCCTCTCCGGGGAGGCCGAACAAGCGACAGACCCTCCTCACCCTGAGGGAGACCCCTTCTGAAAACCGTAAAACACAGGGATCAAGTTGTTAATACAATTGTTTTACACTAAAAAAATAAGATGAGAGCAAGAATGATTTTCCCGCTGATACTGCTGGTGGCAGGGGCGGTCTTTTTTTCGTGCAAGCCGAAAACCACCTCCCCTGGCGGGGAGGGCGGTACCGTCCTGAGCGACGATTCTCTGCTGACCCTTCTGCAATACCAGACTTTCCGGTATTTCTGGGACGGGGCGGAACCCACATCGGGACTGGCCCGGGAGCGGATCCACATGGACGGCATCTATCCCCAGAATGACCAGGAGGTGGTGACCCTCGGAGGTTCCGGCTTTGGGGTAATGGCCATCCTGGTAGGTATTGAAAGAGGTTTTATCACCCGTGAGGAGGGGTTTGCCCGCCTGCGGCAGAACGTGGACTATCTGGCCCGTGCCGACCGGTTCCACGGGGCCTGGCCCCACTGGCTCCACGGCCCCACCGGCAAGGTTCAGCCCTTCAGCAAAAAGGATGACGGCGGCGACCTCGTTGAAACGGCCTTCATGATCCAGGGACTCCTGACCGTGGCCGAGTATTTCAGGAACGGCAATACCGACGAGCAGCAGCTGGTCAGCGACATCCACCGCCTCTGGCAGGAAGTGGAGTGGGATTGGTATACCCGGGGAAAAGATGTGCTCTACTGGCACTGGTCGCCCAATGTGGAGTGGGAGATGAATTTTCCCGTGGGGGGATACAACGAATGCCTGATCATGTATGTGCTGGCGGCTTCCAGTCCCACCCATCCCATCAGGCCTGAAGTCTATCACCAGGGTTGGGCCCGCGGAGGAGCCATCGCCCATGACACCACCTATTATGGCCTGCCCACCATCCTCGACTTCTACGAGCACGGCGACGATCCCACCGGTCCCCTCTTCTGGGCCCACTACTCCTACCTCGGACTGAACCCGCGCGGACTGAAAGACCGCTATGCCGACTACTGGGAACTCAACCGGAACCACGCCCTCATCCATTACCGCTACGCCCTTGACAACCCAAAGGGATTTGAAGGTTACGGCGAGAAACAGTGGGGGATGACCTCCAGCTATTCGGTGAAGGGTTATGCCGGGCACCACCCCGGAGATGAAGACCTGGGGGTAATCTCCCCCACGGCGGCCCTCTCCTCATTTCCTTACACCCCGGAAGAGTCGATGAAATTCCTTCGCTATCTTTACGAGGAAGCCGACAGCCTGGTGGGAGAATACGGCCCTTACGACGCCTACAGCCACACCCACAAATGGTTCCTGCCGCGTTACCTGGCCATCGACCAGGGGCCTATTCCGGTGATGGTGGAGAATTACCGGACCGGCCTGCTCTGGAATCTCTTCATGAAAAACGAGGATCTTCAGCGGGGGTTGCAGCTCCTGGAGTTTACCGTGGATCAGGGGAATTAGCCGCCCTTTGCTGTGGGTAAACCTGCTGCAGATGGGAACAAATCCCCGTCAGGGGCCCCGGGAAATCCCGGGAACATTTGACTTTCAGTAAAAGCATATCATTGTGCAGATACACTACAAATTTTCTGTTTTCACATATCATGGACAAGTTACGTATCCGATATCTGTTCCCTGTTCTGCTGATGGTGGTCATGGCGTGTGTGCCTGAGGCTGTCAGGGGCCAGGGGCAGAAAAGCTATTGTAATCCGGTCGATCTCGATTACGGCTATACCCCCATTCCCAATTTTGCCACGGGGGGCAGGCACCGGGCCACCGCCGACCCGGTGATTGTGAACTTCAAGGGCGATTACTATCTTTTTTCGACCAACCAGTGGGGGTACTGGCACAGTCCCGACATGGTCCAGTGGCAATATATCTCCCGCAGGTTCCTGCGCCCCTGGAACGCGGGGTATGATGAGCTGTGTGCCCCCGCGGTGGGCATCATCGGCGACACCATGCTGGTTTTCGGTTCCACCTATACCAGCGAATTCACGATATGGATGAGCACCAATCCCAAGGGGAATGAATGGCAACCCCTGGTGGAGCGGTTCGGCATCGGGGGGTGGGACCCGGCGTTTTTCACCGACGACGACGGCCGCTTTTACATGTACAACGGGAGCAGCAACCGTTATCCGCTGTACGGCATTGAGCTCAACCGCAAGACCATGGCTCCCGTAGGGACCCGCAGGGAGATGTATCTTCTGGAGCCGTGGCGTTACGGGTGGCAGCGCTTCGGGGAACATTACGACGACACCTTCCTTGATCCTTTCATGGAGGGGGCCGAGATGATCAAACACCAGGGGAAGTATTACCTGCAATATGGTGCGCCGGGGACCGAGTTCAGCGGCTATGCCGACGGAGTGGTGGTGGGTGACGGCCCCCTGGGGCCCTTTACGCCCCAGTCGATGCCCTTCAGCTACAAACCCGGGGGCTTTGCCAACGGTGCCGGCCACGGGGCCACTTTCCGCGACCACTGGGGCAACTACTGGCATGTGTCGACCATTTCCATCTCGGTGAAGAATAACTTCGAACGGCGCATCGGAATCTGGCCGGCGGGTTTCGACCGGGAGGGCGTGATGTACTGCAGCCAGGCCTTCGGTGATTACCCCACCTGGCTTCCCGACGGCCCCGCCAACCATCTTGAAAGCCGTTTCACCGGCTGGATGCTCCTCAACTACAAGAAGCCGGTACAGGTCTCCTCCTCCCTCGGGGGATTCCCCGCCAACAACGCCGTCGATGAAAACATCAAAACCTACTGGAGCGCCCAAACGGGTGAGGCCAGCGAATGGTTCCAAACCGACCTGGGAAACCTCTCCACCGTGAGGGCCATCCAGATCAACTATGCCGACCAGGATGCGGAATTCCTCGGCAAACCGGAGGGCGTTTTCCACCGGTACCAGATCCTGGAATCCAAAGACGGCAGGAAATGGAATCTGCTGGTCGATAAGAGCCGCAATACCACCGATGAACCCCACGACTATGTGGAACTGGAAAAACCGGTGTTGACGCGGTTTCTGAAACTGGTGAACCTGCAGATGCCCTCAGGGAAATTTGCCCTCAGCGGGCTGCGGGTTTTCGGCACCGGGGCCGGGGAAATACCGGGGCCTGTCAGGGGATTCGTGGTCCTGCGTACCGCAAAGGACAAACGGAGCGCCTGGCTGAAGTGGCAGCAGGTTCCCGATGCCTACGGGTATGTCATCCACATGGGGACGGAACCGTCGAAACTCTATAACGCCATCATGGTGTATGATGCCAGCGAATACTGGCTGAAAACCATGGACAACCAGAAAACATACTATTTCACCATTGAGGCCATCAATGAAAACGGGGTGGGCGAACGCATTCCCGTGGTGGCTGCGGAATGATGATGACCGATGACCTTTAAGCATTTTAAAGCACAGAGATGAGATATATCAAAGCGTTATTTCAGGTGGCCCTCCTGCTGGGGACTGTTTCAGCCTGCACCGTTTCCCGCCGGCCGGTCACCTGGGTGTTGTTGCCCGACACGCAGGGCTATGCCGAAAAACATCCTGAGATTCTCCATAGTCAGACCAGTTGGATCGCTGCCCATGCCGGGGAGATCGACTTTGTGTTGCAGCAGGGGGACCTCACCGATGATAACAACGAAGAACAATGGGCAGTGGTGCAGGCGGCCTTCAGCAGGCTTGACGGAAAGGTCCCCTATGTGCTGGCGATAGGGAACCACGACATGGGGAGTGCCCCCGGGAAATTCGCCGATGTCAGGAATACCTCCCTTTTCAACAAGACCTTTCCTGTGGAAAAGATGGACCAGCTGCCCGGCTTCAGGGGTGTGTTCGAGGAGGGAAGAATGGAGAATGCCTGGTACGTTTTCAGGACAGGAAAGATCGAATGGCTGGTGCTCACCCTGGAATTCGGCCCCCGCGAGTCGGTGCTCCGCTGGGCCAACGAGATCGCCGCCCAAAACCGTGACAAGACGATTATCCTGAATACCCACAGTTACATGTATTCCGACAGCACCCGGCAGGGAGGCCAGGACTGGTGGCGGCCCCAGTCCTATGGAATCGGGAAGGACAGCCTTGATGACCGGGTCCATGACGGCGAGCAGATCTGGAGCAAACTGGTCTGCAAGCATCCCCATATCCGGTTTGTCTTCTCGGGCCATGTCCTGAATTCGGGGGTGGGTACCCTTATCAGCGTCAACGGGGCCGGGTTCCCTGTGTACCAGTTCCTGGCCAACTACCAGGGAGGGGTAAAGGGCTCGGTCAATGAGGGCAACGGCTATCTGAGGATTGTCAGGTACGACCTCCGGAAGAAACGGCTCACCACAGAAACCTGGTCCCCCTGGTTGAATGCCGCCCACAGCGGGGAAGAGCATCATTTTACCATTAACCATGTCATTCTCAACCAGAATTAACAGATAGAACCTGCGGCGGCTTTGAATTGTCGGCCGAGGTCCATACATTCGGGAAAAATTTCATCCCGGATAACAGATCACATAATAAACTTTTATCACGGAATGTACCATTACATCTTAATATGTTAAACACATGGAAGTCGCATGGTGCTTCGACCACATAAGGACATGTATATATGCTCCATGCGACTTCCGTGGGCGTGAAGCACTTAACCCAGCTTCACTTCGATATATAACTGAAGAGCAAGTCATTAACTAATAATTATACTAATGAGAAGACACATCACCCTATTGCTCATGATTCTTCTGGCGGTAGCCTGCCAGCCGGAAAATAATAAGAAGTCCCGTGGTTCCGGAGACCCGGAAATGGACCGGTTTATCAGTGGTTTAATGAAGCAGATGACCCTGGAGGAGAAGCTGGGGCAGCTCAATCTGCCGGCTTCGGGTGACATCATGACCGGGCAGACCAAGAGCACCGGCATAGCGGCCAAGATCAGGGAGGGGAAAGTCGGCGGGCTTTTTAACATCCGGACTGTGGAGAAGATCAGGGAAGTCCAGCGCATCGCCGTGGAAGAGAGCCGGATGAAGATCCCGCTGATCATTGCGATGGACGTCATCCACGGCTATCGCACGGCTTTTCCGATTCCCTTGGGGGTATCGACCACCTGGGACATGGAACTGGTGGAAAAGAGTGCCCGTATGGCGGCACAGGAAGCCACGGCCGACGGGATTTGCTGGACTTTTTCGCCGATGGTCGACATCTCGCGTGATCCCCGCTGGGGACGGGTATCGGAAGGGTCGGGAGAGGATCCTTACCTGGGTTCCCGGATTGCCGAGGCGATGGTGCGCGGGTACCAGGGTGATGATCTTTCGGCGAACAACACCATGCTGGCCTGCGTAAAGCATTTTGCCCTCTATGGGGCTTCGGAGGCGGGCCGCGATTACAATACCACCGACATGAGCCGCATCCGCATGTTTAACGAATTCATGCCTCCCTACCAGGCCGCCATCGATGCGGGTGTGGGGAGCGTGATGACCTCTTTCAACGAGATCGACGGCATCCCCGCTTCGGCCAACAAATGGCTGATGAGTGATCTGCTGCGCGACCAGTGGGGCTTTGAGGGGCCGGTGGTCACCGACTATACGGCCATTATGGAAATGACCGACCATGGGTTGGGCGACCTGCAACAGGTGTCGGCCCTGGCCCTGCAAGCAGGCGTGGACATGGATATGGTGAGCGAAGGATTCCTCAACACGTTGAAGCAATCGCTCGACGAAGGCAAGGTGACCATGGCACAGGTCGACCAGGCTTGCCGCCGTATACTGGAAGCCAAATACCGCCTGGGGCTCTTTGAGGATCCCTACCGTTATTGCGATGAGGAGCGTTCCAAAACCGAAATCTTCACCGATGCCAACCGGCAGTTCGCCCGCGAAATCGCCGCCGCCTCCTTTGTGCTGATGAAAAACGAAGGCGGGGTGCTTCCGCTGAAAAAGGGAGGTACCCTCGCCCTGGTGGGGCCGATGGCCGACAACACCGAGAATATGCCGGGGACATGGAGTGTGGCCGCCGACTTCAGTCAGTCGACCTCTGTGCGTAAAGGCCTGGAGGCGGTCGCGGGCAGCGAGGTGAAAATTCTTTATGCAAAGGGATCCAATGTGGTGCAGGATACCCTTCTCGATTCCCGGATCAGCATCTTCGGCAAACCTACTTACTTTGACAAAAGGGATCCTGCAGTGATGATCAGGGAAGCCGTGGCCGCGGCCATGAAAGCCGACGTGGTGGTGGCCGCCATGGGGGAATCGGCTGAAATGAGCGGGGAGTGTTCCAGCCGTTCCGACATTACCCTTCCCGCATGCCAGCGCGACCTGCTGAAGGCCCTTCTGGCTACCGGCAAACCGGTGGTTATGGTGCTCTTCACCGGACGTCCCCTGGCCATCCCCTGGGAAGCCGCCCACGTGCCGGCCATTCTGAATGTCTGGTTTCCCGGAACCGAGGGAGGCCACGCCATCGCCGACGTCCTCTTCGGGGCCGTCAACCCTTCCGGAAAACTCTCGGCCACATGGCCCCAAAATGTAGGACAGGTGCCGCTTTTTTACAACCACAAAAACACCGGTCGGCCCCTGGCCCCGGGCAGCTGGTTCCAAAAATTCCGCTCCAACTACCTCGACGTCCCCAATGAACCCCTCTTCCCCTTCGGTTATGGCCTCAGTTACAGCACATTCACCTATGGCGATCCGAAGCTTAGCGCCGAACAACTTTCCGGGAACGCCACCCTCACCTTGTCGGTTGACCTGACCAACAGTGGCCCCGCCGACGGCGCCGAGGTGGTCCAATTGTACATCCGTGACCTGGTGGGGAGCGTTACCCGCCCGGTGAAAGAACTGAAGGGTTTTCAGAAGGTCTTCCTCAAGGCCGGAGAAACCCGCACCATCACCTTCACAGTCACCCCGGAAGAACTGAAGTTTTACAACTCCGGCCTCGTTTACGACTGGGAACCGGGAGATTTTGACCTCATGGTGGGAGGCAACTCCGATGCGGTCAAAACAGCCCGTGTCAACTGGACAAAATAACCACGTCGACCTCATGAGGAAGACCTGTTTTTAAAGAATGGCCGCAACCTGTTGTTCCGGCTGATAATCACAATGTAATGAGATCCACGTCCTTTTGTTTCGTCCTTTTCATCCTGGCGGTGACCACCACAGCCCAAACCCCCTTACAGTTCGAGCCGACGGTGAAGCAGCGGCTGGTGGTACTGACCGATATCACCAACGAACCTGATGACCAGGAGTCCCTGGTGAGGCTGCTGGTTTGTGCCAATGAGGTTGACCTGGAAGGGATTGTAGCTACCACCTCCACACATCTCCGCCACCAGGTGCGGCGCGATAAAATTGAAGAACTCATCAGAAGTTACGGGAAGGTAAAAGCCCGGCTCGACCGGCATGCCCGGGGCTATCCCACCATGGAAAAGCTACTGTCGGTCACTGCGGAGCATCTGCCCTTGTTTGGCATGGAGGGTGTCGGCCCGGGCAAGGACTCCCCGGGGTCGGAACTGCTCATCAGGGCTGTCGACAGGCAAGATGACCGCCCCCTGTGGGTGGCGGTCTGGGGCGGCGCCAACTGCCTGGCCCAGGCCCTCTGGAAAGTGCGGGAAACCCGCAGCACGGAGGAGGTCCGGGTTTTCGTCTCCAAAATGAAGGTCTATGCCATTTCCGACCAGGATTTCGCCGGTCCATGGATACGCAATACCTTCCCGGAGCTCTTTTACATCGTAGATCCCTCTGCCGGCAACGACTGGCGGGAGTACTACCGTGCCGCCTGGACCGGCATTTCCGGGGACCAATGGTACAAGAACGGTCCCGGATACCAGTTATCGCTGGTCAGTAATCCCTGGCTGGCCGAAAACATCAGGGAGGGGCACGGCCCCCTTGGCGCCCATTACATTCCCTTTGCTTATATTATGGAAGGGGATACCCCCTCTTTCCTGGGGCTGATCCAGAACGGGCTGGGATGGTATCTATCCCCGGCTTGGGGTGGCTGGGGAGGACGTTATGAGTTTTACCAGTCCTATGCCGAGAAAGGGAAGATCTGGACCTCCTCGGTAAACACCCAGGATGAGGTGGTGCTTTCCGACGGCCGCCGGGAAACTTCCAATCAGGCCACCATCTGGCGCTGGAGGGAAGCCTTCCAGCATGACTTTGCAGCCCGCATGGACTGGAATGTTGCGGAGGAGTTCAGCCAGGCCAACCACCATCCGGTAATCACCCTTAACGGCCACACCGGGAAGGCCGTTGCACAGGCCCGGATAAATGGGGGAGAAAGGGTGTTCCTGTCTGCCGAAGGAAGCTCGGATCCGGATGGAGACCAGCTCATTTACAGATGGTTTGTGTACCCTGAGGCTGGTTCTTTCACCGGGGAACTCCCGCTCCCCCAGCCCGATACAGAAACCCTCTCCTTTTCCATGCCCTCCCTTAAAAATGGTGAAGCCCTCCATCTCATTCTGGAAGTCAGGGACACGGGCACGCCCTCCCTCTTCAGCTACCGGCGGGTGATCCTCACCCATCCCTGAATGAGTCCTCTCTTTCTGCTCATTCCACCAGGTCGAGCATTTCCATCATCTCCGGTTCATGGAGATAGTAATAGCGCCCGTATGCTACCTTTTTGGTGAATAAATCGTCGGCGGCCACCTCCTCCAGGGCTGCACAGATTTTCCCGCTGGAAAAGAGTTTATGGCAAATGTCGCAGATGGAATCGGTCTGAAAGGATGGAGGAAGAAGGTGACCGTAGCCTTTATCGCGTAACAGCTCCACGAGTGAGGAGGGGCCGAATACCCTGATGGCATGGAGGATGCTGTTTTTTTCAGCTTGTTGCAGGAGGTCACGGAGGGGGTGCTGTTTCAGGTTCCCCAGGTGAAGGGGATGACGTCCCGGAATGACGATGGGAGGCCCAATGCAGGCAATCACCTTTCCATCAGGGAAGATGATGGGAAAGCTTGCCATGGAACAGGAGGCCTTACAGGGTTCAGGGGAGAATTCTAGAGTGCCGGGGGGGATAGCCGTTTCAGCCCGCCCTACCGGGGCAATCAGGGCGGTTTCTATTTTCTCTTTTTCGGTGAACTCCAGAAGATCATCGATCAGGGCAAGGTGGGCCGGATCTTCCTCCGACACCGCAGCTACGGCGATGTCGTATTCCTTGCCCAGTTTTTTGCAGGCATAGACGGCGTTGCGGATAAAGGAAAGGGGTATGAACTCCTGATGGTACTGGTCGGTGCTGATCGAGAAAAAACCGACCGATTCCAGGCTTTTGACGGTTTCCAGCGCCATCTCCCGGGTAGCCGCCCAATAGGCGTTGGAAACCACCGACACCAAAAAACCTTTTTTGGCGGCATCATCGGCCACCTCTCTTAAAAGCTCCCTGTTGTAAAAAGGTTCTCCCCCGGTAAGGGAGATCCCGGCTTTGATCCCTTTTTCCGCGGTGTAATCCCTGATCTGGGTGAGCCACTCCCGGGCATCCTCCACCCTCATCTCTTCGGTACGATGCGGACCGGCTTTCACGATGCAATGCGGACAAGCGATGGTGCATTTGTAGGTGAGCATTAATCCGAAATTGGTCAGAAAGGGCAATTCCTTCAGTTCCATGGTGTCAGGCTTAGAGGTAAAAAACAGAGGCCATGCCGGCACCTCCCTGTCTTAAAGGGAAATACGGCATGGCCTCTGGGTAAATCACATCTTCGGGGTGAGAACAACATCGAATTTCTTGTAATCAATCTTCATGTTCTGCAGTAACCGCCATGGCACCGGGATGCCAATCAGCCACTTTTTGATGATTACCGGGTTAATCTCCGTAATTCCCAACCTTTTAAGGTCTTCTTCAAGGGTTCTTCCCTTGTACACCAGCGCCCACTCATAGTTTTTGCTAATGGTGGCTGAAGAACGAATCTGAGGCAGCTGCTCCTCAATCCTCTTGCGCATCAGGGGATCAATGGGCCAGATTCCACGCCACCTCAGCTTTTCCACAATCCTGACAGAACCCTGAAACTGCTTCAGGATGTCATAAGGAATTTTTAACTCTTGAATGTCAGGCATTTGACTCAAGTTTAGTTCATGCCTACTCTGTTCATGCTTTTCGGCTTCTGCATTTGATAAGAAATATCTGACAGTTTGTGTTTCATCAATAGTCTATACAATTTACAAAACTGGAATCAGATGCGCAAATAATCACCCCCCTATTTTCGCCGGCCGCAGGATTTCGGGGCCGACGGTGTCAAAGAAATAAATGCGAATAATTTCTGTTTTTACTGTACTGAATCGTTGCATTTCATAATTTTAATAGTTCAAAACCGGTGACCCCGGCAGGGGTGATCATGAAAATGAGAGGGTATGAGAATTAAGCCGAGTATTGCCATCAGTGAGAACGGGTTTATGTTCGATCCCAACAGCGGGGAGTCCTATACCATGAATCAGCTGGCCCGGGAAATCATCTTCCTGTTGAAGGAAGGGCGGTCAGAAGAGGAGATCAAAGGAATACTGACCGGAAAATACGATGTGGATGAGCTGACTCTTGAGAAGAATCTCATAGATTTCTATGCCATGCTGCGTCATTATGATTTATGTGAGGAGGGAGGCGAATGAAGGGGAAACCGCTGCACATTGCCATCACAGGGCTTAACAACACCGACAATCCCGGGCCGGGGGTTCCGGTGATCAGGGGAATCAGGGAGTCGGGTCTTGACGTGCGGATCATCGGACTGGCCTATGAAAATCTGGAGCCAGGGATTTACATGCCCGGCATTACCGATATCACCTATCTGATCCCTTACCCTTCGGCCGGAACCAGGGTATTCCTCAACCGGATCCTGGAGATTCACGACCGTGAAAAGATTGACCTGATCATTCCCAATTTCGATGCGGAGCTTTACACCTTCATCAAGTCGGAAAAGCTTTTGAAGCAACAGGGTATCCGGACATTCCTTCCGTCGCCGGAACAGTTTGAAGAGCGCAGCAAGGCGTTGCTGCCGGCTTTCGGGAAGAAATACGGGATAAAGGTACCTGCCTCGAAGGAGATCATTTCCACTGCTGATCTGCGTGATCTGGAGGAGGAATTTGATTTTCCGGTGATGGTCAAGGGCAGGTTTTACGATGCATACCCGGCCTGGAACAAGGAGCAGGTGGCTGTCCATTTCCATAAGATCTCTTCCAAATGGGGCCTGCCTGTGATCGTTCAGCAGTTTGTCAAGGGCACCGAGGTAAACGTGGTGGCCCTGGGTGACGGCACAGGCCGCACGGTAGCCGCCGTTTCCATGCGGAAACAGTATATCACCGACAAGGGAAAAGCCTGGGGAGGGATCACCATTGATGATCCCCGCATGACGGAGATCACGCGTGACCTGATCGCCAATACCCGCTGGAGAGGGGGCATGGAGCTCGAAATGATCAGGACCTCCTCTGCCGAATACTATATGATCGAGATCAATCCCCGTATTCCCGCCTGGGTCTATCTTGCCGTGGGTGCCGGCCAGAATATCCCCGGAGCTCTGGTGCAACTGGCCATGGGCATGGAAGTCCCGGTCATGGAACACTATACCACCGGCAAAATGTTCATCCGCTACTCATGGGACCTGCTCGGCGATATCGGGCAATTCGAGAAGATCACCATGACCGGGGAGCTCACCGCCGGTGCCGGGGATATCCCCGGCCAGCCCCCCTCCCCTGACCTGCCGTAAGCCACGCGAAACTGAGGCTCACGGAGGATTGTTCTTATTTTTTCAATCTCATATCTACAACACTTATGAACCGGAAAAACTTCGCCATTCTCCTTCTGCTGACAGGCACCATCCTCATCATGAAGCCTGTGGCAGCACAGGTCACCTTCGAAAGAAGCTATGACCACTCGCTTTCGGCCACCAAAATAGACGCGACCGAATACAAGTATTTCCTGATGGATGTGGCCCAGAGTCAGTGCAGGGTTTATCATACCGACCATACCCTTTGGAAAACCATCCCCATTACCCTGCCGGCCAATTACTATCTGTACGACATCAAGTTTGTCACCCGGAACCTCTTTAACCAGGATGATGCGCTGGAGCTCTGGTATTCGGCGTATGAATACACCACGGCGGAGACTGGACGCTACACGGCAGGTATTGTCAGCGAGAATGGTACCGTGCTGGCCACGATGCCCGGAGGCCTCTATGGTTATGTCATCCGAACCGGGGAGACAGCTTACAAGCTGGCCGTATATGCCTATGACTACACGGTGAGCCCGGGAAAGGTACAAACCCTGCTCTATGCCCTTCCCTCATCGGCCACCGCCGCCGCACATGTCACCACCCTGCTTTCCGATCCCTGGCCCAACCCGGCTTCCGGGGAGATCATGCTTCCCCTGCCACCGGGAGAAAAAGGAACCCTGCTCCGGGTGACCTCCTCCACCGGGCAAGTCATGCTGGAAAAAAGGAGCACCGGAGAACCTTTCTTCCGTCTGAACACCTCGGGATGGGCCCCCGGCACATACAGCTACCGGCTCCTTTCAGGCCAAACATCTTCGGTTTCCAAACGTTTTATCGTGCAGTGAGAAGGAGTACCGCAGACCACCATCGCCTTCCACGTCACAACCCATCGAAGTCAAACGACCTGTATTATTTTTACAAAAGCATCGTTTTAAAAGCATAAGAGAGGCAACCATGGAAAAACTCAGGTATGAACGGCCGGTCATTAACCGGGTGCAGAGCGGGATCCCCGACAAGTTCGGAGCCAAATACAGGGTGGAACCCCGCCTGGAAATCGACGGCCATGCCGTGAAGGAGCTGCTCCGCGATCACGGCTCCCCGGTCTATGTCGTTTCAGAATCCACCATCCGCCAAAGCTGCCGCGACATCCAACGGGCCTTCTCGGTACGCTATCCCAAGGTACAGTTCGCCTGGTCGTACAAAACCAATTATCTCGATGCGGTCTGCCGCATTTTCCACCAGGAAGGATTCTGGGCGGAAGTGGTCTCCTGGTTTGAATACGAAAAGGCCCTCGGCAACGGCACCGACCCGAAAAAAGTCATCTTCAACGGTCCGGGCAAAACCGAAAGTGAACTGGAGCAGGCCATCAGGCAGGGCTCCCTGATCCATATCGACCATTTCGATGAGCTCTACCTGATCATCAGGCTCTCGCGGAAGCTTCCCTTGAAGGCCAAGGTAGCCATTCGCATTAACATGGACACGGGCATCTATCCCCAATGGGAACGGTTTGGATTCAACTACGAAAACGGGGAAGCCTGGAATGCCGTCAACCGGATCATGAACAGTGAGCACCTGGAACTGGTGGGCCTGCACACCCACATCGGCACCTATATCATGAGTACGGCGGCATATGGTGTGGCGGCGGCCAAAATGGCTGACCTGGCGGTGCGGACCGCACGTAAGTTCAGCCACATGGTGAAATACCTCGACATGGGCGGGGGGTTTGCCACCAGCAATACCCTGAAGGGGGCCTACCTTCCGGGCAGCGATACTTGTCCCACATTCGACGATTATGCGGAGGCCATCACGGGAGCCCTCCTCAGTTCGGAAATCAGACCGGAAGAGCTTCCTCTGCTTATTCTGGAGACCGGGCGTGCGCTTATCGACGATGCCGGGTTCCTCGTGGGCACGGTCATCGCCAACAAGCGGATGGCCAGTGGCCGGCGCGCCATGATTACCGACATCGGCGTCAACCATCTGTTTACCTCCTTTTGGTATGAACATACCCTTCTGCCGGGCGTTCCTGTAACCTCCAATTCCGAAGACACACAGGTTTGCGGACCGCTCTGCATGAATATCGATGTCCTCCGTCAGGCCGTCCGATTCCCCCTCCTTCAACCCGGAGATCCCGTAGTCATTGAGCGCATCGGCGCCTACAACATGACCCAGTGGATGCAGTTTATCACTTACCGGCCAAGGGTAGTCCTTGCCGGTACCGACGGACAAATCGATATCATCAGGGAGCGGGAAAACCTGGAAACCTTCCGCGCCCAGGAACGGGTACCTGAACGCCTCCGCACATGAGAAAACCCTCCGCACATACGCTTTCCCTTCAGTTGGAGGGCTTTCTCAACAGCTATCCGCAAATCTTCTTCTCCGATAACCGTTTGCTCGCCTTTTTCCTGGTAGGGGTGAGCTTCATCGATCCCCTGGCGGGGATTTCCGGGGCTTTGGCGGTGGCGGTGAGCAATGTGGCCGCACAAAGCATGGGCTTCTCCTCTTGGTACCTCCGTAAGGGATACTACGGATTCAACAGTCTCCTGGTGGGCCTCGGCTTCGGCCTGACCTTCCAGCCGGGATTCGCCTTTTACCTGCTCCTCATGACGGCCGCCCTGATGACCTTTTTCTTTACCATCGCCATACAGGGATTCCTCTACAAATACCAACTCCCCTATCTGAGCATCCCTTTCCTCCTGGGCATCTGGCTGGTCATGCTCGCCTCGGGGCAGTTCACCGCCCTCGGCCTCAGTGAACGGGGCATTTATACCCACAACGAACTTTTTGCCCTCGGCGGTAAAGGACTGATTGAGCTGGTCGAGACTTTCGACAGCCTGATCACCTCCCCCGGCCTACGGACCTACCTCTTTTCATTGGGGGCCATTTTCTTCCAGTACAACCTGCTGGCCGGACTTCTGATCGCCACCGGGCTGCTCCTCTGGTCGCGGATCGCCTTCACCCTTTCCCTGGCCGGCTTCTCGCTGGCCTGGCTCTTCTACAGGATCACCGGCGCCGACATCACCACCCTGGCTTACAGCTATATCGGATTCAACTACATCCTCACAAGCATCGCCCTGGGAGGTTTCTTCCTCATCCCCTCACGATGGTCATACCTCTGGCTCCTCTGGCTCCTCCCGCTGGTCATCGTCATCACCGTCAGCCTGCAACAACTCTTTACCCTTTTCCGCCTGGGCGTTTATGCCCTCCCCTTCAACATTGTGGTTCTCACCTTCCTCTACATCCTTAAGATCAGGATCAAACCCGGGAAGCGGCTGATAGAAACCCAGGTGCAGCTCTATACGCCCGAGAAAAACCTCTACTACCAGCACAATACCGAAAACCGTTATTTTTCACCCGGAGACATAGCTGTCTCCCTGCCGGTGATGGGGGAATGGACGGTAAGCCAGGGATTTCACGGAGTCCACACGCACAGGGGGGAATGGGCCCACGCATGGGATTTGGTGATAACCGGTCCCGAAGGGGAGACCTTCAGGGGAAACGGGGCGATCGCCCGCGATTATTATTGCTATGAGAAGCCGGTGGTGGCCCCCGCCGACGGCACCGTGGCTGACCTGACCGATGGCATCCCCGACAACCTGATCGGTGACCATAACCTCCGCCAGAACTGGGGAAACAGCATCGTCATCCGCCATGCCGACCACCTCTACTCTCAGCTCAGCCACCTTAAGCCCGGCTCCCTCAAGGTAAAGAAAGGGGATTCCGTAAAAAGAGGCGACCTTCTCGCCCTCTGCGGAAACTCAGGACGCTCCCCCTACCCACACCTCCATTTCCAGATCCAGTCCACCCCCCATATCGGCAGCAAAACCCTGGCCTATCCCCTTTCGGAATACCTCCTGACTGACGGTGGAAAAAAGATTCTTAAAACCCATGCCATCCCGCTGGAAAATGAAACCGTGACGGCCATCCGCAACCACCCCCTCTTCGAACAGGCTTTCCACTTCCTTCCGGGAAGAAAACTGACCTTCGCGGTTTCAGGAGAAGCCCCGGAATGGCTGCTGGGGAACCATACCTGGGAAATAAAAACCGATGAATACAACAACAGCTACTTTGAATGCATGCGCACAGGCGCCGTCGCATACTTCCACAACAACGGCCATATCCACTGGTTCCTCAACTTTCTGGGAAGCCGGAACTCCCTCCTTTACTACTTCTATCTCGGATTTTACAAGGTACTGACCGGCTATTACCAGGATCTCACCCTCGACGACAGTCTGCCACCCGACAAGGTCTATAAACCCCGGCAGCTCTTCCTGCAGGATTTCATCGCTCCCTTCCGCATATACAAGAAGTCCGGCTATACCCTCCGCTATGGTGCCCTGGAAGACGACCTCTATGCCTCTTCGGCCCTCCTGGAAGCCACTGTCGACAAGGGCACAAAGGAAAAGTACCATTTCCGTATCACCTTGAGGCAAAACTGCATCACGGAGTTTGATTATACGGATAAACATTATGATTTTAAAGCGTTATGCACCGAATCCTGATATTGATTCTGTTTCTTCTGGTGGTTTCCCTGACGGGAAAATCCCAGGAGAAGGTGGTGCTTACTCCTGCAGTAGCGGACTCTCTGTCCTGGGAACACTATCAGGAGAAGGCATGGCCAGCCCTGCTGAAGGTCACGGAGGAGTCTCTTCGCCAGGGAATTGACTTTTACTATTTGCGGGTGAGAGCAGGTGTGGCCGCATTTGAAATGAAGAAATTCAGAAAAGCAGTGGTTCACCTATCCGCGGCACATGAAGCGTATAAGGAGGATGAATTTACCACCGGATATCTGCACGCTTCTCTGGTCATGGCGGGGCGGCAGGATGAGGCCCGCCTTCTGGCCGGCAGGCTGACCGCCGACACCCGCGCCCGACTGGGAATCAGACTACAGGGGGCCCTTTCCAGCCTGTCGGCGGAGAATTATCTTTCAGGAAACACAAACCACGCCTCCCTGGTCGAGGAAAATATCGCGGAGGCGGGCAGTTACAGCAATTACAGGAGTGTGCTGCGCAGGCAATGGTACACATCAGTGGGCGCAGACCTGCACCTTTCTCCCCGTTTCAACCTCTATACCAACCTCAGCCACATCGCCATCGACCGCACCCAACATTTCACCTCAGTGCCCAACCTGGTGGAAGCCACCATGCCCACCACCACCGCGCAGTGGCAACTCTTCTCACAGGGTCGTTTTTTGACGGGAAAAGGATGGCGTCTCTTCTCCTCCCTCTCCTTTCTGAAGGGGGAGAGCCCCTACCATTACCCTGAAGTGGCCTCCCCCGGGGTGTACGCCCTCACCGGTGCATCCCTGAGGTACACCGACTGGCTCTTCAATACTGGATTCGCCCGGGAAATGGCCCTGGTCACACCTCTCTTTTCGGTCACCGGAGGAGAAATCAACGGATTCCGGCAGATCCAGGTCAATGGCCGGCTGACCATTTACCCCTTCGGAAATTCCAACTTTTATCTGGTTTCCGAAGGATCCCTGCACTTCGATGAAGGCACGGATCATCCTAAAAGTGTCTTTACGCAGAAAGCAGCCGTGAAGGCCGGGCCGGTATGGCTGACCGGGGAAGCCACACGGGGCGACATCGCCCGTTTCAGCACCGCAGAAGGACTGGTGGTTTACAATATGCCAGAAACGGTCAGTGCCATGACCGGCGCTACCCTGTGGATCCCCCTGTTCGCCTACAAAATGAATGCTGCCCTGAGATACCAGCTCTCCGAAAAAAAAGGTACGACTTTTGTGTACACCAATCCGACAGATTATTACAAGAAGTACTATACGTTTAATGATCACAGCCTATTAATCAGTCTGACATGGAACTTCTGAAACTACTCCTGATCATCCCCCTGCTCTGGGGCACCACGGTAGCACGTGCACAGTACAGCGAGACCGTTCTGAAAGCCTTCGGGGAGAGTTATGTGGCCGAAAAGGAAGGAGATTACCGGAAAGCAGCCTCCTTCCTAAAAAAAGGCTACCAGGAGAACTCCTATGAATATAACCTGAGACTGGGATGGCTGAGTTACAAATCGGGGGCGCATGGGGAGTCCCTGAACTACTACCGCAAGGCCCTGGAGATCCTCCCCTATTCGGAGGAGGCCCGGCACGGGCTGATTCTTCCCCTGACCGCCCTGGGCCAAATGGATGAAGTGGTGGCCGTCTACGAAGAGATCCTCACCCATAATCCAGGGAGTACCGTCACCCTCTACCGGCTCGGCATGGTCCATTACAACCGGAAAGAGTGGCAGAAAGCCTTCCGCCATTTCCAGAAACTGGTTGACCTCTACCCCTTTGATTACGATGGATTGCTGATGCTGGCCTGGACCAGCCTCCGGATGGGAAAAACCAGGGAGGCCAAAGTCCTTTTCAACAAGGTACTTCTTTATGCCCCCGGCGACAAATCGGCCCTTGAAGGACTTGAACTGCTGAAATAGGGAAGGAGCACCTGAAGGAAGGAGCTTCACGGAAGGCCATAAAACACAAACGGGAACCATCATTTCTGACAGTTCCCGTTTCGCTGCATTCCACCGGAGTTTCCTGCGGCGTCAGGCTACGGTTATTTCAACCGGCTTCTCTCCCCCTGGTTTGGTTTGCACCACCTGCCGGGAAAATCTGCCCTGATCCTTCCCTCCGGTGTATTACGACCGGATTTCCGGATGGTCCGTTGCTCCTCTTCCTGATTTCTCATTCCGAGGCTTTGGCGGACGGAGTGCCCTCATGACCTTCGTGCGGGGGCCTTGCGGCCTCCTCCGACGGCGGTTCGTTCAGGGTGTGCACCCTTCCCTTTCCGGGAAAGTTTTCTCAGACCGGAGTCTTTTACTCTCTTCCCCCTGCTGGGCTCAACCTTCCAAAGAACACCTTGCGGCGGCTGGCGTTTTCCGGCTCCCCCGGGTGTGACCCCGCGTCGGCCGGCTCCGGCTCTTCCCGTAAGCGGGCTTTCACCCGTGCGGTCTGTTCCGCAGTCCAATTAAGTCCTGCTTCCCTTTCCCTTACTTTCGGAGCTGCTTTTTATCGCTCACCTGATAGTACAAATATACCCTCCACTCTTATCATCTCCAAATTTTATGACAACTATTTCAACGCAAGTAACCAACGGGTTATTCACATAAGTTATCAACAATTGTTAAAAAGCACTTTTAGATTTTCCGGGCCACCACCACGATTTCCTGATCGGCATGGAAGAGGGTCAGGCTTCTCCGGAAGAGACGGTTCAACAGAAAGGGCACCGAGTAGAAGCCCCGTAACAGGAGGGGATAATTACGGCGAACCACTTCAAAGCCTGTTTTGCGGAGCACCCTGGTCAGCGAGGAATAATCAAAATAGACATAATGCTCCATGCCCACGCCCTGCCGGGAGTAAAACCGGTGACGCTGACGCCCTTTTTCAGCCCTTCCGTACCGGGCGTTGGGGACCACGATCAGGAGGAGCCCCCCGGGGAGCAACAGTTTTCCGCAAAGGTCCAGTGTCTGGAAGGGATCTTCGAAATGCTCCAGTACATGTTGCATAAAAATCAGGTCAAATCTTTCACCGCGGGCATATACCTCTTCCAGGGAGAGGGTTTCGGCACGGAGTCCGCGGCTGCGGCAGAATTCTGTGGCAAAAGGGCTGACATCGGTGCCCAGATGGGCAATACCCCGCTCACGGGCCGCCTCCAGGGTATTTCCCAGGGAGCATCCCACCTCGAGCAGGCAGTTTACTCCGGGATGAAAGGCACGGGCCAGGTCGATCAGCCACCCCGATTTCCTGATTTTATGGTCCCGGTTTTTCAGGTAATTCTTGGAATCGAAATAGGCGTGGTCGTATTCCCGCACCAGGTGCATGGATTCAGGATCCCTCCAGATCAACCCGCATGACCGGCATCGCATAAACCGCAGCTCGCCGTCTTCGGCATAAGGTTCCTGTGTCGCGGGATCACATCCGAGATAACCGGTACATTTCAGCGTCATACGTGATGGATATGGAAGTAGATTTGACGGAGACAAATATATATAAAACACAAACGGGAACCATCATTGCTGACAGTTCCCGTTTCGCTGCATTCCACCGGAGTTTCCTGCGGCGTCAGGCTACGGTTATTTCAACCGGCTTCTCTCCCCGTAGAGTGGTTTGCACCACGTCTTGGAAAAATCTGCCCTGACCCTTCCCTCCGGTGTGTTACGACCGGATTTCCGGATGGTCCGTTGCTCCTCTTCCGGATTTCTCTTTCTGAGGTTTTGGCGGACGGAGCGCCCTCTTGACCTTCGTGCGGGGGCCTTGCGGCCTCCTCCGACGGCGGTTTGTTCAGGGTGTGCACCCTTCCCCTTCCGGGAAAGCTTTCTCAGACCGGAGTCTTTTACTCTCTTCCCCCCGTTGGGCTTCACCTTCCAAAGAACACCTTGCGGCGGCTGGCGTTTGTCGGCTCCCCCGGGTGTGACCCCTCGTCGGCCGGCTCCGGCTCCCTCCCTAAGCGGGCTTTCACCCGTGCGGTCCGTTCCACAGTCCACTTAAGTCCTGCTTCCCTTCCCCTTACTTCAGAAGCTGTTTTTTATCGCTTACCTGATGTATCAAAGATATAACAACATTTCCCGATATCCAAACTTTTCAACCATTATTTTGAATTTTACTAACCAACGCGTTTTCAACCACACTTATCAACAATTGTTGATAAGTCCGCCCATCCCCTACACCCTGCCACTGGGTACGAACGGCCCGATGTGTGACCCCAATCAGCCGTTGGGACCATATGGCGGCAAAAGCGCACCCAGCCGATATGGCCATCAGGTTGGATGTCACCACGCAGCCGATAGGGCCATCAGGAGGGAAGTCACCATGCAGCCAAATCAGCCGGCAGGATGGACAAATGAAGGCCATAGCAATCACGGGCGGGCAGAACGATAACCCTCAGTGGTCCCGGCAGGCAGGCTGGCTGGAAACAGACAGGCAGACAAGCAGACAGGAACAGAGACCTTACTCGTCGCGGCCGGTGAGCAGGCTGGCATAATAGAGGAGCATGGCCAGGGAAGAGAGGGCGGCAATCACATAGGTAGAGGCGGCCCATCCCAATGCCTCTT
Organism: Bacteroidales bacterium; assembly: GCA_012729335.1. GTDB lineage: Bacteria > Bacteroidota > Bacteroidia > Bacteroidales > Prolixibacteraceae > UBA1413. The sequence goes on along the minus strand of JAAYDJ010000032.1, from coordinate 14,489 downwards.
TAGCCTGTTTCTGAGAGTTCCCGGTGGTGAGTCCGCTTGTGGAGAGCCAGGCCAGTGCGCGCCGGCTGGCGTCGAATTCCACGGGAAGGGTGACCACGGCAAACAGCGTGAAGATGGCATAGCCGATCACGATGATGGTCAGCGCCGTCTGCATGGGCAGAAGATTCCCCAGCAGGAAAGAGCCGAAGAAAAGCACCATGAACATTACGTTCATCACCCGGGAGGTCACATTCTGCACCGGCACCAGGGCACTGCGCAGTTCCAGCCAGGCATACCCGCGGGCATGCTGAAGGGCGTGCCCCGTCTCATGAGCCGCTACAGCCGCCGCGGCCACATTCCGGCCGTTGAAAACGTCGGGACTCAGGTTAATGGTTTTGGTGAGCGGATTGTAATGATCGGTGAGCTGCCCCGGAACCGAGGTCACCTTCACATCATAACATCCGTTCTCATTGAGCATCTTGCGGGCAATTTCACTGCCGCTCAGGTTTCCGGCCACCGGAACCTCCGAGTATTGCCTGAATTTGGCCTTGAGCCGGTTACCGGCGATCAGACTTAACACAAAAAAGAATCCGAAAATGATCCAAAGTAACATTGCTATTGTTTTAAATGGTTTGACAACTTTTCACAAGCTTTCCCCCCCTGCCGGAAAAGTCCTCTTTTCCATGGGGGCCCTTGCTTTTCATCCCTACGATCAATTTAGGTGCCAAAGCAGGACAAGTGGTGGTTCCGGATGGGGAGTCCCCCTCTTTTCGGGTGGTTCCAGGGCCCGGACCGACACTTTGGCAGGCTTAGTCGCTCAGATCGGGCTCAAAGAAGACCCATCTGACATCGGGGAAGCGCTCTTTCAGCGCGGCCTCACAGAGGTTGATCGAGGCGACCATCCCTTCCGCGGTGACCTCAGGGCGCATCCTGGCCTTGATGGCCACCATGATCTGCGGCCCCAGCTGAAGGGTGATCAGGTTGAGCAGCTCTTCAATCTCCGGGCGGGAAACCAGCATCCTGCGGATCTCTTCCCGGGTTTCATCCTGGGCGCTCTGTCCAATGAGCAGGCTTTTCACCTTATAGGCCAGAAAAAAGGAGATCAAAATAAGCAGTACGCCGATTCCGATGCTGCCCACGGCATCGAAGACCGGATTCCCCGTGACCACGGAAAGGATGACGGCCACCAGCGCAAAACTCAATCCCAGAAGGGCCGCTGTATCCTCCCCCAGCACTACCACCAGTTCACTCTGGCGGCTGTTCTTCACCCACTGCCATAAGCTCTGGTGATGCCTGACCTTTTTGATCTGGGTCAGACACCCTGCCAGGGAAGCCCCTTCCAGCACAATGCTGACGCCCAGCACCGCCACGGCAATCATCGGGCTCCGCAAACCTTCGTGGGAGCTGACCTTGTGGATGCCCTCATACACCGAGAACAACCCGCCCATGCTAAACAGGATCAGCGCCACAATAAACGACCAGAAGTAAATCTCCTTGCCATAGCCCAGAGGGTGTTCCGGGTCGGGGGCCTTCTTCGAAGCCTTCAATCCAAAAAACAGAAGCCCCTGGTTCCCGCAATCGGCATAGGAGTGGATGGCTTCGGCCAGCATGGCCCCCGACCCCGTGATCACCGCTGCCACACTCTTGGTGACCGCAATCCCCAGGTTGGCCAACAAAGCAAAAAGTATCGATTTTACTGAGGAATCCTGATGCGACATAAGATAATTTTAAACACAGTTAAGCATCAACCAAATTAGTCATTTTTCTTTTCCATATATGACCGTTGTGATTGTTTGAAACCGCTAAATTTCTTTTATTTGAGACCCAGCCCGATGATGTGGCCGGCACGGAGGGGAAACCCTTCCCGCACCGTGAACTGAAAAACTCAAACCTATGCGTAAATTAGCCGTCACCGCCCTGGGGGGTAATGCCCTGCTCCGGGAAAATGAACGGGGGACCATCGAGGAGCAGGAGCAGAATGCTGCCGAAACCATTGAAAACCTTATTTTCCTGATCAAGGAGGGATACGATCTGGTGATCACCCACGGCAACGGGCCACAGGTCGGGAACATCCTGATGCGGAACGATGCAGGGGAGAGCCTGTACGGCATCGCCCCGATGCCCCTTGACATCTGTGTTGCCGATTCCCAGGGCGGCATCGGCTATATGATCGAGCGGATGCTCCGGAACGTGCTCAACAAACACGGAATCCACAGGAACGTGATCACCATGGTCAACATGGTAGTCGTCGACCCCGGGGATCCTGCCTTCGGTAATCCGCTCAAGGGCATCGGCAAGATTTATTCGGAAGAGGAAGCCCGAAAACTGGAAGAGGAGAAGAGATGGATCTTCAAGCCTTCAGGGAAGAGCACCGGGGGATTCCGCAGGGTCGTTCCTTCGCCGCGCCCCACCGATGTGGTCAATAAGGAGGTGATTGCCTCCCTGGCACGTTCGGGGAACATCGTCATCGCTGCCGGCGGCGGGGGCATTCCCGTTTACTACGACGAAATGAACAACGTCAGGACCGTCGACGCAGTCATCGACAAGGACCTTGCCTCCAGCCTCCTTGCCTCCCAGATCGGCGCCGACGAACTCTATATTCTCACCGATGTCCCCTTCATCTTCAAGGACTTCGGAAAACCCACCCAGGAAAAACTCGAATTCCTCGACTATGCCGACACCCTCCGCTACCTGGAGGCCGGGACCTTCGGGGAAGGCTCCATGGCTCCCAAAATCAGGGCCTGCCTGAACTTCGTGGCTGGTGGCGGCAAAAAAAGTGTGATCACCGAAGCCAAAAAACTGGAAGACAAAAGGTATGGCTCCAAAATCACTATGCACTATGAAGCGTGATACGGCCACCTGCCTGATCAGATGATGAAGGGTAATAACCGCTTTACAGAAACAGATTACCACATAAATATTCTACGATATGGCGTTTAATCTTAAAAACAGGAATTTTCTGAAACTGCTCGATTTCACTCCGCGTGAAATCGCTTTTTTGCTGGAGTTGGCCGCCGATCTGAAAAAGGCCAAATATGCGGGAACAGAGCAGCCACTGCTCCGGGGGAAAAATATAGCTCTGATCTTTGAGAAGACCTCCACCCGCACGCGGTGTGCCTTTGAAGTGGCGGCCTATGACCAGGGGGCCCATGTGACCTACCTGGGTCCTTCGGGATCCCAGATCGGGCAGAAAGAGTCGATGAAGGATACTGCCCGGGTTCTGGGCAGGATGTATGATGCCATCGAATACCGTGGATACGGGCAGCGTATCGTTGAGGAGCTGGCGGCATATGCGGGTGTGCCGGTGTGGAACGGACTGACCGATGAATTTCACCCCACCCAGATCCTGGCCGATTTCCTCACCATGCAGGAGCATGCGGGCAAGCCCCTCTCGGAGGTGAAATTCTGTTATTTGGGCGATGCACGGAACAACATGGGCAATTCCCTGATGGTAGGCGCGGCCAAGATGGGCATGGATTTCAGGGCAGCCGCCCCGGCCGCCTGCCAGCCTTCGGAAGAGCTTCAGAATAGCTGCAGGGAAATCGCCGCCCATACCGGGGCAAAGATCCTGGTCACCGAAGAGGTGTCAGAAGCGGTCAGGGATTGTGATTTCCTTTATACCGACGTGTGGGTATCCATGGGTGAACCCGACCATGTCTGGGCCGACCGGATCGCGCTTCTGCAACCTTACCAGGTAAACCGCAGGACCATGGAACTCACCGGGAATCCCCGGTGCAAATTCCTCCACTGCCTGCCCGCTTTCCACAACCGGGAAACCAAAACCGGGGAAGAGATCTTCCGCAAGTTCGGACTGGAGGCCATGGAAGTCACCGAAGAGGTGTTTGAGAGTGAAGCCTCCATCGTGTGGGATGAGGCCGAAAACCGGATGCATACCATCAAGGCGGTTATGGTGGCCACCCTGGGTTAAATAAATGGAATCCGGCACTGGATTTAATATTGCTCTACTTTCCCCAGGCCCTCGATGATCCTTTTAACTTCGGGGGTTCCCTGATAGGTCACTTTTCCCACCCCTTCGATTTTCACGTCGAGCAGATGGGTGGCATGCACACTGCCGAAGCCGACCCCTTCCACCCTGAAGGTCACCTCCCGGGCTGTAAGCTCCCGGGCATTGACATGCCCGGCGCCGGCCACCTTTACCGACAACCGGCCCGTCACCCCTGAAAGATCGAAGACCGCCCCACCCGTGCTGATCACTTCCATGGAGGCCGACTTGACTTTCATGTCCACGTTGCCGCCACCTTCCAGAATGATCCGGAAGTCACCCAGTTCCAGAAAACCTTCGGTGACCAGTTTGAGGCCTCCCGCTACGCGGAGCTCCCGCAACTCCCTGAAACCAATATGAAGTTCCACCCGCGAAAGGTTGAAAGTGCGACGGTGTACGGATATCCGTAATTCCCCACCGGTGGTCCTGATATCCAGGGCCTCATACATGTCGTCAGAGGGCGCCAGTACCTTCACATAGGGCGCTTCCGACTGGTAGAGGAATACCTTGAAGTTCCCCTCCACTTCAATGGAACTGAACTGCCCCACCGGAAAAGTACGCGAAAGATCCTGTTTCTGCCCGGCCCCCTGAAGGGCGCCCGCCGCTAAAAGAACAAAAAGAAAAACTGAGGTGATGATCCGTGTCATATCATGGAATTTGAAAGGAAAGTTACACCTGATCACCTGTTTCAGGTCACGAAATTCGGCCAATAGCCGTTTTCAGACGACCAATGGCTCTCATTCGTCGGGTCAATCCGGTCCCTCCCTGATGGCCTGTTCCTCTTTCTTCGCATCAAAAAAACAACATCCTGCTACCGGACCGGGTTTCCGCGGCCGCAAAAGGTTACTTCTCACCCCCCGGGGAAGCCATCCGGGTTAACAGGGAACGTACATAAAGGAGAAAATAAGAGAGCAGACCAAATAATACGAGTGGAAACAGAAAATCAGTCCAACCCGGGTTGCTGAACAACAGCAAGATCCGTACGGCGTAAACCAGGGCAAACAGCAGCAGCAGGGATAAGGGAAGCAATGCCCTTTTGTCTTGCCTGTCCTGAATCCACCAGGCCAGAGCGATCCACACTATGCCCATACTGACCAAACCGCCCCCTTCGGCATACTTCTGGAGGGTAAATTTCATCACCCCATATACAAGGGGGATCAGCCCTGCTATCATCACCCCCCGAAGGAGGCTTCTGAGCAGCCTGACCCTGCCCTCCTGCTGATCGGGAGCCGGAAAGAAGGTGAACATATTCACGGGTTCCCCAAATTCAGGCCGGTCAAGATCCTCCTCCCCGGCAATCAACCCCCGGCGGAGCGCTTCCGCGATGGCAACCTGCACCGCCTCAGGCCGGTAATCCTTCCGCCTGCGCAACACCATCATCAATTCACTGCGCGTAAGCGATCTGATCCGCTCTTCCATGGTCGGCATCCTCTCCTCCTCACCTTGTTCCATCTGTCACTTTTTCGTTCATCCGGCAAAATCCGGTTAAGCGAAATTACAAACATTTTCTACTTTTGGGTGTTTAATGAACAAATCAAAAATCTTGCATATGTATAATTTTGAATACAAGAACCCGGTGAAGATCATCTTCGGGAAAGGGACCATCGCAAAACTGACGGGAGAGGTTCCCTCGGGCACAAAGATCATGATGACCTACGGAGGTGGGAGCATCTTTAAAAACGGGGTTTACGACCAGGTCAAAAAGGCACTGGAAGGATTTGATGTGGTGGAATTCGGGGGGATCGAAGCCAATCCCACCTATGAAACCTGTATGAAAGCCCTGGAGGTGGTCAAAAAGGAGCAGACCGGTTTTTTGTTGGCGGTCGGAGGGGGATCGGTGCTTGACGGCACCAAATTCATCGCTGCAGCGGCGCTGTACGAGCATGGTGATCCCTGGAAGATTCTTTCCGGGGAAGAAAAAGCGCCTGTTACCCGGGCACTGCCAATTGGCACAGTACTTACGCTTCCGGCTACAGGTTCGGAAATGAATGGCAATTCAGTGATTTCCAGGACAAGTACCCAGGAGAAGATGTCTTTTGGTTCCGCGGCGGTGATGCCCCGCTTCTCCATTCTCGATCCCGAGACCGTTTTTACACTTCCTGACCGGCAGGTGGCCAATGGGGTGGTCGATGCCTTCGTTCACGTCATGGAACAGTACCTGACCTTTCCGGTGAATGCACCTCTGCAGGACCGGATGGCCGAGGCCATTCTGCAGACCCTGATTGAGGAGGGTCCGAAGGTGCTGGCCAACAGGACCGATTACGAGGCCGCCGCCAATTTCATGTGGAGCGCCACCATGGCTCTTAACGGGCTTATCGGGGTCGGCGTACCCCAGGATTGGGCCACCCACGGCATCGGCCATGAACTCACCGCCTACCACGGGATCGATCACGCCCGTACCCTGGCCATCGTCCTCCCCGGTCTCATGAACATCCGCCGCAGGGAGAAAGAAGCCAAAATCCTCCAGTACGGAGAACGCATCTGGGGCATCACCGACGGTACCCCCGATGCACGCATCGACCAAACCATCGCCCGCACCACCGGATTCTTTGAACAAATGGGAATCCCCACTACCCTCTCAGAATACGGGGTGACCGATTCCACCATCGGAAAAATCGAAAACCGGTTCGCGCGTCGCAATACCCTCATGGGCGAAAACAAAGACATCGACAGCCGTTTGACCCGCACCATCCTTACCGACCGGCTCTGATCAGCTTATTGAAGGACCAGGCTTTGCGGAGTCAATCCACTTACCCTGAAGAGAGTAGCAGAAAAAAAGGTTTTTTGCAACTCTTTTCATTTTTTAATCGTAAATTGTCTGGAAGTTTTAAAAATGAAATGGCCGGCACCATCGGGGCATTCACCGGCAGAACCACAGAATGTTCCTCCAGGCTGAGACGGGAGCAACCGTGATTGTCCTGCAGCGGACCTCCTTTTCATGGAAAGAACGATAACCATGTAATAAATAATACCATGAAGACAAAATTCTACCTCTTTTTTTGGCTTGTACTTTTCGTCCCCGGTTTCTCATCGGCCCAGTGGACAGATTATCTCACGGTTTTGGGTGAAGAATGGGCGAACAATACCTGGCGGAACCAGGTGCTGACCACCAACGAATTTGACCAGGACGGGTACATCACCAAATCGACCCTGGCTGCATGGGATACTGTCGCCGCCAAATGGGTCGACTATTCCATCACGACTTACACCCTCCACAGCGACCACACCGTGAAAGAAACTCTGACCAAAATGTGGGACGAAGATGCGGAGGGCTGGATAAACAGCATCAAAACCACCTACACCTACAACTCCTCCAGGGATATCCTGACGCAGACCATCTTCATGTTTGCCGATCCGGAGTGGATGGAATATTCCTCTATTGCTTACACTTACAACAGCTCAGGACAGCTGACACGGGAACTTGTGAGAAGCCTCAGCTTCTTCACCGGAACGATGGAGGATTACAGCGAGGAGATTTACGAATACAATACCGATGGTACTGAAAGCAGAAGCACTTACCGGACCAGGGTCGACGGAAGCCCTACTTTTCAGGACGCGAGCAGAAACAGTTACGGGTACAAGACTGAAAACGGCCGGAAAGTGGTCGCCACGATCCTGTTTGAGGTTTTTGACGGGCAAAACTGGATTTCCGAAAGCAGGTCCCTTCACAATTACAACGGCGATGGCACGATCATGGAGGTGGTGGACCAGGGATACGACCAGGGAACGTGGGTGAACAGCGCAAAGGAAATGTACGCTTACAAAAACGGAAAGATCTGGCAGATGGTCGGTCAGGAATGGAACCCCGGAGAATCGGAGTGGATGAATATCTCCAGGTTAACCTTTAATTATCCGGGCACCACAGCGATTTCCAGGCAACTGGCAGCGGAAGTGGCAGCCTATCCCAATCCTTTCACCGGAGAAGTCCGTATCGGATACCCGGGATCCTCGTCATTCCGCGTGCAGCTGTTCAATTCCGGCGGTCAGCTGTTGATGGATCTCCCTGAAATGCGCGACGGAGAGAAGCTTCACCTGGAACAGCTGCCCCAAGGCATCTACTACTTGCGGGCCACCACCTCTTCCGGAGGGAAAACCCTCCCGCTGGTCAAGGTAAAATAAATGACTCCGGGAAGCGTTCGGTGCTTTCGTTCAGCAGATTACACCTGTAGTGCATGACCGGAAGCGCCAGGCTGTAAAGCCGCTCCGCCTCCGGAACAGTCACACGAATCATCGGGGTCCCCTTCAGCTACCGGTTCTCTTCGATGTAGGAGTGGATCAGCAGGTTATAGGCTTCAGCCAGCCGGTTCACCAGCGGATGGGCCGGGAAGAAGGAGAATTGCCCTGCCCGGCAGAGCGGCAGCACCCTCGGGGAGGTCCCCGTAAGGAAGGCGGCCTCGGCCTGCGGCAGTTCCTCCAGGGCCAGACTGCGGGTTTCCACCCTGAATCCCTCCTTTTGGATCAACTCCAGCACCTTCTGCCGGGTAATGCCAGGCAGGACTTCATCTGCCGGTGCTGTCAGGAGTATCCCCTCCTTCACAAAAAAGAGATTGGAACGGCTTCCCTCGGTGATATGGCCATACCGGTCCACCAGCAATACCTCGTACCACCCTTCCTCCCTGATCATCCGGTCGGCTTCCTGCCGCAAGCCGGCCTGGACCACCTTGGCATTGGGATCATGACGTTCTGCTTCCAGCAGACCACACGACACCCCACGGCGGTACTCCTCCTCCCCGGGGTAGTGGTGCGGAATGAAACCAGCCAGAAACTTACCTGTTGGCCGCCAGCTCCAGGAGAAACGGATATTCCCCTCCTTCACGCCGTTGACGGCCGTCAACTCACGCATCAACCTGACAATGGTCTCCGTCTCCAGGGGAATCTCCAGATGACAAAGCCACGCCGAATGAAAAAACCGGGCAATATGGTCTTCCAGAAACAACGGAACCCCTTCCATTACCCTGACCACCTCGTATATCTCCACCCCTGTGGGGGGAATGTAAGCCGTCACCTCCCTGACCGCCAGATCCTCTATATAATACCTCTGTTGTATCATGCGCTTCATATACAGTTTAACCCTACCAGTTTCCCTGTTCTCCCATCAAAGTTAACCATTTTGGCAAGAAACGCAGAACATCACGCCCGGGCTTGGAAAAATCGCCATAAATTTGATTGGGACCTTCTGCAAAGGTTATTTTGAGCCCTTTTGATCACCCCAGGTCCTGCTGCTGCCGGTATGCGTGAGAACAGTGACATCAGATTCAACGCTCTGAAGCACCATCTGGGATTTCTGCGGGAAGAAATCTACCGCTGGAAAGCGTTGGAATGGCCCCGGGTGGCAGAGGAGCTGCTGAAACTGGGAAATAACCAGTTTGATCTTTATGCCGGATTGCTGCCAGTAGCGGCCATTCTCGGGGGAATCAGCCAGATCCTGATCAGGAACGGTACTGCTGACCGGGAGCAACTGCGCACCTGGCTGGGGAAAAAAGGTTACCGGAGCTTTGAGCTTTCCGATGGTTCCCGGTGGGTGGTCAGGGAGAGCGGGCATGATGGCCTTGCGCACATTCATCCGGCGCGACATCAGCCGTTGGTGCAAAGGGTGAAGGCCAGCCACGTTAAAACCATAGTGGCCCTTCTGTGGTCCCTCACAGATCCGCTCTCCCTCACCGATGCGAACCAACCTCTTGAAAGGTCGACTCCGTTCATCAACCGGATCCGGCGCGAAAGGCTGGGACTTTCCCCGGTCAGGTCACTGGAGGAGAGCCGCAGGATCGCCCAAACCTTCAGATTGATCCTCGGCCCTGACCAAATGCCGTGATTTTTTTTGTAATTTCACCCCTGAAAACGGGTGGCCATCCCCCGGCCTGCCCTGCAGGAAGGTGCGCACAGCCGGGCTGCGGCACTTCAAGCCCATTTCTGTGTTAACACACTCAGCAGTACCGGGATGCAGGATTGGGCTGTGGGCCTGGCAACCTTTATACTGAACTCTCTTGAAAAGCAAAACCACGTTACTGCTCTTCCTGGCTTTCCTGACCTCAGCGATGGCCGGTTTCTTCAACGCCCCGGCACAGGGGAACACCTTCAGTTTCGAGTTTTTCTCCCAGGAGGACGGACTGAGCAACAACCAGGTGCAATGCATCTACCAGGACAAAAGGGGCTTTATGTGGTTCGGCACCAGCCAGGGAATCAGCCGTTTTGACGGCTACCGGTTTACCAGGTTCGTCAGCAAACCCGGTGATTCCGCCTCCCTGCGGGGGAACCTGGTGAGGACCCTCTGCGAAGACTCCCGGGGTAACCTCTACGCCGGAACCGAAAACGGCGGTCTTAACCTCTTCGACAGGGAAAAGGAGACTTTCATCCCTGTCTTCAGGGCCTTCGGGGAAGCCGTTCCCGAAAATATCTCGGTGAACGAGGTCAGAGAAGATGAACAGCAGCGGCTGTGGATCGGCACCGACAACGGGGTATGGCGTTATCGCCCCGGGAAGGAACTCACACGCATCGAGCCCGTGCAGAAACCGGGAAGCCGACCCTTCGCCCCCGCCTTTGTCAGGGTCATGACCTTCGGTCACCACGGCAAACTTTGGCTGGGTACCAACCGGGGCATTTTTCTCCTCGATACCGCCTCCCTGGAAACCGAGGCCTATCCCCTGCCAGTGCCCCCCTCCCACAACGAAGAGGTGTGGAGCCTTTTCACCGATGACGACGGGAAGATCTGGGCCGGGACCTATGACAACGGGGTGTTTATCTTTGACCGTGATGGACGGCTGGAAAGCCATTTCCTGCCCGACACGGCCAATAACAGGAGCCGCACGGTCAGAGCCATTGCCCGCGACCGGAAAGGTGACTATTGGATCGGCACCCGCGGAGGCCTTTATATCTATACCCCGGGAAAGGGGATCACCGGTTATTACGCCCACGATGAACGCGAAGCCCGCAGTCTCTCCGGGAATTCGGTCCTTGACATCTTCCACGACCGCCATGGCGATACCTGGATAGGCACCCGCACAGGCATCAATTTCCTGATCCACAACAAACAACAGTTCAGGAATTTCAGGGCCATGCCCCACGACCGGCGCTATCTTAACAGCAACGAGATCTGGGCCTTTCATATCGGTCCCGGAGGAAAAATCTGGATCGGCACCGAAGATGGCGGAGTCAACATCTATGATCCCGGCACCCAGATCTTCGACTACCTCGTACATTCCCCCGGAAACCCCCGGACCCTCTCTTCCAACTGTATCAAGGATTTTCTGGAAGACGGACATGGTGGCCTGATGATTGCCACCTTCCGGGGAGGGATCAATCTGCTGGACCAGCAAACGGGCAGGATCGTCCACCTCCGGAACATTCCGGGAGACGAAAGTTCCCTGTCAGACGACCGGGTATGGTGCCTCTTTCGCGACAGCCGGGGGCAGATCTGGGCGGGAACCACCTCAGGGATGGACCTGTATGATCCTGTGACCCGGAAGTTCTCCCGTTTCAGAGAACTGGGGGAGGAGGTCCAGGTCAACTGGATCAGTGAGGACCGTGACGGCCACCTCTGGATCGGCGCCCGTGAGGAACTTATTATTTATAATCCGCGCTCCCGGAGCTTCATCAGGTATCCCGAATATACCCGCGATTTCCTGCAGGACTCCTCGGGGAGGATATGGATCGCCACCCTGACGCGGGGCATTGCCCTCTATTCCGCGGAAAAGGGAGCCCTCCGCTGTTTCACGGAAGCCGACGGGCTCGCCAACAACCAGGTGGTTAGCCTCCTTGAAGACCATGGCCGCTTCCTTTGGATCGGGACCACCAACGGCCTCTCCCGGTTCAACCCCGAAACCGGGTACTTTCAGACCTTCTCCGGAAAGGACGGCCTCCAGAACAGCCAGTTCAACTACGGGGCTGCCCTGAAGACCGCCTCCGGAGAGCTTCTTTTCGGGGGCATCTCGGGATTTAACATTTTTGATCCCCAGAAGGTGATCACCCATGAGGCCGGTGCCCCTATGGTGCTGACCGAACTCAGGCTGTTCAATAAAAGGGTGGAGATCGGCAGCGGCCGTAAACCGGTGCTCCCCCGGAGCATCACCGAAACACGCTCCATCAGCCTGCCCTTCGACCAGAAGGTCATTACCATCGAGTTCGCCGCACTGAACTACATCAACTCCCAGAACAACCTCTATTCCTACTTCCTGGAGGGTTTCGACAACAGCTGGACCGACCCCTCCCCCCTGCGTTCTGCCACCTATACCAACCTCAACCCGGGCGATTACCTCTTCCGGGTGAAAAGCGTCATTCCCGGGGTACCCGATGCCGGAAACGACATCGCCCTGCAAATCAGAATTCTCCCTCCTTTCTGGAAAACTGGCCTTTTCAAACTGCTCACCTTCCTGGTTCTCTCCCTGCTTATCTACGCCCTGATCAGGTTTATGATCAACAGGGAAAAACTTAAAAATGAACTCGCCTTTGAACGGATCAAAGCCCGGAAGCTCCATGAATTCGACATGCTGAAACTACGGTTCTTTACCAACATTTCCCATGAGATCAGAACCCCGCTGACCCTCATCCTGGGACCGCTCGAGAAGATTCGCCACCACCAGGTGCCTCCCGAACAGGTCGATTCCCTTCTGGAAATCATGCACAGGAATGCCCGCCAGCTCAACCAGCTTATCAACCAGATCCTCGACTTCAGGAAGCTAGAATCGGGAAGCCTTAAACCCGACCTTACCGACGGGGAACTCGTCTCTTTCGTGCAGGGCATCGTGGCCCAGTTCGACCACATGGCCAGAGAAAAAGAGATCCGCTACGCCTTCAACTCCCTGGTACATCAGATCCACTGCCGTTTTGATGCCGATAAAACCGAAAAGATCCTCACCAACCTCCTTTCGAATGCTTTCAAGTTCACCGACAGGGAGGGGCGGGTAACGGTATCGCTGGCGCTCGTGGCCGACAGCAGCCAGAGCGTGCGGGAGGGAAGCGACCTCTCTGACCATTTTATTGAACTCACCGTAAAAGACAGCGGCAAGGGAATCCCTGCCGCCCAAATCGATAAAATCTTCATGCGTTTCTTTCAGTCGGGTGAGAAATCGGAGATTCCGGGAACAGGCATCGGTCTCTCGCTGGTCCATGAACTGGTGAAACTCCTGGGCGGCGAGATTTTCGTCTCCAGCAAACCTGGTCAGGGTTCCCGGTTTACGGTCAGGCTCCCCTATCTCGAAACCGAAAGTCTTCCTGTGACGGAACCTTGCGAAGAAAGGCAGGATCATACCAGAAACGGAGGTTTTTCTCCGCCTGAAGAGGAGGGCCGGTACCGCGATAAAATCCTGCTGGTGGTCGAAGACAATGCCGATGTCAGACAATTTGTCCGCACCCATTTTGAATCGCTCTACACCGTGGTGGAAGCCTCCGACGGGCAAAAGGGATGGGAAGAAGCCCTTAAATCGGTACCCGACATCATCCTGTGCGACATCATGATGCCCGGCACCGACGGCTATGAACTCCTCCGGCGGGTCAAAAACGACGAACGCACCTCCCACATTCCGGTGATCCTGCTTACCGCCCTCAATTCACGGGAAAACGAAATGGAAGGCCTTACCATCGGCGCCGACGACTATATCGTCAAGCCCTTCGACCTCTCCATCCTGCAGACGAAAATCGAAAACATCCTCTCCATCAGGCAGTCGCTCAAGGAAAAGTATTCCGGCGAGGTGGTCCTGCAGCCGAAAAACATACTGATTACCACCCACGAAGAGCGGTTCCTGAAGAAGATCGTGGAAATCGTGGAAAACCACATTGCCGACCCTGACCTCGACATCGAACGGTTTGCGGCCGAAGCAGGTGTCAGCCGCATGCAACTCTATCGCAAGCTGAGCGCCCTGACCGATATGACCGTCAAAGAATTCATCCGTGACATCCGCCTTAAACGGGCCGCACAACTCCTTCTCCAGAAGACCATGAACGTCTCTGAAATCGCCTGGGCCACCGGGTTCCGCGACGTCTCCCACTTCCGCAAATGCTTCCGGCAAAAATTCGGCATGAGCGCGACCGAATACGCCGATTCTCCCCCAAGGGAAACCTGACCACTTCCCACCCCCCCTCCTCTCCAGCCCCTCTGACTTACTGATGCCCTGACATCTTCACATTCTGACATCCTGATATTCTGACTTCCTGATATCCTGATATTCTCACATTCTGACATCCTGATATTTTGATATCCTGATATTCTCACATTCTGACATCCTAATAACCTAATATCCTGATATTCTCACATTCTGACATCCTAATAACCTAATATCCTGATATTCTCACATTCTGATGTTCTCACATTCTGATATCCGAAAATTCTGATACTCAGACATGTTGATCTTCAGCCTTTTCCTATTCAGGACTCCCTCTTTCCAATTCCGGATTCCGGATTCCGGATTCCGGATTCCAGACTCAAGATTCAAGATCCCCGATTCAAGACTTAAGACTTAAGACTCAAGACTTAAGATTCCCGACTCCCACATTCAAGATTCATGATTCCCGACTC
>JAAYDJ010000005.1 GCA_012729335.1 Bacteroidales bacterium | reverse complement strand
TGACCTCAGTGATGCCCCTGCCGCCCCCGGGATGACCTCTGTGATGCCCCTGCCTGATATTTCCTTTGCCAGCCATTTCACTTCTCTGCACATGAATAATATTTTGCACACCCGGCCCTTCCCATGTGATGAAATCCGCCATGCCAACCCAATTAATCCTATCTTTGAGAAATTCAAATCAATGCAAAATGATGAAAGCATTCAAAAAATATGTGAAGTTGCAGGCCTCCCCCGAGGATGTCTACAATGCATTGGTCAACCCGGTAATGCTGGAGATCTGGACCGGAGAGCCGGCGGTGATGTCGGAGGAACCCGGCTCTCCCTTCTCTTTGTGGGACGGAAGCATAACCGGTACCAACAAGGCATTTGAAAAGAACCGGCTCATCAGTCAGGAGTGGGATTTCGGCAAAGAGTACCCCTCCTCGGAGGTCACCCTGTTGCTTCACCCCGATGGGGATGGCACCCGCCTCGAAATCAGACACACCGGAATACCCGACGCCTATTTTGACAACATGAGCGAAGGGTGGGTTTCCGATTATATCGGGGGACTCAGACAACTATTTGAGGATTAAAATATTAAAATACAGAAATCTCCGGATGACGGGATGTGGGGGTATGGAATCCTGAAAACGGCAATCTGAGACCCCAAATGGCAAATTATTGTAAATTTGCGGCTATAATATTCCAGTTGGCATTTCGTTTGTTTAATGGTTTACAGCAATAACATATCTATGATGAATTTTTTGTTACAGGTTCCGGCGGGAACAGTTCCGGCCGGTATGGAGAGCATGGGCGCGCAACCGGAAGGGTTATCCCTGAAATTTATTGACCTGGCCCTGAAGGGAGGATGGATCATGATCCCTATCCTGTTGTTATCGGTGATTGCGGTGTACATTTTCGTGGACCGCTATTTTGCCATCAAGCGTGCCGGAAAGTTTGACACCGGGCTGATGGACAAGGTAAAGGGATACATTCTCTCGGGGAAGATCGATGCGGCCGTGGCCTTATGCCGGAGCAATGAAAATCCCGCTGCGCGGATGGTCGAGAAGGGGATCAGCCGTATCGGAAGGCCATTGACCGATGTGACGGCCGCCATCGAGAATGTAGGCAACCTGGAAATCCAGAAGCTTGAAAAAGGGCTTCCCGTGTTGGCCTCCGCCGCCGGGGGTGCCCCGATGCTGGGCTTCCTGGGAACCGTCATGGGCATGGTTCAGGCCTTCTACGACATGGCCAACGCCGGAAACAACATTGACATCACCATTCTCTCGACCGGAATCTACCAGGCCATGGTCACCACCGTGGCCGGACTTATCGTCGGGATCATCGCCTACTTTGCGTATAACATCCTGGTGGCCAACATCGAACAGGTGGTCTACAAGATGGAGGCGACGACCACCGAATTCATGGACCTGCTGAACGAACCCGTCTAATTTCCCATCCATGGCCCTTAAGAAAAGAAATAAAGTCAACGCAGCATTCAGCATGGCCTCCATGACCGATATCGTCTTTCTGCTGCTGATTTTTTTCATGCTCAGTTCCACCCTGGTCGCCCCCAACGCCCTGAAACTGCTGTTGCCCCAGAGCAATAACCAGACGGCGGCCAAGCCGGTGACCACCATCTCGATCACCAAAGACCTGCAGTATTACATCAATGACGACGGGAACCTCAAGAGGGTCGCCTTCCAGGAAATAGAACCCTTCCTGGTGCAGAAATTCGGGGGCAATCCCGAGGCTTACATCTCCCTTCATACCGACAAGTCGGTACCTGTGGAGCATGTGGTCAGGCTTATGAATGTCGCCATGAAGAACAAATTTAAAATGATTATCGCCACGGCGCCCGAAGAATAACCTGATGGAGAATCTCAGGGAACATAAGAACGGTATAATCGGCACGGTGATTTTCCACGGAATTCTGCTGCTGATGCTTCTCCTCATGGGGTTTTTCACCCCGTTGCCGCTTCCCGGCGAGGAGGGGATCCTGGTCAATTTCGGGGATTCCGAGACCGGTTTGGGAGAGATGGAGCCCTCACCCATCGTACAGCAGGAGGAGCCCACCCAGAGTTCACCTGAGGAAGTGGCGGCGGTGACCCCTCCGCCACCGGCCAATCCCGAACCATCGAAGCAGGAGGTCGTCACCCAGGATGTGGAGCAGACCGCCGCCATTGAAGCTGCCCGCAAGAAGCGGGAAGAGGAAAGGTTGCGGCAGGCCGAGTTGGAGCGTCAGCGGCAGGCAGAGCTGGAAAGGCAGCGTGCCGAGGCAGAAGCCCGTCGCAAGGCCGAGGAAGAGCGTAAGCGTATTGCCGAAATCGAAAGCCGCACGAAGGGGGCTTTCGGGACGCCGGCCGCCGGAGGCGCCGGCACCGGCAGCGGTACCGGCTCCAGCCAGGGGGTCTCCTACCCCGGCGGCAACCAGGGCGAACCCACCGGTGATCCCAATGCAGGCACCTACGGCCAGGGCGGCAGAGGCTCGGGCACCTCAGGAAGTGGCATCAGTTACAGCCTCGCAGGCCGTACCGCCTCCGCCACGCCCAAACCCAGATACCCCGGGCGCGAAGAGGGAACCGTGGTGGTGAAGATCACCGTCGACCGATCGGGGAAAGTCACCCAGGCCGAACCCGGACAGAGGGGATCCACCACCATGAACCCCGATTTGCTCGATGCCGCCAGAAGAGCCGCCCTCCAGGCCAAATTCAACGTCGACAATAACGCCGCGGCCTTCCAGACCGGCACCATCACCTACCGCTTTATCCAAAGCCAGTAACAACTGACAATGCCCATTACGCTTGTCAATGCAACCAACACTGGCAATACCTGTAATGCCTGGCAATACCTGTAACGCTTGTCAATACCTGTAACGCCTGTCAATACCTGCAACGCCTACCAATACCTGCAACGCCTGTCAATACATGTAACGCCTGGCAATACCTGCAACGCCTGTCAATATCTGTAACGCCTGTCAATACCTGTAATGCCTGGCAATACCTGCAACGCCTGTCAATACCTGTAACGCCTTGCAATACCTGTAACGCATGTCAATATCTGTAACGCCTGGCAATATCTGTAACGCCTGGCAATACCTGTCATGCCTGTCAATACCTGTCATGCCTGTCAATACCTGTAATGCCTGGCAATACCTGTAATGCCTGGCAGGGCCTTCACTGCTCCCTCACTCCTGCATAAAATATTTCTATCGGATTCCGGATTCCTTATTCAAGACTCAAGACTTAAGATTCAAGATTCCCACATTCCCGATTCCCGACTTCCGAATCCCTAATTCATGATTCCGGTTTCCTCATTCCAGACTAAAGACTTAAGATTCCCTCATTCAAGATTCAAGATTCCTGATTCCCTCATTCCAGACTCCAGACTTAAGATTCAAGATTCAAGATTCCCTCATTCCAGACTCCAGATTCCTCATTCCCGATTCCAGCTCCGTCCCAGCTTATCACTGCCCGATCCTTTCCCTGCATAACATAATCTCATCAGATTTCCATCACGTATTCACACCATGAAGTGACTTTTAGTGCTACATGTTTGAACAAATTGGGTACTTTTGGAGTTTCATTGGCCTAGTCAGAATGATATCTAACAAGAGAATATGAACCATATCTGGATCAACGCCCTGGTCAGCACCCTGCTGGTCAGCCTTATTTCCATCACAGGCATCTTTTTTCTTACCCTGAGAGCGGGTCAACTCCAGAGGTTCGTCTTTATCCTGGTCAGTCTGGCCGTAGGCGCCCTCATGGGGAATGTCTTTTTCCACCTCATCCCCGAATCCTTTGAGACCATCGAGAGTCATGGGCTTATTGCCGTCCTGATCCTGGCGGGCATTCTGGCCTTTTTCATCCTTGAGAAATTCCTCAACTGGCACCATGGCCATGATGTGGAGCACCTTGAAAACCATCCCCGCTCCTATGGCTATGTGAGTCTGATGGCCGACGGACTGCACAATTTCACCGACGGCATTCTGATTGCCGCAGGCTGGATGGCCGGTCCCGAAATCGGCATGGCCACCACCCTGACCGTCATCCTGCACGAGATTCCTCAGGAGATCAGTGACTTCGGCATCCTCATACATGCCGGTTTTACAGCCCGTAAAGCCCTGTGGCTCAATTTCTACGCCGCACTGGCGGCCGTCCTCGGTACCGCAATCACCCTTCTGGCCGGGTCGGCCATCGAAAACCTCTCCCATTATGTGTTGCCCGTGGCCGCCGGCGGATTCATTTACCTGGCCGGAACCGACCTCATGCCCGAACTCAATAAAGACCACTCCCGCAGGAACGCCCTTATCCAGCTTGTCATGATCCTGGCCGGACTCCTTCTGATGTACCTGGTCAGCGGCAGCCACGCCCACCACCACCACTGATCCTGGTCCAGCCCCTTCCCACCACACCCACTCAACCTTTCCTGCGGTCAGACCAGGCCAGGACTCAAGATTGCGGATTGCGGATTTAGGATTCCTGACTCCATTTCGGATTGAGGATTTCGGATTCCTGACTCAAGACTCCAGATTCCAGACTCAAGATTCCCGACTCCTCATTCCAGACTCAAGACTCAAGATTCAAGATTCCCACATTCAAGACTCAAGATTCAAGACTCAAGATTCCCACATTCCCGACTCCCGACTCAGGATTCCTCAATGAAGCGTCCCAGTTTTTTGTAGGTTTCATAGAGGGTTTGGTATTTCTCCGCGTTTTCGGGGATGGGGAGGTATTCTGATTCGATACCGCCGCCCATGCGGGCCTGCGCTTCGTGGGTATTGGGGTAGATTCCGGAGGCCACGGCGGCGGCCATGGCCGAACCCAGGGCGCAGGCTTGTTCGGAGCGGGCCACTTTAATGGGCATGTTCAGGACGTCGGCGACCACCTGCATCACGAAGGGTGATTTTTTGGCCACGCCGCCCAGTGCGATGACTCCGTCGATACGGATGCCCTCTTCGGTGAAGCGGTCGTTAATGGCTTTGGAGCCGAAGGCGGTAGCTTCTACCAGGGCCCTGAAGATGCGTGGGGCATCAGATCCCAGGGTAAGGCCAGTAATGGCCCCTTTCAGGTTTTGGTTGGCGTCGGGGGTCCTGCGGCCATTCAGCCAGTCGAGGGCCACCAGTCCGCTCTCCCCGATGGGAATATTGGCAGCCTCTTCGCTCAGGCGGGCGATGATTTTTCCCGAGATCTCATCGGCCAGCTTCTTGCGGGTATTTTCCTCCACCAGGTTGGTTTCCTGGAGCAGGGTTTGCAGGGGCCATTCGAGGAGCCTCCGGAACCAGGCGTAGATATCGCCGAATGCCGATTGTCCGGCTTCGAGGCCCATCATCCCCGGCACGATGGAGCCGTCGACCTGGCCGCAGATGCCGCTGACCAGCCGGTCGTGGACCTCCTCGAGGGGGGCGACCAGCATGTCACAGGTGGAGGTTCCCATGACCTTGGAAAGGTGATAGGGTTGGATTTCGGCACCCAGGGCGCCCAGGTGGGCATCAAAAGCCCCTACGCCGACCACCACGTTTGCCGGCAAGCCCAATTTCCGGGCCCATTCGGGAGTGAGTGTTCCGGCGGCCACATCACAGGTGTAGGTCTCCCTGAAAAGACGATCCCGCAGTCCGGAGAGCATGGGATCCAGGGCCACCAGGAACTCTTCCGGAGGAAGACCCCCGAAAGCCTCGTGCCACATCGCCTTATGCCCGGCAGCGCAACGGCTCCGCTTCAGGGTTTTGGGATGGGTGTTTCCCGTGAGCAGCGCGGGAATCCAATCGCAATGCTCCACCCAGGAATAGGCCCCGCGCAGCACCCCCGCATCATCACGCAAAACATGCAGGATTTTCGCCCAAAACCATTCCGAGGAGTATACGCCTCCTTCAAATTTCGTGAAATCGGTGTCCCATTTTTTTGCCAGCGCATTGATTTCGGCGGCCTCCTGCACGGCGGTATGGTCTTTCCAGAGCACGAACATGGCATTGGGATTCTCACGGAATCCATCGGTGAGCGAGAGAGGCGTTCCCCTTTCATCGACCGCTACGGGTGTCGACCCCGTTGTGTCGACGGAAATGCCCGCGACCTTCTCCGCCACACCTGCAGGCGCCTGTTTCAACGCCTCCACAATCGTATATTCCAGTCCCTCGAGATAATCAAGGGGGTGCTGCCGAAACCGGTTCTTCGCCGGATCACAGTAAAGCCCCTTCTTCCAGCGGGGATACTCGAAAACGGCACTTGCCACCTCTTCACCCGTAGCCGTGTTGACAATCAGCGACCGTACGGAATCCGTTCCGTAATCCAGCCCTATGGTATACCTTTCACTCATTACCCTTCAAATTATTCTGATTTTATAATATTCTAATATTCAGACATCCTGATACTCTTACATTCTGATATTCCAGATTCCCTCATTCCAGACTCAAGATTCCAGACTCCGGATTTCGGATTCCTCATTCCAGACTCAAGATTCCAGACTCAAGATTCCCGATTCCTCATTCCAGATTCCTCATTCCAGATTCAAGATTCCAGACTCAAGATTCCAGACTCCTGATTCTTACCAGAAGTAGATATAGAACAGCACGATGATCCCCAGGATGATGGCAGTGTGGATAACGTCCCATTTGTTCCAGCTGGCGCGGGTTGCGGCCACGTTTTCCGGGGTTTGGGTGCCCTTCATGGTATACTGCACCTGTTTGGCATCGGGGGCTTTGGTCAGGAGACTGACGGCCACCACCAGGATGATGCAGAAGGCGAAGAGGTAAGCCGTGAACACATAGGAGTTGACCGAGGCGATATCGAAGAGGAATCCGTACTGTCCCGAGAACATGTTATCCAACTGGGTACTCACCTGTGAGAGGAGGGCGGTAGCCTGTTCTTTGGCCTGGGGGGTGACCACGGCCATGGTTTGGGAGGCTTCGCTGACGGCGGAGCGGAGGGGATCTCCGACGGAGGGGGTCAGGACGGTACCCAGTTTGTCATGGAAAGCCTGCAGGTTGGTCACCAGGAGTTCGCGGGTGTATTCGGTAGCGCTGCCGATGCGGGAGATCATCTTATTGGCAGTGGTCACGAGTTCGGCCTTAGCGCCGATGGTCACATTGAGGGCCAGCCTGAACATGCCGATGGCAAAGCCGGCGATCATGCCCCACAGGGCTCCCTTGGCGGTGGTCCGTTTCCAGAAGACCCCCAGCAGGAAGACCGTGGCGATGGCGGGTGCCAGCAATCCCTGTACCGCCTGAAGATAGTCATAGAGCACTTTCCCCAGTCCGAGCATGACGGGGATCCAGACGACACCCAGGATGACCACGGCGGCTGTGGCGATACGCCCGACAATAAGAAGGTGTTTCTCGGAGGAGTCGGGTTTGTATTTTTTATAGAAGTCGCCTACGAAGAGGGCTGCAGAGGAGTTAAAAAGGGAGGCCAGGGAACTCATCAGGGCTGCCAGCAGTCCGCACACCACGATACCCTTAATTCCGGCAGGCAGGAGCTGTGATACCATGGCCGCGAAGGCCGAATCACTGGAAGAGACGGTGATGATTCCTTTCTGGCTGAGGGCAAAGGCGATCATGCCGGGAATCAGGAAAATGAAAACGGGCAAAAGTTTAAGGTAACCTCCGAAGATGGCGCCGCGGCGGGCTTCCTTCTGGTTACGGCCAGAGAGGACGCGCTGGACGATGAACTGGTCGGTACACCAGTACCAGAAACCGATGACCATGGAGGCGATGATCACGCCTGGCCATGGGAATTCGGGGTCTGCGGCCGACCTGATCAGGTGCATGTTGGGCCCGGCGATGGCCTGGACTTCCGCCCAGCCCCCCACTTTCACAAGCCCGATCACCAGGATGACGATCGAACCGATCAGCAGTACGGGCGACTGGAGTACCGAAGTGTAAAGGACAGCTTTCATACCCCCCAGAATGGTGTACACCCCTGTGATCAGCACCAAACCGATGGCACTCACCCAGAAAAAGTCAATACCCCAGAGGGATTCGATGCCGAAGACCTCCTTGAAAACCACGCCGCCGGCGTAAACGGTCACGGCCACCTTGGTGAGCACGTAACTCACCAGTGAGATCATCGACAGGATCGTGCGCGATCCTGAGGAGAAACGCCGCTCGAGGTATTCAGGCATGGTGAAGATCTTGATACGGTCGTAAAAGGGGACGAAAACCCACCCCAGGATAAGGATGATCCATGCCTGTATCTCCCAGTGGGCCATGGCCATCCCACTGATGAAACCAGCCCCGGCAAGCCCTACCAGGTGCTCCGAGCCGATGTTCGAGGCAAAAATGGAGGAGCCGATCGACAACCAGCCGGCATCCTTACCCGCCAGAAAATAATCCGTGGTATCCGACTCCTTTTGCCGCAGTACATAGACGATAATCCCGACCATGGCCAGAAAGAAAATTCCCAGAATAATCCAATCCAGTGTTCCCATAGATGTAGTTTGTTAGTTTATGATTTTCAGTCCACCCGGGCAATTCCCTGTGGCAGTTGTTTTATCCTCATCAGAACTTGACGATCCGTTCTGTTTCGACATCGGTCAGACTGGAGTCTACCGTGTAATAATAAGCCCCTTTCCGCGACTCCGAGAAATTCTTTTCGTTTGTTTTCCGGAGAAGTTCCAGGGAAAGGATTTTCTTGCGAAAGTTTCCGGCATCGAAATTCCGCTGGTATATCGCTTCATAGAGTTTCCGGAGTTGAAGGAGGGTGAATTTCTCAGGGAGCAGTTCGATACCGGCCAGACTGTACCCTGCTTTTTGCTGCAAGCGGAGGAGGGCTTTGCGGATCATTTCCCCATGGTCGAAGATCACCTCGGGCAGGCGGGTCAGAGGCCACCACATCGCACCGTGTGAGCTGACCAGCGCCTGGTCCTGCTCATGAATCCTGATCAGCGAATAGTAGACCACGCTGACCACCCTGACCTGTGGTTCCCGCGCAGGGTCTGAGAAAGCGCTCACCTGCTCCAGGTAGATGTTCTCCAGTCCGGTACACTCGGCCAGCACACGGGCTGCCGCTTCTTCACACGATTCCGGCTCCTGCACAAACCCTCCCATCAGGGACCACTTCCCCTTCACCGGTTCAAAACCGCGGGGATAAAGCAGCAACTTGAGTTCCTCTTCCTGATAACCGAAGATGACACAATCCACGGCCAGCAAATGCTTCGGATGTCCTTTGTAAAACTCTACCATAAAAACTGGTGCTACGGATGCTTAAAAGTAATAATTACTTTTTAAAAACAGAGCTGCCGCCCCAAAAAAAATCGGGAGCGGCAGCTTAATAGGTTAAAAACTTTCGTGGCGGCATCGTAAAGGGTTGTCTGCCATGGAAGTTCCGATGAAGGGGAGTTCTTATACCGGGATGTCCTTATTGACGTTTTTGCTGCCAATCAGGGCATAGAAGAGCAGGTAGGCCAGACCGAGGAAGATGACCCAGTAGGAGGGCATGAATCCGGCCAGGTCGGCCACTTTGCCCTGGATGACGGGGAGGATACCACCGCCGCACACCAGGACCATAAAGATTCCGGAGGCAGCAGCCAGGTATTTACCGAGGCCTTCCACAGCCAGGTTGAAGATGCCGCCCCACATGATGGAGGTACAGAGGCCGACCAGGACGATGAACATGGCGTTGATGGGCACCTTGGCCAGTCCGAAGGAGAGGGCTCCGGCAGGGGAACTCATAAGAACCGGAAGGGAAACCTGTTTGGTTACGGGCAGGAACATGGCCAGGGCGATGAGCACCAGGCCCACAAAAGAGGTAACGCCAAGCATAGCTTTGCTCGACACTTTACTGCCGATGGAGGCGCCTGTGAGCCTGCCGGCCAGCATCAGCAGCCAGTAGGTGCCGGCCACGAAACCGGCGGTTGTCTTTCCTACTTCCGGAATTTCGGAGAGCCAGAGGTTCATGATTCCGGGGGTACCCACTTCCACGCCCACATAGACGAAAATGGCGATCGCTCCCAGCACGAAATGGCGGAATTTCATCGCCCCTGACATCAGTTTACTAAGGGGTTCCGCGGCAGCCTCGGCATGAGGTTCGGGAATGCTCACCCTCCAGAGGACGAAAAACACGACGGCAAAAACTGCCATGGCCAGATACATCATCGGGAATACATCCTTGATATTGGCTTTGGCGGCTTCACCAATCAGAATCCCCACAAAGGCAGGGGTGAAGGTGGCCATGACCGAGTTGAAAGATCCACCGACCTGAATCAGCTGGTTTCCTTTGTTGCCGCCACCTCCCAGGGTGTTCAGCATCGGATTCACCACGATGTTCAGTAAACACATCGAAAAACCAGCGATGAAGGCGCCCAGCAGGTACACTCCAAAAGCCGACGACTGTCCGGCATAACCCGAGAGATACTGGACGAAGATGCCCAGGAAACCGACGGCGATGGCAATCAGTGCGGTTCTCTTGTATCCGTATTTGGTAAGGAGCATCCCTCCGGGGATCCCCATTACGGCATACGCAATGAAATTCGCCGCATTCCCCAGCATGCCGAGGAAGTTGGAAACGCCGAACTGCTCTTTCAAAACAACCCCCATTGGTGCGGCCAGATTGGTCACAAATGAGATCATACCGAAGAGCAGGATCATCATGATGATCGGTAGTGTGTAATTCTTTTTTTCAGTCATAATTGTATTTATTATTTGGTTTACTAAAGAGTTTTCGTTGATCGTGAGGGGTATAGCCCATCACTGTAGGTTATGAGAATTCTTGGTTTACGGCCTAGAAGAGTCTTTTGGCCCCGTCGCCGATTTCGGCCACATAGAAGGCGGGTTTCAGACCGGTGCGGTCCTCGTAGTTTTTGCCCACCTGGGCGATGAAGTGGTCGATGGCCTCGTCTTTGACCAGGCTGACGGTGCAACCGCCGAAGCCACCGCCGGTCATACGGGACCCGATGACGCCGTTTATTTTGCGGGCTTCCTCGACCATGGTATCGAGTTCGGGGCCGGTGACCTCATAGTCGTCGCGCAGCGAGTCGTGGGAGCCGTTCATGAGTTCTCCGAATTTGGTGATATTGCCATTGCGGAGTTCCTGTACCGCCTGTTCGGTGCGGGCGATTTCGCTGATGACATGGCGGGCGCGCTTGCGGGCCGTGGGATTTTCGATCTTCCCCTCCAATGATTTGAATTCCTCCCAGCTCACCTCGGCGAGTACCTTGATGGGTTTGTGGGCACTGATGGCCTCCACAGCGGCGTGGCACTCCGACACCCGGAGGTTGTACATTCCCGAGTCGAGTTTATGCGGGCTGTTGGTATTGCTGATGACGATTTTGATGCCGTCGAGTTCCACGGGCACCAGGTCGTAATCGAGGGTGTCGCAGTTGAGGAAGATGGCGTGGTCGGCCTTGCCCATTCCCGAGGCAAACTGGTCCATGATGCCGCACATCACTCCTGCGAATTCATGTTCGGCCTTCTGGCTCATCTTCACCAGTTCAAGGCGCTCCAGTCCGATCTCCCAGGTCTCATTGATGGCCATGGCCGTCACCATCTCCAGGGCTGCTGAAGAAGAGAGCCCTGCCCCATTGGGCACATCACCATACACCAGGATATCGGCACCCTGACCGAATTGGACCCCCTTTTTCAGAAACTGGGCAAACACACCAATCGGGTAGTTGACCCACTCTCTGCCCACTTTCTTGTCCAGGTCTTCCACCTTCACTTCCGTCTCAAAGGGCAGGTTGAGCGAGGCAAACCGCACGCTTTTCCGGTCGGTCCGGCGCAGAAACAGGTAAGCCCCGAAACTCAGTGCACAGGGAAACACAAAACCCCCGTTGTAATCGGTATGCTCGCCAATGAGATTTACCCGGCCCGGTGAAAAATAGCCGTGAAAATCACCTTCACCGTACCTTTTGACAAATTCATTCTTCAGTTCAGAAATATTCATATTATCATCATTTTGGTTTATTCCGTGCAAGGTTCCATGCTGGTGGAACAAAAATAGGAATATTTTCCACACTTCGCTTTGCAGGCCCGATAATCAAAAATTTCTAACTTTGGCGCATCCGGGCGATGTCAGAACCCCCGTGGTTGCACCAGCCTGCCACCTATGCGAATCGTAATAAAACCATAAAACTATGAAAATTTCAAAAACACTCTTCGGAAGGCTGACAGACGGGCAAGCCGTGTACCTGTACACCCTCCAGAACGACAATGGCATGGAAATCAATATCATGAATTACGGGGCGACCATCACATCCATCGTTGCTCCCGACAGGAATGGTCACCTTGATAACGTGGTCTGTGGGTTCGGCAAACTGGAGGATTACCTCAATGAGGCGTATCTTTCAGGCTATCCTTACTTTGGGTGCATCGTTGGCAGGGTGGGCAACCGCATCAGAGACGGCCGTTTTACCCTGGGAGGAAAGGAGATCCAGCTGGCCGTCAACAATGGTCCGAATCACCTCCACGGGGGAATCACTGGCTTCGATAAAAGGCTATGGCACGGCGAAGGCATGGTGGAAGAGGAAAAAGTGGGGGTACTTTTCTCCTATTTCAGTCCCGACATGGAAGAGAACTACCCAGGCAACCTCAATGTAAGCTGTCTTTACTCCCTCAATAACGATAATGAACTGGCTATCGACTATTTCGGAACGACGGACCAGACGACACTCATCAATCTGACCAACCACACCTATTTCAATCTTACCGGCGGAAAGGAAAAGATCCTGGACCATGAGCTGGCCTTGTGCGCCAATGCCATGACAGAAGCGGTCGATCTGATCCCCACGGGGCGGATCATTCCCGTGGATGAGACCCCTTATGACTTCACGCAGTTTAAAAAGCTGGGCCGCGACCTGGCGGGACTAAAGGAGGGGTACGACCTCAACTTTGTCCTGGACAACGAAGACGGGAATCTGGTCTATGCGGGGTGCCTGCGCGAGTCTGGCAGCGGCCGCCAGGTGGAAGTCTTCACCACCCAGCCAGGCATCCAGCTTTATACCGGCTATTGGATTCCCGAGCTGGAAATTGACGGAGAGAAAAAATTCGGCAGTTATTCGGGAGTGGCCCTGGAAACCCAACATTATCCCGACTCCGTTAACCAGCCCTCCTTCCCCTCCATCATTCTCGAACCCGGGGAGAAGTATATGCAGACGACGGTATACCGGTTTGGAATCATGGAATAATCTTGAAGATTAGAAGGTCAGAAGGTTAGAAGGTCAGAAGATCAGAAGGTCAGAAGGTTTTGTGTCGCATAATCCTTTCGTCTCTGAGTCACTCAGTCTCTATGTCACTTAGTCACTTAGTCACTCAGTCACTCAGTCTCTTAGTCACCCTGTCATTCAGTCCCTCAGTCCCTTCGTCTCTCAGTCCCTCAGTCCCTTCGTCTCTCAGTCTCTCAGTCTCTCAGTCCCTTCGTCTCTTCGTCTCTCAGTCTCTCAGTCTCTTCGTCTTATTTCTGACCGTAGTAGGCGTTTTTGCCGTGTTTGCGGGTGTAGTGTTTATCGAGGAGGAACTGGTCGATGGTTGCCGAGGGGTTGAGTTGGAGGGTATGGTAGGCCATGGCGGCCACTTCTTCGAGGACTTTGGCATTATGGACCGCCTCGTGGGGGTTTTTGCCCCAGGAAAAGGGGGCGTGGTTATGGACCAGCACACCCGGCAGGGCCACAGGATCGAGCCGGGCAAACCGCTCCACAATGACCTTTCCGGTTTCTGCTTCGTAGGCCCGGGCAATTTCCGCTTCGGTGAGTTTGCGGGTGCAGGGGATGGGGCCATAGAAATAGTCGGCGTGGGTGGTTCCAAGGGCCGGGATTTCGCGTCCTGCCTGGGCCCAGGCCGTGGCCCAGGGCGAATGGGTATGGACGATCCCGCCAAGGGCCGGGAAATGGTTGTAAAGCACCAGATGGGTGGGGGTATCGCTTGATGGCCGCAAATCACCTTCCACCACTTCACCTTTCAGGTTGGTCACCACCATGTCACTGACCTTCATGTGATCGTAGGAAACTCCGCTGGGCTTGATCACCATCAGCCCCCGCTCCCTGTCGATGCCGCTCACATTCCCCCAGGTGAAAATCACCAGTCCGTGTTTCACCAGGTCCAGATTGGCCTCATATACAGCTCGTTTCAGATCGTCCAACATATAATAATCTTGAGTCTTGAATCTTGAATCTTGAATCTTGAGTCTTGAGTCTTGAGTCTTGAGTCTTGAGTCTTGAGTCTTAAATATCTATGAAAAGAGCGAGTTGACGAACTCCTTGCGGTTGAAGAGCTGGAGGTCGGTCATTTTCTCGCCGATTCCGATGTATTTCACCGGGATTTTGAACTGGTCGGAGATGCCGATGACCACGCCACCTTTGGCAGTTCCGTCGAGTTTGGTCAGGGCCAGGGCGGTCACCTCGGTGGCCCGGGTGAACTGCTTGGCCTGTTCAAAGGCGTTCTGTCCGGTGGAGCCGTCGAGGATAAGCAGTACTTCATGGGGTGCATCGGGGATCACCTTCTGCATGACATTCCGGATTTTGGTCAGCTCATTCATCAGGTTGACCTTGTTGTGAAGTCTCCCGGCCGTGTCGATGATCACCACGTCGGCGGCCGAGGCTTTGGCCGACTTCAGGGTATCGAAGGCCACTGAGGCCGGGTCGGCACCCATTTTCTGCCTGATAATGGGCACATCTACCCGGTCGGCCCAGATCTGAAGCTGGTCGATGGCGGCGGCCCTGAAGGTATCGGCAGCCCCTAAAACCACCTTCTTCCCGGCCTGTTTGAAATTCCAGGCCAGCTTCCCGATGGTGGTGGTCTTCCCTACCCCGTTGACACCCACCACCATGATCACATAGGGCTCATCACGGACAGGCAGGTCAAAATCAGAGACATCGGCCTGGTTATTGTCTTCCAGAAGGGCTACAATCTCCTCCCGCAGAATCCTTTGGAGTTCCTCAGAACCCACATATTTATCGCGGGCCACCCGCTTCTCGATCCGCTCAATGATCCGAAGGGTGGTCTCTACCCCAACGTCGGAAGAGATGAGCACCTCCTCGAGGTTATCGAGTACATCGTCGTCGACCTTTGACTTTCCGGCTAAAACACGGCTCAGTTTCGTAAATACCGATTCCCTGGTTTTGGCCAGCCCTTTGTCGAGGCTCTCCTTCTTCTCCCTGCTGAATATTCCGAAAATTCCCATATGGTCAGATCTGTCCGGCTAAGATATAAAAAAAGCTTTCATTTTGTGAATGAAAGCTTTTCCCACACTTTGGTGAGGTGATTATTTCTTGAAGTAGTTGGTCACTTCTTCGTTGGCGATGACTTCTTCCTTAAAGGTATAGGCACCGGTTTTCGGTGATTTAACCATTTTGATGACCTTGGAGTAACTCTTACCCATACCGGTCTGCAGGGTTGCAACAGTTTTCTTTGCCATGGTTAAGCGTTATTTAATTTCTTTATGTACAGTTACTTTCTTCAGGATGGGGTTGTATTTCTTCAACTCCATGCGTTCGGTGGTATTCTTGCGGTTTTTCACGGTGATGTACCTGGAGGTACCCGGCATTCCGCTTGCCTTGTGCTCGGTGCATTCCAGGATAACCTGGACCCTGTTGCCTTTTGCTTTCTTTGCCATTTTCTTTCAGCTTAAATGTTAGCGATGTATCCGTTCTCCCTGGCTTTTTTCAAAGCATTGGTGATGCCCATCTTGTTGATGTGGCGCAAACCGGCAGCCGACAGAGTCAGGGTTACCCAACGGTCTTCGCCGGGAAGATAGAACTTCTTGTCGAACAGGTTCACATCAAATTTCCTCTTGGTACGCCGTTTCGAGTGGGAGACATTGTTCCCGATCATGGCCCTTTTTCCGGTTATCTGACAAACTCTTGACATTTCTGTAGTCTTAATTTACTTTAAAAGCTCGTTTTAAACGAGGTGCAAAATAAATACATTTTTACCGAACAATCAAGAGGATAAAAAAACTTTTTTATCAAAGGAGCATGAATTAACAATTCAGCGGAAGATAGTCAGGGTCTCAGGTCCATGGATGATCTGAGGAAGGCCTGAGATGCGGTGTACCTTCATATTCACCAACTCTTTATGAGTTCCCGGAAGGTCAGCATAGAAGGATCCTGGCGTGCTTTTTCGGTTTTCCCGGCCATGGCGTCCATGAAATTGCGGGCGCTGCTCCAGTAGGTATGTACCATTCCGGCAAATTTCTCTTTCATCACCCGGGAGGAGTTCTCTCTGAGGAGGTTCATCATTTTGACCTGGGCTACGCCCACTTCAGGTTTATTCCACGGGCAGGCGACCACGCGGAGGCCTTTGCTGGCGAAGAGGACCGGTGTGGGGTGGGCCTGCTCATAATGCCAGTCGCAGATCATCACCTCTTTGGGGATCAGGTCGATAGCGCGGTGGGTATGGTTGTAGCTTCCTTCCCATAGGCCAATACCGGTGGTTTTACCGTCGATGAGCCGGTCGCCCCAGATCCAGAGTTCCTTTCCGGAAGCTCCCAGGTGGTTCTGAATTTTGGTCACCTCCCCGGCAAAGAGCACTGCGGGATCATGTCCCTGGCAACGCGGACAGTCGGGGTGGGCAATATAAAAGACCTCATCCATACCGGCATGGAAGGCATCGGCTTCAAAGACCTCCGTGATCTCGTCGACCAGGTCAAAGACCACGGCATGTACTTCGGGATGCAGGGGACAATAACTTTTACAGTAGAGGCCATCGGGATTGGGCCATTTGTACTCCTCCGGAAACGCCACTTTCGGGGTTTCATCGAACTGGGGATAGACCTCCAGGAGTTTGCCGGGTTTGGTGGACCATGACTGGTGCCCCAGCAGGTTGATCTGGGGGATCAGCCTGATCCCGTGCTTGCGGCAGGCGTGGACGATCGATTTGACGTCCTGCTTTTCAAGGGGATTCTCCCCCACCAGCTCAGGCCGCGAAGTAAAACGATAACCGAAGTCGACCCTCAGGATGAGGGTGTTCACACCGGCAGGCGCCAGTTCCTTATCAATCAGGGCGACAAATTCACCCACGTCGTCATGGGCCGGGGCCGCCACACAAAGTCCCCTCACCGGAACAAATTCCTGTCCCGCGGCCTCCACGGCCGGGATAACCAGGGTGGCCATCAGCAAAAGGGCCCCCAGAAATACCGATTTTTTCATCTGCAGGTACAATTTAAAGTTTAAAATAGTATTCCCGTAACCAACAGGCATAGACAGGATCCTGAAAAGTCAGGTTTTCGCCTTGCAGGTCGAGAATATCCTTGTCTACCAGTGTTTTCTTCAACCGTGAAACATTTCCGGAGGTTCCCAGTCTGTACTTCTTCAGGGAAGCTTGAGAACTCAGCTGTTTTTCCCCGGAAAGCAGCGCTTTCAGAAGGCCGAGCTGGCCATTGGATAAACTATGAGTCAACCCGGTAAAGAGGAGGCTCAGTTGATCAGTAAGCGATCGGTGCGATGCCTTCACAATTTCTTTGCTACAATGCTTTGTGGTTCTTAACCAGGCCTGCTGGGCCAACTGCTGAACATAATAAGGATGGTTTTCCGCCAACGAAGCAATCATGGAGGCTTCTTCTGGGCCAATCTGCTTTCCGGTTTCCCGGAAGCGCTCGCCAATAAAGGAGATCCAATCCTGTTGTGAAATCTTATCCAGATAGATAATTTGTCCGAAATTATAGAACGGCATGGAAGAATGGGTGAAGACATCAAGCAACATATGCCTTTTACTACCAAAAAGGCAATAAGCCACCTGTGTATGCTTCTGCCAGTGTGACCGCAGTTTTTTCTGAAAGGCCAGGGGTTGGGTAAACTCTGTGATGTTCTGGAATTCATCGATGCACACTACGATACGGATCTTCTTTTCAAGGGCAATGGCCTCAGCCAGATCCAGGATATCGTCGGGATTCTTCTTCAGCTCCTCCCAGCCAATTCCAAAGGAGATTTCGTTTTGCTGGTCGGGCGAAAAGGTGATCCGGGGGATCAGCCGGGAAAGAAATTTCATCGCGCTCTGTCCCACTTCTTCCCATTTTGTGGAAGTGGCCTGTAACACCTCCCTGGCCAGTGAAACATAAAACTCAGCTTCGTCCCTGACATTGAAAAGATCGATCCGGCAAATCTTCAGTCCGGGTTCCTCCTTCCTCAACTCTTCCGAAACCCGGAATACCAGGGAGGTCTTCCCCCACCTGCGCGGGGAAAAGATGACCGTGTTGACCAGCATTCTGAAGTTGTCCTTTAACCGGGCAATTTCCATCTTCCTGTTGGTGAAATCAGCCTTTACGGCAACTCTTCCGAAGACAAAGGGTACCGGTTGCATCTTTTTTTGTATCAAATATACCTTACATTTTTGTAAGTTACAAATTTGTAAGAGATTTCCTTCAGAAGCCGTTAAGGGTCATGGTGACGGTGGGGATGAGCAGGAGGAATCCCAGCAGGACCAGGATAAGGACCAGGGGGGTGATCCAGCGGACCCATTTGGCGAAGGGGATTCGGGCGACGCCCAGGACGCCGATGAGGACCCCGGAGGTGGGGGTGATCAGGTTAGTGAAGCCGTCGCCAAACTGGAAGGCCATGACGGTGGCTTGCCGTGAGAGGCCCACCAGGTCGGAGAACTGCGACATGATGGGCATGGTGAGGGCTGCCTTGGCCGATCCCGAGGGGATGAAGATGTTGATGGCCGTTTGGATAAGGTACATCACCGACACCGTGCCGGTTCGGCCCATTCCGTCCATGGCCCCTGAGGCATACCAGAGCAGGGTGTCGATGATCCGGCCCCGCTCCAGGATGACGATGATTCCTCCGGCCAGTCCGACGATGAGTGCAGCCGAGAGGATATCGCGGGCCCCATCAAGGAAAAGCCTGGTGATGGTATTGGGGCCGTAGCCCATGGCGATGCCGGTGAAAATTCCCAGGGCCATGAAGAGGGTGGCGATTTCCATGACGTACCACTGGTAGCCCATGACGCCGGCGATTAGGAGGAGGATGGTGAATCCCAGCAGGTGGAGGACAAAGAAATGGACCGATTTTCGCAGGGCGATGACGCCTGCAGCCATAAAAAGCACCGCCAGTACCGGAAACACCGGCAGGGTAACGGTGGCCAGTCCGGCCTTCAGTTCCGTGAGGGGAAACAGAAAAGCGGCGGCAATGAAAAGCAGCGCCAGGAAACCAAAGGTGAACCAGGCTGCTCTGGGGGTGTGGTATACGATTTTTCCTGAACTTTCGGCATGGAGTTGCCGCCAGTGGTCGTCTTCCTCAAAGAGGGGTGAGCGGCGGGGATGGTGTTTGATACGGCGCATGTACCAGAGGATGTAGCCTATTCCCACCACATTGATGACCACCCAGCAGACCAGCCTGTATTCGATGCCCGAGAAGAGCGGGAGTCCTGAGAGGCCCTGGGCGATGCCGATGGTAAAGGGGTTGAGCAGGGCTCCCGCGAAACCCAGGGCGGCCGCCACAAAGCAGAGACTCACCCCTACAATCGAGTCATAACCCATGCCAATGGCCAGGGGAACGAAAATGATCACGAAGGCGATGGTCTCCTCACTCATGCCAAAGGTAGCGCCGAATATACTGAACAGCAGCATGATCAGCACAACGATGAGATTGTCGACACCCGCCCGGCGCAGCAACGGATGGTGTTCAAGGGCCCTGGCCCTGCGCAGAAAGGCGTATATTCCCGCATCGATGGCCCGTGTATGGTTCATGATCCAGAATGCCCCCCCGATCATCAGAATGAAGACAATGATGTCGGCACGCTCCACAAAACCGTCAAAGAGGGCCGAAAAGACCTGCCAGGTCTGCGGTGCACGCTCCCCGGGGGTAAAGGATCCGCTGGCAATCACCTCCCGCGCGGTGCCGTTCACCTCCACCGTTTGCCGCTGAAAACTGCCCCCGGGGACCACCCAGGTGAGGAAGGCCGAAAAAAGGATGATGTAAAAGACAATGACGTAAGTATGCGGAAATTTCCGGGTGCCGGCCATATTCTGGATTTTCAAAACGGTTTCCGCAAATATAATAAAAGCTGCAACGCCACTCCATCATTTGCACACTGCATAGGAACTTGGCCTAATCACGGATTCAGCCTCTGGCCGAATAATCTCAGAGGGCGGTATCCTCCCGGCTTATACAAGTTTCCGAACCGCTGGGCTCCGCCATGTTGCTCAGGGATGGCATCCGCTTCTGCCTTGGTGCAGGCATGGATATGGTTCTTGCTATTTAGAAATTCTCAGCAGGTCAGACTCCCTATTATAAGGTACTATTTCCAAAAAAATATAGCCTTTATGGAAGATGCGTTGCATGCCGCCCGGTGAGGCAATATCTCTTTTCTCATAAATTGAGATTATTCCGGAAAAGTCGTTCCCTTTCTTTTCTAATCCCCATACATGGGTAGAGTCATCGGGAGAGGTACCTCCTTCTGCGGTGAGAGTATAATTGTTTGTTAATGATTGATGATGCCAAAAAGTGTACTAAATGTAAGAAAAATTCAGGCTGTGAACCGGGTACTTGCAGACATAAACAAACAGATTTGTTTACGAGCCGATCCTTCCGGCGGATTCCAGAGAGAGGTGAACATTTACCGCTGTTTAATGTTTATTGCATTTAAATAAACAACTATGGCCTTCAAAAAAGTGACCTTCACCCAATACCTGCCCGTCACCCTGGATGAGGCATGGGCATTCTTCTCTTCGCCGGCGAACCTGAACGAGATCACCCCCGACGACATGACCTTTAAAATCACCTCCGCACTTCCCGAAAGGATATACGAGGGGTTGATAATTACTTATAAGGTGTCTCCCATGATGAACATCCCCCTCAACTGGGTGACCGAGATCACGCACATCAGGGATATGGAGTATTTCATCGATGAGCAAAGGCAAGGGCCTTACCGGATGTGGCACCATGAGCACCATTTCCGGGAGGTAGAGGGGGGAGTGATGATGACCGACCTGTTGTATTACGATGTGGGCAAGTGGTTTTTGGGCCGGATCGCTTCGCTGCTTTTTGTGGACCGGCGTGTCAGGTCCATCTTCACCTTCCGCGAAAAGAAACTGAAAGAGCTCTTTCCAGGATAAGCTGATCCTCCCCTTAAAAGTACTCTCCACACCGGTCGGGGGTACTTATGGGAGGGAATCGCCCGGGTGCACGGATTCTGTCCGGGTGAACCTCTCTGCCATTTTGAGCCGGTGACCCACACCATTTTTTCCCGCAGTGGCCACCTGCATCACAGCGATATTCACTCAGGTTGGTTATCTTTGAACTGGAAAACATAAAAATGAATCCAGCATGAACGATAAACCGACCAGGAAGGAATTCCTGAAAAGGTGGAAGGCGCTTGTCGAAGAACACGAAGTGCTTCTGGCCCGGCCCAATAAAAAGATCAAAGAGAGCTTCAACGGCATTTATCACCGTTATAAAAGGCCGGTATTGACGGCCGCCCATGCCCCTCTTCACTGGCGCTATGACATCAATTATGAGAGTAATCCGTGGCTCATGCAGCGGATCGGCATCAACGCCACCTTCAACAGCGGGGCCCTCTACCTCGACGGAAAGGTTGTGCTGGCCGTGCGTGTTGAAGGGTGGGACCGCAAGTCCTTTTTTGCCATCGCCGAGAGTCTGAACGGCATCGACAATTTCCGGTTCCGTGACCGGCCGGTCACCCTTCCCGAAACGGAAGACCCCGACATCAACGTCTACGACATGCGGCTGGTGGCCCATGAGGACGGCTGGATCTACGGCATTTTCTGTTCCGAGCGGAAGGATCCCGCAGCGCCAAAGGGGGATACCTCCATGGCCACGGCCAGCGGGGGCATCGTCCGCACCAAAGACCTGACCACCTGGGAGCGGCTGCCCGATTTCATCTCCCACCATGGACAGCAGCGTAACCTGGTCCTTCATCCCGAATTCGTCGATGGCAAATATGTCTTCTATACCCGACCGCAGGATGGCTTCATCGAGGTGGGTGGCGGCGGTGGCATCGGATGGGCCCTGGTCGAGGACATCACCCATGCCGAGGCCTTTGAGGAGAAGATCATCGAGGAAAAGATCTACCATACCATCAAGGAGGTGAAAAACGGTCAGGGCCCCGCTCCCATCAAGACCAGGCAGGGATGGCTTCACCTGGCCCACGGGGTGCGGAACTGCGCAGCCGGACTCCGGTACGTCCTCTACCTGTTCATGACCAGCCTCGACGATCCTTCAAAAGTCATCGCCCGCCCAGGCGGCTATTTTATGGCCCCGGAAGGAGAAGAAAGGATCGGCGACGTCTCCAACGTCCTCTTCAGTAATGGGTGGATCTGCAACGAAAAGGAAGAGATCTTCATCTATTATGCCTCTTCCGACACCCGGCTCCACGTGGCCACTTCCACCGTCGACCAGCTCGTGGACTACTGCCTTCATACCCCGGAAGACGGCCTCCGTTCAGCAGCCAGTGTCGCCACCATCAACGCACTGATCGACAAAAACCGATAGAATCGGGAATCTGGAATCTTGAATCTTGAATCTTAAGTCTTAAGTCTTGAGTCTTGAGTCTTGAATGTGGGAATCGGGAATCTGGAATCTTGAATCTTGAATGTGGGAATCGGGAATGTGGGAATCGGGAATGTGGGAATCGGGAATCTTGGAATCCGAAATATGAAACATTGAATATTGAATATCAGAATATTAGAATGACAAGGAAGAAATACAATTGGGCGATTCTGGGATGCGGGAAGATCGCGCGAAAGTTCAGCAGTGATCTGAAGTTGCTTCCCAATGCCAGGCTGTATGCGGCAGCGGCCCGGGATCTGGCGCGTGCCAGAGAGTTTGCCGCGGAGTTCGGGTATGAGAAGGCCTATGGCAGCTATGAGGAGATGGTGGCCGACCCGGCTGTAGATGTGGTCTATGTGGCCACACCCCACTCCCATCATCATGACCATGTGCTGCTGTGTGTGAATGCCGGCAAGGCAGTGCTCAACGAAAAGGCCTTTGCCCTGACCCTCCGGGAAGCACAGGAGATGGTCAATAAGGCACGGGAGAAAAAGGTTTTCCTGATGGAAGCCTTCTGGACCCGCTTCCAGCCCTCCTTTCAGAAAGCCCTTGAGGTGGTGAAATCGGGTGACCTGGGCGCCCTGAAGGTCGTCCGTTCCGACTTTGCCTTCCATGCCCCTAAAGATCCGGAAAAACGGCTTTTCAACGTGGCCCTGGGGGGCGGGTCGCTCCTCGACATCGGCATCTATCCCGTTTTTGCGGCGTTGTCTGCGCTTGGAATCCCTCAGGATATCAAAGCGTTGGCCACCTTCGCGCCTACGGGCGCCGAAGAAGGCATCGCTTTCACTTTCCGCTATTCCGGAGGTGAACTGGCCTCCCTTTATTCCAGTCTGGGGGCATACTCCTTTGTGACCACCGATTACAACTGCGAGCGGGGCACGGTGCAGCTTGGCCGCCGATGGCAAGGTCCTACCACCGTCGACGTATGGCACGAGGGAGGTCGTGAGGAACACTACGCCTTCCAGACCGAAGGTTTCGGGTACCAGCATGAAGCGGCACATGTCATGGAATGCCTCGATGCCGGTAAAAACGAGAGCGACATGATGCCCCTGGACTTTTCCCTGGCCATGATGGAAACCCTCGACCGCATACGCCGGGAGGCCGGCATCATCTTCCCGGGCAGGGATTAATTAACCCACTATGTGGCACTTCATTCTACTTCTGGCAGGATTCCTCCCTCTGATTTACGGGGCCAACCTGCTTGTCGATTATGCTTCAGCGCTGGCCAAAAGGTTCAACATCCCCAATCTGGTCATCGGACTGACCATCGTAGCCTTTGGCACTTCAGCCCCGGAACTGGTGGTCAACCTCTTTGCCTCTTTGGGTAAAAATTCAGGCATTGTCATGGGCAATGTCGTGGGAAGCAATATTTTCAACATTGGTGTTATTATGGCGATTTCAGCCATCATCTTCCCGCTGGCTGTGAAAAACACCACCACCTGGATCGAAGTCCCCCTGGCGCTGCTCGCTGGCGTAGTGGTTCTGATCCAGGCCAATGACATGCTGATTGATGGAGATGGCACCTCGGTCCTGACCCGTATCGATGGACTCATGCTGTTGCTTTTCTTTATCATTTTTCTGGCCTACAACTATACCCTGATGAAAAAAGGGGACTTCTCCGAAGAGTTTCCGGTGAAGGATACCAAACCCTGGAAATCTGTTTTGCTCATTTTGGCGGGACTGGCCCTGCTGGTCGCGGGAGGAAGGATGATCGTGTACGGAGCCATCGAAGTGGCTACCCGGCTGGGAATCCCTGAACGAATCATCGGCCTCACCATCGTCTCCATCGGCACTTCCCTGCCCGAACTGGCCACCTCCATCGTGGCGGCACGCAAGAAAAACACCGATATCGCCGTGGGAAACATCGTAGGGTCCAACATTTTCAACATCTTCTTCATCCTCGGAACCAGTGCAGTCATTTATCCCGTGACAGTGCATCCTTCTTCCAATATCGACTTGTTGATGAATATCGTGCTAAGCACAATGATCTTTATCTTTATTTTCGCCGGAAAAGGGAAAAGCATTGACAGAAAGGAAGGAACCGTGATGCTTTTTTTCTATCTGGGTTATCTGACCTACCTCATTACGATGCCGGCCTGACAGGGAACTCCTTTCCCAGGACAGGAAACAAACCATTTTCCACAACCCTAAACTGAAGCTATACCACTATGAGAAACAGCAGAAACCTCCGGAAGCAGTTTTCCGACGAACTGACAGACAATATTCTGAATTACTGGGTGACCAGGGTGTACGATCCCCGGCGCAAGATGTTTTACGGGCAGATAGGCCACGATGAGCAAGCCGATCCGGAAGCCCCGCTGGGGTGTGTGATGGTTTCGCGGATCATATGGACCTTCGCGGCGGCATGGCACCATTTCCCCACGGTCCTTTACCGGAACATGGCCGATGAAGCCTGGCGCATCCTGGAAAGTCATTTTCACGACAAACAACATGGCGGTTATTTCTGGGAGGTTAAACCCGACGGAACGCCGGTCGACGACAGCAAACAGTTTTATGCCCAGTCGTTTGTGATCTACGCCCTGGCCGAATATGCGCGGGTCTTTGACCATAGCGCTTCCCGGGAAAAAGCCCTGGAGCTCTTCCGGCTGCTGGAGAAGCATGCCTTCGACCCGGTGAACGGGGGGTATTTTGAGGCGGCTTCGCGTGACTGGCAAGGGCCCGCACGCGATTACATCACCCCTGTGGGCGAAAGGATGAAGAAATCAATGAACACCCATCTGCATGTACTGGAGGCCTATACCAACCTTTACCGGATTGCGCCACGCGAGGAGATCGGACAGCGGATTGCCCTGCTGCTGGAGATATTCATGCGCCATATCATCAACCCTGAGAACCACCATTTTCACATGTTTTTCGATACCGACTGGTCGGTGCAGTATACAGCCATCTCTTACGGGCATGATATCGAGGGGACCTGGCTGCTGCACGAGGCGGCCGTAGTCCTGGGCGACCACGCACTGATGGAAAAGCTGCTGCCCATGATCACAGCCATGGCTGCTGCGGTAGGCCGTGAGGCCATTGACCCCTCTGGCGGGCTCTATAACGAGGCGGACAAAGGACATATCGACAAGGATTTTCACTGGTGGCCCCAGGCCGAAGCCGTCGTCGGGTTCTGGAATGCCTGGCAGCTTACCGGTGAGAAACAGTTCCGGAAGTGGTCGGAAGAAGCGTGGAAGTTCATCCGTAAATATCAGCGCGACGGCCAACATGGAGACTGGCATTGGCTCATCACTCCCGATCTGAAAGTGAAGCCGATGGACAAGGTCAGTCCCTGGAAATGCCCCTACCACAACGGCCGCATGTGCATGGAAATGATGCACCGCCTCTCAGAAAGCTGACCAACCGGGGAACTTTTCCAGTTTACAGAAAGCTATACATAATATGATACTTATTGCACCTGAGGACCTGGTCCCACCCAGGACTATGGCTGTCACTACGGCTGAGACACCGGCTGAGACACCCACCGGGCCAGGAACCGTGGCCGCATTCCGGAGAGCCACCGGA
>JAAYDJ010000031.1 GCA_012729335.1 Bacteroidales bacterium | reverse complement strand
CCTGCACCAGGATGTTCCGGTTGTGGATGGCTTCGCTTCCGCAGGTGACCGCAGAGTGGCAGAAGCCGAAGGAGCAGTTGCGGATCAGAATGTTCATATTCGGGCCGTTGGTGGAGTCGGCATCGGCATAAGGGCCTTTGCCCCCCTTGAGGGCGATGGCGTCGTCGTTGACCTCCATATAGCAGCGGTCGACCAGAATGTGGGTGCAGGCGTCGAGGTCGATGGCGTCGGTGCTGGGGGCCTTCACGGGTTCCACGGGCGAGAAGATGTGGAGGTTGATGAGCTTTGCGTAGTGGCATTTGTAGAGGTGGGTGGTCCAGAAGCCTGCATTCTGAAGGCGTACATCGCGGATGACGACTGAGTCGCTGTGCTGGATGAAGATCAGGCGTGGGCGGGAGACCTCGAGGTTGGTACATTGGGGATTTTCCTTGCGCCGTTGCCAGAAGGCTTCCCAGTAGCGGCGGCCGTTGCCGTCGATGGTACCGCGGCCGGAGATGGAGAAACCGTCACAGTGGTAGGCGTTGACCACCGCCGGGAAGTAGTCGATGGAGCGCCCTTCCATGCGGGAGGGCATCAGGGGAAAGTCGGCGATGTGGTCGGAACCCAACAGGACGGCCCCTTCGAGGAGGTGGAGGTGCACGCCCGGCTTAAAGAAGAGGGCTCCGGTGCGGAAGCGTCCCTGCGGGACCACCACGACGCCCCCTCCGGCTGACGCTGCTGAGTCGATGGCGGACTGGATGACCACGGTATTCAGGGTGGCACTGTCGCCGATGGCCCCGAAGGAGGTGATGCTGAACTGCGGAAGCTTCAGGGTAGGATCCACCGCGGCCGTATCGCTGAACCAGGGTGCAATCTCCGTTCCGTCGGGCCAGAGGGCGGTCATTGGGGTATTCTGGCCGCTTCTGGTTTCCCGTGAACCGGACTGGCAGGACAAGAAGCATCCCGCGAGCACCATCATTGCGAAAAGGAAAAATCGTTTTGCCATGATACAGAACTTTTATGATTCATTTGGGGGACCACAGTCAAAATTATAAAAATTTTGGCTTGTGAAGTTCACCAACTATGAGGGGATTGTTCATCTGCGTCCCTGGGAACTTGGGGAAATTGTTTGACAGATTACATATCGTCGAGTGATAAGGCGACGAAATCAGCAGTGTACCCGGGCAAATGATTCATCACATTGGCGGATTTTTCCCGAAGTAATCTGATGCTGATATTTTTCTTGTTGCGCTTGACTTCAGCAAACAAAACTTTCTTGTCCTGATCGTTTACTGCAACAATGTCAATTTCATTATTATTTCCCTTTTCCCACCAGGACCCTATTGCCGAAAAGCTTTGTTTGATTGCGAATTCTTCCGAGAAGTAACGTTCCAGGATTTTACCGCTATAGGTGGGGTAATCACGCATGACGATGCTTCGTACATAGTCGAAATTCCCTATTTCGACCGCACTCTGGTATTTGAAGATGAAGCGGAACCAGAAATTCAGAAAGTTGTCCACAATGGTGTATTTCACATTTCTCCCATCCGCCCGGGAGAAGATGGGACGCACTTTCCGGATCAGGTTAAAATCTTTCTCCAATCGTTCCAGAAAACCCCCGGTACTGAACCCAAGTGTGGATTCTATATCGGAACGGGAAGTTTTTGAGGAGGCCAGAAGTGACAGAATCGAGAAGTAGGTGGCGTAATCCTTTCCGAATTCTTCAATTAAAACATTACGGCCTTCTTCCAGAAAAAGTGAATTCTCGCTGAAGATCTCATCCATTATTTTCTCCAGGGTAAAAGCTTTCCTGTTCACCAGCAATTCTACATATTTGGCTATTCCACCCGTTATGGCATAAAAGGCAAGCAAATCTTCCTTGCCATATTCCGGAAAGTAATCCGAAAGGATTTCTTTTAGTGTGTTAACCCGGAAAGGCTTGACGTGAATGCGACCGGTGGCTCGGGCAAAAAGCGGTTCTTTGGAGTTTTCGAAAATCTTTCTCATTAGGGAATAAACCGATCCGCAAAGAATCAGGTTTATTTTACTTTTCTCCTTGAAACTGTCCCAGATATTCTGTAATTCGCTGTAAATGGAGGGATTTATGGAATAGAACTGTTGGAATTCATCTAAAACCAGTGTAAAACTTCTGGTTTCGGACAATTCCATCAGGTATTGGAACAAATCCCTGAAGCGAATGACTGTGCCAAAGATCCGGACATGTAATATTCTTTCTATTTCCTGGGTGAACTCTTCACAAATCAGGACTTCATTTTTCCGGGCAATAAAATAGTAGATGGCATCATCTTCCTTTTCGATGGCTTTTTTCAGAAGCGTAGTTTTTCCTGTACGTCGGCGTCCGACCACCACCATCATTTGTGCATGATCCAGGGACTGCTTTTTTGCCTGGTGGATTAGTTCAAGTTCCTTTTCTCTGTCATAGAATTGCATAGTTGTGAAATTTGATTATTGCAACCCATGTTACTGTAATGGTCATTGCGATAATACAAATATATCATTTTTATTCTAATCGTCCTCATTTTTCTGTGTGGTGAGAGTGTCGCCATATAATGATCGACCGATCCTTTGAAGTTGTTTTGTGAGTTTGACGGGCCTATTGGTGAGTTGAAACGGTGTGCCTGTTGGTTTATCTGTGGGTTGGTGCGCATTCTCTGAAAATTCCGTAACTTAAATGGTCTGATTCTAAAGGGATCACCAGGCGGGACTATCCCGGTGCATAAGAGTCTATAAAGGTAACTCATTCAAACATAATAACTCACACCTATGAAACGGATTGCTTTATCTGAACTCCGGAAAAGGGGAATGCTCATCCCTATGTTGACGTTTTTTCTTTTTTGTGCAATGACTTTTCCTGCGGAAGCCCAGGCGATCCTCTGGAATGAGGACTGGGAAGACGGGAATTGGTCGGACTGGACGGTGACTGCCGGAACCTGGGAGGTAGGAGTACCCACCGGTAGCCGATGCCGGTCCGGACCAGGAGGCCGATGAGGGGACGCTGGTCCACCTCAACGGAAGCGCCTCCTCCGCCCCTGGTGGGGGAACCCTGACTTACACCTGGACCGCCCCCGCTGGCCTCGTCCTCTCAGATTCCCATTCCGCCATGCCTACCTTTGCGGCGCCCATGGTCACCCAGGACACCCCCTACACCTTCACCCTGGTGGTTAGCGACGGTCAGCAGACCTCGGCCCCCGACGCGGTGACAGTTACCGTCAGGAACCTTACCGGGGAGCGCCATTTCATTCCGGTGTGGACAGGCAACGGACTTGACCACATGAACATCAATGTTGTCAGGGCTACCCTTGATGGAGTCGACCTGGAGCCCTTTATTACGACACCAATCCCCAATGGTCGACAAGCGGACTGTATGAGCCATCGGCCACTGCCGTGGTGGAACTCACGGGCTACCAGGAGATCACCCAAGCGGTACCCCTGATCGCCGGCTGGAATCTCTTCTCCACCAACACCCTTCCCAATCCGGCCGATCTCATGGAATTACTCGAGCCTCTTATTCTGTCGGGCCAGCTGGTCAAGGTACAGGATGAACAGGGTCGATCCATCGAGGATCTGGGGACCCTCGGCGGATGGACCAACATGATCGGCGATCTTTCCGCCGGAGAGGGCTACAAAATCAAGGTCACGGGCAACTGCAACCCCACTTTCACTGGGAGGCCGGTTCCCCTGCCCTTTGAGATTCCCCTGACCGCAGGGTGGAATATCATCGGTTTCCCTGGCGTCTCAGCAGTTGATGGACTGAAGGTGGTGCAGCAGCTCATAGACCGGAAAACACTGGTGAAAGTGCAGGATGAACA
Source organism: Bacteroidales bacterium (assembly GCA_012729335.1). Taxonomy (GTDB): domain Bacteria; phylum Bacteroidota; class Bacteroidia; order Bacteroidales; family Prolixibacteraceae; genus UBA1413. The sequence continues at coordinate 6,599 of JAAYDJ010000031.1, read as the reverse complement.
GGGTCGATCCATCGAGGATTTGTCGCCCTTCGGGAGCTGGGTAAACAACATTGGCACTTTTGGGCCGGGAGAGGGGTTCAAGGTCAAGGTAAACGCAGATGAAGTACTGACCATTCAGGAGGCCTACACCAAGGGCGGGCCTGTGGTGCCGGCACCGCTGCCCACGGTTCATTTCACCACGAAGGTCAGAGGGAATGGTACCGACCATATGAACATCCATCTGGTGGCCCTTCCGGAAGGGATGCTGGCGCCAGGCGATGAGGTAGGCGTCTTCGACGGAGGGCAGTGTGTGGGTGCGGTTCACATTCCCAATGGGTTTTTAGCCGGAATCGCAGAAGGGGTTGAAGGAACCGGAGGCGGATCTCCGGAAAGTCCGGGGCATGCATGGCAGGTGCAGCCGGGGGGCCTTCAAACGCTGAGTATGGCCATTTCGGCCAACGACGGGGTTCCCGGAGAGGGGTTCACAGAGGGGCATCCCTTTACCCTCAGGCTGTGGAAAGCCCACGAAAACCGTGAGTTCCTTCTGGAACCCGAAATCCTCCGGGGCTCCGCGACCTTCGTGAAGCACGAGAGTACCTTCGCCAGTATGGCGAAATACGGCGTCACCGGATCAGGACGGATCGAAAAGGAGGGAGCGGAAAAGTTCACCCTCTACCCGAATCCCACGACAGGTAAGTTTTACCTTACCACAACCGGTGCAACGCTTCAGGGGGTCACCTTGCAGGTTCTGAATGGAGCGGGACAGCTCCTCAGGGAGGAACTTATGGAGGAAAGAACGGTCGAGGTGGATTTAACCGGTTGCTCCAGGGGAGTTTATTATCTGAAAATCAAGGGTGAAGTTGAGACCCAGGTAAAGAAAATCGTACTGCAGTAACATCCTTTGTGTGGTGGGGGAGTCGCCGATAGACACGGACTTTCAGGAATGATTGCCCTATTTAGAACGGGGATTCCAATGAGTTTCAGAACAAGTCCTGGGGGTTGGTTTTCAATAAGGTGTCGACAGGGATTCCACTTTTTCCCACGAGGATAACCCTTTTCGGGGAAAATTTGGTGCGGAAGGCATCGGTCCCGCCTGAACCAGTGCCAAAACTGCTTTTTACTTCAATTCCAATAGCTTCCTCATTTCGTGACAGGACAAAATCAATTTCGTCATTTCTTTCGCGCCAATAACTGAGTTTGTATCTCCCTGAACGGGAATGGTTCAGCAAATGGGCGCCGACTGCTGATTCCACCCATCTTCCCCATTTTTCCGGGTTGGTTCTGATTTCATTCCTGGTATAACCCGAGAGGGCTGACATCAAGGCCGTATTGTGGACCTGGAATTTCGGACTGGCGGCGCGCCGGCGGATTTCTGAAGGCGAGAATTTTTCCAGTCCTCCCAACAAACCTGCTGTATCGAGAAGGTGGAGGTAGTGTGCCAGGGTAGTGGGATTTCCGGCATCCTGGAGCTGCCCCATAATTTTGGTGAATGAGAGAATCTGTGCAGAGTACTGGCATCCAATTTCAAAAAGGTTCCTTAAAAGGGAAGGTTTATCTACCCGGGTAAGCATGAGAACATCACGCGATATGGTTGTCTCAATGAGAGAATCATGGACATACTGTTTCCATCGTTCTTCGTTGCCGATAAGTTGTGCAGCACCGGGGTACCCTCCGAACCAGATAAAATCGCTGAGATCAAAGTCGTAGACCTCTTGCATTTCGGTAAAGGACCAGTGTTCCATGAAGATGGTTTCGAACCTTCCGGCAAGAGATTCTGTTAATCCTTTCTGAATCAGCAGTCGGCTCGATCCCAGAATAATAACTTTGAGGGGCACTCCCCGAAATGTATCGTCATCCCACTCTTTCTTTACACTTTCGCTCCAGTTTTCCAGCTTTTGTACCTCGTCGAGCACCAGCAATCCCTCCTCAGCCTTTTCCAGGTTTATTTTTAGCCGGGCGCTTTCCCATTGGACAGCTATCCATGCGTTTCGGTCAGAAATGATTTGATCGGCTGAGGCGTAGTGCCAGGGGAAGGGATAATCCTTCAGGAATTGCGTGACCATCGTGGTTTTTCCCACCTGCCTGGGGCCATAAATCACCTGAATGAACTTGCGGGATTCATCCTTTATTCTATTCATTAAGAGTCTTTTATGAACTCTTTCAAACATCCTGTAACAAATTACTCAACAAACTAAGTAAATATACTCAATATTTTGATATAATCTATAAGATCTTCTCATAAAGAGCATTATTCTGATCTTCTGATCTTCTGATCTTCCTTATTCCTTCGTATGGTGAGGGTGTCGCCATTGACCACGACGTTGGTCAGGGAGAGGCCGTCGAAGAGGCTTTGCTCGAGCCCGGGTATTCCGGCGATGATGTGCCGGTTCGCATAATTTATGCAAATGGCATTAAAAATGCCATTCATTATGTTGGAATTAAAAAAAATAGCCGTACATTATTGAACGGCTAATCTAACCAAATGTGCTGGTATTTATTTCCAAAACCAACTGACCTCTGTTTCACGGATTGAACCATTACCACTTATTATTTTAAGCAGATGAGACCATTATTGTCGATAGGGATACCGGGGTTTATGATGTTTGTGTTCGCGCAGGCTGCCTGGTCCCAGCAGCTGATTTCCACATCGGGAAACTTCGGGGAAGGTGTGACGGTCGATGTGTCATGGACCCTTGGGGAGCTGGTCACCGCCACGGGCGAGATGAAGAGTTTTGACCTGGTGCAGGGATTCCTCCAGAATTTCCCCGTCTTTGCCATCGAAAGTCTGCAGCTGGACTTTGATGCCGGCTGGAATATCTTCTCCTCGTGGGTGAGGCCGGTCGATGGGGATCTGAAACTCTTGTTTTCGCCTCTGATCGGGGATTACTCCCTGATCAAGGTGCAGGACGAAGCGGGGAACACCCTTGAGGATCTGGGAAACCTGGGAGGGTGGAAGAATGGCATCGGCGATCTGTCTTTCACCGAGGGGTATAAGGTCAGAATGAACCGCGCAGGCCATTTGGAGGTCAGGGGGGGGAGATCGGCCCTGCCTCTGGATATTCCGCTCTCCCAGGGCTGGAACACCATAGGTTTTCCCATCGATGGTCCCGTTGATGCCTTCATGCTGGTAAAGCCCCTGGTGGAGCTGGGTACGCTGATCAAGATGCAGGATGAAAGGGGTTACACTGTGGAAGACCGGGGGCTCTTCGGTGGATGGGTGAACCACATCGGAGATTGCCTTCCGGGGGAAGGATATAAGATCAACGTATCCACCCCCGGGGTGTTAACTGTGTTTCCGTCTTATGGCAAAACCGACCCGCAGGTCAGGATTCCGGAATGAATAAAAACCTATAAAAACGAAAACCTATGAAGCGGACAATCTTATTCATCATCCTCTTGTTTCTGGGGTATGGCGTGATGGCCCAGGCTCCTCAGGCATTCAGGTACCAGGCCGTAGCCCGTGACAAGTCAGGAAATGTGCTTGCCCGGCAAAGTGTGAGTTTCCGCATCACCATCCGGAGTGGGGGTGCCTTTGGAACCGATGTGTATGGAGAGACCCATTCAGGGCTATATACCAATTCCTACGGTATGGTGGAGCTGATGATTGGCAGGGGTACGGTAGGCCTGGGCGATTTCAGGAATATCAAGTGGGGAGCAGACCCTCTTTTTATTAAAGTCGACATGGATCCCGCAGGCGGCACCGATTATGAGGAGATCAGCGTGAGTGAGCTGTTGAGCGTACCCTATGCCCTGTACGCCGGGAATGTACTGTCGGCCGATGATGGGGACTGGTCAATGTCGGGGAGCAATGTTTACCGGTTGACCGGCAATGTGGGTATAGGCACCAGTACACCCTTGGGATTGCTGCATCTGAAGGGGACCGCGACCGGTGGCGGCAATCTCCTTGCCGAAGGTTTACAAAAGGATACCCCGGGGAATCCTCCTGCGAGCGGTGCCGGCACGCGGCTGATGTGGTATCCCGACAAGGCGGCCTTCAGGGCAGGAAGAGTGGCGGAAAAGGAGTGGGATAAGGACAGCATAGGGAATTATTCGGTTGCCACCGGTTATGGCAACAAAGCCCTGGGGTTTGGTTCTGTCGCGATGGGCTCCTACAATGAGGCCAGGGAGAGCCATGCTTTTGCCGTCGGGCTCTCCAATGTGAGCAAGGGTCTGAATTCCGTGGCCATGGGGATGCACAGCGTGAGCCAGGGCGTAGGGTCTGTGGCGATGGGGTTAAATGCTTTGTCGGCCGGACAGACCTCGCTGGCTGTGGGGACCAGGGCCGAGGCGACCGGTGGAATCTCGGTAGCCCTGGGTTACGGTCCCCGGGCGACGGGGCTGGGTGCGGTCTCCATGGGCATAGGGACGGTAGCCCCCTCCTATGGAGAGATGGTCGCCGGAATTTTCAATACCCTCTACACCCCGGGGTCCTCCAACACCAGGAACGATGCCGACCGGCTTTTTGTCATCGGCAACGGAAGTTTCGAATCGGGTGACACGCTGCGTTCCAATGCCCTGACCATGCTCAAGAACGGAAACACAGGCCTGGGGACCGAAGCGCCTGCAGCTTTGCTGCATGTGCAGGGAACCGCCACCAGGAGGGGAAATGTGCTCTTTGCGGGAGAATTCAGCGAGACGACACCCGGGGCCCCGCCCGCCAGTGGTGCCGGTACCCGGCTGATGTGGTATCCTGGCAAGTCCGCCTTCAGGGCGGGGACAGCCCTGGAGACCTCCTGGGACCAGGGGAGCATCGGGAATTACAGCGTCGCCATGGGCCTTAACCCTATTGCTTCAGGAGTGGCCTCTTTTGCCTCGGGAAGCGGGGCCAAGGCGGCAGGAGAAGCGTCGGCAGCCGTGGGAACCAGTGCCGAAGCGGGAGGGAACAACGCCATGGCCGTAGGGTACTTCACCCAGGCTTCCCGTTCCTATACTTTTGCTGCCGGAAGTCAGACCGTGGCCTCGGAAGAGTATGCCGTCGCTTTCGGTAACACAACCACCGCTTCGGGCAAGTATGCCCTTTCGGCCGGGCGGTCGACCACCGCCTCCGGGGAGGCCGCCGTCGCCCTCGGAGATTATACCTTTGCAACGGGCAGCGTCTCCTTTTCCATGGGTGAAGACACCCGTGCCCCCTCCTACGGTGAAACGGCCTTTGGCCTGTACAACACCCTTTATACCCCGTCATCAGCGGTGGACCTGGTCGCCTCCGACCGCCTCTTCACGGTAGGGAACGGCGTATCATCGGCAGCGCGCAGCAATGCCCTGACGATTCTCAAGAGCGGAAACACAGGCCTGGGGACCGACACGCCGGCGGAGAAGCTCCATCTGAAGAATCCTTCGGGATCGGTGAGAATGCGCATGGAATCGACTGACCATTCGCAGATCGAATTCCGCGATGGATCGGGTTTCCGGGGTTCGATAGGATTCAGCAGCACCGAGGGGCACCTCTATCTTTACAACGGCGGAAACGTAGCCTTGAAGGGGGGCATGCTGGGGGTAGGCACCATCGATCCGGTGCAGAAGCTTGACGTGGACGGGAATGCCCGCATCAGGTCGATCGGGTCAGGGGCGTATTCCGGACCGGTTAACCGCATGGCCGATGGAACGCTGACCACGGCCACCTCCGACCTCCGGCTGAAGGAGAATGTGCGCACCTTACAGGGCGGATTGGAAAAGATCATGCGGCTGAGGGGGGTCACCTTCACCTGGAAGGAGCAGCCCGGTGACGGAACCCGCATCGGATTCATTGCCCAGGAAATGGAGCAGGTCATTCCCGAACTGGTCTTCACCAATCCCACCGATGGCTATTTGGGGGTGAACTATGCCGAAGTGTCGGCCGTGCTGGTGGAAGCTATCAAGGCGCAGCAGGCTCTGATCGAAGCCCTGCAGTCGGAGAACAGCCGCTTAAAGGCTGACATGGCAGCCCTGCAAAGCATGACAGAGCGCCGCCTGTCACTGTTGGAGAAGTTACTTTCTACGGCAGATCAATAATCCTCGTGAGTCAGATACGATATCAATCCCCAGTGGTCTGGAACCCGAAATCCTCCGGGGCTCCGGTGGATTTAACCGGTTGCGCCAGGGGAGTTTATTATCTGAAAATCAAGGGTGAAGTTGTTTTTGTGTGGTGAGGGTGTCGCCGTTGACCACGACGTTGGTCAGGGAGAGGCCGTCGAAGAGGCTTTGGTTGAGGTCGGGTTTTTCGGCGGTGATGGCAAGGTTCTCAAAGGTGAAATTCCGTAGGCTGTCGTATTGCGATCGTTCGATGTCGGCGAAGATCTTGCAGGTCAGGGTGATGTTCCGGAAGGTGATGTGGTCGGAAACGGAGGGGGGAGGGGAGGTGCGGCCCTGGAGGTCGAAGAATTGGGTCCAGGGTTTGGCGTAGACCAGGCGGTCGGCGGTGCCGGTGATCCCCTCGACGGTGATGTATTCGTAAAGCTGGGGGGTATCGGGGCGCATCTTAAGCCAGAGTACCCTTGAAGGGCCGTTTACCTTGCAGTCCTGCACCAGGATGTTCCGGTTGTGGATGGCTTCGCTTCCGCAGGTGACCGCAGAGTGGCAGAAGCCGAAGGAGCAGTTGCGGATCAGAATGTTCATATTCGGGCCGTTGGTGGAGTCGGCATCGG
>JAAYDJ010000004.1 GCA_012729335.1 Bacteroidales bacterium | reverse complement strand
TTGGGTCGGCAAAAGTAACAACCTTTTTTATTCCTGCAAAATTTTGAAGAACTTTTTTTTAACTTTCCCGGGTCCTGCTTTTCAACACTCCCCCGGAGGCCTCTTTAGCTCTCCTCTCTTCTTCAGGACAGGATATCCTTCCTCTCCTTCCCGTTTCAACCATTCAATGAACTTCGTTTTGCGGCTGCAAATGTAAACCCCTTTTCCGAACTTCCAAACATCCCACCGCACTTTTTTTCATCATTGCGATTCCCCACTTTACAGTGGATTCAGAATCAAAGGGATACCCCAGAACGCAAAATCCCGGAAATATTTTTACGAATACTTAACGTTTAAAGTTTCGTTATTCCGATTATAATATTAACGGACCACGTTTCAGCAGGGACGCGCAGGGGGTCAGACCTGCTGGTATTTGTAATACCCCAGGTCGTCGATGGAGCAGTTTCCGATAAATTCGGCATGGGCTCTGACCTGGGCTTTAGCCAGGCGGCTGAAGTTGCGGGCCGGGCGGAGGTATTCCCGGTCGCGGTGGGCGTCAAGCATCAGCAGATAACCCATGATGATATATCCGGCCATTTCCACCATCCTGCGGGCGTGGAAATCGGTATATTCGTTATCGTTGACGGCCATCACATGGTTGACGGCATGTTCATACTCATCGGTCATGATGATGAGCGCCCGTTTAAGGAAAGCCAGTTCAGGGTCGACCTTAAGGGCTTCATATTCCCTGATTCGGGCCAGGTAAGCCCCTGTGGTCACTCCCCTGATTGCGGCGACGACCTGGAGCTGGGTGGTTCCCTCATAAATGGTGGTGATACGGGCATCGCGGTAAATCCGTTCGACAGGATAATCCTTCATGAATCCGGAACCGCCATGCACCTGGAGGGCATCGTAGGCCAGCTGGTTACAGAATTCGCTGGTCATTCCCTTGGCCAGCGGGGTGAAAATATCGGCAAGTTTCTGGAAGTTTTTCATTTCGGCACGTTCCTCCGCATCCAGTTTTCGCTCTTCGGAAATCTGCATGAACGATTTGTAGATGTCCACAAAACGGGCCGTTTCGTAGAGGAGTGTCCGTGAGGCATCGAGTTTGGCTTTCATCACCGAGAGCATTTCATAGACGGCAGGGAATCGGAGGATGGCTTTTCCGAACTGAACCCTTTCGTGGGCATAAGCCAGGGCTTCGCGGTAAGCTGCTTCGGAGAGGCCCACCGACTGCGCGGCGATGCCCAGGCGGGCGCCGTTCATCAGGGCCATCACATACTTGATGAGGCCCATTTTGCGGTCGCCGACCAGCTCCGCCGGGGCATCCCTGAAAACCAATTCGCAGGTGGGTGAACCGATGATCCCCATTTTATGCTCAATGCGTCTGACAGTCACCCCTCCTTTGGATTTGTGGTGGATAAACATGGAAAGGCCGCGGCCATCTTTGGTACCCTGTTCACTGCGGGCCAGTACCAGGCTGATGTCGCCGTCACCGTTGGTGATAAACCTTTTTACGCCATTGAGGAGCCAGGTTCCCTTTGATTCGCTCCAGGTCGCTTTGAGTTGCACCGACTGAAGATCAGAACCGGCATCGGGTTCTGTCAGGTCCATGGCCATGGTGGCCCCTGCCGCCACCTGGGGAAGATAGAGGGCCTTCTGTTCCTCGCTGGCAAACTCGTTGATGGTTTCGGCACAGTCCTGAAGACCCCATATGTTCACGAAACCTGCATCGGCACGCGAAACAATATCGGCGGCCATGATATAGGGGACAATAGGAAAGTTGAGCCCTCCGAAACGGCGCGGCAGCGACATCCCCATCAGTCCGCTTTTAACCAGGGCGTCCAGGTTCAGCCGTGTTCCCCCGGCATAACGCACATGACCGTCAATCACCTGCGGTCCTTCGGCATCCACCCCCTCCGCATTCGGGGCAATGATGTCGCCGCAGATCTCTCCGACCACCTCCAGCACCTTGTCGTAACTGTCCATGGCATCCTCAAAATCCATGGGCGCAAAATCATACTCCTTCTTCTCGCTGAAATTCCGCTCCCGTAATCTGACAATTTTCTCCATCAGGGGATGGCTGAGATGAAACTTCAGGTCTCTGTTGTCATTATAATAATTTGCCATTTTTTTAACTGATATCGGTGAATAAAAACGGGGTTATCTGGTGTTCTTTTTATAGTACCTGATCATACGGGGGATGACTTCTGCCACGTCACCGGTAACGACATAATCGGCAATGGTGTTGATGGGAGCTTCGGGATCGGTATTGATGGAGATGATCCTGGCCGATTCTTCCATGCCTGCGCGGTGCTGGATCTGGCCTGATATGCCACAGGCGATATAAAGTTTAGGTCTGACGGTTACACCCGTCTGACCGATTTGTCGTTGGTGGCTGGCATAACCTGCATCGACGGCCGCGCGGGAGGCTCCCACCTCCCCGCCCAGCAGTTCTGCCAGTTCATACAACATCCTGAAATTCTCCTTTGAGCCCACACCATACCCTCCGGCCACCACCACAGGAGCCCCTTTGATGTTGACCCTGCTCTCTTCCATATGGCGGTCGATGATCTCCACCACAAAATCTTCAGGATGGACATACCTGCTGATATCCACCCGTTTGACCACACCGGTATAGGCAGGATCGAGAATCTCCTTTTTCATGACCCCTTCCCTGACGGTGGCCATTTGCGGGCGATGGTCGGGATTGATGATGGTGGCGATGATGTTCCCGCCAAAGGCGGGACGGATCTGGTAGAGGAGGTCTTTATAAAGGATGCCTGCTTTCTTGTCCTCGTGATCACCGATCTCCAGGCTGGTACAGTCGGCCGTCAGTCCGCTGTGGAGTGCCGAGGAAACCCGTGGCCCCAGGTCACGCCCCACAGAAGTCGCCCCCATCAGAGCAATCTGGGGTTGCTCCTCCCTGAAAAGGCCAATAAGAATAGAGGCGTGGGGAAGCGTCTGGTAGGGATCCAGCCGGGGATCATCGGCCACGTGCACGACATCGACCCCATAGGGGAAAAGCAGTCTCTCACACCCCTCCAGGTTTTTGCCAAGGACCACCGCCTCCAGTTTACAGTGCAGTTGGTCGGCCAGTTTACGCCCCTTGGTGAGCAATTCGAGGCTGACTTCAGCCACCACCCCGTTTGCGGTTTCACAATAGACAAAAATATGGTTCATCTGTGTCAATAATTTCGTGAGTATGGTTTCTTTCTTTAAACGAAGCCCCGGGGAACATCAGGATGGTCATTTGGTTGCCCGGATTCAGATATGGAGGGGGAGTGACCACCAGGCAGGAAACCTGAATAGTACGTCCCTCCGTTATTACCCGATGGTATGGTTTTCTATCAGTTCAATCATCATCTCCTCAATGCCCTCGTCGGTGGCAGGAATGATCCGGGCATCCCTCGACTGCAGGACGACATTGTCGATTTTCTTGACCTTGGTGGGGGATCCTTCCAATCCAAGTTGTGCGGGGTCGGTATCGATATGGTTCACCGACCATTCCTGTATGTTCAGGTAAGGTCTGTCGTTGTAAAGGTGGAGGTAATCTTCGGCTGCGGACTGTATTTCGGAGATGGTTTTGGCATGCTTGTATTTCATAAGCAGTCGTGCGTTCCGGGGGCGGCATTCAGGTGCGGAACCATTTACGGTGATCAGCAGAGGCAGGGGAGCGCTCACGGTTTCGACGCCGTGCTCGAGGCGTCTTTTCAACCTGATGCGGTCACCATCGAGTCCCAGGAATTCTTCGACATAGGTCACCTGGGGAAGGTTTAGTTTTTCGGCCACCTGAGGTCCTACCTGTGCCGTATCGCCATCGATGGCCTGACGCCCGGCTACCACCAGGTGTACTCCGCCCAACTTGCAGATGGCCTGGGCCAGGGCATAAGAAGTAGCCAGGGTGTCAGAGCCTGCGAAAGCCCTGTCTGTTAACAGAATACCATCATCGGCACCTCTGAAGAACCCCTCCCTGATGATCTCGGCAGCCCTCCCTGGGCCCATGGTCAGCAGGGTGACGGTGGCTCCCCGGCAACCCTCCTTGATGGTCAGCGCCATTTCCAGCGCGTTCAGGTCCTCGGGATTAAAAATCGCCGGCAAAGCCGCCCTGTTCACAGTACCATCGGCCTTCATGGCATCCTTTCCCACATTCCGGGTATCGGGAACCTGCTTGGCCAATACAAGAATCTTTAAACCTTCCATATATGCGGATTATTATTTTCAGGGCAGCAAATATAAAAAAATGAAACCCGACAGGCAAAAACCCGTGTTATTTGGCGTGAGGGCCCTTCCCTGCAAACCCTGCCCCCACAAACCAGATTTAACCACATTTTACTGAGATACAACTCCTTGCAAAACCATTGAAACAATCTGACATTTTGGTTAAAAGTTTTGCAGCGCTGCGGGAGCCTCCCCTCAGCCAGCCACATCCCTACAACAGAAAAACACCATGCCACACCAGAAATCGATATCCCCGCAACAATAAGACACCATTCCACTGCAGCCAGCCGGAAACAAAAAGAGGAGCTTACAGCTCCTCTTTTCATATTATGCCTGTGCGGCAGGCCCCCCGAAGGTCATGGGTGGGATGACCGGTTCCCCGGAAATCCGGATCGGCCCGTGCACATTTTCGTACTTTTTCAGGTTATCCTGAAGCGCCATAAGCAGCCGCTTGGCATGTTCAGGTGTAAGGATGATCCTAGACTTGACGTTGGCCTTGGGAATTCCGGGCATGATTCTGACGAAATCCACGACAAACTCGGAACTTGAATGGGTGATGACCGCCAGGTTGGAATAGATCCCCTGGGCGACTTCCTCGTTCAGTTCGATGTTGAGTTGTTGCTGGTGTTGTTTGTTATCACTCATGCTCCGAATTTTTATTCTTCCTCTTCACCCACGGGTTCCTTGATATCGACGAGCCGGTCGTATTCGGTTTTGGAGCCGACGACCAGGTTCTTGTATTCCTTCAGTCCGGTTCCTGCGGGAATCAGATGCCCGCAGATCACGTTTTCCTTCAGTCCGTCGAGGTAGTCGACCTTGCCCATGATGGCCGATTCGTTGAGCACCTTGGTGGTCTCCTGGAAGGAGGCTGCCGAGAGCCAGCTGCGGGTTTGGAGGGCGGCCCTGGTGATCCCCTGGAGCACCTGGCTGGAGGTGGCGGGGATAGCATCCCTGGCCTCGATCAGCCGCTTGTCCTTACGGCGAAGAAGTGAATTCTCATCTCTGAGCCTGCGGGCCGAAATGATCTGCCCGGCACGGAGCCCTTCGGCATCCCCGCTTTCGGTGATGATCTTCTTGTTGTAGATCCAGTCGTTCTCCTGGAAAAACTCATTCTTATCGACCACCTGCTTTTCAAGGAAACGGGTATCCCCCGGATCTTCGATTTCCACCTTGCGCATCATCTGGCGGATGATCACCTCAAAATGCTTGTCATTGATCTTCACCCCCTGCATCCGGTATACATCCTGTACTTCGTTGAGGATATACTCCTGTACGGCGGTTGGCCCCTTGATGGCCAGGATGTCGGAAGGTGTGATGGCTCCGTCGGACAGGGGGGTCCCGGCACGGATATAGTCGTTGTCCTGTACCAGGATCTGCCGTGAGAGTGGCACCAGGTACCTCTTGACTTCGCCCGACTTGGTGGTGACCACGATCTCCCGGTTACCCCTCTTGATTTTGCCGAGGGTCACCTCGCCGTCGATTTCGGAAACCACGGCGGGATTGGAAGGATTACGGGCCTCAAAGAGTTCGGTCACACGGGGCAGACCACCGGTGATGTCGCCGGCTTTGCCTGCGGCACGCGGGATCTTCACCAGCACCTGCCCGGCACGCACCTTATCCCCGTTGTTCACCGAAAGGTGACCCCCCACAGGAAGGTTGTAGGTACGAATCAGGTTCCCCTCTCCATCGACAATCCTCAGTGAGGGATTGCGGGTTTTGTCACGGGTCTCAATGATCACTTTCTCGTTGTACCCGGTCTGCTCGTCCGATTCCTCGCGGTAGGTCACCCCTTCTGCCAGGTTCTCGAATTCGATTTTCCCGTCGTACTCGGTGATGATCACCCCGTTGTAGGGGTCCCACTCGCAGAGATGCTGCCCGCGGGTTACGGTATCTCCGTTCTTGATATAGAGTTTCGACCCGTAAGGGATCGGATGACTCGAAAGCTGGATGTTGGTATTCTTATCGATGATCTTGAGTTCTGCCAGACGGCTGACCACCACATCGACCTCTTTTCCGTCCTTATCGGTGAAGGATACGGCGCGAAGCTCTTCGATTTCGGCATATCCGTCGTATTTGGAGACGACCATCGACTGGGCCGAGATGTTGCCGGCGATACCTCCCACGTGGAAGGTCCGGAGGGTAAGCTGTGTCCCCGGTTCCCCGATCGACTGGGCAGCGATGACCCCTACGGCTTCACCCCTCTGCACCTTCTTGCCTGAAGCCAGGTTGCGGCCATAACACTTGGCGCACACGCCCACTTCTGATTCGCAGGTAAGTACCGAACGGATCTCCACACTTTCAATGGGGGAGTCTTCGATGACAGCGGCGATGTCCTCTGTGATTTCATCGCCCGATTTCACAATGAGGTCGCCCTTCAGGGGATGGTAGATGTCATGGACCGAAGTACGGCCCAGAATCCGCTCTGAAAGACTTGACACCACCTCCTCGTTGTTCTTGATGGCGGTGGCCACCAGCCCGCGCAGCGTTCCGCAGTCGTCTTCCGAAATGATCACATCCTGAGCCACGTCAACCAGCCTGCGGGTGAGATACCCGGCATCTGCGGTCTTCAGGGCAGTATCGGCAAGACCCTTACGGGCCCCGTGGGTCGAAATAAAGTACTCGAGCACCGAAAGCCCCTCTTTGAAGTTGGCCAAAATGGGATTCTCAATAATCTGACTGGTGGTGGAACCAGACTTCTGAGGCTTGGCCATCAGTCCCCTCATGCCGCACAACTGCCTGATCTGTTCCTTGGAACCCCTGGCCCCGGAATCCAGCATCATATAGATCGAGTTGAAACCCTGTTTGTCGGTACTCAGGGTCTTCATCACCGAATTGGTCAGCTTGGCATTGGCATGTGTCCAGATGTCAATTACCTGGTTGTATCGTTCATTGTTGGTGATGAATCCCATGTTATAATTGGAAATCACCTCCTCGACCTCTTCATACCCATCGTCCACGATTTCCTTCTTGTCCATGGGAATGATGACGTCGTCGATATTAAAGGAGAGGCCTCCGCGGTAAGCCCAGTAATAGCCCAGGTCCTTGATGTCATCGAGGAAAGCCACGGTAGTGGCGTTCCCTGCGACCTTGAAGACATCGGTAATGATGTTGCGGAGCGACCTCTTGGTCAGCAACTGGTTAATGAATCCTGCCTCACGGGGCACGCTTTCATTGAAAAGTACACGCCCGACGGTGGTTTCCACCACATGACGGAAATATTCCCCTTTTTCGTCGACATCCTCCACCTTCACCTTAATGATGGCGTGCATGCTGACAATACCTTCGTTAAAAGCGATAATCACCTCTTCGGGGGAATAGAATACCATGCCTTCCCCTTTGGCTCCGGGGCGCGGCTTGGTCATGTAATAGAGTCCGAGAACCATGTCCTGTGAGGGAACGGTAATGGGAGCGCCATTGGCCGGATTAAGCAGGTTATGGCTGGCCAGCATCAGCAGCTGTGCCTCGAGGATGGCGGCATTTCCCAAAGGAAGATGCACAGCCATCTGGTCTCCGTCGAAGTCGGCGTTGAAGCCTGTACACACCAGAGGGTGCAGCTGAATGGCTTTCCCCTCGATCAGCACCGGCTGGAAGGCCTGAATCGATAACCTGTGGAGGGTAGGTGCACGGTTCAGCATCACAGGATGCCCCTTCAGCACATTCTCCAGGATTTCCCATACCACCGGATCCTTCCGGTCTACTATCTTCTTTGCCGATTTTACGGTTTTCACGATACCCCTTTCAATGAGCTTGCGGATCACAAAAGGTTTGTAGAGTTCCGCGGCCATATCCTTGGGCAAACCACATTCGTGGAGCTTGAGCTTCGGGCCGACGACAATGACCGAACGGGCCGAGTAGTCGACACGTTTACCCAGAAGGTTTTGACGGAAACGCCCCTGTTTGCCCTTCAGACTGTCGGAAAGGGACTTCAGTGCCCGGTTGTTCTCCGTTTTGACGGCATTCACCTTGCGGGAATTGTCAAAGAGGGAGTCCACGGCCTCCTGAAGCATGCGTTTTTCATTGCGGAGGATCACCTCGGGAGCCTTGATTTCGATGAGCCTCTTTAGCCGGTTGTTACGGATGATCACCCTGCGATAAAGGTCATTGAGGTCGGAAGTGGCAAACCTGCCGCCATCGAGGGGCACCAGGGGCCTCAGGTCAGGCGGAATCACGGGAACCACCTTCACGATCATCCATTCGGGGCGGTTCAGGGTTTTGCTGGCCCTGAAGGCTTCCACCACCTGTAACCGCTTGAGGGCTTCATTTTTGCGCTGCTGGGAGGTCTCCGTACCGGCACTGTGCCGCAGATTATAGGACAACTCATCCAGGTCGGTCCTGGCCAGAATGGCATGTAAGGCCTCCGCCCCCATCTTGGCTACAAACTTGTTGGGGTCCTCATCATCGAGGTACTGATTCTCACGGGGCAGCGAATCTAAAATGTCGAGATACTCCTCTTCCGTCAGCAAGTCCAGTTTCTTCACCCCGTCGGCCGACTTCACCCCCGGATTGACCACCACATACCTTTCATAGTAAATGATGGAGTCGAGTTTCTTGGTGGGAAGACCGAGCAGATACCCGATTTTGTTGGGCAATGACCTGAAATACCAGATGTGGGCCACGGGCACCACCAGGGAGATATGGCCCATCCTTTCACGACGGACCTTCTTCTCGGTCACCTCGACCCCGCAGCGGTCGCAGACGATCCCCTTGTAACGGATCCTCTTGTATTTTCCGCAGTGGCACTCATAATCCTTTACCGGGCCAAAGATCCGCTCACAGAAGAGCCCGTCGCGCTCAGGTTTGTAGGTCCTGTAGTTGATGGTCTCCGGTTTGAGCACCTCCCCATTCGAATGGTTCAGGATTTCCTCGGGAGAGGCCAGGCTTATAGAAATTTTGGAAAAGTTGCTTTTTGCTTTGTTGTCTTTTCTGAATGTCATACAAACTACGCTTTATAGTTGAATCAACACCCATCCTTACAGATGGTCCTGTAAATTATTCCATTCTTACGCTCAGGCCCAATCCCCGCAATTCATGCAGAAGGACGTTGAGTGATTCGGGAATTCCCGGTTGCGGCATGGGTTCACCTTTGACGATGGCTTCGTAAGCCTTGGCGCGGCCCATCACGTCGTCTGACTTAACCGTCAGGATTTCCTGCAGGATATGGGAAGCCCCGAAAGCCTCAAGGGCCCAGACCTCCATTTCCCCGAAACGCTGTCCCCCGAACTGGGCTTTCCCGCCCAGGGGCTGCTGGGTGATGAGGGAGTACGGACCAATGGAACGGGCATGCATTTTGTCCTCGACCATGTGCCCCAGTTTCATCATATAGATGATCCCCACTGTGGCCGGCTGATCGAAGGGTTCGCCCGTTTCACCGTCATACAGGACTGTTTTTCCGTAGCGGGGAATGCCGGCTTTTTCGGTATACACCGAGATATTCTCCAGAGAAGCGCCGTCGAAGATGGGCGTGGCAAATTTCACCCCCAGTTCTTTTCCGGCCCATCCCAGCACGGTTTCGTAGATCTGCCCCAGGTTCATACGTGAAGGCACACCCAGAGGATTAAGCACAATGTCAACGGGGGTTCCGTCGGCCAGGAAGGGCATGTCCTCGACACGCACCACACGGGAGACGATCCCCTTGTTACCATGGCGCCCTGCCATCTTGTCCCCGATCTGAAGCTTCCGCTTCTTGGCGATGTAAACCTTGGCCAGCTGAATGATACCGGCAGGCAGTTCATCACCAATGGTCACGTTAAACCGCTCGCGCCGTGAAACCGCTTCAGCCTCCTTATACTTGATGATGTAGTTGTTCACCAGGCGGAAGATCAGGTCGTTCTTGTCCTTATCGGTGGTCCACCTGGAGGGGTTCACCGTCAGGTAGTCGATCTCCTGAAGTTGCTTAAGGGTGAACTTCACTCCTTTGGTGATCACTTCAGTCCCGTAATAATCCTTGACACCCTGGGAGGTCTTTCCTGAAACCAGTTCAAACAGCTTCTCTTCAAGCCGGCCGCGCAATTGAGCCACCTCCTTGTCAAACCTTACATCGATCTGGTCGAGCAGGGGTTTGGTAGAAAGTTTGCCTTTCTTTTCCTTGGCCACCCTGGAGAAGAGTTTTTTATCGATGACCACGCCGTTGAGAGAAGGTGACGCCTTCAGGGAAGCGTCTTTGACATCCCCGGCTTTATCCCCGAAGATCGCCCTGAGCAGTTTCTCCTCGGGAGAGGGATCGGATTCCCCCTTGGGAGTGATCTTCCCGATCAGGATATCGCCCGGCCTGACATTGGCGCCAATGCGGATCAGTCCGTTCTCATCGAGGTTACGGGTGGCATCCTCGCTCACATTGGGAATATCGGAGGTAAATTCCTCGACACCCCGCTTGGTATCGCGGACTTCCAGGCTGTATTCGTCGACATGCACCGATGTGAACACATCTTCACGGACGACCCGCTCCGATACCACGATGGCATCCTCGTAGTTGTATCCCTGCCAGGGCATGAAAGCCACCATCAGGTTACGGCCCAGGGCCAGTTCCCCGCTCTGGGTGGCGTACCCTTCGGTAAGGATGTCGCCGTTTCTCACCCTTTGCCCCTTCACCACGATAGGCTTGAGATCTACGGTGGTTCCCTGGTTGGTCTTGGTATATTTGGGCAGGTCATAAGTGACCAGTTCGGGGTCGAAGCGGACGAATTTATCGTCTTCGGTCATGTCATAGCGGACGATGATCTGGCGGGCGTCGACATACTCGATGACGCCGTCACCTTCGGCCTTGATCAGAATACGGGAGTCGGCGGCAGCCCTTCCTTCGAGGCCGGTACCTACGATAGGCGCCTCAGGCCGCAACAGCGGAACCGCCTGCCGCATCATGTTGGATCCCATCAGGGCCCGGTTGGCATCGTCATGCTCCAGAAAGGGAATCAGCGAAGCGGCCACCGAGGCAATCTGATTGGGGCCTACGTCCATGAGCTGAACACTCTCCTTGTCGACCAGGGGATAATCCCCGTCAAGACGCGCCTTGACCCTGGGCCTGATAAAATTCCCCTCACTGTCGACAGGTGCACTGGCCTGGGCAATGATCGTCTCTTCCTCCTCTTCGGCGGTCAGAAACACCACCCCTTCATCGGTCAGGTCCACCTTTCCGTTGGTCACCTTCCGGTATGGTGTGGCAATAAATCCCAGGTCGGTGATCTTGGCATAGACACACAACGAAGAAATCAGTCCGATGTTGGGGCCTTCAGGAGTTTCAATCGGGCAGAGACGCCCGTAATGCGTATAGTGAACGTCCCGCACCTCGAATCCTGCACGTTCCCGTGAGAGACCTCCGGGTCCCAAAGCCGACATTCGCCGCTTGTGGGTCATTTCCGCCAGGGGATTGGTCTGATCCATGAACTGCGACAAGGCATTCGTGCCAAAGAAGGAGTTGATGACCGACGAGAGGGTCTTTGAATTGATCAGGTCAATGGGCGTGAACACCTCATTGTCCCTGACGTTCATTCTCTCACGGATGGTACGGGCCATACGGGCCAGACCTACTCCAAACTGACCGAACATCTGTTCGCCGACAGTACGCACCCTGCGGTTGCTCAGGTGGTCGATATCGTCTACATCAGTCCTCGAATTGATCAGCTTGATCAGGTATTTGATAATCTCGATGATGTCTTCCCGGGTAAGCACCCTGGTTTCCATATCGCTGTGGAGTCCCAGCTTCTTGTTGATCCGGTAACGTCCTACATCCCCCAGGTCATAACGTTTGTCGGAGAAGAAAAGCTTGTCAATGACATCCCGGGCAGTCGCCTCGTCCGGAGGTTCGGCATTACGCAGCTGACGGTAAATGTGCAGAACGGCTTCCTTTTCGGAGTTACAGGGGTCTTTCTGCAAGGTATTGTAGATGATCGCGAAATCCTGCTGGTTCTGATCCTCCTTGTGCAGTAAGATGGTTTTGGTCCCGGCATCGATGATTTCATCGATGTGGTCGTCGGTAAGAATCGTTTCGCGGTCGATGATCACTTCATTTCTTTCAATGGAGACCACTTCGCCGGTATCTTCATCGACGAAGTCTTCCACCCACGATTTCAGGACGCGGGCGGCCAGTTTGCGGCCAACCACCTTCTTGAGGCCGGTTTTCGACACCTTGATTTCGTCGGCCAGGTCAAAAATCTCCAATACGTCTTTGTCGCTTTCGAAACCAATGGCCCTGAGCAGCGTGGTCACCGGCAATTTCTTTTTCCGGTCGATGTAGGCATACATCACACTGTTGATGTCGGTGGCGAATTCGATCCACGATCCCTTAAAGGGGATGATCCTGGCCGAATAGAGTTTGGTTCCGTTGGCATGGACACTCTGCCCGAAGAAAACGCCGGGCGAACGGTGCAGCTGGGAAACGATGACCCTTTCGGCACCGTTGATGATAAAGGTTCCCTTGTCGGTCATGTAGGGAACGGTTCCCAGGTAGACATCCTGCACTACCGTATCAAAATCCTCATGTTCAGGGTCGGTACAGTAAAGCTTCAGCTTGGCCTTCAGGGGCACACTGAAAGTAAGTCCCCGTTCAATGCATTCATCGATGCTGTAACGCGGGGGATCAACCTGGTAATCTATGAACTCGAGAACAAAATTGTTGCGTGTGTCGGAAATAGGGAAATTCTCCTGGAAAACCTTGAAAAGGCCTTCGTTTTTCCGGTTCTCGGGGGTGGTGTTCAACTGAAAAAATTCCCGGAATGACTTCACCTGCACCTCGAGGAAGTCAGGATAATCATACCTGGTTTGGGATGAGGAGAAACTGATCCTCTCGTTCTTATTATTTATGAACATGTATTTATACAGGTTAAGTAGTAAAAATATAAATACAAAAAGGTTTAGAATCTGGCCGAAGCGAGATTCTAAACCATATTACCTTAAATAAGGCTCCACTTATTTAATTTCAACTTCTGCTCCTGCTTCTTCGAGCTGGGCTTTCAAAGATTCAGCTTCTTCCTTTGAAACTTTTTCCTTGACTGCCTTGGGGGCTGCGTCAACCAGTTCTTTGGCTTCCTTGAGGCCAAGACCGGTCAGTTCTTTAATGAGTTTAACCACCTGGAGTTTTGCCTGACCACCAAACTTGAGGATGACATCGAATTCAGTCTGAACAGCTTCTTCAGCGACTTCGGCGCTGGCGGCTGCAGGACCGGCCACTGCGACAGCTGCGGCAGCAGGTTCAATGCCATATTCATCTTTCAGGATCTTGGACAATTCGTTAACCTCTTTAACAGTCAAGTTCACTAACTCAGCTGCAAGCTGTTTTAAATCTGCCATTTGTATTGAATTTTAAAATGATTAATTATTTTTCTTTTCTTCCAGAGTTTTCAGTACTCCGTGTAAAATAGTACCACCCGACTGGAGCTGTGAAAGGACCGTCTTCATGGGTGATTGCAGCAAGGCGACCAGGTCGGCCACGAGTTCGTTCTTCGATTTAACGGTGAGGAGCGCGTCGAGCTGGTCATCGCCGATGTAAACCGCTTCTTCCACGAAAGCCCCCTTGAGCAGGGTGGGTTTGTGTACTTTCTTGAACTCCTTGATCAATTTGGCCGGGCCATTGCCGGCATCGCTGAACATGACCGAGGTATTGCCTTTGAGAATATCATAAAGCCCGGAAGCATCCTTGCCCGATTTTTCCAGTGCCTTACGCAGCAGGGTGTTTTTTACTACAACCAGTTTGATCTCCTGTTTGAAACATCTTCTCCGGAGTTCGCTGGTACCTTCAGCATTGAGACCGGTAATGTCAGCCAGGTAAAAATGGTTGTATTTCTTAATCTGTTCGGTTAAACTATCAATAATCACCTGTTTTTCAGAACTCTTCATAACAACGCATTTTTAGTCAGTGACTGACTTGGGTTCAACTTGGATACCAGGGCTCATGGTACTGGAGAGGTAGATGCTTTTGATGTAGGTTCCTTTTGCGGCCACGGGTTTGAGTTTGACGATGGTGTTGACAAACTCGCGGGCGTTATCCTTCAGTTTATCAGGGGTGAAGGAGACCTTTCCGATGGATGTGTGGACGATCCCAAACTTGTCGACCTTAAAGTCGATTTTACCCTGTTTCACTTCCTGGACGGCTTTGCCCACATCCATGGTGACGGTGCCGCTTTTCGGGTTGGGCATCAGGCCGCGGGGACCCAGGATGCGCCCGAGGGCACCGATCTTACCCATCACGGGAGGCATGGTGATGATCACGTCGACATCGGTCCATCCGCCTTTGATTTTCTCGATATACTCCTCGAGACCTACAAAATCAGCGCCCGCATCTTTGGCTTCCTGCTCCTTGTCGGAGGTAACCAAAGCCAGTACCCTGACCTCTTTTCCTGTTCCATGGGGTAACGAAACTACGCCTCTGACCATCTGGTTGGCTTTCCTCGGGTCCACCCCAAGGCGAATGTCGATATCGACCGACGCGTCGAACTTGGTGAAGGTAATCTCCTTCACAAGGCTTGCGGCTTCGTCGAGCGTGTAGACTTTCGCCTTTTCAATTTTCCCAAGTGCAGCTTTTTTATTTTTCGTAATTCTGCCCATCGTATAAAATTTAATTAATTATTGAATGGAGATGGTCCCTCTACGGTAATCCCCATACTTCTGGCAGTACCGGCTACCATGCTCATCGCCGATTCCATGGTGAAGCAGTTGAGATCTGACATTTTGTTTTCAGCAATTTGTCTGACCTCCTCCCAGGTCACGGAAGCCACCTTCTTCAGGTTTGGCTCCGCAGAACCTTTCTTCGCTTTGGAAGCTTCGAGAAGCTGGATGGCCACGGGGGGTTGTTTGACGATGAAATCAAACGACTTGTCGGCGTAAACCGTAATCACCACAGGTAAAACTTTCCCTGCCTGGTCTTGCGTCCGGGCATTGAAAAGTTTACAGAACTGCATGATGTTCACCCCTTTTGACCCCAATGCCGGCCCTACCGGCGGCGACGGGTTAGCGGCACCACCTTTGATCTGTAATTTGATTAATCCAGCAATTTCTTTCGCCATAGCAAAATTTTAGAGCGTTTTCTACTCCTTCTCAACCTGTAAGAAACTGAGTTCCAAAGGAGTCTTTCTACCAAAAATCTTCACCATTACCTGCAGTTTCTTCTTCTCCTCATTGATTTGCTCAATGGTGCCGTTGAAACCGTTAAATGGTCCATCGATTACTTTTACAGTTTCTCCTACCACGAACGGGATGTTCAATTCTTCGCCGGTATCGGCCAGTTCGTCGATCTTTCCCAGGATGCGGTTGACCTCACTCTGCCTCAACGGCACAGGGTCCCCCCCTTTGGTGTCGCCCAAAAAACCGATGACGTTGGGGATATTGCGCAGAATGTGCGCAACCTCTCCGGCCAAAACGGCTTCTATCAGGACATATCCCGGGTATAGACTTCTCTCCTTACTGATCTTTTTTCCGTTTCTGATCTGATAAACCTTTTCGTTAGGTATCAAAACCTGTGACACGAACCCCTGAAGACCACCCTTGGCAATTTCGTTTTCCACGTACTCCTTCACCTTCTTCTCTTTGCCGCCTATCGCCCGAAGGACATACCATTTTTTAACAGAATCGCTCATTGTGCGTCTTCAGCAGTTAATTAATAAAACAAGCCATAGATAAATCTCATTATGTTCTCGAAGGAGATGTCCATAACGAAAATTACAAGTGCTATAATAAAGGAAGCAACCATTACAACCAAAGCGCTGCTCTGCAGCTCTTTCCAGGTAGGCCACGTGACTTTGTGCATCAGCTCGTCGTAGGCCTCCTTAGCATATTCCCTGAGTTTCCTGAACATATGTGAAATGTTTTGCGCGGATGGTAAGGGTCGAACTTACTGTGCCAGGCACCCCTCCCGATTGAGGTTCATCCGAAAATAGTCCCGGACTGAAAAATGAGTCCGGGACTAATTTATACTGCCATATCTGGAATAATCTGAATTATTCGACGATTTCGGTCACCTGACCGGCACCGACGGTGCGGCCGCCTTCGCGGATAGCGAACTGAAGACCGACGTTCAGAGCCACCGGGTAGATGAGTTCCACTTCAATGGAGACGTTGTCGCCGGGCATCACCATTTCACGTCCTTCGGGGAGGTGGATTTCGCCGGTCACGTCAAGGGTACGCAGGTAAAACTGCGGCCGGTATTTGTTGTGGAACGGGGTGTGACGTCCGCCTTCCTCTTTTTTCAGCACGTAGATCTCTGCTTTGAAACGGGTATGAGGTTTGATGCTGTTGGGTTTGGCAAGGATCATCCCGCGTTTGATTTCTTTCTTGTCGACGCCACGGAGGAGGAGACCCACGTTGTCACCAGCCTGGCCATCATCAAGGATCTTACGGAACATTTCCACACCCGTACAGACGGTTTTACGTCCGTCGGCACCCAGACCGATGATCTGGAGTTCGTCGCCGGTGTGCACCACGCCGGTTTCGATACGGCCGGTAGCCACGGTTCCGCGGCCGGTGATGGAGAAGACATCTTCCACAGGCATCAGGAACGGTTTGTCCTTGTCACGGGGAGGCAGCGGAATCCAGGAGTCCACAGCATCCATCAGTTCCATGACTTTTTCTTCCCACTGGGATTCACCGTTCATGGCACCCAGGGCCGAACCGCGAATCACAGGCGAATTGTCACCATCATATTTGTAGAAAGAAAGCAGGTCGCGGAGTTCCATTTCCACCAGTTCAAGCAACTCTTCGTCATCGACCATGTCGACTTTGTTCATGAAAACCACAATACGGGGCACATTCACCTGGCGGGCCAGCAGAATGTGTTCGCGGGTCTGAGGCATCGGACCGTCGGTGGCGGCGCAAACCAAAATGGCTCCGTCCATCTGGGCGGCACCCGTAACCATGTTCTTCACATAGTCGGCGTGACCCGGACAGTCGACGTGGGCGTAATGCCTCTTCTCAGTGGAATACTCCACGTGGGCGGTATTAATGGTAATACCCCTTTCCTTCTCTTCGGGAGCATTGTCAATCGCATCAAATGACTTGATTTCAGAAAGACCTTTCTTGGCCAGTACCATGGTGATGGCAGCCGTCAACGTGGTCTTGCCATGGTCAACGTGACCGATGGTGCCGATATTGACGTGCTCCTTGTCCCTTTTAAAATGTTCTTTTGCCATAACTTCAGTTTTTTAACTTTTAATTTAACTCATCAGAGCCGAAGACGAGAATTGAACTCGTGACCTCATCCTTACCAAGGATGCGCTCTACCCCTGAGCTACTTCGGCTTTTCTTACCAGACCTCCGGAATTCCGGAGCCCGGCGTGAGCGGGAAACGGGACTCAAACCCGCGACCCTCAGCTTGGAAGGCTGATGCTCTATCGACTGAGCTACTCCCGCTAGTTTTGAAAAAACCGTGCAAAGTTAGAATTTAATCTGATACGGATCAAAAAAAATCAAAAAATCATTGAAAATTTATTTCCCCCGTACCTTATCTTTATGCCTTGTCAACTGGATGCGAATGGCATCTACCGCCAGATCAGTAGCTTCCTCGAACGTATCGGCCTGCTTCCGTGCAAAAAGATCCTCTGCAGCGGGAAGTTGAATCCTGATTTCCGAAATCTTATTATTGGCCGCTTCCGGCTTGTCGACCTTCAGGGATACTTCCGCACCGATGATCCCTTCAAAAAAGGTATCCATTTTCGATACTTTTTTGTTTACAAAATCGATCAGTTTCTGATCGGCCGTAAAATGTACAGAATTCACCTTAATGTTCATCACGCTGTTTTTAAGTTAATCCTATGGTTCTATATTTCAGATGTTCATCCGGAGCGTGGACGGCCACCGGCCTTGTGGACCGTGATGGCCGTTTAAGCCTCCGTTTCCCTGGCATTACCCCCTGGGGTGGGCCTGCCGGTATACGCCGTGCAGTTTTTCAAAGGTCGTATGGGTATACACTTCCGTAGCCGCCAGGTTGGCGTGGCCGAGCAATTCCTTCACGGCATTCAGATCGGCTCCCTTGTTCAGCAGGTGTGTGGCATAGGTGTGCCGCAGAACATGGGGACTTCGCTTTTCGGCCAGGGTGACCCGGGTCAGGTAGTTCCTCACAATCCTGTAAATCAGTTTCCCGTAGGCCGGAACCCCTTTGTCGGTCACCACCAGCATCCCTTCTCCGCTTCCCGTCAGCGCTTCCCGGCATTCCAGATACTCCCTGATCTGCCCCTTCATACTCCTCGGAAAGGGAATGATCCGTTCTTTGTTCCTTTTCCCCTCCACCTTGATCTGGCATTGATCCAGATCGACCCGTGCCACAGGCAGGGAGAGCAATTCAGAAAGCCGGATCCCTGTTCCATACAGAAGGGTGATGACCAGCTTGTCCCTGATTCCGGGGAAATCACTTCCGAAAAAACCATCGTCAAGCAGGTGGTTCAACCGCGGCTCCTCCACGAAGACCGGCAGCTTCTTCCGCACTTTGGGCAGGGGTATGTCGGTAACAGGCGTCGATTCCAGATGACCCATTTTCATTAAAAACCTGTAGTAGGATTTCAGGGTGGAAATTTTCCGCCGCACCGACCGGGGGGTCAACCCCGCTTCCATCAAACTGACCACCCAGTCTCTCACCAGCTTCCTGTCGACGCTCCCCGGATCAAATGCCCCCGACCTCTCCGCACAAAACTGCGCAAACTGGCTCAGGTCTTTCCGGTACGCCGTTACCGTATGGGAAGAATCACGCTTCTCATACTGCAGATATGCTATGAAAGATTCCTGGTAATCCATTTGATTTCACAACTCAATCAGGAATCCTGACCTGAAAATCAGTCTTCCTGGCGCTGCAAACCCTGAATGTAAACAGCCTTTTTCAAAACGGCCCTTTTTTTCTCAGAGGGTTTCGAAAACACTTGTCTTTCCCGTAATTCCTTGATGACGCCCGTCTTTTCGAACTTGCGCTTGAACCTTTTTAAGGCTCTTTCAATATTCTCTCCTTCTTTAATCGGAATAATGATCATAAAACTCTGTTTTTCATTTTTGAAACGAGGCGCAAAATTAAAAAATATTCGGTTGCAATCAAATATAACACAAAAAATTCACATTTACCAGGGTTGGGGCCTTCGGGAGATTAAAATATCAGCGGCAGGTGAGGTAGGGTACGAGTTTGCGGTAGGTAAGGGTGTCGAGAAGTTGGTATTCAAGCAGTTGGGAGGGTGATTGGAAGGGTCCGTGGGCAGAGCGCAGGTGAAGGATGGCGCGGGCGAGGTCACTGCCGATATAGGGATGACGGGCCAGGCTGCGACTGTCGGCGAAGTTAAGCCGGAGGGGAGTGGTCAGCGTGCTGTCGACGGTCACTTTCCCCTCGAACTGGCGGTAGCGCTCCTCCGTCATGCCATAGACTTCCCGTAGTTGTAAGGGCGATCGGAATCCGCCGAGGATCCGCCGGTAACGGATAATTCTGCCCGCAAAGGCAGGGCCAATGCCCGGAAGGGTCTCCAGAAGGGCCGAATCAGCCAGGTTCAGCTCGATCATGGCTTCACTCCTCCTCAGATCCGGGGCCTCCCCGGGAACAGGGAGTGCCCTGGCGGAGCCGCCGGAACCGGGAATGCCGCTCTTCCGGGCATATGTACCTGGAAAGGTTTGGTGGCCCCTGGAAGGCGGGGTTCCGGGAAGATCCAGGTAGGGCAGGACCACCGCCATCAGGGAATCGTTCATCCCGTAGAGTTTACCGAAATCCTGCGGCCGGCGAAACTGTCCGCCTTTGGCCCGGTAACGCAGAAGGTTAGTGCGTATTTGCAGCGGGAGTGCCAGGGAATCGAGCTGTGCCGGCGAAATGGTGTTGGGGTCAAAAGTGAAGAGCTTACCGCCTGGCCATTCCGTGGCAGAGGGCAGGGTGAGTTGTTCCAGGAGCGCCCGGGCCTCATCGGCACTGCTCCCGCTCCTGAATTCCACTTTCCCCGCAAAAAGATTCAACAGGAGGCTTACCATCAACAAAAGCCCCAGGAGCAGCGTACCATTCCGCTCCGAGCGGGTGAAAGAAAAATACTCCCCGACAGCCATCCGGAATCGGTTCTTTCCCATTGCAGAAACCGCGCTAAGTCTGGAAAGGGAGAGTGCCGGCGATTTGCCGGAAGCGTCCGCTCATCCCTTCTGAAATTTACTAAAAAAGGGTGAAAAGGACAACCCTTCCCATGGGAAAACTCTAAAAAAAAAGATCTCCCCTGAAGTATCCCGGGCACCATGCCGGATCAGAGGCGCAGCAGGCCGATGCCGTTCAGGAAGATGATGGCCAGGGCAACCGGGGCAATGAAGCGAATGAGGAACATGTAAAAAGGGATGTACCCCGCCTTGAGGGCCCCATCATTGGAAAGTTCGGCCGATGCCTTTTCGCGTCCGAAGAACCAGGCCACAAAGAGGACGATAAAGAATCCTCCGGCAGGCAGCAGAATATTGGCGGAGGTGAAATCCAGTATTTCAAATACATTCTTTCCGAAGAGGGTGATGCCTTTCATCAGGGGGTTCCAGGCGAGGGTGCTCATTAAGCCGAGGATCGAGACTGTTCCCGCGGCGGTCCAGGTGGCGGCCTTCCGGCTCATTTTCAGTTCTTCGGTAAAGAAGGCGACGATGACCTCGAGGACCGAAATGGTGGAAGTGAGGGCGGCCAGGGCCAGCAGCACAAAGAACAGGAGGGCGAAGAAGGATCCTCCGGGCATTTGCTGGAAGATGCCGGGAAGGGTGACAAACACCAGTCCCGGGCCGAACCCGGGCTCGATATGGAAGGAAAAGACGGCGGGAAAAATGGCGATACCCGCCAGAAGGGCCACAAACGTATCGGTAAGCGCCACCGAGAAGGAGGTCCCCAGGAGGTTGTCCTTTTTCGGAAAATAGGAGGCATAGGTGATCAGGGTGCCCATGCCGATGCTCATGCTGAAGAATACCTGCCCCAGTGCGGCCAGGATGGCCGAGGAGTCTATTTTGGAGAAGTCGGGGCGAAACAAAAACCGGATGCCCTCCATGGCCCCGGGAAGAGTCAGGGAGCGGATGCCCAGGATGACCAGAATGATGAAGAGCACAGGCATGAGGATGACGGTTGACTTTTCAATGCCCTTTTTCACGCCGAAGACAATGATGCCCGAGGTCATCCCCATGAAGAGGAAAAACCAAATCACCGGTCTCCATGAGCCATCCCTGAACTGGGTGTACATGTCGCTGAGCTGGGGACCGCTTTTACCGGTCAACCCCCCAGTGATGGCCTGGTAGATGTACTCCAGGGTCCATCCCGCCACGGTGGTGTAAAAGGCCAGGATCATAAAGGCGGCAGCCACGCCCATCAGACCGACGAGATACCAGGGTTTTCCCGGAGCCAGTTTCCGGAAGGCCCCATACGGGTTTTGCCTGGCCGACCGTCCGATCACGAACTCGGAGAGCATCACCGGGATGCCAATGGCCACCACAAATGCGAGGTAGACCACCAGAAAGGCGGCTCCTCCGTTTTCCCCCGTGAGGTAAGGAAACCGCCATATGTTTCCCAGACCCACGGCAGAACCCGCCGTGGCGGCGATCACTCCGAACTTGGTGGCAAAAGATTCCCTGCTTCCCTGCTGTTTTTCCATAGTAATATGCTTTATTGGGCAAATATACGCTCAGAACGGATATCCGATAGCAAAGGAAAGGTTAAAGTCTTTCCCCGTCAGCGGCCGGGCACCCGTGATCCAGCCGTGGTATTCCGGCTGTGCGGGATCTCTCATTTTAAGGCCCAGGTCGAGCCTGAAAACAAAATAGGTGAAATCAAAACGGAAACCCATGCCGGTTCCCAGGGCCAGCTGCCGGTAAAACTCCCCCAGGTGAAACTGTGCCCCGGGGCGGTTGTCCTTTTCGTTGATGGCCCATACGTTTCCCGCATCCAGAAAGAGGGCCCCCTCCAGAAAACGGATGAGCCGGAACCGGTATTCCAGATTGGCTTCCAGTTTGATGTCGCCCGACTGGTTGGGATAGGATCCTTCAGGCGCCCGGTATGTCCCGGGGCCCAGCGAACGTACCTGCCAGGCCCTGATGCCGTTGGCTCCCCCCGTAAAATACTTCTTCTCAAAGGGAAGTACGTCAAAATTGCCGTAAGGATACCCCACCCCGGCAAATACCCTGGCCACTACCGAGTTGTACTTATCCAGCATGTATCCCCTTCTGAACTCCACATCGCCCCTGACATACTGCGCATAGCGCGTATCCAGAAACTTGTAGTAAGTGCTGGGCTCCAGTCCGGTCGTATCGGGTTCCGTGAACCGGTCTACCCCGGAGACCCGCGACAGGAGATGCAGAAGATTACCGGAACTCTCGGCCGACATTCTCACATAGGAGTAGTTCTCGCGCGACCTGATGGCCTGCGTGTTGAATACGTAGGAGTAATTGGTGGCCAGAATAAGGTGGTCGGTGAAACTCTCCCTGATGTACAGATCATAAATGGAGTTGATAAATTCAGGATCGAAGCGGGAGAGGTTCACCATGTTAAAATCAAGCAGGTTCCAGTTGTGCCGCTGAAAGTCCGAGGTCATCCATTCGTAGCCCAGTCGCAGGGTGGAAATGGTCCTGGTGTAGTCGGGCCTGCGCTGGAAATTGTATCCCAGGGTAAAAAGCGACTTGGGAAGGTTGTTCCCGAAAGAGGGGATCAGGCTCATCGGAAAGATGAGGCGGGGAACGATCAAAGTAGCTTCGACCCCCAGTTCCCGTGTATTGAAGTCGAGCGACTGGTTGCTCACGATGGCCTGCTGGCGTTCCATGGCTCCCCTGAATTTGAGGTTCAGGATTTCGGCCCCCCGGAACAGGTTGCGGTGAGAATAGGTGAGGTTGCCGGCAATGCCGAAATTTCCCGAGGTATTGGTTCCTTCCACATCAAAGGAAGTCGATTGCCGGCTCAGAGGGGAAAGGTCCACGGTACAATCGAGCAGGTCATTATGCAGCGAATCGGGGGCTTCCCGGAAACTGATATTGATAAACCGGAACTGGCGGAGGCGGTTCAGGGCATTAAAAGTTTGCTCGGTCTCCCCCGCATGATAGCGTTCCCCCGGGGTCATCCGGTTTATCCGCATGAAGAGATGGGGGTTGTAACGGAGACTGCCGGGATAAATGAAACGATGGCCGGGCAGGGTAAGGGTATCGCGCGGCAGGGCCTCCTGGGAGAGGACATTCCAGGTGAAATGGTGGGTACGGTAGGTTTTAAAGATCCTGGCCGAATCGTTTTCCCCGCCCGGGGGCAGTTCCACCAACATTTTCAGCCGGGCCTGCCCCGGAGAGGCCAGCGTGTCGGCCTCAAAAAACAGCAGCGGCTTTGAGAAGTAATAGTAGCCTCTGTTCCTGAAGAAACTCACCAACAGATCCCTTTCCCGGTCAAGGAGTTCCAGGTCAAAGGGCTTCCCAGCACGCATGTGGGTGGGCCGGTACATCCCCTCGTAGAGGTGAAGCAGAGTGGTATCGGGGATGGCATGCGATACCGCACTGATCCGCCAGGGCTCCCCGCTTTGGATCCGGTAGGTCAGGTCGGCCTTCTTACCCCCACCCCGCATGCGGGTGGTGAAATCCACCGCCGCATCATAATACCCCTTGTTACGAAGATACTGGCCGAGTTGCTCCCGCGACTGTACCGCCAGGCGCTCATCAAAGACCTGGGGCGCCTCCCCCGCCCTCTTCAGCCAGCTGTCGGGCTTCTGCGGTGAGGAGAGATTGTAGAGCCACATGTGAAACTTTAAAAAGCCCAGAATACGGGTATTCTCACGCTGCCTGACATATGTAATGAGTTCCTCCCTGTTGAGATCCCTGTTGGAGACCTCCAATTCTACCTTGTTGAGCAACACCTCTCCCTCGGGAACGTACTTCGTTCCTGCACAGGAGGCCACCAGAAGAGGCAGAAAGACGGCACACCACCAGGGCAGACAGCGGAAAAGACAACTCACTTTTTGCATCAGGCAAGGATCACTTTTACAAAAATAGTGATCTGTTTCTTGCAGGCTCTCCGTTTTTGGGCTTATCTTTAAAAAAATAAAGGACGATGCTGGGAAAGAACAGGATTAAGATCATCAGGTCGCTTGAACATAAAAAATACAGGCTGAAGGAGAAGCTTTTTGTGGCGGAGGGCACGAAGCTGGTGACCGCCTTGCTGGCCTCGGGATGGGAGGTGGAGTTTCTGGCGGCGACACCCGGATGGCTAAGGCAGGAAGCCCCTATCGCGGGGAATGCCCATAGTGTGGAGGAAGCCTCCCCTGATGAGCTGGCCAGGGCCACCTTCCTGAAGACGGCTCCCCCCTGCCTGGCACTCTGCCGCCTTCCCGAATACTCCCCGGAGCTGATCTCCCCCGGCACGGACCTGGTGCTGTGTCTCGACGGCATCCAGGATCCTGGAAACCTGGGAACCATCGTCAGGCTGGCCGGCTGGTTCGGGATTTCCGACGTAGTCTGCTCCGGAGACAGCGCCGACCTCTTTGCCCCTAAAGCCCTACAGGCCACCATGGGAGCCCTGGCAGGAATTCGCGTCCATTACCTCCCCCTTGCCCCCTTTCTGGAACAAAACAATAGCCCCCGCGTGGAAATCACCGGCACCTTTCTCGATGGAGAGAACATTTACAAAGCCCACCTGCCGGGCCACGGGATCGTGGTGATGGGAAACGAGGGACAGGGCATCAGACCCGCCATAGCCCCATTGATTTCCCGGAAAGTGACGATCCCCGACTTTGCCCCTGCGGGAATCAAACCCGAATCCCTGAATGTTTCCGTGGCCACAGCTATCGTGTTATCGGAATTCCGGAGAAGAAAGGAATAGAGGAGGAGACACACAGGTTGAAAAATGAGTTGCGGTCATCACGGCCGGTGTGTGGTAACCTCCGGCTCCGGGACTTGGGGGCTCAGGCCATGGACCGGCCGGCGCTACTCGAAGTGAAATAACAGGGTAAAGACGTTGGAGCGGAGCGACTTCAGGGCATCGGTGTAATACTCCCTCTGGTTTGTTCCCTGGCCGGGGCCCGGTCCCAACTGGTTGTTCAAGCCAAGGCTCACCTTGGCTTCCACCGACAACCTGAAAAACTGCAGGTAGCTGTCCCATCCCGCCCCCAGTTCGGCATAATATCCGTCACGCTGAAGCCCCACCAGGTCGGTGGAGGCAAACTTGGAAATATCAATGCGCATAGCTCCCCCAAAGATCACATAGGGCCGGCCGTTGTTGATCCGGTCGGCTTTATATTTGATCAGCAAGGGCAGGTCGATAAATGTCGACTTGATGGAATAATCATACTGGGGCTCACTGTAAGTAACCAGGTCATCCTTTACCTCCAGGTTGTACTGCAGTTTGCGCTCCCCGAATGACATTCCCGGAAGAAAACGCAGGTCCAGACTTCTGTTCAGCCGGAGATTGCTGACGATCCCTACCGTAAACCCTGGTATCAGCTGGGCCACGTCGGCCCTGACCACCTTCTCCGGAGAAACCTCATTCTGGTAATCCATCCAGTTAGATGAGGCAAACTGCGGATTTTCCTTCAGGGAAGCATAATTGGAAACACTGAAGTCCAGGGTATTCACACCCAGTGTAAAGCCAAAGTGAAGCCTTTTCTCGTCAAAAGTGGTCAGATGGTTAAGCTTCATCTTCTGTGCTGCCACGGTACCCGCAACCACCATCAGTAAGCCGGCCAACAGCATCTTTATGTCAGAATTTCTTTTCCCCATCTCCATAAGAACAAGAAAGCGGTCAATTTATTGTGAAACGGCAGGGCTTTCCATCGAAACGGCCACTTTTCTGCCCGAATAGATGGTCGCGATGCCGAGGGTGAGGGGCCTGGCCTGTGCTTCAGTGAAGCCAGCCGTTCGAAGTAGAGCCAGAAAATCCTCTCCATCGGGAAATTGGCCCACAGAACCAGGCAGATAGGTATATGCAGCCGGGTCGCCGGAGATCAGGCGGCCGATGCCCGGAAGCACCCTGGTAAAATAGAAATTGTAGAGCTGCCGGAAGGGGGCCTTCCGGGGGCGCGAGAACTCCAGGATCACGACTGTACCGCCAGGGCGGAGCACCCTGAACATCTCCCCGATACCGGCGGCGGTGTTTTCAAAATTACGGACGCCGAACCCGGAGAGCACCACATCAAAGGAGGCCTCCCCAAAGGGAAGGTTTTCGGCATCGCCGTACTTTAGCTCAATAAGGTGGGTCAACGCCCTGCGCTCCAGCTTTCTGCGTCCCACGGCCAACATGTTCTCTGAGAGATCCACCCCTACGACCCTCTGAGGCCGGGCTTTCAGGGCAGCAAGCGCAAAATCGCCGGTTCCCGTGGCCACATCAAGAATGTCACGGGGCCGCTGTTCACAAAATAATTCCACTGCCCTGCCACGCCAATAACGGTCTACATTGAAGGAGAGCAGATGATTCAGCAGGTCGTAGCGCGCTGCAATACGGTCAAACATAAGGGCGACCTGCTTCTTCCTGGAAAGCGGGGAATGATCGTAGGGTAAAGTGCGCATCAGATCCCTGTACTCATTTTATCGGTATACCCCAGTGAAAGATCATCGATGCGGATCTCACCCCGGGTGACATGCCCCAACATAAAAAAGGGAATGTGCATCGAGGAAAGCACATCGACAAATTCATCTTCTTTCTCGGGCGCCACATCGACAATGATCCTGCCCATGCTCTCCCCGAAAAGGAAGGCATCACGACGCGTCTCGGCATCAGTGGTGATGTCAAAACCCAGATTCTGCGGAAAGGAAGCCCTCAAAAGGGTAAAAAACAAACCGCCTTTACCTACCGGACTGGCACTGCTGATGAGTTTTAATTCGTGAAGACGCAAAAGAACTTCGCGTAGATGTACTTCTGTATCAATATTAAACTCAGGCAGGGGAGAATTGGAAATACCGTGGTAAAACTCCAGATACTCCGAAGCGCCGATATCGTCGGATGGCCTCCCCAGCAGGAAAATATTGTTCCCCTTTTGTTTGAACTCATGGGTGGTGACATGCGCATAGTTGCTGACCATACCCATCATGCTGATGATGATGGTTGGCGGAACAGGTCCGTGCCCCTTGAAATGATCAAACCTGATCTTCCGGTCGGTAACTTTAAGGTGAAACTTCTTTGCGGCATTCTCCAGACCTTTCTTGGCCCCCGAGGCGATCAGATGCCCGTTATGGTCGGCAAAATTAATATGATAAAGAAAGGCACTGACCACCAACGGTTTTGCCCCGTAACACAACATCTTGCGTGCGGCCCTGGAAATGAGAATCTCGGTCGCCACCTGCGGATTGTCTTCCAGATGATGGTGAAACGCATGGGTAGTCATCAGCAGACAGTGGTCAGTAGATTCCAGCTCAAAAAGACCGGTCTCATCCGTATCACCCTCTTCAAGCGAGTCAGGGCTAACCGCCATCTCACTGAAGTCATTGAAATAATTGATGGTCGACAAATTGGGATTAACCATCAGGGTATAAATGACATCCTCTATGTTTTCAGGTTCTGCCACGTCATCGATGGAAAAGCCTTGCATATCATTATCACTCAAAATCATATACCTTGATGTTTAAAATTCTTCTAAACAAAGGTAATTAAGTGCCTGTAAATTCCATCGGGTCGGCACTTTTTTTTAATTTCGGCTCATCAACGGGAAGAGCGATGCACATGGAAGAAAGCGTACTGATCACCGGGGCCACCTCCGGGATAGGCGAGGCTACCGCCCGGCTTCTGGCCGAAAAGGGGTATCCTCTTATTCTCACGGGCAGGCGCCGGGAAAGGCTGGAAACCCTGGCCGAAAACCTGAAATCTGCAACAGGCCAGGCCGTATGTACGCTCTGCTTCGATGTGCGGAACCAGGAGGAGACTGCCAGGGCTATCGAAAGCATCCCCCCCTCCTTTCATCCCATAGGGGTTCTGATCAACAATGCCGGATTGGCCTCGGGATTGGACCCGCTGCACGAAGGCGATCTTTCCGACTGGGAAAAGATGATCGATACCAACCTCAAAGGACTGTTATACGTGACTCGGCAGATAGCTCCCATGATGGTAGCCCGCGGAAAAGGGCATATCGTCAACATCAGTTCTATTGCCGGAAAAGAGACCTATCCGATGGGTAATGTATATTGTGCCACCAAACATGCCGTACAGTCACTGACAAAGGCCATGCGTCTCGATATGCTCAAGCATGGCATCAGGGTGAGTTCGGTGGCTCCCGGAGCGGTCCACACCGCGTTCTCAGAGGTTAGATTTCATGGCGACCATGAACGGGCTGAAAAGGTCTACCAGGGTTTCACTCCCTTAAACGGGCGTGACGTGGCCGAAGCCATTCATTTCATTCTCAGCCGTCCTGCACACGTCTGCATCGACGATCTTTTAATTATGCCGTCGGCACAAGCTTATTCACGTGATTTTAACCGGGAGCAATGACCATGGATGCCCTGCTGGTCACCCCTGTAAAAGACTCTCCCGAGACCACCCGGCGGACCATCGAAGCCGTGGCCGCCGCCTCCGGAAATTTTGAATACCTCGTTTTCGATGATTTCAGCGGCCCCGAAACCCGCCAACTCCTCAGGGAAGAAAGCACCAAACTGGGATTCACCCTGATCGACCTGGCCGATCACACCTCAAACCCCTCCCCCAACTACAAACTCGTCTTAACCATGGCCCAGCAAAAGGCCCTGGAATACCGCGTTCCCCTGATCCTGATCGAATCAGACGTGGTCATCCGCCCCAATACCATCACCGGGCTGCTGGAAGTTACCCGACAGGCAGTCCGCCCCGGATTGATCGGCGTAATTACCGTAAATGAACAGGGTGAATTCAATTTCCCCTATTCCAATGTCAGAAAGGAAGCCACATCATGGTCAGAGACTTCACGCAGCCTCAGCTTCTGTTGTACGCTGATCTCCCGCGAATTTCTTGATGTGTATGACTTTAAGGGACTTCCCTCTCAAAAAGACTGGTTCGACATTCATATCAGCCGACAGTCCCGAAAACTCCGGTTCAAAAACTATCTGGTCAGGGAAAACGGCGTGCTTCACCTTCCCCACAGCAGCCGCCCCTGGAAACAACTCAAATACACCCATCCCCTCAAATACTACTTCTATAAGCTTCTGAACCACCGCGACAGAATCTGAAACCCACTTACAGAAGTCTATTTTCGTCTCATAAGATGCTGACGCAAGCCTTAAGTAAGGTGAAATCCGCTTTTATTGTCTCAGAACGACCAGGGTTACATTACAAATTCAGGCTACAAGTTTTGCCAGGTTTGTAATGTTTTCATCCGGGCATGCTTCCGGAAAGCAAGCTACCAATCAACGGTTTGTTACAATTAAAAAAGGGGAACCTTTCGGCTCCCCCTTTTTAATCAATCAATTCGGTATTACCTTTTGACTATCCTTTCTGATTTGACGATGCCGCCCTCGTTGAAGAGAGTCACGACATAGACGCCGCTCACCAGATTGGAAGTACGGATCACGCGCTCAGGAGACTGCACATCGATAACGCGCTGGCCGGCAATGTTGGTCACAGTGACGCGGGTCAGCCTGTCGGCGTTGTCAATATTCAGCACATCGCTGAACGGGTTCGGATAAACATTGAACAGCAAGTTGGAGGGAACCGGTGCCGGCGTCGACTGGCTAAGGTCAACGATGTCTTCCAGTTTCCTGGGCTCAAGTTTATAGAGATCATGTGCACCATTGACCACACCGGTGACGGTGTAGAAATGGCCATCCTTCGGTACATAAGCATACATCCAGTCGTTGACGGTCACCTTGTTTTCGGTTTCGGTGAAGATCACCCAGCTGCCGTCGGGCATCGGGCTACCCATGAAACGGGCGCCTTCGACCTTGACAAGAACACTTTCATATTTTTCGTCTTTTGCGGCATTGGGATCAGCCACCAGAATCGGGGTAATCGCCAGCGGAGGATTGATAATAACAGCCTTGGCGGCGGTCAGGGTGGTGACACCATTCACTTCGGAGATGGCGCCATCGACCTTCACACCATTGCCTTCGACGGTAACCAGCGTGGCATCGGCCACCCAGATTCCGCTCCAGGGAGCCACAGCATCCTGCACAAAGTAACCCACACCCGGGACAGCCCCAGTTACGGTACCGGTAATCTGACGGTAGAGGTCAACCATGGGACTTGCGTCACCAGTACCCTGCACTTCGGCAATGGTAGCTGTGCGTACCAGGTCGTCGATCACGGTCACCACAAGGGTGCGTTCGCAACCATTGTAATCGTAGGTGAAGGTGTATTCACCGGCAGCCAGAGTGGTATCCACACCAGCTTCGGCATCCACCACGGCAGCTTCTTCCCACTTGTAAGCGTGGAATTCAGCGGTCTTGGTCACAGGATTGCTGTTGATGGTGAAGGAAGTGTTGGCGGTGCAACCATGGGCGTCAGTAACGACCACTTCATGCGTGCCAGCCGGGAATTCCATCTTGTAACTGCCATCGGTGGTGATGTTCACCAGGCCTCCGGCTACAGTCACCTTGTAAGGCTGCGTGCCGCCGCCCACAGTGATGGTGGCATATCCGGTGCATTCCAGTTCTTCGATACAGCACACGGAGGTAGCCAACTTCTGCTGCACGGGAACGAAGGTCTGTCGACCGCTTTCCTTGGTGCAACCCTTGCTGTCGGTCACCTTGAAGTAGTAGTGACCTTCCACTTCGGAGCCGTCACCATAGGTCAGACCCGTGACGATGATATCACTGGTGAAGGAACCATCGTAGGTCACCCAGGTGGTCGACGGGTATTTGCGATACTGGAGGGTGAACGTACGTCCTACTTCTCCGGTCACAGTGACCTTGACAGTAGCCTTGGGATCACCGAAGCAGCTCATATCTTCAAAGCTGACGAATTCGATGCCGGCAGGCTTGTTGATGAAGGTGTCGGCCTCGGCGATGCAACCGTTGGCGTCACGGGCGAAAGCCTGGTACCACAGACCTGCGGCACCCTGATAGGTTTCCACGTCATAACCCCACGGCACAGTGAACTTCAGGGTTCCACCCTTCTTGTCATAGACATTCCACATATACTCGATCGGATCCACACCACCCTGGAGCCTGCGGATTTCATAGACACCGGCAAGGTCATCAGGACAGATGAAGGCATCCTGTTTCACATCGAGGGTGATCAGGAATTCAATAGGCTGGGTAATGGCCACCAGATAAGGATCAGATTCGCAACCTTCCACGTCGATGAAGACCACAGAGTACTTCTCGCTGTCAGGAATGTTGCTGGTTTTGTTGGTACTGGCCTTGAGGCCGCTGAGCACGTCTCCCACTTTCACGTCGGTGTAAGGTTTGCTGACGGGAGCTCCGGTATAATCCTTACCGGTAATCCTGACACTCCAGGCATGGTTGTTACCACCCCAGATGTCGGTGACCTGGATACCACCGTCGTTTCCATCGAAACATTTCACGTGAATGGCGGTGAAGCTACCTTCCACCTCTTCAGGCTGGTTGACCTGTACCCTGTGGTGCAGAATCGGTTTTCCCTTACCATCGGTCGGCCATCCCTGGACGCAACCGGCGGCGTCTTTCACAAATCCTACCCAGTTACCGGCCTTCACCATGAACTCGGGTGAATCCTGCCACGGCAGATCGTCGGTATCAAGGTTGGCAAAGTCGTAGGTGTGTTCCACCACGGCATATTTGAACGGCAGCGAACGGATCCCCGGATTGGCGGGATCAGCAGGATTGATGTAGGAAGCTTCAACCTTGATCTTGCCCAGTCCGTCATAGCAGAGGGCATTCTCAACAAGTTTCATCTGCAGCATCAGGCTGTCGACATTGTTCACTTCACCCGATACATAAGGAATCGAACATCCGTTGGCATCGGTAATGAAAACATTGTAGTGGCCGTGAGGCAGAGCAGTCCAGGTATGGACACTCTGTGTGGCACCCAGAAGCTTGGTAACTCCGTTCGGATAGTAAAT
This sequence comes from Bacteroidales bacterium, assembly GCA_012729335.1. GTDB lineage: Bacteria > Bacteroidota > Bacteroidia > Bacteroidales > Prolixibacteraceae > UBA1413. The sequence goes on along the minus strand of JAAYDJ010000004.1, from coordinate 31,205 downwards.
GGAACCCTGGGGACCTTCCAGTTTCAGCGTGTACGGTTTGGTACCGCCGGTGATGGTAGCCTTGATGGTTCCGGAAGGATCGTTACGGCAGATCACATGGTTGAATTCCACGTCCATGACCAGCTTGGGCGGTTCTTCGACAGTGATCGTCGTCGTGTAGACACAGTCGGCATCGGGATTCTGGAATTCCGACGGGAAACCGTTGGCATAGTGAGCGTCATAGTTGGGATTCATCCTGTAGGGCAGGTAGGGATTCGGCCAGGCTGTCCAGGTTGGATTCGTCTCGTATACCTTGATTTCCCAGGCACCGGCGGTCAGACCCGTCAGGGTAACCAGACCCACCTTATCCTGGTTCGCATAGGTAATATTGCCAGCAGGCAGGGTATAGGAACCCTTCTTGGCTACGACATAGTATTTGAAGTTGTCAACAAGGTTCCATCCACCAGTGATGTTGAATTTGATGGTACCGTTGTTCATGGTCCCCGTCATGGGTTTGTCGTCGGAGCAGCTCGGCATGGTGCTGACCACATCCTTGATGCCCAATTTGGCGGGTTCTTCAATGACTACCCTGACCGGGCCGACGATACAACCGTGGGCATCCTTGATCATGATATCATAGGTGCCGGCACCGGCGCGACGGTCGAAAGTCAGATCTTCATCGAAATAATATTTGCTCGCAGGATCACCAAGGGCAAACCAGTTCTGGCCATTGTTGGTAGATTCCATATAGGGGGCGGTACCACCTGTGATGATGTAGCGGATGATACCATCCTTCACACCGTTGCAGGAAGCGTTGACCTTTTCGAAGTCGAAATAGAGCACTTCGGGCTTGATGATATTCACCGTAGTGATGGCCTGGCATTTCAGGGAATCGTCAACCACCGTAAGGGTGTACACTCTACCGGGAGCCACGGCACCTTCAAGGTTGGTGAATTTACCGGTTTTGTTGCTGACGGTTTTGAAACCGGCGGCGGTCAGCGTGTAGGTGTAGCTGGCTTTGGAACCACCTGTGGCTGTTGCGGTGATGGTACCGTCCATGGACGATACAGCCTCTTCCTCATCATAATCCCAGATATTGCAGGTCACGTCGGTTTTCACCACGTTGACAAGAACCGGAAGGGAACCTTCCACGGTAATGGGGCCGAAGAACTTGATGAGTTCAGGATCCTTCATACCACAGTAGTCGCGCACGGCAATGTAATAGACACCATCCTGCACATTCTGTACGGCAAGGCTGTCATTCCAGATATTGCCATTGGTGAAGGGTCTCCAGGTCACCTGTGACACCCAGTCGGCATGGTCAAAGATTTCAGGCTGCTGGGTAAGCATCCACTGGTAGCGGCCCATAACACCCGGGATGGGGAAACGGCCGTTGAAGGCTTCAACAATGATCTTGCCGTCGGTGGAACCATCGCAACCGGCAGGCTCGGTGGAAACTTCAATTTCCAGCTGGAGCGGATCGATGATTTCGATTTTCTCGACATTGGAGTAGCAACCCCACTCATCGCGGGCCACCACATAATAGGTACCGGCGGGGAAAGCATCGAGGTGGCCGATCATCTGGCCGTTCTGATAAATGCCGGCAGCAGTGGTTTCGGTCTGCGAAATGTAGAACATGGGGTTCCTCAGCTGCTGTACGCCCTGAAGCACCACTTCTTCCCAACCCCTTTCGGAGGTCCAGATCCAGTAATTGAAGGTCACATTGCCGAAATAGTGTTCCATCGGCATGCCCCACCACCACGATTTCGACAGATCGAGGAAACCGAAGTCGAGGTCTACACCTTCGAACTGATCCCAGTCCCATTCACCGGTGAACCAGTCATCCCACATGTCGCCGTTGAAGAGGTTGACTTTCTCCAGCGCACACTGGTTGTAGATCTTGTCGGGGAAGGAGATTTTATTCTCGAAGTTGGGCCAGTCAAACAAGAGCTGGAAGGTACAACCGTTGGCATCCCTTACAAGAATGGTATGCCTGGCCGTATCAATGGCAAAGGTGTTGTAATCGGTAGCCCTGGTCCAGGCGTTGTTGTCCATCTTATACTCATAGTAGTACACATTGCCTTCCTTGAAGGGAGTGCCGCCCATGGCAGCAATCACCAGGTTCCCGTCGGAATTGCCCGGACAGGTAGGAGGAAGGGTGAAGAAAGGAACAACCTGCGCATAGAGCGGAGTGGGCTGGGTGATTTCCAGGGTCAGCGTATAGGTGCAACCGGCGGTCAGGTCTTCAATGATGAAGTTGTACACGCCTGCGCCCAGATCTTCAAAGGTATTGCCTTCAAGCGCCGCAGATTTCAGCAGAGCCTGGCCACCGTTGGTCACCGGCTCCATACTGAACTTGAATTCATGACCGCCTGTTCCGTCTACGGGAACCACGCTCACGTCGGTAGTTCCGCCGTAGCAGGCAATCGGTTCGTACTGCAGTTCAAATTCGTACTCGAGGATCTTGATGGCATCGTCGCCGATCTCATTGCGGTAAACCTGGGTGCAACCCTGTGCATCTTCGATTTCCACATAATATACGCCGGCTTTCAGGTTTTCAGCCATTACGGTGATGTCACCCACTTCGGTCACGTTTTCGGGGGCCCAGTAGGGATCGTTGTAACTGTAGCGCCATTTCCAGTCGGCGGTCGAGGTGCCTGTTCCGCCAGTCACTGAACCGTCAACAATCCAGAGTGTACCGTTGTCTTCTTCACAGCCGGTATCGGTGTGGTCCACTTCAAAGGCAATGGGGTCGGGCATGCCCACGGTCACCGTCGTATCCCACTGGCAGCCATTGGCATCGCGGAAGATGATGGTGTATTGACCGGGAATCAGGATACCCTTGTAGCAGATGGTCTCTTCGGAACCGGGAGGACAGGCTACTTCCTTCACCGTTTCATAGGTGAAGTATTTACCCACATATTCATTGTTGAACATCACATCGTAGCCGCTTTCCCAGGCGGTACCGCCGGTAAGGGTCACGGAGATGCTGCCGTCGTTGCCGTTGCAGGTGGCGTCGGTCACTTCCACGGTAGCCTTGAAAGCATCAAGGGTGTCGAGGACTTCGACCATTTGCCAGCCACCGCAGAAGGTGAGGTCGCAGCAATCGTTCTGGTCCTGGATGTTGACCCAGTAAATCCCGACGGGAAGCTGGACAATACCGGTATTGTAATCATAATCCTTCAGGATATTGTCGGCGCAGTCGTTGCACGATTCGGCACAGATCACAGCGGAGACGCCTTCCCATTTGGCATCGGGTACAATATAATAGGTATAGGCAGGATTTCCACCCTCGCCGATAATGGTCACATCACCATTGCCACCGGGGCAGTTGGTATAAACCGGACTGGGGGCGGTAAATGAAAGAGGTTCAGCAGCTTGAACTGCAAAATTGTGGATGTAGGAAACACAGCCGTTGAGCCTGACCATCACGGTGTTGTTGATGGAGGGGGCATAAACGGGTGAAGTGGCTTCGGTGGACCAGGTCAGTCCGCCGTTAAAGGAGTATTCCATACCCTGTACATTGGCGGGCACGGTAACGGTAGCCTCGGTGGTCACACCGCTGCAGTTGGCAAGTCCAGATTCGACTTCAATACCGGCCCATTGCTGGGTCACGGTCAGTTTTCCATTCTCATATTGTTTATTGGCGATGGCCGACTGACCCTTGATATTCCAGAAATTGGACTTGGACACATCCCATTTCAGATCGGTCAGGAAAGGAGTGGGAGCCACAGGACCGTAATTGTGCTGGTAGCCTTTCACCCCAAACTTCAGCTGGAAGATATTGTGGAGATAGTTGTCGCTTTCAGCTATGCTCACGGCATTGGCCGTGGGACTGCCCCAGTTGAAAATCACTCTCCCTGGGGTGGATTCGGACACCGTCATGACCGAAAGGGCCGGATGGATACCCGCAAGTCCGAGGTAAGTGAATTTTGTGGCATCATAGGTGAGCTCCACATGGAACGTATCGATCAGGATAAAGTCCTGCATCGACACCTGCACTTCATACACGTTATCAAACTGATAACATGTACTGACAAGATCGGCCTTCACATGATAGGTTTCCTGGGGCTGGAAATCCTGACCAAAGGCCAGTGCCGCCCAGAAAACAACAACCATGCTTAAGCCAATTTTACGAAGAAACCGCCAAAAGCTAAGTTCTCCGAGCAAGAAATTTCTAGTAAATTTTTTCATAGCAACTTGCTTTTAATTGAACTTAATTGATTGATTGATTTTGATTTATTAATAAATAATATAAATTTTCAGACATATTTGTCTTCTTTTTTTATCCTATTACACAAACCTATGAAATTTATATGCAAAGTACAAAATTATTTATTCAATATTATGCACGTTTTCAAGGTTCTTTTCACACTTTCCCGCTTTTTTTTCCAACAAAACCTTGGTTTTAAGTTTAAAAATAAAATCTTAACTGTTAATTACGCACGATTCTACAGGCTGGTTACTCCTGCAAATGCCGGAAATCAACCGTCAAATATACGCTTTTTTAAAGAAATTCGTTAGAAACCATAAAATAATTCAAAATGGAAAATGAGGAGTATGGTCATGAAATTCGTTAAGGGACGGTGTTTCCTGACGGCATGTGCGTTGCTTTTGGTGATGGGGGTGAGTTCTTCCTGTAAAACCTGCAATTGCCCGGCCTACACCCGTCATCCGGGAGCGTGGGCCCTGCATGCCCGGCTGGTCCAGGGCATAGGGGAATGCCCCGGTGATGGTAAAGCGCAACCTTTACGGGAAAACAGTAAGGATGCCGGGTATAAAACCGCTATATATAATATTATGGTATATATGGAGCCCGCCCCGCCCCTGATCTGACCCCATTTCACCCGAAAAGCACGCTTCAAGAGGGAAAGCTTAGGCAACGCCTGCGGGATTAACCCCGCCGGGGAGCCGTCTTTACGCACATCACCCGCTTTAAGAATATCTTAACTTACCTGCCCCCTCCGAAAAAGTAGGCCGCCGAACCGGCAGATATTCAATAAATAGTGTTTACTTTGTAAATAAAAATGGTTGTACAACCATTCAGGAGATCTATTTTTTAATCATCATAAATCATTTAGCAGCTATGTCAAAAATAAAGATTGGAATCAACGGATTCGGGCGCATCGGAAGACTGGTTTTCCGGGTAGCCATGGAAAAAGAGAACCTTGAAGTGGTAGGGATCAACGACCTTCTGGACGTGGATTACATTGCCTACATGCTGAAGTACGATTCGACCCACGGTCAGTTCAAGGGTACGGTGGCCGTCGAAGAGGGTCACCTGGTGGTGAACGGTCAGAAGATCAGGGTCACGCAGTGCACCGATCCCTCCCAGCTGAAGTGGAATGAGGTAGGTGCCGAGTATGTGGTGGAAGCCACGGGGCTCTTCCTCGACAAGGTGAAAGCCCAGGGTCATCTCGATGCAGGTGCCAAAAAGGTGGTGATGTCGGCTCCGTCGAAAGACGACACCCCGATGTTCGTCATGGGGGTGAACCACACCACCTATTCCAATGACATGGCTTTTGTGTCGAACGCCAGCTGCACCACCAACTGTCTGGCCCCCATCACCAAGGTGCTTCATGACCAGTTCGGCATTGTCGAAGGTCTGATGACCACGGTGCATGCCACCACCGCCACCCAGAAAACCGTCGACGGTCCTTCGAAGAAAGACTGGAGAGGCGGCCGCGGTGCCGGGCAGAACATCATCCCCTCCTCCACGGGAGCAGCCAAAGCCGTCACCAAGGTGATCCCTTCCCTGAAGGGCAAACTCACCGGTATGGCCTTCCGCGTCCCCACCCCCAACGTGTCGGTGGTTGACCTGACCTGCCGCCTCGAAAAACCGGCTCCCTATGCCGAAATCTGCGCCGCCATGAAAAAGGCCTCCGAAGGTGAACTCAAAGGCATCCTCGGTTATACCGAAGACCAGGTAGTCTCCACCGACTTCATGGGCGACCCCCGCACCTCCATTTTCGACGCCGGCGCCGGCATCGGTCTCAATGACCACTTCGTCAAAGTGGTCTCCTGGTACGACAACGAATGGGGTTACTCCACCAAACTGGTGGAACTCATTGAATACATGGATTCGGTGAAGTAAACCACTTTCTGATAAACATAATCAAAGGGGCGAGAATCGCCCCTTTTTTCATTCATAACGTAAAGCCTCGATAGGATCGAGCCTCGCGGCCTTCATGGCGGGGTAATATCCCGACACCATCCCGACCAGGAAACAAAGCAGAACCCCCATCAGGATCCAGGTCCAGGGAATGAAAAAGGGACTCCCGATGGTCACGGAAACCAGGTTGCCCATGACGATCCCCATGACGATCCCCAGGGCACCGCCCAGTTGCCCGATCAGGACCGCTTCCAGGAGAAACTGCTGCCTGATGGTGGAGGCTTTGGCCCCGATGGCCTTGCGGATCCCTATTTCGCGGGTCCGCTCAGTCACCGAAACCAGCATAATGTTCATCAGTCCGACCGCCGCCCCCAGCAGGGTGATGATTCCGATCAGGGTGGCCACCAGGGTGATGTTCCTGATATTGTCAAGCAGAATCCTGACGATGTTGTCGCTCTTGTCGATGTTAAAGTCGGTCTCATCCGATGGCTTGAGTCCCCTGACGATCCGGAAACGGGCCTCTGCCTCCTGGATGGCGGCATCGAGCTGCTCCACGGAGGAGGGTTTGACCTGGATGTCAAAGCTCATGGAGGGGCGTGAAAAGCGCACCCTCACATTAGTGAAGGGCAGCAGGCAAAGCAACTCCCCACCTGCTCCCAGTCCGCTGCTCCGCGACCGCAAAACCCCGATCACCCGGTATTTTCCGCTCCCGATGCTGATCTCTTTTCCCTCGGGGGCCTCACCCCCAGGGAAAAGAATCTCCGCCAGCCGCTGCCCCAGAATGGCCACATGCGCTGCACCGCCGGTTTCCCCGCCGGTGAAGTTGCGCCCGCGCAAGATCTCAAATCCTGCCGTCGACAGATAATACTCATCCACGCCCCTGACCTCCACATTGGGATTGGTACGCACCGATCCGCGCTTGAGCGTACCCATGCCGGTGGCCCCCACCGATACCGATACTTCCGCGGGAAACGTATAACTCTCCCTGAACTTCATGGCCTCATAATAAGAGATATGGGCATGGTTGCGGGTCCTGTATTGCCGGTTGCCCACCTGCGCCCGCATGCCCCGGCTGGTCAGGGTAAAGGTATTCGCCCCCATAAAGGTAAACTCCTTCGTGATCGACCTTTTGATGGAATCAATGGCCGTCAGAATCCCCACCAGAGCAGTAATCCCCACCGCAATGATCAATACAGTCAACACCGACCGCAACAGGTTCGAACGTACCGAACCCATCGATACCCTGATATTTTCAGCCAGAAATGTGGTCGTCTGCATATCCTTGCCCCTTCCCTGAAAATCGTTCTTTTTTACCCTGCGGCCCTCCCCGCACATCACCTGCTCTTTCCCGCCTTTGAGGCCCCTTTCTGCAAAGCTAAGCTTACTTTGCCAATAAGATACACAGGATCAGCATTTAAAAACCAACCTCTTTTTGCACCACCGCCCTGCAAAAGATTTAACATTTTTTACCATTACCAGGATTCCCTGCGATTTGTTCATAACGCAGCTTATGAAAAATCACACTAAGCCCTGTTTTTGAATTTCTTATCCACCCGGAAGCAAGAAATCATAGTGAAATAAAAGAGGCGTTACCGCCGTGAGATTCCTGGAGGCCGCTTTTGATCTGTTGCAATTTCCGGAAAAAGCTTTATAAATTTGAGTCGCGGTAAAACATCTGGTTATGATTTATCAATTCAGGTGCCAAAGTATGGAATCGCGTCATTTCAGGCTGGAAATCGACGCCGATGGCCGCCACTCCTTCCTGGAGTTGCACCAAATTCTCCAGCAGGCCCTGGGTTACCACAATCAGCACATCGCTTCATTTTTCATTCCACTTTCACGCGGACGGAAACCCGTCGAAATTTCCCAGCTTGAAGGCCCCTGCCGGCACGGGCTTCCCACCATGCGCAATACCATGATCGGAATGGTCATCACCCCTTCGGTCAGGTTCTTCCGCTATGTTTTCGATCTGATCAGTGACCGTTATTTACAAATAGAATTAACCGGAACAATTATGGAAAAAAACCTGAGGGAACCCGTAGTGAGTCTGCAGCGGGGCGAAAGCCCTGCCGAAGTGCTGGACGAGGTGATCAACGCCAAGCTTCCGCAGGGAAGAAAGGCTCCTGAGCCCGACACCGATTACGGCCTGCTGACCGACTACTACGAAATTTTCGGAGAGATGGAGGAACTGGTGCGCTGAACCGGCTTCCACCGTTTCCTCTGATGAAGTGCCATACTGTTCAGGGCTAGGATGCCCCGGACAGTTTTTTTTTGTCCCAAACCCTCCTATCTTTACCCCAGAACTGAATTCTTTGCAGATGGAGCCCACCCTGCTGGTGATCACCGGTCCGACCGGTATTGGCAAGACCGCCCTGAGTATCGGGGTAGCCCGCCATTTCGGCACCGTGATCCTTTCGGCCGACTCCCGCCAGATGTACCGCGAAATGGTGGTTGGCACCGCCCGCCCCTCCCCCGGGCAGCTCCTGGCGGTCCCCCATTATTTCATCGGCAACCTGTCGGTCCGCGATTATTACAATGCCAGCCGTTACGAAACTGAAGTGCTCTCCCTGCTCGGGGAGTTGTTCCGTCGCCATGCCGTGGTGGTAATGACTGGTGGATCAATGCTTTACATCGACGCCGTGCGCAAAGGTATTGACGACCTCCCCACGGTGGATCCGGCCATCAGGGGGAGGCTCCTAAAGCAATTCGGGGAGGAAGGCCTTGAAAGCATCCAAAGGGCCCTTCTCGAAAAGGACCCCGTGTATTACCACCGCGTCGACCTGAAAAACCACATGCGCATCCTTCATGCGCTGGAAATTTGCCTGATGACCGGGGAACCTTACTCCTCCCTGCTGACCCGGACCACCCGCAAACGGGATTTCCGGATTCTGACCTGGTGCCTCGACATGGAGCGCGCAGAACTCTACTCCCGGATCAACCGGCGGGTGGATCTGATGGTAGAGCACGGCCTTGAAGAGGAAGCCCGCAGGCTCTATCCCCTGCGCCACTTGCCGGCATTGCAAACCGTGGGCTACCGGGAGTGGTTCACCCTGTTCGAGGGGAAGGGCACCCGCGAAGCCGTGATCGAAGAGATCAAATCCCATACACGACAGTATGCCCGTAAACAACTCACCTGGTTCCGCCGCGACCCCTCCGTACGCCGGTTTGACATGGCCCGGGAAGAAGAATTCCTCCCCACCGTGGAAAAAGAATTGACCACATGGGGTGAAGATTATGGCTCCAGCCTCCCCGTATAAGGAATCATTTGGTAAATTCGTGGCCTGATGGTGAATCTGAAACATATGAAAGTCGCATGGTGCTCCGACCACTAAAGGAAAGGAATATTTGCCCCATGCGAAACGAAGTTCGGCGGAGCACCGCGGAGCCAATTCCATGGGCGTGAAGAGCCGTCATTGGCTTTATGTCGATATTTAACTGAAGAACAAAGCATTAAATTACAACATTACTAATGAAGATAGTCATTCTGGGGCCGGCCCATCCATACAGGGGGGGCATTGCCGCCCTGAACGAACGGCTGGCCCTTGAACTCCAGAGGGAAGGGCACGAAGTCACCCTGGTCACCTTCACCCTGCAATACCCCGGTTTTCTCTTTCCCGGGAAAACCCAGTATACCACTGATCCTCCTCCGGAGGGGCTGACCATCACACGGAAGATCAACGCTATGAATCCCCTTTCCTGGATCAGGGCAGGTATGTTCATCAGGAAGATGCAACCGGGGTTGGTCATCGCCCGCTTCTGGATTCCCTTTATCGGGCCGTCGCTGGGGTCGGTCGCCCGCATCAGTTCCCGGGGGCGGAGCACAAGGGTCATCGGACTGGCCGACAACATCATACCCCATGAAAAGAAACCGGGCGACCGCCTTCTGACCTCCTGGTTCATCCGTTCCTGTCATGCCATGGTGGTCATGTCGGAAAGTGTCCTCACCGACCTGAACCTCTTCGACCGCAAGCTGCCCCGCCGGTACGGGCCCCACCCCATTTACGACCATTACGGGCATATCTTCCCCCGGGAGGAAGCCCTGGCCCGCCTGGGCCTCTCCCCGGCGTTCCGCTACCTCCTTTTTTTCGGGCTGGTCCGCGAATACAAAGGCCTCGACCTGGTCATCGACGCCATGGCCGCCCCGGGGATGCGCTCCCTGCCCGTGAAACTGATCGTCGCCGGGGAATTCTACGCCAACGAAGAGACCTACCACCAACGGGTGGAGGCGGCCGGCCTGACAGAACAGGTGATCTTTCACAACCGGTACATCCCCAACCAGGAGGTCGAAAACTATTTCAACGCGGCCGACATGGTCGTCCAGCCCTATAAAACCGCCACCCAGAGCGGGGTGACCCAGGTGGCCTACCATTTCGGCAAACCCATGCTGGTCACCCGCGTGGGTGGGCTCCCCGAAATCGTGGCCGACCGGAAAGCCGGCTATGTCTGCACCCCGGAAGCCCGGGAAATCGCCGCCGCCCTCGAAGATTTCTTCCTGAAAAACCGGAAGGAAGCCTTCGAACGCTACGTGGCCGCCGACAGGCAACGCTTTTCGTGGGACCGCTTCACGCAGCTTTTTTACGACCTGATGCGGGAACTGAATCCCCCTGATAAAGACAGCTGACCCGATATGAAAAGGCTTCCTTCTGTGGTGTAAACCGGATCAAGGTTTTCACCCGGAGGTCTCACCTCCCGGGTCTCTATCCATAAATGCATTAAATACCGTAAAACAAACGAATGAACAACATATCAGACAGGATCAGGGAATCGGCAGCCCTGAAGCGCAGCATGGCGGAAGACGAGTCTCTCCTGGCGCAGGTGGAAGCAGCCGTGGTGCTTATTGCAGGTGCCCTGCAGGAAGGCCGCAGGGTTCTTTTCTGTGGAAACGGGGGCAGCGCGGCCGATGCCCAGCACCTGGCCGCCGAACTCTCAGGCAAATTCTACCTGAACCGGAAGGCGCTCAACGCCGAAGCCATCAACATCAACATACCCTTTCTGACGGCCGTGTCCAACGATTACGACTATAGTTACTCTTATGCGCGTTATCTGGAAGGAGCTGCCCGCCCCGGCGATGTGCTGGTGGTGTTGTCGACCTCCGGCACCTCGCCCAACATCGTCAGGGCTGCCGAATATGCGATGGAGGCCGGGCTGCATACCATCGCCCTGACCGGGGCCGGAGGAGGCCGCATGCCGGAACTGGCCGGAATCACACTGCGCATCCCCTCGACCGACACCCCCCGCATCCAGGAAGCCCACATGCTCCTGGGTCACATCATCTGCGAAGAGGTGGAAGCCAGGATCTTCGGCCACCACCCTCACCCCTGATCCTTACCCTGCTTCTGCCCATGACCACCAAAGCCCTCTTCCTCGACCGCGACGGTACCATCAATGTCGAAAAACACTACCTCTGGAAGGTGGAGGATTTTGAATTCCGGGAGGGTATTTTTCAACTGGCAGATGAATATTACTCGGCAGGATATCTTATTTTTGTGATTACCAACCAGGCGGGAGTGGCCAGGGGGTATTACACCGAAAAGGACCTGGAAGTACTGCACCGCTGGATGACGGAACAATTCAGGAAAAAGGGGATTCACATCACAGAAATCAGCTATTGCCCGCACCACCCCGATGTCACGGGAGCGTGCAGCTGCCGCAAGCCCCGGCCGGGAATGATCCTCCGGCTGCTGGAAAAATACGGCGTCGACGCGGGGACCTCCCTCCTGGTCGGCGACAAAATGAGCGATGTGGAAGCAGGCCTGCGGGCCGGCATCGGCACCAACTGGCTGGTCAGGGAAACAGGTAAGGTATCCAAAGAAAATGTCACTGTTTACAAAAGCGGAAATACGGCAGATCAACGACTGTTACGATGACCTGAAACGGGAAATCGGCAAGCGTTTCGACAATGAGCGGATGGAGAAGGTCGACAAGGCCTTTATCTTCGCCAATGCCGCCCATGATGGTATTCGCCGCAAATCGGGGGAGCCCTATATCATCCACCCCATTGCCGTGGCCACCATCGTCGCCCACGACCTGGGACTGGGAGCCACCTCGGTGATCGCCGCCATCCTCCATGACGTGGTCGAAGATACCGACTACTCCGTGGAGGATATACGCAACCTCTTCGGGGAAAACGTCTCCCGGATTGTCGACGGACTGACGAAACTCTCCGGGGAGATGGACACCCGCCAGGCGCTGACCCTCAAGAAGATGCTGATGACCCTGTCGGATGACGTGCGGGTCATCCTCATCAAACTGGCCGACAGGCTGCATAACATGAGAACCCTCGAATCGCTCCAACCCCTGAAACAACTCAAGGTGGCGGGTGAAACCCTGTACCTGTATGCTCCATTGGCCCACCGCCTGGGGTTGTACGCCATTAAAAACGAACTCGAAGAACTCAGTTTCCGGTTCAAGCATCCCGAGGACTACAACCATCTTCTCTACCAGCTTCACGACCAGGAGGAGAAGAGAAACTACCTGGTCAACGAGTTCATCGCCCCCATCAGGCAGCGGCTCGCCGAGGAAGACATTGAATGTACGGTGACCCACCGGCTGAAATCGATGTTTTCCATTTGGACCAAGATGCACACCAAGGGGGTGACTTTTGACGAAGTATATGATCTGCTGGCCATCCGGATCATTCTGAAGGCCAAACCGGCAATTTCGGAAAAGAGACAGTGTTTTGAGGTGCTTTCGCTGGTCACAGACATCTATCCACCCAAGCCCGACCGGATCCGCGACTGGATCACCATGCCCCGGGCCAACGGCTACGAGTCGCTGCACGTGACCGTGATGGGCCCCCAGGGAAAATGGGTGGAAGTTCAGATCCGCACCGAGCGGATGGACCAGATCGCCGAATACGGGTTCGCCGCCCACTACAGATACAAGGATGCAGCCACCACAGAAAATGAACTCGACCGCTGGATAGAACGGATCCGTGACCACCTGGCCAACTCGGAGTACGACGCCTTTGAATTCCTCGACGAATTTAAACTTGACCTCTTCGCTTCGGAGATCGTGGTCTTTACCCCCAAGGGGAAAACCATCAAACTCCCCAAGAATTCCACCGTGATCGACGTGGCTTACGAAATCCACACCAACCTGGGCGACAAATGCATCGGGGCAAAGATCAACCAGAAACTGGTTCCCCCGTCGCATGTCCTCCAGAATGGCGACCAGGTGGAGATCCTCACCTCTGAGAACCAGGTCCCCCAGCAGGCATGGCTCAGCTATGCCACCACGGCCAAGGCCCGCAGCAAAATCAAGGACGCCCTCCGCAACGAAAACCACCGCCACCTCGAAAAAGGTCGCGAAATGGTCGAAGAGGCCATCCGCCAGCACAACGTTCCCCTGGTGGCCAATACCTTCCGCAAAATCGTCGCCCACTACAACCTGAACAACAAGGAACAGCTCTTTTCCGAAGTGGGCATGGGCGTGATCAAACTCGACGACATCGGCAGCATCCTTTCCAGAAAATCGAAAAACAAGTTCATTAAATACTGGAACATCACCTTCCGGGGCAAAGGAAAGGGAACCGAAACCCTCTCAGACGAAGAAGACGATCAGGAAACGGCCCCCATTCTTGATAAAAAAAAGCCATTCCTGCTTAAGGAAAATCCCGACCATATCGCCTACAGTCTGGCCAAATGCTGCAACCCCATTCCCGGTGACGACGTCATCGGGTACGTCAGCTCTGATGACCATGTCATCATTCATAAGAAGAACTGCCCCAAAGCCGAAAAACTGGTCGCCAGCCACTCCCATATGATCATCGCCGCGGAATGGACAAAATTTAAAAAACTCTCCTACCTCACCCGCATCAACCTCTCGGGCTTTGACCGTATCGGCCTGGTCAACGACATCACCACCATCATCTCCAAACTCCACAGCATCAACATGCGATCGGTAAAATTCGACACCCGCGACGGATTGTTCGAAGGCGACCTCTTCCTCTATATCCATAACACAGAAGACCTCCAAACCCTCATCGGGGAACTCGGAAAAATAAAAGGCATCGACAAGGTCACCCGCGTGGAAAACCTCAACGACTGACCCATCAGGAATTTCAAAAAATATCCTATTTTTGGATCTCTATTTAAAATTGGTTTAAGTATGAATAGCCAGAAAACCAGGGAAGCCGTCAAGACCATGTTCACCGAGTATCTGGAGTCGAGGGGGCATAGGAAGACCCCCGAGAGGTTTGCCATTGTGGACGAGATCTATTCGCGCGAAGGCCATTTTGACGTCGAGTCGCTTTACATTTCCATGAAAAACAAGAATTACAGGGTGAGCAGGGCCACCCTGTATAACACCATCGATCTTTTACTAGACTGCAAGCTTCTGGTCAAGCACCAGTTCGGCAAGAATATTGCCCAGTTTGAGAAGGCCTTCGCCAACCTGCAGCACGACCACCTGATTGATGTGGGGACAGGCCAGGTGGTGGAGTTTCATGATCCGCGCATCAGGGAGATCATCGAGGAAGCCTGCCAGAGGCACCATTTCAGGTTGTCGCACCATTCGCTTTACATATACGGCCATCAGGAGAAGAAACGGTAGCCGGCGCGAAAAAAATGCGTATTTTTAGCTGCTTAAAATGAAAAAAATGAAAGCAGATGTTTTGCTTGGCCTGCAATGGGGTGATGAAGGAAAGGGGAAAGTGGTCGATGTGCTGACTCCCGGTTATGACATCATCGCCAGGTTCCAGGGGGGGCCCAATGCAGGGCACACCCTTGAATTCAATCACATCAAGCAGGTGCTGCACACCATTCCCAGCGGAGTTTTCAGGAAAAACAAGATCAATGTCATCGGCAACGGCGTGGTGATCGATCCCATTGTATTCCGGAAGGAGATTGAATCTCTGGCTGCAAAGGGGTTTGACATTTCGGGCCAGCTGATGATTTCCCGGAAGGCCCATTTGATTCTGCCCACCCACCGGCTTCTCGATATGGCATCGGAACAGGCCAGGGGAGAGACCCGGATTGGTTCAACCCTGAAGGGGATTGGACCCACCTACCGCGACAAAATCGGCAGGGAGGGTTTGCGGGTAGGTGACATACTCACCGACTTTGAGGAGAAATACACCACACGTACCGAAAGCCACAAACAACTGCTGCGTGAATATTACCATTTTGATTTTGAGGAGGCCTTTGAGGCCTGCGAAAGGGAGTGGTTTGAAGGCATCACCCTGCTAAAAACCTTTACCCTTGCCGACACCGAGCATTTCCTGAACGAGATGCTGGCTGAGGGCAGAAGTGTGCTGGCCGAAGGGGCCCAGGGCACCCTCCTCGATATCGACTTCGGCTCCTATCCCTTTGTGACCTCTTCCAGTACCATTTGTGCCGGAGCCTGTATTGGACTGGGCATCGCCCCCTCGAAGATCGGCAGGGTCCTGGGGATTTTCAAGGCCTATTGCACCCGCGTGGGCAGTGGCCCCTTCCCCACGGAACTCCGTGATGAGACCGGCGAGGCCCTCCGCAAAGCCGGAAACGAATTCGGCTCTACCACGGGAAGACCCCGCCGCTGCGGATGGCTCGACCTGGTCGCCCTCAAATACGCCATCATGCTCAACGGCGTCACCGAAATGATTATGATGAAAGCCGATGTACTCGACCAGTTCGAAATCCTCAGGGTTTGCGTCGGTTACGAAATCAATGGTGAGGTGACCGAGGCCTTCCCTTTTGAACTTGACGACCGGGTGAAACCCGTCTACGTGGAATTGCCAGGGTGGAACACCTCCCTGACCGGCATCAGAAATGCCGCCGACTTCCCCGAAGAACTGCGCCGTTACATCCGTTTCATCGAGGAGGAAACCGGCGTCCCGGTGACCATCGCCTCCGTGGGTCCCAACCGCGACCAAACCATCCGCATCACAGCATAATCCATTACTTATCCATTCTGATATCCTGATATCATACGCCGATATTCTGACATCTTCAAATTCCAACATCCTGATATTCTTGCATTCTCATATTCTGACATTCTAATATCCTAATATTCAAGATTGATTCGTCATGTCTCCTGACCGGTTCCCATCGAAACTACTTGAAAATGCGGTGAATGAATTCGCCAGGCTTCCGGGTATCGGTAAAAAGAGCGCCCTCCGGCTGGTTCTACACCTGCTCAGGCAGGAGAAGGAAGAGGTGGTGCAGTTCGGGAACACCCTGATCAAATTGCGCAGTGAGATCAGGCATTGCCGGATATGCCACAACATTTCCGATACGCCCACCTGCGACATCTGCAACAACCCCACCCGCCGCGGGAGCCTCATCTGCGTGGTGGAAAACATCCGTGACGTAATGGCCGTCGAGAACACCCACCAGTACAGCGGATTGTACCATGTTCTGGGGGGGATCATCTCTCCCATGGACGGCGTTGCCCCTTCCGATCTGGAGATCGACTCCCTGGTGCGCCGGGTGGAAGCCGGTGGCATCGACGAGGTAATCCTGGCACTCCCCACCACCATGGAGGGGGACACTACCAACTTCTACATTTACAGAAAACTGAAGTCTTTGGGAGTAGCCATCACTACCCTGGCCCGCGGCATCTCCATCGGCGACGACCTGGAATACACCGATGAGATCACCCTTGGCCGGTCGATCCTGCACCGCACCGACTTTGAAAAAAGCCTCAAGTAAACCGGCATGAAGCTCTCCGTCGTGATCGTCAACTACAATGTCAGGCACTTCCTCGACCAGTGCCTGCATGCGGTACACCGGGCCTCCGAAGGATTGGACGCCGAGATTTTCGTGGTGGACAACGCCTCGGTTGACGGATCCTGCCACATGGTCAGGGAGAAATACCCCGGGGTCAAACTGATTGCCAACAGCATGAATGCAGGCTATTCAGCGGCCAACAACCAGGCAGTCAGAGTGGCCGCAGGGGAATACATCCTGTTGCTCAACCCCGATACGGTCGTGGAAGAGGATACCTTCAAAAAGGTGGTCCGTTTCATGGATGAGCACCCCGATGCGGGCGGACTGGGGGTGAAGATGATTGACGGCAAAGGGAAATTTTTACCGGAATCAAAAAGAGGGTTGCCTACTCCCTGGGTCGCCTTCTATAAAATATTCGGCCTGTCAAAGCTATTCCCCCGTTCCCGAAAATTCGGAAAGTACCACCTCTCCTATCTTGACCAGGACAAAACCAGCCCCGTCGATGTACTCTGCGGCGCATTCATGCTTCTGCGCAGGGAAACCCTCGATAAAACGGGGCTCCTCGACGAAGCCTTTTTCATGTATGGTGAGGACATCGACCTGAGCTACAGGATTACCCTGAGCGGATACAGGAATTACTATTTTCCTGAAACCACCATCATCCATTACAAGGGGGAAAGTACCCGTAAGGACTCCATCAACTATGTGAAGATCTTTTACAACGCCATGATCATCTTTGCCGGGAAACATTTTTCTTCAGGCAAGGCAAGGTTTTTCTCCTTGCTGATTCATCTGGCCATCTATTTCAGGGCTTTCATTGCCATTGTGCAGCGGCTTTTCAGCAGGATTTACCTGCCCCTTCTCGATGCAGCCCTGGTTTACAGCGGATTTTTGCTTATCCTTCCGCTGTGGGAGAGGATCATGTTTGAACCGGGGTATTACCCGGCCATCTATCTCCGGGGAGTGGTTCCCGTCTATATCCTTTTCTGGCTTGCGGGGATCCATTTCTCTGGAGGTTATCGTAAGCCTGTAAATCTGATGCGGTTACTCCGGGGCATCCTCTGGGGGACCATCGCCCTGCTGATCGCCTATTCCCTGGTCAGCGAGCAGCTCCGTTTTTCACGGGTGATGATCCTGATCGGAGCTGCCTGGGCCACCGTTTTTCTGCCGCTGTTCAGGATGGTTTTCAGCAAGTGGCGGATTCCCGGGTTCGAACTCGACATTGACCGGCCTAAAAGAATCGCCATTGCAGGAGATCCCGCGGAGGTGGCCCGCGTGAGGGAACTCCTGCAGCAAGTGCCCGTCAGGCCCGTTTATGCGGGATATATCGCCCTGACCCCCCACGACAACCATCCCGAATACCTGGGTACTGTCGACCAGATGAAGGAGATCATCAGAATCAACCGCATCGGGGAGATCATCTTCTGTGCCGGCAACCTGGGATCGGGAAAAATCATCAGGGCCATGCTGGATTTATCGGGGCTCGATGTCGACTATAAAATAGCCCCGCCCGAGAGCATGAGCATCATTGGGAGCAACTCGATCCACACGGCCGGAGACCTTTACCTGGTCCATATCAATGCCATCACCCGGAAAAACAACCGCCAGGCCAAAAGAAGCTTTGATCTGGGAGCCGCCTTCCTGCTTTTGCTTGCTTCGCCCCTGCTGATGTGGTTCGTACGCGGCAGAAAACGAATGTTCCAGAACCTGGCCGGCGTACTCACAGGCCATTTCTCCCTGGTGGGATATATTCCCGGGAGCGGACTGGAACAGGAATTGCCCCCCCTGCGCACGGGCATCCTCCACCCCGGGCTCCTCTTCGGCGGGGAAACCCTCACCCCCGCCAGGATCCACCAGCTGAACATCCTCTATGCCAAGGACTACAAGGTTAGCAACGACCTGGAAATCCTCCTTTCCAACCTGAAAAAACTGGACAGACATGCCCACGCCTAATTTGCTCTCTTTCGGGAAAGTGGTGCTCCGGCCTCCGGAACCTTCCGACCTGGATCTGCTATACACATGGGAAAACGACACCTCCCTCTGGGAGATCAGCAACACCCACGCTCCCTTTTCACGCCAGGTGCTCGCACGCTATCTCGAAAATGCCGGCCGCGACCTCTATGAACAAAAGCAGGTGCGGCTGATTATACAGGAGGAAAGCGGAAGAGCCGTAGGTGCCGCCGATCTCTTCGACATTGACCTGTTCCACCAGAGGGCGGGCGTGGGCATTATGGTCCACCTCCGCGAAGACCGCCACCTGGGTTATGCTTCCGACGCTCTGAAAGTCCTCGACCAATATGCGCTCGAAGGCATAGGCCTCCGCCAACTCTATGCCGCAGTCGCCGAAGACAATACCCCCAGCCTCGGACTCTTCCAGAAAGCCGGCTATGAATGCACCGGAATCCGTAAAAAATGGCTCCATACCTTGTACGGATGGAAAGATGAGTGGTTTTTTCAGAAGATTCTTTCCGGCTAGTCCGCAGATTATCGAAAAACATTTATATTTGCACTCGCAAAATCACATGGTGGATGTAGCTCAGTAGGTTAGAGCGTCGGATTGTGGTTCCGAAGGTCGTCGGTTCGAGCCCGATCTTCCACCCCACCCCAAAAAAAACCGCCCCTGTTCAGGGCGGTTTTTTTGTTTTCTCTCTTTTCCTGTTGCGGCCTCCTGCAGGCTCCTTCAGCCCGCTCTCCTGATATATGGCAGCACCCGCTTAGGGTGAAAACTCCTGCTCAGAGCTTGCGTTTCTCCATCACCGTGCCATCCTCCTGTACAAGGAGAAAAAACCGGTCGAGATATTTGTCACGGGCAATAATCTCGTAATAAAGAACACCATGCTGGTTGATCTCGATCAGGTTCATCAGTTCGCCCACCATATCTGCCTGGCGGGCTATCGCTGGACGGGCCATATGTAAGGGCAGGTTCCGTTTGCTCACCTGCAACTCCCCTTCTTCATTGAACCGGGCAATGGTTTCCATCTCCTCATGGTAAAACACCGCTTCGTAACACGCATCCTCTTCAAACCACTCCACATTCAGCAGGTCGCCATACAGCCTGTACAGAGCCGATACAACCCGCGCCGGCGGAACAAAATGGTTGGGTGGTACAAAATGGTGGATGATGGAATTCATAAAAACCTTTTAGCTATTGACGCCGATTCCCATAAAAAGTAACATGCCCCCCTCTAAAATTTTCAGGAATATCTTTCCTTATACAGATAGAAAACCCTGGTGCGGGCCCGCTTGAGGCGCATCTTCACCGCATCTTCGCTGATACGGAGAGTCGCCCCGATCTCCCGTAAGGACAACTCATCCTGGTATTTCATCAACAGCAACGCTTTCTCTTCGGGATGGATCAGATCCAGAATGGAAAGCACATTTTCAAAGGTGGCCCCCGACAAATCCTCCTCCGACTCATCGGGGATCTCGGGAATCAGGTTGGTCTTGTTCCAGTCGGGGTAGTGCAGTTTCTTCTGGAGCCGCAGGTAATCGATGCAATAATTGTAGGTAATGGCATAAACCCACGAGGAGAAGGAGCTGTTTCCCCTGAATCCCGGCAGTTTCTCATACACCCTGGTCAGGATGTCGTTGGAAAAATCATGTGAGGCTTTCCTGTTTTTGAGGAAGCTGAATACTTTGTCGACCACCTTGTGGTAATACCGGCGGTATAACACCCCGAACAACTCCGGCTTATCTTCGTTCAGGATCTTGCTGACAATCTCCTCGTCTTTCAGGCCGTTATACTTTTCGTCCATCATCTCCTGATTGCAAAATATTGTACCGCAACGATATGAGAAATATCAACTTTTTTTTCCTAAATTTTGTTACTTCCAGGAAATCTTCCGTCTAAATGAAGAATTCAATCTGAATTGGTGCATTCGACAAGAGATTTCAATTCAGTTAGAAAATAATAATTTAAACAAAATTAAATTTTTTTGGTGTTATGAAAAACAAATTTGTACTTGGTTTTGTGATGATCAGCTTCGTAGTGTTGCTGAGTAGTTGTGCAAAAGTTCCGCAGGCCGAACTGGATGCCCTGACCGCCGCCATTGAAGATGCGCGTGCCAATGGTGCCGATGTGTTCCTGCCTACCGAATTTGCTGCCCTGCAGGATTCGATGAATGCCATCAACACGATGGTGGAAGAGCAGAAAGGCAAACTTTTCGGCAATTTCAAGGCTGTCAGCGCCAAGGTGGCTGAACTGACCGCCACGGCTGCTACCGTGAAGGGGAATGTGGAAACCCGTAAGGCAGAAGTGAAGACCGAAGTGGACAACCTGATGGTGGAAGTGAGCACCCTCGTTGGTGAAGCCAAAGGCTTGGTGGCCAAGGCTCCCCGTGGAAAAGAAGGCGCCGCTGCCGTCGAAGCCATCAAAACCGAAATCGGTGTGGTGGAAACCGCCATTTCCGAAGCTGCAGGCAAACTGGAAGCCGGTGACCTGATGGGCACCCTCGACCAGCTGAAAGCTGCCAAAGAAAAAGTGACCGCCATTACGACCGAACTCAACGACGTGATTGCAAAGGTAAAGAAGTAATAAGCTCGATTAGTTTATTGTTTTGTTTCATTGGATATCCCCGGGGTCCTTTCTCCGGGGATTTTTTTAAATTGCAGGGCATGCGTCAGAGAGCGAAAAGAAGAAAAACCGTGATTACCACGGTGGTTCTGGGGTTGATGTTGTTTTTGGTAGCGGGGGGTTGGGCTTACCTGAAGTGGCCCGATCCGCCCATGGAGGAGCTGCGCAACGCCGCCGAGGCCATTTCGGTTGCGCGTGATGCCGAAGCCGCCAAATACGCCCCGGAACTCCTTCACGAGACCATAGCCCTTTTCGACTCGGCGATGGTTCACCTGAAAACTGAAAACAGCCGTTTTTTTCTGAGCAGGGATTTCACACGTGTGGATTTTTTTGCGAGGGAAGCCACCATAAAGGGGGCTCAGGCCCTGGCGAAAGCCTCGGCAAAAGCACGCAGTGTACATCATACCACCGCTGCCACTCTGGAAGACCTGGAAAATATGGCGGCTGAATTCAAAAGGGTATACGCACCCCTGCCTTTGAACAAACCGGTCAGGGAGAGCTTTAACCAGGCGGTGATGATCCTTTCGGAAGCACGGCTGGCCAGGGAAAAATCTGACTATCACATCGCTGAGGTAAAACTCGAAAAAGCCGGCAGGTTGATGCGTGAGTCCGTAAAAAAAGCCCATTCCATGCTGGCGGATTACTTTTCAGACTATTCAAAATGGAAAGAGTGGGCTGAAACGGCGATGGCCACCTCAGCCAGGCAGGGGAACACCCTGATCCTGGTCGACAAAATGGCCCACCGGCTGTGGGTTTACCAGAACGGCAAGATAAAGGCCGACTTCCAGGTTGAACTTGGGCCCCAATGGATCGGTCCCAAGCTTCACAAGGGCGACCAGGCCACACCAGAAGGGGTTTATAAGGTCGTCCAGAAAAAAGAGCGCCACCGGACCATCTACTATAAGGCTCTGCTGATCAACTATCCCAACAATGACGACAGGGCCCGGTACCAACGGAACATCGCTGACAAAAAGATTTCCCGCCGGCTGGAGATTGGCGGACTGATCGAGATACACGGGCACGGAGGCAGGGGTTTTGACTGGACCAACGGCTGCGTGGCCCTCGACAACAAGGACATGGATATCGTTTTCAGTTTGGCACGGGAAAATACCCCTGTGGTCATCGTAGGGTCTCTTGAACCATTGGAAAAAATTATCAGCAATGACAAAGCAAAACAGTGAGCCGGCAGGCTCCCCCATCATTCCGCCACAGGGCAAGGATACCCTCGGTCTGGTGGAAACGGGCAGCACATCAGAGAATGGCAGATGGCAGAAGAAAATGAAGGTGGCGGCCATCGTGGCTTTGTATGTGGCCTTCCTCCCCTTTCTGCTGGTCACCGCGCCCGCCCTCTCTGAACTCTTCCTGCCCCGTGGAAGCGCGCCACATAAAATGAACGCCGGGGCCGATGCCGCCAGAATAAAGCGATTGAACGCCGAGATCACCTCCCTGCAGAAAAAAATAGAAAGATTCACTCCCGGAAATGCCTATCTGGTGGTGAATACCACCGAAAACCGCTTTGCCCTCTATCGGAACCGGCAACTGGTCAGGGAAGGCCTCTGCTCCACAGGAAGTTATATCAGCCTGGAAGGTGAAGGTGACAAAAAATGGGTATTCAAAACTCCCCGGGGCGAATTCAAGGTCCGCGGCAAAATCACCGACCCTGTATGGAGGAAGCCCGACTGGGCCTTCGTCGAAGAGGGCTTGCCCATACCTTCAGCCACCCATCCCTCACGCTATGAAAGAGGCGTCCTGGGAGAATACGCCCTGGCCCTGGGTGACGGATACCTCATTCACGGTACCCTTTACCAGCGGTTTCTGGGACTCCCGGTGACCCACGGCTGTATCAGAATGAACGATGCCGACCTGAGAGAAGTGTACGAAACCCTCCCCGTCGGAGCAAAAGTTTTCATATATTGAATGTGATGAAAGACGCAACCCAGTTAAGAAATAAGAGAGGATGGGCGGGAGTCCTTTTTCTCAGGGTCATCCCGGCACTGCTGGTGACCTGGATGCTCCTCTATACCCTGGCCATGGCAGTTTCGGTCAGAAACCAGGCCCGTCATTTCCGCACGACAGAGGGAATCCCCGGCGATACACTGGCCTGGTCACAGGAGGAATGGCAATTGATACGTGACAAGAGTTTTCTGGAAGCCAGGGTCATCATGGCAGGGAATGACTCCATCGGACTGACCATTGATGTGGCCGACAGCGTAGTCAGACTGGAAAACAAAGGCGTCGTTCTCAGGGAGATCCGTTTCAGCGAGGCAGAGATTTCCAGGTTTTTCAGCTCCTTCACGCCGGCCCACTATGCTGCAGCCTTCTCACGGCCGTTCACCATCACCGAAATCGAAGGTTCCATCGTGAAAGAACCCATTCAGGTAAAAAAGGCCCCCCGTGATTCCACGGAAGCCGCACAGAACATTACCCAGGTCGATACTTCCCGCGTCGAATTTGTAGAGTGGCACCTCCAACTCGACTCCTCCCTGGTAGTGAGCTTCGTCCAGGCCGAACGGTCATTCGGAACCCTCGACTGGCCTACCCTCAAATACCGGATACGCCGGCACCTTAAAACGCTGGAGGAGACTAACCGCGACCTGCTCCACTTCAGGCTTCCCGATTACAAACCTGAGGTGACCATTTTCATCCCTGCCGGGGAAGCCAAATCCTTTTACAGAGCCCTGCCCCCCAGCGGAGAGATCGCCCTAAAATTCTAACACCTTCTTCCGGTTGCGTTATTTCCTCATTTTTGGTTTCTTTGTAATCCCGAAGGATCATAAAAAAACCAATTATGTCACGCATCCTGGTCATTGATGACGAAAGAAGCATCCGGAATACCCTCAAAGATATTCTGGAATATGAGAAGTATGAGGTGGATCTGGCCGAAGACGGCCCCCGAGGCCTCGAAAAAATAAAAGGCGGAGACTATGACGTGGTGCTCTGTGACATCAAGATGCCGGGAATGGATGGCATTGAACTGCTGGGGAAACTGGGCGACCAGGTGACCGACCTTCCGGTGGTGATGATATCGGGCCATGGCAACATTGATACGGCGGTGGAAGCCATCAAGAAAGGAGCCTTTGATTTCATCGAGAAGCCCCTTGACCTCAACCGGCTGCTGATCACCATCCGCAATGCCATGGACAAGTCGGTGCTGGTCACCGAGACGAAAATCCTGAAGAAAAAGGTCAGTAAGAGATTTGAGATTGTCGGAGAGTCGGAGGCGATTCTTAAGGTGGTGGAGATGGCCGACAGGGTAGCGCGCACCGACGCCAGGGTGCTCATTACCGGATCCAACGGCACCGGCAAGGAGCTGGTGGCCAGGCGCATCCACGAAATGAGCCTGCGGGCTGCGGGACCTTTCGTGGAAGTCAACTGTGCTGCCATCCCCTCTGAACTGATTGAAAGCGAGCTCTTTGGCCACGAAAAAGGGGCTTTTACCAGTGCCATAAAACAGCGGAAGGGCAAATTTGAACAGGCCAACGGAGGTACGCTTTTCCTCGATGAAATCGGCGACATGAGTCTTTCGGCCCAGGCCAAGGTGTTGCGGGCCCTCCAGGAAAGCATCATCAGCCGTGTGGGATCCGACACGGCCATCAGGGTCGACGTCAGGGTCGTGGCCGCTACCAATAAAAACCTCTCCGAGGAAATCGAAAAGGGCCATTTCCGCGAAGACCTCTATCACCGCCTCAGCGTTATCCTCATCAGGGTACCCGCCCTGAGCGAACGCCTCGAGGATATTCCCCTCCTGGCCAACCACTTCATTCAGCAAATCTGTAACGAATATGGAATGCCGGAAAAAACCATCACCGAGGATGCCCTCAGGGAACTCCGGAAAATAGAATGGAGAGGAAATATCAGGGAGTTCAGGAACGTCATCGAGCGGCTGATCATTCTTTGCGACCGCAAAATCACCGGAAACGACGTACAGGCTTTCGCGGCTCCCCTTAAATAAACCTTCCGGAAAAGTCTACACACCCGGCAAAACCTAACACCAATATTATGATCAGAAATAAAAAAGTCGTGGTAGTGCTTCCTGCCTACAACGCCGCCAAGACCCTCAAAATCACCTATGATGAAATTGACTTCTCCATCGTCGATGAGGTCATTCTGGTCGATGATAAAAGTCGCGACGAGACCATCCTGGTCGCCCGGGAACTGGGAATCAGGCATATTGTGGAGCACAGCGTCAACAAGGGTTATGGTGGCAACCAGAAAAGCTGCTACCGGAAAGCCCTGGAACTGGGTGCCGACATCGTGATCATGCTCCACCCCGACTACCAGTACACCCCGCTGCTGATCCCCTCCCTGGCCCACCTGCTGGCCAGCGGCCTTTACGAAGTAGCCCTGGGCTCCAGAATCCTCGGCAAGGGCGCCCTCAGAGGAGGTATGCCCGTTTACAAATATGTCTCCAACCGCTTTCTGACTTTCTTTCAGAATCTCATGATGGGAGCCAAACTTTCGGAATACCACACCGGATACCGGGCTTTTACCCGAAAGGTGCTCGAAACCATCTGCTACGAGGAGAATTCCGATAACTTCGTGTTCGACAACCAGATGCTGGCCCAAATCTGGTACGCCGGCTTTGATATCGCCGAGGTTACCTGCCCTACCAAATATTTCAGGGAAGCCTCCAGTATCAACATCCGCAACAGCATCACCTACGGCTTCGGCGTACTCAAAACCTCCCTCCTCTACCGCCTCAGCAAATGGAAAATACACCGCTCCCCCCTGTTCCGAAGCAAACTAACATCTTGATGATTAAAAGATTATAAGATTAGATAATAAGAGGATTAGAAGATTAGAATAACCCGACATTCTGATATTCCAGACTCCTGATTCCAGATTCCAGATCCATTCCAGATTCAAGACTCCAGATTCCCACATTCCAGACTCAAGACTCCAGATTCCCACATTCAAGACTCAAGACTCAAGACTTAAGACTTAAGACTCAAGACTCAAGATTCCCACATTCCAGACTCCAGACTCCTGATTCCAGACTATTTGAGGTATTCGTCGCCGAAGGAGATGCCCATACGGCGGGCAATGGTGACCAGGGGATCGTCGGGCCTGACCAGGCGCGTTTTTCCGCCCACTTCACTCAAAGGTACGGCCACGGTTTTGTTGTCGATGACCGATACCATGGTGCCGAAATTTCCGTCGGCGATACACTGGGCAGCAAAGGAACCGTAGCGGGTGGCCAGGATCCGGTCAAAGGGTGAGGGGCTTCCCCCCCGCTGGATGTACCCCAGCACCGTTTCCCTGGTTTCCAGTCCGGTATATGTTCCGATGGCTTCTGCGATATAGTTGGCGGCCGTTCTTTTCTCAGGTCTTTCGATGCCTTCGGCTACCACCACGATGGAATAGGGTTTGTTCTCCTCGTAGCGGCTTTCCACCTTTTTACAGACCGACCGGAGGTTATAGGGCAATTCCGGCAGGAGGATGATATCGCCTCCGCCCGCAGTTCCTGCATAGAGGGCGAGCCATCCGGCATTGTGTCCCATCACCTCGATGATCATGACCCGCTGGTGGGAGTTGGCCGTGGTATGCAAACGGTCGATGGCCTCGGTGGCGATCTCGACCGCCGACTCGAATCCAAAGGTGATATCGGTACCCCACACATCGTTGTCAATGGTTTTGGGGATTCCCACCACATTCAGCCCCTGTTTGGAAAGCATATTGGCCGTTTTCATCGTGCCGTTTCCGCCTATGCACACCAGGGCGTCAAGGCCCAGGTCATTGTAATTCTGAAGAATAGTGTCGGGTTTGTCATGGGCATCGGCTCCCCCGTTCTTAAAAGGTTTCTCACGGCTGGTTCCAAGGATCGTCCCCCCCAGGGTCAGAATCCCCGACAACTGCGACTCCTTCAACTCTAAATAATCGTTGTGGATCAGGCCTGAATAACCGGCCCTGAACCCGATAACCTCCATCCCGAATTCCACGATGGCGGTCTTGCCTACGCCCCTGATGGCTGCATTCAACCCGGGACAATCGCCCCCGGCCGTCAGAATACCGATTTTCTTTTTCTTCTTTGTCATTTGTAATTAGTTTGGTTTTCCCTGAAGTAATCTTCGTGTGCAACTCCGAAAGTACAAAATTCAGGAAAAGGATGATTGGCAGAACGGGAGAAATTTCATAATTTCGTGGTGCCGGAGCTTTTCAGGCTTTCAACGATGCGCTATAACTCTAACCATTAAATAAATAAGCAAAAAATGAAAAAATTATCTGCCATTATGGTTTCCATGATTTTCATCCTCTCCTTCGGCTGCAAGGAGAAGGTGGTAGCCCCCAACACGCTGACCGACGAGGAAAAGGCGGAAGGCTGGGTGCTTTTGTTTGACGGCCAGACCAGTAACGGCTGGAGGGGGGTCAATAAGGACCATTTCCCCACCAACTGGGAGATTGTGGACGGAACGCTGCACTGCAAGGAATCAGGGCAGGGCGAAGCCGGAGCCACCGATGGTGGCGACATCCTTTATGAAAAAGAATTCCAGAATTTCAAGCTCCGCCTGGAATGGAAGATTTCGGAAGGGGGAAATTCGGGGATCTTCTACCTGGGTAAAGAGGTGGAGGGATGGCCCATTTACATGACCGCTCCCGAAATGCAGGTCCTTGACAACCTGAAACACCCCGATGCCGAACTGGGTGTCGACGGAAACCGTCAGGCCGGTTCTCTCTACGACCTGATCCCCGCAAAACCGCAGAATGCCAAACCCGTCGGGGAATGGAATACGGTCGAAATCACGGTGTATGACGGCACCGTCGTGCACAACCAGAATGGAGTCAATGTGCTGGAGTATCATCTCTGGACCGACCAGTGGAACAACATGGTGGCCAACTCCAAGTTCCCGGGTCTCAATCCCGAATGGGCCAACGTTCCGCGTCAGGGGGTGATCGCCCTTCAGGACCATGGCGATGATGTCTGGTACCGCAACATCAAAATCAGGGAACTCTGACCAGAATGACCCCGGCATGGGGTCCTGTCGAAGAGGCTGTTCCGTGGGAGCAGCCTCTTTTTTTTTGTATGGCCTTTTACTGCGGGGCGTAGGCCGACCCGTTGAGGATCTGCCGGTAGGCTGTGTTGGCCATCAGTTCAGCGAGGGTGACCTGAGGATTCTTCTTCATGTATGCCCTGACGATCTGACGTCCCAGCCATGCTCCGGTGCGGGCCGGCGATTCCTGGGGGAATCCGTTGGTGGTGGGACCATCGTTGATATACCTGACGATATCCATCTGACGTGTCGAAAAAAGCATCTGATGCTCCACGAGGTAGTTCCACATGGCGGTCTCGTTTGACCGGCACCATTCCAGCTGCCGCTTCGAAAACCCGGTGCGCAGGGTGTCGGCCTCACGCGGAAGCATCGCTTCCATAAAATAGAGCAGCTTCCCCTCATGTACCATGTGATCGAGCAGCGTGGTGGCCTCCTTCCCAAGGGGAAACTCCGTCATTCCCCAGGTGTACATCACATCGGAGGGAATCATTGCGGGGATCATCTTCCGCTGCTTATACCGCGGCAAATCGAGCATGTCGTAATAGAAGCATCCGGGGCCCAGGTATTTGTCGAGACTGATGCCCACCAGGCTGTCGGCAGTAAAAACCGACTCATTAAAGCCCGACTGGCAGAAGTATACCACCGGCAGGGGCCTTTCCGGGAAATGATATCGGAAATGTTTGAAGGCCGTGACCAACTCCTTCTCCACCGACCTCAATTCGGAAAATCTCTTTTCAGCCATCTCCCTTACCGCCTGAGTGGTCGTGTCGGCGAGGAACTCCCTGATCAACTGCCATCCGGAGGAATCGGTGACATCTCCGACCCTGAGAACCAGGTGCGTGTACAGATCGGTGAAAGCAGGATAGCGGTCATGCAGTCCCTGCAGATCTCCGATGCCGGGAGCCCCCCCCAGGGAGAAAAGCTCCCGGTCATACCTCACAAAAGAGACTTCTTCCCCGATCCCTGAAAGGTCTACTTTCAGGGGATTCCTTTCGCAGGAAAGGAGGAGGTACATCCCCGCGAGCAGCGCCATTACCCCAATCGCTTTACCGATCCTTGCTATTTTCAGTTGCATGGGCTTTCCCATTTTCGTTAATGAATACCAATCATACGGATGCACACCGGCAATATTGCGAAATTGGCCGAAAAAGCAGAGATTTGCAAGGTATTAATTTTCCCCGGAATGAAGATTGCACTGGTACAACTCAACTACCGCATTGGCGATTTTGATGGTAACATCGTGAAAATCACAGAATTTATCGAGAGAGCACGGCGCGAGGGCGCGGAACTGGCCGTTTTCTCGGAACTTTCGGTGACCGGTTATTATCCGCAGGATCTGCTGGAGCGGCAGGAATTCATCGCCGCCGCGCAGGCGGCCACAGAAAAGATCGCGGGCCACTGCCACGGCATCGCCGCCCTGGTGGGAGCCCCCGTTCTCAACGAGGGGGAAAGAGGTAAGAAGCTATACAACGCCGCCCTTTACCTGGCCGACGGAAAGGTAAAAGACCTCTTTTGCAAGAGCCTGTTGCCCACCTACGACGTTTTTGATGAATACCGTCACTTTGAACCCAACAAAAGCTTCCATCTGCTGGAAGCCGGCGGGGAAAAAATCGCGGTGACCATCTGCGAGGACCTCTGGGACGAGCAGCCGGTGCAGTACGAATTCGGGAAGGACAAGCTCTACCAGTGTTCCCCGATGGAAGAGCTGGCCAAGCTACAGCCCGGGCTCATTGTCAACCTGTCGGCCTCACCCTTTTCTGTGGACCAGGAGGCATGGCGCAAGGAGATCCTCACCCGCAAGGCCCGCCAATACGGGCTGCCCCTGGTGTATGTGAACCAGACGGGCGCACAGGCTGAGCTGATTTTTGACGGCGGGTCCCTCTTCATCGGTCCCGACGGGAAAATCCTCAGGGAAATGGCTTACTTCAGGGAGGACTTCCTGATCATTGACACGGCCTGCAGCCAGGAGGCAACCTTTCAACCCGGAGCCGGAAAAATCGGGAAAATGGAACAGGCTTTGTTGCTGGGCATCCGGGACTACTTCGCCAAAACGGGATTCCAAAGGGCAACGCTGGGCCTTTCCGGGGGTATTGACTCGGCCGTGGTGGCCGTGCTGGCAGTCCGCGCCCTGGGCCCTGAAAATGTCAGGGTTCTTTTGATGCCCTCCCGATACAGCTCCTCCCACTCCGTCGACGATGCCGTAACCCTGGCCCAAAACCTGGGGATCCGCTACGATAACATACCCATCCAGGCATCGGTCGACAGCATCTACCGTGATATGGCCCCCCTCTTCGGCGACCTCCCCCATGACATCACCGAGGAAAATGTTCAGGCCCGCATCAGGGGGGTACTCCTGATGGCCCTCTCCAACAAATTCGGCTGCCTGCTCCTCAATACCTCCAATAAAAGCGAATGCGCGGTGGGCTACGGTACCCTTTACGGCGATATGAACGGAAGTCTGGCCGTCCTGGGCGACCTCTACAAGACCGAAGTCTACGCACTGGCCCGCTGGATCAACCGCCACGAAGAAATCATTCCCCATCACTCTATCATAAAACCCCCTTCGGCGGAACTGCGACCCGGGCAGAAAGACTCCGATTCCCTGCCCGAATACCCCATCCTCGACGACATCCTTTACCAATACATCGAGCTGAACTTCTCCCCGGAAGAGATTGCCGCCAGCGGCTTTGACCTTCCCCTGGTCAATAAGGTGATCAGAATGGTCAACCTCAACGAATACAAGCGATTCCAGGCAGCCCCCATCCTCAGGGTCAGCGCCAAGGCCTTCGGATTCGGCAGGCGGATCCCTTTGGTGGCCCGCTTCTGAGACTGCTGGACTGATTCTAACACTGGTGGACTGAATCTGACCTGGTGGACTGATTCTGACCTGGTGGACTGATTCT
>JAAYDJ010000030.1 GCA_012729335.1 Bacteroidales bacterium | reverse complement strand
TCTGGAGTCTGGAATCTTGAATCTGGAGTCTGGAATTTGGAATTAGAAATATCAAAAGGAAGATTAGAATAAAAGGATATGTTGTCAATCAAGGATTTGTATGTTTCCGTAGAAGGAAAGGAGATTTTAAGCGGGATTAACCTGGAGGTGAGGCCAGGCGAGGTGCATGCCATCATGGGCCCCAACGGTTCGGGAAAGAGTACCCTGGCCAATATTCTGGCCGGAAAGGAGGGCTATGAGGTCACCGGGGGGCAAATTACCTATTCCGGTGAAGACCTCATGGAATTGTCACCTGAAGACCGGGCCCGGAAGGGGATATTTCTTAGTTTCCAGTATCCCGTGGAGATTCCGGGGGTGCCCATGGTCACTTTCCTGAAAACGGCCGTCAATGAACATCGCAAGTACCGCGGTGAAGCTCCGCTCACCGCCGGAGAATTCCTGAAGCTGATGCGTGAAAAGAAAAGGTTGGTGGAAATGGATACCGAACTCACCAACCGTTCCGTGAATGAGGGCTTTTCAGGCGGGGAGAAAAAGAAGAACGAAATTTTTCAGATGGCTCTCCTGGAACCGCGTCTTTCCATTCTTGATGAAACCGATTCAGGTCTTGACATCGATGCGCTCAGGATTGTGGCCAACGGGGTGAATGCCCTCAAATCACCAGAAAGATCAACCATTCTGATTACCCATTATCAGCGTCTTCTCGACTATATTGTTCCCGACCACGTCCATGTCCTTTACAAAGGGCGTATTGTCAAGTCGGCAGGCAGGGAGCTGGCCCTGGTTCTGGAGGAGAAGGGGTATGAATGGATTAAAATGGAGAACGGGGATTGAACATGAGTACGGTAACCGACAACAAAGAGCTGGCATTGCGCTTCCTGGCCCGCTACAGGGAGGAGGAGCCTCTCCTGAAGGCTGCTTCCCCGGAGGCCATGCACCTTTTGCGGGAGGATGCTCTCCGCACTTTTATGCAGGCAGGGATTCCCGACCGGAAAAACGAAAACTACAAATACACTTCGCTGATTCCATTCCTTTCTGCGGATTATCATTTTGTACCTGCCGGAAACGCGGGGAGTTTTGAGCTCACCGAAGCCTTTAAGTGTGACATCCCGCGCCTCGACACCATTCTTCTTCTTGTGGTCAACGGCTGGTTCCATTCGGTAAGCCTTCAGGGAAACCAGCTCCCCGAAGGAGTGTTGATCGGAAGCCTGGCGGAGATGGCCTGCAAACATCCTGAGCTGGTCAATTCCCGCTATGGACAGCTGGCCACACCTGGCGGGGATCCCATGGCAGACCTGAACACCGCCTGGGCCCGCGATGGATATTTCATCTATGTACCCCGGGGCGTAAAACTGGAAAAACCTGTCCAGGTCATCAATATTCTGGAATCGGACCGGGATACCTTTGTGACCCAGCGGAACCTGGTGATCGCAGAACCGGAGGCGGAACTCAAACTGGTCGTATGTGACCACACCCTTAACCTCAACCGTTATTTTGCCAATACGGTCACAGAAGTTTTCACCGGCCGGAACGGATCGGTCGACCTTTGTGCGGTCCAGAACCAGCATAACCTGACGGCGGCTGTCCATGCGGTTTACCATCATCTTGAAAGGGATGCCCATCTGACCACCCATGCCGTGACCCTTCACGGGGGAATGGTCCGCAATAACCTGAAGGTCATCCTTGACGGGGAAAATGCCGAAGCCAACATGTACGGGATGGCCTTCCTCGATCGGCGTCAGCATGTCGATAACTTCCTGCAGGTGGTGCATGCATCTCCCCACTGCCTGAGTAACCAGCATTATAAGAACGTGCTCGATGATGCCGCCTCGGGGGCATTCTCAGGGCGGATCCACGTGGTCCGCGACGCCCAGAAAACCAACGCCTACCAGCGCAACAACAGCCTGTTGCTCACCGACAAGGCCCTGATGCAAACCAAACCCCAGCTTATCATCGAAGCCGACGACGTCAAGTGCAGCCATGGCGCCACCGTGGGCCAGATCGACGAAAACGCCCTTTTCTATCTCCGGTCACGGGGCATCGAAGAATCCCAGGCCCGGCTGATGCTGATGAACGCCTTCTCCTATGAGGTGGTCCAGCAAATCCGCATCGAACCCCTGCGCGACAGAATCAGCGAACTGGTCGATAAAAGACTCCGGGGGGATGTGGGACGTTGTCATGAATGCGCCTATCAATGTGAATGCTGATCTATGGACCTCTACGAAATAAGGAAACAATTTCCGGTGCTGAAACAGGAGGTGTATGGGAAACAGGTAGTTTACCTTGACAGTGCTGCCTCCTCTCAGAAAAACATCGACGTGTTGCTTGCCGAACGGCACGTCACCCTTGATTTCTATGGGAACATTCACCGGGGCGCCCATTACATGGCCGACAAGACTACGGAGGTTTTCGAAGGTGTCCGCGATAAGATCCGGGATTTTATACAGGCCGGCAGCCGGGAGGAAATCATCTTCACCAAGGGAACCACGGAAAGCATCAATCTGGTGGCTTTTTCCTTCGGGGAAGCCTTTATCGGCCCGGGCGACGAGATCATCGTTTCGGAGATGGAACACCATTCCAACATCGTGCCCTGGCAGATGATGGCGCAAAGGCGGGGCGCCCGCGTTGTTCCCTGGCCGTTTACCGATTCAGGAGAACTGGACCCCGCCACCCTCCGGAGCCTGATTACCCCCCGCACCAAAATGGTGGCCTTCTGCCATGTCTCCAACGTTCTGGGAACCGTCAATCCCGTCAGGGAAATCACGGCCCTAACCCATGATCGCGGAGTGAAAGTCCTGATTGACGGTGCCCAGGCCATCCAGCACCTCCCGTTCAGCGTGCAGGAGATCGATGCCGATTTCTATGCCTTTTCCTCCCACAAGATGTATGGACCCAACGGGGTGGGAATTCTCTACGGAAAGCGGGAACTTCTGGAAGCCATGCCGCCCTACCAGGGAGGAGGAGAGATGATCTCCGAAGTACGTTTCAGCGGGACGACCTTCAACGAACTGCCCTTTAAGTTCGAGGCAGGAACCCCCCACATCACGGGAGTGGCCGGATTGGGAGCGGCGGTGGATTTTTTGAAAAAGGTGGGATTCGATCAGATCAGAGCTCATGAACAGATGCTCATCGAGAAAACCACAGCCTGCCTCCGGCAGATCCCCGGAATCATATTTTACGGCCAGGCCCCGGTCAAATCAGGCGTGATCTCCTTTAATATTGAAGGAATTCACCCCTACGACGCCGGAACCCTCCTTGATAAAATGGGAATTGCGGTTCGTACGGGCCACCATTGCGCCGACCCGGTCATGGCCAGATTCGGGATCCCCGGTACCATACGCGTAAGCTTCGGGATTTATAACACCCCTGAAGAGATCGACCGCTTCGCAGAAGCCCTGAACAAAGTCATCTCCATTTTGAGGCCCTGAGAGAAGAGAAGCCATCAGCCGTTCTCAGACATCGACCTGTTTCACAGATATTCCGGGCTGCACCGTGTGCCCCTTGAAATAGTTGCGCCAAAATTATGAAGCAAAGGTTCTCCCGCATAATCCCTGATCCCTTTATCCTGGGGTTGATCCTGATGATCTTTCTGGCGTGGGTAGTTCCCGGTATCGGAATGGGAGAGAGAAAAGTCCATCTGGTAATGGTGATCGATGCCGGAATTTTCCTTATCTTTTTCCTGTACGGACTGAAACTTAATCCGGAGAAGATCAGGCAGGGCATGCGCAACTGGAGGATGCACCTGGTCATTCAGCTGACTACCTTCCTGCTCTTTCCCCTGTGTGTACTTCCCTTTTATCCCTTGGCTAAAGGGACTTCCCTGGAACTCTTCTGGCTGGCCCTCTTTTTCCTGGCCGTACTTCCCTCCACGGTCTCCTCTTCGGTGGTCATGGTCAGCATGGCCCGGGGTAATATTCCAGGGGCCATTTTCAATGCCAGCATCTCAGGGATGATCGGCATCGTAGTAACCCCGCTCTGGATGGGGCTTTTCCTGAACCGTACCGGAGGGGATTTCAGTTACGGGACCATACTGGTTCAGCTGCTGGTGCAGATTATTCTTCCGGTGATCATGGGTCTGCTGTTGCACCGCTGGCTTGGAAAATGGGTAACACGCCACCTGCGCCAACTCGCCCGCTTTGACCAGTTGATCATTCTGCTGATCGTCTACGAATCCTTCAGCCACTCCTTTCTTTCGGGGATGTTCCGTTCGGTCGGCCCGGGCGTACTGGCCACATTGGCCATGGCCGTGGTGGCCCTCTTCTTCGGCATCTGGTGGATGACCCGCAAAGTGGCGGCCTTCCTCGGCTTCAGCAGGGAAGATACCATCACCACCCGCTTCGCCGGAACCAAAAAATCACTGGTCCACGGTTCTGTGTTCGCTACCCTTCTTTTCGGGGGAACCGCAGGTACCGGCCTTTACCTCCTGCCTATCATGATCTATCATGCTTTCCAGCTCTTCTATATCAGCATGATAGCCCGGAGAATGGGTAAAGAGAATAACCCTCTCCACGACTGAAGAAGTCATCTTTCCCACTTTCTAATCTTTCTCTGGCGGAATAGTGATGGCCAACCGGAAAAACACACGGAAATCAGTAGCCGGGGAAAGGCACGCCTTATATGATATAATGTTTCAGGATGCGGGCACTCCCCCGGGGATTAATCCCTGATATCTACCAGCTCCATGGAGCTTTCCAATTCCCCTTTCTTGTTGTAGTTTTCCGACTTGACCACCCCGATATTGTAGGCATACCATTCGGCACTTTTGGCATTGACCTTAACCCCCAGAACATTGCTGTTTACATCGCTGGTCAGCTTAAAAGCCTTGAAATTCCGTCCCTTTACCGGAATATCTTCGATGGCTTCCACTTTCCGGTTGGTGACGTTGGCGCTCATCTTCATGTTAATGAATCCCATCTTCATGGAAATCTGCACGCTGGCATCGGGCAGTGCCATCCCCGGAACGGGCACCAGGGGCATTTCCATGTTGTTCCCGGTGACCTCCATGGCTGACGCTGCCCCACCTTCCTGTTGCGGAAATGCAGCCTTGTTCAGAAACTTGCTCATGTCGAAGATCATCTGGTCACCCCTCTTCTGAATGGTCACCTCATCGATGTACTGCTGTTCCTCCTTGGCATCAAGGATCTCAATCTTGTAGGTAATGTCCATGTCATCACCCATCTTTTTGACCTCTTTGATGGTGTACATCACTTTCCCGGTCGGCTTCCCCTTCTTGTCGTAGTTCTCATAGGTCAGCTGCGTCCCTTCCTTCGAAGGGAAAAAGATATTCTGTGATTGAAGGACCATGGCGGTCAGCAATACTGCCGTTAACAATAAGATTCGTTTCATATTAGTGCTTTTTAAAGGTTTTAATATCCTGATCCGGTTTATCTTTTATGCAAGGTAAAACATTATTGTTAAATATTCTGCAATGGGGGGGATTTTTCTATCGGTTATTGGTCGGACAACCTGAAGAGGGGTATCCAGAGGTTTTCCTCGGTGCTTAGATGGGAGAGGGTTCCGAAGGCCAGGTTGTAGCCGGTGGTTTCACTGAATCCTGTTCCGGGCACCATAGACCATTCCACGACCATGAGCTGGATGGAGGATGGCGCCAGGGTAGGGTCGATGAGGGCGCGGTTGATTCTGACCAGCGGCCGTGATCCGCTGGCTCCCGGATAGGTAAGTCCCGACACGTTGGTTTCCTCGGTGCTCGACCACCAGGCCTGGCTTTTCCTTTCCGTGGGCGACATGGCATTCATCTCGGTTTTGAGTTTGCGGACGGCCTCCCGCCATGAGTTGAGCACGATGTTCTGGTCGACCTGGCCGCTTCCCTGGCCGCTTCCCTGGCCGCTTCCCCCTTGTCCGTTTCCTGCCCCCGGTACTCCCGCTTCCAGATAGGCCTGCATGAGCTTGTCGGCCAACTCGGGATCCATCTTCCTGATTTTCTCCAGGTCGTTGTAAAACTTCACCCTTCCATCTTCCCGTTTTTGATGTGGTGTGTCGTGAACCGTCGCAGTGGGCAGGCGGTTGCCTGTCTTTTCGGTTTTTTCAATAGAACTCTGAAAGTAACTGATCAGCGTCAGGACGAAATCCTCCCGGGTGACGGGAAGGAAAAAGGGGAGCGTGTTATTTTTAACGGCCACAATCCTGTAGGGAGCCGATATCCGGTCCATCTCGGGATGCCCGAAGAAATCCCCCGTTGTGCGGGGTTCCACATAAATGTCATTGATGACCGGGCTTCCGGCCAGTTTGGCGGGGTTGTTGAACCAGATGGTTACCCTGGCATCGGGGGTGGCTTCCCAGGCCGGGGCCGAATCTCTTGCCAGGGTGGTATAGAGGGCTGTCTCAAAGGAGGCCATGATGCTCTTCTGGCCGGTTTGTATCGCCGGAGGTGGCAGCACCGTACCCCTGTAAGTGACCTTTAAACCCCGTGGAGACCTCAGCAGGGAGTCCTGGCTGAAAAGAGCCGTACACGCTTCCAATTTCTTTTTCAGGATGGTCACCTGGGAGGGAGAGCGTCGTGCAATCCCCGGATCGGTGAAATAGGAAACCTCCACCGGCGTTTCATGATAAGGCATGAAAAGTGCTCCGTCGTATTCGACGATGGTAGCCGGATGGACCTGTAACGGCTGGGCATAGCTTAACCATGCCTGGAAAACCAGGCCCGTGGTCACTGACAGGAAGTATCGCAGAATAGGCATTGCTCGCATAGGATTATGGAGCAAATTTACACGATAATCGGACTCGTGTCAATAATTTTCACATTCCAGCTCAAAATAGGCCTGGTCGTGGTCACAGGCCGGGCATTTTTTCGGCGGGCGGGCCGCTTCATGCAGAAAACCGCATACCCGGCACTTCCATACGACCTTGCCATCGCGCTCAAAGACCTTCCCCTCTTCCAGATTCTGATACAGCTTCCGGAACCTTTTCTCGTGATGGGCCTCTATCTTGGCGATGGTTCTGAAAGTGACGGCAATCTGTTTGAATCCCTCCTCTTCTGCAATTTGGGCAAATTCGGGGTACAGTTGGGTCCACTCCTCGTTTTCCCCTTCGGCCGCGGCCTTCAGATTTTCAAGGGTATTCCCGATTTTCCCTGCCGGATAGGTGGCGGTGATGGTGACCATCCTCCCCTCCAGATATCTGAAAAACTTCTTGGCATGGGCTTTCTCATTCACGGCGGTCTCCTCAAACAGGGCGGCGATCTGCTCTAATCCCTCCTTGCGGGCCTCCTTGGCAAAAAACTCATACCTGTTACGCGCCTGCGACTCACCGGCAAAAGCCTTCAGCAAATTCTGCTCGGTGCGTGTTCCTGCTAATGATTCCATATTGAATAATATAAAATTGTGATCACTCCTCCAAAAGTAGCCAATATCCCGGAACTCCGGCCTCTGGCGTGTAATTTAGAAGGGGTCAAAACAGCTGCAAAAAGCCTCTGAGGCTCCGCCTTTTTGCTTCGTGAATATTGACCGCGCCGTTTGATTACCAGACGAAAATTTACGACCTTTGTGCCCTGAAAAAAAGAAACCATGACCATTGAAGAGGTACAGCAGGAGATTGTCAGTGAATTTTCGGCCTTTGACGACTGGATGGACAAATACAGTTACCTGATCGAGCTGGGGAATGCGCTTCCGCCCCTTGATCCGACGGTGAAGACCACTGAATACCTGATCAGCGGGTGCCAGTCGAGGGTATGGCTCGTCCCTGACTTCCGCGACGGCCTCCTGTGGTTCCGGGGTGAAAGTGACGCCGTGATTGTGAAGGGCCTGGTTGCCCTTCTGCTGAGGGTGGTGTCGGGCCGTACCCCCGGTGAACTGGCCTCCGCACCGCTGCACTTCATTGATGAAATCGGCCTCAGCCAGCACCTCTCCCCCGTGCGCTCCAACGGCCTGCTCTCCATGGTTAAACAAATCAGGCTTTACGCTGTTGCTTACAAACAGATCAGTAAAAGTACCGAACAGAATGGATAAGAGAATTGACCAGATCATCGCCAACCTCAAGGACGTCTATGATCCCGAAATCCCGGTGAACATCTACGACCTCGGACTGATTTACAACGTTGACGTTGACGAAAAAGATACCGCCCACATCATCATGACCCTCACCGCCCCGGGATGCCCCGTGGCCGACATGCTCCTCGAGGAAACCCGCCATTCGGCCATGATCGTCGAAGGCATTAAGGAAGCCCACGTGGAACTTACTTTTGACCCCCCCTGGGACAAAACCATGATGAGCGAGGAAGCCCGCCTTGAACTCGGCTTCTTTTGAATTTTATTGAGGACCTTTTCCCCTGAGAATCCGCCCCGCGTTAAGTTATTCCCCGGGAGTGGTGTTTTGGTTTCTGTAAATAAGGTTTTTACGGGAATTTTGCTTATATTTGTTCGTGAAGGACCAGCCGGGCAAGGCAACGGGAAATTGAACAAATAATATTTTTCACATTAATGCGAACCACCCGGTAAAGTCGTCACCAGGTGCCCTCACCTTATTGCACCGTGTCCCGTGTGTTTTCGTATCGTTTCCCGTAAAAGAAAGGAATTTATTTATGTTTGACAAAAAAGCCGGTGAAATCAAATCACCAGATTTGAAGAAGATGCAGGAAGTCGTCATTGACCTCAGAACGAAAATTTACATTCCATACGGGGAAGATCCCCGGGAAGCACGCAACCGCTATTTGCTGAAGTTTGCCACCATGAAGAGATTCTAAAGCGAGCGGCAGATTTCAAGGTTGATTTTTCTGATCTCTTCTTCGATGAGCTTAACGACCTTCCGGTCATAGGTCATCAGTCCGTTGACCTCCACCTCCACGTCGGTGGTCTGGGTATAGACGGCTGCCGAATATCCTGCGGGAATGAGCGATTTCAGTTTTCGCGCCAGCTCCACATAGGCGGCGGTGGCCTCCTCTGAGGTCTTGTACTGCACGTAACCCCAATTGCGTTCCTTTTCCCAGAGGTGGCCTTCCACCACCAGGCCAATGCCCCCATATTCCCCCAGAACACAGCTCCTTTTAGAGTCGTAGAGCCCCATCACCGGTTCGGGGTAGTTGTGCATGTCGAGCATGTCTCCGGTGTCGTAATGGTTGCCCCCGCTGGCAGGATTTACCAGCCGTGAAGGATCGTAATTTTTAGTCCACTCTGTGATTTCCCCGGTTTTAAACTGCCCCCAGGCTTCGTTGAAAGGGACCCACACCACCACGGAAGGGTTGGAATAAGCCAGGTCGATGATCTCTTTCCACTCCCTCCGGAAGTTCTCTTCCGATTCAGCGCTCCGCCGCAGTTCCTGTCCGCTGAAATAATTGCGGGTCTGCCATTGGGGGGAACGGTCCCCACTGGGCATGTCCTGCCATACCAGGATGCCCTCCCGGTCGGCATGGTAGTACCAGCGGGCCGGTTCCACCTTTACATGCTTGCGTATCATGTTGAAGCCCAGCTCCTTGGTTTTTGTAATGTCGAAGCGGAGGGCCTCATCGGTGGGGGCGGTATAGAGGCCGTCGGGCCACCATCCCTGGTCGAGCGGACCAAACTGGAAATAATCGCGGTTGTTGAGCTGAAGCCTGACGATGCCCCGGGCATCCCTGTGGGTAGAGATTTTGCGCATTCCGAAGTAGCTTTTTACCTGGTCAAGGACTGTGCCTGCGCGTTGCAGGGTGATTTCCAGATCATAGAGAAAGGGGGATTCGGGGCTCCACAACCGGGCCTCCGGAACTGGAACCAGCACCTCCACGCCGGCG
Organism: Bacteroidales bacterium; assembly: GCA_012729335.1. Classification (GTDB taxonomy): domain Bacteria; phylum Bacteroidota; class Bacteroidia; order Bacteroidales; family Prolixibacteraceae; genus UBA1413. The sequence continues at coordinate 8,831 of JAAYDJ010000030.1, read as the reverse complement.
GCGGCCTTCCCTTCACCTACGACCTTGCCAGCGTCCAGGACCCTGACCACCATGATATCCCCCGGACGGGCACCGCTGATCTCCGTCCTCACCGACACCGTCCCTCCGTCCAGATCAGGCACATTCTTCAGTCCTGATATCCAGCTTTCCCCGACGGGTTCCAGCCATGCCGTCTGCCAGATTCCGGTCACGGGCGTATACCAGATCCCCTGTGGCCTTTCCACCTGTTTGCCCCGCGGCTGATAGCCCCGGTCGGAAGGATCCCAAACCCTGACCACCAGCTTCTGGTCACCCCCCTTCTGCAGGAAGGGCGTGATGTCAAACGAAAAAGGGGTGTAGCCTCCCGTATGGGAACCCACCCTGATGTCGTTGACCCATACATCACTCTTCCAGTCGACAGCTCCGAAATGAAGCAGGATTTTTTTGTTCTTCCAGGCGGGGGGAACCGTGAAGGTGCGGTGATACCACAACTCCTTGTGTTCTCCCACCATCTTCTGGACTCCCGACAGACTGGATTCTATGGCAAAGGGCACCAGGATCTTTCCGTCAAACTGGTCGGGTAAAAAGTGCCCTTTGGGGAGGATGGCATAATCCCATAAACCGTTGAGATTCTGCCATTGGTCACGCACCATCTGGGGCCTGGGATATTCGGGCAGCGGAAGGGCCGGATCCACCTGTTCCGCCCAGGGCGTTTTGATACGGTCTCCGGCAGGCTCCCAGGGGTGGTTACCGGTGGCCGCAAGGGATATCAGAAGCAATACAATCACAACATGCTGTCTCATGGTAAGTTGGTTTATAATCATAACTTCGGCAGTCCGGAAATCTTTGCGGATTCCTCCCCTCACGACACACCAGAACTGTGGTCTGCCAGCAGGAGGGATCTTTCCGGATGCCCCTAAAATAGGGAATTCACAGGGAAATGCCAAAATGTATTCCGGAAGAACCGGCAGGACTTTTCCGTGGAGGGTGTTCCGGTTTCACCAACGCGTTGTTACTCAGGCATGGTCCCCATGCCGCCATTGCCCCGGCTATTTCGCGGCAATGGAAAAACATTATTCCCCACTGGTCTTGCTGAAATCATATGGAGTGATTACTTTTGGTTATATCTCTTTAACCAATAATGAAATCTCATGGGCAAGTATGTGTTTTATGTTTTTTCTGCGCTTCTTCTGGTGGGTTGCGCACAGGACAGAATGAAACAGCAACAGGCTGTGTCCTATTCTGCCGAAGGCAAGAGTGTGGAAGTTTACACGACAGCCGACAGCAGTGATCTGCGGCTGACCCCCACGGGAACGCTTTCTTTTACCCCGGCACAGCAGCCGAAGGAAACCGAGATTTGTGTCTTCGTAAATCCCTCGGTTACCTTCCAGGAATTTCTGGGCATCGGGGGAGCCATCACCGATGCCAGCGCCGAGGTGTTTGCCCGGCTCTCGCTCGAAAAACAGAAGGAGTTCCTTACGGCTTACTACGACCGGGAGAAGGGCATCGGCTACTCGCTGATGCGGACCACCATTCACAGCAGTGATTTCAGCAGCGGCAGCTATACCTATATTGAGGAGGGGGACTCGGCGCTGGCCACTTTTAACATTGACCATGACCGGCAGGTCCGGATTCCGCTGATCAAGGGGGCCACGGAAACCGCCGGGGGAACCCTGATGCTCTATGCCAGTCCGTGGAGTCCCCCCGCCTTCATGAAGGACAACAACAACATGTTGCGGGGCGGCAAGCTGCTGCCCGGCTATGCCCAGGCCTGGGCCAACTATTATGTGAAGTTCATCAAGGCCTATGAAGCCGAAGGAATGCCCATCTGGGGGATCTCGGTCCAGAACGAGCCCATGGCCACTCAAACCTGGGAGTCGTGCATTTACACCGCCGAAGAGGAGCGTGATTTCCTGAAGAATTATCTGGGACCCACGCTGGAGCGGGAAGGACTCGGTGACAAAAATATCATCGTGTGGGACCACAACCGCGACCTGATGAATTACCGGGCCAACGTGATCTTCGATGATCCCGAAGCGGCCAAATATGCCTGGGGCCTGGGTTTCCACTGGTATGAGACCTGGACCGGGGGAGACCCTATGTTTGACAACGTCAGAAGGGTCCATGAAGCCTATCCCGAGAAGAAGCTGATGTTCACCGAGGGGTGCGTCGAGAAATTCGACACGGCCCGCTACCTTTACTGGCCCAACGGGGAGCGGTACGGCCGTTCCATGATTAACGACTTCAACAACGGAACGGTGGGGTGGACCGACTGGAACATCCTGCTTGATGAGACGGGAGGCCCCAACCATGTGGGCAATTTCTGTTTTGCCCCCGTCCATGCCGACACCCGCACAGGTGAGCTGATCTATACGCCCTCATACTACTACATCGGCCACCTCTCCAGGTTCATCCGCCCGGGGGCGGTCAGGGTGAGCACGGCCTCCAGCAGAAGCATGTTGCTAAGCACCTCCTTCCTGAATCCCGACGGAAAGATGGTGACGGTGGTGATGAACCAGGGCGATGTGAAGGCTGACTACCAGCTTTTTGCCGGGGCGTTCCAGACGGCCGTCACCATTCCGGCCCACGCCATCCAGACTTTGGTCTACTAATAGTGGCTGGACACGGTAAGTCTTCCTGAACGGAATGCCAGGTTATTATTTTTCGGAGATGTTCTTCATTTTTTCAGGATTCTGCCTGCAGTCAAACACTGATGCAACCGTGATTATATTGTTAGTTATCCAGTATATGATTTTATAATTGCCTTCAACCAGATACCGGAATTCTTCAGGATAATTGCTAAGTAATTCTTCTTTGTGACCGGCTAACGGGTTGTTTTTTAAGATGCTAACCCTATTGATTATCCCGGCAATAACTTTGCGGGCTATTACTTGATTTGCTTCGGTTGAATAGTATTTAAAAATTTCTCTGAGCTGTCTTTCTGAAATCGCTGACCACTTGATGATCACTTCCATGACTTTACTCTTTCCTCCAAATCCCGCTGTGATAGGACATGGCCGTTTTCACTATCCTTCAGGGCTGTATCGATCATGTCCCGAAATTCATTGATTGTCATAGGTTTGATACTTCTGTACATGGAGCTTTTCTTTTCTTTTTTAAGGAAAGCCTCAAGTTTTAAGATCAGACTCTCATCGCTTATCCTGAGAAACTCTTCAATTAATTCCAGTTTTTTTGCCTGAATGTTCATTTCATTATCTATTACTACAAATATACGAAAGGTAAATTGATTTTGACTTGGACACCTCCCTAATTCAGAAACGCCGGAAATATTACATAAGGACCGAATTACCACTCTCTGATGACCGGGAATTCGGTGATGCGCAGGGTGGTGCAGCCATAAGGGATAAGGGTGATCTCTTTCTCCTCCGGAAGATCGCCTAGTTCCATTTTGTACATATTGCTCCAGGGGAGGGGACCGGCGCTGCCGTTGTAGAGCTGCCACGAAGGGATCCGGATGCCGCGTGCCCTGATTTCCACCGGGGCATTTTCTGTGGTCCAGGGATAACTGGACGGGGCTTTCGTCAGAACTTGCAGTTTCCCGGAAGGGTCCTTCACTTCCGATTCTGTGAGTCCGTAATTCCAGGGGGAAAGGGGAAGATACTCCTCATATCCGGTCCCATAGGTTTCCGGATCGGTGGTGTTGGTGACCACCCGTTTTTCCGCCTCGATTTTCAGGGCATAGAGCAGGGGGCCGCGTTCCACGGCCTGGCTGTTCTCATGCCAGGTGGAAAGCGAAATCTCCATGGGAAGGTTCAGTTCGACCCGGTCGCCGGTTTTCCATGCCCTGTGCAGGGTGACCAGTCCGGCCACAGTTTCAGCCCCTGTTTCCTCGCCGTTGACCAGCAGGGTAGGGCTGGAGCACCATCCCGGGATCCGCAGCCGGAAGGGGAACGTAAGGGGGCTGGAGCCCTCGGGCAATTCAAAATGGAAGGTGATTTTTTCTTCAAAAGGATAGTTGGTCTCTTCCCTGATCAGGATCTCCTCTCCACCGGCCACCTTCAGCCTGACCTGTGCGGGGGCATAGACCAGTGCCGCGGCGCCCCGGTCGGGAGTGGCGTAGAAGAGGTTCTGGGTGAACTTGGGCCAGCCCTGGTGCATGTTGGAGGTACAGCATGGGTAGCCGGTGAGGAGGCCGAAACAGATGTCGGTGCCGTCGTGGTTGACGTCGAAATTGCGCATCTGGCGGGTGATCATCACCTGGTTGGCCTGCTGGAAATACTGGCGCCCGAGGAAATCGTCGCTGATTTGGGCCGGCAGGGCGTTGAAGGCGATCTTCTCGAGATGGTCGGCATATTGGATGTTCCCGGTGATGGACAGCATGGTCTCCAGCGAAAACATCATCTCCACGGCGGAACAGAGCTCCGAACCCTGGGTGGGATCGGCAGAATGAAGGGCCTCGTCGCCCCCGAAAAGACCGTAAGGCTGTCCGAAGTTCTGCCGCAAATCACGGAAAGCTTTTTGGGTGGCTTCGGGGTACTTCTCATCGGGGTGCTGCTGGTACACCACCAGGGGCAATTTGATTCCCTGGGCCAGGTTGACGCAGTGAAGGCTTCCGGGCGTGGAAAGGTGATCTCCTGAAAGGAAGGCGGTAGTGAAGTCGAAGGCCTGGCTGTGGATCAGGTCAGCCAGTTCCAGCAGGAAAGGTTCCCCGGTGAGGTTGTAGAGCCAGTAGACCACCATCAGGTTGTCGGCGGCCCTGAACTCTCCCCAGAAGGTCCAGTGGCCCAGGGGTGTTTTGGGCAGGTTCTCCAGCTGGTAGCGGAAATAGGCGGTGAGGTGGTCGATAACCCGGGAGTCGCCGGTGGCCTGATAGTACTGCTTCAGGATTTTAAGCATCACCATTTTGGGCCACCAGTCGCGGCTGTTGTTGCGCTGGAGTCCCTTTTCAGGGGGAAAGTCGGCCGAGGGGCCGAAGTGGCCGTCGGGTTGCCGGCTTTGGAGGGCCCATTCGATCCAGGGTTTGGTCTTGGCGATCAGGGTGTCGTCTTTGAGAAGGTATGCCAGGGGGAGGAGTCCGTCGATCCAGTAGGGGCCCCGTTCCCACTGGTCGCCATCGCCCCCGAGCCAGCCGTTGCGGGTCCCCATGACGGCAGGATAGAGCGCATCGAGGTGGCCTGTGGCTCCTATTTTCTGGCGGAGGAGCATCTCCCGTAGCCACCCCTCCGGTTCAATAGCCCCCAGGGGCAGTTCAAGGAAAGGGTTGGCACGCAGGGGTGCCCGGTTGCCGGGATAAAGCGGAGCCTCTGCACTCTTTTCGGTGCTGCACCCTGCCATCAGGGCCAGTAACAAGATCAATGGTAAAACCTTCATTTTCCGGATAATTTCTGCATTATGCTTTCCCGATCGACCAATTCGCCAGTTTTAACGGCATCCATCGCCGTTCCAAGCGCAATTTCCTCATATTGTTCGTCTTCGAGATTAATTACACTTCCTCCCAATCTTCGGGCAAGTTCTGAAAGTATTTTGTTGCTTTTTCTGTCAGCTTTCACGATAATAGCTCCCATGGTATCGAAATTTTAATAAAGTCAGACAAATTCTTCTTACAATGAATTTCCCCATAAGACGAAACCTGGCAAATATCTGTTGTTCTGATGTTAAGATAAATCTTTCATGTGGGCCTTATTTCTTTTTCTGGTTTTCGTTTTTCCGGGAAGGGTTGAGCTCCAGGGGGCCATATTGTTGCATTTGTCCCTGGATCCAGCCGATCCGTCCCGAGACATACGGTCCGGGAGAGGCGGCGTTGTACCTGCGTGAATTGGGCAATACGGCGGCCAGGGTGGCAGCCTGGCGGGAAGTCAGCTTTTCCGCAGGAATCCCGAAGAAATGACGGGCGGCCGCCTCGGCGCCGTATATGCCGTCACCCATCTCGATGATGTTCAGGTAGACGTGGAGAATCCGCTTTTTGCTCCAGAGTAGCTCAATCCAACCAGTGAACCAAACTTCCAGCCCCTTGCGGACCCAGCTCCGCCCGGGCCAGAGAAAGAGATTCTTGGCGGTTTGCTGTGAAATGGTGCTGGCGCCCCGGGGTTTCCGGTTCCGCTTCTCAGAATCCTTAATGGCCTTGTCGATGGCTTCCAGATCGAATCCCCAATGGTTAACGAAGTTCTGATCTTCGGAAGCGATGACCGCCAGTTGCAGTTGCGGGGAGATCTTTTTCATGGCCACCCAGTCGTGCTGCATGCGGATCTCCTTTCCCGCGGTAGCCTGCTGGACCGTCCGGATCACCATCAGGGGAGTGACCGGCACCGGAAACCATTTGAATAGCAGTACAAAGAGAAGTGACAGCCCGATAAACCAGGCGGCAGCTTTCAGTAAAAAACGGAATATACGTCGGACCATAACTGCGATACGCTAGTCATTCTTTGATGCCCTTAAAAATAGCATATTTCGACGGATTCCAAACATTCCCGGGGAGGGTGTAGACAGCCTTGCCGGTGTAGCCCCATCTTATCCTTCCCTGATCCCTTAACTTCAATCCGGGAACGGAAAGGGTTATTTCCGGAACGGAATGAAACAGGAATTCTGTAATTTAGCAGGGGAAAATATCTGTTCAATTAGCATGTAATACACACCATGAAATATCTACATGTGAATTATGCAACAACTGCCATGAGTTATAACATGCAACTTACATCTGTTTTGCGGTATCAACCAAAGCAACTTAATTGTTTAAAATAATGAAATAGCCATGATCACTGAATCACCAATAGGAATGAACAAACCAATCATGGCTATTGCATGTGGCCTTTAAAAACAAACAATTTATTCACATGAAATGGATTACCCATTCTTTTCAGGCTATAGGCAGCCATTACTTCAATTATAAGCCAATGGAAGACAAGGATTTAAAATTCAATTTACATCTGTTTCATAGTGTTAACCATACGAACTCAGCCAACAAACCCATTCATCCGGTTTTTTCACTGGGGGGATTAATCCCTGCCTTATTATCACTTTTTCTGGTCATGATGGCCGGGGCACTCCTGGCTGGAGAAGATTCCCGTGATACAGTGCTGTACCTTGGGGCTAACGGGAGGCTGGTTCCGGAGGAAAGAGCTCTGTTTAAAAAGGAGGTGGTCACTGGCAAACGTGGCAGGATGGAAGAAATAGGATGGAAGAAGGTCAACGGCCGGTGGGAAAAATCCACTACCCTGAAAATCCGTCCATTGAAGGCGAATACCTGGGAGATCAGCCAGGGTGGCAGACGGAGGGAAGGGATCTTATTGCGGCAGTATATTCCGGCAGGAGAGGGGAAATGGCAGTTTCTGGAGCAGGCCGATGGAAAGCTGATGCGAAAAGGATTTACCCTGAGCCGGTTCCCGCTGCTCCTCGACGGCGAGGTAACCGACTATTATCCTAGCGGCAAAACGCGGTCGATGGCGCAATATCGCCGGAATGAACTCCAGGAAAACCTCAACTGGCTTGAAAACGGAAGCAAATATATCGATTCGGTTTTTTACAGTGTGGATGAGGAACCCATGCTAACGGGTGGTAATCTCCTTTTGCATCAGCATATGAAAAAGGCCCTGGAGGAATCGGGGCTTGACTTGACTGCCCTGACGGGGAATATGGTGCTGGGTTTTGTAGTGATGGAAACCGGCGACCTGGCTGGGATCAGAATCATTGAAGGATTCAACCCCCGGCTGAATGAGGTGGCGGTCACTGCCCTCCGGAATCTGGACCTCAAATGGAAACCGGCGTTCCTCGACGGCAATCCGGTCCGCTATTTTCAGTTGTTTCCCATCAACTTCATTTACAAGGAAGCCAATTTCCAGTCGCTCGATTTTGACGGCTGGATGATCCACTACAATAAATACTAAGGTTAAGGCGGAGGTTGACCATGACAAGTGATCTTCATCGCATTGGGGCTAGTGGTGGATTGTTTTAAGGAGAATATTTCCTTTATGATGCTAACGGATAATCGTTAATAAGCAGGTCAGGAGAAAGGTTGAGACGTTTTGTTAGATTTCGGATCATTTCAATTGTTAATTTGCGTTTCCGATTAAGAACCTCTGAGACTCTGCTTTTGCTGCCGATAACATCAACCAGATCAACTTGTTTTAAATGCAGTTCTTCCATTCTGATCTTTATAGCTTCTATTGGATCAGGAGCTTCTATATAGTAATGAGTATTCTCATACTCATCAATCAATAATCCAAGTATATCGGCTTCGTCACTTTCAGAAGTGCCAACAGGCGCGTCAAAAATTTCCTCAAGCCTTTTAATAGCAAAATTATAATCAGCTTCTGACCTTATAGGTTTGATATTCATAATTCTTTAAATTAAATCGTATTTGCATCAATTTTATCGTACTCATTGTGAGATCCAATGAATCGAATGAATATCCATTGCTTCTCAAAATTAACTTTAACTATCAGTCTGTATGAATTGCCTTTAATATTGAAAACAATTCTACCTTCTTTCAGAATACTTGCATTAGCAAACGTATGTTTTACATCTAATGGAGATTTCCAATTGGAACTCATTGCTGTATCATACCATGTTTTCAAATATTGCTCAGAGTCTGGAAACTTCTCCCAAAATTCTTTCAATCTGCTTTTTACAAATATCCTTTTCATTTATATCAAGCCATGAAGCAAAGTTACAAAAATATTCCCAATACGGGAACTTTTATGTCTATATTCTTAGCTTAATTATTGCATATTCTCCGACTCCCAGGAGAAGAAACCTCTTCTTGTAGGAGTACCTGTTCAGGTTTTGAGTGTAATCGGGCAATTGGACGAATGGGTCAGGCGATAAGAACCTGCCCACCAGAGGGTCGTAAAGTCTGCCGTTCGTGTTCACCAGGTTAAACCATGGTAGGGCTTCAT
>JAAYDJ010000029.1 GCA_012729335.1 Bacteroidales bacterium | reverse complement strand
TTCATAGCCATCTAGCAATTTTTGGTTTGACAACTCAAAGCTAGATGGCTTTTCTATATATCCATGTCCTTTTGTCTCTGCTCCACTAAAATAAAAACTCAACGGTGGTGAGGCTTTCATTAGTATATATGTTTGTTAATAACTTGTTCTTCAATTATATAACGAGGTGAAGCCAGTTTAGTGCTTCACGCCCATGGAAGTCACATGGGGCAAATATTCATACCCTTTTGTGGTAGGAACACCATGTGACTTTCATTAGTAAAGTAACCCGAATAACCAGAGGGGAATGAACTTTTCATGTCCCACCTCAATACCATCCCTGACCACATATCCGTTTTCAAGGTTATTCATCTGCTTTTTTGATTTGGATTTTCCGCCCACTTCAAAATAGTACTTCCCGGCAACAAAGAAATCTGTCTCCGGAGCCGAAGAAACACGATATCGCTCACTCACCTGGGTCATAAAAAATGTTTCTCTGATATTTCCTATATCTTGTTGTGGCCCGGCCAGAGCATACATCATATTGGTATCATGGAGGTACAACTTGTCGGCCTTGCTGAGCCGGTTCAATCCCCATTCCGGTACATGCAAAGATGAAATCAACCGGGCATTCTCCATGTAAACCAAATAATTCTTCAATGTATTCACACTAATCCCCGTCCGTTGACTTAGTGATTGCATATTGGGTTTAAATGGCACAGAACCTGATAATACCTGTAGTAACTTCTTCAAAAGAATAACAGTGGCCGCAGGGAGATTCTCATATTGGGGGATGTCAATTTCCAGAACAACCTGAATAATTTCGTTGAGTTTTCGATGAAAAGACAATTTGTTCTCCAGATAAAAAGGATAATGACCGTATTGCAGATAATCAGCAAAGTAAGCTAAAGGCCTGAAACCGGAAATCATCCCGATGGCTATTTCAACATGGTTGGTCACCAACTCTTCCAATGAAAGCAACGGAATTTCCTTCCCCGTTTCAATGTGTAAAAACTCCCGGAATGATAATCCGGGCATCTCATACATCACTGCCCGACGGCTCAAATCGGCAGTGCCCTGGCGCAGTTGAAGCAAGGAGGAACCTGTGAAAATTACCCTCAATCCGGGAAAATCATCATAAATGTTCTTTAACTCCGTTGACCATGAAGGATAACGGTGAACCTCATCCAGGGCCAATATTTCTCCCCCTCTTTTATAGAAATCATTGGCGAGATCATATAAACGATTGTCTGAAAAATAAAAATGGTCCAGACTGGCATACAGAATTTTATGATCAGGCTTAAAATTGAGTTTTAAATATTGCATCAGCAGAGTGGTTTTGCCGACACCCCGACTCCCGCTAATGCCTATAAACCGGTTGTGCCAATCCACCTGATCCATGAAATTCCGGATGAATGTTGTGCTTACCTCAGCATATTTTTCATAAAAACGCTGGATCAATACTTCCATGATTTGTTTTTATCAAAGATAATATATTATCAGCGCATTGACAACTATTTTTATCTTTTCAATCATCACGCTGACATTTTTTACATTCGAAATCACATTTACACCGTCGGCCCGGTTGAAACTCATTCCTGTTCCGGTAATAATAGAATCTTCCATTGTGCAAAATTTAGCCATTTCATTGTGCACAATTCGAAATTTTTATTGTGCATTATTGGATACTCTTTGATAATTCAACTATTAAATGTAAATTTACATGGTAATTTTACATCATGATATTAAGAATTATAGACTTGCCCCGTGATTGGTCCTTCTTCCTGTTCGGACCCCGGCAAACCGGGAAAACTACCCTGGTAAACGCTACTTTTCAGGAAGGAGTATTTAAAATCAACCTTCTGCTGACGGAACAACTCCTCAAATACAGCAAAAATCCAGACCTCCTGATCAGGGAGGTCGAATGGAAACTGAAACATGAAGGGATCAGTCATGTCATGATCGATGAGATCCAAAAGGTTCCGCAATTGTTGAATGCTGTCCAATATATTATCGACACTTTCAAAATTCCGGTCATCCTGACCGGATCCAGTGCCAGGAAACTTAAGAGGGGCATGGCCAACCTGCTGGGAGGAAGAGCACTGCAGCGGTTTTTGTTCCCTTTTAGCTGGACTGAAATCAGGGATATCTATACCCTGGAGGAGATCCTCTCTTACGGTTCACTCCCGCCTGTGGTGACAGCTCCTGAAAATTACCGGATGGACATCCTCACCTCCTACGCGGAAACCTATATCAGGGAAGAAATACAGGCTGAAGGAATCATCCGTAATGTGGGTTCATTTTCCAGGTTTCTTGATATGGCTGCCGCCCAGTTCGGAGAACAACTGAATTATAGCGAAATAGCCCGGGAATGCCAGCTCCCGGTGATGACGGTCAAATCCTATTATGAAATCCTGGAAGACACACTGATTGGATTGACTTTGCTGCCCTATAAAAAGAGCCTCCGGAAAAGGCTTTCGGCCCACCCTAAGGTCTATTTCTTCGACAATGGTGTTACCAATGCCATCAACAAATACGGTCTGAGAATAAAAGACCCGGTGCTTCTGGGCAGATTGTTTGAACAATTCATTGTCAATGAAACTTTCCGGCATATCAGAAATGTACAAAGCATGGCACAAATCTTTTTTTGGAGAACCAGTTCCGGAACAGAAGTCGATCTGATCATCGAAAAGGACAAAAAAATCATTGCTGCTGTGGAGGTAAAATATTCCGAAAACATTACTGGAACTCACCTCTCCGGATTAAGAAGTTTCCGGGAGGAACACCCTCAAGTGCCTTGCTACCTGGTATGCCGGACAGATCATCCCCGGGAGGCCGGGCCGGTGACCATCCTCCCCTGGCAGAACTATCTTGAATTGCTGCCGGAAGTGATGAAAACCCGGGTATCCCGCTGATTTTGTCGCCTTACCACCCGATGATATCTATTCTTTCCTGAAAGATCGTATTTTTGTTTACCTAAAGCAACAGCCATGTTCTCAAAGGAAACAGAATACGCCATACGCAGCCTGGTATATATCAAAGCCCGCAACAACGAAGGGACCACTCCAGGTGTGGTCGAAATTGCCCGCGAAATTGAATCACCCCAGTTCTTCACAGCTAAAATCCTCCATAAACTGGTCAAAATGGGATTTGTGGCCTCCCGGAAAGGCCGTAACGGGGGCTTTTATTTCGACGCAAAACAGCAGGAAGTCACCCTCCGCGAAGTCATCGTGGCCATCGAAGGGGAAAAGATCTTCACCGGCTGTGGATTCGGTCTGCACCAGTGCGACGAAACCCACCCCTGTCCCCTCCACGACGAATACGCCCCCCTGCGCGACGCCCTCAACCAACTCACCGCCACCAGAACCATCAGCGACCTCGCCACAAAAAAAGACTAGAAGATTAGAATTAGGATAACATAATTTTTGGGTATATGGAACGGACAACCCTGAAACTGGCGGCATGGATCATCATTCTGGCGGGGGCAGCTGCCCCTGCCTGGGCACAGGTGACTTATACCCCCTACGACGACCTGCCGGGGATGATCCCGGGCTACAAACCTCCCCTCGAAGAGGAATACCCCGACTGGGCCAAAGCGCTCTACACCTTCCCTGTCAACTACAACGAAGTGTGCACCGCCTTCGACCGCTACATGGAAGAGGCAAAACCTCCCAAAAGCCCCATCATACGCTACTTCAAAACATGGCGCCGTATCGTGGAACCCTGGGCCGGCAGCGACGGGGTGATCCGCCTCCCTGATCCCTCCCTCTTGCAGGAAAACCTTAAAACCGCTCAACGCTCCGCCGCCGAACGGCTGAAAAAAGCAAGCCCCGGAGCCGGAAACACTTCCGGAGGGAATGACCTTTCCGGAGGGAAAGACCTTACCGGAGAGAAGACCACAGCCGGGGATAAGCACGTATCAACTGGTAAAAACGACTCCAACGGAAAAAGCTGGACCTTCCTGGGACCCAGAGAGACCCACTTCCTCTACAATCCCTCCTATCCCGACCAGACGGGCGCCTGTCCCTGGCAAGTCAACGTCTACAGCTTCGACGTGGCCCCCACCGACCCGTCCATCCTCTACTGCGGCACCGAAACAGGATTCGTCTCTAAAAGCACCGACAAGGGGCTCACCTGGCACCAGCTCGGACTCACCTATCCCTTCGGGGGCGGGGTGACGGCCGTGGCCATCCACCCCCTCGACTACAACACGGTCTACATCGCCGCAGGTAACCAGATCCATAAAACCACCGACGGCGGATCCTCCTGGAGACCCCTGCTTCAGACCACCACCTTCCATGCCGACCGCCTTAAAATCGACCCCTCCAATCCCAACAAAATCATCGCTGCCGCCTCCTCCGGGATCTTTGTCTCTACCGACGGGGGTACCTCCTGGAACAAACGGTGGCACGAACAAACCTGGGATGTCGACATCCGCCCCGGCGACCCCTCCACCCTCTACGCCATCACCCGCACCAACAGCGGGACCTTTAACCTGGTCATCTCTACCGACGGCGGATCCTCCTTCTCGGCCAAGGCGGGGTTCCCCACCACCATCTCCGACAAGGGTGGCGCCCTGATCGCCGTCACCCCCGCCAACCCTGACCTCCTCTTCGCCGTCCTCCTTACCCCCGACGGGTCCAATAAGGACATCCCTTATATCTATAAGGGCGTGGCCAACGGCCCCTCCTTCTCATGGAGCCGCATTGCCACCGGAAAAACCACCTTCCTGGGCATGGACAACGGCCAGGGCTATTTCGACCTGGTCCTCGAAGTCGACCCCAACGACGAAAAGATCATTTTCGCCGGAACCACCACCCTCTACAAATCGGTGAACGGAGGCACCTCCTTCACTCCCGTGGGAGGATACGCAGGCAATTTCCCTATACACCCCGATATACAGGACATGAAAATCCTCCCCAACGGCGAGATGTGGGTGGCCACCGACGGGGGGATGAACTTCACCACCGACCGGTTCACCAGCCGCAGTAATCACTCGGCCCGCAATGCCGGACTCATTGGTTCTGACATGTGGGGCTTCGACCAGGGCTGGAATGAAGACCTCGTGGTGGGCGGCCGATACCACAACGGCAATACCGCCATCGCCGAATTCTACGACGACACCGCCCTCCGCATGGGCGGCGCCGAATCCCCCACAGGATGGGTCCTCAAAGGCAAAAGCCGCCACGTCGCCTTCGATGACCTCGGCAATGGCTTTATCCTCCCCCCCTCGGCCGACCTGCCCGCCGAAGGCCGGTTCGTTTTCTCCAAATTCCCTAACATGGACGAATACGGCGGCCGCCGCGGCAACCTCCTCCACCACCCCAACTACTACGCCATCCTTTACCTCGGCGAAGGCAACGGCTTCTGGCGCAGCTCCGACATGGGCGCCTCCTTCGACCTGCTCTTTACCTTCCCGGGAAAGGTCCGATACCTCCAGATGAGCCCCTCCCACCCCGAAATCCTCTACGCCGACATCGACGCCCACGGCCTCTACCGATCCGCCGACGGCGGAAGATCCTGGCAGGCCAAACCCGCCCTCACCTCCTCCGCCTTCGGCGGATCCTACTGGAAGGGAAAACTCTTCTTCGACATCTCACCCTACCATCCCGACCGGATCTATGCCCTCCTCCAAAACGGCACCTGGAGCGCCGACATCGGCAAAATCTTCCGCTCCCACGACGGTGGCGATACCTGGACCGACTATACCGGACAGGTCTACGACTACCTCAAAAATGTGGTGATACAGCCTACCTCCGACGGAGTCGACCGCCTTTACCTCTTCACCAGCTCCCGCAATGGTTCCGTCGCCCGCGTCTACACCCGCCGCGACGGCGAACCCGCCTGGACTCCCTACGACGACAACTATCCCGCCGGAATGCAGGTCAACATCGCCCTCCCCTTCTTCCGCGACAGCAAAATCAGGGCCGCCGGAAATGCCGGCATCTGGGAAATCCCCTTCCTCGAGGAGAGCTTCACCCCCCTCATTAACCCCTGGGTCGACCGCCCTGACCACTCCTGCATGAACGACACCCTCTGCTTCGACGACCACTCGATCCTCAACCATGAAGGAGCCTCCTGGGAATGGGCCTTCTCACCACCACCCACATACATCAGCAGCACCACCATACGTAATCCAAAGGTGGTCCTGGGTGCCCCCGGAAGCTATGACGTCTCCCTCAAAGTCACCCAGCGGGGCCAGACCTACACCAAAACCATCCCCGCCATGGTCTCCACCACCACCTGCCCCTCCCTTTACGACTGCCAAAATCCCGCCGGGATCCCTGTGAAGAACTGGAAACTCCTCTGGTACGACAGCCAGGAAATCAACGATCCCGGACTCGCCACCATGGCCTTCGACGGCGACCCCTCCACCATATGGCATACCCGCTGGTCCACCGGAAACGACGACTACCCCCACGAACTCCAGATCGATCTGGGTGAACGCTATAACATCAGCCGCCTGACCTGCCTTCCCCGCCAGGACGGTGTCAACGGCCGCATTAAAAACTATGAAATCTACATTTCCGAAAATAAAACGGTTTGGGGAACACCCGTTAAAACAGGTGCCTTCGAGAACAGTGCAGCCCCCCAGACGGTGACCTTCACCACCCCCGTAACAGGACGTTACCTCCGCCTCAGGGCCCTCTCCGAAGTCAACGGCAATCCCTGGGCCTCTTTGGCCGAACTCTCAGTGACGGGCTGCTTCGCCTCGGTGACCGCCGCCGGGGAAATCCCCCTCAGCCGCGACCTCCACGCCTGGCCCGTCCCCACCTCCGGCAAACTCACCCTCTCCCTGCCTGGCACAGGGGGCGGTAATTACGAAGTCCTTACGCTCTCCGGACAAACCCTCACCCGAGGATCCCTCCCCGCATTCACCACCGAACCGGAGATCGACCTCTCCGGCCTCGCCCCCGGCACCTACCTCGTGGTGGTCACCGCAAACGACGGAGTGCGCTACCGCGCCAAAATAATAAAGGAATAAGGAGTCTTGAATCTTTAATCCTTTTTTAAAGAATCGTGAATGAATTGACCTGGAATGAATTCCAACACATTTTCATTGAACAGACTTTGGTTTCTATAGGACAACTTCTTGTTGAATGCTAAAGCTCCTATGATGATGGAAGGATGAACATTTAATACCTTGCTGCATTCTGTGACTCTGGAAACAGTAAGGTAATTTGTACTGGACTCTAAAAAAGCCAAAATCTCATTATGTTTCAACTGTCTGGCTGCGATCTTGTTGGCTTCATCCTCCAGCTTATCATTATTCACTTCCCGAAAGTTATCCAGTACAAAGGGGGTATCTTCGTTCAGATGCCTTAATATGTGGGCGATTTCATGCGCCACAGTAAACCAAAAGTTATCAATGCGTTTATAACGGGCAGTATAAACAACGATTGGTGTATCCTTCATCAAAAATGCGGCACCATCAAGATAGGTCTTTTCCAAATGTGGAAGTACGAAAAATTTAACTCCACAATTATTCAGTTCGTGAATGAATTGTTCTATTCCACTACTTCGGGTGGTATAATCAGTTATGTGAGTGAAAAGCCGTTCCAAGGTTTCCTTTCTGTATGGGGGAGTGCTAAAACTTTGACTGTAATTTCTCGCCATCTGGTACCAGGTTGCAGCATAGGAAACACTGAACTGGTTGTATATCTGGGATTTCTTCCATAGGGGTAACCATTCATTATCAATAAAGGAAAATTCCAGGTCCCGGATCCCCCAGAAATTTTTAACTTCTTTAATTAAGACCTCCAGCTCCTTAGTGTTGCTTAACCAGCCCTTTTTCATCATGTCCCGTATGGGCATTCGACTGTAAAGAGATACCTTATCTTCCACAACAGAAATTGGAACCTGCGTTTCTTCTTCCATCCACAAACGATAATCGTTATCCAGGTTGAGCCAATATTGGGCAGATGTATTGAAGGCAATGGCCAGTTTCCGGGCATTCTCAATAGAAATGGGCTGTTTGTCCAATAAAATACTGCTCAGGTGCTTAACTGATATACCCAGGATATCTGCCAGTTCTTCCTGAACCCATCCACGTATTTCCATTTGTTCCCTGATAAAATAACCAGGGCCAAATTTCTTCGCTGCTCTCAGATATTTAATAGACTCCATAAGGATTCATTTTCTAGTCTCCATAATGGTTTGAAATTTCAAAGAGATAAAATTCACCGATTGTTTTCTCTGAATTCATCCACTTTACATCCATTTCCAAACGGTATTTACCGCTTAACCTTACAGAGTAATGATTCTCAAACTTTTTGAAATTAAGCGATGGATCGGCCCACAAATCATGTATGTCCCTCTATGATACTCCCGTTTTTTCGACAACCGGGATTGGTTTCTAAGTTTAGTTGTTCCCATTGTAAACCTCTGTTCGGGATTGATTTTGGTTCTGTCTAGGGCGGCGACAATAGGAGCCGTTCATATAC
>JAAYDJ010000003.1 GCA_012729335.1 Bacteroidales bacterium | reverse complement strand
TTGGGTCGGCAAAAGTAACAACCTTTTTTATTCCTGCAAAATTTTGAAGAACTTTTTTTTAACTTTCCCGGGTCCTGCTTTTCAACACTCCCCCGGAGGCCTCTTTAGCTCTCCTCTCTTCTTCAGGCCAGGATATCCTTCCTCTCCTTCCCGTTTCAACCATCCAATGAACTTCGTTTTGCGGCTGCAAATGTAAACCCCTTTTCCGAACTTCCAAATAATATTAAAATGTTTAGGCCACCTTTTTCATTTTACCACTGGGAATGAACCTATTGCGGAGGTCAGAAATAATTAACATTGGCAAATCAACAGTCTTCTTGGTGCGTACTTGGTACGTACCGGAAGGAATTTTCATGTCCGGGCAGGAGGGTCCCATACCTGCAGGCCTCACCGTGAAGGTTCACAAGAATGGTTTGCACAGGCCTTCTGAGTCAGGCACACCATGCATTCATAGGAGGGAGCCGATTGAAATGCGGGGAGTTACTTCCCCGTGTATAAAAAGAAAAGTGTATTTTCGTAGCTTGAAAAGCGTTAAACCATGAGAATTTCCGAAAGAAGCCTGGTGATTATTCCCACCTATAATGAAAAGGAGAATGTTGAAAAGATCATCCGCAAGGTATTTTCCCTGGAGACTCCCTTCCATCTCCTGTTCATAGACGATCACTCGCCCGACGGTACAGCGGGCATCATCAGGTCACTTCAGCAGGAATTTGAAGGGAAGCTGCACCTTTTGGAGCGGCCGGGAAAAATGGGGCTGGGCACGGCATACATCACCGGGTTCAGGTGGGCCATTGAACAGAAGTACGATTACATCTTCGAGATGGACTGCGACTTTTCACACAATCCCGACGATCTGGAGCGGCTTTTTATTGCCGTTCACAACGGGGCTGATCTGGCCATAGGCTCCCGCTATATATCCGGGATCAATGTAATCAACTGGCCCCTGGGCAGGGTATTGATGTCGTATTTTGCCTCGGTGTATGTCAGGATAATCACCGGCATGAGGGTAATGGATACCACGGCCGGTTTCAAATGCTACCGGCGGCGGGTGCTGGAAACCATTAACCTGGATGCCATCAGGCTCAAAGGCTACGGATTCCAGATTGAAATGAAATTCACCACCTGGAAGCTGGGATTTAAAATCGTGGAAGTCCCCATCATCTTCACCGACCGCAAAGAGGGTACCTCCAAAATGAGCGGCGGGATCTTCAGTGAAGCCCTCTGGGGGGTCCTGAAAATGAAAGTCAACAGCTGGATCAACCCTGTCAAACCGTTCCAGAAGGCAGGAGAATAAAGAAAGATCAGAATATCGGAATATCAGAATAATTCATAATATCAGAATGAAGACACTGATAAAAGACGCCACGATCCTCAACGACGGGTTGCGGTACAGGGGGAGCCTGCTTATCCATGGGGAGCGCATAGAGAAGATTTATCCTTACCGGTTGCCGACTGATTTTGATTTCACGGGGGTCAGGGTAATCGAAGCTGAAAACCGTTATCTCTTGCCCGGAGTGATTGACGACCAGGTACACTTCAGGGAGCCTGGCCTGACCCACAAGGGGGAGATATTTACTGAAAGCAGGGCTGCCATAGCAGGGGGAGTCACCTCTTTCATGGAGATGCCCAACACGGTACCTCAGACAGTCACCCAGGAGTTGCTGGAGGAGAAGTACCGGCGGGCGTCGGAGGTTTCGGCGGCCAACTACTCCTTTTTCATGGGGGTGACCAATGACAATCTGGAGGAGGTTCTCAAAACCGATCCGGCTACGGTATGCGGGGTTAAGGTATTCCTGGGTTCTTCCACCGGGAACATGCTGGTTGATAACCAGGAGGTGCTTGCAGCGCTCTTCCGGCAGACCCCGATGCTGGTGGCCGCGCACTGTGAAGACGAAACCATGATCAGGCAAAACACCGAAGCGGCCCGTCTGAGATTCGGGGAAGAGGTTCCCTTTTCATGGCATCCCCTGATCAGGAGTGCAGAAGCCTGTTATGCTTCCTCCTCCCGGGCGGTGGAACTGGCGGAGAAATACGGCACCCGGCTGCATATCTTCCATCTTTCGACGGCCCGGGAAGTGGGCTTGTTCAGGCCAGGTCCCGTCAGGGAAAAGAAAATCACCGCCGAAGTATGCGTTCACCACCTCTGGTTTTCAGATGAGGACTACCAGGAGCTGGGATCGCGGATCAAATGGAACCCTGCCGTGAAAAGCACGGCAGACCGGGATGGATTGTGGAACGGACTGATGCTGGACCAGATTGATGTGGTGGCCACCGACCATGCCCCCCATACCCTTTCAGAGAAAGCCCAGAGTTACTTCCGGGCTCCCTCGGGCGGGCCGTTGGTTCAGCATGCGCTGGTGGCCATGCTGGAGATGACCCTCCGGAGAAGAATCACCCCCGAAATGGTGGTAGCCAAGATGTGCCATGCCCCGGCCGACCTCTTCCGGATCAAGGACCGGGGTTACCTGCGCGAAGGATACTTCGCTGACCTGGTCCTGGTGGATCCCGGCAGGCAGTTCACCGTTTCGGCAGACAATATATTATATAAGTGCGGATGGTCCCCTTTCGAGGGGGTCACTTTCCGTCATGCGGTCACCCATACCTTCGTCAACGGACAGCTGGTCTTTGAGAACGGCCTGATCAATGAAGGGATCAGGGGGCAAAGACTGCGCTTCGGTTAGTCCGTTCAGGCAAAGGCCGGTTCACCACAAGCCTGTCAGGCCCAGGTTCATCCGGAAAAGGCCGGTCAGACAAAGGTTAGTCCAGGACGATCAGTAGATATTTTGAGGCCTTCCAGAATTCCTGGGCATTGTCAACGAAGAGGGTGTCGGCTCTTTTATCCCCGGTAATATGGAAGGATTCGGAGGGGTGCACCGATACCACCCTGGCTTTTTTCACCATCAGGGGGAGCATCTGGAAGGTGCGGATATCCACCTCGGAGAAATAATCACGGTTGAAGTCCTTTCTCATTTTCAGGGTGCGTCCCACTCCCAGTACACCTCCTGATTTTTCCAGCACGTTGTTGTCGGCCAGCTCCTTCACGGTACCCATGGCATACCAGGCCTTGTTGAGTTCGACGGTCTGGGTCTCGATAACCTGGGTCTTCTCCTGCACCTCCTGGGTGACCTGTTGCACCTGGCTGGTGAGTTGGCTGACATCGATGTTCAGGCGCTGGATGTCCTGTGAGAGCTGGGCAATCTCCGCGTCCTTAGATTCGATTTGTACATTTAGGCTGGCCACCATTTTTTCAAATTCAGCCACCATCCCCTGCAACTGTCCTACCTTGGCGTTGGCACCGCTCAGCTTCTTCTGCAGGTTGGCCGTCAGCTCCTTGTTCTTCTGAAGAAGCTGGCTCAGGAGGGCGATGTCCTCGAGAATCTGCTGTTTCTGGCTTCCCTTGAGTTCTCCCGACTGGGTACTGGTTACGGTCACCAGCTTTTCGACCGCCTTGATGGAGTCAAGATTTTCCTGGATCTCATTGAAGGAGGTCAGAAAATCCATGATGGCCGAATCCTTCTCATAGGCGACCTGGGACAGGCTGTCACGCACCACGTTCAACCGGTCAATCTGCTGCTGCTTCTGCTGGCATCCGGCCAGGGCAACCACCACAAATAACAAAATCCACTTTTTCATCATTCAGATTATTAGATAAATACCTTTATTTCATTTCTCAATTTCCTTCCGCCGGGGATGTACCGGAACCTTCCGGCCCGGGAGGAACCATCCCCCTTCCCCTGATTCCCGGGAAGCCGCGGAGGCGGGCTTTCGCGGCAAAAGTAATCAATACGCCCCTTAATCCTCTTTTTTACAGTCTTTTATTCACATAAATATAGCATTTTCCGCCCGACCATTCGACACGTTTCCGAAAAAAAAACGGAATCTGGTGCCGTTTTATTATCCGGAACGGAGGCCATCTTCCCGCGAAAATGTTTGGATCAGAGGCCAATATCGTGTAACTTTGAAGAAGAGGAAAGCCTGTAAATCCGGGAATGACCGCAATGAGGGGGGGGCACTTCCGGAGGGGAAAAAGGAAATACTATGCGCGGGATCATGGCATGGGGAGTATTGGCACTGATGTTAGCGGCAGGGGCCCCGCAGTCCGGCACGGAGGCTGTCCGTCGCGGGGAAATGGTCAGAACCCAGCTGATTGCCAGGGGCATAACCCAGGAGAAGGTGTTGGCGGCCTTCAGGAAGGTTCCGCGACACCTCTTTGTACCGCCGGTCTACCGCCAGCTGGCCTATGCCGACCAGCCCCTTCCCATCGGGGAAGGGCAAACCATCTCCCAGCCTTACATTGTGGCATATATGACCGAGGTGCTGGCCATCAAACCCGGCGAAAAAGTATTGGAAATCGGTACGGGATCGGGATACCAGGCAGCCATACTGTCTGAAATGGAGGCTGGGGTGTACACCGTGGAAATCAATAAGTCGCTGAGTGAAAATGCCCTGAAGTTACTCAGGGAAATGGGCTATCAGACCATCCGTTTAAAAACCGGCGATGGGTACCTGGGGTGGCCTGAACATGCCCCCTACGATGCCATCCTGGTAACCTGCAGTCCTTCGGCTATCCCTGAACCGCTAAAGGAACAACTTGCCGAGGGGGGAAGGATGATCATTCCCGTTGGGGAACAGCATGCCGTGCAATACCTGGTTCTGCTCGAAAAAAAGAACGGAAAGATCAGGCAGAAGAATGTCCTGCCCGTCCGTTTTGTTCCCATGATAAACGGACAGGGGAAGAACTACTGATACAGGGGTTGATTTACGTCAGGGAACTTCCGTCAGGGTGAAAGCCAGTTAAAGGGTGGCAAGGGGATATTCCTGGCAATCCAGAAAACCGACACTACCACCAGGATCACCCGGGGGGTGTTCTTCATGTAAAGAATATCGGGTAATTGCCATCCCAGAAGGTGGTTCAGCCACCTGTGAACATAATGGTACAGGATGAGCAATGCGGCCGGGAAAACCAGGAAATTATAGGCCACCACATCGTTGAAGCGGCCATGCAGAAAACTATGAACAGCCCGCTGGGAACCGCAACCTGGACAATACCAGCCGGTCAGGACATAAAAGGGGCATTTTGGGAAAAGGGGCGACTTTACGGGATCAAGTATAAAAAAAAGGAGAGCGGCCGCTACCACCAGCAGCATGAGGAACCAGTACCTGTATCTCCACATTTTACCAGTTGAAGACGTCACTCAGGAAGGCCATACCGATACCAAAACTCAGGGCGATGACAATAAGGAGTGCCGATATTCCTATTGACACCCAAATCCAGGTCAGGGCATTCTTGCTGGCTTGCCTGGCTCCGTCATAATCGCCCGCCTGCCACTTCGAGTTGACCTGTGCAGCATATATTATGGAAACGATCCCCAAAATCTGACAGCAGAAAATGGTCGCCAGAATGGCCCCTATCAGGTAATTGGATGGTGGCACCAACGGATTTACCGGTTTGTTTAATTCTTCAGTCATGGTCTGATGCTTTTCAGGTTAGTCTTCAAAACTACGAATTAATTACAGCTTTTTTCATAAGTAACGACATTTCGATTAAACCTTTTTAAGATCTTTTTGTCTTATTATTGTTTTAAAAACGACAGAAAAGATTAAACAGATGAAAGAGTTTGCAACGATCATATTACTATTGCTCATGCAGGCAGGATTTTCCCAGACGGCAGAAGGGCCGCGTGGAGCTGACATGGAAGCCCGTTCAGGGCGGATCAGGGGCACCATTATAGATGCCGGTTCCAGCCAGCCCATGGAGTATGCCAATGTGGCCATTTACAATAAGGCCGATTCGTCGCTGGTCACCGGAGGGATCACCAACAGCCTGGGGGAGTTTGAGATTGGAGGGTTGTCGTATGGGCAGTATTATGTGGAAGCCAACTTCATAGGCTATGAAAAGAAAGCGTTTCCGGAGGTACGGCTGGTTCCCGCGCGGAACACAATCGACGTGGGGAAAGTGGAGCTTTCCCCCTCCACTCTGGAGATCGGAGGCGTGGAAGTGGTGGCCGACCGTCAGCGGGTGGAATACAAGATAGACAAGAAGGTGATCAACGTAAGCCAGGACATCAACGCCGCCGGTGGTACAGCGGTGGATGTGCTGGAGAACACGCCTTCGGTGGAGGTGGATATTGAGGGAAATGTCTCGCTCAGGGGCTCTTCGAGTTTTACGGTCCTGATCGACGGAAGGCCCAGCGTGCTTTCGGGGAGCGATGCCTTGCGGCAGCTGCCGGCCTCGGCCATCGAAAACATCGAGATCATCACCAATCCCTCGGCCAAGTATGATCCCGACGGCATGGCCGGAATCATCAATGTGGTGATGAAAAAGAACGTACTGGCGGGTTTCAACGGCATCATCAACGCCTCGGTGGGAACGGGTGACAAATACCGTTCCGACCTGACCCTCAACTACCGGACAAAGAAATCGAATCTCTTTTTCGGGGCCGACTGGAGTGACGACACCTTCTATGGAAAGTTTTTTTCGGACAGGGAAACGATCCTTGGTGACACCTCATTGTTTGTCATTTCGCGGGGGAACCGTGATAACAACCGCGGGGGGTTTAACCTGAAGGGGGGTGTGGACTTTTATTTGAGCGACCGGGCCACGCTGACGCTCTCGGGCACCGGAGGGCGCTACGCTTTCAGTCAGGAAGGGGGTTCCAACCTGCACGAGTATACTTTACCCGCCAGGCTTGACCGTTATATTTCCAACCGCAATCTCTCTTCCCGTGAGGGGAACCAGTACAACGCAAACATCAGTTTCCAGCAGAAATTCAACCAGGAGGGGACCCACAAGCTTGACCTCCTTGCTTATTATGCCAACCGGAACGGGGACGACACGGAGACCCAGGACGAATATCTCTCGAACAATGGCTTTACGCTCCTGGGAGATATCCTGGAGCGGATCAGGACCACAGAGACAGACCATTCCGACGATTACCGGTTCAAGGCCGACTATGTAAGGCCGGCCGGGGCGAACGGCCGTCTGGAAGCGGGCTGGCAGAGCCTTCTGGAGAGGGAATCGGAAGATTACCGCTTCGAGAATTTCGACCCAGAGTCGGGAGGATGGCAAAACAATACCCTATACAGCAGTTCGATGGAATATCAGCATGATGTGCATGCGGGTTATTTCACCTGGGCGGGCAAAGCAGGGAAGTTGGATTTCATGGCGGGCCTCCGGGCGGAATACACCAACCGCTCGATTGACCATGCCAAAGTTGCCGAGCCTTACACCCTCGACCGGTTTGACCTCTTCCCCAGCGGGCATCTCTCCTACGGCTTCGGCAAGGGCACCCAGCTGATGGCCAGCTACAGCCGCCGCATCAACCGTCCGGGCGGCCGCGACCTCGATCCCTTTCCCAACTATATGGACCAGTATACCATCAGGGTCGGGAATCCGGATCTGAAACCCGAATACACCAACTCCTGGGAAGCAGGACTCATGCAGCGCTTCGGAGGGTCCTTCCTCTCCCTCGAAGCATTTTACCGGACGACCGACGACCTGATCAGCAGGATCCAGGAACTCCGCGATGACGGCATCATGGTTCTGACCTCCACCAACGTGAACAGCGACGCTTCCCTTGGAACCGAATTGATGGGCAACATCAATATTACCAAATGGTTCCTGCTGAATACCAGTCTGAGTGTCTTCAACTACAAAATCAAAGGGGATCTCAACGGGCAAAGCATCGACCGCGAAAGCACCAACTATTCGCTGCGCGGAAACGCCACCTTTAAAGTGGGACCCACCAGCCGGATCCAGTGGATGTCTTACTTCCGCGGTCCGTCGGTTTCTGCCCAGGGCGAAACCGGAAGCTTCTTCTTCTCCAACCTCTCGGTGCGGCAGGACTTCCTCAAACGCAAACTTACCGCTACCCTCGCCTTGCGCGATGTCTTCGGAACCATGAACTTCGAAAACAGCTCCTCGGGTCCCAACTTCAACTCCAAATTCAGAATGGAAAGGGAATCGCGGGTCGTCCAGCTCACCCTAAGCTATACCATCAACAACTACAAAAGTGAACGCAATGGTAACCAAAGCGGCGACAACGGTGGAAACGGCATGAACATGGAAATGGAGTTTTAGGAAGATTTGAATCTGGAATCTTGAATCTTGAATGGAGGAGTCGGGAATCTGGAATCCTGAATGTGGGAGTCGGGAATCT
>JAAYDJ010000028.1 GCA_012729335.1 Bacteroidales bacterium | reverse complement strand
TAAGCACCAACAGATTAAGGTGACTATAGCGGCGGGGTTCCACCTCTTCCCATTCCGAACAGAGAAGTTAAGCCTGCCAGCGCCGATGGTACTGCGAAAGTGGGAGAGTAGGTCGTTGCCCAACTTACCAAACTCCGGTTCTTCATTGAGCCGGAGTTTTTTGTTTTTGCTCCCGACCCCATCCCCCCTGATTTATCTTCCACCCCCCTCCCTGATTTATCTTCCACCCCGCATAATTTAAATGCTTCCTGTCCGTTTTGTCCAGGACAGAAGTGCCATACCTCTGTCTCAGACAGCAAACCAATTCATTACCTTGTTTTTACAGAACATGAGCCCAGGCTTTGCATCGGACTTTCTGCGCGAAAGAGTCTTTTTCGCCGGACTGCTCCTCTTTGTTATTTTCCTCCCTTTTTCCGAGGCCCTGGTCAGTATTCTCAGTGTTTTTCTGCTCCTCCAGGCATTGATTCTGCGGTCGTGGAACCACCCTTCCGTACCACGGGGGCGGCCCGTCAGCCTGCTGATGATCACCTCTGTTTTTTTGATTTATATTCTGGGCATGGGCTTTACCCGCGACCCTGCCTTTGCCCTTTATGAACTGAAAAAGGTGGTCTTCTGGATAGTGATCCCCGTGGCTTTTTATTACAGTCCCCGGCTGGAACCCCCGCGGTTTAACCTATTGCTTCTCTGTTTCATCGCCGCCGTCACGGCCGCTTCCCTTGAAGCCACTGTCCGGTTTCTCTTCCGGGAGCAGCTGGGCATTACCGGTTTCAGGGAAATCATCCATATTTCCCACATACGCTACTCGTTTCAGGTGATCCTGGCCCTGATTCTTGCCGGATGGTTTATGGCTGCCGGTACCCCTTTCCCACTCCGCGTGCGGAAGGCCCTTTTTCTGGTTCCCGTCATGCTCTGGCTGCTTCTTTTTCTGTTGCTGCTGAAGTCGGTAACGGGGGTGATCGCATTGTTGGGTATGGTGTGGGTGTTTCTGCTGGTGCTGGCCTTCAGGCAAAGGCAACCCTTACAACGAGGTGTTCTGGCGGCGGCTTTGGTACTGTTGGTTCTGGCCCCGGTGGGCTATGTATGGAAGGTGTGGCACGATTTCCATGATTCAGAGACGTTGGATCCTGAACAAGTCGACTGTTTCACGCTCTCCGGAAATCCCTATTCCTTTGATTTTTCGGCACGTGACCGGGAAAACGGCCATTGGGTCCATGCTTATCTTTGTGTTGACGAGTTGCGGCGCGAATGGAACAAGGTCAGCAGCGTGGATTTTGATTCCCCCGACGGGGGAGGGTATCCGTGCAGTGCCACCCTGATCAGGTATATGACCAGCAAGGGTTTACGCAAGGACAGTGCGGGTGTGAGCCAGTTGACCCCTACCGATATCAAAGCCATTGAGAGGGGCATTGCCAACCATATCTATGTGAACCGGTCCTTCTCGCTCTATCCCCGTATTTATGAGACGATCTGGGAGTACGATTACTACACCCGCCTGGGCGATCCCAACCACCAGTCTTTTTCACAGCGGCTGGAATTCGTGAAAGCTTCGCTCCTGTTGATCGGCAAGCGTCCCTGGCTGGGCATAGGTACGGGAAACTGGAAGCTGGCCTACGCGGAAGCTTACCATGAAATGAATTCCCGTCTCGACCCCGATAACCAGGGCCCCTCCCATAACCAATACCTCAATTACCTGGTAAAATTCGGAGTGGTGGGTTTTCTGGCCATCATGGGAGTGTTGCTGATCCCCCTGTTCCGGGAGGGACACCGGAAAAACCTGGTGTTCTGGTTGTTCCTGATTTCCATTGGATTTGCCAATTTTGGGGATGCCAACCTTGAAACACACATGGGCCTTTCCTTTTTTACCTTCTTCTACAGCTTATTTCTTTGGCATATGCCCCCCTCTTTCAGGGGTGCCCTGGGTGAAGAGACCGTTAAGAAGGGCGGGGTTTCTCAGGTGAAGGAGGTCACGGGCTGAAATATACGCGGGCAGGGTGTATGAATTCCTGAATAACGGGGCTTACAGTCTGCCGGAAGGTTCACCGGGAAATGGTGTTTCCGGAGGGAACAATCCATTGTTGCAGTGGCAGAGACCTTTCTGGATGGTCTCCCGAAGCAGCTCCCTGTTGGATTGCAGATGCTGCCTGTCGGCCACGGGATGCCAGAGGTGGTAGCATACCGCTGCGAATTTCAGTTTCCGGAGGGATACTCCGCTGAAATGGAGGCGCGCCACCAATTCGGTGTCTTCCAGGCCCCAGCCTGAGAAATCCTCATTCCAGCCATTCACCGCTTCCAGGTCTTTGCGCCAGACGCCCAGCAGTCCGCCCCGCAGGCGCTCCGAGAAGGAGAGCGCCGGCATCAGGGGGGCCAGGAAAGGCATCCGCCAACCGTTGATCCTGTTCATCTCTATTCCGGAGGAAAATAGCCCGGGAAGGGAAATCCCTTTTGCCGGAATGTGCCAGGCCTCACTCTGAGAATGGGGCTCCGGTTCGGAGAACGGCTTTGAAGAGAAGCCGTTCTCAGGGCTGAATGATTCGTGGTGAACAAGATTCAGGGCTGTGGCGATGGGGGTGTGATTGCGCAGCAGCTTTTCGGTAAATGGCCGGGTAAGAAAGACACGGGAGGCGATGGAGGCGCTTCCGGGAGCTGCCATTCTCCGGAAATCACGGAAAAAGGAGGGATGAAACAGCAGGTCGCCGTCGGAAAAAACCAGGTAGTCGCCGGTACTTTCCCTGATGGCCCGGTTGCGGATGGCCGCACCCCGGAATCCCCTGTCCTCATGCCACACCTGCTTCAGGGGAACCGGAAACCGGGACCGGTAGCTGTTGATTACCCCGGCGGTGGCTGCCCCGGAACCGTCATCGGCGATGACCACCTCCCCGGGTAGCTCCCTCTGCGCAAGGATGCTCCTCAGAATAACTTCCAGGGCATCGGGCCGGTTGTAGGTGACAATGATCGCGCTTATGTTCATCAGAGAAAGATTGCACCCGTAAAAATAGGGGTTATGTCAGAGATTTAGTCACCCCGGCGAACCTTTTTCCTTCAACTTTGTTTAAAAGACAAAACATTAAAAGATAATAAGATGAAGAAAATAATAGTGATGACCGTGCTCCTCATGATGACGGGGATGGCCATGCAGGGTCAGGAGGGTGCCACCGTGAAAAGCTGCCACACCTTCCCCGAGCTGGGGTATGCCTACAATGCTCTGGAACCCTATATCGATGCACAAACCATGGAAATCCACTACACGAAGCACCACCGTGGATATTACGATAATTTTATGAAAGCTGCCGGTGAAGCAGGGCTCCTTGAAATGCCAATGGTTTCCATCCTGGCTAAAATCAGCCAGTATTCGGTGGCCCTTCGCAACAACTGCGGAGGTTTTTATAACCACAATCTTTTCTGGGAGAACATGTCGCCCGTGAAAAAGGAAATGCCAGGCCGGCTGAAAGGGGCGATTGAAAAGGATTTTGGTTCTTTTGATGCCTTTAAGGCAGCCTTCGAGAATGCGGCCAAAACCCGCTTTGGCAGCGGCTGGGCCTGGCTGTCGGTCGATGCCTCAGGCAAACTCTTTGTATCCAGTACCGCCAACCAGGACAACCCCCTGATGGATGTGGTCACAGAGAAGGGGACACCCCTTCTGGGACTCGATGTATGGGAACACGCCTATTACCTCAAATACCAGAACCGCCGCCCCGAATACGTGGGGAACTTCTGGAACCTTGTGAACTGGGAGGTCGTCGACAAAAGATATGCCGCGGCACTTCCCAGGTAATCTCATTTGCTGACGGCCAGGTTTTTCGCATGATAACCATCAGGTATACAGCATAGTAATCCTCTGACATGCCCCCTGGTAATCATCAGGTATACAGCATAGTAATCATCTGACATGCCCCCTGGTAATCATCAGGTTTACGCTCTGAAGTCCATCGGTTGTACGCTCTGGAACCCATCAGGTATACGCCCTGGATCCCATCAGGGGTACGGTCTGGAACCCATCAGGTATCCTGACCTGTAAGAATCAAATCTCAGTGTGGAAATCCACCGCTTAAGTGTTCAGGTTTCTACTTTTTCACCAACTGGTTGCGCCCGGGGATGTTTTTTGGTGACTGTCAGGAATGTTTTCTGGTGACACCCCGGGGTGTTTTCTGGTCACCGTCAGGGATGATATCTGGTCACTGTCAGGGATGATATCTGGCCACCGTCAGGAATGTTTTCTGGTCACCGTCAGGGATGATATCTGGTCACCGTCAGGGATGATTTCTGGCCACCTTTAGGGATGATATCTGGTCCCCGTCAGGGATGATATCTGGTCCCCGTCAGGGGTGATTTCTGGTCACCATCAGGGATGCTACCCACCCGTTGTTTACGGCACAGCCGAAAATAACGGGTTCTTTTTTTTACTTTCGCCGACAATTTCTATCTTTCCCCAAAATTCGGGTATGTCTTTTTTCAAGGATGATATCAGGGAGGTGAGGGCATTTCTTTTTGATGTGGACGGGGTTTTGTCGGAGGATGTATCTCCCCTTGACGGGGAGGGGGATCCGGTAAGGACGGCCAATGTGAAGGATGGTTATGCCTTACGGCGGGCTCTTGCGGCGGGATATGCCGTGGGCATCATTACCGGCGGAGTCCAGCGGGGCGTCAGGATGCGCTATGCAAAGCTGGGTATCCGCCACTTTTATGACAACGCTTCCGAAAAAACAGGGTGCCTTGAGGATTTCATCAGGGTATCGGGAGTGGATTCCCGTCAGATCCTATACATGGGCGATGACCTTCCCGATTATCCTGTGATGACCAGGGTGGGCATTCCTACTTGTCCGGCCGATGCCGTACCCGAAATCAAGGCGGTGGCCCGGTATGTCTCCGACCGGAAGGGAGGGCGCGGATGCGTCAGGGATGTCATCGAGCAGGTGATGCGGGCAAGTGACCACTGGGATATCCCCGCAGGAAGTGAGAATCAGGCCTTATGAGTATCCCTGCAGAGAGAATCAGAAACCTTCGGGGCCGGGCTTGCCAGTGGAACGCCGGTCCATCGGTGCCCGGATGGGTGGTTTGTAAACAAATAACTCAACATAGTGAATTGGTTTCCTTCGTTTAACTACATTCTGGCCTCCAAATCCCCCCGGAGGATCCAGTTGCTGCATGAAATGGGGCTTCCGTTTACGGTACAACCCGTGGATATCCCTGAAACCTATCCCAAAACCCTGGGCATGCTGGAGATTCCGGTGTACCTGGCCAGGCAGAAGGCCTTGCCTTTTGAAGGGAAACTGGAGGAGCGCGACTTGCTTATTGCCGCCGATACTATTGTCTGGCTGCGCCGGGAAGTACTGGGAAAGCCGGCGGGACAGGAAGAAGCGCGGGTAATGCTGCGTAAGCTCAGCGGCCACATCCACCAGGTGGTGACAGGGGTATGCCTCAAAAGCCGACATAAGGAACGGACTTTTCATGCTGTGACCCACGTGGAGTTTAAGGAGCTGACCGATAAAGAGATAGATTATTATGTGACCCATTTTAACCCCACTGATAAAGCCGGGGCCTATGGTATCCAGGAATGGATCGGCATGGCGGCCATTACCCGTGTCGAAGGCTCTTACTATAATGTGGTGGGACTTCCCGTACAGCGGCTCTACACCGAAATCATGGGATTTTGATTTATTAGGTTTTGGAAAACCCAAACACTGGTTCTTGCGTACATGCAATAAACGCCAGAACCTGATGTGTTATGAAGTATCCATGCATCATCATTGCAACGACCGGCATAAATAGCCACATGGATATTGCATCTGTTTCATGGCATTAACCACAGCAGCGTAATCATTGAACAGATGAAGTATCCATGCATCAATTATGCACCAGGTGGGGTGGTTAAGCCACATGGGTATGTCATGAGTTTTCCAGAATATGCCATTACAAACTAATATTTTAAACACATGAAATACGCATGGAACATTAATGCACCAACCGACATGATTAACCACATGGGTATTGCATCTGTTTTACGGAATGAACCACAACTAAGTAATATTTTAAACAGATGAAAAGTGCTGCAAGAATCATTTCAATTTTTCTCCTGGCTTTTCTGATGACGGGATGTGATAAGCCCCAACCGGTGAAAATCGGTTTTCTTATCCATGCCTTCGACAAGGAAAGATGGGAGAATGACCGGGATTACTTTGTGCAAAGGGCAGAGGAACTCGGTGCTACCGTACTCGTCATGGATGCAGGCAATGATGCCGATGCCCAGCTGAAACAGGCACAACAGCTGTTAAGTGAAGGGGTAAAAGTACTGGTTGTTGTACCCGTTGATCAGTTTGCTGCGGCCCGCATTGTGGAGGAAGCCCACAAGAGCGAAGCCCGGGTCATTTCCTATGACCGGCTGATCCTCAATTGCAAACTCGATTATTATATTTCCACCGACAATGTGGAGATAGGGGAGTTGCAGGCCGATTACCTGACCAGGATCAAGCCGCAGGGGAATTACGCCCTGCTCGGTGGTGCCCGCAATGACCATAACAGTCAGTTTCTTTACCTGGGCCAAATGAATGTACTTTCTCCTCTGGTGGAAAAGGGGGATGTGAAGTTGGTTTTCAACACTTTTACAGAACAGTGGAGTGAAGAGGAGGGGTATGCCCTGACCCGTGAGATGTTGCAGAAGAGCGGGAACAAGGTTGATGCCATCATTGCGGGGAACGATGCCATCGCGGCAGGTGCTATCAGGGCCCTCGATGAAAAACAGATGGCCGGCAAGGTATTGGTGGCAGGCATGGATGCTGATCTGAAAAACCTTCAGGAATTGGTGAAGGGGACCCAGACCTGCACCATTTTCAAACCGATTCAGAAAATGGCCTCTGCGGCAGCTGAAATCGCGGTGCGCCTGGCCAAAGGGGAAGCCTGCGAACGTACTTTCCAAACGACCAGCAACGGGGAAATGCTCGTCCCCTCGGTGCTCGAAAACGGGGTAGTGGTCACCCGCGATAACCTGAAACTCACTGTTGTTTCCGAAGGATATCAGAAAGAAGAGGATATTTTTAAATAAGCCCTATATTTGGAAATCTGATTTCCAAATGGCATTTTGATGAAAAAGTCCTTTTTGTTTTTTGCGGTGATGGTTTTCACCGCAGCCTCTCTTTTTGCCCGGGAAGGGATGTGGGTCCCGGCGCTGATGAAGAAGTACAATATTGAGGAGATGCAGCGGATGGGTTTCCGCCTCCCGGCCGAAGAGGTCTACAGTACGGATCAGCCCAGTATGAAAGATGCCGTGGTGATATTCGGCGGCGGTTGCACCGGGGAACTGATTTCCAACGAAGGATTGCTGATTACCAACCATCACTGTGGCTATGGGCAGATTCAGCGTCACAGCACCCTCGAAAATGACTATCTCACGCATGGTTTCTGGGCTATGGACAAAGCCGGGGAACTTCCCTGTCCGGGGTTAAGCGTGAGTTTCCTGGAATATATGGAAGAGGTGACCGGCAGGGTTCTGGCGGGAACCGACACCATCAGGGACGAGAATGCGCGGGCGCGGCAAATTTTCCTCAACAGCGCGGCCATCGAGCGGGAAGCTTCCCGCGGCGGCACCCTGCGGGCGCAGGTGCGGCCCTTCTTCTATGGCAACCAGTATTACCTTCATGTGTATAAGGTCTATACCGATGTCAGACTGGTGGGGGCACCACCCTCGGCCATCGGGAAATTCGGGGGGGATACCGACAATTGGGTATGGCCCCGTCATACCGGTGACTTCAGCCTTTTCAGGATTTATGCCGGAAAAGACAACGCGCCTGCCGATTATTCCGCCGATAATGTGCCATTCCGGCCTAAGAGGTTCTTTCCCATCTCCCTTCGGGGTGTGAATCCGGGCGATTTCACTATGGTTTTCGGTTATCCGGGGCGCACCACCCGCTTTTTGACCGCCGAAGGGGTACAACTCATTACCGGACAGCGCAATCCCGACAGGATCGCCATCAGGGATAAGAAACTGGAGATTCTCAACCGCTATATGTCGGCCGATCCGAAGGTGCGCATTCAGTATGCCGCCAAGCATGCCGGCATCAGCAACGCCTGGAAGAAATGGCAGGGAGAGGTCATGGGGCTCGAAGGATTTGAAGCTGTAGAAAAAAAGAAGGCCTCGGAGAAGGAGTTTGAGGCCTGGGCCAGGAAAAATAACCTCTGGGATAATCACTTCGAAACCTTCTTCCGCAACTCGGGGGAACTCCATGGTGCTTATGCCCCTGTGATACGCGCCGCCGACTACTACAGCGAGATCGTCCTCAACGGCGTGGAAGCCTTTACCCTGGCAGGGTATATCCGTTTGTTCCTGAACCAGGTGGAACGCGACGGGGCTGTCACCGATAATGCCCGGGCGACCGTCAGCCGGTTGGTCAGCGGGTTCTACAAAAACTACCATCAGCCTGTTGACGAGGCACTCCTGACCAGTCTGCTCCCCCTGCTCGGGCAGGATCTCGAACCCCGGTGGCTCCCGGCGGGATTTGCCGGATGGATGAAAAAACACTCCGGAGAAAAACTCCTCGAAAAGGTCTACCGCAAGAGTATGCTCACCGATTCCCTGCGGTTAAAGCAATATCTGGCCCATGTCGATATGTCAGGGTTATCACGGATTTCCCGGGATCCCCTGGTGGCCTTGTTTCTGTCGCTGCGCAGCCATTACGACACCCAGATCCAGCCCCGCCAGCTGGAACTGGAAGCCGCCATGGAGAAAGGGATGAAGGATTATGTGGCGGGAATCATGCAGATGAATGAAGGCACGCCCCTATATCCCGATGCCAACTCTACCCTGCGGGTCTCTTACGGTCAGGTGGAGGGGTATCAGCCCCGTGATGCGGTGGTTTATCACCATGTGACCACGGTCGACGGCATCCTGGAAAAGGACAATCCCGCCATTTACGATTACGATGTTCCCGACCGTCTCAGGGAACTGGCCACAAAGAAGGATTTCGGCCGGTACGGGGAAGACGGCGAAATGCCGGTGTGTGTGGTGGCCTCCAACCACACCTCCGGTGGCAACTCAGGAAGTCCCCTGGTCAACGGCGACGGCCATCTCATCGGGATCAACTTTGACCGTTGCTGGGAAGGCACCATGAGCGATATCATGTACGATCCATCGGTATGCCGCAATATCTCGCTTGATATCCGGTATGCCCTGTTCATCATTGATAAGTTTGCCGGGGCCGGTTACCTGCTCAATGAAATGACCCTGGTGGAATAAACCGGGAGTCCCCGTTTCCGTTGATGAAAGGCGGAAACGGGGACCTGCCTGGGTTCAGGAGCGGTCAGTCTACCATATTGTTACTGACCAGCACATACCAGTCTCCTTCAATTTTCACCAGGTCGATGCTGTTTTCCTCCTCTTTTCCGTTGCCATAACTCTGGACAATGTCCACCGTGGCCTTGAGCCCATCTTCGGTGATGGTCTCCTTGGTCACCTTGACCGACTTAAGTCCGCCATCCTTTTCATAGACTTTTACCACCATCGGCAAAAGGGCCTTTACCTTGGCAACCTCTTCCTCGTCAAGGGCCTTCCCGTCTTTATTGGCATAAAGGGTGACCGCATTGTCATAGTCTTTGTCGATGACATACTTGAAGAGCTTTTCCACGGTTTTTGAAGGCGTATTGCCCCCCGGTTTGTTCCCGCCGCAGGAGATCATGGCCAAAGCCAGCACAATAGAAAACACGATTACAATACCTTGCTTTTTCATTTGTTTTAATATTAAATAGTTAAGGTTCAGAATTTAATTGCAAAGCGATGAGGTGAAAATGCGGGTTTTCGATGAGATTCCCGGGAAAGAGCAGGGAGATCTTGCCGAAAACCAGGTCAAGTTCCGTCATACCCAAGCCGGTCAATGCCGCATTGGCTTGTCCGAAGGCTTTCAGCACCAGTTCGGTGCAATAAAGCCTGTCGTCGGTCTCCAGGTCGTACCTGTTGTCAAAGAGCCTTTGTTCCCTGAAAAAGGATAAAGCCGCATCAGCTGCCCGGGTTCTGATACTGTCGGGGAAGTCGGCCCGGTACACAGCAAACCGGGAAGCTTTTTTGAAGGCCAGAAACTCAGCGAGGCTTTCCCTGCGGATGAAATCAGGTCCGTTCCCGTTTTCACCCGGAACAGCATGGATCACCCATGCCTGTCCTTGCTCCCTGACGACCATCCCTACATGGGAAAAGGCGTTTCCCGGACTGCCGATTAAAACCGCATGACTCTCGGGAGAGCGACCCCGCCTGAAAACCAGGTCCCCGTCACAAAGCTCCTCCATAGAAAAAGTCCGGCAGGCTTCCTGATGTGGCCATTGCGCTGAATCCCCGGATGTTAATCCGGAAATCAGAATAACCAGAACCGTCAGGATAAATGGATGGGATCGCACAGAAGGGTGATTTCTCCACCAAAGTTATGGAAAAGCAATTATAAATTAAATGTATGTTATGTACTTTTTTAAGGGTGAAGTAAAAAAAATGGGATTACCGGTGGTGGGTGGATTGCGCTGTTAAAAGGAGCAGAGGATGGTCAGTTGCTGGGATTGGTCGAGGATGTCAAAGTCGACCCAATGGAGGGACCAGTTAAAGCGTCCTTTGATGTTTTTGTGGTTAATAAAATACCAGACGGCGTCGGTGCGGAGGTAATTCCCGAATTGATAAAAGGGGTCGCCATGGGCGAATTGCAGGGGATCTCCGCTGTGAAGGGTGGTTTGCAGTCCGAGGTTCCGGTAGCGGCTGTTTCCTTCGAAGTGGAAGCTATAGGCGGCATTAAAGCCGTCGGTCACTGATCTTTCGCGGTAAATGGAGGAGAGCACTCCTCCCATGAGTGTGGCTGTAAGGGGGGTACTTCCGCCCATCCTGACACCTGTCAGGACTCCGTATCCCAGGTGGTCTTTGATATGTTGCCCGGGGATTCTCGGAGAGGTGTGGGCGAGGTGGTCGAGGAGAAGGTAGTTGCGCAGAAACCAGTTCCTGAATTTCAGTTCTCCGGAAGTGCCTGCCATGAAAGCTTCCCTGACGGTTTCGGTCTGCCTGCCTGTCCAGTCGACAAAAGCCATCTGGTATCCCCAATCTCCGTAGAGTTTTCCGGAGAGTCCCTCGATCTGGGGGCGGTAAACCAGAAGAGTATCGGCCAGCATAGCCAGGGGGAAGTCGACGGTTTCACGGCGGGGAAAGGAGCCGAACCGGAACTCCCTTCCCTTGCCGTCATACCCATAGTAGAGGATGAGCCGGGGTTGGTGAAACCCGATTTCACTGCCGAACTCAAAGAGGTGGCTGATGCCGGCAAAGAGGGAATGGCCGTCGAGGGTAGTCCCTGCCCGGAAACTCCCCAGGGTTCCCAGGATGGTTTGGGGCCGCGATTTCCCGTTGTGGAATTCGCGGTTGTCACCCACCCCCTCTAACGTGAACCGGATTTGTGGCTTCTGGGCAATCCCCGTCAGAGAGACTGCCAGAAGAAAAACCATCAGAATATTTCTCATAAAAATACGGCAAACTCCTGCAAAAATAACAAATGTGATCTTAACCACAACCCGGAATTCCATCCTGGCCTCCTGAAGTATGGGCGCCTCTCCTTACACTCGTACGATCCCAATTAATCGCACCTGCCCATTTACCTGCACCTGCCCACTCACCTGCACCTGCCCACTCACCTGCACCTGTCCTTACATTGCGCCTCTCCATTCAATTTCGGTTGGTTTTCATCTTCGCCTCCGTGTTATTCGCATACCAGGTAGGTTTCCCTGCGGGGATTGACCACCAGGACGGGGATGTTTCCTGCATGTTTGACGATTTTCTCTTCGGGGAGGCCCAGAAGCAGATCCAGGAGAGTCACCGTGGAACTCCCCAGCAACAGGAAGAGGCCGGCTTCCACCTGCTGGGCTGCAGCAAGTCCTTCATTGTGGACCGATAGGCTGCTGCGGTTTCCCTTGTAGATTTTATGGGCCACGCCGGCGCGGGTAAGCAGATTTTTGAGTGCGGCCAGAAGCGAGGTCACCTGCTGCCGGTCTTGTTTCAGAGGGTCATTGGCCCCGATGGCCACGATTTCACTCTGGTTATGTTTTCCGAACCACAGTGCCCATTTCATGGCATCCTTGTTTTGTGCCCTGAGGTCCACAGGAAATACAATCTTCCGGAAATCGGAATGAAAAGGAGTCTTCTCATTTACGAAGAGAAAGGGAACGGGGCTGGAATGGAGTGCACGGGAGAGCTGGCGGAAGCGCGAGGCTCCGGCGATGAGCATGACGGCTTCATGTTCATCGGCCAGGGTGGTGGCCAGTCGTTCTCCCCGGAAAGGAGCCACGATAACCGATACCGGCAGGGCCGGCCACTCCCGGTGAAGCCGCCTCCGGTACTCTTCCAGCTGGCGGTCGATGTCAAGGGAATGCGCCGCTCCTGCAGCCTGATAAAAAAGGCAAAGTTCCTTCCGGAATACAGACGCTACCCTGACCCCGCACACCATCAGGGGGATGTCACTCTCTTCCAGGGTTGTGAAGACCACGATTTTCTGAAGCATACCTGAAAAAAAGTAAAGGTAGCGATTCCGCATTCACTTGGGTGCTCCCGGGGCCGAATTTGGCATACCCTGCCAAATGTCAGGATAAGCTGTAAACTTTTCACTAATTTAGATCTCTGTAAGAGGCAACGATATGATACATGAGAAACTGCTGAATCCCGGAAGCATCGCGGTGGTGGGAGGATCGAACCATCTGGGCAAGCCGGGTGGAAAACTGATTAAAAACCTGACCGACCACCGGTTTGCGGGGCGTTTATTTGTGGTGAATCCGCGGGAGAAGGAGGTGCAGGGTTTTCCTGCCGTGGCTTCAGTGGAGGATTTGCCCGAGGTGGACCTGGCCATTCTGGCCATACCGGCGGTGGCATGCCCTCCGGCGATGGAGGTGCTGGCACGTGACAAGAACACCCGGGCGTTCATTGTGATTTCGGCGGGTTTCAGCGAGATGGGGGATGAGGGGAAACGCCTGGAGGAACAAATGGTTCGCATCGCAGATGGGGTGGAGGGAACCCTGATCGGCCCCAATTGTATCGGGATTATGAATCCTGTGCATACAAGTGTGTTCACCACGCCGATTCCGCCCTTATGGCCACAGGGGTGTGATTTCATTTCGGGATCGGGGGCGACGGCCGTCTTTATCATGGAGGCGGGTATTCCCAAGGGTTTGCGTTTTTCGAGTGTCTGGTCGGTGGGCAACAGTGCCCAGACGGGTGTGGAGGATGTGCTGGCCTATATGGATGAGAGTTTTGATCCGGAGCGGAGTTCCCGGGTGAAGCTGCTTTATCTGGAGACGATCCGCAATCCCGACAAGCTGCTGGCGCATGCGGCTTCGCTCATCCGCAAGGGATGCCGGATTGCGGCCATAAAGGCGGGGAGTTCCTCGGCCGGAAGCCGGGCGGCCTCCAGCCATACCGGAGCTTTGGTAAGCAGCGATGCCGCCGTGGAGGCCCTCTTCCGGAAGGCAGGGATCGTCAGGTGTTACGGCCGCGAGGAACTCGTCACCGTGGCCAATGTCTTTCTCTGCAAGGAGCTGAAAGGACCCCGTATGGCCATCATCACCCATGCCGGCGGACCGGGCGTCATGCTTACCGATGCTTTGGAAGACGGAGGACTGAAGATTCCGGTCATTGAGGATTCCCCGGCCAAAACAGCCCTTAAAGCGAAGCTTTTCCCCGGCTCCTCGGTCGAAAATCCCATCGATTTTCTGGCTACGGGAACCGCAGACCAGCTAAAATCCATCATTGATGCGTGTGAAAAGGATTTCCAGGTGGATGGCATGGCGGTGATCTTCGGGAGCAACGGTCTGGTACCGGTCAGGGAGGTTTACCACCTTCTGGCTGAGAAAACAGGGGAGTGCACCAAACCCATTTATCCCATTCTGCCTTCGGTGATCGACGTGAAGGAGGAGGTGACCCAGTTTCTATCGCTGGGGCATGTGAACTTTCCCGATGAGGTGTTGCTGGGGCGGGCCCTGACCAAAATCATGAATACGCCGGCACCCTCCGACCGCTCCATTTTCCTGGAAGGGGTTGATGTGGCCGGGATACGCAGGATCATTGACCAGGCGGAACCGGGGTATCAGCCACCGGCGGTGATCCACAAGCTCTTCAGTGCTGCCGGGATTCCGGCCGTAAAAGAGTTGGTGGTCACCACTTCGGAGGAGGCCCTGACCGCCGCGCGTGACATCGGCTTTCCCCTGGTGATGAAAGTGGTGGGGCCCGTGCACAAAACCGATGTGGGAGGGGTGGTTCTCAACGTCAGAAACGAGGAGAGCGTGGCCAAGGAATTCAGCCATCTCATGAGGATCGAAGGGGCCACGGCGGTGCTCCTGGCCCAGATGGCCTTCGGGACAGAGCTGTTCATCGGCGCCAAGTACGAGCCCACTTTCGGGCATGTCATTCTTTGCGGCCTCGGGGGCATCTACGTGGAGGTGATGAAGGACTTCACCTCCGGGCTCGCGCCGCTGACCCCCGATGAGGCATTCTCCATGGTGCGCAACCTCAGATCATACAATATTCTGAAGGGATACCGGGGGAAAAGCGGCGTCGACATCCGCAAGTTCGTGAAAATCATCGTCGCCCTCTCCAGTCTCCTGAGGTTTGCCACAGAAATCAAAGAACTCGATATCAACCCGCTGCTGGGCAACAACGCCACCATACTGGCGGTTGACGCCCGGATACGCATAGAAAAATAGAGATTATGTTACGGACAGAAAGTGAACACGACCGGTTTTACGGATCTATTGCCGGTTATTATCCGGTGATATTCCCGCAGAACCAAGCCCAGCTGGATTGCATTGCCGGGGCTGCGGAACCTCTGGAGGGGAAGACGATTCTCGACGTGGGCTGCGGCACCGGGGAGCTGGCGGCCGGACTGGCAGATCGGGGAGCCCTGGTGACCGGCATCGACCTTAATGACGCTTTGCTGAACCAGGCCCGGACCAACAGAAGCCACGAGAGGATCCTGTACCGCAAGGCCAACATGCTGCACATTGCCCGCCTCTTCGGCCGCAACAAGTTCGACCTGGTGGTCTGTCTCGGCAATACCCTGGTCCACCTCCTTAATCCCATGCAGATGCGCGACTTCTTCAGCAGCGTGCGCGCTGTGCTGAAACCGGGCGGCAGGCTTATCCTCCAGATGCTCGACTACGATTACATCTTCAGGGAGAAAATCACTTCCCTTCCCCTGATCGACAGGGAGGAGGTGACATTCGAGCGGATGTATGAATTTCTCCCGGGGAGCCGCGAAATTGCTTTTCTGACCCGGCTGACAGTGAAGTCTACAGGTGAAGTCATCGAAAACAAAACCGACCTGCTGGGCATCGGCAGGGAGGACCTGGTCCAGCTCATGGACATTGCCGGGCTCCAGGAGATTGAGTTGTTCGGAGATTTCGACAAACGCCCCTATACCGGAGACCATTTGCCCCTGGTGGTTTTCAGCCGGAAAGGAGTTTAATTCAGTCGTCGATGGCCTGCCCGATGAGGAGCCTGAATTTCATTTCGGTATCGTCGCCGGAGGTGCCTTGGGTTTGCTTCATCAGGATGCCGATGGTTTTCTCGACAGGGTCGGCAAAATACTGGGTATTGAAATAGCCTCCCCAGTCAAAGAGCCCTTCACTTCCTTTTCCGCCTTTGGCTTCCCCGGCTGCCGTGAGCACCCCGAAGGCCAGTCCGTAATACCTGTCAGGACTCTGGAAAAGATCCCCCACCTGGTTAGCCAGGATGGTCTCCACTGTGGTGCGGCTGAGAATCCTCACCCCGTTGAGCTCACCTCCGTTCAGGTACATCTGGAGGAAAGTGGCATAATCCCTGGCGGTACTGGAGAGACCAGCTCCCCCTGAGAAAAAGGTGCGGGCCCCGCTCACAGGATAACCGGGGTCGAAGAAGGCCGCTGCCTCCATAGGTTTCCAGCTTCCATTCCCGTCGGGAACCTGTACCTTCACCAACCGGCCTGCTTTCTCCTGCGGGAGGTAAAACCAGGTGTCGTTCATCCCCAGGGGATCAAACAGACGGGTTCTGAGAAACTGGTCAAAGGGGATCCCCGACATGATCTCTATGAAATAGCCCAGTACGTCGAGGCCCTCCCCATAGGTGTATTTCTCTCCTGGCTGGTGGTGCAGGGGCATGCGCGCCAGCTTTTTTACATTGTCGGCAATCAATTCATTTTCCGTGGTGAAGGCGTCGATGATCCCTGCTTTCCCAAAAATCAGCCGGAACCGTTCGTCCCCGTCGATGGCCCCATATCCGATGCCCGAAGTGTGTGTGAGCAGGTGACGGATGGTGATTTCCCTGACCGCCGGAATGGTGGTGTAGCTGGTGTCGCTGTACCTGAAACTCTGCAGTACGCGTGGATTTTTAAACTCCGGGATGTATTTGCTGATGGGGTCGTCGAGACTGAACTTCCCCTCTTCCCAGAGCATCATAACGGCTGTAGAGGTTATGGCCTTGGTTTGGGAGGCTATCCGGAAGATGTCGTTGGCTTCCATTTTCTTTCCGGAAGGGGTGTCGCTGGTGCCGAAAGCTTTGTGGTAGACAATCCTGCCATTCCGGGCCACGAGGGCTACCGCCCCCGGAATCACCCCCTTGTCGATCTTCTCCTGCAACATGACATCGATGCGTGCCACTCTTTCTGACGACATCCCTGCACTTTCGGGGGTGCCAGGGGTCAGGGGCGGGGATTTCCGGAGTGATTTGGTTTGGGCTCCCGCCGCCAGAGTGAAAACGATAAGCAGCAGAGACAGCCACCAGCCGGAATGTTTTCTTAAAATAAGTGGAATCTTCATGGGTGTAATATCAGTTAAAACGTTCGATGATTGATGATTAGCTTGTTTGGTGCTTTGTTTCAAAGTAAACCTGAATGATCAGAGGTAAAAGTAAGCAAAAGGGATTAAATTTGTAATGAGCAGTTAAGGAATTGTCACAGAATGATGGGCAGGGATCAACTTGTCTCGGGCAGCAGGATCACCGGAGGCGGATGTGCAGGCCGTAAGGATGACGGCCATACCTGCAAAACCACAGGAGGCTTCTACAAGAGCGTGCGGATCAGGTTTTATGCCGAACTGAACGATTTTCTGCAACCTTTGCGGAAGCAGCAGCTGACCGAATATGCATTCAAAGGTGTGGTCACCATCAGGGAAGCCATTGAGTCGCTGGGAGTTCCTCACACGGCGGTCGACCTGGTACTGGTCAACGGCACGCCTGAATCCCTGACCTGCCGGTTGCAGGAAGGCGACCTGGTGTCGGTATACCCTGAATTTGAAACTTTTGACATCAGCGGGATCAGCAAGGTGCGGAGGAAGCCGTTGCGAATCACCCGGTTTATGGCTGATGCACACCTGGGGAAGCTGGCCCGCCATCTGAGGATGCTTGGTTTCGATACCTCTTTTGCCGGAACCCTGCCCGATCAGGAAATTATTGTTCTCGCTGCTGCCGAAAAACGGATCATCCTCACCCGCGACCGTGAACTTCTGAAATCGGGAAATGTCGACCATGGATATTATGTCAGGGCGACTACCTCCCGGGCGCAGCTCGAAGAGGTGGTCCAAAAATTCGACCTCTGGTCGCAGTGTCACCCTTTTTCCCGGTGCCTGGTCTGTAACGGGGAACTGGTCAGCGTGCCCGTGGAGGAGGTCCGTGGGGAAGTCAAGGAGGATACAGCCACGATATTCAGTGATTTCTTCCGCTGCAGCGGATGCCGCCGGGTCTTCTGGGAGGGCTCCCATTACGGCCACATGATGCGTAACATAGATGCTCTCCTCAATCGCAGACCACTCCATCGTCAACCGCCCGATCCGTAATCCCATGATGCTTACCCCGGGTGTTCTCGCTCAGCCTTTCCCTTTCCCGGCACTTCCTTTATCCGCTTTTCCCGCCCTTACACTATATTACTTGTTCATGCCGGCTTCCCTGCGTCCTGGAAGTGGGAATTGTGTGAAATTGTCACCTGATCGTGAATTTTTATGGCAATATCGTGCCTGAAACGGTCGTCCAATGATAAATGTTTTATTTTTGGTCATGCTTATGAAAAATCTGGTGCGATGAGGAGAGTGGCGTTAGCACGGTTCTTGTTTTTGTTTTCCTGGTTATTTCTGCCGGTATGGGCTGCTGTGATGGCGCAGCCGGTGCCTACAGAGCGGAAAATGAGTCTTTCCTTTTCGGGTTTTGTTAAGAACGATTTCATCACCGATACGCGTCGGAATGCCGAGGCGGTAGATGGTTTGTACACCTTATGGCCTTTGAAGCCCGAGTGGGATGCTGAGGGTAAAGACCTCCATGCGGTGCCCAGCGCCAGGATGTTTAACATATCGACCCGTTTTTCGGCGCGACTGTCGGGGTGGGAGATGGGCAAGGTGCGTGCCGGGGCTTTCGTGGAGGTTGATTTCACGGGGGGAGATGCCGCCAACAGCATCAGGCTCAGGCATGCTTACACCCGTTTCGACTGGGAGAAGAGCTCTCTTCTGTTCGGGCGCACCTGGCATCCCACGTTTATCGAGAAGGTCTTCCCCGGGGTGATGGCCCTCAACACCGGGGTGCCCTTTCAGGTTTTTAACCGGAGTCCCCAGTTGCGGTTCACCCGCCATCTCAGTTCCCGTTTCGATCTGATCGCCGCCGCCGTTTATCAGATCAATTACATCAACTATGGTCCCGATCCCCTCACCGGGGCATCGGTGGCTTCTTCACGATACCAGCGCGATGCCGTGCTTCCCAACCTGCACCTGCAGCTGCAATACGACGACGGGAGTTGGGTGGCCGGTGCAGGGGCAGACTGGAAGACGATCCAGCCGCGAAGTTTCACCACCGGAAGTGACGGCCAACGGCATGTCACCCGTGAGAAACTCCCTTCCATGGCCGCACTGGCCTACCTGAAGTATACCCATGGCAAGCTGGAAGTCAAAGCCAAATCAATGTTCGGACAGAACGTCTCGGAGAGCCTTCTTCCCGGCGGGTATGCCGTGGCTTCTGTTAACCCGGCCACCGGCCATGAAACCTATACCCCTACCAACCACCTCTTTAGTTTTGTCAACCTGATCTATGGGCAGACATGGAAGACCGGTCTGTTTGCCGGTTATATGAAAAACCTGGGGACATCGCAGAATCCCGTGGGCCCCTTTTATGCCAGAGGCGCCGACGTGGATATCTGCTGGCGCCTGTCACCGCTGCTCTGCTGGCAGCAGAAAAACCTGATGATCTCCTTTGAACCTGAAGTGACCACCGTCACCTACGGAACCATTGACTACAGCCATAAGGGACGCATCAGGGACGCGGAGGCGGTGACCAATTTCCGGAATCTTTTAACACTTTTTTATTTCTTCTGACATGGAATACTGGGAAAAAGAGATAGAAACGATGCCGCGCAACGGGTTGCGCTTTCTGCAGTTGGCACGGCTCAACA
Organism: Bacteroidales bacterium; assembly: GCA_012729335.1. GTDB lineage: Bacteria > Bacteroidota > Bacteroidia > Bacteroidales > Prolixibacteraceae > UBA1413. The sequence continues at coordinate 162,105 of JAAYDJ010000028.1, read as the reverse complement.
CGACACTGGAGGCAGCGGTGCGGTCGTCCTATTACGGCGGACTGGCGAAGCGTGACCGCTCTTTCCGGACCAGGGTGGGGGAGGTGGCCGAGCTTCAGGATTTTCCATTTACCACAAAGCAGGATCTGCGCGACCATTTCCCCTACGGATTTTTATCGCTTCCCACCAAGGAGATCATACGGCTGCATAGTTCAAGTGGAACCACAGGGAATCCAACGGTCATTTACCATAACCGCCATGATATTGCCTCCTGGGCCAACCTCATGGCCCGTTCGCTTTTCTGCGCCGGCGTCAGGGATACCGATGTCTTCCAGAATATTGTGGGGTATGGATTGTTCACGGGGGGATTGGGTTTTCAATACGGTATAGAACGTTTGGGGGCGCTCAGTATTCCCGCCGGGGCGGGCAACAGTCTCCGCCAGATCAAGCTGATGCGGGATTACGGAACCACGGCCATCCATGCGATACCCAGCTACCTGGGGCGGCTCTTAGAGGTATTCCGGGAGGAGGGGCTTGACCCACGTACCGACACTTCTCTGCGGATGCTGGTCATCGGTGCCGAACCACATACTGAAGAGCAGCGTCAGCGTATCCAGGAGATGTATGGCGTGAAAGCCTTTAACTCTTTCGGCCTCTCGGAAATGAACGGCCCGGGGGTGGCTTTCGAATGCGAATTCCAGCAAGGCCTTCATATCTGGGAAGATGCCTATGTGGTGGAAATCATCGATCCCGCCACGCTGGAGCCGGTTCCTGACGGGGAATACGGGGAGCTGGTGATGACCACCCTTGACCGGGAGGCCAATCCGCTGATCCGCTACCGCACCCGCGACATCACACGCATCATCCCCGGGGAGTGCCCCTGCGGGCGCACCCACAGGCGCATCGACCGGATCACCGGCCGCAGCGACGACATGTTTATCATCAAGGGATGCAATATCTTCCCGATGCAGATCGAAGGTGTCCTCCTCAGGGTGCCCGAAGTGGGCGACGACTACCGCATCACCATCGACACGGTGGCAGGTCAGGATGACATGATCGTCGAGGTGGAGGTCAAAAAGGAGTGGTTCCGCGGGGATCTTCAGTTCCTCGATGCACTCCAGAAACGGATTACCCGCCTGATCCGCGATGAGGTGCTCGTGAGCCCCGTCGTGAGACTCGTCGAACCCGGGTCCATACCCAAAGCAGAAGGAAAGGCCGTAAGGGTCTTCGACAAGAGGATAAGATAACAGCCTATTGATTATCTTTATCTCTGACATCATGCTTCCAGCCTATTGTGATCTGTTTTATTCTGACCCTTTCTCTCATGAACTGACATCGGTGAGAGTGACATCTATAATGATGAGAGTGTTCAGACTGACTTCTGTTTGGTTGCTCTCTTTTCGTCTGACCTCTTTGGTTTGAAATCTTTTTAGTCCGGAATCTTTTATTCTTAACGTCATGGCATACCAGGTTTCTATTTTTCTGGAGAACAAGCTGGGGCACCTCGAAAGGGTGACCAATGTGCTGAAGAATGCGGGGGTCAACATCCGCAACATGAACCTGAACCATACGGCCAATGGCTGGGGGATCCTCAACCTGGTCGTCTCTTATCCGGAACTGGCCTGCAATCTGTTGAATCAGAATGGCCTTTCGGCCGCCCTGCGGAAGATCGCCGTGCTGAAAATGGTGGACAAGGCGGGCGGACTGGACCAGTTGCTCAAGCGCATAGCTAAGGCTGGGGTCAACTTTACCACTGCACACGGAATGGTGCTGGAGGAGGGGAAAATCGCCTTTTTTGCCATTGACATCGAGGATATCCCCGATGCCAGGGAGCGGCTGGAAGCGGTCGGACTGGAGATCATGCCCGACAATTACGTTTATGGTACAAGGTTTATGTGATGGCAGGTCTTTCCCTCCATGATAAGTAATTAAATAATAGAATAATAAGGGTTTATGAAGAAGAGTGATCTCATGTTTGTCGGGCTGGTGCTGGTGATTTTCCTGCCCTTTTTCCTGTCGAGGCGGTTATATGAGGCCTACAACAGTTTCAATGCGGGACATCCGTTTATTCTGGGATTTCTGAAGTTCGCGCTTCTGGCTACCATGGGGGAGTCCCTGGGATTGCGGCTGCGTGAAGGGGTCTATCACAAGCCGGGCTTCGGATTGCTGCCCCGGGCCATCGTCTGGGGTTTCCTGGGGATCACCATAGTGGCGGCTTTCAAGATTTTCTCGGCAGGAGGCCCTGCACTGCTGAAGACCATGGGCATTGCCGGAGCGGCGGAATCCCTCGCGGGTCCCATGGGTGGGCTGAGGCTCCTCGCCGCATTTACCATCAGTCTGACCCTCAACACGATTTATGCGCCGGTGATGATGACCCTCCACAAAATCACCGACACCCATATCGTCAATAACGGAGGAACCGTGGCCGGGCTATTCAGACCATTGGCGATGGAGGAGATCATGGCCGGCCTTAACTGGCGTGTACAGTGGAATTTCATCTTTAAAAAGACCATCCCCTTTTTCTGGATCCCGGCGCATACCATTACCTTCCTGCTACCCGTGCAGTTCCAGGTGTTGTTTGCCGCCCTTTTGGGGGTCGCTTTAGGGGTCATTCTGGCTATCGGAGTTCTTAAAAGTAAAAGATAATCAAATGATTTGGAATGATTCGATAGAGTGTGCCCCCAGGGCTGATCTGGAGCGGCTCCAATCGGAGCGGTTAATGGAAACGGTCAGCAGGGTATACCATGGGGTGCCGGCATACCGGCGGAAAATGCAGGAGGCCGGACTGGTTCCCGGGGATATCAGGGGCATTGAAGATCTGGCGAAGCTGCCCTTCACCACCAAGGGGGATCTGCGCGACAACTATCCCTTCGGGATGTTCACGGTGCCTATGAGTGAGATCGTGCGGGTGCATGCCTCTTCGGGGACCACAGGAAAACCCACGGTGGTGGGGTATACGCGCAAAGACCTCCATACCTGGGCTGAAGTGGTGACGCGTTCCCTTTGTATGGCGGGAGTACACCGGAATGATGTGGTCCAGGTAGCCTACGGATACGGATTGTTCACGGGCGGACTGGGATTGCATTACGGTACGGAGAACCTGGGTGCCACGGTCATTCCCATTTCCGGAGGAAACACCGAAAAACAGATCATGCTGATGCAGGATTTCGGGACCACCGTCATCGCCTGCACCCCCTCCTATGCCCTCTTTTTGGCTGAGGTGATGCGCGATATGGGGATTGCCCCCGGCAGTCTGAAGCTCAAAACGGGCATCTTCGGGGCGGAACCCTGGAGTGAGAACATGCGGCGGGAGATCGAGCAGAAGCTGGGGCTAAAGGCCATCGATATCTACGGACTGAGTGAAATCATCGGTCCGGGCGTCTCCTGTGAGTGCGAAGAGCAGGCAGGGATGCACATTAACGAGGACCATTTCCTGCCTGAGATCATTGATCCGCAGACCCTGGAACCCCTGCCGCCCGGGGAGAGGGGGGAGCTGGTATTCACGACCATTACCAAGGAGGGGATTCCCCTGATCCGCTACCGGACCCGCGACCTCACGCGCCTCACCTATGAGAAGTGCGTCTGCGGCCGCACCCTGGCGCGCATGGAGAAATGCTTCGGCCGGAGCGACGACATGCTCATCATCAGGGGGGTCAATGTCTTCCCGTCGCAGATCGAAAGCGTGCTGCTGGAGATGAGCGAGACCGAACCCCACTACCTGCTTATTGTGGAAAGGGAGGGGAACCTGGATACCCTCCGCCTTATGGTGGAAGTCCAGGAACAGTTCTTCTCCGATGAGATCAAAGCCCTGGAAGCCCTGCGCCGGAAAATCACCCAGAAGATACAGTCGACACTGGGAATTTCCGTGGATGTGAAACTGGTGGAGCCCCGGACCATTGAGCGAACGGCCGGAAAGGCAAAACGGGTGATTGATAACCGGAAGTTTTGATAATAGCTGTGTGCTGATGACCTCCCCGGAAATTGAAACGACTCCCTGCTCCTGTGGACACCGATGACAAAGAGGAACCCGGGGAAATTCATCAGATTGCGGAAGGAACCCATATCGTCAAATAATTTACCTGAGAAACATTATGATAGCCAAGCAAGTATCTGTATTTCTGGAGAATAAGTCGGGCAGGCTCAATGAGGTGACCCGTATCCTGGGAGAAGCAGGCATTAACATTTCGGCCTTCTGTATAGCTGATACCAGTGATTTCGGGGTGCTCAGGATGATTGTTCCCGACCCCGACAAGGCGGTGGAGGTGCTCAAGGCGCACTTCTTCTCGGTGCGGACAACCCCTGTGGTGTTGATGAATACGCCCAACAAGCCGGGAGCCCTGGCCAGGGCCCTTCAGGTGCTCAGCGATGAGAATATCTTCATTGAATACCTCTATGCCTTTTCGATGAATGAGGATTCGGCGGTGGTGGTCATCCGCCCCTCGGAAACGGACCGGTGCGTCGATGTCCTGACCCGCCATACAGATGACTTAGGCTAAGGTTGAGGTCAAGGTTAAGATCGGTGGCGTGAAAGACCAGGGTGTAAGCCGTGAACTCCATAGCTTATATGGAAATCCATATGGAAAATATGTATATTTGGGGAGTTTGATTGGAGTGCATGAAGAAAATAGCCATACAGGGGATTGCCGGATCGTTTCATGAGGATGCGGCACAGCGTTATTTTAATGAGGATATTGAGGTGGTCGAGTGCAAGTCCTTCACGCGTGTATGTGAGCTGATCGATGCCGACCAGGTGGAGTATGCCGTGATGGCCATTGAGAATTCGATTGCCGGCAGCCTGCTCAACAACTACCAGTTGATCCGTGACTTTCACCTGAAGATCATCGGTGAGATTTACCTTCATATCGAGATGTTTCTGATGGCCAGCGAGGGAGTGGGGAAGGAGGATATCACCGACATTTGGTCGCATACGGTTGCCCTGAAACAGTGCGCGGAATACCTGGAGCGCAACTTTCCGAAGGCGGAACTGCACGAATTCAGCGATACGGCGGCCTCGGCCCGGTTTGTGGTCACGGAAAAGCCCACCGGTGCGGCAGCCATCGGGAACCTCCGGTCGGCACAAATGTACGGACTCCAGATTCTGGATGCGGGGATTGAAACCAACCGGAAGAATTATACCCGCTTTCTGATTCTTTCCAAACACGGCAATGGCAGCGAAGGCGCCAACAAGGCTTCGATCTGTTTTGAGGTAGGTCATTTCTATGGCGCCCTGGCCCGGGTCCTGAACACCTTTGCCGAGAACAGGATTAACCTGACTAAGATCCAGTCGGTACCTGTCATCGGCAAACCCAATGAATACACTTTCCACGTCGATATAGAGTGGGAAGCCCCGGAGAATTATGAACGCGCCATCCACCAGGTGCTCAAAAGTGTTTCCAGTCTTTCCATCCTCGGGGAGTATGTCAGGGGCGAGCTGGCAATACACAACCAGTGAGATAGATCAGAATTTTGGAATCCCGAATCCTGAATGAGGGAATCCTGAATTTTGATCTGGAAAACAGAATTTAGCAGAGATTTTTAATATAAAGATAGACAGATAATTAGAGAACGGCGGAGTAAGATTCAATTTCCTGATTCCTGTATTCCAGACTCAGGATTCCAGATTCCAGACTCAGGATTCCTGTATTCCAGACTCGGGATTCCAGATTCCAGACTCGTGATATCGGATTTCGGATTTCTCATTCCAGACTCAAGACTCAAGATTCAAGACTCAAGACTCAAGATTCAAGATTATGAAGAGGACAGCGATATTTTTTGGCCCGGAGAAGGGTTCGGTGAACCGGGTGGCCGACATGATTTGTGCACTGATTGGCACTGACAAGGTAGAGATGGTGCCGGTGAAGAGCGCAACGGCTGCTGATTTTGAGCGTTTCGACCAGATTATTTTCGGTATTTCCACGGTAGGCAAGGAGACCTGGGATGGCAAGCCCGCCAAAACCGACTGGGGGATTTTTTTGCCGGAGGTGAGCAAGGGTAATTTCGCCGGAAAGAAGGTGGCCATCTTTGGATTGGGCGACCACATCACCTATGCGGCCAGTTTTGTTGATTTCATCGGGTTGCTGGCCGGAGAGCTTAAAAAGGCTGACGCCACGCTCTATGGTCAGGTACCGGTGGAAGGTTATGAATTTGAAGAGTCGGAAGCGGTGGCCGACGGCCTTTTTGCCGGTCTGCCCATCGACGAGGATTTCGAGCCGGAAAAAACCCCTGAGAGGATTAAAAATTGGATTGCGCTGCTCCAACGCGACTTTGATTTCTGACAAGAACTTCCCCTGACTTGTCCGATACCGCGACAGGTAACCTTTCTGCAACAGGAGAAGGTCTTTGAACTCCCGCATGAAAAGTTGGAAAATTCAGGCTTCTGGTGCTTAGAAGGTTGACCGCAGGGATTCCTGGAATTCCCCTGGGTCGTTTTTTTTCATGTTTAAGAACAGTAGTTATTCTATTTTGAAAGTATCTTCCGGTGCTTTCTTCTGAAAAGGATGATAGCGGCCTTTCAGGGTTAAGGTTTAACATGGAGCATATTAAGCATGATTTATCTCTTTTGCAATTCACCAAACCTTTGTTTACTTTAACGAAAAATTGAGGCGATGAACGAACCCTTTCTTTCGGTGGAAACCGTAGATCAGGTGATTGCGGAGCTGAGGATTCCTGATCCGGGGCAGGCTACTATCCGTGAGATTGTAGCCCTGGTGAACGGTGTGGAAGCCCGGAGCGGCGTGAAATATGTGAGGATGGAGATGGGTGTTCCGGGTCTGAAGCCTGCGCAGGTGGGCATAGATGCGGAGGTAGAAGCGCTTCGCCGGGGTGTGGCCTCTATTTACCCCATGGTTGATGGGATTCCGGAGTTAAAGCAGGAGGCGGCCCGCTTCATCAGGAGTTTCATGGATGTGGAGATAGAGCCGGCGGCCTGTATTCCGGCCGTGGGATCCATGCAGGCCACCTATGCGGCTTTCATGGCAGCGGGTTACACCGATAAAAGAAAGGATACGGCCCTGTTCATCGACCCCGGGTTCCCGGTACAGAAGCAGCAGATGATGGTCATGGGCCTCAAGTATGAAACTTTTGATGTTTTTGAATGGCGGGGGCCCAGGTTGCGCGAAAAGCTGGAGTGTTATTTCAGCAAGGGTAATATCCACTCGGTCATTTATTCGAATCCCAACAATCCTACATGGATCTGCCTTACGGAGGAGGAATTGCAGATCATTGGTGAGCTCTCGGCGAAGTATGACGTCATTGTCATGGAAGATCTGGCCTATTTCGGCATGGACTTCCGGAAGGACCTCTACTCCCCTGGAAGGCCGCCCTTTCAGCCAACGGTGGCCAGGTATACCGATCTCTTCATCCTGTTTATATCCAGTTCAAAAATATTCTCATATGCCGGACAGCGGATTGCCGTGATGGCGCTTTCTCCCCGGCTTTTCAAAAGGGAGTATGCCGATTTGAAGGAGAGGTTCCGCTGCACCACCTTCGGGAACACCATCACCCAGCGGATTCTCTACGCCCTGACTTCCGGGGCCGGCCATACTTCGCAGTATGCCCTGGCGGCCATGTTCAGGGCGGCCAGCAACGGGGAGTTCAACTTTGTGGAAGAGGTAAAGGAATATGGCGAGAAAGCCCGGGTGATGAAGCGTCTTTTTACTGACAACGGTTTTTACATTGTCTATGACAGTGACCTGGGTGATCCCATAGGTGACGGCTTTTATTTTACGGTGGGGTACCCGGGGATGACGGGAGCCCAACTGGTTCACAACCTCCTCTATTTTGGGATCAGCGCCATCGGGCTGAAGAATACCGGAAGCGATCGGGAAGGCATCAGGGCCTGTGTGTCGCATGTGCGCAGAGACCAGTTCCCCGATCTGGAAGATCGGCTTGGAAGATTTAACTCATTTTATAGGAACAGAAAATAATGCGCTTAGTTTTCCGGGCGTCGCATCATCGGTTCCGGAGGAGAGGAAAGCGCATGTGTAGATATTTTTTCAGAAGGATAATTCAAAAACCAGAAATATGGCAAAAGTCAGAGGTGCTGTCGTGGTGGACAAGGAAGGATGCAAAGGCTGTGGCCTGTGCGTAGTTGCCTGTCCGCAGAATGTGTTGGCCCTGAATAAGGATGTCAACAGCAGGGGATACCATTATTCCTATATGGCCAATCCGGAGGAGTGCATTGGTTGCGCCCACTGCGGCCTGGTATGTCCCGATACCTGTATCACGATCTACAGGGTAAAACTTTAACGGATCAAAAAGAGAACAACAATGGGAGAACTCAGATTAATGAAGGGGAACGAAGTGCTGGCGGAAGCGGCGGTTCGTTGTGGTTGTGACGGCTATTTCGGATACCCGATCACCCCCCAGTCGGAAGTGATGGAGACGCTGATGGAGCTCAGACCCTGGGAGACTACGGGTATGGTGGTTTTGCAGGCCGAGAGCGAGGTGGCATCGATTAATATGGTGTATGGGGCGGCCGCTACGGGAAAACGGGCGATGACCTCCTCCTCGAGTCCGGGCGTGAGCCTGATGCAGGAGGGGATTTCCTATATCGCCGGGGCAGAGTTGCCCTGTCTGATTGTGAACGTACAGCGGGGCGGGCCCGGACTGGGTACCATTCAGCCGTCGCAGGCCGATTATTTTCAGACGACCAAGGGGGGCGGCCATGGTGACTACCGGCTGATTACCCTGGCCCCTGCTTCTGTGCAGGAAATGCATGACTTTGTGGAACTGGCCTTTGATCTGGCCTTCAAATACAGGAATCCGGCGATGATTCTGACCGACGGCGCCCTTGGACAAATGATGGAGAAGGTGGAGCTGGCCGACCAGAAGCCCCGCTGGACCCGCGAGGAGATCCTGGCCAGAAGCGGCTCCTGGGCGACCACCGGAAAAACGCCCGACCGGCAAAGAAACGTGGTCACCTCCCTTGAACTCGATTCCGAGAAGATGGAGCAGAACAATATCAGGTTGCAAGCAAAATACCAGCAGATCGAAGAGAACGAAGTCCGTTATGAAGAGATCCTGTGTGACGATGCGGAATATCTTATGGTGGCCTTTGGCACCTCCTCTCGGGTATGCCAGAAAGCCCTGGAGGTGTTGCGTGAGCAGGGGGTGAAGGTGGGACTGCTGCGCCCCATTACCCTGTGGCCCTTTCCTTCGAAGGTGATCGGCGAAATGGCCAGAAAGGTAAAAGGCATTCTGGTGGTGGAGATGAGTGCCGGACAGATGGTTGAAGACGTAAAGCTGGCGGTATTCGACGCCTGTTGCTGTGTTCCCGTGGCCTATACCGGCAGGATGGGAGGCATTCTTCCCTCACCGGGTGAAGTGGTGGAAGCTTTTGAACAAAAACTTTTGAAACGTTAAAGTATGGAAATTCAGGATATCATCAAACCGGAAAACCTGGTCTATTCGAAGTCGAAACTCCAGGTTGACGTGATCAGTCATTATTGTCCGGGCTGCAGTCACGGGGTAGTACATAAGATTGTGTCAGAAGTGATCGATGAGCTGGGGATCCAGGAGAAGACCATCGGGGTATCGCCTGTGGGATGTGCGGTGTTTGCCTACAACCTGATCGACATTGACTGGCAGGAGGCGGCCCATGGCCGTGCGCCGGCGGTAGCCACGGGCATAGCCCGTACCAATCCTGACAAGATCGTTTTTACCTACCAGGGAGACGGGGATCTGGCCTCGATTGGTGCGGCCGAAATCCTTCATGCCTGTAACCGGGGTGAAAACCTGGTGGTCATTTTCATCAACAATGGCATCTATGGGATGACAGGGGGCCAGATGGCGCCGACGACCCTTGTTGGTCAGGTGACCTCCACGACTCCGATGGGAAGAACCGTCGAACTCAACGGCTATCCCTTGAAGATCACCGAGCTGATCGCCCAACTCCCTGGAGTCCATTACTGTACGCGACAATCGGTGCACACTGCGGCCACCGTTCGCAGGTGCAAGAACGCCATCCGCAAGGCCTTCCAAAACGTGATGGATAAGAAAGGTACCTCCTTTGTGGAAGTCACCTCCACCTGCAATTCGGGCTGGAAGATGACGCCTGTTCAGGCCAACGACTGGATGGTGGAACATATGTTTACCGAATATCCTCAGGGTGAACTCAAGGACAACGATAAAAAAGGTTGAGGTAGGAAATAGTCTTAAATCTTAAATCTTAAGTCTTAAGTTACTTGGGTGAGATTTAGGGCAATATTGGGACATTGTGGCGAAGCTTCATTTAAGATTTAAGACTTAAGAATAAAGATTGTAAAAGCATGACTGAAGAGATTATCATAGCTGGTTTCGGAGGGCAGGGCGTGCTCTCGATGGGGAAGATTTTGGCCTATTCGGGGATCATGGAAGACAAGGAGGTGACCTGGTTTCCCTCCTATGGTCCTGAGATGAGGGGTGGAACGGCCAATGTGACGGTGATTCTCAGCGACACCCGCATCAGTTCCCCGGTACTGCATGAGTTTGATACGGCCATTATTCTGAACCAGCAGTCGATGGACAAGTTTGAGAAAGCCGTAAAGCCGGGCGGGGTATTGCTGTACGATCCCAACGGGGTGATCCACCCGCCGACCCGGAAAGACATTCGCATATACAAAGTGGAGGGCACACGGGCCGCAGTAGAAATGGGTAATCCGAAGGTGTTCAACATGATTGTGCTGGGAGGCTACCTAAAGGTCAAGCCGGTGATCAACCTGGCCAATGTGGAGCGGGGATTACAGAAGTCCCTGCCCGAACGGCACCATAAGCTGATTCCCCTCAACCTGGAGGCCATCCGCAAGGGCGGTGAGATCCTAGAGGCCAACTAAAAACCGGACCGGAAAATTCCGGCCCGGTCCAAGGTAATTAGAATGGATTGATTAAGTTCAGATGTAATTCAGTTGGCTGTATTTCACTCGGCAGCAACAACCGTAACGCAAAAATAACCTGCTTTATAATCTGCAACCATGCGTCAATGGTGATGCAAAAAGAGTTTCAACCGTGATACTTCGTTGTTCTGCCGGCAATACGATATCGCACTGTTGCCCTTTGTCAGACTGCAGGAATTTCTCCTGAGCTTCAGGCTCCGACAGCTGCGCCGATCATATAGGTGGCGGCGAGAGCGATGATGGCGTAAAGTTCGGGGAATACTGCAAGGATCAGGGTTTTACCTGCTACATCATGTCCCTGTCCGACAGCGGCGATTCCGTTGGCACAGAGCTGTCCCTGACGGATGGCCGAAAGCAAACCTACGAATCCCAGGAACAACCCGGCTACGAATACGGCACTGGCCTTGTCCCAGCCAATGCCGGCATCAAGTAACCCGAACCCGTTTAAAAGAAAATAGCCTGCAAATCCATACAATCCCTGGCTGCCGGGAAGGGCAGAAAGCATAATGTAGGAGCCGAAGGCTTCACTGTTCTTTTTCATGGACCCTACAGCAGCATTACCGGCAATGGTAGTTCCATAGGCACTGCCAATTCCTGCAAGTCCGATCATCAACGCGATCCCAATGTAAGCTAAAAAAATCGGTGTCATGTTCTGTTGTTTTTAGTTGTTATTGTTATTCATTTAATTTTTCGCTGCATGTTGTTCAAAAGGGGTGTAAGGTTTTCCTCCGCCGGTGAATCCTGCATTTTTATAGAACTCGACGAAGGTGAGCCTGATGGGGTGTACAAAAGCACCCAGGCATGCCATAAAAAGGGTAATGCCGTGTCCAATAAGCAGAATGATGATCATCACCAGGGGGCCCAATACCGGGATGTCAGGTTTCATGTTCAGGGCCAGCGAGTTGAAAACCCCTCCGAGGATGGCCGTAGACACCCCCAGTGCAAACAACCGGATGTAGGAGAGCAGGTCGCCCAGAAGTCCCGTGGCCATACCGTAAACATCCCATAGGCCGGCTCCGATGTTGATCAGCGGATTCCTTTTGGGGTTGTTCAGCACCAGGATCAGTACCCCGGCTATTCCCAGCACCACATACAGGAGGGTTGTTGCCAGGGGATCGGCTATAAGGCCCACTTTTTTCAGACCCATGACTGCTCCGGAACCGATAATCAGCACCAACCAGCCTATCGTGCTGAGGGCATATTTCAGTCCCTGCTGCTTTTTGATATTGAAGACCTTGACCACCATGCCAAACAAGATCTGAATCACTCCCATGGCTATGGCCAGAATAAAGAGCTTGTCGGTGTCGACCAGGTATTTCTTGAAATTCTCGAGGGCGGGAATATCAAAATTGAATATACTTATGCCGAAGAAGGTTCCGGTGAGGATGCCAAAGATAATGGTAGACAATCCCAGGTATTGCGCCAGGGTGAGAATATCCTTCATGGCTGGCATTTTCCTTTTCGCCAGGGTAGTGCCCAGCAGGATCAGCAATCCATAGCCGGCGTCCCCCATGCAAAAACCGAAAAACAACATGTAAAAGGGAGCGAAGAAGGGAACCAGGTCCATCTCCCTGTGGTTGGGTAAGTCGTACAGGTTGCCGATGACCTCATAGACCCGTGCGAATTTGTTGTTTTTCAGAAGAATAGGGGATTTGACTTCCGGGTCGGGCGGATTGGCCACAGAGAGTATCCCCTTCTCTTCGAGGTAGGCATCGAGTTCAGGCTTCCGTGTTTCCGGCACAAAACCTTCGATCACCCTCACCTTACCTTCCACGTGGTCGCCGGTCTGGCGCAGGGCGTTCATTTCGGCCCACTGGTCTCGCAATCCGTTGCGGAATTCCTTCAGTTTTTCTTTGTCCTGAAGGGCAATCTGCTCCAGTTCATCATGCAGTGCCTTGTTTTTCCCTTGCAAGGTGGCCAGTTCTTCCCTGATGGCCGTCAGTGAATTTTGCGGAGGGAACAACTGGTCGACGCCCGGAAGCTCCGAAAACGCCGTCACATCGGCCCCCTTGCGGTCTATCTTGACAAAGAAGTAGTTGCCTTTCAGCTCGTCAACGAGGCTGATATAGTGGTCTACCTGCCACTGGGTCTGGAACTTTTTGGCCGGGCAGGTAAAAAAACGGAATTCGAGTCCGGCGGCTTCCAGCCGCTGTAAGTTGTCCCAGTCGAAATTTCCCCAGGGTTCCAGCTGGCTCTCCTCCTTTTCGAGGCGTGCCCGGTGATGCTGCACATACTCCTGTTCCTTTTCGATCTCTCTGATCCGCTTAAAGACTCCCGGTCCGTCTTTCAGTCCGGTGGGTTGGTCTCCCGGAGAACCTGTGAACCAGTCGAGTTTTTTGATGGCCTGTTCTGTCTCGTTGATGTGGCGCATCAGTTCCTGCATCTCTTCGCTGGGTTCATCCACCTTCTTGTCGATATGAACCACCCCGAGTTTCCGGAGATCTTTCAGGAATTCGGGATATTGGGCCGCATGAACCAGGAAGGCGTATTTATACATCGGTACGATCATAGCTCTTCCTCCTCTTCCAGCTGTTGTTTCTGCTGTTTGGTTTTCACGATTTTCTGGGCCGACTTGGAAAGGTTATCCTCGTCTTCCAGAAACCGCTTGATTTTTCGTATGGCATCCTGAAATCCCGGAATCTGCACCTTCTCATAAAGGTTTACTTTCTGGGTGGTTTTCTTTCGTGCAAAATCGAGGAGGTCCATCTTCTTGAGGAAAACCTCCCTTTCCACGGCAATGCCGGTGAGCTTTCGCACGATCTCCACCCCGTCGGCGTACCAGAGGGGCTGATTAAAGCTGTTAATGCTTCCGGTTTCAAAGAGGATGTCATCGAGGATCGGAGTAAAGACACCGGCGATCTTTTTAGCCGAAAGCTTTACATCCTTGATGCGGATGAGGTCATGGTCGAATTCTCCCCACAACCGCGACATCCTTGTGTACTGCTGGATCTGCCCCACCAGTTCCTGGTCGAGGGCAGTGGCCTTGTCGCGGGCCCTTTTAACCTCCATGCGGAGGGCCGACTCCTTGTTCTTAAGGGTCGGCAAGGCCCGCTCCCTGACCTTGAGCTGCTTCTCCAGCCCCTGCAGTGCGGTCTTATTGTACTGAATGTTTATAGCCACTTAGACAATATTAGAAGGTCACCATAATCTTGAGTCTTGAATCTTGAGTCTTAAATATCGGAGCCGGATCAAAGCATAGACTTTAGTTTTTCCAGAATTTCTGGACGAGGTGTTCTTTGATGGCCACTTCTGCCTTGGTGAAAAACTTGCCGAAGAGTTCCCAGGAGATGTCAAGCATGGTGTCGGTATCGACATTGACATCGATGGCCAGGAGTTTCATCGAGTATTCCTTGGCAAACTCAAGCGTCCGCTCGTCGTAGTCGGTCAGGTCAAAACCGTTTTCCAGCTTGGTGCGGGCGTTGACCGAGTCGGCGAAGAGGCGGATGGCGGCGTTCATCACCTGGGGGTGGTCTTCGCGGGTCTGTTTGCCGATGACCAGCTGTTTAAGGCGCGAAAGAGAGCGGAAGGGGTCGACGATGACCTTCCCGATTTCCGAGTCGCGGCGCAGGAAAAGCTGTCCCTCGGTGATGTATCCCGTATTGTCGGGAATGGCATGGGTGATATCTCCGCCCGAAAGGGTGGTCACAGCGATGATGGTGATGGAACCTCCTGAGGGGAACTGCACCGCCTTCTCGTAAATGCGGGCCAGGTCGGAATAGAGCGACCCCGGCATGCTGTCCTTGGAGGGGATCTGGTCCATGCGGTTGGAAACGATACTGAGTGCGTCGGCGTAGAGGGTCATGTCGGTGAGGAGTACCAGCACGGCCTCGTTGTGGTCGACGGCGAAATATTCGGCGGCGGTCAGGGCCATGTCGGGCACCAGCAGGCGTTCCACAGGCGGGTTGTCGGTCGTGTTCACGAAGCTGATGATGCGGTCAAGGGCCCCGGCGTTGTCAAACACATTCTTGAAATAAAGGTAGTCGTCGTTGGAGAGGCCCATGCCGCCAAGGATAATCTTGTCGGCCTTCGCGCGCAGGGCCACCAGGGCCATCACCTGGTTATAGGGCTGGTCGGGGTCGGCGAAGAAGGGGATCTTCTGGCCTGTTACCAGACTGTTGTTCAGGTCGATGCCGGCGATCCCCGTAGCGATCAGGTTCGAAGGCTGGCGCCGCCGCACCGGATTTACCGAGGGCGATCCGATGTCCCTGACCTCACCGCTCACTTCCGGTCCCCCGTCAATGGGCTCCCCGTACGCATTGAAAAAACGGCCGGCAAGTTCCTCACTCACCTTGAGCTGGGGCGGCCGCCCCATGAAACTCACCTCGGCATTGGTGGGGATCCCCTCCGTTCCGGAGAATACCTGCAGGGTGACATCCCTGCCAATGATCTTCACCACCTGCGCCATGCGGCCATCAACCGTGGCAATCTCGTCATACCCGACATTGTCGGCCTTCAGGGTGACCGTCGCCTT
This sequence comes from Bacteroidales bacterium, assembly GCA_012729335.1. GTDB lineage: Bacteria > Bacteroidota > Bacteroidia > Bacteroidales > Prolixibacteraceae > UBA1413. Next base: position 146,784 of record JAAYDJ010000028.1, on the reverse strand, counting down.
GGTGATGTTGGTCAGCCTGGTGTATATTTTCTGAAAAGACTGTGTTTCCATAGTGTCCTTATTTATCCTTTTCCCGGAATCGCACCCGGCGTTAATTCATCCTTTCCTTTAACAACTCTTCCAACTCCTGTTCGTGGCGCACAAACTTCTCTGACTCAAAGTCAGAATAGTTCATCTGTTTGAACACGTTGATGATCTGTTTGAAATAGGTGCCCACGTTTTCGAAATTGTCGAAGCGGAAACTGAGTCCTGCGACGCTCAGGACCTTGGCCAGCATGTATTTCTGCCGTTTCATGGGGGTGACGGCGTCGATCTTGTCGAAGGCGTCCTGCTGGAGGATGACGAAGTCGATGAGTTCCGATTTCCAGTAGCGTTCGTGAAAGTTGATCGGCACCCCGTCGTCTCCCAGAATATTGATTTGTTCACGGGCTTCCTTTCCGCGGTAGAGGATATCCTTGGCGTGGAGCACGTCGTCGAGCCATTCAGGGGAGACGTTTTTGGCGAGGTATTCCTGTACTTCGGGGTATTCGAGGTATTTGGAGTAGCTGTCGATGGGATCGATGGCGGGGTATCGTTTTGAGTCGGCGCGTGCCTGGGAGAGACCGTAGAAGCAGCGTGCGGCCTTGCGGGTGCTCTCGGTAACCGGTTCCTTGAGGTTACCCCCGGCCGGGGAGACCGTACCAATGAAGGTGATGGATCCCGCCTGGCCATTGTTAAGGTAGACATAACCGGCGCGGCTGTAAAAGTTGGAGATGATGGCCGACAGGTCCATGGGAAAGGCGTCAGGCCCGGGGAGTTCCTCGAGGCGGTTCGACATCTCACGCAGGGCCTGGGCCCAGCGGCTTGTTGAGTCGGCCATCATGAGCACCCTGAGTCCCATGGTGCGGTAATACTCGGCGATGGTCATGGCCGTGTATACCGATGCTTCACGGGCCGCCACCGGCATGTTCGAGGTGTTGGCGATGATGATGGTGCGCTCGATCAGTTTCTTGCCGGTACGGGGGTCGTCGAGTTCAGGAAATTCGTAGAAGATCTCCACCACTTCGTTGGCGCGTTCCCCGCAGGCCGAGATGATGACAATGTCGGCTTCCGCCTGCTTGGAGATCGCATGCTGGAGTACCGTTTTGCCGGTGCCGAAGGGACCGGGGATGAAGCCTGTGCCCCCCTCGGTGATCGGATTGAGGGTGTCCATACAGCGGACGCCGGTTTCCAGCAGCCTGAAGGGACGCGGTTTCTCGCGGTAGGCCCTGATGGCCAGCTTTACCGGCCACTTCTGAACCATGGTGAGGGGGTATTCCCGGCCTTCCTCGTCCGCAATTACGGCCACCACGTCGTCGACCCGGTACTCCCCTTCAGGTACTACACTGCGCACCACAAAGGAGCCTCCCATCTTGAAGGGGACCATGATCTTATGGGGCATGTCATTTTCGTCAACCTGCCCGAGCCAGTCACCGGCCGTCACCCTGTCGCCCGGTTGGGCCAGGGGCGTGAAAATCCACAGCTTCTCCCGGTCGAGTGGATCGGTATACTCACCCCGCTTCAGGAAAACCCCTTCCATCTTGTCGAGGTCGTTCTGGAGACCGTCATAGTTTCGCGAAAGGATGCCCGGGCCCAGGGTCACCTCCAGGAGATGCCCCTGAAACTCGACGGGAGAACCCGGTTTCAGCCCGCGGGTGCTCTCGAAAACCTGCACATAGGCATGCTTGCCCACTACCTTGATCACCTCCGCCATCAGCTTCTCCTCCCCCAGGGTGATGAAGCAGATCTCATTCTGGGCTACCGGCCCGTTGACTTCCACAATGACCAGGTTGGCGATCACCCCTGTCACTGCTCCCGTGGTCTTATCTTTTCTTTCCATATGTGTTCGAAAATTCTTCAGGAAACTCAAAACTGGATTCTATCTCACTCAATAACTTGTTAAACATCACCTGTCCCCGTTCATAGTCGAGGTGGTACCACCTCTCCGCCAGAAACACCTTCAGCAGAAAGGCCAGGACCCGCTCAACCGAAAAGTAATGGAAGAAAGTGATGTCGTCAATGAAATGCCACTGCCGGGTATCGAGGCGGAATTCCCTTTCGAGGAGGTGGTCTGTTTCAAAGAGTTGCAACAGAGAGTCCACCTCCGGGTAGTCAACCGACAGCCCGAAGTCGCGGGTCCTGTTCTTTCGGATAGCCTGCGCCACCAGGTTGTCGCCGATGACCGCCTCCTCAAAGGGGAGGTTATGTTTGCGCCCGTTAAGGGCCATCAGGATATTGCCGGTATTGAGGCGGTATTCCCCGACCCGTGCAACGAACTTGTTGCCCGAACGGAGAAGGTGCCCGTAGTATCCGGTAGTCAGAAAACGGTCGGCTTCCTCCTGACTGATCTGCTCCTCCACCTCTTCCTTGTTGCGCAGCAACTGCCCAAACCGGTAGATATACCCTGGATACGCCTCCTTCGGGGCCATCTCAAACAGCTTGGGCAACAGAAGGTGATCGAGCAGTTCCTCATGGAGGATACCCCGCTCGTCAAACGGTTTCTCCTTATGGAAGAGACGGTTCAGCAGGTTCTGGTGGTCATAGGGGAGATAAAATAGCTCCGCCAGCCGGAAATCGTCGGGATGAAGCTCATCACGCAGATAATCCCTGATCCGGAGCGCAGAGAAGTGGAGCTTCTTGTCGTCCTGGACCAGATCGGGAAGCCCGGCGATCAGACAATAATAGTTGCGCCTGGTCATTTCCCCTCCCCGAAAAGAAGTTGGTTGGTTTTGGGCCGCAGGTAAGCCTTGAGAAAGTTCATGAAATCGTCATCGGTGAAGCTGATGAGATAACTCCCATCGGCTGGCCCGATCTTGAAGCCCGTCCGGAAATCCTGGGAGAAACCGAAATCAACTCCTTTATTGAGTTCGGCGGCCAGGCTCTGCCTGAAATATTTCTCCATTTCCGCCTTTCCTGCTTCCGGAAGGATGACGTTCAGGTCGAAGCTCTCCTTTTCCAACCATCCCTTGACTATGGCTCCGATGAGGGTTTTCAGGTAATCCTTGTCGGAAAAGAGTTCCTTCACAGGGGGCTGCACAGCTTTCATGGTCACCAGTCCGGCCACCTGCTGTTTCATGGCGGAAATGGCCTGGTTCAGGGTCATTTTAATCTCCGATTCGACATGTTGCCTGAACTCGTGCGATTTCCTGCGGGTGTCGGCCATAACGGCCGCTGCAGCCTTCTGCGCCTCTTCTTCGATCTGCGCCGCATTCTGACGGGCCTCCTTCAGGATGGCCTCGGCTTCTTCCCGGGCCTTCTGTACCCCTTCGTTATAAATAACTTCCGTGAGTTGCTGAATCTTTGAATCCATATATCCGTAGTTTTTTGAATGTCACCTGTTGTTCCCGTGTAGCGGCGGTTCGGGTCGTCGGCCCGGTTTTTGGTCGCTTTTCAGTTGGTCAGCCACAAATATAGCAGATTATCGCCAGCCTTTCGGCCCCGGAAGGTTTTAAATTGAAAGCGGATGCGCACTGTTTTAAAACATACTTTTCGTATTTTGGCCCTCCGGAAACGTGTCGGCGGGTGGCTTTACCTCACACCGGCATGAAGCGTATTATGAGGAGGAAAAACATGCGTACCCATGAACTCTACCAGGTTTATCTCCGGCATCGGGTGGTGACCACCGACAGCCGCCGGATCACCCCCGGGTCTCTCTTTTTTGCCCTGAAAGGGGGAAATTTCGATGGCAACCGTTTTGCCGCCGCCGCTCTGGATGCCGGGGCGGCCTGTGCCGTGGTCGACGACCCGGAGGTGGCCACCGACGGGCGCTTCTTCCTGGTTGATGATGTGCTGACGGCCTTACAGGAACTGGCACGCCATCACCGGACCCGCCTGGGGCTCCCCATTCTGGCCATCACCGGCACCAACGGAAAAACCACCACCAAGGAGCTGGTGGCCGCCGTTCTCTCCCGGAAATTCAGGGTCACCTTTACCCAGGGTAACCTCAACAACCATATCGGTGTCCCCCTGACCCTGCTCGGCATGACCCACGAAACCGACCTCAGCGTGGTGGAAATGGGCGCCAACCACCCCGGGGAGATCGCATTCCTTTGTGCGATCGCCCTGCCTGATTACGGACTGATCACCAATGTGGGGAAGGCCCATCTTGAAGGTTTCGGCAGTTTTGAGGGAGTCCTCCGCACTAAAAGCGAACTCTACCGCCATCTGGAAGAACACCATGGCACCATCTTCATCAACGCCCGAAACCCGTGGCTGAGTCAAAGTGCTGGTCCCCGCCTGGCAAGAATCAGCTACCGCCCGGGGGATCCTGCTGAAACAGGTCTGCTTCCTCCGGAATCGTCAGGTGTTCCTGCGAAAGAATGTGTGACGGCCGGCACGTCGGGTGGGGTGCCTGCGGGAACTGCCGGCAAAGAAACCCGGTACGCAGAGGCCGTGGAGAACGCCGCCGGTGCCGGAGAAGGATCGCCCGGTGTGGAATGGGGAGCCGTGGCCGGCAGCGGTCATGCCGGTTCCGCTGCCGCCGGAGATTCAATGGCGGTGACGGGTTTCTCCTCCGGAACAGGTCCGCTCCTGGAGGTGCGCGCATGCTGGCAGGGCGTGGAAACGACCATTCCCACCCGTCTGGTAGGAAATTATAACCTGGAGAATGTTCTGGCGGCCATCGCCGTCGGAAGCCATTTCGGGGTTCCGCCAGCAGATATCGCCGCCGCCCTGGCCGCCTATTCCCCTTCCAACAACCGCTCCCAGTGGATGAAAACCGGGACCTGCGAAATCATCATGGATGCCTACAATGCCAATCCCACCAGCATGCTGGCAGCGGTCAGGAATTTCGTAACCCTGCACCATCCCCGGAAAATGGTCATCCTGGGTGACATGCTGGAACTGGGAGCTGTCTCGGCAGAGGAACACCAGCGGATCACCGACGAACTCTCTCTTCATTTCCGGGAGGGGGTGCTGCTCTGCGGGGAGGCTTTCTGCGCCACGCATAAACCCGTGAAATTCAAGACATTTCCCCACGTGGCCGGGGTGATTTCCTGGCTCAGGGAGCACCCTCCGGCCGACACCCTGCTCCTGATCAAAGGCTCCCGGGGTATGCAACTCGAAAAGATCGTGGATGCCCTGAGTGAATAATCTTTCCGGATAAAAAAAACACCCTTCCCGTGAACTCCCGGGGCTGCCTGAAACAGCCCGGAACTTCTCCTGGAAAGGGTGTTTGAATTCCGGTGAGCGCATTCCCCTTAGGTTTGCATCGGGGTAAGCGAACAAGATGCTGAAAAAGTCCTTCACGGAATCGGATTCCCCGCTGCTCTGTGGCAGGGAGTTTCAATGGTGCCGGGCACAGGGCCACCAGCGCTTTAGTCTGGAAACTGAACAATGCACCGGAGAATGCCCCGGAGAACCGGATTCACTTATGGCTCAGAGGCGAGGCTGGAAAGGGATAAATGAACAGACCGTTAGTTCACGGCCGGTTTCTCCACCTTCAGCACTTCGGAAATGGCCTGCACGAAAGTCGCCTTGGGAAGCGCTCCCATGGCCATCTGAGGCTGCCCTTCAAGCGGCACAAACAACAGCGACGGAATGCTCTGGATCCCAAACATGCCGGCCAGCTCCTGCTGATCTTCCGTGTTCACCTTGTAAATGACCAGTGCATCTCCATACTCCTTCTGCAGCTCTTCCAATACCGGAGCCACCATCTTGCACGGGCCACACCAGTCGGCATAAAAATCGATCAGACAGGGAACACTCCCCTCATATTTCCACTCCTGGTTGGCTTCCCAGTTGAATACCTTCTCCTTGAAACTCTCTTTGGTCAAATGCTCTAACATAATTTCTTGTTTTTCTATGACGTATATAAATATTTACATATTTCGATGCAAATATAATACCATCCGCAATACGGGGTGTGAATTCTGCTAAATTTAAGGGAAATGTTGTAATTTTGTCACGTTTTATGCAAAAAATGGCAGTTGGGAAGCACTTTAAACCGGATGGCCTCTCCTTAAAGGCCCATATGGATATCCCGCTTTTCCGCAAGATCGGGGAGGTGGCCGACAGGATGGGGCTTGAAGCCTGGCTGATCGGGGGCTATGTCCGGGATTTGTTGCTGGGGCGAAAGAGTGTCGACATTGACATCATGGCGGTAGGGAACGGGATAGCCCTGGCCGAAGGGGTATCCGCTGCATTGGGAAACCGCAGTCAGGTGACGGTTTTCCGCAATTTTGGGACGGCGTTGGTGCGTTACCGTCATATGGACATCGAGTTTGTGGGGGCCCGCAGGGAGTCGTACCGTGCCGATTCGCGCAAACCCCTGGTCGAGGACGGCACCCTCGAAGATGATCAGAAGCGGCGTGATTTCACGATCAACGCCATGGCCGTCAGCCTGAATAAGGCTGATTTCGGAAAGCTGATTGATCCGTTTGACGGCATTGGAGACCTGGAGCGGCAGGTGATCCGCACACCCCTTGACCCTGATATCACCTTTTCCGACGATCCTCTGCGTATGATGCGGGCTATCCGTTTTGCCACGCAGCTGGGATTTACGGTCGACGAGGGAACCCTGCAGGCCATCGCCCGCAACCGGCACCGCATGGAAATCGTCTCCGGAGAAAGGGTGGCCGAGGAACTCCATAAAATCATCCTGGCCGGCAAGCCCTCCACAGGATTCCTATTGTTGGACGACACCGGACTGCTGGAAATGATTTTTCCGGAACTGGTGCGGCTTAAGGGGGTGGAAACGGTCGGCGGGGTAGGCCATAAGGATAATTTCTATCACACCCTGAAGGTCCTCGACCAGTTGGCGCCTCATTCTGACGACCTGTGGCTGCGGTGGGCCGCCCTGCTCCATGACATCGCCAAACCGGCCACACGGAAGTTCGTGCCCGGACAGGGGTGGACTTTTCACGGCCACAACGTGGTGGGAACACGCATGATCCCCGGCATCTTCCGCCGGATGAAACTCCCCCTCAATGAGAAAATGAAGTACGTCCAGAAAATGGTCGACCTCCATATGCGGCCCATTGTCCTGGCTGAAGAGGTGGTCACCGACTCAGCCGTACGACGGCTCCTCTTTGAAGCCGGCGATGACATCGACGACCTGATGACCCTCTGCGAAGCCGATATCACCTCCAAGAATATCTCCAAGGTGAGGAAATACTACCAGAATTTCCAGCTGGTGAGGCAGAAACTCAGGGAAATCGATGAGAAGGACGCCATCCGCAATTTCCAGCCTCCGGTGACGGGAGAAGAGATCATGGCCACCTTCGCCCTTCCCCCCGGCAAGGAGGTGGGCCTGATTAAAAACGCCATCAAGGACGCCATCCTTGACGGAGAAATCGGCAACAACCACGAAGAAGCCTATGCGCTGATGCTGGCCAGGGGAGCCGAGCTGGGACTTAAGCCCAAAAGGGAAGAGTAGAATATCAGAATATGAGCCCTGAACTTTTACCGTAATACTGACCCCAAACCTCAACCCTGAACTGTATCTCCACCTTGAACGGGAGGTGTGGAGTCTATTCAACCTGGACCTTTGCCTTACCCGAACCCTGACTCTGATTCAAATCTTAACTCGTAACCTGTACCTTGACGTCAGCCTATTTCTTGTCGGAGGGTAATGTGGGGGAGTTGTTCCCGAGGTGGAGCAGGACGGGGAGGTGGTCGCTGAAGCCGCCCTGGTAGCGGAATCCCAGGTAGGTGCGCCGCAGCCGGGTGCCGGTAAATTTCATCTTCCTCCAGCAGGAATGGGGCCTCCAGAATACGGGCGCTGACTGGCATGGTTTCCAGAAGGACTTCACTGACAATAAACTGGTCGAAGATGTTCCACTGTGACTGGTATTTCAGGGTTCCTTTTCCTGTTTTCTTCCAGGGATAAGAGAGGTTTACCAGGGAGTCGGGGTGACCGTGACTTGAAGCGGCGGCGCCCATACCCCGTAGCAGGCTTTCATCCTGGGGCTGGTCGTTGAAGTCGCCCGTAATGATGATCAGGGGGTGGTGGTGTTTCTGCTGGAGGATCCTTGTTTCGGTTTTGAGCCTGCGGGCGGCTTTCATCCTCAGGGGCCGGGTTTCCATGAGTCCTCCGTAACGCGATGGCCAGTGGTTAAAGAAAAGATGCAACGTATCAATATCCGTTTGCGTACGGCCGGCTTCCACCATATGCTCCGATAACAGCCCCTTTGTGCGGCCGGCTTCCACCGAACGTTCTGGCAACAGCTCCCTTGTGTGGCCGGCTTCCACCGAAGGTTCCGGCAATAACTCCTTTGTGTGGCCGGCTTCCACCGTATGTTCCGGCAACAGCTCTTTTGTGCGTGCCTCTTCACCCTGTCCGCCGCAGATTCCGCAGAGATAGAGGATTTCCCGGGTGGAGGGGACTTGTTCACCTTCGGGGACAGGTGGGAGGTAGCGGTAAGAAAGGGGGTAGAAACCATCGGGCCGGTAAATGGCCGCCACGTCGATCCCCCTTTTGTCGGGTGAATCCTTATGGACGATCTGGTAGTTCCAGCGGCGAAGCAGGGGATGACCCACCAGCTGCTCCAGGACTTCCCGGTTTTCCACCTCGCAGAAACCAATGACCGCCGGAGGTTCCCATGCCCCCGTGTTGAGAATCACCTTGGCAATGGATGTCAGCTTGTGATAAAACCGGTATCCGCTCCAGTGGCGATCCCCTTCGGGCTGGAACTCCTCATCACGGCGGAGGGTGTCGTCAACGGTGTCGTAAAGGTTCTCGAGGTTATAGAACATAATGGTAGTCTCCCCGGGGTGCGGGGGCCTGCTGGGCTTTGCCTTGCCCGCCTCTGTTTCGGCAGACGCCGCAGACTGACCCACAGAAATGAGGGTTGACCCAAAAAAAGCAAATAGAAGGAATCGTAATCTCCTGAATATCATCTATTTTTCTTCTCAATCCTTTCGTAAGCCCCCAGGTCGGGCCCCTTGTCGGCGGTCCGGTCCTTCCCCTTCAGATCATAGGGAAACATCTTGGAATAGACCGCGCTGCCTACATCCTTGGCAGCAGAAAGGGTATCGAGTTCATAATTCAGGTTCTTGCTGATGTCGACAAATCTGGGATCGTTTTTATTGCCGCGCAGCACGTTGTTGTAGTGGTTCTTGTCGGAAAGGTTAAAGGTGTCGGGAACTTGCAGGATGCAGTGGTCAAAATAGTAGTTAAACTGCTTCTCTTTGGTATTTCCCAACTGGAGTTCCAGAGGATTGTTGCCGTAAATGATGGAATTCCCGAAGTGGGCTTTCGTCAGGTCGCCTGTAAATACGACCTTTTTCCCCTCGGAGTTGTTGACTTCCAGAATGTTGGAGATGGCCAGTGAGCTGGTGGAGCGTGGTTTACGCGAGTACCCCCCCCAGAAGTTGGCAATCGTGGTGTGGTAAAACTCATATTCACCGCCCACCAGAAGGGCGACGGCATAAAAACCACAGTTGGCGATCACCGCGTTGTGGGCCGTGATTTTCGATTTCAGGGCGAAAATCCCCGCATATGCCATGTTTTCGATTTTAGTATTGGCCAGCGTGGCGGTAGCAAAACCCTCATGCTCGATGGTCCCCACCTGCAACCCGATGTTGGCGTTTTTGATCTCGCAGTGGCTGAACTGGTTTCCCTTGCTTCCTGAAAAGAGCAGAATGCCGTTCCACTGATCGGGCACGTTTTTATAGCTGGTTTCCAACCGGTCGGCCAGGAAAAGAATGGGATTGTCGCGGGTGCCGTTGGCTACGATGTTCCCTTTGACATACAACCCCGCCCCCTTGTGAAAGTATATCCGGGCGCCAGGTTCTATGGTCAGGGTCGCCAACGTGTCAATGTAGGCATAGTTGTACACCAGGTAGGGCTTGTCACTCTTCCAGGTTTCGTTTTTCAGGGTGGCGCATTTTATCAGGTGAAAATCCTGGCCCCAGGCAATCAGCGGAATCACCTGCTCGTTAAAATTGGTTGTAAACCGGATGCTGTCCTTGACGACCATGGGCAGGTTCTGCCCGTTAGGATCGACGGTCACCTCTACAAAAATGAAAATGCTGTCGTTGGGGGGAATCTCCACGTCACGGATCTCATTGCCAGCCACACCGTTTACATTCAGCCTGAAATTTGAAAATTCGCCGCCGCCAACCTTCACACTTGAAATCAGAAGCTTGTCCTTATACGGATTGAATACCTTCAGCATGCGGGTGGTGGAGCCCATCGTCGAAAAGACGGTATCGAACATAACCGTATCGGCCGAGAAGCGCAATTGCGCATCAGGCGAACTCAGGTACCTCTCGTCTTCACACGAGAACAGCAGAAACAACCCAAGCACGACCAGCCCTATTTGGTACAGACTCCGTGTCAAGAATGAGCTTTTTTACCTCTAGAACGGTCTTCCCCAAAGAAAAGTATCCGTCTTCGAGCCACTAATTTACATTTTTTAACAATTCTAAACAAATAACCCGGTAAAAGATTTCATTTTTTTAGAAAATTGTTGCACAGTCTGATTCATCGCAAGAAAAATCCCTTATCAGAACAGGTTTTACGGGGATACAGAGAGTTCATCTTGCTTATGTGAAACAGCCCACAGGCCGATGATCATCAACAATCCGTTGAGGATGAGGATTTCGAAGCCGAAGGTATAACCGCCCAGCCATTCCTCAGAATTGGAAGATATGAGCCAGGAGAGTGCAGGGGCGGCCACGGCGATGAATGGCACCCAGCGGTCCCTGATTTTTCTTTTGGTGAGGAGTCCGAAGAGGAAAAGCCCCAGGATGGGGCCGTAGGTATAGCCAGCTACGGTGAAGACGGCAACCACCACGCTTTGGTCGTTGACCGCGCGGAAGCCCAGGATGATCAGGGCGAGGAGTACCGAGAAGAGGATATGGGCCCTCGACTTGATCTGCACCCGCTGGGCCTCGGGGCGTTTTTCGGCATTGAAGAAGTCAATGCTCAGGGTGGTGGTCAGAGAGGTCAGGGCGGAGTCGGCACTGGAATAGGCGGCAGCGATCACTCCGATCAGGAAGGCAATACCCACGGCCAGTCCCAGTTTGTTGAAGGCCAGCCAGGGATAGACATCATCCGAAGCTGCAGGAAGCTGCAAACCCTGCTTCCCCGCATAAATATAAAGCATTGCCCCCAGGCAGAGAAAAAGAAACACGGTGACGACGAAGGCCAGACTGAAGGTGATCATGTTTTTACGGGCTTCGCGTAACGTTTTGCAGGTCAGGTTCTTCTGCATCGAGTCCTGGTCCATCCCCACGATCACCAGGGTAATGAACAGCCCTCCGAAGAACTGCTTGAAGAAGTTGTTCCCCGACCGCCAGTCCCATGTGAAAATGTCGGAGAGGGGATTCCTGCTGATTTCCGAGACCATGGTGGGTAGGTTCCATCCCAGGTCGCGTGAGATGACGATAATGGTCAGGATGACCGCCCCCACCAGAAAAAGGGTCTGCAGACTGTCGGTCCAGATGATGGTTTTAATTCCTCCCTTGAAGGTGTATACCCAGATGAGGAGGATGCTGACCAGCACCGTGACTCCGAAGGGGATGTTAAAAGCGTCGAAGAAGGCCAGCTGGAGAACGCCGGCAGCCAGGTAAAGGCGGAAGGCCGCCCCCACCAGCTTGGAGAGAATGAAGAAAAAGGAGCCGGTTTTGTGGGACCAATACCCGAAGCGCTGCCCCAGGAAGGAGTATATGGTAATCAGGTTCAGCCGGTAGTATAGGGGCAGCAGAAAACCGGCCACCAGCCAGTATCCCACCAGATTGCCCAGGATAAACTGGAAGTAGGAGAAGGCCGAATTGCCTACTTCTCCCGGAACAGATATGAAGGTGACCCCTGAAATGGTGGCGCCAATCATGGCGAAAGCCACCAGGTACCAGGGAGAACGCCGGTTGGCGATGAAAAAGGTGTCGGTGTCGGCTTTCCTGGAGGTCAGCCAGGCTACCATCAGTAACACGGCAAAATAGCCGGCCACGACAAAAAATACAAGCAGAGGATTCATCAGCGGGCTTATTCGAAATCGGGATATAACAGGTACTTCTTTCTGATCGTTTTGTAGCGTTCTATCTCCTCCTGCCACAAGGCGGTCAGTTCCCTGTCGTTTTTCCCCTCCCTGATGCCCTGAAGCACCTTATCGTCGCCCGCCAGAAGGTTAAACCATCGCGGATTGTTGAGAAACTCCTTTTCTGTGGGGTATTTCCGGTAGAAGTCAAGAAAAAAACTGAAGGTGAAGGAAGGAACGGGGGTTAGTGTTCGCAGATCGACTCCGTGGCAGGTCAGGCCTTCATTGATGGGATTGTTGACGAACCCGGGGATGTCAGCGGGTACGAAAGTGAAGTCGCCCAGATCAGGGCGGGTGCCTCCGATGACCTGGAACGGAAACGGGGTACCCCTGCCGATGCTGACGGTGGTTGCCTCAAAATAGCACAGGGAGGGATATAGCCTGATTGACTGGTAGTTGGGAAGGTTGGGGGAGGGGGGCACCGGGGGGACGTAAGGGGTCAGGTGGGTGTAGTTTTCTGCGGAGATCACCGTCAGGTCGCAGCTCCCGGGGGCTTTGTGCCATTTCTCCCCGTTGATCATCAGGGCCATTTCCCCCATGGTGCAGCCGTGGACCACGGGTACGGGCACCATGCCCACAAACGAGGAATAGGCGGGTTTCAGCATCGGCCCTGCCACATAATCCCCATTGGGATTGGGACGGTCCAGAACCACCAGCGGCACCCCGTTTTCGGCACACGCCTCCATGACCAGACAAAGCGTCGACAGATAGGTGTAAAAGCGACACCCCACATCCTGGATATCGAAAACCAAAAAGTCGAGTCCCTTGAGATGGGCGGGGAGCGGCTTGCGGTTATCCCCGTATAGAGAAATGATCTCTACTCCGGTTTTGGGATCCCTGTCGTTGGCTATCTTTTCTCCGGCCGCGGCCTCTCCGCGGAACCCATGCTCAGGCGCAAACACCCTCGTTACCCTGACCCCCTTCTCCAGCAGGAAATCAAGGAGGTGCTGTTCTCCGGTCACCGCGGTGTGGTTCACCACTAATCCGGCGTTCTTCCCCTTCAGCAGGGGCAGGTAGGTGTCGGGCCGCTCAGCTCCCGTCAAAACCCGGGTTTCCTCCTGAAGCTCCACAGCCGCGCTTTGCCCTACAGGAGAAAGACCCTGTGCCCCTTCCTGAAGGCCGCGATGATCGCTCCCCCTGTTCCGGCAGGAAAGGGCAGGACTCAACAACAATAACACAAAAAGAATGAAAAAGACCCGTCGCATGGCAGATGGCTTTTTGGTTTACCCCACGAAGATACCACTTCCCATCTTTCAAAAAAAGGAGGAATCCCGTTTTCACGGGGAGGGGTCTATTTTTAAGAAATTTGTTTCCTCTTTGGCGAACTCTTTCTATTTTTAAGGCCACGTACGTTTTACTATTGATGATGTTCAAAGCCCGGATTGCCCTTGTTATCCTCTTTTTCGCCCTATTCTGGAGCGGTTCCACACAAAGGAGTGTTCACCCCGTTGAAATGGCCGACCCTTGGGTCAGCGCCGAATTACAGCGGATGACCCTGCGTGAAAAAATCGGGCAGTTGATCATGATTGATGTCTATCCCTCTCATAGTGAGGCGTCTCAGCTTGCGGTAGAGCGGTTGATCAGGGAATATAAGCCCGGGGGTATTCTGGTGATGAACGGTTCCGTGGAGGAAGTGGCCGTAGCCATCAACCGCTTTCAGGGGGCCTCGGAGGTGCCTCTGCTGGTGGCCACCGACGGGGAGTCGGGACTCGGATCCCGCATTGACGGCATACCCCGTTTCCCACGGGCACAGACCCTGGGCGCCTCCGGTCACGACTCCCTGCTTTTCCGCATGGGCCTTGAAACCGCCCGGCAGATGAAAGCGTTGGGCATCCACATGAATTTTGCCCCTGTGGCCGACATCAACACCCATTATCAGAATCCCGTCATTAATGCCCGTTCCTACGGGGAGAATAAGCGGAGAGTGACCGCTGCTGCGGTGGCTTTCATGAAGGGATTACAATCCGGAGGCGTGGCCGCCGTGGCCAAGCATTTCCCGGGGCACGGCGATACGAATGCCGATTCTCATCGTACGCTTCCGGTGCTGAAGCTTTCCCCGGGGCACCTCGACAGCGTGGAGATCCATCCCTTCAGGGTGCTGGCTGAAGCGGGCATCGACGGCATCATGACCGGCCACCTGGCCGTTCCGGCCTGGGACCCCTCGGGAAAACCCGCCTCCCTTTCACGCCCCGTGATCAGGGATATCCTCCGCGGAAGACTGAAATACGACGGACTGGTTATCACCGACGCCATGAACATGAAGGCGATTCCCTTTCCTCCGGGAACCGCTGAGGTGGAAGCCCTTCGCGCCGGCAATGACATGGTGGAGATGGTCCCCGATATCCGCAGGGCCGTCACCGCCATTGAAAAGGCGGTCGTACTGGGGCAGATCCCCATCGGAGAGATCGATGACAAATGCCGGCGGGTGCTCCTCAGCAAACGTAAACTGGTGCTTCACCAGCTCCAGCCGGCACGTTTAGACTCCCTCCGGGAAAGGGTGAACACCCCCGGGGGAGAACTGATCCGCCGCCAGCTGGCCGAGAAAAGCCTCACCGTTATGAAAAACGAGGGAAACCTCCTCCCGCTGACACGGCTGGAGAAACTCACCCTGGCTACCCTGTCCATCGGTGGCGATTCCCTCTCATCGTTTCAGAAGATGGTAGACCGCTATACCGATGCCGACCATTATTATCTGGGTGCCGACGCTTCTTTTACCCGTGTCGATGAAGTGCTGGCCCAATTAAAGGGATATAACCTGGTCATCGCCGGCATCCAGGAGATCAGCGAATGGCCTTTCCGGAATTTCAGGGTCACAGTGGCCCAGAGCGATGCCCTGATGAAACTGGTCCATCAAAACAGGGTGGTCACCCTTTTCTTCGGAAACGGTTATGCCCTGAGGTATTTCCCGGGCATAGAGCATTCGGCGGCGTTGGTCATGGCCTGGGAAGAGGAACCGGCATTTCAGGAGCAGGCGGTGCAGATGCTTTTCGGGGCCACCGGCGCCACCGGCCGCATGCCTGTCACCGCCGATGCACGCTTCCCTGAGGGGAGCGGATTGGATGTCCAACCCAACAACCGCCTCAAATATACCCTCCCCGAAGAAACCGGCATCTCCTCTTCCTTTTTGACCCATAAAATGGATTCCCTGGCACTCCTGGGACTGGCCGAAAAGGCCTATCCCGGTTGCCAGCTCCTGGTGGCCCGCCAGGGGAAGGTGATCTTTCACAAATGCTACGGTTACCTCTCTTATGACGAAAAGGAAAAAGTCACTCCCGACCATCTCTATGATTTTGCTTCGGTGACCAAGGTGTCGGGGCCCTTGCCTGCCCTGATCCGCCTCACCGGAGAGGGCAAACTGAAACTTAACGGCCGGATGAGCGATTACCTCCCATTCCTGCGCCATTCCAACAAGGAAGAGATCCTCGTCAAAGATGTACTCACCCACCAGGCACAACTGCCGGCGGTCATTCCCTTCTGGACTTCCAGGCTGGCACGTGACCGGGAACTGCGCGAAGAGGTGTTCACCGATCATCCCGTGTCAGGAAAATCAGTCAGGGTGAGCTCCCACCTCTACATGGATAAACGCTACATCGACACCATGTACCAGGAAATCGCCCGGATTCCCCTGCTCAAAAATAAAAAATACCATTACACCTGCATGGGATTCATGCTCTGGCCTCAGGTCATCGAGAAGATCACAGGCCAATCCTATGAGAAATACCTCAAGGAGACATTTTACAGGCCTCTGGGAGCAACCACCCTCACCTACAATCCCTATCTTCATTTTCCGGTCAGCAGAATGGTTCCCACAGAAACAGACGATTATTTCCGGATGGAGACCCTGCAGGGGTTTGTCCACGACGAAGGGGCGGCCATGCTGGGCGGTATTTCCGGGAATGCAGGGCTGTTCGGAACCGCCAACGACCTGGCCAAGCTTTTCCAGCTCTATCTCTGGAAAGGATTTTACGGGGGAGACCGTTTCTTTCCGGCTAAAACCCTGGAGCTATTCACCCGTGTGCAGTTTCCGGAGAACGGCAACCGGCGCGGACTGGGTTTCGACAAGCCCCAACTCGACCGTAACCCCACCAGTCAGACCGATATTTACCCCGCTCCTGGAGCCAGCATGTCGAGTTTCGGCCATACCGGTTACACGGGAACCTTCGTATGGGCCGACCCCGATAAAGAGTTGTTGATCATCTTCCTCACCAACCGGGTCCACCCCACCCGCGACAACAACCTCCTTTCCCATTTGGGCATCCGGAACCTGATGCTCCAGTCGCTTTATGAGGCCATCGAAAAAGGAAGCGAATGAAGGATTAAAAGTTGTTAATTTGAGCTTTAAAATTATATTTGTCTTTGATTAAGTCATATATAAAGGCTACCTTTAGAAATTCTTTGAGTATTAACAACACATAAAACTTTACGGCTATGGAGCGGAAAATCACCTTCAATGAGTTGCGCAAGATCAAGGACAGCTTGCCTGACGGTTCCATCAGACAACTGGCAAAAGAGTTTGAGGTCACTGAGGAAACCGTCAGGAATTACTTCGGAGGCGCCAACTACGACCACGGTACTTCGGTGGGAATTCATATCGAACCGGGACCCAATGGCGGCATCGTCCTTCTCGACGACTCAGCGATCCTTGAACGCGCACAGCAACTCATTGCCAGTCAACCCGCGTAATCCGGAAAAATATGATCGGCATTCCAAACTGCCCTTGCAATAAGGGCAGTTTTTTTTTATCATTGTACCGGTGTCCTTCCTTTGACCCGAAGAATTTATGATACTTAACTGAATAAACCTTATCACAGATGAAATAGCCATGATCACTGAATCACCAATAGGAATGAACAAACCAATCATGGCTATTATATGTGTTTCACAGAATGTACCATTGCATCTTAATATTTTAAACAGATGAAAAATCCAACCTCTTTCCTGTCCACGCTGGCCGTTGTGTTGCTGCTGGCTTCCTGCGCCCCTGAACCTGAAACCAGGGCCCTTTTCAATGGTGAGAACCTCGACAACTGGGAGACTTTTATCGGCTCCCCGCTGAATGGTTTTGATTCCCTGGCCGCTGTGGCTACCCCCGAAAAGGTATTTTCAGTGGTCGAAGACCAGGGGACAAAGGTGATCCGGATCTCGGGTGAAGTCAACGGTTCCCTGGCGACCCGCGAAACCTTCTCCGACTACCACCTCCGACTGGTCTTCCGCTGGGGTGAAACAGTCTACACCACCCGTAACAGCGGATTACTCTATCACAGCTTCGGCGATTTCGGGGCCGCCTTCGGTACCTGGATGACCAACATCGAATGCCAGCTTATGCATGGAAACCTGGGTGATACCTACCTGATGAACAATACGGTATGCCAGGCAGAAGTAGAAAAGAACGACTCCACGGGACAATACTTCTTCAGGCCGGGATCTCCCGCGCTGCAGTTCGGGGCCACCTCCAACGGCTCGGCCGTGAAGAAAAGAAGCGATGCCGAAAAGCCTTTGGGCGAATGGAACACCGTCGACCTTTACTCCCTCGGCCAAACCACCGTCCATGTGGTCAACGGCGTGACCGTCATGGTCATTAACAATACCGGTGCAGAGGAAAACGGCTCAGTGAAGCCTCTTTCCGGAGGGAGAATCCAGATCCAGTCAGAGGGTGGAGAACTCTTTGTGAAAAGCGTCGAAATCACCCCTATTACCGAAATACCGGCGGAAGTGATTAAATAGTCTGGAGTCTGGAATCTGGAGTCTGGAATCTGGAGTCTGGAATCTGGAGTCTGGAATCTGGAGTCTGGAATCTGGAGTCTTGAGTCTTGAATGTGGGAATCTGGAGTCTGGAGTCTGGAATCTGGAATCTGGAATCTGGAGTCTTGAATGTGGGAGTCTGGTATCTGGAGTATAAGTGGCGGCGAGACAGAAGATGAAATGATTCGGAGACCGGGATAGCCGGAATTTGGGAATTATTTCTACTTTTGTCGCGCATTGCCTGCGCGATGTGTGACCAGGAGAGATGGCAGAGTGGTCGATTGCGGCGGTCTTGAAAACCGTTGTCCCTTTGCGGGGACCGGGGGTTCGAATCCCTCTCTCTCCGCTTTTTTTTGACTTTCACTGATCCGGTCAGCGATGACGGTACACCCAGGCCTCTTCGGCGACCTTGCTTTCCCTGTACTTTTTAACGGCTTCTAAAGCCTCCTTCTCTGTACGAAAGGTCTCAAGGGCTACGAAATGGTATTTCCCGATTTTCCCCAGCAACAGGGGATGGTAGCCCCTGCCAGCCATATGGTGCAGGTATTCTTCCGCCTTTTCCGGGGTTTCGAGGCTCTTCCCAATGACATAAAAGAGGCCGGGTCGGGGGTGCTCCGTGGTCATCCCCGGAGAGGGAGGTTTCCCCTGGCCATCTGCCTGTGAGGAGAGGGCATCGGTTTCCCGGGGCGAAAGGGCATTGTCTCCGGGAGGGGTAGGGGTGTGGATGCCAGGAGAGGCATTGGCGCTGTGGGTAGGGAGGGAGTGGCTCCTGGTACCCGTGACGGAAAGGATACTGTCAGCCATCGCCGCATTGGGGATACTCCCTTGTTCCCTGTGCCCAGCCCCTTTCCCGGCCTCCGGCTGCTCCATGACTGTTGGGCGCTCACCGGAACCCCTCTCCGACAACACGGCAACCAGTAACAGCAACAATATGACAGCGGCCGGAAGAATCAGAAGCAGACTCCTGCTTCCTGTCAGAAGGGACCGGGTGATCCGCTCCCGTTTTCCCTCTTTCTCTCCTGTATCTCCGGGTTCCTTGTGAATTTCTTTCACGACTTCCCCGGCTTCCATCGACATTCCCGGCCCCCCTTGGCCATCCCTTTTTTTGCGCGATCTGATCCTGCGGCCCTCTTTTTCGGTATACCCATAAATGTAGTCGTTGTTATAGCCGTACCCAAAAAGCTGTTTGTTGTTTTCAATACCGTTGACCAGGATGCCCACATTCTTCATCTGATGGGTGGTCACTTCGGAAAGGGCATTTTTAAGGGTGGAACGGCGCGTAAAGCCGTGCCTGACCACGAAAACCACCGCGTCGATCTCCTCCCTGAGCTGGAAGAGGTCGGCGACCAGCCCGACAGGGAGGTTATCGATGATCACCATCTCATAGCGGTGGCGCAATTCTTCTAGAAGCCTGAAGATGATATCCCCGGCCAGGATGTCCCCGGGATCAGGGGGTTTGGGTCCTGCCGGGATCAACGCCAGAAAAGGATGCTTCGACGGAAAGGTAATCTCCGGCAAGGAGGACTCTCCCTTGATATAACCGATCAATCCCTTATCCCCGGGCAGGCCGAAGAGCTCTCCGAAGACCGAATTGCGGAGGTCAAAGTCAACCAGAACCGTTTTCTTTTTCATCAGGGCAAAAGAGGAGGCGATGTTAATGGCGCTGTACGTTTTTCCCTCATTGGGAAAGGTGGACGTCACGGCGATCACCGGGGTTTTCCTATCGGCGGTGACCAGGCTCAGCTTGCCCCTGATGGCCCGGTAAAGTTCGCTGGCCGGACAATTGGGTTTGTCGAGAACCAGGGTGGCACTGTCGTTCACCTTCTTATTGCGGTAGATATTGCCCAGAATGGGCAGCGGGGTGATCGCCCTGATATCCTCCTCCGAATTGACAATATCGCTGAAGTAATCCTTCAGGTATAGGATGAAAAGAGGAACCAGGATGGCCAGGAAAAGAGCCAGGAAGTAATTTATCATTGGCTTGGGGAAAACGATCCTGTTGAAATAGGCTGGTTCGATCACCTGGCTGTCGGGGAGGTTCGAAGCTTTGGCGATCTGGGCTTCCGAGAACTTCTGAAGGAGGAAGGTGAGGATTTCGTTGTTCAGTTTGTATTTGCGTTCGATGTTGACGTAGTTTCTTTCGGTAGCCGGCAGGGCGTTGACCCGGGCCTGGGCCACTCTGAGCCGGGAGTTGAGGTCGGCAAGGGAGATCTGCGACTGGGCGAGGATACTGTTGGCGTTTTCGAGGAGGGTGCTTTTAATCTGCTCGATCTGGGCGTTGATGGCCCTCAGCTGCGGATGGTCTGCATTGCGGATGGCGGGCATGCTCGACTTGTTGACCACCAGCCTGTTGAGTTCCATCACCAGGTTGTTGAGAAGCGGATCGTCCACCCCCATGGCCGAAGGGGCGATGATCGACTCCAGGTCCTGGTTGCTGCCGATGTATTCCTTCAGATAAGCATAGTATTTGTTTTTGGTTTCCAGGATCATCTTTTCCTGATCCAGGGTGTTCATCTGTTCCAGCAGGAGAGGGGTCTGCAGGGAGAGGTCCATCACCTGTGTCCTTGCCCGGAACTGTTGCAGTTCATTCTGGGAAATCATCAGCGAATCAGACATGCTTTGAAGCTGGGCGCTGATGAAGTCGATGGTTCTCGAGGCATTGTTGTTTTTTCTTTCGAGATTGTCTTCCTGGTAAACCTGTGTGAGCCGGTCGAGGAAAGCGATGGCCTTGGCAATGTTGTTGCCGCTGACCGAAAGCTCGACGATGGAACTTTTCTCCTCCGGAATATCGGCTACCAGTTTGCTTTTATATTTTTCGAGCAGCTCCTGGCGTGTATGGAAAACAAACCTGAAAACCCTGCCGGCGTGGCTGGCCCACTCCTCTCCCGGGGTGATGGTGAAGGCAAAATGGGGCGTGGTGACCAGTGTACCGGGCTCAAAAGTACCTTCCCATCTGATCTCAGGCACCATGCCGGTGACCCGCGACTGGTTGTAGTCGTAAAGGCTGACTTTTTTGCCCCGTGCGGAGATCCGGAATTTCCCCTCCCGGGAGATCTCCACTTCAAAGGGCATTTCCACAGCCTGAGGAAGCGAAGGATCAGGTGTTACAGAGAAAGGCACCTCGGTGTATATTTCCCTGGTGCGGTGCCGCTCCCGGGAATAATAACTCACTTCATACCCCAGTTCATCCAAAACCTGCTCCACCAGGGGCGTGGAGACGATCATCACCGACTGGTCGTAAATGTTCCGCATGCTGCCTAGCCTTCCCAGCCCCTGAAACACATCGCTGCCCAGTGCCTCGTTGCCGGTGGCGGGAGAAAAGTCGGTCTCAAAAAGGAGGGTGGTCCGGGCTTCATAAACCGGCCTGGCGAATTGGTTGAGGAGGAAGGCCAGGAAAAGGGAGAGGAGCAGCGAAAGGAGGAACCACCTGGCATTGCTGAAGATCCGGGAAATGGTTTTCTTGAAGTTCAGGGGTTGCTCCTTCCATACCGGGCCCCGTACGGGTGATGGCTGGTTGGTTGCAAAGGGTGTCATTTGAGGAGGGTGATTAACAACAATAAGGTATACATGGAGGTAAGGGCCAGGGTCATGCCTGCACCAAAAGGCCTGGTCTTTTTGCCGTAAATCCCGGCGATGGGCTCTACATAAATAATGTCATGGGGCTGCAGGTAATACCAGGGTGAGGTGACCAGCCCCGGATCGGTGAGATCGAGGTAGGCGACAACGGTCCCATCCCTGGTTTCACGGAGAATCTTCACATTTCTGCGGTTGCCGAAGTCGGTGAGGTCGCCCGCGGCACCCAGCGCCTCCAGAAGGGTGATCCGGCTGCGGAGCATCGGATGTCGGCCGGGATTGGCCACTTCCCCCAAAACAGTGACATTTCTTTCTACCAGCTTGACAAACACCGAAGTGCCCTCAATAAACCGGTTGATGCGGGATTGGATCTCAGTGGCGACCTGGTCGACAGTGAGCCCTTCCACCCTGATCCTGCCCAGGTGTGAGTAATTGATTTCGCCGGAATCATCCACCTCATAGGTGATCAGGTCCAGGTTCCCGGCTGAGAACATGTTGCCTGAAGATTCGGTCAGGTTGAGGAACTCGGTGGTCTGGGGATCTTCACCGCTGATCCGGATATAAAGAAGGTCATGCGGCCTGATGAGATAGGCCTCGGTATTCTCCCTGCCTGCTCCCGTCAGCCCGGCCTTAACCCCTCCCAGATAGGTCAGCTCCGATACCGGAACCGAGCAGGAGGTTCCCACGATGAAAATAATCATCAGCAACTGAAGATATTTTCTGGTCATCGTAGAATGAATTGGTAATACAATATACCAAATTTCCAGGAATTTCCACCCCGGGAAAGTGACATATTTTATTTACTGAATTATTTCGGGCCTGACGATTCCTGCCGGAATACATTTCCGGGGGTAGGCCAGGATCACCCCATGGGCATACTCCAGAGGGTGGAAGATTTTATAAAAAAGGCTGCCCGCAACTTTTTGCGGGCAGCCTTTTTTAAACTCGAAATTGTATGATATCGCAGGCAGGAAAGGCCGGAAGGTTACTGCCTGACAATTTTACGGACCATTTCCCGGGAGTTGGTGGTCACCC
The DNA here is from genome assembly GCA_012729335.1 of Bacteroidales bacterium. Taxonomy (GTDB): domain Bacteria; phylum Bacteroidota; class Bacteroidia; order Bacteroidales; family Prolixibacteraceae; genus UBA1413. The sequence continues at coordinate 124,435 of JAAYDJ010000028.1, read as the reverse complement.
TGAGCAGATAAATGCCAGGAAGAAGGTCGCCTGTGGAGACCTCTTGTTGTGCTTTTGCGGGGTCCAGGGTTTTGACGGTTCTGCCTGAGAGGTCATAAAGGGCCATTTTGACCGGATTTCCATCGGGTCCCGGCTGGTATCTGACATGCAGGATCTCCCTGAAGGGAACGGGATAGCAGTCGAGGAGTCCTTCCATGAGGCCGGTCTCCGGAGCCGGGGCGCTCTTGGTATACAGAGCTGTGGTGTTGACCACTTCCTCCGTGGTGTATTCCACGACCAGCTCGGCCGCTTCGCTCCGGGAACCTTCATAGGCCATGGCATTTCTTTTTCCTGAACCAGTGATGATGAAGGCCAGACTGTTCCCTGATTCCCAGCCCCGCCGGTTGAGGATCTCCTGAAGAATGGGGGAGAGGTCGGGAGTTTGCTGTCCCAGGCTGCGGCTACCCACAGCTGATCCCCCCTGCGGAGTGGGTGACCAGCTGACTGTGGATTTGACCCGCGACCGCGTGGAGACATTCTTTTTGGAGGCATAAAAGGGAGCAGCGTTGTCGGAATTCTGTCCCCAGATTCTCAGCGTGGTGGTGCCATAGGTGGTTTCGGCCACGGTGAACTGCAGGTAGGCCCGGAGTACCCTGGCCTTTGCAGGAATCGTGATGTTGGTGAACCTGAGGCCCACCACCTGGTTGCCCGTGGAATAGTTGTCGAAGACCAGCTCGATGTCTGGACTGTTGGTGACAACCGTCCCGTTGGCACGCTCTTCCACGTCGTCATTACCCGAGGCGATCTGCCGCGAAAATTGGGTGCTTCCCGAGGTCTCTTTTTTCAGGATGTCAACGCTGATGGTCAGGCTGACTGCGCACTGGCCTGGTTCGGGCGTAAAGGTATAGGTGTAGGTTCCGGGCACGGAGGTGGAAATGGTGGCCGGTGACCAGCTTCCGAGGATACCATTGTCGGAGCGTTGTGGCAGGACGTCAGGAGTCGATCCTTCCGGGTAGGGACCGAAGATGGCAAAAACAGGCGTGAGGTTGTTCTCCGGGGCCGGATTGACCGTCAGGGGTGAAGCCGGCGATATGCATCCCGAGGTGATGTTTTTTACGGTCACCAGGTAGGATCCGGAGGCCAGGCCACTGAAGGTAGCGGTAGCTTTGAAGTTCATCCCGTCAATGGAGTAGGTGTATCCGGAACCTTCTGCCGGTGAGGTGATTACGATGGTTCCTGTAGCCAAGGAACAGGATGGCTGCTGCGTTACCGTGGCTGCAGGAGCTGCCGGTTCGGCAGGTGAAGGCTCGACAGTTACAGTGACGCCGGGGGTTACCGTTCCGCTGCTGTTACGGGCCGTCACATTAAAGACCCCGGCGGGTACGGCTGTGAAAAGTCCGGTGGTATTGCTGTAGTCGGTGCCGTTAAGACTGTAGGAATAGCCGGTTCCGGGGGCCGGACTGGTAACCTGGAGGGTTCCGCCGGCATCCCCGCATTGGGGCTGGGTGACGGAAACCACCGGAGGAGCCAGTGTCTCATCCGCCCTGGTGATGGCGATCGATTTGGTGGCTGTGCATCCGTTGCTTCCTGTGACGGTCACCGTGTAGGTGGCCGGGGCGGTGATGGTCAGTGCGGCGGTGGTGGCCACGACTTTTGTGCCGTCATGCCAGCTGTAGGAAGATCCCCCGGAGGCGGTGACACCGATGGCCGTGGTGGCAGCCGTCAGAACGGTTGTCCCCGTCAGATTGGTGATGGCCGCCGTGGGCGGGGTTTTGTCCTGGGTGATGGTGAGGGCTTTGGTGGCGGTACATCCGTTGCTTCCCGTAACGGTCACCGTGTAGGTGGCAGGGGCGGTGATGGTCATTGCGGCGGTGGTGGCCACGACTTTTGTACCGTCATGCCAGCTGTAGGAAGACCCCCCTGAGGCGGTGACGCTGATGGCCTGCGTGGAACAGGTCAGGATGGTGGTCCCCGTGCTGTTGGTAAGGGTCACCGTGGGCGGGATTTTGTCCTGGGTGATGGTGATGGCTTTGGTGGCGGTACATCCGTTGCTTCCCGTGACGGTCACCGTGTAGGTGGCGGGGGTGGTAATGGACAGTGCGGCGGTGGTGGCCACGACCTTTGTGCCGTCATGCCAGCTGTAGGAAAACCCCCCTGAGGCGGTGACGCTGATGGCCTGGGTGGAACAGGTCAGGATGGTGGTCCCTGTAGTGTTGGTAAGGGTCACCGTGGGAGGGGTGATGTCCTGGGTGATGGTGAGGGCTTTGGTGGCGGTACATTCATTGCTTCCCGTGACGGTCACCGTGTAGGTGGCGGGGGTGGTAATGGACAATGCGGCGGTGGTGGCTACGACCTTTGTGCCGTCATGCCAGCTGTAGGAAGACCCCCCGGAGGCGGTGACACTAATGGCCTGGGTGGAACAGGTCAGGATGGTGGTTCCCGTGTTGTTGGTAAGAACCACCGTGGGAGGGGTGATGTTCTGGGTGATGGCGATGGATTCGGTATCAGTGAGGCCATCCGCAGAGGTGGCGGTCACCGTGTATTGGCCGGGAGAGGTCACTGTCAGGGTGGCGGAGGTTCCGACCACTCTGGTTCCGTCGGACCAGCTGTAGGAGGCCCCTCCGGTGGCCGTCAGGGTGATGGAAGGGGTTGCACAGGTGAGGATGGTGGTGGCGGGTGGGGTGATGCGGGCCACAGGTGCGGTGGTGGTAGCAGATGCTTCGGCGATGCCCAGGTCAGGGGCACTCCCCGTATAGGGAAGTCCCACGTCCACTCCCTTGTCAATCAGCTGGCTGTTGGAAGCCAGCTTGAGGAAGTTGAGCACCGGAAGGGAGCCGTCGGCCTGCCTGGGACCCGAAATGCCTGTGGAATCGACCGACAGGAAATCGGCATCGGCTACTGTCAGTCCGGAAATGTCCCAGCTGTTGTTTTGATGGGTATAGGGTACATCATGGTAATATCCGTCACCTACTGGTGCCCCCTGGTTCTTATAGGAAATATTGTTTTTAAAGATACGCTGGAGCTGTTCCTGTTCGGTCCCGGAAGTGAGATACAGGGCAAAGCCGTAAACGGTGTTTTTCCATTCGGAATAGTATCCGTTGTGATAGGCGACATTATTGTAGATATGAGAAGGCGCAATGGTGTAATGGTTGTTGTCGTTGGTAGTGAGTCCGCCAGCCCTGTTGAAAGCGGCGATGCTGTTTTTGACAACTCTGAGAAGAGGAAGGGATGATTTTTGAGGAATGAATCCGATTTTGAATCCATTTCCGGCACCTTCAAGCATGCCATTCTTAAAACTCCAGCACCCATCGAGTTCGACATAGGAGTTGTCAGCCAGTGCCCAGCCGTCATCGCTGCATCTCCAGGCACGGCAATCCTTGTAATAGATGCTTCCGGAGGTGCCGCTGTTATAGTGGAAGTAGCCATAACCGTTGTTCCCCGGCATGTGGCCGGCCAGGGTGCGTGAATCGCAATGGTTGTAAGAGTCGCAGTTGGTCAGTTGCACATTGCTGCCGTAAGGCCAGAATCCCGTTCCATGGGTGTCGTGGGCGGTACAGTTTTCCAGGGTGTAGTTACTGCCTTCTGTTTTAAAAGCATAGCACAATTCGGCGGGTTCCACGGCATTGATCTGCCAGACATTCCTGACGGTCAGTCCCTTCAATTTAAAATAGGAGCCCGAGAGTCTAAGTCCAAAGTTTTTACCGTAAGTGGTGGATGTGACATTGCTGCAGTCCAGCACCGGCACTTCTCCGGGGTAGTTCATGAAAACCACCCACTGGGAGGCAGTTCCGCTGATGGACTTGCTGATTCCGGTACCGTTGGTCACGGTGGTAGGGTAAACACCTCCCCTGAAGATCACGGTATCTCCGGGTTTTCGGGAGGTAAAGGCTTTTTCCCAGGTGGCCCAGGGATGGCTCATGTCCCCTGCGGCGGCATCGTTGCCGGCAGGAGTGGCGGTTTTGGGTGCAACGTAATAGGTGGCGGCACCCACTTCAGAACATAGGAAGGACAACATTAAAACAATGAACAACCTCGTCATAAGTGTGGAATTAATTAATAAAAGATTAGAAACTCCTGATAAAAAAATCTAAATCACAAAATGGGCACTATAATTGCATGATAGACAACAAAATAATGAATAAAAGGGTACACTGTCGAGATCTGAACGGTGATCAAAACCGGATATAAATAGGTTTGTAAATCTCAGTTTGCAAAAGTACGGAGTTCTGATATACAAATTGCCCTGCGTTTGAAATTCTTAACATTTATTAACATTTAACATCTTAATTATCAGCGAATTTGGTTCGGAAATACAGGGGGCGGAGTTTAAAATTTTGATGAAAAACAGGCTCTGCAGAAGTGAAAAATCAAGGGTAAAATGAGTGAAAAGAGTTAAAATACATATAGTCAAAGTGTTAAATAGATTAATACTTTTTTGTTAATACTTTATAATTCAGTTTATTAATACAATATTTCTTATAAGAAAATATGTTAAATAGTTATGTTTATTAAATAGATATTTTGTTTAACAGTTTGATAGTAAATTAATTTACCCTTATGTTCTTGTGGTTATGTAAATTTTTTCGTAAATTATTCCGGGATTTAAAATGTTCGCATAACTCTACCAATTTCTGAAAAGCACTCAGGGAAGTGAATGTTATATGCCCTGGGTGTTGGCCGGTGGTCCCGGCAAGTGCGTTCGGTCAGAAAGATGATTGTGACTGAAAATACGGAGTTTTGTGCCTTTTCGCCGATAAACATCCCCCCAGGCTATCTGGTTAAAGGAGTCTGTCTTCTTTCTCCAGCTCATACTCCTTGCGAACCCTCAATGAATCCAGCACTCCAGATGATTCAAGCCAGCAATTTATATCAATTCGTATTGCAGTAAAATACAGTATACTCAGCCTTTATGAAAAGAATTTTGGGTATTTCCGCTTTTTACCATGATTCGGCAGCCACGGTGACCGAAGGGGGGCGCATCGTGGCGGCGGCCCAGGAGGAGCGATTTACACGGAAAAAGCACGACAGCTCCTTTCCTGCCCATGCCTGCCGCTTTTGTCTCGATTATTCCGGTTTTAGTGTTGATGAATTGGATGCCGTCGTATTTTATGACAAACCCCTTCTTAAGTTTGAGCGTCTGCTGGAGACCTATTATGGGTTTGCTCCTGCAGGGGTGGGGTCTTTCATCACCGCCATGCCGGTATGGCTCAGGGAGAAACTCTTTCTCAAACGAATGATCAGGGAGGAGCTCTCCAAAATCGGTCGGTATGATCCTGCAGTCCTCCCTCTTCTCTTTCCCGAGCATCACCTCTCCCATGCGGCCAGTGCCTTTTATCCCTCTTCATTTGAAGAGGCAGCCATTCTCACGGTCGACGGGGTCGGCGAGTGGGCCACCGCCTCCCTCTGCCATGGTCGTGGAAATGGCATCTCCCTCCTCCGGGAGCTTCACTTTCCCCATTCCCTGGGGCTCCTCTATTCCGCTTTTACCTACTTTCTGGGATTCCGGGTCAACTCGGGAGAGTACAAGCTCATGGGACTGGCGCCTTACGGTATCCCCGGATCGTTGCGCACTGTTAGGTTTCGCAGGTTGATCGAATCGGAGATCGTCAGAATCTGTGAGGATGGTTCCCTGTGGATGAATCCCGCCTATTTCCGTTATGCCACCGGGTTGCGCATGGTCCATGAGAAGCGGTGGGAGCGGTTGTTTGGTTTTCCGCGACGCCTGCCCGAGAGTGAACTGACCCAGGAAGTGTGTGACCTGGCTCTGGCAATCCAGGAGGTGACCACCGGGATCATGCTTAAAATGGCCAGGGAGGCCCGGCGTCTCACCGGATCCCCGAATCTCTGTCTGGCAGGGGGGGTGGCTCTGAATTGCGTCGCCAATGGAAGGCTCCTGCGGGAGAAGATTTTCGATCGTATTTTCATCCAACCGGCAGCCGGCGATGCCGGGGGGTCCCTGGGAGCGGCCTTGGCGGCCCATTACCTCTGGTTCGGAGAGCCCCGGAGAATGGGTGATCCGGGTTTTTCCATGGATGGAGCCTGCTGGGGCCCCGATTTTGGCGACAAGGAGATCCAGTCCATGGTGCGGAAATTCCAGGCAGTCTGCCGCCCCTTTGAAAGATTCGACGAGCTGGCTGCTGAAACAGCCTCTCTCCTGGATCGGGGGATGGTGGTGGGTTGGTTTCAGGGAAGAATGGAATTCGGGCCAAGGGCCTTGGGCAACCGTAGTATCCTGGGCGATCCCCGCAATGCCGACATGCAAAGGAAACTGAACCTGAAAATCAAGTACCGTGAGAGCTTCCGCCCCTTTGCGCCGGCGGTCCTCGAAGAGGATTGCGCCCAATGGTTTGACCTGGATACCCCCTCTCCTTATATGCTTTTAGTGGCTGGCGTTAAAGAGGCCCTCCGATATCCGTTGTCCCAGGACTACCACGAACTCCCCCTGCGCGAACGACTCTACACCCTCCGTTCTACACTCCCGGCCATCACCCACATCGACTTTTCGGCGCGTATTCAAACGGTGCACCGCGATACCCATCCCCGGTTCTGGACCCTGATCCGCAAATTCAGAGAGAAAACGGGGTGTGGCGTATTGGTCAACACCAGTTTCAACGTGCGGGGTGAACCGATCGTTTGCTCTCCCACCGATGCATACCGTTGTTTCATGCGCACAGAAATGGACTACCTGGTGATCAATAACTGCCTTTTTGATAAAAGAATGCAGCCCCCCTGGCCTGAAGACGACCACTGGCAGACCGATTACGTTCTGGACTGAATCCCGGTCCCCGGGAATCTCACCCCTCTCCAGGCCATGATGGTCCTGCCCTTCGGATTCGCCTCCTCCCCGGTTCAAAAACAATACTCCGTGTTTCCCATTTTAAGATAACTATTAAACCCGAATGTCATGGAAATTCTTGCCGACCTCTGGAACTTTCTGAAAGAGAGAAAAAAATGGTGGCTGTTGCCGGTCATTATTCTTCTTCTGTTACTGGGTTTCCTCCTGGTGCTGGGAGGAGGCAGTGCCCTTGCCCCGTTTATCTACACTATATTCTGATTGGAACTCTGAAAAGATGACGGAACGACCGAAAGACCTTGAAAATGCCCTGGTCATCGTGACCGGCGGAGTGGTTCTATACTGGTTCTCGCGATGGGAATGGCTCCTGGTGACTGCCGGCCTGGTAGGGCTGGCGGCCGTTTTTTCTCCCCGTATCGGCGGGTGGATCTCCCTGCTCTGGATGAAGCTCGCTGCTCTGCTGGGAAAAGTGGTTCCCGTGGTGCTGCTTGCTTTGGTTTACTTCCTCCTGCTTTTCCCGCTGGCTATGCTTGCGCGTCTCTTCCGGGGGGATCCTCTCCGGCTGAAAGACCATGGGGAACAAAGCTTCTGGATAAAAAGGGAGCACCTTTATGAAGCCAGGGATCTGGAAAAACCATGGTGACCGCATGGGGTGTTTGGCCCCTCCATCGCACAATGAGGAGGAACGGCGAATGATGTGTTGCAAGATCACAACGTGATGGGTAAAAACAAAAGTAACGTCAGACGTATCCTGGCTGTCGCAGGCGTTGTCATGGCCGCAGTTTTGCTGGGATACCTTTGGGTGGGCTTCTGGTTCCCCGACCCCTATTTCCTGGCTGAAAGAGGAGTGGCCGGCAGATTCCTTTATCAGATCCTGCCACTGACCCTTCTCCCTTTGGGATTTCTTCTGATGGCCCTCCTTCTTTTACTCCGGGACCGGGCACTGAGAAAGAATCTTCTCCTTTTGCTTTTCTCTTTGGTTCTGTTAGGCCTGCTCCTTTATCCTTTGGCCGACCTGCTCTGGTATGTGAGAGGAAAACAGAAGAGCCGGACGATGGTGGCGATGTACCATCCCTATCTCCAGCTCAAACCCCGGTTGCCTGATGTGGCCGACCTTCCCCGTTGCGGGAAAGGGATTCTCATTTTTTGTCTGGGGGGGTCCACCACTGAAATGAAGGATTCCCGGGGCAGGGGATGGCCAGAAAGGGTGGAGGCGGAACTGCGCAGCAGGAGCTGCAACGATTCCATATTCGTTTATAACCTCGGGCGGCAATGGTACACCACCCAGCACACCCTCTTCAATTATGAGGTCAATCTGCGGAAATACCGGCCCGACCTCCTCATTGTAATGCACAATATCAACGATTTTTTGCAGAATGCCGATTTCAGCTATTTCAGCCGGGGAACTTTCAGGGAGGATTATGGTCACTTTTACGGTCCTTCGGCCCAACTTCCTGACCAATATGGTCTTTTTGGCCACTTCCGGGAGAGCTTTGCCCATTGTTGGTATCACCAGCCCCGGGAGGTGATCAGCCAGGACACATTTCCCGGAGTGGTCCCTTTCACGCGGAATCTGAAGACACTGATCGAATTGGCCCGGTTGGATTCGACGCAGGTGATTCTTTTAAGCCAGCCCAATCTTTTCTCGGAAGAGATGGGCGAAGAGGCCAAAAGGGTATGCTCCATGGTTAACAAGGAAGCGGTGGGGCCTGGTCAGCAATGGGATTTTGAGACGGCCATCAGGGGTATGCGCCTCTACAATGACCTTGTCAAAGAGGTCGCAAGGGAAGAGGGGGCCCTTTTCATTGATCTGGAGCGGGAGATCCCCAAAACCCTGACCTGGTTTTTTGATGAGGTCCATTACAATGATACCACCTTTAACATCATCGGCACCACCCTGGGCAGGGAGATTGCCCGATCAGGCCTCCTCCATACCCAACACGATAGCATCGAATGAGTTTCAGATTCTGGACCCACAGCAAAGACAACACCATCCAGGCTCTCTGGATCGTGATGGGAAGTGTCGCTACCCTGGCCATCTCCCTTTTGAGCGTAGCCATTCTTTCCCGTTATTTCTCAAAAGAAGAGTATGGTACCTACCGACAGATTATCTATGTGTACAATACCCTGACAATCGTTTTCACTGCCGGATTGCCCAATGTTTTCAGCTATTATCTTCCCCGCTATACCCTGGCCGAGGGAAAGGAGATCGTTTTCAGGATTTCCAGAGTCCTCTTTTTTACCGGCCTTATGTTTTCGGCCTTTCTCTTTATTTTTTCGGGAATGATTGCCGATCTTCTCAGGAATCCGGAGCTCTCACGGGGATTGAAGTATTTCTCCCCGGTGCCTGCTCTGCTGCTCCCCACGTTGGGGATTGAGGGGATCTTTTCAACCTACCAGAAAACCCCTTACATCGCCCTTTTCAATGTGATCTCTAAATTGCTCATGCTACTTCTGGTGGTTTTACCCGTCATGTTGATTTCACGCGACTACATCACCGCCATTTGGGGGTGGATTGTTGCATCGGCGGTCATTCTGTTTCTTACGCTCTATTTTAAGGGGATTCCGTTTCGGGGAGTGGCCATGCAAAAGCCTGCACTGACTTTAAGGGAAGTGCTCAGGTTCAGTCTGCCCCTGGTAGCGGCCTCCATTGCAGGAGTGACCTATTCGGCGGCCAACCAGTTTTATGTCAGTCGTTTTTTCGGTCCTGCGGTCTTTGCCGAATTTACCAATGGATTTTTCGAAATTCCTCTGGTGGGGATGATCACAGGAGCCACCTCCAATGTGTTGATGCCGCTTTTTTCCAGGCTCGTACATGAAAAATCGGAGGTTTCCCGTATCACAGACCTATGGCGTAGCGCTCTCGAAAAGTCGGCGGTCCTGATTTACCCGACTGTCATCTTCTTCCTCTTTTTCGCCCGGGAGTTGGTGGTTTTAGTTTATTCGGATGCTTATGCCGTTTCTGCCAAATATTTCCTGGTGGCCATGAGCCTTAATTTTTTCAACATCATCATTTTTGCTCCTCTCCTCATTTCCCTGGGGGAAACCCGTTTTTATGCCTGGATGAATTACGGGCAGATGGTGGCCATTTGGGTGGTGGACTACCTCTTGGTGCTCTTTTTTGCTTCACCGCTCTACCTGGCCATTGCCTCTGTGGCCATCAACGTGATTGGCATCGCCCTTTCGATTTGGTATTCGGCCCGCAGAATCGGCGTGCCTTTTTTTGACCTTTTCCCGGTGAGCCGTTTTATGGTCATCGCGATTCACTCCCTCCTGTGTCTGTCGCTGATTAGGATCTTACCTGCTCTATTTTTACCCCGCATCAGCGATTTGCTCCTTGTGATCCTGGTTGCATTGTGCTACGGGGGACTTCTTTGGTTAACTGCTCCCTGGTTTAAAATCGATTATCCCGCTCTGATCAGACCGCTTCTGCGAAATAAAAACCTGACCAACGCGACGGAAGAATGACGATAACAGGTACAACCCCATTTGCCAACAACATCTTTGAGCAGCCCTGGTGGATGGAAGCAGTGGCTCCCGGAAGTTGGAGGGAGATCCTGGTGGAAGAGAACGGCAGGGTTCTTGCCCGTTGGCCTTTACTCTTCAGACCAGGGGAAATCACCACACCGGTCCTGACCCAAACTTCCGGCTTCTGGATGGCTGATGATATAACCGCCAATGATCCTTATTTCACAACGCGTAAGAAAGTCACCAATCTGCTTATTGAACAACTCCCTGTTGGGGTGAAAGTTGACCTCAACCTCGATTCCGCAGTTACCTATTTCCTGCCCTTTGTTTGGAGGGGATTCCGGGTGGAACCAAAAGTGAGTTACCGATTTTTTGACGTCAGTGATCCAGAGGCACTCTACCTGGGGTTCAATCCAAAAACAAAGCAATGCATACGTACTGCCCAGGCCAGGGTGAGGGTCACGACTTCAGATGATATCGAACCCATGAATCATTTGCTGTTCAAGACTTTTAACAAGCAGAATCTGAAGAATCCATGGCCGCCTGAATTGGTGAGAAGGTTGTATCATGCCTGCCGGGAACACCACGCTGTGCATCTGATATATGCCAAGGACAGGGAGGGTAACATCCATTCGGGCAATTTCTATGTGTATGATGAAAAGATATGTTTCGCTTTGTTGAGTGGATCAGATCCCGCTTGGGTCAGTTCCGGGGCGCGCACCCTTCTGGCCTGGGAAGGGATCCGTTTTGCCTCCACGGTTTCACGGGCTTTTGATTTCGAGGGCTCTATGGTCGAAGGTATTGAACATTATTTTCGTCAGTTTGGAGCCACCCCGGTTGTTTACTACCATGTAATCAGAGAATCGGCCAGAGAGCGTGCCTGGCGGGAGGTGTCGGGATGGCTGGCCGGAGCCGTCCGTACATGTTTGCAAAAATGTGGTATAATCTGTCCTGTATAATCCTTTGATTACCATCTCTATACCTCGTGACAACCACGCTGAAAGAGGGTATGTCATTGATGTAGTGTTTTCCTGTATGTTGGGATTACCTTATTCCCTTCTCCCCGGTAAAGATGCCACCGGTTACCATATTTATTTCGATGGGGCCGAACTGTTCTTCAAGGACTGTTTTTTCGGACGGTTCCCAGGTCCGCTTTCCTACCTGACCCGGGAAGCTATTCCTGCCAACGTAACCTATCTGAAAAATCGCTTTATGACTGAACAAAACCTTCCGGTGATTTATGGCTGTGATGATCTGGTTTGCGAAGATAAAAAGATGACCTGTGGTATCGACCTGTTTGGTTCCGTTTTTTTCATGCTGACCCGGTGGGAGGAGATCGCACATCAGGTCAGGGATTTCCACGATCGTTTCCCGGCTAAGGAGAGCCTCGCTTTCCGGGGAGGTTTTCTGAACCGGCCTGTGGTCAATGAATATGTGGAAATGCTATGGAACATGATGGTTCACCTGGGTTACCGGGGGGAGAGAAAATTCCGCGCTTTTAAACTGGTCTTAACCCATGACGTCGACCACCTCGATTATCCAGCCACTGGCCGCATTCTACTGGGAGATCTGCTTAAATACAGAAATATTCATCTGGCACGGCGCCATTTCCTCAGATACCTCCAAACCGGGTCCAATCCTTTTGACTATTTTGATTTTCTGATGTCACGCAGTGAAAAGCTGGGGCTTCAGTCGCGCTTTTATTTCCTGGCTTCGCAGAGCGGGCTTCCTTACGACTGTCGTTTTTATCTTGATCAAGAAAGGTTCAGGGACCTGGTGGCCAGGATTTGCAGGCGGGGCCACCTGATAGGTTTTCATCCGGGCTATTACACCTATAACGATGAGGCACGCTGGCAAGCTGAAAAGTCCCGTCTGGAACAAACCCTGGGATGTACCGTCACCGAAGGCCGGCAGCACTATCTTCGTTTTGATGTAGCCCAAACCTTCATGATCTGGGAAAACCAGGGTATGGAGACCGACAGTTCCCTATGCTATGTCGACCTCGAGGGATTCAGATGCGGTACCGGCGATACCTTTCCGGTGTTCGACTGCATGGGACGCAAGCAACTCCGGCTCCGCGAACGACCCCTGATTATTATGGATGGCACCCTGAAAAAATTCAGGGAATATGATCCTGAAACCATGGTGGATTGTTTCCGGGTTTACCTTCAATTAGCCAGAAAATACAGAATGATGCTGACGCTTTTATTTCACAACAGTTTTTACGGTGAGTGGGAAGGGTATGATGTGGTGTATGGCAATATGCTGGATACCTGCGGTCAAGGGGGGTAATCACAGAACTGAGCTTCGGCTGTTTAATCCGGACTACCATTAAGCATGACAAGTGGACAAGAGAAGGATACTTTTAGTTACAGCCAGTTTTATGCCTGAGATATCACCGCGATCTTTCAGGGCGACAGAGCTTGCCCGTGAAATGGCGCGGCAGGGCCATGCAGTGACGGTAATCACTCCCAGGAATCAGTCTGTACATCCCCTGTTTGAAGAAGAAAACAGGCTTACGATCAAAGATTTGGGCCATCCCGTTTGGAAAGCCTCCGGATCTCAGGGGGATCGGGGTTCCTCTGCGGGAGGAAGCTTGGGGGATACTCCGGAGAGGGGGAGAAAGAGGCCTTCATCCACCGCTGCAAGGAATCACCGGCCTGCCTGGATTCACTTTCTGGCCAGGGGAATCGCCAGAATTCTGGAACTATACCTTGAATACCCTGATATCCATTATATGTTCATGGTCAGGAAGGCGCTTCTGCAAGAATCGGGTTACGACCTGCTGATTTCCATTGCTGTGCCTTATCCGGTTCATTGGGGCGTGGCCCTGGCCCGCACTTCCCGCCGAAGAATAGCCACCATCTGGGCGGCCGATTGTGGTGACCCTTACATGGGCAACCGGCTCGACCGTTTCCGGAAACCACCCTATTTTGCTGTGGTGGAAAAATGGTTTATGCGAAAATGTGATTTTATTTCCATCACCAGGAAGGAGTTTAAGGTGAATTATTACCCTGAATTCCACTCCCGGATGGTTGAGATCCCCCAGGGATTTCGTTTCGGAGAGGTGAAAGCACCGTCCGGATCGTGTCGAAACGGCATCCCCAGGTTCGCCTTTGCAGGGAGTTTTATCAGGGACAAACGCGATCCCCGTCAGTTTCTCGCCTTCCTGACCTCTCTGGACCGGGATTTCCGGTTTACCCTCTTTACCCGCAGCATTGAACTGGTGGAATCTTTTGTGCCCCTATTGAAAGAAAAAATGGATCTCAGAGATTATATCCCGAGGGAGGAATTATTGCCGCAACTGGCTGAAATGGATTTCCTGGTTAACTTCGGATATGACCCTTTTTTGCAATCGCCAAGCAAACTGATCGATTATGCACTGACCGGCCGCCCTGTCCTGAACATCTCCGCAGATGGTTTATGTCCTTCTGTGGTGGTAGAGTTTCTAAACGGTGATTACACCCATGGCTTTAAGATCCCTGATCTGGAGAACTACAGGATTGAGAAGGTATGTGGATCGTTTTTAAAACTACTGAATGGAAAATAATCCCAACATGGAAGGTATTCAGGTTCCGGGGCGGCCTATAAGGGAGGGGATAGCCGGTATTGCTGCGGAGGAAGAGACTTCAGGAAATGTGAAGGAGAGGGTTCCGATGCTGCCTGCCCTGACCGCTGACTGGGTCCTTTTTTTGCTTTGCTGGCCTTTCGGGGCGCTGGTCAGTGCCCTTCGCAGGCTGGGAATGCCCGGAGCCAAAACTGTTATCTTCCTTTTTTGTCTTTACTTCGGGTTTGTTTTCATTTACGGGGATCCCTACAGGGACAAAACCACCGATTCGGCCCGGTATGCCATGCAGCTCATTGAGATGCGCGCCCATCCCGTAAGCCTGCCTCAACTGGTCTCCCTGCTCTACAAACCTAAAACCGACCTTCTCGACGTATATCAGCCGCTGGTCACCTGGCTGGTCTCCCTTTTCACCGGAGATCCCCGGTTCCTCTTTGCCGTATATGCAGCAATCTTCGGACTATTCTGGGCACAGAACATCTGGCTGATTTTTACCCGCATCGGTCCGCCCGCGGGGTTGACCATTCTCCTCTTCCTGGGAGCTTTTGCCCTGATTAATCCTGTGTGGAATATCAACGGCGTACGTATGTGGACCGCTGCACAAATGTACATTTACGGGGTATTGCTCTGGTTTCTGGATGGAAAACGGAGCGGCCTCCTCTGGAGCAGCCTTTCCCTGCTGGTCCATTTCTCCTTTGCCTTCCCGGTGGTCCTGTTTCTAATGTATCTTATAGTGCCGGATAACCTCTTCCTTCTTCTTCTCTTTTTTCTGGGATCCTCCCTGGTTAAAGAGATCGACCTGCAGTCGGTCAGGGAGTCGCTTGATTACCTCCCCGACATTTTCAAGGCCCGGCTCGAAGGATATACGAGTGAGAATTATGCCAGGGACCTTGCTAAAGAGGTGATGGAGATGCCGATGTATGTGCAGGTGAGTGAGTGGGTAGCCAAAGCGGTTGTTTATTTGTGGGTGGTGGCCCTATACTTCACACACCATCATTGGGATCCCGGAGAACCCGGTTTACGGAGGTTTTTCGGTTTTACCCTTTTCCTGGGTGGCTTTGTTCAGATTGTGAGTCTGATCCCATCCGGTCCCCGGTTTATCATTATCTCACATGCCCTGTTTTATGTCGTTTTCATCCTGGTCCTCGCCCGTGTGCCCGGCAAATCCTCCTTTTCGCTGATTAAAAATATATCAGTGCCGCTTCTGCTATATTACATTTTGTATAATGTCAGAATGGGATTTGACTTTATGGGGATTCTGACTTTTCTGGGCAATCCCCTCTTTGCATTTCTATCCTCGGAGCAGTTGCCATTGATCGAGTTTATCAAGTCGCTGTTGTGATTCCTATGACGAATAGTCCGTATTTGGAGAATGTCCTCCCTGTCCGCAATGAATCCTTTCTGAGGAATGCGGTTCATCACCTTCTTTTAGTTCCTGGTTTTCATCTGAGAAGGAAGATTCTGGTCATTGAAAGTGATGACTGGGGAAGTATCCGGGTCCCGTCGCGTGAGGTGTATGAATCTTTGTTGCAGAAGGGTGTGAGGATGGATCGGTTTCCCTTTTCCAGATACGATGCATTGGCTTCTGAAGAGGACCTCTCCTATCTGATGGACCTCCTCTCATCGGTCAGAGACCGGGAAGGCCACCCGGTTGTGATGACCCTCAATACGATTGTGGCCAATCCTGATTTTGACAGGATCAGGGCGGCTGACTTCAGGGAATACCATTATGAACCCTTTACGGAGACTTTACAAAGATATCCCTGTCACAGAAACGCCTTCGCGTTATGGCGTGAAGGGATGGATGCAGGTATTTTCCGACCCCAGTTTCACGGTCGCGAACATATCAATGTCCCCCGCTGGCTGAAATCCCTCCAAGAGGACAAGGGGCGTGCACGGCTGGCTTTCAGTTACCGGATGGCCGATCTGAGCGAGGGCGAGCACCTCTCGGAAGATGCTTATGTGGATGCCCTCAATTATGAAGATCCCTGTGAAACCGAATTTCAGAAACAACTCCTCAGAGAAGGTACCCAGCTGTTTGAACAGCTTTTGGGATATCGTTCGCGGAGTTTTGTGGCTCCCAACCACATCTGGAGTTCTGAACTTGAGAAGACCTTGCATCAATCGGGGATTGAGTTGTATCAGGGGTTGTGGTATCAGTTTGAGCCCCGCGGGGGAAAGTCGGGGCGTTTCAGGAGAAGGCTGCATTTCATGGGGCAGAGAAACCGGCTGGGACAACTCTTTCTGATCAGGAATGCGGCTTTTGAGCCTGCACTTTATCCGGGCAGGGATTGTGTCGGGTCTGCCCTCCACCGCATTGATACGGCCTTCAGAATGGGTAAACCCGCAATAATGGGCACCCACAGGCTCAATTTTTGCGGATATATTGACCGTTCCAACCGTGAAAGGAACCTTCCTGCTTTCCGCCTGCTCCTGAGAACCATCAGGCAGAAGTGGCCCGATGTGGAATTTATGGGTACCGACCAATTGATCGATCTGGTTAAAACGATGTAAAATGAACTGGTTTGTGGATCTGGAGCCTTTTTTCAAGGAGCCGGCGGATAGGACGGTGGAAAGCCTGCGTGGGTACTATCGCCAAACGGGGGGGGTGGAAGCGGTGATGGCGGGAATGCTGGAGCGGCATCAGCTTCCGGCTGCCATACAAGGGAAGCGGGTATTGCTAAAGCCCAACTGGGTGATTCATTCGCAACGGGAGAGCGACGACTGGTGTGTGCGCACCAGTGACGGATTTCTGCTGGCGGCACTCAGGGCGGTATTGGCCTGTGGTCCTGCAAAAGTACTTATAGGAGATGCCCCGGTTCAGGGTTGCCGGTGGGATAAGGTGGTCACGACATCCTTAAGGGAGGAAGTTGAGCGGCTGGGCCGCCATTATGGCATACCGCTGGAAATTAGAGATTTCCGGCGAAAAACCTTTGAGCCCTGGTTAAACAAGCCGGTTTTTGATCGTCATCCCCTTTCAGAATACACCCTTTTTGACATCGGAGAGAGGAGTTACCTGGAACCGGTGACCAGGAAGGGTCGCACCCGGTTCAGGGTCAATGATTATGATCCCGGGGTGTTGGAGGAACGGCATGTGGCTGGGCGACATCTTTACACCATCACCAACGCCCTCTTTGAGAGCGATGTCGTGATTTCACTTCCTAAGGTAAAGACCCATCAGAAGGTAGGTCTGACGGCGGCGGTCAAGAACCTGGTGGGATTGGTGGGAGACAAGGAGAGTTTGCCCCATCACCGTTTGGGGGGCAGTGAACTGGGGGGTGACAGTTATGAGGGAGGGAGCAGGCTACGCTATATGGCGGAACTGGCGTCCGATTTTGCCGACCGCCGGCAGGGGAAACCCCTCTACCGCGCCGGATCGCGGCTTTCCGATTTGTTCATGCGGTTGGTCCCTGCCAGCCAAAAGTACGGCCGCGGAGCCTGGCCAGGAAACGACACTACCTGGCGAATGGTGTTGGACCTGAACAGGATCGCCCTTTTTGGGACCCGCGAGGGGAAACTGGCTGAAGTACCTCAGCGGTTGGTCTACAGTTTATGTGACGGCCTCATAGCCGGAGAGGGCAACGGCCCCCTCGAATCGCTCCCCCTGGCCCTGGGCGTGATTTCCCTGACCAACCATTCCGGGATGAATGACATTGCCCTGGCAACCCTTATGAGACTGGACGCCCGCAGACTTCCCCTTTTGCAGGAGGCCGCCCGGTTACCCGGAGAGGAACCCGTACTACTCACCTGGCATAACCAGGAGATACCCCTCGATGCTCTCCTTCAGCATAGTGTGGCCGCCTTGCCGCCCCCGGGCTGGGAGGTGGTTTCCCTTAAAACAGGAACCGTTTGAAAATTGCCATTCATCCTCAGTCCGGAACCTATAGCGACCGGTGGATACCATACTGCCAGAGCAAGGGAATTGATTATAAGCTGGTTTGTTGTGATGAACCTGACATCATCCTTCAGCTGGAGGATTGTGATGCGCTGATGTGGCATTTTTATCACACCGGCTCCCGGGAGGTCAAGTATGCCCGTCAGCTCCTTTATGCTGTGGAGGCTTCAGGCCGGGTGGTCTTTCCCGGTTTCCGCACGGTGTGGCATTTTGATGACAAGGTAGGACAGAAATATCTATTGGAGGCAGTGGGAGCTCCCCTGGTGCCGGCGGTGGTTTTCTATTCGCCCGACCGGGCGCTTAGGTGGGCCCGGTCGGCCGTTTATCCCCAGGTTTTCAAGTTGCGTACGGGCGCCGGCTCCAGCAATGTGCTCCTGGTCAGGAATTGGAAGGGTGCATCAAAACTCATAAACCGTGCTTTCGGGAGGGGTTTCCGGCAAGTGAATCCACTGGCTGACCTGAAGGAGAGATGGCGCAAATACAGGGTGGGCAGGGGAAATCTTTCCGGGGTGCTCCGGGGAGTATGCAGGCTGGTCGTACCCACCCGTTTCGCCCGAATGGCCAGCCGTGAAAAGGGATACGTCTACTTCCAGGAGTTCGTCCCCGGAAACACCTTTGATACCCGGGTGGTGGTCATTGGTCACCAGGCTTTCGCCATCCGGCGAATGGTGCGGAAAAACGATTTCAGAGCCTCAGGAAGCGGTGAAATCCTTTATGACAAGGCTCTCTTCAGCGAAACCACGGTTCGTCTGGCATTTGACATGGCTGAAAAACTCAGGTCTCAGTGTGTGGCCTTTGATTTTCTCACCAGTGAAGGAAAGGATGTGGTCGTGGAAATGAGTTATGGCTTTAATCCGGAGGGGTATGACGCCTGCCCGGGTTACTGGGACAAAAATCTCAACTGGTATCCTGGACCTTTCAATCCATATGGCTGGATGGTGGACGGAATTGTGAATGAGGTGGAAGAAAGGAGGGACCGGTGGTCATAGTTTTAGCCATTCCCTCTATGCGGACTGGCGGCATGGAGCGTGTCATCGCGGAGTTGGCCACCCAAATTAACCAGGAAGGAAGAGAGGTATGCATCGTCCTGTACGGGCGACAACCAGGGATGTACTATGCTCTTCCGGAAGGAGTCACTGTGCGTTTTCCATCCGGAAAATTCGGGGAGCATTTGCGGTGGGCACGTACCTTGGGGCGGATGCTCTATTTCAGACGTGAGGTGAAAAAAGCCTGTCCGGGAATGGTTCTCAGTTTCGGAGAGTATTGGAACAGCTTTGTTCTTCTTTCGCTGGCGGGCACGGGTTATCCTGTTTTCATTTCCGACCGTTGTGCACCCTCAAAGCGGTTGGGAGGATTTCAGGAGGTGCTCAGGAAGGTGTTATATCCCGCAGCATCGGGGATCATCGTTCAGACCCATGTGGCGGAGGAGATTTATCGTAGGCGTTTTCCCCGGCAACGGATAGCGGTTATCGGGAATCCGGTCAGAATCATCTCCGGCAGAGATATAGGGACCAAAGGCCGTGAAAAGGTGATTCTGATGGTGGCCAGGATGATTACCAGCAAACATCACGACCGTTTGCTTCAGATTTTTTCCCGGCTGGAAGCTCCGGAATGGAAATTACTGCTGGTAGGAGGTGATGCCTTAAGGCAGCACCTCCTCGATCGTCTCAGGAGGCTGGCCCGGGAACTGCAGATCAGCGACAGGGTGGAATTCGCGGGCGAATGCAGGGAGGTGGAACCCTATTACCGCAGTGCCTCCATCTTTGCCTTCACCTCTTCCTCCGAAGGATTCCCCAATGTCATTGCCGAAGCACTGGCCGCAGGTTTGCCCGTGGTCAGCTACAACTGTGAGGCGGGCCCTGCGGAACTGATCCGCGACGGGGAGAATGGCTTTCTGGTGCCCCTCTTTGACGATACGCTTTTCAGGGAAAGGCTGCAGCAACTGGTCGATGACAAGGCGCTGCGGCAACGCATGGGAAAAGCGGCGGCGGAAGGGATGGCCCCCTTTGAACCCTCTGCTGTGGCCCGCCGTTACCTGGCTTTCATGGAACAGGGAATCCGCCTGCCTGTCCCGAAACCTACCCCAGCCTGACTTTTATCCTCCACCAGTTAACCCTCCTGCATAAGGATAATAATAGAAAAAAAGACAGGTATGAAAGTCGCATGGTGCTTCGACCACATAAGGACATGAATATTTGTCCCATGCGAGTTCCATGGGCGTGAAGCACTAAACTGGCTTCACCTCGTTATATAATTGAAGAACAAGTTATTAACAAACAACTATATTAATGAAATTACTACAGATCAATTCCGCGGTGAACACCTGCAGTCATGGACGGATTGCCGAAGAGACGGGGATGGCCGCCATGGCTGCGGGATTCCGGAGTTATATCGCCTATGGCCGTGACGGGCTGCCCAGCCGGTCGGTGCTACTCAGGACCATCCACTGGTGGGATGTGGGGTGGCACGTGCTGAAAACCCGGCTGACCGACCGCCATGGCTTCGGGTCGGAAGCGGCCACCCGGAGACTCCTGGCCAGAATCATCGCCCTGGACCCCGACATCATTCACCTGCATAACATACACGGCTATTACCTGCATGTGGGGCTCCTCTTCAACTATTTAAAATCCAGTGGAACCCCCGTGGTGTGGACCCTTCACGACTGCTGGCCCTTTACCGGCCACTGCGCTATTTTTGAGGGGGCTGACTGCTATCGGTGGAGGGATATCTGCTATGAATGCCCCCTGACCCAGGTTTACCCCGCCAGCTGGTGGACCGACCGCTCCATCCTCAATTTCTCGGAAAAGAAGGAGCTTTTCACCGGTCTTCCGCAGTTGTGTCTGGTGACTCCTTCGCATTGGCTGGAGCGCCATCTGCGGGTTTCCTTTTTGAGCGATTATCAGGTGGAAGTGATTCCCAACGGTGTGGATCTGGACATCTTCCGCCCGGGAGAAAGCCATCAGGTCAGGGAGAAATACGGGTTAGGCGACAGGAAGATCATCCTGGGGGTGGCCAGCACCTGGAAGAAGCGGCGGGCATTGGGTGATTTTGTGGAGCTCAGCAGGATGGTGGGTAAAAAGGCAACTGTCCTGCTGGTGGGGGCTGACCTGCCCTGGAAATCCCTCAGGGGTTCGGGGATTTTTACCCTGCCCCGGACCGAGTCGCGGGAAGAACTGGCTGAATTGTATACGGCTGCCGATGTTTTTGTGAACCCCACCTATGCCGACAATTTTCCGACGGTCAACATTGAAGCCCTGGCCTGCGGCACGCCGGTGGTGACTTACCGTACGGGCGGATGCGCGGAGATCGTTGACCGCTATACCGGGGTGGTCGTGGAAAGGGGGGATATCGCGGAACTCGG
Source organism: Bacteroidales bacterium (assembly GCA_012729335.1). Lineage (GTDB taxonomy): Bacteria > Bacteroidota > Bacteroidia > Bacteroidales > Prolixibacteraceae > UBA1413. The sequence continues at coordinate 103,374 of JAAYDJ010000028.1, read as the reverse complement.
GAGGGCCGTGGAAAAGATTCTGGAAACCGGGAAGGAACCCTGGTCCCGGGCCTGCCGGCAGCGGGCCGAAACCCATTTCGACAGGGAACAGAGCGCAGAGGCCTACATCCGGCTCTACAGGAAAATGCTGGCCATGGACAAGCAGGGGGCTTCTCCCTCGCCATCCGTAGTTGAAGCCACCCACGAAAGCACGCTGCCTGACTCCGGAACCTCCTCTCCTTCTGGGAAGATTTCACCACGAAGGTACATCGACCGGAAAATGTTGCATCCGTTGCACCGTATGCCATTGCGGAACCTGACCTGTCCCCCCTGCCGGGTGCCTCTCAATAGCCTGATCCACGGTTCACGCTCATCGCGCCGGATCCCTGAAGGAAACCTCTCTCACCTCTCCCAGAAGGCCTCCCCGTTCAACCACGCTCTTCCTCCCCGGTTCCGTTACCGGCGTCTTCCTTTGTCCTCCCATTTCCATGGATGATATCCAATGATACGGATGACTGCTAACCCTACCATTTATTTTCCCTCAAGTTGAAGATTCTGTTTATTTCGATTTCCTGGCCCGCCCCGGGTGTCAGAAACCTCTACACCGACCTGATGGATGAGTTCAGGGCCAGGGGGGAGGAGGTGTTTGTGCTGGCCACCGGGCAGGGAGGATCTCCACCTTCCATACCTGAAGGAGGTTTCTCCCCCGGAAACGAACAGCGGGAATCTTCGGCCACACGGAGAGATCATTTCATACGGAATCACGGGAAAGGAGGGATACACGACCGGGTAGACGGGATCACCGGGAATCAGAAAAGGGAGTGGTTGATTGGCCGGCGTAAGAAGTTTGAAACAGCCCTGGAAAACGGGATCAGGGTGTTGCGGGTTTATGCGGGCCCCATCAGAAAGGTTTCTCCGGTCAGAAAGGGGTTTTCGCTGCTGGGACTGGGGGCCAGGATGGCTGCGGCTCTTCGCTGCGCGTGGCCACGGGAAGCTTTTGACCTGGTGATCGCCCCGACGCCTCCGGTTACCCTCTCGGGCCTTTTCCGGAAAGTCAAGAGGCGGTATGGTGCACCCTTTTATCTTTTGTTGAAGGATGTCTGGCCGCAGGGATCTGTGGACCTGGGGGTGCTTCACCGGTATGGACTGCCCTGGTGCTGGCTCCGTTTTCACGAACTGCGGACTTACCGGGTTGCCGATTATGTGGGTTGCATGTCGCCCCGCGGTGTGGCCTATTTCCGGGCTGCCAACCCCGGATTCCCCTCCTCCCGGGTCGAAGAGTGCCCCAACAGTATCAGACCCTCCCGGGTAGAGGTGAATGACCAACCCCTTCTCGTTACCACCGCTGGCGGAACGGATACCATCCGCCGGCGGTATGCCATTCCGGAAGAGGCATGCCTCTTTGTTTTCAGCGGCAACCTGGGCATCGGCCATGGACTTTCCTTCCTGACAGAGGTCATCAAACAGCTGGCGGAATACCGGGAGGCCTTTTTCCTGGTGGGGGGGAGTGGCACCTGTCTGGCCCGGATCAGGGATGACCTTAACGGCAGTCAGGGACGGAACGCCCTGGTATACAGTTGGCTGCCTGAAGCAGATTTCCATCAGCTGATGGAAACCAGCGATGTGAGGCTGATCCTCCTGCACCGGTATACGGTGCCCCAGTTCCCCTCGCGGCTGCTCACCTATTTTGACCATTCCAAAGCGGTTTTATGTGCGGTGAACAAACATACCGACATCGGCGAGATCGTCGAGCGCCATGGTTGTGGATTGTCGGTGCCCCACGGTGATGTTGCCCGTTTCACCCAGGCCGTGCGTTACCTTGCCACGCACCGTGAGGCGCGGCGCGAAATGGGACAAAATGGCCACCGGCTTCTCCTCGGGAAATACACCGTTGCGGGGAGTTACGACATTATCATGAGCCATTTCAGAAACTGACCAGCCTGAAGATATGGCCTGAAAACCTAAACATGAATAACCCAAAGGCTATAAGAGATGTACTCCCCTGAGACCCTCCCACCGAAACAGCGTTCAGATGGGATGATGGTTGGCCTGAAGCAGGAGCTCAGAAGTGTGCCCCGGGAAGGGGAAAGGCTCACCGTGCTTGTTCTGGACCAGGGGCGGCAGGCCTTGCCGTTTCTGAAGATGCTTCGCCGGAATGGTCATGAGGTGTGGTGTGCCTGTCATTCACGGCTGAATGAAGTGTGGTTTTCGCGTTATCCCACGCGGAAAATGATCTGGCCAAGTTATCTCAGGGAGAAGGAGGCCTTTGAGCGGACCCTCCTCGATTTTGTCAGGAGCCACCGGGTCGATGTGCTGTTGAATGTGAGCGATTACTCCTCGGAGATTGTGTCGCGGTTAAAGGATGAGTTGGAGCGGCACACGCGGACCGCGGTGCCGGACTATGCCACTTTTGAGCGGGCCACCGACAAGTTGCGGCTGATGGAGTATTGTATGGCCCGGGAAATCGCCTGCCCGGTCACCTTTGATCTGACAGCGGAGAACCTGGAGCGGATATGTGCATCGTTCACCTTTCCGGTGATTGTGAAGCCCCGGCATGGGGTGGGGGCCGTGGGGGTGGTGCGTGTGGCGACACCGGAAGCCCTGGTGGCCGGCCATAAGGCGCTGGCTGCCCGGTTCGGTCCCCTGCTGGTTCAGGAGTATATTCCCGTGGAGGGGGGCATGCAATATCAGGCGGAGGCTTTTCTCGATGAGGAGAGCCGGATGAAGGTGTGCATGGTGATTCAGAAACCACGGTTTTTCCCCGTGCGGGGGGGCACCAGTACCGCCAATGTGACCATTGACCATGCAGGCATCAGGGAGACGACGCGCCGCCTTCTGGAAGGCCTGGGCTGGCGGGGTGCCGCCGATGTCGACTACATCCTCGATCCCCGCAACGGCAGCATCAGGGTGCTCGAAATCAACCCCCGGGTAACGGCAGGCATCAAGATCGGCTTTGCCGCCGGGATCAACTTCGCCGACCTCCACCTCAGACTCGCCACCGGCCAGCCCATCCCTGCCATCAACCATTATACCACCGGGGTATACTGCCGAAATTTCTTCCTGGAGATGCTCTGGTTTCTCTTTTCTGACCTGAAGATGAAAAGAACCACCTCCCCCTCCTTTTTTAAATGGGGAGGCAGGCTGGTGACCGACCAGGTGTTCAGTTGGGATGACCCTCTTGCGGGCGTGGGCTTTTTCCTTAACATGACCACCAAGTACCTCCATGCCTCGCGATGGCGCGATAAACTGGGAAAGATCAAGCCACTCCCATGAATGACGGTTATGGCTGAACAAAAGGAGATATTTCTGACGGTGGATGTGGAAGACGGCATCAATATCCTGATGCGTGATGCTTTTGGGATTGCAATGGAACCCACGGCGCGGGTCGTCGGGAATGTGGAACGGTTGCTGGCATTATTTGAGCAGCGGGGAGCGCTGGCTACCTTTTTCATATTAGGTGAGGTAGCGCAGTTTTATCCCGGGTTGGTGAAGCGGATTGCCGCGGCAGGCCACGAGGTGGGCATCCATGGTTTTTCACATACCCTGTACAGCAGGATGGAGGCACCAGCCATCAGGGAGGAGATTGTGCGTACCCGGGCTATTCTGGAGGATCTGACGGGGCGGGAGGTGACGGCCCATCGTGCGCCGGCTTTTTCCGTGGGCCCGGCTAACCCGTGGGTGCTGGAGGTGATTGCCGGTGCGGGAATCCGGGTCGACAGCAGCATCATGCCTGCCACAGCCGGGCGTTATGGGTGGCCCGGTTTCCCCAGGGAGATCATCGTCATGGAACTCCCCTCGGGAACCACCCTCACCGAGGTGCCTCTTACGGTGGCTTCCCTGCCGGGGGTGACCCTCCCCGCAGGGGGTGGGGGTTATCTGCGCTATTTCCCTCTTTTCTGGACAGAATACTGCTTCAGAAGGGCCCTCCGGAACGGATATGCCATGGTGTATATGCATCCCTATGAGACCGATACGGAGCCATACCCCTCACGGTACTATGAGGCGGCGGCTGCCCGGGGAACGGTGGCACGGCTGAAAAGCAGGCTGGTTCAGGCAGGCAAGAAAAGTGTGATTCCCAAGCTTGCTGCGCTCCTGGACCATTACCGGGGGGTGCCTCTCCGACAGGGTGTCCCCTCCGGCCCCGATGTCGGCTCCCCAAGGGTGCCGATGGCATCGGCCTTCCCGGGATACGCCTGGCAGCCACCTTCCCCTGAGGCGATATCTTTTCCCATGGTTTCTGCCCGACCGTAATACCGTGTCACGAAGTGATGACATCATCATGTACCATAAACCAGAACAGCGCTTCTGTATTGCTCATGCATGCGTTCTTCCCTGTCAGGGAGGTCCTGTGATCCGGTAAGCCATGACTTTTCTGCGGAAAATAAAGCTTGATTTGAAGAACATGCCCGGGAAACGTCTGGCCCGGCCGGCATTGGTCCTGGAGTGCGACGACTGGGGAGGTCTCAGGATGCCTTCGCTGGAGGCCCGTGAACGGCTTCGTGCCCTGGGGTGCGATGTGGAGAACCGTTACGACCGTTACGACACCCTGGAGGATACCCCTGATCTGGAGGGGTTATTTGAGGTACTGGCATCGGTGCGCGACGGTGAAGGCCATCGCGGGGTGATGACGCCTTTTGTGACCGTGGCCAATCCTGATTTCGAGCAGATCAGGGCCTCCGGGTTCAGGGAGATGGCGTTTGAGCCGCTGCCGGTCACCTGGGAGAAGTACGGCCGCCCCGCGACAATGGCTTCCCTGTGGAGCAAAGGGGAGGAGGAGGGGCTTTTCGTCCCCCAGTACCATGGTCATTCCCATCTGGCGGTGTTTCCCTGGCTGCGGAGGGTACAGGAGCGGCACCGGGGATTCCGGGAGGCTTTTGACCTGGGGTATACGGCGGTGGTTCTGCCGGGGCTTGCTCCCGCCGTGGCGGGGTTCAGGGCGGAGCTCTGCTTTGAGGAGCCCGGGCAGCTCCCCATCCTCGGGGGCAGGCTGGAGGAGGGAATTCGGCTTTTCAGGAAGTTGTTTGGGCAGGTTCCGAAGGTGTTTGCCCCGGCCAACGGGGTGTTCCATCCCTTTTTTGAGGAGGGACTGGCCCACGCGGGCATCCGGTACCTCTATGCCGGGAGGAGGGTGTGGGTCCCCGATGGGAAGGGAAATATGCGGGCACGTAATTTCAGGCGATGGCCCCCGAAGGAACGCAGGCTGCTGCACTATCGCCGGAACTGTGTTTTCGAGCCTTCGGAACGGGGGTATGACGGCATCGGGCGCACCATGCAGGAGATCTCCGCGGCTTTCAGGTGGGGGAAACCGGCTATTGTGAGTACCCACAGGGTGAATTTCTGCGGGGGTCTCTCCCCGGAAAACCGCAGTAAAGGCCTGGGGGAACTCCGCCAACTCCTGAAGGCTGTTGTACACCGCTGGCCCGGGGTCCGCTTTTTGGATTCTTCCCGGCTGCTCGCGGAATGGTATGCCTGAAAAGGCCCCCCGGGAGTGGTGGTGGAACATGGAGATTCCGCAGAAAAAAGAAAAAGAAAAACCATGATGAGGCTGGTATATTTGCTGTATTACCTGAGGCAGACGCCGCCTGCGAAACTGGGCCGCTTTCTGCGGTATGCATCGGAAGTCAGCGGCCGCAGCCGGTTTGTGCTCCTGTGCGATGCCGTAGGATCGGTTTTCCGCTACAACATTTCGTTGCTCGATTATTTCCATTTCCGGTTTTACCGGCGGGGGAGGGCACAGCGGCTGAAGTGGGCGGGGACGGGCACGCTCTATGAGTTTCAGTTGCGGATGAATCCCCGTGGTGCGCGGGAGGTGCTGGAGGACAAGGTACTGTTTCTGGAGCATTTCCGGGATTTTTACCGCCGGAAGTGGATGGCGGTGGAGGAGGTGGCGGCCGATGTGGGGAAGGTAGAGCAGTTGCTGGGAAATCCCTCGGGGCGGGTGGTGTTCAAGGGGCGGCGCGGGCAGGCAGGCAGGGAGGTGGAGGTGGCCGGATGCGGGGCTTTCACACCTGCGGAAATGGTGGCCTATATGCGGAAGAAACGGTTTGGCCTGGTGGAGGAGGGGGTGCTGCAGCATCCCCTGATGACGGCGTTGTCGCCCTCGGGACTCAACACGGTGCGGCTGATTACCCATCTGGTGGATGGAGAGGTCACCCTGGTGGGGGCACGGCTGCGGATCTCGGTCCACTCCCCCGTTGACAACATGGCGGCGGGCAATATGGCGGCCGTGGTGGATATGGCCACAGGCCGCGTCTCAGGCCCCGGGGTCTACAGCGACATTACCCGGAAAAACGAAACCGTGCACCCGGTGACGGGGCATCCCATACCCGGGTTTATGGTTCCTTTCTGGCAGGAGTGCACCGACCTGGCGGTCAGGGCCGCCCGGCATACCCCCGGAAACCGCTCGGTGGGGTGGGATATCGCCATCACCCCCATGGGCCCTGAACTCATCGAAGGAAACCACAACTGGTGCAAGTTGTTGTGGCAGCTTCCCGCAGGTGAAGGACTTAAATCCCAGCTCGATGCCCTGGTCTGAAAGGGGAGTGCACTGCCTGGTCGGGACCCACGCCAAACGATGCCCAGGACTGAAGGTGGCACACCACGAAAACACATCCCATGCGAAACAATGAACGGAGAAATTCCCGGTGGCGGCTTTCCGGTAGAGTGGCAGTGCTGGTTTTACACAGGAGTCCCCGGTGGCGGCTTGCCGTACGGGTCGTGATGCCGTTTAACCGGAGGTATCGCATTGACGCTTTTCCGGTAGAGTGGGAGTGATGGTTTTGCGAAGGAGTCCCCGGTGGCGGTTTTCCGGAGGAGCTTCCGGCATATGGTATAGAGAGAACATGATGTACACTTAAAAACGGACGCAGATGAACAGACTGGTTGTAAAGGTATTGATCTATGTGGAGCACCGGTATCCTTTTCTGTGGAGGATTGTCGAATGGGTCAACGGGTTCATATTTAAATTGTTATACGGCAGGGAATTTGTGCAGTCGGCGGCCGGGGCGTGCCGTGTGTTCAGCAGGGTGCGCTACAGGGCGCGGTTGCTCACGGTGGCCGATCTGGGGAGTCTTGAGGCGCTGCTTGCGGCCCAGGCACCAAACCGGCTGACCTGGTTTCACCCCCATGGTTTTGACAGAAAATCCCTTTCCGCTGAATTTCACAACCCCGCGTTTCTGATGATGGGGGTTTTTGACGGGCCGGTGATGGCTGGTTATTTTTTTCTCCGCTGTTTCTGTACCCGGAAGTGTTTTGTAGGCCGGTTGGTGGACCAGGAGTACGAGGGGTTGGGAATTGGCGGGATGATGAATGAGATCATGTACCGCACGGGGTGGTACAATCATTTCAGGGTGTTGTCGACCATTTCGCGCAACAACCACCGGGTGATGCGGGCGCATGCCGGGAATCCGGCGCTGAAGGTACTCAAGGAACTCCGGAACGATTATCTGCTGGTGGAGTTTGTGCCTCCTGCGGAGGTTATTCTTGCCGGGGAAGGCTATCCCATACCGGGGTCCATGGTGCTGAAACGGCTGTTTGATTTCACGCTTTCGCTCACCGGATTGGTGTTGTTGCTGCCTGTGCTGGCGGTGCTGGCGGTGCTGCACAAAATAGTCATGCCGGGGGCGGTGTTTTTCAGGCAGCAAAGGGTGGGCCAGTACGGGTTGCCCTTTACGCTGATCAAATTCCGCACCATGGTTGAGAACCCCGGGGGAAGTACGGTTTCAGTGAAAGGGGAACAGCGGATCACTCCATTTGGGGCGCTGCTGCGGAAATACAAGATCGATGAGCTCCCTGAACTGCTGAATGTGCTCAGGGGGGAGATGAGTTTTGTGGGGCCCCGGCCCGATGTGTCAGGATATGCCGATCGCCTGAGGGGAGAGTTACGCAGGATGCTGCTTCTCAAGCCGGGGCTTACCGGTCCGGCCACCCTCAAGTATGCCCATGAGGAGGAGCTTCTCGCTTCGGAGCCCGACCCGGTGGGCTGGAATGACCGGGTCATCTGGCCCGACAAGGTACGTCTCAACCTGGAATACCTCAGGGTACGTTCTTTCTGGAAAGATCTGCGGATCATCATAGATACGCTGACCGGCGGCCACGGCCCTTCCTTTGCCCACTGAAGTTGCCGGAAGGTATCCTTTTCCCCCGCAGGGAGTGTACTTACGGCTCATGAAAATTCAAGAAATAAAACCGATGGAAAAGAGCAGGATTTTTCTTTCTCCGCCTCATATGGGGGAGAAGGAGCTGGAGTATGTGCTGGATGTGTTCAGGTCGAACTGGATGGCGCCGGTAGGGCCGCACATCACGGCTTTTGAAGAGGCGATCTGCCGGCTGACGGGTGCGGAATACGGGGTGGCCCTGAGTTCGGGGACGGCGGCCATTCATCTGGCCTTGATTCTGGCGGGGGTGGAACGGGGCGATGAGGTGATCTGTCAGAGCCTGACCTTTGCGGGATCGGCCTTTCCCGTGCTTTACCAGGGGGCGGTTCCGGTGTTTGTAGACAGCGAGCCCGGCACCTGGAACATGGATCCCGGGATCCTGGAGGAGGCCATCAGGGAGCGGCAGCGGCAGGGGCGGCGGGTGAAGGCGATTCTGCCGGTGCACTTGTACGGTATGCCGGCCCGTATGGATGAAATCATGGAGATCTCCCGCCGGTATGAGATTCCGGTCATTGAGGATGCCGCCGAAGCCCTGGGTTCCCTGTATAAGGGGCGCCATCTGGGAACCGACGGGCTGATGGGGATACTTTCATTCAATGGCAACAAGATCATCACCACCACGGGAGGTGGGATGCTGGTCAGCCGGAACCGCCAGCTGATGGAGAAAGCCCGCTTTCTGTCGACGCAGGCCCGTGATGAAGCCCCCCATTATGAGCATTCACAATTGGGTTTCAACTACCGGATGAGCAACCTGCTGGCGGGCGTGGGTTTGGGCCAGCTCTCGGTATTGCAGGAACGGGTGAAGGCGCGGCGCCATAATTTCCGGAAGTACCAGCAATACTTCCGGGAGCTGAAAATGCGGGGTTTTCATGTACGGATGTGTCATGAGCCCACGGGGTTTTTCTCGAACCGGTGGCTGACGGTCATCCTGGTCGATCCCGGATGTTGTCAGGGGGTCACCCGCGAAAAGCTGCGGCTGGCCTTCGGAAAAGCCCGGATCGAAACCCGGCCGATGTGGAAACCCATGCACCTGCAACCCCTCTTCCGGGAAGCCCCCTGCTATGGGGGAAGGATCAGCGAACGGCTCTTCGACCAGGGATTGTGCCTTCCCAGCGGCTCAGCACTGACTCCCGGTGAATTCGAACGGATCCTCAGGGTGATGAACAGCGTTTTCAGAGCCCCGGTCACCGGAAGAAGAGCTTTCAAGCGCCATGAAACCGTGCAGATCGCGGGAAATTTCGGCTCTGCCCCCTCCTGAATCCCGCATGCCGGGCATAAATTTTTAATTTCGGGGGTGCATCGTTTTCTGAATTATTACAAATTGCTATCTTTGCGCCATCCAAAAACACGGGTGTAGCTCAGTTGGTAGAGCATCGGTCTCCAAAACCGAGTGTCGGGCGTTCGAGTCGCTCCTCCCGTGCGCGGACAAAAGCCGGCCGGTTTATCCGGGCCGGTTTTTTTTATTTCCCTTTCCGGAAGACCCCGGCGAAGCTCACGAATGGTTACTTTTACGGCAAATCTGAGACCATGAAGGCAGATCTTTTTGTGCCCTGTTTCATAGACCAGCTTTATCCCGGAACGGCTTTCAGTACGCTGAAGCTGTTGCGGTATTGCGGGGTGGATGTACATTACAATCCGGAGCAGACCTGCTGCGGGCAGCCCGCCTTCAACAGCGGATACCGGGAAGAAGCCCGCTCCCTGGCCCTGAAGTTTCTGCATGATTTTGAACATGCGGAGACCATCGTAGCCCCTTCAGCCTCCTGTACCGCCTATATCCGGAATTATTACCATCGGCTGCTGGAGGAGGGCTCCCCGGAAATGGACCAGTTCAACCGATTGAAGCCCCGGATTTTTGAGCTGACCGATTATCTTGTGCATGAGCTGAAAGTGACCCATTTCGGCGCGGTTTTTCCGCACAAGGTCACCTGGCATGATGCCTGTTCGGCCCTTCGGGAGTATGGTATCAGGGAGGAACCCCGGCTGTTGCTCCGCGGGGTGGAGGGGCTTGATCTCACGGAAATGGAGGATACGGAAAGCTGCTGTGGTTTCGGGGGGACTTTTATGGTGAAGTTCAGGCACATCTCCACGGCCATGACCGAACAGAAAGTGGAGCACGCCCTGGCCACCGGCGCTGAATATATCGCTTCCACCGAATCCTCCTGTCTGATGAACCTCGAAAGCTACCTCCGCAAGAACAGGATACCCCTTAAGACCATCCATATTGCTGATATTCTGGCCACCAGTCTGTAAGTATTAACTTCCAGATTTAAAGTTATTTAATATTCAAGACTCGGGATTCCTGCATGCAGGCTTCAGGATTATTCTGATATTCTGATATTCTGACCTTCTGACCTTCTCATATTCTAGAAGGTTTGTAGCTGGTAGAGCTTGGTATACCTGCCATGGAGGGCCAGGAGCTGATCGTGGGTGCCGGTCTCGACGATTCTTCCTTTGTGGAGGACGCAGATGAGGTCGGCGTTTTTGATGGTGGAGAGGCGGTGGGCGATGACGATGGAGGTACGGTTGCGCATCAGTTTTTCGAGGGCGTCCTGGACGAGTCTTTCCGATTCGGTATCGAGGGCGGAGGTGGCTTCGTCGAGGATGAGGATGGGGGGATTGCGGAGGATAGCGCGGGCGATGCTGAGTCTCTGGCGCTGGCCGCCTGAGAGTTTGCTGCCTCTGTCGCCGATGATGGTGTCGTATCCGTTTTCGGTATCCATGATGAAGTCGTGGGCGTTGGCCACGCGGGCGGCGGCTTCGACCTCTGCGGGGGTGGTCTGATCCACGCCGAAGGCGATATTGTTGTAAATGGTATCGTTGAAGAGGATGGCCTCCTGACTCACATTGCCCATAAGGTGCCGGAGATCGTGGAGTTTCAGGTCGCGGATGTCGGTGCCGTCGATGAGGATGGACCCGCTGGTCACGTCGTAAAACCGGGGCAACAGGTCGACAAAGGTGGTTTTACCGCTTCCCGATTGCCCGACCAGGGCGATGGTGCTTCCCCGGGGAATGGTCAGGGAGACGTCGCGGAGCACCTCCTTGTCGCTGTAGGCAAAACTCACTTCCCGGTATTCGATCTCCTTTTTGAGGGTGGATGCGGGCAGGGCGCCGGGTTTTTCGGAGATGGTCACGTCGGCCAGCAGGATGGTGTCGATGCGGTCCATCGAGGCCATGCCTTTCTGTATGGCATAAAGTGCGCTGGCAAAGGCTTTGGCAGGATTGATGATCTGGTAGAAGATGGCCAGGTAGGCAATGAAAGTGGCCCCTGACAGTTCACTGTGGCTGCTCAGAATCAGGGTTCCCCCGAACCAGACAATGAGCACCATCACAAAGGTACCCAGGAGTTCGCTCAGGGGGTGGGCCAGCTCACGCCGCCACATCAGCTTGTTCATGATGTTGCGGTACCCGCTCAGTTCCCCTTCGAACCTTTTGTCCATTTTATCCTCGGCATTGAACGCCTTGATGATCCGCAGTCCGCTGAGGGTCTCCTCGATGATGGTCAACAGCAGTCCCATTTTATCCTGGCCTTCGCGTGACACCTTTTTCAGGGATTTGCCGATGTGACCGATGATATAGCCTGTAAAGGGGAGCACCACCAGGATGAACATGGTGAGGGTGGGGCTCATGATTAGCAGGGAAATGAGGAACACCAGGATCAGGACCGGGTTTTTCAGGAACATGTCGAGGGAAGCCATAATGGAATTCTCGACTTCGGTCACGTCGCCCGAGATACGGGCCATGATGTCGCCTTTCCGTTCTTCGGTGAAAAAGGGAAGGGCCAGCCTGAGGATCTTGCGGTAGATCTGGCCGCGGATGTCACGGACCACACTGTTCCGGATGAAAACCGTCTCCCAGGCTCCCATGTAGGCAAAACCCACCTTCAGCAGGGTTCCGAAAGTCACCCCCAATCCGACCAACAGCAGGGTAAGTCCCGGGCCATGGTTGTTTTTGAAAAGGGTCAGGAAATAGTAGAGGTTGTGCTTGAGGGCGTCGAGGTTGATCGCCCATGGCACCATGCTATTGACATCCTCCGCCATGTTGAAGAGGATCTCCAGGATGGGGATCATCATCCCGACCGAAAAAACAGCGAAGATCGCCGAGAGGAAGTTATAGAGAAAGGTGAGGCCCAGATGGCTCTTGTAGGGGGGGATGTATCGTTTGAGTATTTTTATGAAATCCTTCATCTGTTTTCATTTATGGTGGCTGGCCGGGTGCATTCCTTCAAAGGGGAGGCCGTTGCATCTGACCGCCGGTTGTGCCGGAAAGTCAAAAAATGCCGGTATAGTTGCGGGGGGTGATGTTCCTGAGTTCTTGCTTCACGTTTTCCCCGATGTCGAGTTGGTCGATAAAGGAGAGGATGGTATCGCGGGTCACGGGGTGGTTGCCGCGGGTGAGTTCCTTGAGGGCTTCGTAGGGATGGGGATATCCTTCCCTGCGGAGGATGGTCTGGATGGCTTCTCCCACCACGGCCTGGTTTTCCTCGAGATCACGGTCGATGGCCTCCCGGTTCAGAAGCAGTTTCCCCAGTCCGCGCAGCGTCGAATCCATGGCAATCAGGGTGTGTGCAAAGGGAACCCCGATGAAACGGGTCACCGTGGAGTCGGTGAGGTCGCGCTGGAGCCGCGATACCGGCAGTTTCTGTGTGAGATGTTCGAAGCCGGCATTGGCAATCCCCAGGTTGCCCTCGGAATTCTCGAAGTCGATGGGATTAACCTTATGGGGCATGGTTGAGGAACCCACCTCGCCCTTTTTGACCTGTTGCTTGAAGTAGTTCATCGAAATATAGAGCCACATGTCGCGGTCGAGATCCAGGAGGATGGAGTTGATACGTTTGAGGGTGTCGAAGATGGCCCCGTGGTCGTCGTAATGGGCGATCTGGGTGGTGTATTGCGACCTGCCGAGGCCCAGTTTTTCCCCGACGAAGCGGTTGGCGAAAGCGTTCCAGTCGACCAGGGGGTAGGCCACCTTGTGGGCGTTGAGGTTTCCGGTGGCGCCTCCGAATTTGGCATATAGGGGGAGGCTTTTCAGCAGGGAGAGCTGCACCTCGAGGCGTTCGGCAAACACCATGATCTCCTTGCCCAGTTTGGTCGGGGAGGCGGGTTGCCCATGGGTGTAGGCCAGCATGGGCACCTCCATCCAGGCGGCGGCGAGTTCTTTGAGCTTATCCATCAGTTTCTCCATGGCAGGCATGTATGCCTCTTCAAGGGCTTCCCTGATGGAGAGGGGCACCGCCGTGTTGTTGATATCCTGGGAGGTGAGCCCCAAATGAATGAACTCCTTATAGGCCGACAATCCGCGGGCGTCGAACTGCTCCTTGAGGAAGTATTCGACTGCTTTAACGTCATGGTTGGTGGTCTTTTCGATCTCTTTGACCCGGGCGGCGTCCTCCAGACTGAAATACTCCCAGATTCCGGAGAGCCGCTGTACGTCACTGGCTGAAATCCCGGCCAGCTGGGGCAGGGGCAGTTCCCACAGGGCTGTGAAATAGTGGATTTCGATCATCACCCGGTAGCGGATCAACGCAAATTCGCTGAAATAGGCGTCGAGTTTCTCCACCCTGCCGCGGTACCGCCCGTCGACAGGTGATATAGCCGTTAAAGCGCTCAGAATCATGAAGGTAATTTATGAGATTCCGGCAAAGGTAGCAAAAAGCAGAGAAAGAAATCAGGAGGCGGAAGCCGGGTATGACTTTTTTAATGTTCCGGAACAATGATAATTTTTAATTTAGGCAGGTCAATGGGGGGCGACCCCGGCGGAATTATGGAGAAAAAGTACAAGTTATCATTGATTTCCTACCTGAACAGCCGGCCGTTTGTGTACGGACTGGAGCATTCTGTTCCGGGGCGGGAGATGGAGTTGTTTTTGGACATTCCCTCGAAGACGGCAGCCCGGCTGGTTTCAGGGGAGGCCGACGCGGGGTTGGTGCCGGTGGGAGCGCTGACCGATTTGCCGGAGTACCACCTGGTCAGCGATTATTGTATCGGGGCTGTGGGGCCGGTCAGAACGGTGGTTCTGGCCAGCGAGGTACCTCTGGAGCAGATCAGGGAGGTGGTCCTGGACTACCAGTCGCGTTCGTCGGTATTGCTGGTGCGGGTGCTGGCCCGCCATTTCTGGATGAAAACCTGGCAGTGGCTGCCCGGGAGCCCCGGATTTGAAAGGGCGACCATCAGGGGCACCACCGCCGGCGTGGTCATCGGCGACCGGGTTTTCGAAGCCGAAAAGCGATTCCCGTTCATCTATGATCTTTCTGCGGAATGGTACCGGTTCACGGGGCTTCCCTTCGTCTTCGCCGTGTGGGTGAGCTGCCGGGCCCTGCCCGTGGCGTTTGCCGGCAGGCTTAACGCGGCCCTGTCGGCCGGAATCGGAAATATTCCGCAGGTGGAAGTGATGGAAAAGGAAAACTATCCCGGGGTGGATATATTCGCCTATTTCACGGAAAACATCAGTTATGCCCTTGACGAACCAAAGCGGGAGGGGATGCGCCGTTTCCTGGAGCTGGCTGCCGGACTGGAGCAAATCTGAAGGTGAAAACCACGGCAGGATTCACCATCTGCCGGGAATATTCAGTAACTTCATAGCCTGAAATGTGCAGTGGCCGCGGTATCGTGAATCCTGGACTGAATCGTTTATTTTTACGCTGTTATAAAATCAACCTGATGAGACGAAAGATATTTCTGTTGGTATGGCTGGCCTGTTTTATGGCGGGTCACGGCTTTGCTGAAGAGAAGCTGGTATATAAACTGAACATCAAGCAGGAGATCACGCGGGCGACCTGGCGGCAGACGCAGCAAGCCTTTGCGGCTGCCGATTCCCTGGGGGCAGGGCTGTTTCTGATCCATATGAACACTTACGGGGGGACGGTGCTGGATGCCGATTCGATTCGCACGCGGATACTGCAGAGCGAAATTCCGGTGGTGGTCTTTGTGGACAACAATGCGGCTTCGGCGGGGGCGCTGATTTCCATAGCCTGTGACAGTATTTACATGCGGCCGGGGGGCAGTATCGGGGCGGCCACGGTGGTCAACCAGACGGGCACGCCAATGCCCGACAAATACCAGAGCTACATGCGGTCTACGATGCGGGCTACCGCGGAAGCCCACGGGAGAGACACCCTGGTGACAGGCGCCGATACCCTGATCAACTGGCGCCGCGATCCCCGGATCGCCGAGGCGATGGTCGATCCGGCGGTGGCCATTCCCGGAATTATTGACACCGGGAAGGTGCTTACCTTCACCCCCGAAGAGGCCATGAAACACGGCTATTGCGAAGGAGTGGCCGAAAATGTGGAAGAGGTGCTCCGGAAAACAGGATTTGAGAATGCCCGCATCGAAGAGTATAAACCCTCCTTTATCGAAAGAATCATCGGATTCCTGGTCCACCCGGTGGTGTCGGGATTGTTGATCATGGCCATTGTCGGGGGAATCTATTTCGAGATGCAAAGTCCGGGTATCGGTTTCCCGCTGGGGGTGGCCATCCTGGGCGCCATTCTCTATTTTGCCCCTTTGTACCTGGAAGGGCTGGCCGAAAACTGGGAAATCCTTCTCTTTATTGCGGGACTGATCCTGCTGGCTGTGGAGATTTTCGTCCTCCCGGGCTTCGGGGTGGCGGGGATCCTCGGAATTTCATTGGTTTTCCTGGGACTGGTGCTGAGTTTGCTGCATAATGTGCGGTTTAACTTCGAGGGGGTGAACCTCTGGAAAGCCGGGATCGCCGTGACCACTGTCTTCACGGGGGTGACGGCTGGACTGGGGCTGGCCCTCTGGCTGGGCGACCGCCTTTTCTCGGCACGAAAAGGCCCCCTGGGAAAACTGGCCCTGCAAACCGTCCAGGAGGTGAGCCAGGGGTATGTCAGCATCGACAACGCCCTTCTCACCCTGATTGGGAAAACAGGAACTGCCCAAACAGTGCTCCGCCCCTCCGGGAAAGTAGTGATCGGCGACGAGGTTTATGATGCCGTGACCGCCGGAGAATTCATAGACAAAGGATCGGCCATCGTGGTCACCCGCGTGGAAGCCACTCAGCTTTATGTGGAGGCATCAGAAGCCACTTAGTGCTATTCCTCTTCGAGGATGACGATTTTTTCGATTTTATCGCCCTGCCTGATCAGGTCAATGACTTCGAGGCCTTCGGCCACTTTGCCGAAACAGGTGTGTTTGCGGTCGAGGTGGGCGGTGTTGCGGCGGCTGTGGCAGATGAAGAACTGTGAACCTCCGGTATTGCGGCCGGCATGGGCCATGCTGAGTACCCCTCTGTCATGGTACTGGTTCTCTCCATCCAACTCACACTTAATGGTGTAACCCGGTCCGCCCATGCCATTGCCATTGGGGCAGCCCCCCTGGATCACAAAGTCAGGAATCACCCGGTGAAAGGTGAGTCCGTCGTAAAAACCAGCCTTCGAAAGTTTGACAAAATTAGCCACCGTTCCCGGGGCATCCTTCTCATAAAAATCGACTTTCATCACCCCTTTCACGGTGTGTATCTCTGCTTTTAACATATCTCGCGGTTTTTAATGAATCAGGGGGTAAAATTACCTTTTTTTGCGGGAAAATGGGTAAATTAACCCTACTAAATGCCGGGGATATCGCCTTGACCATAAGTGTGAAGGGGTTCCTGCAGCAGAGGGAGCATTAATTCAATCTAAGAACGAAGATGCCCGGGATGAGAAAACGAAGGCAAAACGTGTGGCAGATGGATAGGAAACAGATACCGGCACTGTGGGGAGTGGTCGTCAGGATGGCGATGGTGGTTCCCTGGCGGGTCATGTGGGTGCTGGCCGGGTTATGGTGTGGGACGTGCGGAACTGCGGCCGCTTCCGTATTTCCGGCGGTGGAGCCTTCGCTGGAGCCTTCGCTGGCGTCTTCGGTGGAATCTTCGGTGGAGATCATTCCGGAGGAGGTGATCAGCGGTGATACCTCCGGCAGGAGGTATTTTCTGGAGGTAGCTCCGGGTTTCAGCTGGGTACCTCCGGTGCCTCTTTCCATCAGACAGGAAGGATTTGAGGAGATCTCCCTTTGGGCGCGTTATCAGACCGCCTCGTTTAAACTGCCCCTTTATTACAGTGTCAGGATGGGTTTTATTAACGGCGGCCAGGGGTGGGAGGCCGAGATGAACCATCTGAAGGTCTATCTGGAGAATACGCCAGCTGAAGTGGAGCGTTTCTCGGTGTCGCATGGTTATAACCAGCTGTTGGTGAACCGGCTTTTTCGCCGGGGGGCATTGGATTGGCGGGTAGGTGCGGGGGTGGTTGTGGCCCATCCCGAGAGTGTGGTACGCGGTAAGCGTCACGACGAACGGGGCGGCTTGTTCAATAACGGTTATTATCTGGCGGGGCCGGTCGTGTTGGGAGGTATTTCGCATCGGGTGGCGGTTTCTCCGTGGTTCACGCTTCACTTTTCAGGAAGCGTGACGGCCGCACTGGCGTGGGTGAAGGTTTCGGGAGGCCAAGCCACGGTGCCGGTGGCCGCCCTTCAGCTCCAGATGGCCCCGGGAATCACGCTGCCCGCCGGAAAACGCTGACCGGCACAGGCCAGCAGTTGTACATAGGTCGATGAAGCTTCCGTTCACCGGCATTACCAGTTTTCAGAACCCGGTTGGGCCAGCCACTCATGCATGGCCGTGGCGGCGTTCTTCCCCGATTCAATGGCGTAGACGACCAGGCTGGCGCCTCTTTCGGCATCGCCTGCCACGAAGACCTTTTCCAGGGAGGTCTTCTTGTGTGGGGTGGCCTTCACATTCCCCCGTGCATCGTATTCCACCCCCAGTTCTTCGAGCAATCCTTCGTGGACGGGCATGGTGAATCCCATGGCCAGCAGGACCATGTCGGCCTCGAGGAAGGCTTCGCTGCCCGGGATTTCCTTCATGGTCATCCGGCCATTGCCGTCGCTGGCCCACGCGGTACCGATGGTTTCGATTCCTGTGATTTGGCCTTCGCTGCCGGTGAACCGGCGGGTAGCCAGGCTCCAGAGCCGGGTGCACCCTTCAAGATGGGAACTGGAAGTACGCAGGGTCTGGGGCCACCAGGGCCAGGGATTACCGTCACCTCTTTTCCCGGGAGGCTGGGGAAGGATTTCGATCTGGGTGACGCTTTCCGCTTTCTGGCGGATGGCGGTGCCCACACAGTCGGATCCCGTATCCCCACCACCGATCACCACCACTTTTTTGCCCCGGGCAGTGATCCTTTCGTTTTCAGGGATTTCCGCTCCTGCCACGATTTTATTTTGCTGGGTGAGGTAGTCCATCGCCTGGTGAATCCCTTTAAGATCCCTTCCTTCCACAGTGAGGTCGCGGGGTTTTCCGGCCCCCACAGCGAGCAGCACCGCATCGAAGCCCTCCAGGAGTTCCTTGCCGGAGATCTCCTGCCCGATGGTTATCCCTGTGCGGAAATGAATGCCCTCCTTCCGGAAGAGGTCGATTCTCCGGTCGATGACGTTCTTGGCCAGTTTGAAGTCAGGGATGCCATAGCGGAGCAATCCTCCGGGGGCGTCGCTTTTTTCGAAGACGGTGACCGCATGTCCTGCTTTGTTGAGGAGGTCTGCTGCCGCCAGTCCCGCGGGTCCTGAACCCACGATGGCCACGCTGCGGCCGCTGCGCACAGGAGGCGGGGCGGGAAGGATCCATCCCAGGTCAAAGGCCCTTTCCACGGTGGCACACTCATTTTCGCGAATGGTCACCGCCTCCTCGTGGATGGCCAGCACACACGCCTTCTCACAGGGTGCGGGACACACCCTCCCTGTAAACTCAGGGAATGGATTGGTCGAATGGAGAACCTGGTAAGCCTGGGCATAGTCGCCCCGGTAGAGGGCATCCTGCCACTCGGGAATCTTACTCCCCACCGGGCAACCCCAATGACAGAAGGGAACCCCGCAGTCCATGCAACGCGCCGCCTGTTGGCGGCGGTCCCCTTCGTCAAGGGTCTGCTCTACTTCTCCGTAATCATAGATGCGCTCGCTGACCGGCCTGTAGCCGCCATCCTTCCGCGCAATTTTCATAAAACCTTTTGGATCACCCATGAGGAAGATAAGAAGATTAGAATATTTGAATATCAGAATGTTATAAAATAAAAAATATCAGAATATCAGAATATCTGAATGTCAGAATAAAAGAATATCATAATTTCAGAGAAATTACTCATGAATGGCAGGATTGTCTTCGGTGAGCTGCAGTTTGCGTTCGAGTTCCCTGAGTTTCTGTTCTTCGAGCACTTTTTTGTATTCGAAGGGGATCACCTTGACGAACCGTGGCAGGAAAGCTTCCCATTCGGTAAGGATTTTCGCGGCCAGGGAGCTCTGGGTATAGAGGAGGTGGTTGCTGATCAGTTCCTGTAGTTCGAGGATGTCGGGGCGTTCCTCGACGGGGAGGAGTTCCACGAGGCCTTTGTTGCAGAAGAAGTCGAAGTTATGGTGGTTGTCGAGGACATAGGCGATGCCTCCGCTCATTCCGGCGGCGAAGTTGCGGCCTGTGGGGCCCAGGATCACGGCCCGTCCTCCGGTCATGTATTCGCAGCCGTGGTCACCGGTCCCTTCGACAACCGCCCGTGCGCCAGAGTTGCGCACGCAGAAGCGTTCACCGGCGACCCCTCTGATATAGGCTTCTCCGGAGGTGGCCCCATACAGGGAAGTGTTGCCGATGATGATGTTTTCTTCGGGTGCAAAAGGGGATCCGGGAGGGGGAGTGATGATGAGTCTGCCTCCCGAGAGGCCTTTCCCGAAGTAGTCGTTGGCATCGCCTTCGAGGCGGAAGGTGACTCCTTTGGCCAGGAAGGCGCCGAAGCTCTGGCCGGCGGTGCCCCGGAAGAGACAGGTGATGGTATCCCCGGGAAGGCCCTCTTCGCCGTAACGGCGGGCGATCTGCCCCGAGAGCATGGCCCCGGCAGCCCGGTCAACATTGGTGATGGTCTGTGACAACCAAACCTTTTCTTTGGCCTTAAGCGCCCTGGCCGACTCCCTGATAAGGACCCTGTCGGGGTGCTCCCCGATGGATCGGATGGCCTCCGTGGTGCACCGCAGGTCGGCTTCACCTGGTTGCGCCGGCATGTACAGGAAGGAGGAGAAATCGGCATTTTTCATCTTCCAGTGGCTGGCGTGGGGGCTTACCTCCAGAAGGTCGGCACGGCCCACGATGTCGTCGAATCTCCGGAAACCCATGTCGGCCAGATACCCGCGGATCTCCCTGGCCAGGAACCGGAAATAGTTGACCACGTATTCTGACCGGCCAAGGAACCGTTTGCGCAGTTCGGGGTCCTGGGTGGCCACGCCGGCCGGACAGGTATTGAGGTGGCATTTGCGCATCATCACGCATCCCAGGACGATAAGGGCAGAGGTGGCGAAGCCGAACTCCTCGGCGCCGAGGCATCCCATGACCACCACATCGCGGCCTGTTTTCAGCTGGCCGTCGACCTGCAGGCGCACCCTTCCCCGGAGCTGGTTCATGACCAGGGTCTGCTGGGCTTCGGCAATCCCAAACTCCGCGGGGAGCCCCGCATGTTTGATGCTGCTCAGGGGACTGGCACCGGTTCCTCCTTCTCCGCCCGAGATGGTGATCAGATCGGCGTATGCCTTGGCGACCCCTGCGGCAATGGTGCCCACCCCATCTTCGGCCACCAGCTTCACCGACACCCTGGCCCCCGGATTGGCACTCTTCAGATCATAGATGAGCTGCGCCAGATCCTCAATGGAATAGATATCGTGGTGAGGCGGAGGTGAGATCAGGGTGATCCCCGGGGTGGAGTTGCGGGTTTTGGCGATGATTTCGTTGACCTTATAGCCCGGGAGCTGACCTCCTTCGCCCGGCTTGGCCCCCTGGGCAATCTTGATCTGCAGCTCTTCGGCATGGGTGAGATAGTTGATGGTCACCCCGAACCGCCCAGAGGCAACCTGCTTGATGGCACTCTGCCGGTTGGTGCCGAAACGCTGGGGATCCTCACCCCCCTCCCCGGTGTTGCTGCGCCCCCCGATGGTATTCATGGCAATGGCCAGAGCCTCATGGGCCTCCCTGCTGATCGATCCGTAAGACATGGCCCCCGTCACAAAACGCTTCATGATCTGTTCTTCGGGTTCCACCTCATCCAGGGGAATGGGATTTCTTTTCAGATTGAAACAGCCCCTGACAAAGGCCGGACGACTGCTTTCCCTGTCGGCCAGGGCGGTAAACTCCCGGAACTTATTAAAATCGTTGGCCCGTGTCGACCATTGGAGCAACCCGATGGTCTCGGGGTTCCAGGCATGGTGTTCACCGTATTTACGCCAGGCATTGCTGCCGGTGCTCTCATAGCGGAACCCCTCTCCGGGAGAGGCTTCCCGGAAGGCTTCCGTATGGATGAGCATGGTCTCGCGCCATATCTCTTCCAGGCCGATGCCACTGATCCGGGAGGGAGTGCCGGTGAAGTGCATCTCAATCAACGCTTTGCTGACCCCTACCGCCTCATACACCTGGGAACCATGGTAACTGCGCAGGGTGGAGATGCCCATCTTGGAGAATACCTTCAACAATCCCTTGTCGACCGACTTGATATAGTTTTTGCGGGCTTCCTTGTATTCCAGGGCGATGGCGCCTTCTGTCACCAGGTGGTCGATGGCGGCAAAGGCCAGGTAAGGGTTGATGACCGAGGCCCCGTAAGCCAATAGAAGGGCGAAATGGTTCACCTCGCGGGCATCGCCCGTCTCCACAATAATCCCCACCTGCATCCTTTTTTTGACCCTGATGAGGTGGTGGTGTACCGCCGCGACCGCCAGCAGGGAGGGAATGGGGGCATAATCGGCCGAGACTTCCCTGTCGCTGAGAATGATGTAGTTTTTCTTTTCGTCGACCGCTTTCTCCGCTTCCGTGAGCAGCTTCCCAAAGGCGGCGCGGAAACCCTCATACCCCTCACTGACCCTGAAGACCATGGGAATAATGCGGTGCACGAACATCTCGGCCTTGAGGTCCTTGATTTTTCCCAGGTCGGTGTTGGTAATCAGCGGCGATTCAAATTTGATGAGCCGGCAGTGTTCAGGTGTCTCCATCAGGATGTTGGAGTTGAGTCCTCCGATGTAATTGGTGAGCGACATGACCAGTCCTTCCCTGATGGAGTCGATGGGCGGGTTGGTGACCTGTGCGAAGGTTTGCTTGAAATAGTCGTAAAAGAGCCGGGGTTTATTTGAAAAAAGGGGAATTGGTGTGTCGTTGCCCATGGAGTGGGTAGGTTCAGCCGCTGAGGCCGCCATGGGGGTGATGATTTCGTGGAGGTCCTCGCGACTATAACCGAATATCCTGGCAAAGGTCTCAAAATGGTCAAGATGGTAGGGAACCCGCTGCTTGACGTCTATGTCCTCGAGGCGGGTACGGTTTTCATTGAGCCACATCTCATAGGGGCTGCGCTTGCTGAGCTGGTCTTTCACCTCCGTGTCGGGAATGATGATCCCCAGTTGGGTGTCGACCAGGAGGAGTTTGCCGGGGCGGAGGCGCCCCTTTTCCCTGATCTCCTCCGGTTTGAATTTCTGGACCCCCACCTCTGAGCCCATGACGATCAGGTCGTGGTTGGTGATCACATAGCGGGAGGGGCGGAGGCCGTTGCGGTCGAGGGTTCCCCCGATATAGCGGCCGTCGGAGAAGATCATGGAGGCGGGGCCATCCCAGGGTTCCATGATGGTGGAGTGGTATTCGTAGAAGGCTTTCAGGCTCCCGGGGATGGGATTCTTCTCGTTGAACGACTCGGGGATCATCATGCAGAGGGCATGGGGCAGGGAGCGCCCTGCGAGGTGGAGGAACTCCAGGGTGTTGTCGAAAGATGCCGAGTCCGATTTCCCGGGTTCAATGATGGGGAGGAGCTTTTGGAGGTCGCTGCCGAAGAAGTCGGACTTCATGAGGGCTTCACGGGCGTGCATCCAGAGGCGGTTCCCGCGGATGGTGTTGATTTCGCCGTTGTGGGCGATCACCCGGAAGGGCTGGGCCAGATCCCAGGTCGGAAAGGTGTTGGTGCTGAAACGGGAATGGACCAGGGCGATGGCGCTCGTAAGCCGCTCGTCGGAAAGATCAGCGTAGTAGTCGATCAGCTGGCGGGGAGTGAACATTCCCTTGTAGATAAGCACCTTGCTCGAGAAGCTGGGCTGGTAAAACCATCTTTTCTGGGAGAGGTGCGACTGGCGGATGGTATGCTCGGTAAGTTTGCGGACGACAAAGAGTTTGCGTTCCAGGGCATCCTGTTCAAGGTGACTCCGCACAAAGATCTGTTTGATAGCCGGTTCCGTGGTGAGGGCGATTTTTCCGGGGGCGGTGTGGTCAACAGGCACATCGCGATAGCCAATGAGTTCAAGGCCTTCGTCATGGATATGGCGATTCAGGACGTCAAGGCAGAGGGCGGCTTCTTCTTCTATCTTCGGAAGGAATATCAGTCCGGTGGCATACCGCCCGGGCAGCCCGACGTCGATGCCCAGTGTGCGGGTGATAAACGTATGGGGGATCTGGATAAGGATGCCGGCCCCGTCACCCGTGGCGTTGTCGGCGCTGGTGGCTCCGCGGTGATCCATATTGAGCAGGACGTCAAGCCCCCTGCGGATAATCTCATGCGAGGACTGCCCCTTGATGTGGGCGACAAAACCAATGCCGCAACTGTCGTGTTCGTTCCGGGGATGGTAGAGCCCCCCGGCCTCTGGAAATGGATTTATTGGCATATTCAGTGCTTTGTGTTGCTGTTTATTTAAGTTACTTACATGAGTGGTATCCGGTTCTCATGGTTTCAGCCTGCCTGATCGGGCATTTGGATCGGGAGCAGGGTCAGCTTTCGGCCGGTTCCGGAACTGCGGCAGATGTTGCAGGTGAAACATCTTTCGTGGGGGCACCTGCCTCGAGCCCATCCTTGTGGACTGTGAAGACGGCTCTTCCCGAGGGGTCGGCGTGGGCCCGGAAGGAGCGGTCCCAGGCGAGGGCTTCCCCGGTGCTGCAGGCGATGGAGGGGACCGACGGTACGCAGGCGGCGGCCTGGTCGCCGGGGAAATGGTCGCTGAAAATGGAGCGGTAGAGGTATTCCTCCTTGGATTGTGGGGTATTCACCGGGAAGCGGTAGCGGGCATTGGCCATCATGGTGTCGGTCACCCGGGTGGCTGCCGTCTGCTTCAGGGTGTCGATCCAGCCGTAACCCACCCCGTCGGAAAACTGTTCTTTCTGGCGCCAGGCGATGGATTCGGGGAGCATCTCCCCGAAAGCCTTGCGGAGGATCCATTTTTCCATGCGGCCGTCGCGGGCCATCTTAAAGGAGGGGCGAAGGCGCATGGCCACATCGAGGAACTCCTTGTCGAGAAAAGGAACCCGCCCTTCCACCCCCCAGGCGGCCAGCGACTTGTTGGCACGCAGGCAGTCATAGAGGTGAAGACGGCTGATCTTGCGGACCGTCTCTTCGTGGAAAGCCCTGGCATCGGGGGCTTTGTGGAAATAGAGATAACCCCCGAAGATCTCGTCGGCTCCTTCACCGCTGAGGACCATCTTGATGCCCATGGAGCGGATGACCCGCGCCAGCAGGTACATGGGGGTGGAGGCCCTGACGGTGGTCACGTCGTAGGTCTCCAGATGGTAGATCACATCGCGGATGGCGTCGAGGCCTTCTTCTATGGTATAATGGATTTCGTGGTGGACGGTACCGATGTGGGTGGCGGCAAGGCGGGCCGCCGCCAGGTCGGGCGACCCCTCCAGCCCGATCGCAAAAGAGTGGAGCCGCGGCCACCAGGCAGGCTGGCTGTCCCCACTCTCAATGCGCATGGCCGAAAACTTCTGGGCGATGGCCGAAATCACCGAAGAATCGAGCCCTCCGGAAAGGAGCACTCCATAAGGCACGTCAGACATCAGTTGCCGGTGGACCGCCGCCTCCAGGGCCTGGCGAAGCTCCCCGATTTGTGCGGCTGTGAGTCCTTCAGGCATATCGGAGGATTCCCTGGTGATGGGGCCTGAGA
This sequence comes from Bacteroidales bacterium, assembly GCA_012729335.1. GTDB lineage: Bacteria > Bacteroidota > Bacteroidia > Bacteroidales > Prolixibacteraceae > UBA1413. The sequence continues at coordinate 78,320 of JAAYDJ010000028.1, read as the reverse complement.
GGTTTTCAGGAGCCTCGCTGTTCTCACCGTTGCGTATGGCCGCTTGCGCAGGATCTCCGGGGTGTCTTTGGTCATCTCCGTATGAAAGGGGGGAGTTTTCTAGATTGCCGGGAGCTCTTGATTTTTCGACAGCCTCAAAGGAAAACCAGTCGCGCTGGTACCAGCGGGTGAGCTCCCCGCCTCTCCCTTCGAGATAATGACCGGGAGGAAACTCCTGCAGGGTGTTGCAAATGCCGGTCAGGGCTTTCACTTCGGAGGCCACATAGAGGGTTCCCGAGGGATCATGCCCCATATATAAAGGTATGATGCCGATGTGGTCGCGGGCGATGAGGTAGTTGTCCTTCTCCTCGTCATAGAGGGCAAAGGCGAAGATCCCGTTGAGTTCATCGAGGAAAGCGGGCCCTTTTTCCCGGTAGAGGGGAAGGATCACTTCGCAGTCGGAGTGGGTGCGGAAAGGGTAGCGGCCTTCGAAGGTCTGTCGCAGTGCCTGGTGGTTGTAGATCTCCCCGTTGACGGCCAGCACCAGCCGGCGGTCGTCACTGAAGAGGGGCTGGCGCCCCGAGGCAGGGTCGACAATGGAAAGCCTCTCGTGCGCCATCACGGCTTTCTCTCCGCAGTAGATCCCCGACCAGTCGGGGCCCCGGTGGCGGATTCTTCCCGACATGGCGAGGATTTGCGGCCGCAGGGAAGTGGTCGGCACGCCCGTCTCAAATGCACATACTATTCCGCACATAACATATGGATTGTTGCTTTGATACAAAACTAGACACTTTGATGCTAAGATTATCCATAAAGTAACAAAAATCCCGAATATTAATTAAATATTAACTAAAAGACAGAAATAGAGTAAATTTTTGACATATTACAATTACCGGCAGGATGCATGCGGTACATAGTTGTTGTCAATGAGGAGTTTAGGGGCAGAGGCAGGAGAACAAAAGTAAAAAATTGAGTTTGTACTGAAAGGGGGTCTTTTCTCACTAGTTTATTAAAAAATTCAATTATCGCTTTAAAAAAGGGGGGTCAGTTATTAATTAATCAGCAAAAAATAAAAAATGCCCCCTCAAAATCGATATGACATGTGAAAAGAAGTATTTTTGTCATAACCAAAAACCATCAAATTCAACGTAACATGGCAAAGATGAGATTCAAGGCACTGGAGGAGGTGATGAACAGGGAGCCCCGGCCGCTGGTCAACGGGGAGAAGCTGACATCGGAATATTACAAGACGCTGGTCTTTGATCAGCCGAAGATGCAGAAGTATCTGAGCAGGGAGGCTTACCAGGCGGTGGTGTCGGCCATAGAGGGGGGCACGTCTGTTGACCGGAAGATGGCTGACCAGGTGGCCCAGGGGATGAAGGCGTGGGCGCTCGAGAACGGGGCGACCCATTACACCCATTGGTTTCATCCCCTGACCGATGGTACGGCCGAGAAGCACGATGCCTTTATTGAATACAACGGGAATGGCGGGGTGATCGAGGCTTTCAGCGGCAAGATGCTGGCGCAGCAGGAACCCGATGCCTCCTCCTTTCCGAGCGGCGGCATCAGGGCTACCTTTGAGGCCCGGGGGTATACGGCCTGGGATCCCTCTTCGCCTGCGTTTATCAGTGAGACGACCCTGAGCATTCCCACCATATTCATCAGTTATACGGGGGAAGCCCTCGACTACAAGACGCCCCTGTTGCGTTCCATCAGGGCCATCGATCAGGCCGCCACAGCGGTGGCCCGCTATTTTGACAAGGAGGTGAAGAGTGTCCAGGCCAACCTGGGGTGGGAACAGGAGTATTTTCTGGTGGATGAGGCGCTTTTCATGGCGCGCCCCGATCTGGTGCTCACCGGCCGCACCCTGATGGGCCACTCCTCATCCAAGGACCAGCAGCTCGAGGACCACTATTTCAGTTCGATACCCACGCGGGTCAACCGCTTTATGATTGACCTGGAGCAGGAGGCTTACAAACTGGGGGTCCCCGTGAAGACCCGCCACAATGAAGTCGCCCCCAACCAGTTTGAGCTCGCCCCTATCTACGAGGAGATGAACCTGGCCAACGACCACAACCAGGTGATCATGGATCTCATGCAGAAAATCGCCCGCCGCCATAAGTTCAGGGTATTGTTTCATGAAAAACCCTTTGCCGGGATCAACGGGTCGGGAAAACACAACAACTGGTCGTTGCAGACCGACACGGGGGTCAACCTCTATTCCCCGGGTAAAAATCCCCGCGCCAACCTGCAGTTTCTGACCTTTATCATCAACACGATCAAGGCGGTACACGACTATCAGGATTTGTTGCGGGCCTCCATTTACAACGCCTCGAACCAGCACCGTCTGGGAGCCAATGAGGCGCCTCCGTCGATCATTTCGGTCTTCCTGGGCACCGAAATCACCCAGATGCTCGATCTGATGGAAACCGCAGTGGTAGACCGCAAAATGACTCCCGATGAGAAGACGGAACTGAAACTTAATATCGGCAGAATTCCGGAGATCATACTCGACACCACCGACCGGAACCGCACCTCTCCCTTTGCCTTCACGGGGAACCGGTTTGAATACCGGGCGGTGGGATCTTCGGCCAACTGCGCTTCGGCCCTGATTATTCTGAACGCCGTGGTGGCCAGTCAGCTCACTCTTTTCCGTCAGGAAGTTGACGTCCTGATCGAAAAAGGGGTGCGCAAGGATGAAGCGATCTTCCAGGTGCTCAAGCGGCTGATCATTGAGTCGAAGCCCATCCGTTTCAACGGCAACGGATACAGCCAGGAGTGGGTGGAAGAAGCCGCCCGCAGGGGATTGACCAACGTCAACAACGTCCCGGAAGCCCTGGCGGCCTTCATGCGCCCTGAGTATGCCAAAATGCTTTCGGAACTGGAAATCCTTTCAGAGAGGGAACTCCATGGCCGCGTGGAAGTGGAATACGAGAAATTCACCAAGAAGGTGCAGATCGAATCCCGCGTACTGGGCGACCTGGCCATAAACCATATCGTGCCGGTGTCGGTGAAATACATGACCCTGCTGCTGAAAAATGTCAAGTACCTCAAGGAAGTCTTTTCACCCCAGGAGTACGAAGAGCTTTCCGCAGGCAGAAAACAGCTGATCAGGGAGATCAGCACCCACAACTCGACCATCAAGGCGTTGGTGTACGAGATGACCGAAGCCCGGAAGAAAGCCAACGTGATCGAGGATGCCGTGGAAAAGGCCAGGGCATACGACCAGACCGTCCTGCCTTTCATGGAGAAGATCAGGTACCATATCGACAAGCTGGAGCTGGTCGTAGACAATGAAATGTGGCCTCTGCCCAAGTACCGTGAATTGTTGTTTGTTCGTTAGCTGCAATAGTTGGTTTTAAGTTCAGTGATTGAGGCCGTCTCACATTGTGGGCGGCCTTTTTGCGCTGACGGGGCGGGAGGCGGTGCCTCCTGATCTCCCAGGATTCGCCATTAATTATACTAACAGGGGAAGGAATCCGTTATCTTTAGAAATCGGCAAATAAAACTTACATTTACCACCCTTATTTTCGGGAGATTCGTATGAGAGTGATTAAGTGGGCTGTGGCAGTGATGGCCGGATTTCTGCTTATGTCGTGTGCGGGGGGCAATCTGGGCAGGGTTGCCTACACGTCGAAGGAGATCGGGGAGTACCACAAGGCCATCCAGAAATACCGCAAGGCCAACAAAAAGGAGAAAAGCCGCGAGAAGCGGATGGAATATGCCTATGCGATCGGGGAGTGTTACCGGCAGATCGGGGATTATGAGATGGCGGCATTGTATTACCGGAATGCGGTCAGGCGCAACCATCCCGATCCGAAGGCATTGCTCTGGAATGCCGAGATGCTCCGGGCCACACAGAAGTATGAGGAAGCGCTCGAGAATTACCGGGCTTTTCTTGAGGAGGTTCCCGGCGATGAACGGGCCCTCAACGGGATCGAATCGATACAGCTCACCCAGAACTGGATCGCCCATCCCACCCGGCACATCGTCAATCCTGTCAAGGAGCTCAATTCACGTGAGAGCGACTATGCCCCTGTATACCTGGCCGGCAGCGACAACCAGATTCTCTTCACCTCGACGCGCAAGGCGGGTACCGGCAAGCGGAAGAGCATGATCACAGGGCAGACCTATGCCGATCTCTTCAAGTCGGAATATAATGTGCAGCGTGAGAAGTGGGAGATTCCGCAGTTGGCCGACCAGAACGCCATTGTCAACACCTCTTCGGAGGAGGGAGCCGCCACCCTGGGAAGCAAGAGCGGGGAGATTCTCTTCACCCGTTGCAGTTATGACAAAACCCGTAACAGTGCGGCCCAGATTTTCAGCACTTCACAAGTCAGGGGCAGCTGGGCCGAACCCGTCCGGCTTGATTTATGGTCCGACTCCATTCTGGTGGCCCATCCTGCCCTCTCCCCCGACGGGAGCGTACTTTATTTTGTTTCCGACAACAGCGGCGGGCAGGGAGGTAAAGACCTCTGGATGGCTGAGAAGAGCGGTGGCCAGTTCAGGGATCCCAAAAACCTGGGAAGTGCGATCAACACCCCCGGAAATGAGGTGTTTCCCTTTGTGCGCGACAACGGAGAGCTTTATTTCTCATCGGACTACCACAAGGGTTTGGGAGGGCTTGATATCTTCAGGGCTGTGAAGGATGAGGATGGCAACTGGAGCGTTCATCACATGGGGTATCCCATCAATTCGCCGGGCGATGATTTCGGGATTGCTTACATTGCGGGCAAGGACCAGGGGCTATTTTCCTCGAACCGGAAGGGATCGCGCAGTGATGATCTTTACTCATTTGTCGTCCCTCCGGTCATTTTCCAGGCTGCGGGAGAGGTTTTCAATAAGGAAACGGGGGCACCTGTCGACGGGGCGACCCTGCGGGTCATCGGCACCGACGGGACCAACCTGCGGGTGCGCACCCAGGGGGGGAAGTTCCAGGTCAAGCTGAACAAGGGCACCGAGTATGTCTTTGCCGCTTTTAAGGATGGTTTTCTCAACGACAAGGCCAGGATCACCACCGAAGGGCTCGAAGACAGCAAGGATTTCCGGTTTGAATTCTACCTGACGCCCACCGATGCGCCCATCAAACTCGACAATATCAACTATGCCTTCGGGAGTTTCGACCTGTTGCCCGAGTCGATGGTGGCCCTCGACTCCCTGGTGCGGCTGCTGGAGCTCAACCCCACCATCACCATTGAGCTGATGGCCCATACCGACCATATCGGCGGAGACCAGTTCAATTTCGAGTTAAGCCAGAAGCGGGCGCAGAGTGTGGTGAATTACCTGATAGAAAAAGGTGTGAATCCACAGCGATTGGTGGCAAAAGGGTATGGGGAGACCTGGCCCAAGAAGGTCACCCGCGAGATTGCTTCCCGCTATGAATGGCTGAAACGGGGTGATGAGCTTACCGAGAAATTCATCGAAGCCCTTTCCTCTGAGGAACAGAAAGAAGCCGCCCGGGCCGTCAACCGTCGTACGGAATTCCGGGTCCTTTCCACCAATTTTATCGAAACCTACACTCCGGAGCCGGAGAAATAGCCTGGCATTCTGGTCAGCGGTTCAGGATCATCTTCAGAGTGGTGATCTGATGGCCGGTCATTATGCGGCATAGGTAGACTCCGGGCGAAAGGGCTTTTCCCCTGGAATCGCGGGCATTCCAAACCAGGGTAATTTTTCCGGCGGCCCCTCCGTCATGGAGGGTTTTGACCTGGCGTCCCAGCTGGTCAATCACATCCACTTTCAGCTGCTCTTTTCCGGAGAGTCTGATGTCGATGTGAATGGTTTCACTGAACGGGTTGGGGTAGCAGCCGGCCAGCAATTCCGTGGAGAGAGCGTGGATTCCGGTGGTGTTACCCAGGTTCACGCGTGCCAGGGCGCTGCCATGGGCCGTGAAGGTAATGACCGGTGCAGGCTGTCCGGCCGGGGTCAGGGGTTCAATGTCCAGGGGAAGTTCCCTTCCTTGGCGGAAGAGCCTTAGCGACAGGGGATTCCCGGATATGAAGCCGTTGCGTTCTCCCTGGAGACCGTCATGTGCCGAAGCGGTCAGGGTGAGGATCCGAAGGCCTGGGGTGAGGGGGCCGATGGTGGCGGATCCCACACACAGGGGACCGTCGAAGAGTCCCAGCTGATCTCCCTCCATCAAACCCGAAGCTTCTGGCCCGACAAGGTGCAGGTTGAAATGGTTGGTGCCATGCCCCCTGAAGAGCGGTCTGAAATGGTCGGAGGGGAGAGGGCGGTAAACCGGCATAGCTGACTTAAGGTTCCCCTCCTGCAGCGTCAGGGAGGTTCCGGCGGAGACCCTTACCTTGTAACCCCTGCCCGGAAGAAAGTCCCCGATGTGGTTGATCCAACCTCCCAACAATCCCAGATCCTCAATGGAATTTCCGGCTTCATCCATGACTTTGACCAGAACCCCGGCATCGCGCAGGGGCCTGATCATCTCTTCTGCATCGCCGGGCGAGGTGACCGGAAAGGAGATGATGTTCCATCCGGTGGCCAGGGGAACGGTAAGGGGCAGAGGCACAAGGGGCCCTGTTACGGTCATTTGGGTGGCGGCATTCACGTTGACTTTATAGCCTTCGCTATTCTGCCAGTGACCAATATGGTTCTGCCATCCCCCCAGGTCTCCTAAATATTCGTATGTGAAACCTTCTTCATCCATCACCTTGCGCAGGGTGTTGTTGCCAACCAGGGGCAGGAAGAGTTCGTCGATGGAAGTCCGGGGCGGGGTCACATAAAGGCTGATCAGGTTCCATCCGGCAGTCAGTTCGAGGATCTGGTCTTCAACGCACCGGTCGACGGTGATGGTCAGGGTGGATGTACCCTGGCGTTGTGACAGGGTGTCGGTGACCGTGAGGGAGACCATGTAAGTTCCGGCCTCTTCAAAGTGATGCACGGGAGTGCATTCTGTGGAGGTTCCCCCGTCGCCGAAGTCCCAGCTGCATAGGTCGGCATCTATACTTTCGTTGAGGAAGAACAGTGTACTGTCGGCGCAAAGGGGGCCGGCGGCCAGGGAAAACCGGGCTTTGGGGAGGGCTTCCTTGATGATGCTCCGCGAGAGGAGGCTGCTCCAGACATCGTGGGTGTCAAGGGCCCTGAAGTGGATGGTATAGTCGCCTTTGGGCACCTCATCGAAGGTGGCGTCAAACTGGATCATGGCAGGAGAAACGGGCCCTGCCAGGGTCACCCGGGTAAAGGCTCCCGAGCCATTGTCGCCCGTGATTTGTCCCCCTGCATCTTCGATCCTGTATTCATAGGCCTTGATGAGGTTTTCCCCGGCGGCGGTGGGGGCCATTTTCACAAAGAAACGGGTGAGGGGCGAAGACCAGTTGCCGTGGTCGTCACGAAACCTGATGACAACGATATTCATGCCGTCGGGAAGGCTGGCGGCCTCCAGTTGTTCGTCGAGGACGAAAAGTGTGGTGGGCTGCACGGGAAAGGTGACGGCAGGTGCGTTGTTCAGGGTATATTCCCAGGCCACGATGTGTTTGGGTTCCGGGGAGGCCTGCTGCTCCGGCATCTTCACGAAGAAGCGGGTGAGGGGTGACGACCAGTTGCCGTGGTCATCGCGGAAGCGCATGGTGAAGGTGTTGAGGCCGTCGGGGAGGTCTGAGGCGCTGAGCTCCTGGTCCGTGACATGGAGGGTAGCCGGGGTGACCGCTTCGCGGGTGGGAGGCTGGTTATTGAACCAGTATTCCTGTTCCACGATGTTTTTGGGTTCCGGGGAGGCCTGCTGCTCCGGCATCTTCACGAAGAAGCGGCTGAGGGGCGACGACCAGTTGCCCTGGTCGTCACTGAAGCGGAGCGTCAGAATATTCAGCCCATCGGGCAGATGGGTGGCATCGGCCTGCACGTTAAGCTCAAACACCGCCGATGGGGTCACGGCTTGTGTCACCTTACCCTCCGTGAGGTTGTTGAACCAAAATTCATAGCCCGTGACAAGCGATGGTGGACTGATGGGCTGCCCGGACAGGGCCAACCCCCACCCGATGAAAAGCCCTGTCAGGAGATATTTTTTCATGGGTTTGGTATTACCTGTTTTGTGCTTCAACCGTGACTTTTACATTGAGTTTCCCTTCAGTGTTGGTCTTGGTGGCGATGTTTTCAGAGGAGACATGAGGATTGAACGGCACAGCTCCCTCCTTGTATGGGGTGTCCGTCCCGTAAATCCCGATATCGGTTCCGTCGGTTCCGGCATTCTTGCCCGGAGAACTCTCCTGGAGGTGGAAGTCCTGTTCATAATTGAATGCTCCTCCCGGATAATTCATGAAGATGGAAGCCAGCGGCTGTTGATCAATGTTATCTGTTCCTGCGGAATAGGTATTCACAAACAGATTGTTGCGGATTGTATTGGCAGAGCACTCATAGAACAGATATGGGCCAGTTTGAACAAATACATTGTTCTGGATGATACAGGAATGAATATTGTCAAAAGTATACCCGTTGGGAATGAGAAGGATATTGTTGGAGATCAGTGTATTGTTGTTGAAATTTTCAATATCATAGACAATGTTCCCCTGGATAAGCACATTCTGGGCCCTGTTCCCGTAGATGGTTCCCCTGACGACACACTCCGAGATGTAAATCTGTTCTGCCAATGAAAGGTCGGAGTTGTATCCCAGTTTGATGTTTTGACAGTTAATGCGGCTGATGACCACATTGGTGACATGGGAAGAGAGGGGAGAGGTTCCCAGTCTGATTTCCCCGGTGAGAAAGAATCCTTGCAGGAGGGAGGAGTCGGCGCCTTCGGTCAGGCTGATGCCTCCGGTCATTTCGGTACGCCCTGAGGCCTGTGTATAAGCCGGATAGTGGCCGGTGCCGATCATGGTGATTTTTTTACTCAGGACAACTTCCCCGATGTTGAAACTGCCACCCGGAAGATAGAGGGTGTCTCCCTGTTGCAGGGCTGAAAAGGCCCCATTGAAGGTGCCATAGAGCTCCGAACGTGCACCGTTTTGGACGATAAACCTCAATTGACCGGCGGCACTGAGGGTGGAGAGAATGAAAAGTGAAATCCACAAGGTTTTGGTTAATGTTCTCATCATTTAAAAATTTAAGTTCAAGCGTTAATTTATCTGAATCAGCGTTCCTGGGCCTCCACCTTTACATGGATGTTGATCTTGCCTTCGCTGTCGGTTTGTTTGGAGAAAGTCTCCTCCACGATACGTGGGGTGAAGGGCACCGCTCCCTCTTTGTAGGGCACCGCTGTGCCATAAATGCCGATGTCAAAGCCGTCACTTCCGGCCCCTATGCCCACTGAGGTGGTTTTCAGGTGGTAGTCATTCTGGCTGTTGAATCCGTCATCGATATAATGGACGAAAATGGATTCCAGAGATTGGTTGAAAAAATTGTTTTGCCAGACATTCAGGTCGGTCTGGGGATCGATGCCCAGGTTGGCCACGAAAATGTTGTATTCAAAGAGGTTGTTCTGGCTGGGAATCGCATCCCATGGCTGGGCGGGGTAACCTGTAAACCTGAAGATATTGTTCCTGAAGAGGGTGTTGGAGACCTGAAATAAGTAGTAATAATTGTAACTAAAAATGTTGTTGATGAAGGTCACGTTCTGATTGAAGTTGGTCGCCTGACTGGTAATGATGCATTTGGTAAAAAAGACATGCCGGGCATTCTGGCCGTTGATGGTATTCAGAACCGATTCATCGATATGAATCTGTTGTGCCGGGGAGGGGTTGGTGTTACCCAATCTCAATGTTCCCTTGATCCGGCATCGGGAGATGTGGAGATCAGCCACATTGTCATTGGTGGCTGATGTGCCGATATAGAGGTTGTTGACGGCAAATCCATGGAGATGGGTGCCGTCGGCTCCTTCAATCAGTCGGAGGTTGCCGTTGAGATTGGAGTAGAGCCGGTCGTGGATGGATGCCGTATCGTGGCCTACACCAATGATGATGACCGGCTTGTCGATGTCGAGGTCGCCGACGTTGAAAGTCCCTCCGGGGAGGTAAATCGTGTCCCCGGCCTGGGTGTTGCTCCATGCCTGGGCCCATTCGGTATAAAACACCGCTTCACCGTTGCGTTGCACGGCAATGGTTTTCTGGGCTACTGAAGTGGCAGCCGTCAGGGTAACCAGAATGAGAAGGGATAATACGCTTTTCATAGGTCTGTTATTATTTCTGAAGTTTTATTGGTCGGGATTGTGGTGCGCCATTCCCGAAAATTACGAAAAAATTCTCTTTACAATTTTATGTTGTTTAGCAGAAAAAAGCAGACCTCGTTTAGCATACTTTCATGATCTGGTGGGGGATATATCTGGTGAGAGTCGTCTGGTGCATCGACCCCATAAGGACAAGAATATTTATTCCATGTCACTTCCTAGGGCATGAAGCCCTTTTGCGGGCACTGTCAAAATATACAGTTGAAATACAAGCCATTAACAGACAACTATACAATTAAAATGGTGCAGGGTTGCCGGCGGTACGGGATGACTCATCAAGAAGTGAGGGACGGGTAATAGGCAGGAGGTGTCAGAGGAGGGTAATCAGTCTGACCCCGATGTGGCAGCGGAGGCACCGTTTGCGGTCGCAATATCGGTTTTTAAGCTGGAGGAGGGCCTGGCTTTCGAATGCGGTGACCGCGGAGACTCCGACTCCGGCCCAGCTTTGAACCACCGAGTTTTCCTCGGCGGGGAGCATTTCCAGCCATTCGAGCGCCCTCTCCTTGAGGTGGGGTGCCCCGTTCTGTTCCCCGTAAACAAACAGGCAGGGAACCAGGGTATTGATCACGAGGTTGTGGAAGGCTTCTTCGCCCAGGTGTTTGGGTTGGGGCCGTGAGGGGAGGTTGAACTTGAAGTGGGTGTCCCAATAGGGGGAGGCGGTGACCTCCAGTAGCCGGCGGATGGCCGGCAGGGAGGGATTTTCTAGAATTTGCAGGAAGAGGGCGTCGGAGCGGTGGAAGAGGGCCGCGAATTGGGCAATGCGGATCGTGGGGAAATTGACGGGTCTGAGGCGGAGGAATTTCCAGAGGTGGCCGGCCATGGGCCGGAGCTGGTATTTGCAGGCCAGAAAATCATACTCTTCGCGGAGTGCCAGGAAATGGTCATCGCCCAGGAGTTCTTCGTGGAGGAGCCCCGATTGCCCGAAGAAAAGGGCTTCCAACTGGTGCAGGTTATCGCGGTGGCGGGCGGGGATGCCCCGCGGCAGCGACCGTGCCAGCAATTCAAAGGGGAGGGCGTTGGTGCGAAATCCGAAATTGCGGGCCAGAAACTGGTAAAAAGTCTCCTCCCAGTCGTGGTTGTTGGTCGACAGCCGGTCATTAATTTCCCCGGTTTTCTCCTCCAGCCGTTCGATCATCAGCCGGTTAAAGCCGATTTTCAGCAACAGGGGGTCCACCAGCTGAAGGCTGTCGCGGCAGGGAACCAGGCTCCCCCCTGAGAGGAGTTTCCGGTAGTTATCTTCCAGGCGTGAAGGCCAGGTGAGCTGCAGCGTGGGGAGCAGTTCCCCGTTGCGACGGAAAACAGGCCGGTCGTAGTGGTGCACCACATGGAGGATGGTGTTTTCGTAAACGGGATCTTCCTGGTGCCGGTGGCGGTACCAGTCGGAGGAGTTCCGGTGGATTTCAATATTCCCGGCCCACAGGGTCGCTCCGATTTTTACCTTCGCGTTGAAAAAATCGGGACCGGCGTCGCGGTTGCAACTCCCCGGGGCGATCACCTCCACGTTCTCCCCGGAAACGGTGACCATTCCGGCAGCATCGTACCACCGCTGCTCCCATACCAATTGAAGAAACTCTTCCTTCATGGGGCTATGTGTTTAAGGTTAAGAGAATAATGGTTTGTAAATCACTATTAAAGTTATGGAACAACCGGGAAATATCCATAAATTTGCTTTAAAAAAATAAGATGATGAAGAAAGTTCTCCGGATTGCATTGATCCTCATTCTGGTGGCCCTGACAGGAGGGATGGTTTACCTCAGTATGCTGGCGCCCATCATTACCGGTTACGCGGCCAAGAATCTCTCCTCGGGGGTGTTTGTCTCTGGTCGCAGCCAGGAAAGCCTGGAACAGGAAGACCTGAACTTTTCCTTTATCAAATTCAACAGGAACAAGGTGGACCGGGAAAAGGGAGAGGTGGTGAGCCGTTTTCTTTTCTGGAAGTCAAAGGCGGTGTATAATGAGGGGCTGGGGTGTACCCTGGTGCGTGATTTCGGCCAGGAGGAGGTGCTGGCCATGGATTATCCTGCGGTTTCCCTTCCGGAAGTGAATCCTGACACGCTGGCCTGGCCTGCTGGTGACCTGGTGGCTGACACGGTTCCTCCCGGGATCGATATGGAGAAGCTGCAAGCCGTTATGGATCAGGCATTTGCCGATACCACGGGCTGGAAGGGTACCTTCGGGCTCACCGTGGTATACAAAGACCAGATTGTGGCCGAGCGGTTCAGGAGCGACTTCACCCGGGAAACCCCTTTTCTGAGCTGGTCCATGGCCAAGAGTTTTACCAATGCCATTACCGGCTTGCTGGTAAAAGAGGGAAGGGTCGACATATACGCTCCGGTACCACGCCCCGAGTGGGCCGGCGACGCCCGTAGGGAGATCACCCTGAGCAACCTGCTGCGTATGAACAGCGGTCTGGAGTGGAACGAGGATTATGGCAACCTCTCCGACGTTACCGTGATGCTCCACAAGGAAGGGGATATGGGCGACTTTGCCGCCAGCAAGAAACCGGCGGTCAGGCCCGACTCGGTTTGGGTGTACTCCTCCGGAACCACCAATATCGTCTGTGATTATCTCCGCTCGCTTTACAGCAGTGATGAGGAATATCTGGCTTATCCCCGGAAGGCGCTTTTCAACCCCCTGGGCATGCGCAGCGCCATCTGGGAACCCGACGCCTCGGGCACACTGGTGGGCTCCAGTTACCTCTACGCTACCCAACGCGATTATGCCCGCTTCGGCCTCCTCTACCTGCACGACGGCAAGTGGCTGGGCCAGCAAATCCTTCCTGAGGGATGGGTCGGGTATACCACCACCCCTGCAAACGGCTCCGATGGCCAGTACGGGGCCTTCTTCTGGCTCAACCGCTCAGGGTACACCCCCGGCGTTCCGGAGGATATGTTCAGCTGTAACGGCCACGACGGACAGTTCATCTTCATCGTTCCCTCAAAACAGCTGGTGGTGGTCCGCAATGGCTATTCTCCCCACGGATCATTCGACATCAAAGGAATGATGAAGATGATCTGCGAGGCTATAGATTGAATACCATGGAGTTATAATCGAAAAGGGATTTCTGAAAAATCGGGGACATGGCCGGGAACCGAATAAACCCGTTGATGCATGGATATTTCCGGAAATGTTGCAGGTGTCAACATTTTTAGTACTTTTGTGCCGCGAAAAAATAATTTTAAGCCGTTGTTATTGAGAGCGATGCTGCGGCTTAAACATTGTATCATTTTTTAAAAATTAAGTTACATGTATTTAACAACAGACAAAAAGAAAGAGATTTTTGGCCAGCATGGCAAAAATGAGCAGGACACGGGCAGTGCCGAAGGGCAGGTTGCTTTGTTCACCTACCGGATCAACCACCTGACGGAGCATCTGAAAGCCAACAAGAAAGACCACAGCACGCGCCGCTCGCTGATCCGGCTTGTCGGGAAACGCCGTAACCTTCTCGATTACCTCAAACGCAAGGACATCAGCCGTTACCGTTCGATCATTGCTGACCTCAATCTCCGTAAGTAAGCGATTATGAACATAACGACAAAGACGATTGAACTGGCCGATGGCCGTACCATAACCCTTGAAACCGGAAAGCTGGCGAAGCAGGCCGACGGAGCCGTTGTGGTGAGAATGGAAGACACCATGCTCCTGGCCACGGTGGTGGCCGCCCGTGAAGCCAAGGAAGATGTGGATTTCATGCCCCTTTCGGTGGACTACCGCGAGAAGTTTTCAGCTTCGGGCCGTTTCCCGGGGGGGTTTCTGAAACGTGAAGGCCGCCCCAGCGACGATGAGGTGCTGGTTTCCCGTTTGGTGGACCGTGCCCTGCGGCCCCTTTTCCCTGCCGACTTCCATGCCGAAACGGTGGTGATGATCACCCTGATTTCTGCCGGAAGTGAGAATATGCCCGATGCGCTGGCCGGACTGGCGGCCTCTGCGGCGATTGCCGTGTCGGATGTGCCCTTTGAGACCCCCATTTCGGAGGTCCGCGTGGCCCGTATCGACGGCGAACTGAAAATCAATCCCACCTACTCCCAGCTGAAGAACGCCGACATCGACATCATGGTGGGCGCCAGCTACGACAACATCATGATGGTCGAAGGGGAGATGAATGAGGTGAGTGAGGCCGACATGCTCGAGGCGATTAAGTTTGCCCATGAGGAGATCAAAAAGCACTGCCAGGTTCAGCTGGAGATGATGGCTGAGCGCGGCGTGGTCAAGCGGGAGTATTGCCACGAGACCAACGATGAAGCGCTGCGGGCCAGGGTGCATGCCGACCTGTATGCCCCTGTGTATGAAATTGTCAGGCGACGGATTACCAACAAACAGGAGCGGATGTCCTCTTTTGAGACGCTGCGCGACGAATACATCGGGAAATACAAGGCCGAAAATGAGGGAGCCGAAGGCATCGACCTGGTTCTCCATGAGAAGCTGATCAAAAAGTATTATCACGATGTGGAAAAAGAGGCCATGCGGCGCATGGTGCTCGATGAAGGGGTCAGGCTTGACGGCCGTGGCACCCGTGAAATCAGGCCTATCTGGGGTGAGGTGGACTACCTTCCCGGGGCCCACGGATCGGCGCTTTTCACACGCGGGGAGACCCAGGCGCTGGCCAGCACGACGCTGGGTACCAAAGATGACGAAAAAATGATCGACGGCGTGACCGTCCAGGGTTTCGAGCGGTTTATGCTGCACTACAACTTCCCCTCCTTTTCGACGGGTGAAGCCAAGGTGCCGCGTGGCGTTGGCCGCCGCGAAATCGGCCATGGTAACCTGGCCCTCCGCGCCCTCAAAAGGGTGATCCCTGCCGACCTGCCTTATGTCGTGCGGATCGTTTCTGACATCCTCGAGTCAAACGGCTCCTCTTCGATGGCCACGGTTTGTGCCGGAACCATGTCCCTGATGGATGCCGCCGTGAAGATCGTCCGCCCTGTGTCGGGCATCGCCATGGGACTGATCACCGACAAGGGAAATGCCAAATACGCTGTGCTTTCTGATATTCTTGGTGATGAAGACCACCTCGGTGATATGGACTTTAAGGTAACGGGTACCGAAAAGGGAATTACCGCTACCCAGATGGACATCAAGGTGGACGGACTCTCCTATGAGGTGCTGTCGCAGGCCCTGGAGCAGGCTAAGGAAGGAAGGATGCACATCCTTGGGAAGATCCTGGAGGTGATTCCCGAGCCCCGTGCCGAATACAAATCCAACGTTCCGCGCATTGAGGTGATGCTCATCCCGAAAGATATGATCGGCGCCGTGATTGGCCCCGGTGGAAAGATCATTCAGGGTATCCAGAGCGATACCGGTGCCAACATTTCCATCACTGAAGATGAGAACAATGGCATTGTGGAAATTTCGGGTCCCAACCTGGAGATCCTCAACGCTGCCAAAGCCCGCGTGAAGGCCATCGTGGCCCTTCCCGAGGTAGGAGAAATATACACCGGCAAGGTGAAATCGATCGTCTCTTTCGGGGCATTCATCGAGATCATGCCCGGGAAAGAGGGGTTACTCCATGTTTCCGAGATCGACTGGAAACGGATCGAGTCGGCTTCCGATGTGATGAAGGAAAACGACATGGTGGAAGTGAAGCTGATCGGTGTCGATGAGAAGACCGGAAAGCTGAAGCTTTCGCGCAGGGTGTTGCTGCCCAAGCCTGAAGGTTATGTGGAAAGGGAGAATTCCCGTGAAGGCCGCCCGCCCCGCAGGGATGACGACCGCCGGCGCGACGACCACCGTGGCGACCGCCGGGATGATCACCGTGGCGGCGACCGCCGGGATGACCACCGTGGTGGTGACCGCAGAGGCGGTGACAACCGTGGCGGCGACCGCCGGGATAACGTCTGGAAACCCAGAAATTCATAGAGTCTGGGTCACCATAAGGCCGTGAGATCCTGGTGTTCTGCGGCTGATGCTTTGAAGGGGCTGTTCCGGAATGCCGGGGCAGCCCCTTTTAATATGTAAATGGGCAGTCTATTTTGCCACCGGCCGGAATATAATTCGTAAATTTACTCTGTCACCGGCATGCTGCGCCGGCGAAAATGTTAAACGAATAAGGTCATGGACAACAGGGCAGATGAGATCCTCAGGAACATGGATCAGAAACTGGAGGGGACGCCTCAGGAAAAGCTTCTCTTTTTCAAGGTCGATGAGCTCAGACGGAATATCACCCGGCTGGGAGAGTTTGCCCCGGGTTGTGAGGTGTGCGATCACTTTTTCCCCGAGGCAGAGGGGATGGCAGAACGCATCGGGGATGCGCTGGCTGTACAGGGGGAAGACCGGCGTGAACTCGACAGGCTGATCTTCAGGCTGTCCAACCACATGATGAAAGCACATGGGTTCTTTCCCCGGAACCAGTTCACCTTTCGTTATTCCGTATGGGGCCTTCTTCTGGGTCTGACCGCCGGAATAATTCTGTCGGAATCGTTTCAACCGGCCCTCTGGTACGCCATGCCTGCCGTGGGGCTTATCGTGGGGTGGATAGCAGGGCAGCTGGCAGGCCGCCTCCGCGACAGAAAAATCCGCGAAGCCGGTAAGGTCATGTGACTTCTACGGAACGCTAAACGAGCAGGTCCCGGTGTTTATTTAACGCCGGTTCGCCTTTGGATTCCCGGAAGGAAGAGAAGCACAAACAGAGATGTGCGCACAAAGGTGAACTTGCAGAGGTGTACGTGCAGAGGAGAATTTGCACAGGAGGATTTGCAGAAGTGTACGTGCAGAGGAGAACCTGCACAGGAGGATTTGCAGAGGTGAACTTGCAGAAGTGTACGTGCAGAGGTTTACGTGCAGAGGTGTACGTGCAGAGGTGTACGTGCAGAAGTGTACGTGCAGAGGTGTACGTGCAGAAGTGTACGTGCAGAGAAGAACCTGCACAGGAGAATTTGCAGAGGTGAACTTGCAGAAGTGTACGTGCAGGCTGTGATGGCGAAGGAGAGTACCCCGGGATGGATTATTTCCCTTTTCCGTGGAAGACGTTGATCATCGTGTAGATGAGGATCTTGAAGTCGAGATAGAGGGAGATGTTCTTCAGGTAGATCATGTCGTAGGGCAGTCTTTCGAGCATTTCCTCCACGTTGGAGGCGTATCCGTATTTCACCTGGCCCCATGAGGTGATCCCCGGTCTTAGTTTGTGCAACAGCTTATAGTGGGGGGCTTTTTTCACGATTTGTTCGATGTAGTAGCTTCTTTCGGGGCGCGGGCCCACCAGCGACATATCGCCGATGAGGACATTGTAGAACTGGGGGATTTCGTCGAGGTGGGTTTTCCTGATGAAGCGGCCTACGGGGGTGATGCGTTCGTCGTGGCGTGAAGAGAGGGCGGGACCGTTTTGTTCGGAGCCGTCGTACATGCTCCTGAATTTGTAAATGGTAAAGGGGTGCCCGAATTTGCCCACCCGTTCCTGGCTGTATATGACCGGCCCGCGGCTGGTGGCCCTGATGATGATGGTCAGGGCCAGGTATACCGGCGAGAGGATGATCATGGCCAGAAGGGAAGCCACCACGTCAATAAGCCGTTTGGCGTTTTCCTGCCAGGCAGGCATCAGCCCGTTGGAGATTTTGATGAGCGGTGAACTGTAAATGGTGTTGATCTTGACCATCCCCGACAGGAAGTCGTACAGGTCGGGGATGCCCCAGATGAGGATGTCCCTGTTTTCAACAATGGTCAGTATCTCGCTGAGTTTATCATGCTCATGGGTCTCCAGGGCGATGATCACCTCTTCAATGGCTTCGGTCTGGACAATCTTCTCGAGCCCTGAAATATCCCCCATCTGGGGCAGATGCTGGTCGAGGAGTCCCTTCCCGTTTTCACCCACAGCCACATACCCGCAGAAGAGGTTTCCGGCAGGCCGGGGCTGGGTGTTCATCTCCCGGAAGATTTTAAGTGCTTTTTCGTTGTTGCCGATGATCAGTGTCTTGAAGCCGA
This sequence comes from Bacteroidales bacterium, assembly GCA_012729335.1. Classification (GTDB taxonomy): domain Bacteria; phylum Bacteroidota; class Bacteroidia; order Bacteroidales; family Prolixibacteraceae; genus UBA1413. The sequence continues at coordinate 60,256 of JAAYDJ010000028.1, read as the reverse complement.
TTTTCCGGTGGTGGATCTTCCTGATGGTTTGGGAGGTGAGGATCAGCCTGAAGAAGTAGGTGAACGAGAAGTGAAGCAGCAACAGGTTGAAATAGAGCTGGTAGTAGTTCTTATAGGAGTAAACGGTATCGTCGAGCAGCAGGACAAAGAAGATGGCGGTGACCCCGATCACCGAGGTGAGGATGGTTTGCCCCAGTTCGAGGAGGCGTGAACGGCGGTAGACGTTATTGTAAAACCCGGTGATGAAATAAAACAGGAGCCAGCCTGAAGGAATCACCAAAAGACCAATGAAATATTGCGGGGTGAATTCGAGGGGGATGTCGTAGCCGAATTTTACGGGTTCAATGACTTCCTTCCGGTAGATGTAGAAGAGTGTCCAGCTGATGGCTGCTGCCAGGAAATCAAAAAGGAGGTATATTACGGCTTGTTTTTTCTTGTTCATGCCCTTGCGTCAGGTTACGTTCCGTCCCTAAAACTGTTCAAAGCCGGTTTTGTTCATAGAACGGAACTGGCCCGGAAATATTGCCGCAAAAGTAAAACTTTATGTTTTAGCCCCAAGGGGTATAAAGTTCGATTTTCCGGAGGAGATCATTGAGCATGGAAAGGGTGGTGTTATAGGCCGGGAGGTCGGAATGGCGGTACCATCCCTCTTCGTCAAACAGTCTGACGAAGGCTTCCTCTTCATTGACGGGCTGCAAGGGAGGGGTGATTTCCTTATGGTTGAGAGAGCCTTTTCCGGTGAGGTTGTTTCCCTCGAGGTACTTCCCGGGGAGTGCTGCTCTGAGGATGCTGGTCTCGGGGGCGGAAAGGAGGAGGTCGATGTTGAAGGTGGACCAGGTAGGGTAGTCGAACCTGATGTTGATGAAAAGGTGGCCGTTTTCTTCGCGGGGCACACCGGCGACCCTTATTTTTTGGGGCCTGGCGTTAAAGAGGGCCACCGCGTAATAGAGGTATCGTATGAGCAGAGGTTTTTTGTCAGGGATCACGGGGAAGCTCTCCTGGAGGGAGATGCAGGCGGGTTCCTGCCAGAAGGTGGCCAACCGGCCTGTCAGGGGAGCCCTGAGCAGGGGATTATGTATCCTGACCAGGGTTTGGGCTTCATCGGCCAGTTTGAGCAGATCGGCACATTCCTCAGCAGTGAGGTCGGGGAAATCGGTGAAGAAAAGGTGGGTATTTCTTCTGATGGCCAGTTTCAGCAGATCAGGGAATAACAGGGAGGAGCGGTCAACCAGGAGCAGGTCGGCGGCTTCGACCAGTTCCCGCCGGTTGTACTCGGGGATGTCGGGGACTGCAACCCCGGGCCCTTCCGGCATTCCTACCGAGGATTTGCCGAGGATCCTGATCCCACTGGTATTCTTCAGATTCCGGGCATGGCTCACTACCGAAGTCATGCTTCCGATCAAACCTACATTCAGCATAAGACAAAAATAGCCATAAATGGGCTTTGGCCGTTCCGGAGGGGAATAACTTATTAACCCGGCGTGTTAATAAGGATTGTCGCCGGGCCATATCCTTTGGCGGGAAAACCCAATGTTTTTCCATTACCTTTGCGGCAAACCGTTTTGAATGACCTGGAGTGAGAATCCGCGCCATCAGGGGTTGCGCAGGCGCCTTGTTGATGCACTGAAGATCAAGGGGATCAGGGATGAGCGGGTGTTGGCCGCCATCGGGAAGGTCCCCCGCCATGCTTTCATGGAGAGCACCTTCCTCAATTTTGCCTATAAGGACCAGGCCTTTCCCATCGGGGCGGGGCAGACCATTTCGCAGCCCTATACCGTGGCCTTTCAGACCGAATTACTCATGGTGGAGCCCCAGTGCAAGGTGCTGGAAGTGGGCACCGGTTCGGGATACCAGGCGGCCGTTCTCTGTGAGATGGGGGCCAAGGTACACACCATTGAGCGGCAGAAAGAGCTGTTTGTGAAAGCCAGCCAGCTTCTGCCCGAATTGGGCTACCACCCTGCCTTCCATTTCGGGGATGGCTTCCGGGGATTACCCACCTATGGCCCTTTCGACAGGATCATCGTCACCGCCGGGGCGACCTCTGTTCCGGAGGAGCTGAAGACCCAGCTGGTCATCGGCGGAAGGATGGTCATTCCCGTGGGCCCCGACCGGCACCAGGAAATGGTGGTGGTGACCCGCACCGGCGAAACGGAATTTGAAACCGGGAAGCATGGCGGATTTGTCTTTGTGCCCCTGCTCAGGGGCGTGGTCAATTGAAGGTGAAGCGCAATACTGAAGTAACAGGGATAGCCTGTCATGCTCCCAGGAACCAAAATTATTCTGCCTGGCGCTGCATGGGCAGTACCCGGTTGGGATCGCAATCCTGAAACCAGTCCGGCACAGAGCGTCAGTAAAAAATGAAGAGAGCCGATGATTACAATGAAGAGGTTTATAGTCAACCCGCTGCAGGAGAACAGCTATGTGGTTTCCGATGAAACCGGGGAGTGCATCGTGGTGGATGCCGGTTTTTACTATACGGAAGAGTATACGGTGCTGGGCGAATACCTGTCGGCGCAAGGCCTCAAACCAGTAGCGCTGGTCAATACCCACTGTCATTTCGACCATTTGCTGGGGGTGGAACGGCTTCGCGGGGAGCTGGGAATTCCCTTTTACTGCCATGAGGGAGACGCGTTCTGGCTGTCGCAGGCGCCCCGCCAGGCCGCAACCTTCGGCTTCCGGATGGGGGAAGTGTCTCCTGCGGACAGTTATCTATCTGAGGGAGAGATCTTTCATTTCGGGCATTCCACGCTGGAGGTGATACACATTCCGGGTCATTCGCCGGGTCATGTGACCTTTTACTCCCGCGAAGGGGGATTTCTGCTCGCAGGAGATGTGCTGTTTCGGAGGAGCATCGGGCGGACCGACCTTCCGGGTGGCGATTATGACCAGCTGATTGCCGCCATCCGCGGGAAACTCCTGACACTTCCGGAGGAGACCACGGTGTGGCCCGGTCATGGCCCCGAAACGACCATCGGGCTTGAAAAATCGGAGAATCCCTTTCTGGTTTGACAGGGATGGTAATGAATAAAATGATTCCGGCTGAACAAAATCATTCTTTTTGAGGTGCGGGGCGCGTAATTTCGCTGCCCATGACGGCACCTCCTGATCCGGAGAAAGCCCTGGTATGTGCAGTGAAAGGGCCTGACCATCAAGTGAGTGGCTTTGGCATTGCCCATAAATACACGAAGATTTAGGACAACAAATAATTATTTGAACATATGCTTAAAGAAAGTTTTTCCCTCCGTCATATCGGGCCCCGCGCGAGCGAGTTGCCCCACATGCTTGCGAAGATCGGGGTTTCCTCGCTCGGGGAGCTGATCGATCAGACCGTTCCGGCGAACATCAGGTTGAAGAAGCCCCTGCAGTTGGCAGAAGGGCTCACTGAGCGGCAGTATTACAGGAGAATTCTGGAGCTGGCTTCGCAGAACAAGGTCTTCAATACCTACATCGGCATGGGGTATTACGACACGGTAACGCCGTCGGTAATCCTGCGGAATGTTTTGGAGAACCCGGTGTGGTACACCTCATACACCCCTTATCAGGCCGAGATTTCGCAGGGGCGGCTTGAGGCGTTGCTCAACTATCAGACCATGGTGTGTGAGCTCACGGCCATGGAGATTGCCAACGCTTCCCTCCTGGATGAGGCGACGGCGGCTGCCGAGGCGATGACCATGATGTTTGCGGCCCGTTCGCGCCAGATGGTGAAAAACGGGGTCAACCGGATGCTGGTAGATGAAAAGATGTGGCCCCAGACCATCGACGTGCTGACGACCCGGGCCAAACCCCTGGGCATTGCATTGTCGGTGGTGCCGCTCGCTTCGATGGAGATGGCTTCCGACGTCTTCGGGGTGATGGTGCAGTATCCCAATTCCGACGGGGAGATTGTGGATTATTCGGCATTGACGGCAAAGGCCCATGCCAGCGAGGTGAAGGTGGCCGTGGCTGCTGACCTGATGTCGCTGGCCATCCTGACTCCTCCCGGGGAGTGGGGGGCCGATGTGGTTTTTGGCAGCAGCCAGCGGTTCGGGGTACCCATGGGGTACGGCGGGCCCCATGCTGCCTTCTTCGCCACCCGCGACGAGTTCAAACGCATCCTTCCGGGGCGCATCATAGGCATCTCCAAAGACCGCCATGGGAACAGGGCACTTCGCATGGCCCTGCAGACCCGCGAACAGCATATCAAACGCGAAAAGGCAACCTCCAACATATGCACGGCACAGGCCCTGCTGGCCAACATGGCCGGCTTCTACGCCGTATACCACGGCCCGGAAGGCATCCGTAATATCGCCGAAAGAATCCATAGCATTGCCGGATTCCTGGCGTCTAAGATTACAGAACTGGGTTACCGGCAACTCAACGGCCACTTTTTCGACACCCTCCGGATCGAACTGCCGCGCCATGTCAAACGCGAAGACATCGAATGGCTGTCGGTCGACCTGGAGATGAACTTCCGCTATTTCGAAAACGGCGAGGTGGGGATCAGCATCGATGAGACCACCAACCTCGACGATGTAAACTGGATCGTGGAGGTGTTCGCGCGCGCTGCCAACAAGCCCATGGTGAGGATTTCCGCCATTCCGCAGGTTTGGTCGGCGGGAGAGGTCTTCCGCCGGAAAAGCAGCTATATGCAGCAGGAAGTCTTCAATAAGTACCGCTCGGAAACCGAGATGCTCCGCTATATCAAGTCGCTGGAGGTGAAGGATATATCGCTTACCCATTCCATGATTTCCCTGGGGTCGTGCACCATGAAGCTGAATGCGGCCACCGAGATGTTCCCGCTGAGCTGGATTGAATTCAACGGGATCCATCCCTTTGTGCCCAAAAACCAGGCACTGGGTTACCATGCCATGATGGAGGATTTGCGGCGTGACCTGGCAGAGATTACCGGGATGGCCGATGTGAGTCTGATGCCCAATTCCGGGGCGGCGGGAGAGTACACCGGACTGATGGTGATCAGGGAGTACCATGTCAGCAGGGGAGAGGGGCACCGGAATGTGGTGCTGATTCCCTCGTCGGCGCACGGTACCAATCCTGCCAGTGCTGTCATGGCGGGCATGGAGGTGGTCGTGGTGGCCTGCGACGAGCGGGGCAACATTGACATGGAGGACCTCAGGAAGAAAGCGGACCAGTACCGTGACACGCTGTCGGCGTTCATGGTGACCTACCCCAGTACGCACGGGGTCTTCGAGTCGGCCATCGTCGACATGTGCAAGGTGATTCACGATTGCGGCGGACAGGTATATATGGACGGGGCCAACATGAATGCCCAGGTGGGGCTGACCAACCCGGGGATCATCGGGGCCGATGTCTGCCATCTCAACCTGCACAAGACCTTTGCCATTCCGCATGGCGGCGGCGGTCCGGGCGTGGGGCCCATCGCCGTGGCGGCCCATCTGGTGGAATTTTTACCCAGTCACCCGGTGATGAACAACGGCCATGTGGGTATCAACGCCGTGGCAGCAGCTCCCTGGGGCAGCGCCTCGGTACTCCCCATTACCTACGGCTACATCAAGATGATGGGCGGCGAGGGACTCCGGAAAGCTACTGAATACGCCATCCTGAATGCCAACTATATCGCCGTAGCCCTGAAAGACAACTACGGCATCCTGTATACCGGCGAAAACGGAAGGGTCGCCCACGAACTTATCCTCGAATGCCGACACCTGAAGACCACCGCCGGGATCACCGAAACCGACATCGCCAAACGGTTGATGGACTATGGTTTCCACGCTCCGACACTCTCCTTCCCGGTGCATGGCACCCTGATGGTGGAACCTACCGAGAGCGAATCGCTGCAGGAACTCGACCGCTTTATTGATGCGATGAACGAGATCTACAATGAGATCAAAGAGGTGGAAGAGGGTGCTGCCGATGGGGAGGACAACGTGCTTAAGAACGCCCCCCACACGGCCCTTGAGGTCGGGGCAGACGACTGGAGCCATCCCTACAGCCGGCAGAAAGCCGCCTGGCCCCTTGAATACCTCCGGAGCAACAAGTTCTGGGTACCCGTTGGCCGTGTCGACAATGCCTGGGGCGACCGCAACCTGATCTGTACCTGCGGCACGCCAGAGGAATACGCGGGAATGAGGGAATCTTGAATCTGGAATCTTGAATCTGGAATGAGGGAATCTTGAGTCTCGAATCTTGAATGAGGGAATCTTGAGTCTTGAATCTGGAATGAGAGAGTCTGGAATCCTGAATGGAGGAGTCGGGAATCTTGAACGTTAGTGTATAGAGTCCTATGTTGCTGTAGGTTAAGATATTATAATGGTTGAGCAAGAAGAGCGGGTTCTCCATTGGAGAATGATATTCAGTATTCCACTATTCAAGACTCAAGATTCAAGATTCTTTTATGGTAGAGTTTCCAAATGCAAAAATTAACCTGGGATTGTCGGTGACGGAGCGCCGCAGCGATGGTTATCACAACCTGGAGACGGTGTTTTATCCCGTTCCCCTGTGTGATGTGCTGGAGGTGATCCGGGGGGAGACCTTCTCCTTCAGGGCTACCGGACTGGCCATTGACGGACCGATGGAGGAGAACCTGGTGGTGAAGGCGTGGCGGTTGCTGGAGGAGCGGTTTGGTCTTCCGCCGGTAGTCATTCGCCTGCACAAGGTGATTCCTTCGGGGGCCGGATTGGGAGGGGGGTCGGCCGATGCGGCTTTTATGCTGAAGATGGTTGACGAACTCTTCGGACTCGCACTGAGTCAGGAGGAACTGGAAGTTGAGGCCGGAAAACTGGGAGCCGATTGTCCTTTCTTCATCAGGAACACGCCCTCTTTTGCCACCGGAACAGGCAATATCCTTTCCCCCGCAGAGGTGGATCTCTCAGAATTCCATCTGGTTCTGGTGAAACCTCCGGTGCATGTCCATACAGGAAAGGCGTACCAGTCCATCACGCCCCGGCAGCCGGAGATTTCCGTGCGGGAGATCGTGCAACAGCCCGCGGAGAGATGGAAGGGTTTGCTGGTCAACGACTTTGAGGAGCCGGTCTTCCGGATGTTCCCTGAGATAGGTGAAATTAAAGAGGAGTTGTACCGGCAGGGTGCCCTCTATGCCTCCATGTCGGGCAGCGGTTCTGCGGTTTACGGCCTCTTCAGGGCGCTCCCGCAGGGAATCCATGAGCGCTTCCCCAATAATACCTTCATTTTTGTACACGCGCTGTAATCACCTGCGATTGCTTCATCTTTGGTGGTGTAATGTAATCCCGTGCTGCTGCACCTTTTTTGCCCCAATGCAGTAATCCCCGGAAGCTACATCTTCATTGGTGGTGCATGTTAATCCCCGGCTGCTGCATCGTCGTTGGTGGTGCATGTTAACCCCCGGCTATTGCATCGTCGTTGGTGGTGCATTTTAATCCCTGGCTGCACCATCATATTTGCCAGTGTATAGTAATCTCATATCTACAGGTTATCCTCTGTGATCGCTGCGCTAAAATGCATGCAGGGGTATTGGCGTGGCCGTCAGGGCGATCAATAAGGTCTGTTTTACATATTTGCAGACGTGTTTGTCCGGGTCAGATAAATCCCCGGGCTGATGCCGTGCAGCGAAAAAAATCTTTAGATTTGTGGGGAAACCTAATTATCATTTCAAATGGCCCGATCTGTACCCAAAAAGGGACATCATGCCGTGAAAGAGGTCCCCAAAGACCCGGTAAAGCTGATCCACGTTGTCCTGCTGATTTTGTATGGTTATCTCACGGTGTTCACACCCAATATGAACACCTATGATTCCAACGGGCCCAAATTCCTGGCCCTGGCGCTGCTTAATCTGGTGACCTTTGCCTTTCTGTTTTCGCGGAAAGATGTGAAAACCCGTCAGGGCTGGTATTTTGGCTTCTTCGGGAATGCCATGGGAGTGGCCTATACCTTGTTGATGGTGGTCAGTTTGCTCTCTTTTGTCAAGTCGGTGAATGTGACCGAGTCGGTGCTATACTTCAGCAAGGCATTCACGATATTTTCTGCGACCTATCTGGTGTCGGTGCTGGTGATGGCGGAACGCAGGGGCCTCCTGTATCTCTCCGGGGCCATGACCTTGCTGCTGATCTACGAAAGTATCCTGGTGTATAGTGATATCCAGGAGATGATTGAAGAGGGGACCTTCCGGCATATCCTGAAAGTGAAGTCGGGTTATTCGAACAAGAATATCCTGGCTGCCGCCTTGTTTATCAAGATTCCCTTTGCCGTGTGGCTGATGCTTTTCCGGCAGAAGGGGTGGCGGGTGTTGGGGATGACGGCCATCCCCCTGGCCATTTTGGCCGTCTTTTTCATGAGTGCCCGTGCTTTTTACCTGGGGGTGTTTGCATTGGTGCTGGTGCTTTTGGCCTACCAGGGGATTGGTTTCCTCCAGAAAAGAGAAAAGCGATATTTGTGGGATGGTGTGTGGCTGGTGGGTTTTTTACTGGTCGCCCTGGGAACCTTCTCCTTTGTAGAATCGAACTGGTATCCCAAACCGGCTCAGCGAACTCCTGCCCCTGTAGTACAGGAGAGGAGTGACGATACGGCTGCCCCGGTGAATCCTCCGGTTTCTGAAGATGGCGTTTCCGGCGAAGTTCAGGAGCAGGATACTTCCGATGCTTCCGGGGGTGTTCCTGAAGGAGATTCCGCACTTTCGGGGAGTAGCCACCTGGAAGGGTCTTCTTCGGCGCTGGAAGGAGGTGTCGGTCGGGCCACAGAAAGGACGAGGGAGAGCGGTTCCCGGCAAAGCAAGGGGGGTGAGACGAAGATGAGGAGCAAAACCAGTGTGGCCGGACGGTTGTCGACCATCAGCGGGGAGGAAGATTCTGCCAACAAGCGTCTTACCGCCTGGAAACGCTCCTTTCAGCTGATTCGCGAGAGTCCTCTGCTGGGGGTCGGCGCAGGCAACTGGAAAGTGGCCATCCTGAAAATCGAGAACCAGACCAGCAAAGATTATATTTACCAGTATAAAGTACACAACGATTTTATTGAGATTCCGGCGGAAACAGGGATTTTCGGAGGGTTGCTTTTCCTCTCCATTTTTCTGTTGCTCTTCGGGAAGTTCCTTTTCCTTTTTTTGAAGAAAGGCACCCCGTTGACTGTGGAATTGCTGTTCCTGCCGGCCTTGGGTCTTTTTGCCTACAGTTTCGATGCCTTTTTCAACTTTCCCCATGACCGGCCCGAGATCCAGTCTTTGTTTGCCCTGATTGCCGGAACCGGGATTGCCCTGACCAGCCTGTTTCTGGCCGGGAAAAACAACAGGGGGGAGGAGGACGCTGATGCTGAGGTCCTGGCCTTGCGGGCTCCATGGTTGGGCAGGCTTCTGCAGGGAAAGGATAGCGTTCCGGGTGAGGGGATTTCTGTGTCCCCGGCAATGCGGTACTTCACCCTTGGTTTTTTCGTTTTGGTGCAGATGGCTGCCACCTGGGTGCTGGTCCAGAATTTTCAGTCGCTGAAACTGCAGCGGATCGTCAAGCAGGAGATCATGCGCAAGAAGCTGACCTCGCCGGCAGATAAATTCCTGGTGGGTTTTCCGTCCATTCCCAACCTGAATGGAGAAGCAGAACCCATTGCCGTGCAAAAAGCCCGTTTCCTGCTGAATGAAAAACGCTACCGGGAGGCCATCGACCTTCTGAAAAAAGATAAATCAAGTCCGTGGGACAGCCGGCCCGAGTATTTTCTGTCCATGGCTTATAATGAACTGAAGATGCCCGACAGTTCTCTTTACTATTCGCAGAAAGTCTACGAGATAAAACCAAACAATTTCAGGAATATCAGTGTAATGGCCAATAACCTGATTCAGCAGGAAAGAGGAGGGGAAGCGGAGGAGATGGTAGCCGGATATCTGGAGCGGCATCCCCTGGATCCTGATGCCCTGAAGTTTGCCCCGGGATTTTATGACCGGATTGGCAAGCTGGATAAGGCTTCTGAGGTGGCCAATACCGCCTTTGAGCATTTTCCCCGCGATTCGGTGGTGCGCAGGCAGAAAACCTATATCGACCGCAAAGTGGTGATCTCCCTCTACAAGGAGAACTTTGACCAGGCCCTGGAAGCCTTCCGCGGGAAAAGGCACCAGGAGGCCATACGTCTTTTCAGCGATATCCTGGCACAAAAACCCGATTACCTCGAAGCCAGGGAATACAGGGCGTTCAGCTATTACAACCTGCGCGATTACAAAAAAAGCAACGAAGATCTTCAGTATCTTCTGGAACAGGGATTGGTACGTCCCAACCTTTTGAACCTCTTGGGAGTCAATGCATACAGTATGGGGAATAAGGAGGAGGCCTGCAGGTACTTCCGGGAGGCCATGGAGAAGGGGGACAAGGACGGCACCACGAATTACAACCGGTTCTGTAAGCAGATGGAGACCCGGCCGCAATTCCCACCCCCGGGAGGGATAAAATGAGACTAAGAGACTAAGAGACTAAGAGACTAAGAGACTAAGGGGATGAGGGGTTGGCGTGAATGGGACTGACCAGGCGGAGCTGTTAAAAGTGAGCATAGAATGAACAATCAAAATAATGTAGAAAATGAAACGGGCTGGACGCTGGAGATAAAGCCAAGGGAATCGCTTTTTCACCTGAATCTGAAGGAGATCTGGCAGTACCGCGACCTTCTGGAGATGTACATCAAGCGGGAGATCGTCACTTTTTACGAGCAGACCATCCTCGGTCCGCTCTGGTTTTTTTAGAATGAATCTTGTTGCTAAATGTCATTAAACCAATAGGTAAGCTGGTCCAGAGCACTAATAATCCTTTCCCCAGGTTGGAGTTGATATTCAGAAAAAAGGAAATCCTGAGTTTAATATGAATTCATCAACACGTGTAATATATAACACCGGCATACAATATGTCAGGAATGTCGTTTCAGTCCTGGTGTCGTTGTATGTTACCCGGCTTATTCTTGATGCCCTTGGCGTGGAGAATTACGGAATATACGCGGTTGTTGGTGGCGTAGTAGCTATGTTGTCCTTCATCCAGTCGTCGCTTTCGGGGACAACCCAGCGTTATCTCTCCTTCCATCAGGGGAGAGATGATATCTCTATGCAAAGGAGCATATTTAACAATAGTGTGGTTACCCAACTCTTAATCAGCATACTTCTCATCGTTATATTAGTTGCTATAAAACCTCTGCTGTTCAGGGGGATTCTGAATATCCCGGCAACCAGGATGGAGGCTGCCATTTGGGTTTATTATTGCATGCTCGTCTCTCTTTTTTTTACAATGCAGTCAACTCCTTACCTGGCCACTTTGATTGCACATGAAAACATATTATTTGCCACGGTTGTTCAACTGGTTGATACTCTTCTTAAGATTCCCATTGCCCTTTCCTTAACATGGTTTTCGGTTGATCGCTTGAAGTTGTATGCTATTTTAGTGGTTTCTGTTCAGGCTTTGAATTATCTACTATATTATTTGTACAGTAAAAGGAAATATCCAGAAACCACAGGCGTGAGACTCTTTTCTTTTAAAAAGCGCATTTTTTTAGACATGTTTTTCTTCATGGGATGGACGATCTACAGTACGGGTTGTATCGTAGGTAGAACACAGGGGATTGCCATCGTCCTCAACAAGTTTTTCGGTGCAGCCATGAATGCCGCTTATGGGTTGTCCCTTACAGTTTCAGGACAGTTGAGTTTCCTTTCTACTTCCCTGAGAAATGCAATCAATCCACAAATTATTAAAGCAGAAGGGGCAGGTGACCGGAATAAAATGTTACGTCTATCTGAAATTTCCAGCAAATTCTCGTTCATTCTTATGGCCATCATTACAATTCCCGGAATAATTGAAATGAGGTCATTATTATCGCTGTGGCTCAAAGAGGTTCCGGATCATGCCGTTATGTTCTGTCAGTTTATTCTGCTTAGTAATCTGATTGACCAGTTGACTTCAGGTTTAATCACTGCAAATAAGGCTATTGGTGATATCAGGAGTTATTCTTTAATTATTAATACTATTAAATTATTGACGGTTCCTGTGGCTTTGATATGCTTGTATTTTGGTTTGCCAGTAGTATCAGTGATGATTGGTTATGTTTTTTTTGAAATGGTTTGTGCCATTGCGCGTCTTCCTTTTTTACATGTGACAGCCGGATTATCCGTTGACGGTTTTGTTAGCAGGGTTTTTCTTAGACTTTTAACACCTACTCTCTTAACAATTTCAATTTGTTATGCTTATTCTCGTTTATTGAATACCAGTTGGAGTTTTTTAGGCACATTTGGGCTTTCGCTATGCACCATGGCCGGAAGTACATTTCTTTTTGGATTATGCGTGGATGAGAAGAGGTTGATTTCCCAGTTTACAGAAAAGATCCGGAAGCGATAAATAGTTTAATATGTTAAAAATATCATTCTGGGGGGATTGTAAGATAGATGATGTTGATCAAATCAGTTTAAGCACGGAGATATCTGATTTGTTACAGGATGCTACTCTAAACGTTGTCAATTTCGAAGCTCCTGTCAGAAACCAGGGAAAACCCATTAGCAAAACTGGACCCACCCTGTTTCAAAGCGAAGAAACGCCAGTATGGCTGGAAACACATGGTTTTAATGTGATTTCACTCGCTAATAACCATATCATGGATTATGGCGTGGAGGGATATGTGAAAACCATTGAGTTATTCAAGAATTCAGTATTGTTGGGTGCCGGGAATTGGGAGGAAGCATATAGAATAAAAGTCATTGAAATTGAAAGTGTTAAGATAGGATTTTTGTCATTAACTCATTGTGAATTCGGAACTCTGACTGATCAGTATGATTTGGAAAACCATACAGGGGCAGCATGGATCTGTCATCCTGACATACCTTCAGTTATTGTGAAAGGGAAAAGGGAAGTTGATTATTTGTTTGTAATTGCACATGGAGGAATAGAGTTTTTTGATATGCCCCTTCCTGAATGGCGCGATGTCTATAAAGGTTTTGTTGATCTTGGAGCTGATGCGGTTGTGGGATCCCATCCCCATGTTGTTCAAGGCTGGGAAGTTTATAAAGGTAGTCCCATTTTCTATAGCCTGGGGAATTTCTGTTTTCAAAAAAGCAATCCACAGGCTGTTCGGCCAGGATGGAATGATAGTCTGAGTGTTGTATTTACAATTTCTCAGAATTCAGCATCAGGCATGTATTATGATGTACACAATATTCATTTTGATGGGGCTCGTTTGATATTAAGCCATGATGTTGAGCTAAAGATGCATATTGCAGAATTGAACCAAATTCTACAGGATGATAGGGTGTATATAGAAAGGGTGAACCAACACTGTGCAGAATTGCTTCCCAAATATCAATCCAGCTTTTCGTTAAGCGGGTATCATTTCCTTCCATCATTAAAATATCGTTGTTTAAAAAAGCTTATGGGTGTGCTCTTAAGAAGAAAGAAAAGTAAACCAGTGCATATCATCAATAATCTTCGATGTGAAAGTCACAGATGGGCCATACTCAGGGCCATTCTGTTTAAGAACCAGGCTGGGTAGCTGCGTTTGTCAATCAATCTTAATTTATGCGGGTTTTACATATCTCAAATAACTATTATCAGACTGAGGTTTATCGTAATCTTTATTCTGCACTTGAGAAGTATTGCTTTGTGAAGATTCTAGTACCATTGTCCAATGAATTGTATGGTGAGTTTGAGACCAAAAAAACACTACAGAATGAAATCCATTGTTTTTTGGGAAGGAAAAGGATTTTCGGGGTTCAAATCAATTCTTCTCACATTGTAAAACATATTATTTCAAAAGGAATTTCGGAAGATATCGATTTAGTTCATGCCCACTTTGTCACTAGCGACGGAGCTATTGCATATAAACTGTTCAAAGCAACAGGGATTCCATATGTTGTATCAGTCAGGGCTTCATGTCTTAAGGTTTTTGACAGGAAAGTTGCTTTTCATAATATTATAACCGCTTTATCAGTATTGATAAATGCCAGCCAGATAATTTTCCAGACTCCTGTGGCCCGAACTAAACTGATGGAGAAAGTTCCAGTGTGGCTCAGAAAAAAGTTGTTTGAAAAAAGTGAGGTCATCCCAAATGGCATTGATTCGTTTTGGCTTCAGAATAAATTTTTCCTTCGGCCACCAATCCAGGGAAGGAATTTTACAATTCTTAGTGTAGCACGTGTTGAGTTAAATAAAAACTTGGTCACAGTGGCCCAGGTGGTTCAGAAACTAAATGAAAAAGGATATAGGGTTGAATACAAAATTGCTGGTTCCGTGAAGGATCCATTCATCCTCGAAGAATTGGCGAAATATGATCATACACAGTTTATTGGAGCCTGTTGCAGGGATGAATTGTTAAAAGTCTACAGGGAGTCCGACATTTTTGTGATGGTTTCTCATAAAGAGACCTTTGGTCTGGTTTACGGAGAGGCTATGAGCCAGGGGCTTCCGGTGATTTATTCCCGGGGAGAAGGTTTTGACGGTCAATTTGAGGAAGGAGAAGTGGGGTACCATGCCCTTCCAGATAATTTGCAACAGATTGAGGATGTTGTACTAAAGGTGGTATTTGGGTATAAGAGATTGTCAGATAATGCTTTAAGGGAGGTTGACAGATTTGAATGGGATTCCATCGCCATGAAATACTATCAGATCTATTCAAATTCAGTGAGTAGATGAAAGTGCTGTTTTGTGTTTAGAAATATTATCTGATTTTGGGGTATTCTTCATGTAGATTATCGATAAGATTTGTCACTGTTTTTTCATGATTAATTAGTAAAATGAACAGAATAGAATTCATGAAAAGGCTTCGGCCAATCACTTTTCCTTTTGCGCTTCTCAGAGATGAATGGCGGTTTCTTTATTCCCGTTATCTTTTACTAAATAACCCCAGAAAGCTTACAGAAAAGATCTATTTCAGAAGACTTGGGATACCCCTTGATCTGGAAAATCCGAAAAACCTCAATGAAAAAATCAATTGGTTAAAATTGTATTCTGACACCTCCCGGTGGACTGAATTAGCGGATAAGCATAAGGTTCGGGATTACGTTGCAGAATGTGGTTTTGAAAATATGCTAGTTCCATTATATGGTGTTTTTGAGTCTGTAAATGATATTGATTTCAATAAACTGCCAGAATCATTTGTCTTAAAGCCTACCAATGCTTCAGGGATTGTTCTTGTGGTCCCTGATAAAAATAAGATTGATTTTGAATATATGCGCAGAGAATTGGCTAACCAGATGTCAAAATGGCCCAGGAAGGCTATTCTCTCAGGTGAATTTCATTATTTACCCATAAAGCCACGAATCATTGCTGAGAAATTCCTGGAGGAAAAGAATAAGGATTATAGCAAGACTTTGATTGACTACAAGATTTGGTGTTTTAATGGTGAACCATTCAATGTTTTTGTTTGCTCAGATCGTACAGACAATAGTTTAGGCGTGTCTCTTTTTGATATGAATTGGACTGATATTTCAGAGAATCTGGTTTATAAGGGAAGATATAAACAAGCAAAGAGGATCCCAAAGCCAGTTACTCTGGATGAAATGATTTCTGCCTGCAAGGTATTATCTAAAGGATTTCCTCAAGTGAGGATTGATTTTTATGAAGTCAACAACAAACCCTATATTGGAGAAATGACTTTTACATCCTATGGGGGTAGAACAAAGTCAATGACCTCTGAGTATTTGTTAGAATTAGGCGAAAGAATTGTTTTGCCTCCCAAAAGATCACTGAATAAGGTAACTCTTTATTCCTAACTTTGTGGAAATCCTTCACATTACATCCATACTTCCATCGCCACTTAAATCAAGAGAAAATGAAAATGATATTTTGATTAGATTGGCAATTGAATATGAGAAGAAGTTTCCGGAGGACCACCATCACTTTTGGTACATACTGCCTTACAGCAATCGGATTTTTTCTGTTCTCAAGCCTAAATGGAAAGAATATTACCAATTGATTCAGTCGGGCGGTTATTATCTCGGCGATTATAGGATTCATGTTTTTGGATTTCCCACTTTCAAACAAGATTTAAAGATCAGATCCCTGTTGACTTATTTGGGATACTTATTAAACCGCAAAAGGATTGAGCAGCTTTTGATAAATGACCGACCTGATGTTATTCATTCCCACAACATGATGAATAATATGGAATTGGGGGAGATATTAAGGAGAAAACTGAATTGCAGGCTGATTCAGTCCCTCAGGAACGTGAATCCCTACTCATTAAGCAGATTGAAGACCGGTGCGGTGAAGGCCGACTTCATTCTTTCAATAAATTACATTGCAAAAGAGGTATGTTCCCGTTTCCTCGAAAAGGAAGCAGTAATGATCCCTCACCCTGTGGATGATCGGCTGTTTGTAGACATCGATTCCATTCAAAAAGTGGCGATTCCGGTCAAGTTGGTAAGTGTTTGTAAGCTCATTAAGTTGAAAAACATTGATAAAGTATTGCAAGCCCTGGCAAGGAATAAACAGGAATTTGTTTACACGATAATCGGGGAGGGACCTGAAAGGGCATATTTAACCGGGTTAGCTCTTGATCTTGGGATTTCTGAACAGGTGAAATTTCCGGGACAACTGCCTTATTCAGCCCTAGCAGATGAACTAAAATGCTATGATTTATTTATCATGCCCAGTTATCCTGAGACGTTGGGAAGGGCCTTTTTTGAAGCTATGGCATCTGGATTGCCTGTCGTGGGTGCTAAAAATGCTGGTGTTGACGGTATAATAAAGCATGGGGTGCATGGATTTCTTGTCGATCCGAACAATATTGAGGAGATTGCTGATGCTATTTTTAATTTTACCCAAATGCCTATTGAGTTACAGTCCGACATGAAAAGATCCGCAGCTCTCCTGGCACAACAGTTTACATGGAATACTACCTTGGAGAAATACTATCAGTTGTATCATGGCGAGTATTCTCTGCCTGAATAATATTATTCTCATCATTCAATCTCAATGAAGATAAATTCATGAAGGTCGCCCATTTAACTTCTGTTCATTTCCGTTATGATACACGCATATTTCTTAAGCAATGCAAGTCACTATCTGAACATGGATTTGAGGTTACTCTGGTTGTAGCTGACGGGGAAGGAGATGAGCAAAAAGAGGGTATTCAGATCATCGACGCCGGCACAACCGGAAGCAGGTTATCCCGAATCTTCATAAAAGGGTATCACGTCATTCAGAAGGCAAAGAGCGTTCAGGCTGATCTTTATCATTTGCATGATCCGGAGCTCCTTTTGTACGCACTTTTATTGAGAAGGCAGGGTAAAAAGGTGATATTTGATATGCACGAAAATCTCCCCAAACAAATTCTATCCAAATTCTATATCAAAGCACCCTTCAGAAGAATTTTAAGTTTCACTATTCGTCATTTTCAGAATCTCCTGTTCCGGTCTATTCCCGTTGTGTTTGCTGAGGAATCATATCCCCATGATTTTCCAGAAATCAGGAAGAGCGTCATTGTTCTGAATTATCCGGTTTTAGGAAAAATTAAGGGAGTTTTGTCTGACATGTCAAAACCTTTTACAGTGGGTTACATGGGGGAGATCAGTCAGGAACGTGGTGCATTATTACTACTTAGTGCTGTCCATCAATTACGGTTAACCGGGCAGAATATCCTGATCAAATTTGTTGGTCCCGCCAGGGAGGAAGTCACTTCTTCTGAAATATACAGGGTGGCCATTCATGAAGGTTGGGCTACCTTTACCGGAAGGTTAAAGCCGGAGGAAGCCTGGGAAAGAATCAGCGCATGCCATGCAGGCGCAGCCGTTTTTTACCCATCGCCCAATTTTGTCGATTCCCTGCCCACCAAACTATTTGAATATATGGCTTTGGGAATGCCAACCCTCGTATCCGATTTTCCTTTATACAGAGAAATTGTTCAAAATGGGAACTGCGGTATTTTAGTGAATCCTGACCGCATTGAAGAAGTTAAAAATGCCATTCTTTATTTCCATACTAACAGGGAGAAATCACGGCAGATGGGTGAGAATGGGAAAAACTACGTGATGGAGAATTTCAATTGGGAAGCTGAATTCAGGAAACTGGCGGTCTTCTACGAAAATTGCTGATTTTGTTTAAAACCAATAAAACAAGCATGGTGCTTCGAACACAAAAGAAGAATGGTAGCTGCCCAATGCGAGTTCCGCGGGCATGATGAACAGTCCCTGGCCAAACAATTATATAACAGAAATGCAATTGATTAATTAGCGGCTATACTAATGAATTCTGTGATTGAATCCCTAAAAGTGGTCATTTGTCCATGAAGGAGAAAACATTTCGGGCGCTGGCTGAACGATGCTTTACAGAGCACCGCGACCGGCGCTTGGCGGTGGAAACATCAGGTAATCAGGTATTAAGCTATACCGAGGGTTATCAGCTGGTTCAACTGGCTTCAGCTCAACTTAGGCAACAGGGTATCGGGAAAGGGGATATCATTCTCACCTATACTCCTTTGTCCCTGGAATCGGTCATCCTCTGCTGGGCATGCCTCTATAATGGGGTTGTTTTTGTCCCTGTTGACCACAACTGGCCCCTTGAATTGCTGCAATTCATTTTGAAAGAAACCGCTCCCAAAATCGTACTGACCGATGCATCTCGGGTAAACGGTCTTGCCGGAATGGATTACGACGGCATGCTCCTTCTGGCGGGATCCCAACAGGAGTATCTTTTGGCTCCTCTTTTCCTGGAATGGCTTTCTCCGGTTGACCCTGAAGGAAAAGAAGCTGAAGTTATGGTTCAGGGGCTCGACGCATCTACTTCAGAGGAAATGGTTTCTCCGAATGACCTGGCTGTGATCCTCTATACTTCCGGTTCCACAGGCCTCCCCAAAGGGGTGATGTTGTCGCAGCAGGCACTCTTTAACAGCGGTCATCTTATTGCCACCCATTTCAGGTGGGAACCCGGTGATCTTTTTATGAACCTGGGCGACCTTCATTCTATGAGCGGATTGCGCAACACCTGCTTTGCCCCGCTGCATGCCGGCGCTTCCTTTGTGATCGCTTCACCTGAAGAACGGAATAACATACTTCTCTCCCTGGAACTCATCCAGGCTTTGGGAATCACCTACCTGGGGGTAGCGCCAACTGTGATCAGGCAAATGAATATACTCTGTTCCGAATCACGGAAAAGCAAGACCTCCTCCCTGAAAGCAGTGATGTGTACCGGCGGACCCTTAACTAAGGAACAACTTCGTTTATTTTGGGAAAACTACGGGATTCCAGTCCTGAATTATTACGGATTAACAGAGACGGCCGGCATCTGTTCGGGACATACCCTGGATACCTTTGACCCTGAGGACAACAGCATCGGGCCCGCTTCGGGAGCTGAACTGATCGTTTTTCCCAGTGCGGAATCCGACGATGAAGAGGGGACAGGCGAATTACTTGTTAAAAGTGAAAACCTGATGAGCGGTTACTACAAACGAGAAGAAGAGACTTCCCGGGTATTGAAAAATGGCTGTTTCTATACCGGCGATATAGTACGCCAGAGAACAGACGGTTGCTTTGAACTTTTAGGCCGAAAGAGAAATATCGTTAAAAATATACACTCCGAACTCATTTATCTCGAGGAGATCGAAAACGCCCTTGAATCCCATCCATCCGTTCTGGAGGCTGCCACCTGTCCCTACGCACGTCTCGAAGAGGATGAGAAGATCGTCGCCTTTGTGGTCTGTAAAGACTGCGCCGGAAAGGATGGTCAACAAATTATCAACGACATCAGGGGATATATGGCTCAAAAGGTGGGTAAAAACCGGATGCCCTGGTGTTACTACCTTGAAGAACAGCTCCCCCGGAGTACCGCAGGCAAAATCCAGCGCCAACTTCTAAATGAGAAACTCAATGGATATATTAAAGAGCACCGTACCGGCTATTTTTAAAAAGGCTTTCCTCCGGAAGGGAAAGTTTATCGTTTTTGGGGATCAGTTGTTGACTTATCCGGAATTGCAATCCACAATAGCAAGGTATACCACTTATTTCCGGCAGAGAGGCATTTTGCAGGGTGACCAGGTCCTTTTTTCTTCAGCAAATGAGCGTTTTGTATGTCTTTTTTATATCTCCCTGATCGCCAATGGTATCACTGCAGTCTTTCTCGATCCGGAGTCGGGCGCTGACCGGGCAAATGCCATTATTAACCACTGTAAGGCCCGGTTCATTTTTGCCGATCAGGAAATCGGGGAAGCATGGAACCTGGAAAGTAATGACTTCAGGGAGGTAACCTCTATTCACCACGGACCGGAGAATGGTTTGCTGCAAAAATTACTCAACAGGAAACGGCAGGAGTCTTCCACTTTCCCGGCGTGCATTGACCTTTTACCGGCATCAGACCTCCCTGAGGAAATCGATCCTCTAACCGATGCCTATATCTTGTTTACTTCGGGTACAACCTCTGCTCCCAAGGGGGTCAGAATCTCCCATCGGGCTCTGTTTTCCCATTTAGAGACGCTTTCCAAGGTATATCAATTAAACAGCAACGCACGGATTTTTAATAACCTCATGCTGTCACATTCCGATGGCATGGTACAGGGTCCGCTGTTGGCTTTGGTAAATTCCGCTACGTTATTCCGGCCTTTTCCCTTCACCATCCAGCGGATCGAAGACAGTTTCGATGTTATTTACCGCGAAAAGATCACCCATTGGGTGATGGTCCCCACAATGACCGGACTGGTTTACCAGTTTAAACAGAACGATACGGATACACTGAATAATGGATCTTTTCAGTTTGTCATATCCTGCGGAGGAAAGCTGGAAGCTCTGCTGTGGCAGCAATTCGAGGAGAAGTTTAAGGCCATGATTATTAATGGGTATGGCCTTACGGAAACAGTGGCGGGCGGATTATTCGCCGGACCTGATGCAGAATCGCATGTGATCGGCACCATTGGGAAGCCTGTTGATTGTGAGGCCAGGATTGTCGGGGAGGACCTTAAAGAGAAAAAGGTGGGTGAAGTGGGTGAAATCTGGCTCCGGGGAAGTCTGCTGATGAACGGTTATCTGGAGTCTCCGGAAGCCAATAAGGCGGCCTGGTCAGGTGATTGGTTTAAAACCGGGGACTTGGGTTATGTGGGCGAAGATGGATGTTTCCGGATTACCGGAAGGAAAAAGCTGGTCATTATAACGGGGGGGATCAATGTGAGTCCGGAGGAGATCACCGAGGTGTTACACGCCCATCGTGCAGTGAAAGAAGCGGTCACCTTTGGCGTTGAGGACCCCTTATGGGGCGAAATTGTAGCCTCAGCCATTGTGGTTAGGGAAAACCAGGCCCTAAGCCGTGAGGAAATTGTGGCCCACTGTCGCAAACACCTGGAGGAGAATAAGGTGCCCAAGAATATCTTTTTTGTAGAAGACCTTCCTTATGGACGCTCTGGAAAAGTCATCATAAATGAAGTCCGGAGAATGGTGGCCGGGCACCTTGTGTCTGAATCAGGGACAAATCACAAGGAGAACGATTTTATGGCTGCTGTCTCCAGAATCCTGCAAATGCCTGCAGAATCACTGAGCCTCGATTTGGCCGCTGAAGACACTCCGGAGTGGGATTCCATTTCCCACCTCTTTTTAATCGCGGAAATGGAGAAAATATTCCAGATTGAAATTTCTCCCGTCGAGGTGATGAACATTAATAAGTTGTCGGACCTCCTGGCCGTGGTCGAAAATAAGACCCTAAGATGAAATATCCATGCATCATTTATGCTCCAACCGCGATAATTAACCACATGGATATTACATGTGTTTCACAAGTTCAACCATGTAAACGTAATAATTTAAACACATGAAACGGCCGGCCGATTCCCCGGGAATGCCCCTGAAAATATGGGTAGTGGCCTTTTCCCTGGCTTTGGGGATACTTGCGGGGATCTGGCAGATCTATAAAGTCAGGGATCAGAAGGTGGGGGCTTTAAGACCCCGGGTGATTCAAAAAGCAAGTGCCCCGAAAGATTCCATAGAGGCCTATTTCCTGGGATCCTCCCTGACCCGGTATGCCCTGTTAGAATACCAAACGATGGACTCCCTGCTGGCGGGAAATGTATTTCATTATAAGGTCGTCACCGGCATGGGGACCAACCTTTCGGCCTTCAACTCTTGTCTTGGTGAGATCAAGGCCCTCAGGCCAAAACATCTTTTTATTGAGTCAAATGTGGCCACCCTTAATTACCAGGGAAACTCCCGGAAGGCCTGGCAATATGCACTCTCCCGGTTCAGGACCCGCCTGGCCAGGATTCCTGTCTATCTGACCAAAATGAAAGGGGGTGCCCTGGAACTGCTCGACCGTAACGTGCCTGAACCCTTTTCAAACAAATTTAAAACAAAACTCGATTTTGATTTCATTGATGAACGGAATCTGGAACTGAGAGGTCAGGTCTTAACCGTCAGAAAAATCAATGACTTTCCGGAATGGGTCCGGTTCTTTAAAGATGCCGATAGTTTGGGCATTCATATTTTCCTGCTGGAAATCCCCCGTTCCCGGGAGGCAGAGAAACACCTCCCCCCTGAACTAAAACAGCAATACAAGGCTTTGATCGACCTGTTTAACAACGCATACGGCATTTCTTACCTTGATTTTCCTGAGGAACTCGGTTATGTGGAGTTCTACCACGATCGGGCACATCTCAACAGAGCAGGCAGTTTTTATTATGTGGACTGGTTGTTGAGAGAGCTGAAATCCAGGCAAATAATACTCGAATCCAAATGAGTTTTGTCTCCCTTGCTTTTCTCTCCTGGGTATTCCTGTTTCTGTTGGTTTCCCGGATAACTGCCCTCAAGTACAGTCCATATATCCTGGTGCTTTTTGGAGGAACCTTTGTCTATTACATGTCGCCCTTGGCTGCTGCTTTTTTGCTATTGGAATCCCTCCTCAGTTATTATGTTGTACGAATCAGGAAATTAAAGCAAGGTGTTGTGGCTTTGTCAACTGTGGCCCTTGTTTTCGGAGCCTTTCTGCTGTTCAAATACCTGGCATTGGCGGGATCGCTGATCCTGCCTCTGGGGATATCCTATTTCACATTCCGATTGATCCATTACGTGCAGGAAGGGTACAGGGGGCGACTCAGGGAGCACTCCCTGATCGAATTCCTGGCTTTTATGACTTTTTTCCCCACCTACCTGGCTGGACCGATCAACCTGTTCCCTGACTTCCTGCAAAACCTCAGGAGGAGAAAATGGGATAACAGCCGGTTTTCGGGCGGATTGGAGCGCATGGTATACGGATATGCCCAATTGGTGGTGCTGGGAAATTACGGGGTAAATTACTTGCTTAAAAACTGGCTCGCAGGCAGTTTGACGGCCAGTGAGGGGTTTGGACCTTTGGTGATCCAGTCAGTTTACCTGTGGCTTGACCTTTATATACGGTTTTCGGCCTATAGCAGCATTGCCATCGGGGTTGCGGCCATGGCAGGTTTCAATGTGCCGGAGAATTTTAATTATCCCTACCTGGCCACCAATATCAGGGAATTCTGGAACCGTTGGCATATGTCGCTGACCCACTGGTGCCGGGAGTATATTTTTATTCCGGTGGCCGCCATCACCCGGAGACCCTTCATCGCTATCGGGGCCACCATGATCACCATCGGTATCTGGCATGAGCTGAGTCTCCGCTATATTTTATGGGGTGTATACCACGCCATGGGAATTACTGCTTTTGAGAAATATTCCAGGGTAACCAAAGGTCTGTTCCCGCGAAATAGAATCTTCCTCACCATGGGAAAAGTGGTTAGCGTTGCTGTAACTCTGGCATTCGTTATTCTGAGCTTCCCGGTAACCACCCTGGTGAATAACTTTATTCTTAACATGTTCCGATGACTTACCGCTTTTTTTGCCGATATTTCCGTCCGTGGCTCGCTGGACTGATCACTGCCTTGTGGTTTGCCTTTCTTTTGGTCATCATCTTTATCTTCTCGGGTTATAGTGAGGGGGCGTTTGTTTACATTAATTTCTGATTTTCATGGGTGATACAGCCAGGAAAAACCTTTGCGGACAAAAGCTGCCCTCGTTTCTGAACAGCCGTGACGGATGGGGGAAACTCTTCGAAATGAAGCGCTCACCTTACCCGCACCTTCATCAGATAGAACCTACCAATGCCTGTCCCTACAATTGCATCATGTGTCCACGCGGAAAAGAGATGAAACGCCCCGTCGGGTTTATGAAGATGGAACTGTTCCAAAAGGTCATGGATGAAGTGGCGACATTCCCTGAGGAGATCAAAAGAAAGGAAATCGAATTGTTCCATTTCGGGGAATCATTGCTCCATCCGCTATTTGCCGAAATGAATGCCTATGCCGCTGCCTGCGGACTAAATACCATGCTTTCTGTGAACGCCATTGAACTGACCGGTCATTTGGCTGAATTACTGGTCAGGGGAAATGCCGGGAAAATCGTCGTTTCACTTGATGGATATGACGCAGAGAGTTTCCAGAAAATCAGAGGCAGAAAAATCGATTACAACCAGGCCATCGAAAATATCGTTCAGCTGTCAGTGATTATTAAAGCGCTCAACAGTTCCACAAAACTGTTGGTCAGGATGATTTCCATGAATCTGAATGCCCATATGAAGGAATCGTTCCGGAGTTTCTGGCAAGAAAATGGAATCGACGTGGAAATTCGTCGTTTTTTCCCCTGGGGGGAAAAGAAAATGGTAGAACTGGGTGAATACGACAAGTATCCCCCCTTTATGCCGTGTCCGTTTGCCTGGCAGTATGTGGTGGTTCAGTGGAATGGAGATGTGGTCGCCTGTTGCCGCGATTACAACGCTGAAAACAAAATGGGGAATGTGAAAGATGCCTCCCTCGTGGAGATATGGAACGGCAAAAATTACATGGCCTTCAGGGATGAGATGATCAGGGGGGAATACCACAACACCATTTGCCAGCCCTGTATGGATATTTATTACACAGAATAAAAGTAAATCATTCCTATGAACCGGAGCGTATCCATCATTATCCCCTGTTACAATGCAGGGGAGAAAATCAGGGAAACCCTGAATTCACTCATTCGCCAGAGCTATACCCAGTGGGAGGCGATCGTGGTGGATGATTGTTCTACAGATCAATCAGTCGGTATTATTTCTTCTTTTGTAAGGGATGACCCCAGAATTAAGCTTATTAAAATGGAAAAGAACTCAGGTGGACCATCTGCTCCGAGAAACCTGGGAATCGCTTCTGCAAAGGGTGAACTGATTGCCTTCCTCGATAGTGACGATATCTGGATGCCTGAAAAACTGGAACGTCAATTGACGTTCATGGAAAAGAAAAATGCCCTGCTTTCCTGTACTTCTTACGAACTGATCGACGAAACCGGAACCCCTAAGAATAAGGTGATCCATTGTCTTCCCATCCAGAATTACAAGAAATTTCTGCGTAATACCAACATTGGTTTTTCTTCCTCTGTTTTGTACAAAAACCTTCTTGACGGCATTCAATTCAGGCCGTTCCCAGTGGCCGACGACAACCAATTCTGGAAGGATGTATTCCGGAAAGGTTACACCATGTATGGACTTGATGAGGTTTTAGTGCAATACCGGGTTCAGAAAAATTCCATCTCTTCCAATAAAATGAAATGGGCAATACTCATTTGGAAATCTTACCGCAGGACTGAGAAATTCAGCTTTGTGGAATCGCTTTATTATTTCAGTTGCTACGCGTTTAATGCCATCAAAAAACGAATATAAATCAAGGTCTTATGATTGAATTCTATTATCCGGTGCCAATTGTTCAGATTATCCTTGCTTTTGTGATCGGATTTTTACTGGTATTTACGGTTATCCCGGTCATCATCAGGATCTCCCGGTTAAAAAATCTCTATGATGAGCCAAGTGACCGCAAAATCAATAAAATGGTGGTTCCCAATCTGGGAGGGGTAGCCCTCTTCATTGGGGTATCCATTGCGACCTTGCTAAGTCTGAATCAGTTTGAGTTTATAGAATTCCGTTATATCCAGGCAGCGCTGATTATCCTCTTTTTTACCGGCATTAAGGATGATATTCTGATTATCTCGCCCACCAAGAAATTTATGGCACAGGTTATTTGTGCCCTAATTCTGATTGTGGCGGGAGGTATCAGGTTTACAGACCTTCATTTTATTCTCGGAATCCGCGAAATCCCTTATGTGGCCAGTCTTCTGATCAGTGTGACTGCCATCGTTGCCATCATCAACGCGATCAACCTGATCGACGGGATTGACGGATTAGCCGCCTCCTCGGGCATTTTCGCCGCCATCCTTTTCGGCACTAAGTTTCTTATTATGGGAGAAAGCCATTATGGTGTCCTTGCAAGCGCAATGGCTGGGAGTTTGATCGCCTTCCTCTGGTTCAACCTCTTCGGTAAAGAGAATAAAATTTTCCTGGGAGACACAGGATCCCTTATTCTTGGTTTGCTGATTGCCGTCATGGTGATACAGTACAACGAATTTGCCCTCCGCTTTCCTTCCCAGGAAATCGCCTTTTCTCCCATCTTCTCCCTGGCCATCCTGGCTACCCCCCTGGCCGACATGATCCGCGTCTTCACCCTCCGCATCCTGCAGGGCCGCTCCCCCTTCTCCCCCGATATGAATCATATCCACCACCGCCTCCTCAAACTCGGCTACTCCCACCTGACCAGCACCCTCATCATCGTGGCCACGAACGGACTGATCATCGTTCTGGCCTTTGCCTTCCGCTTCCTCAACAAGCACCTGCTCATGGGACTCCTTATCCTGGTCATCTTCTTCCTGCTGCAGCTCCCCGACATCGTCCTGAAAAGACGGTTGAGACGCCAGGATGTTTATTGATGAATTCCGGTGAATAAGGCGAATGCCTTACGATAGTTATGTTCCGGATGCATAGTAGTTCCCGACATTCCGGAACGGTTAAAGTGAAAGAAAAGTGGTAAATTGCATAACGTAATTTACCACTTTTTTTTCTGAATCATGACTGCCAAAACAGCATTAATAACCGGTGTCACCGGCCAGGATGGCGCTTACCTGAGCGAGTTCCTCCTGAAAAAGGGGTATGTGGTGCACGGCCTGAAACGGCGCAGCTCCCTCTTCAACACCGAGCGGATCGACCATATCTACCAGGACCCCCACGTCGAGAACCGTAATTTCACCCTCCACTACGGCGACATGACCGACTCGATGAACCTCACACGGATCATCCAGGAGGTGCAACCCGACGAAATCTACAACCTGGCGGCCATGAGCCATGTGAAAGTCAGCTTTGATACGCCGGAATATGTGGCCAATGCCGATGGGGTGGGGACCCTCCGCCTCCTGGAGGCCGTCAGGCTGCTGGGACTTACAGCCAAAACCCGCATCTACCAGGCCTCCACCAGCGAACTCTTCGGAAAGGTCAGGGAGGTCCCCCAAACCGAACACACCCCCTTTTATCCCCGCTCCCCCTATGGCGTGGCCAAGCTTTACGCCTACTGGATTACCATCAACTACCGGGAGGCCTACGGCCTACACGCCAGCAACGGCATCCTCTTCAACCACGAAAGCCCGGTCAGGGGTGAAACCTTCGTCACCCGCAAAGTGACCCGCGCTCTGGCGCGTATCGCCATGGGCATGCAGGAGCGGTTTTACATCGGCAACCTTTCGAGCCGCCGCGACTGGGGCCACGCCAAAGATTATGTAAGAGCGATGTACCTCATTCTGCAGCAGGATGAACCCGACGATTATGTCATCGCCACCGGCATCACCACCTCTATCCGGGAATTCATCATCAGGGCCGCCGCAGAAATAGGCCTGGAAGTGGCGTTCCGGGGAGAAGGCGCCGGTGAAACGGGATGCCTGGCCGCCGTCGATGAAAAGGTGTTCACCGCCAAGGTCGGCGATAAGTTTCTTGAACCCATCCGCCGGAAAGTGGCAGAACACCATGTCGTCGTCGCTGTCGACACCGCCTATTTCCGCCCTACGGAAGTCGACCTGCTCATCGGCGATCCCACCAAAGCCCACGAAAAACTGGGGTGGATCCCCGAATATGACCTCGACGGACTCATCAGGGAGATGATGGAGGGCGACGTGAAGCTGATGCAAAAAGAGAGTTACCTTAAAGAGGGTGGGTTCAGAATCCTCAATTATTTCGAGTAAACCGGGCGTTACAGCATGCAACAGGGAGTGAATTGTATAACTATGATGGAAAGGCCGGGAAAACCTTCCCGCCAAAACTGAATGAAACGATGTCGGGAAGATCTGAAACAGCAAATGGAAAAGAACAGTAAAATATATGTGGCAGGCCACAAGGGGCTGGTGGGGTCAGCCATCTGGAACAACCTTCTCTCAAAGGGGTATACCCGGCTGGTAGGCCGCACCATCGATGAGCTGAACCTCCTCGACCAGCAGGCCGTAGGCCGGTTTTTCACGGACGAGAAACCTGAATATGTTATCCTGGCCGCCGCTAAAGTGGGGGGCATTGTCGCCAATAACACCCTCCGCGGGGAGTTCATCTACGAAAACCTGCAGATCCAGAACAACGTCATCCATCATGCCTGGCTCCACGGCGTCAAAAAACTGCTTTTCCTGGGTTCTACCTGCATCTACCCCCGGGATGCTCCCCAGCCCATGAAAGAAGAGGTCCTGCTCACCTCTCCCCTTGAATATACCAATGAACCTTACGCCATCGCCAAAATCGCCGGACTGAAACTTTGCGAGAGCTACAACCTCCAGTATGGCACCGACTTCATTGCCGTCATGCCCACCAACCTTTATGGTCCGAACGATAACTTCGACCTCGTAAAGGGCCATGTCCTGCCGGCCCTCCTGCGCCGGATCACCCTCGCCAAATGGCTGGAAGAGGAAAACTGGCCTGCCATCAGGCACGATCTGAACAATCGTCCGGTGGCGGGAGTCTCCGGAGAAAGTGCCGAAAATGATATCCTCAGAATGTTCGACAAATCCGGCATTAAAAGAGAGGGGCCCGCATCCGGGCAGATGAAGGAGAATGTCGTGGTCGAAATCTGGGGAACGGGCACCCCGAAGCGGGAGTTCCTCTGGAGTGAGGAGATGGCCGATGCCTGTGTTTTCATCATGGAACGGGTAGGCTTCCGCGACTTGGCAGCCCTCAGCCAGAAGGAGGATGCCCATAGGGGAGATGAGTCCCCTGACCTGCGGGAAACCCGCAACACCCATATTAACATCGGCACCGGAAAGGAGATCTCTATCAGGGAACTGGCTTTCCTGATCAGGGAGATCATCGGTTTCAAAGGGAATCTGGCCTTCGACCCGTCAAAACCCGACGGCACACTGCGGAAACTTACTGACCCCTCCAAACTCCACGCCCTGGGCTGGCACCACCAGATCGATATCGAAGAGGGTATCAGACGATTAAACAGCTGGTACCATTCCTGACCCCCTGCGCCTGCCCTGTTTTTTCTCCTGTTTCCTGTCTCTATTAGGATGGATGCACCAAAATGATAATTTTGTGGTCTTTCCTCCGGAAGGTCTTGCCTCATGGTGCAGGTCAGTGGCCAGAACGATGGGGCAATCCGGGGAAATGTGTGACTTATTATCATGAAGAAAAAAGTATTTGTCAGCGGTTGTTATGACATGCTCCACAGCGGGCATGTCGCTTTCTTTGAAGAGGCGGCCTCCCACGGGGATCTTTACGTGGGACTGGGTTCCGACCGCACCATCGCGGAGCTGAAAGCCCGCAGGACCATCAACGCCGAGCAGGAGCGCCTTTATATGGTTAAAGCCCTCAGGGTGGTGAAGGACGCCTGGATCAACAGCGGTTCGGGACACCTTGACTTTGAAAAGGAACTCAGGACTTTGAAACCCGATATCTTCTTCGTCAATGAAGATGGCTTCACCCCCTCGAAGCAGCGTTTATGTGATGAACTGGGCATTATACTGGTGGTGAGCAGACGGATTCCCCGTGGCGGCTTGCCTGCCCGTTCAACCACCGCCCTGCGCAATGAGTGCCGCATCCCCTTCCGCCTCGACCTGGCCGGGGGATGGCTCGACCAGCCCTATGTCTCCAAATACTGGCCCGGACCGGTGATCACCATCTCCATAGAGCCGGAAATTGAATTCAATGACCGCAGCGGCATGGCCAGCAGCACCCGCATTAAAGCCATGGAACTCTGGCACAATGATATCCCTGATGGCCACCGCGAAAAACTGGCCCACACCCTTTTCTGCGTCGAAAATCCACCTGGCTCGGGCTACGTCAGCGGATCGCAGGATTCCATCGGAATTGTATTCCCGGGCGTTAACCGTCTCGACTACCCCCGTGGCAGCTATTGGCCGGAAAATATCACCACGGTTACCGATCCGGAAATCCTCTCCTTCATCGAGGAGAACCTGTGGTTCATCAACCTCTCGCCTCGTGCCGGGGACTATGACGTCCTGGCCGGCACTAAAATCCACGAGGCGGGCGCCCGTGCCCTGGCCCTGGCCGCAGAAGCCGTCTGGAAAGCCCTCCTCCAAAGAGATTTGCCCCGGTTCGGACTGGCCTTCCGCGAATCATTCGAAGCCCAGGTGAGCATGTTCCCCGGAATGGTCAACCCCGTCATCCTGGAAACCATCCGCCGCTATGAGAAGAATGCACTGGGATGGAAAATCTCAGGCGCCGGAGGCGGAGGCTACCTGGTCCTGGTCTCCCCCAAACCCGTCGAAAACGCCATCCGCGTGACCATCCGCAGAGGCGGCATAGAATAACTGTTCATAAGGCACAAGCTGCCTCTGTGGGAAGACCGCTGGTCGCTCTTCATAGTCTATCTGTTCCCGTGAGAGACCGCCAATCGCTCTTCAAGGTCTATATGCTTCTGAGAGAAGACCGCTGATCGCTCATTTTGTATCAGCTGCGTCTGTGGGAAGACCGACAATAGCTCATCATGGTTCATCTGCCTCCGTACAAACGGTGACGATTGACAAATCCAAAGATCTCTCTTGTGCATACACCCCATTTCTCTTTTACTTCACATTTATCCCCGTAATCTCCTGTTTTTTTTGTAAATTGGGTTATTGGTTTAACCAGGCTGTACTATGCGCACATTGTTAAGAAAACTGGCCGGCAGGGTATTTCTTCCACGCTGGATCGTTTTCGCCTCAGATGTCGTCATAATCAGTATGATTTTTATTTTCACCTATTTGCTGCGCTTCAACCTGGAAGCCTCTTCGGTCGATGTCCCCCGGATGTTGCTCCAAATGGCCGTCCTGCTCCCCTTATTTGTTTTCGCAGAATTACTTTTCAGTCCCTACGACGGCATGCTCCGTCATTCCGGTTTTCGCGATGCCCTGGCCGTGGTTAAAACCCAGTTATTCATCGCTGCAGGCATGGTGTTTCTCACGCTGGCTGCCCGTGGGAAGTGGCCTCTCATGGTTCTGCCCTATTCAGTGGTGGTCTCCCAGTTTTTTATCGCGGTGGTGGTTCTGGTCGGACTAAGGGTGGTGGTGGCGGTCATGTACCACCGGTTGGTTAAAACGGGGCGCCCCGGCGTCAATATGATGATTTTTGGTGCGGGAGAAATGGGAATCATCACCAAAAGTGTTTTCGAGAAAGACCCGGCCCTGAACTACAGGGTGGTGGGCTTCATCGACGACCATCCGGGGCTTCACCGCAAGAAGGTGGAAGGAGTGATGGTATATCCTCCGGGAGAAGAGTCCAACCGTTTGGTCAGGGAAAAGAATGTCAGGGAAATGGTCATCTGCGTCCACCCCGGAGGCATCACCAAGGAACGGAAAACCACCATCGTTGACTGGTGCATTGCACATAACATCAGGGTGAAAGAGGTGCCCGGCACGAGGGAATGGCTTAACGGCAGGTTTTTTACCAGCCAGGTCAGGGATGTCATGATTGAAGACCTGCTGGGCAGAGATCCCATTGAAATCGATACCAGGGAAGTGATCAAAGGTATCCACGGCAAAAGGATCCTGGTGACCGGAGCCGCCGGATCGATCGGTTCCGAACTTGTGCGGCAGCTGTCGGCTTTTTATCCCCAAAGTATTACCCTGGTCGACAAGGCCGAATCAGGGCTCTATGATCTGATGAATGAAATCAGGCTGACCAACCGGGAGGTGAACCTGCAGATCTGTGTGGGCGATGTGACCAACGATTACACCATGCAGCAGCTTTTTGCGGAATCCCGGCCTGAACTGATCTATCATGCTTCGGCGTATAAACATGTGCCCCTTATGGAAGAACAACCCTATGAGGCCGTCCGGAACAATGTGCTGGGCACAAAAATTATGGCCGACCTGGCGGTGGAACATGGCGTGGAGAAGTTCGTGATGATATCCACTGACAAGGCTGTGAACCCGACCAGCGTGATGGGGGCCACCAAGAGAATTTGTGAGATATATATCCAATGGCATTCACGGAAGCCCCAAGGCAGAACCCGCTTTATTACCACCCGCTTCGGGAATGTCCTGGGCAGCAGTGGCTCGGTGATTCCCCTTTTCCGCAGCCAGATCAGGGCGGGCGGACCGGTGACCGTCACCCACCGGGATATCATCCGCTACTTTATGACCATCCCCGAAGCCAGCAGGCTGGTCCTGGAAGCCGGATCCATCGGAGAGGGGGGCGAAGTCTTTCTCTTCAATATGGGAGAACCCGTCAGAATTTATGACATGGCCGAAAAGATGATCCGGCTCTCGGGTTTCCTCCCATATAAAGACATCGACATCGTGGAAACAGGCCTCCGCCCCGGAGAAAAACTGTATGAGGAATTGCTGGCCAACCAGGAAACATCCGCCTCCATCGACCATGGTAAAATCCTGATCGCCCATACCCCCTCCGTTAACCTCGAAGAAACCTCTGTGAGAATTCAGGATCTGCTTGACCACCTGCAGACAGAAAACGATGAAGGACTCGTCGCCCGCATGAGAGAGATCGTCAGGGAATACCAACCCGCCCATTCCCGTTTCGCCCAAAACATCCTCCCCGGAGGTGTGAAGAACCAGGAATTGACCTGAAAATTCCGGAATCCGGAAACCCCTCAGCCTATATTCCTATAAAAAAAGAGTTCCGGGTATATTATTTACCGCCTAAAATCTCCATTCACCGGTAAAACCCCTCCGTTTGCTGGATTCCTCTCTTTTTTCGAGCTGTTTCGTGTAACATTTGCATCGTTAATTAGTCTATTGGATGTACGAAAACAGAAACAGAACGGAACAATTAAGAAAACAGAAAACAGAAAACAATATGAAAACAAGAGTATTTTTAACCGTGATCGCTTTAATGATGGCCACCTTCATGCTCGCCGGAGCAACCGAAGTCAATGCCCGTAAAGTGAATTTTGCCTCAAGCCTTGAAAACGAAATGGACCCGGTCATGAAAATCGAAAACTGGATGGTGAACAGCCATTTCTGGAACACCGCCGATGCCGCCCTGATCAGCCGGGATTACGACGCAGCCCTTTTGCTGGAAGCCTGGATGACCAATCTGAACAGCTGGGATGCCGCGTCCCTGACTCCCGTCGAAGTCGAAAGTCCTATGGAATTGGAAACCTGGATGTCAGGTGCAGCCTGGGATGCCGCAGCCATGACTCCCGTCGAAGCGGAGAATCCCCTGGAACTGGAGGCGTGGATGACCGGCCTGAACTGGGAAGTCGCCACCCATACTGCCACCGAAAATGAGTCCCCCATGGTTCTGGAAGGCTGGATGACCAGCCCCTCTGCCTGGAACGGCACCCATGCCCTTCCCACCGCAGCAGCTGAGGAACCCGCCCTTTCCCTCGAACCCTGGATGACCACAGAAATATACTGGAGCCAACCAGAGAGCAGGTAGTTTTGAGTTAGTTAGTTTGGTTTTTACGGGCTGTTGTTTCAACAGCCCGTTTTTTATTTCGGCCGTATCTCTATCATCGGCTCCTTCTTGGAAACCGAATCTTTGGGTTGTACGTTCACCTTGACCACCTCCCCGTCAAAGGGCATTACAATGCTGTTGTGCATTTTCATCGCCTCCAGAAGGACCAGGGTTTCCCCCTCCTTGACCTTCTGCCCGGGTTTTACCAGTACGTCAATCACCGTTCCCGGAATAAACGAATAAATCAGGTTGGGATTCGGAGCTTTCCAGGCCTTCCGGTGTTTGAACTTCGGAGTCAGGGTGGTCTTGTACATCGCCCCCTGCACGACCAAATGGTCTAACTTTATTTCTTCTGACATTTTTCGGCTCCTTTAATGTTAAATTCCTTGGGAAAATTCAATCTCTTTGGTCTTGGCCCTGCTGAAACACACAGACCATCAGCATGATGTCTGTCCACAGCATCGGTCCCCTTCCGGGCGAATCCCCGGAAACGCTTCGGCGTCAGAAGGGAGGAATGCCATGTTTTTTGACCGGCATGGAGATGTTTTTGTTCTTGGACACCTTCAGGGCGTGCAGGATTCTGGAGCGGGTTTCTTCGGGTTCGATGACCTCGTCGATATACCCCTTGGCTGCGGCCACATAGGGATTGGCGAATTTCTCCTTGTATTCCTGTATTTTCTGGAGACGCATGGCTTCGGGATCTTCGGCTTCCATGATTTCCTTCCGGAAAACAATATTGGCAGCACCCTCGGGACCCATGACGGCGATTTCGGCAGCAGGCCAGGCGAAGACAAAGTCGGCGCGCAGATGCCTCGAATTCATGGCAATATACCCTCCTCCGTATGCTTTCCTGAGGATCACCGTAATCTTGGGAACGGTAGCCTCACTGTAGGCATAAAGGATCTTGGCCCCGTGGCGGATCACCCCGGCATGCTCCTGGTCCACCCCCGGCAGGTACCCCGGCAAATCTTCCAGCGTGACGATGGGGATGTTAAAGGCATCACAATAACGGATAAAGCGGGCGGCCTTGTCAGAACTGTCGGTATCGAGCACCCCCGCCAAAACCATGGGCTGGTTGGCCACAAATCCTACGGTCTCCCCGTCCATACGACCAAACCCAATGATGATGTTGGGGGCGAAAAGTTCCATGATCTCCAGAAATTCCGATCCGTCGGTGATCGCCTTGATGATTTCGCGCATGTCATACGGAATCTTCGGATCGGTGGGCACAATGCGTTCCACCTTTTTGCTTTTCTTGGGGGGCTTGGCCGGAAACGGCTGCGCTTTTTCCTTGTTGTTCCAGGGAATGTAGGTGATCAGTTTCTTGATCTGTTCAAAGCACTCTTTCTCGTTTTTGGCGAAGAAATGGGCGTTGCCGGTCACCTGGGCGTGCACGCGGGCACCCCCCAGTTCTTCCATGGAGATGTCTTCACCCAGTACCGATTTGATGACCCCCGGACCGGTGATAAACATCTTGGAGATGTTCTCGACCACAAAAACAAAGTCGGTGAGGGCAGGGGAGTAGACGGCACCGCCGGCGCAGGGCCCTAAAATGACCGAGATCTGGGGAATTACCCCCGATGCCAGGGTGTTGCGGAAGAAAATCTCCCCGTAACCAGCCAGGGAGTTAACCCCCTCCTGGATACGCGCACCCCCCGAATCGTTGATCCCGATCAGGGGAACCCGCATCTTCAGGGCATGGTCCATGATCTTGGTGATCTTCTGGGCATGCATTAACCCCAGAGAACCCCCGGCTACCGTGAAGTCCTGGGCAAAAATACATACCGGCTTGTTGTATATGGTGCCAGTGCCGATGATCACCCCGTCTCCATGAAGAATTTTATCCTCCATGCCGAAATCACGCGCCGCATGCTCCACGAACATGTCGTATTCATGAAAAGAATTTTCATCCAGAATCGAAATGATCCTCTCACGGGCGGTGAGCTTACCCATCTGGGCCTGCTTTTCAATGGCTTCTTCGCCTCCCCCCTTCTGGATCTCTTCCTTTCTTTTTCTCAGATCGAGAATGTTCCTTTTTAATGACATATCAGGTAGTTATTAAGTTTGGCAAACGGGCTCCAGGCATCCCTTCGGCCTGAGCACTTTTTCAACAGGAGACCAAAATTACTAATTTTTTATATTCAAAACCCTCCACTTCCCGAATCGGCCTTTCTTTTAAGTTTTTGTAACATCTTGTTTTTGAACAATATTATGGAATGTTTGAATAGTTGAGCACCCTGTTCCCCCGTTTGGTTTGACTCCACCTGACCATAACATCTCCTGGAGAGAGAAGGAATCGTGCCGGCCATCTGCCATTCAAAAGGGACTGAGAACCCCGCTGTCGTGCCCCGGCGCATGGTTGGTCTATCGGGCGGCCCATTTGTAAAGGTACCAGGCAATAAGGGCGTAAAGGAGGTTGGGTATCCATACGGCCACGATGGGAGGGGTGTTTCCGCTCGCGGCGAAAACCACCGAAATCTGCATAAAAAGAATGTAGGAGAAACTGAGCAACAGTCCCAGTCCGAGGTGCAGCCCCAGTCCACCCTTGATCTTCCGGGAGGCCAGGGAAACCCCGATGATGGTCAGGATAAAGGCCGAAAAGGGATTGCTGATGCGTTTATGGCGCTCGATGGCGAACTCCGTGGAGTTGACGCCTCTGAGCTTCATGCTCCTGATTTCATTGACCAGTTGCCGGGTGGTGAGGGCTTCCATGTCGTCACGCTCCACCTTGTAATCCTGTGGGGTCATGTTCAGCGTGGTATCGATATGGTACCCGTGGGTGATGAACTCCTGGTCGCCCACAAATCTCCTTCGCCAGTAATTGTTGATGGTCCACCGTGCCGAATCCTCATTCCAGCTGATGTTGTCGGCCGTGATCTTCTCCACCAGCTTCTGCTCCTCAAATTTCTCCATGGTGAAACGGGTGCCGATGTTGCTGGAACTGAAAGTATACATATAGACATACACCCCCGGTTCAATCTGGCGGTGGATATGGCGCTCGACCTGAAAGTTGTTGTTGTTGATATAGTGGTTCCGGAAGTCTATTCTTTCACGGTTGGCACCGGGAATGACGTAATTCCCCAGGAACCAGGTGAAGAGGGCGATGAAGGCCGCCGATACCAGGTAGGGGCGCATCAGCCGCTTGTAGGAAACCCCGCTGCTCAGAATGGCGATGATTTCGGTATTGTAGGCCATCTTGGAGGTGAAGTAGATGACCGAAATAAAGACAAAAAGCGGACTGAAGAGGTTGGCAAAGTAAGGAATGAAGTTGAGGTAATACTGAAAGACAATGTCTTTGGTGGGGATGTCTTTCGAAATGAATTCGTCGAGGTTTTCCGAGATGTCGAAGACCGTGGCGATGCTGATGATCAGGGCAATGGAATAGAAGAAGGTTCCTAGGAACTTCCGGGTGATATAAAAGTCGATGGTTTTGTAGTGCTTCATCTCAGAGCCTGTGTTTGAGCCTGTGGGCCATTTCGTTTTTCCAGGCAGGGAAGGTGCCGGCGAGGATTTGCCGGCGGGCTTCGGTGACCAGCCAGAGGTAAAAGGCAAGGTTATGCTGGCTGGCGATCTGGGCACCCAGCATCTCTCCGGAAATGACCAGGTGACGCAGGTAGGCCTTGCTGTACTGATGGTCGACAAAGGAGGTGCCGTGGGGATCAACGGGGGAGTGGTCGTTCATCCACTTGTTGTTGCGGATGTTGATGATCCCCCCGCTGGTGAAAAGCATGCCATTGCGTCCGTTGCGGGTGGGCATCACGCAGTCGAACATGTCGACACCCCGGTCAATGGCCTCCAGAATGTTGACAGGCGTGCCCACCCCCATCAGGTAACGGGGCCGGTGCACCGGCAGTCCGGCATTGACCACCTCGATCATCTCATACATCACCTTTTCAGGTTCCCCTACCGCCAGTCCGCCAATGGCGTAGCCGTCGGCATCAAGGGTTTTGACATGTTCCACCGACTTGCGCCTCAATTCGGGGAAGGTCGCCCCCTGGACAATGGGAAAGAGGGATTGCGGATACCCGTAAAGGGGGGAGGTTTCATGGAAACGGCGGTGGCACCTGTCGAGCCAGCGCTGGGTGAGTTCCAGCGACTTCCTGGCATAGTCAAACCCGGCGTCCCCAGGGGTACACTCATCGAAAGCCATCATGATGTCGGCGCCGATAACCCGCTGGGTGTCCATCACATTCTCAGGCGTAAAAAGATGGTATGAACCGTCGATGTGGGACTGGAACCTGACCCCCTCCTCAGAGAGTTTCCTCAGGTCACCCAGTGAGAAGACCTGGAAACCTCCGCTGTCGGTAAGGATGGGCCCATCCCAGCCGTTGAACCGGTGCAAACCCCCCGCATCCTGTAAAACCTTCAGCCCGGGCCGGAGGTAAAGATGGTAGGTATTCCCCAGGATGATCTGAGCTTTGATATCCTCTTTCAGGTCGCGGATATGGATGCCTTTCACCGACCCGGCGGTGCCCACGGGCATGAATACCGGCGTGAGTACCGTTCCGTGGGCGGTTTCCAGCGCCCCGGCCCTGGCTTCTGAGCCCTCACAGGTGGTGGTCAGTTCGAAAGTCATCTCCTCAATTATGTCATTTGCAATGAATCGGCCCCGGAGCGTTCCGCGGCTCCCGTCACGTGGGCCTTACCCCGGCAGCAGACCATCACCGGGGATGGTCATTTCTGTAATTTAATGGCCACAAAGATAATTATTCTGCTAAATTTGCGGCCAAAACGGGAGTATGCCGCAGGAACTGATGGCTTTTTTCAGGAGTGCTGCTCCGGAAGATTTCATTTTTCCGGGGGTGGTGGCCGGCGTTTGGCTGCTGCTGGTCCTTTATACCCTCTTTTTCAGGCTCCGGCTGGCCTTACTGAAACCCTCCCGAGCACAGGAAACAGCGCAATCCTTCTCGGTGATCATGGTCCAGCGCAACGAGGAACAGAACCTGGTCAAGAACCTGCCGGGCTGGCTCTCCCTCGGATACCCCCACTACGAAGTGGTAGTCGTCGACGACTACTCCGAAGACAACTCCCTGACGAAGCTGGGGCTCATGAAACAACAGTATCCCCGGCTGAAAATGACCGGCTTGAACCAGGAGACGCGATTCTCACAGAAACTCTCCCGTAATCTGGCTATGAAAGCCGCTGCCCATGATAAAGTGGTCTTTGCCCATCCTTCGATGGAAATGCCTCATCACCAGTGGCTTCCCACCATCTCAGCCGCCTTCTCAAAAGAGAGAAAAGTGGTGGTGGGGTACACCGCCACCCTCCCCGACAAAGGATTCTACCACAAGCTTTTTCGTACCGAATCGTTTTTCCAGCAGACCGAAAGCATGGCCTTCTGTCTCAACGGGCTCCCCTGGGTGGCCAACGAGGAGAATGTCGCCTTCAGCCGGCAGGCTTACTTCGATATCAACGGATTCGCAGGAAGGATGAGAGAAGAGTACCTCAACATGGAGGTCATCTTCAATTCCATCATCCGTCGCAGGGAAACGGCCATCCTCCCCTGGGCCAACCTGGTCCTGCGCCGCGAAACCAACGCCGGTAAGCAGGAATTCAGGGACCTGATCCACAAGTTTTTCGTGCTCGAAAAAGAACTCTCCTTCGGGAAAGTGTGGCTCAGAAGGTTCTTCTCCTTACTGAAGATGGCCATGGTGCCCCTCGCCCTGGCTTGCCTCCTCCTTTATCCGGTATTATGGATGCCCCTTTTGATCCTGCTGATTCTTCTTCTTATTTTATCCGCCGTGAGCATAAAGCTTA
This sequence comes from Bacteroidales bacterium, assembly GCA_012729335.1. Classification (GTDB taxonomy): domain Bacteria; phylum Bacteroidota; class Bacteroidia; order Bacteroidales; family Prolixibacteraceae; genus UBA1413. The sequence goes on along the minus strand of JAAYDJ010000028.1, from coordinate 20,900 downwards.
TCCAGAAACGGCTAAATGAACCCGGAATTTTCATACCTTCGTTGTTATACGGGTTCCTGGCGCCCTGGTACAGGATGCTGGCCCGTTGGGGATTTGATTTCAGGCGGAAAAACAGGTGATGGAGGAGCTGCAAGACCATCTTTCTGACAAGGCACGGCATGATTATGACCTGGTGCAGGCTGCCCTGGAGGGCGATGAGAATGCCTTTGCACGCCTGCTGGCGCGGTATAAGGATGCCATCTTTTTCATGCTCCTGAAGATGGTCAACAACAAAAGCGATGCCGAGGACCTCACCCTGGAAGCTTTCGGTAAAGCCTTCAAGAATCTGCACCAGTACTCCCCCAATTATGCCTTCAGCACCTGGCTGTTCAAGATTGCCTCCAACAATTGCATTGATTTCCTCCGGAAACGAAAGGGGATCACCGTCAACATCGAGGCCACTCCCGACAACAACGAGGGAGAGACGCCGGTGAAGCTCCGTTCAGGGGATCCCGATCCCGAGGAGCGGCTGATACGCAAGCAGAAAGCCATCCTGATGCGCAAGGTGGTCCGCAAGCTGAAACCCCGCTACCAAACCCTGGTCGAATACCGCTATTTCCGGGAGATGTCGTACGAGGAGATAGCCGTGGAACTGAAGCTTCCGCTGGGTACTGTCAAGGCACAACTTTTCAGGGCCCGCGAAATGCTATTCAAACTCATTGAAACCACCGAGATGGGGGATAAGGAATGATCCTATGGAAACGGTTCTTCGTTACTTCCCGCAAATGACGCCCCTCCAGAGGGATCAGCTGGCCCGGATGAAGCCTCTCTATGACCTGTGGAACAGCCGTATCAACGTCATCTCCCGCAAGGACATCGAAGCCCTCTATGAACGGCACGTCCTCCACTCCCTTTCCATCGCCAGGATCGTTACCTTCAGGGCCGGCACCTCAGTGCTCGACGTGGGTACCGGAGGCGGTTTCCCCGGCATTCCCCTGGCCATCCTTTTCCCCGGTGTCCACTTCCACCTGGTCGACTCCATCGGCAAAAAAATCATGGTCGTCACGGAGATTGCCGCTGCCCTCGGCCTCGGAAACGTCACCGCCGATAAAGCCCGCGCCGAATCCCTTACCGGTAAATATGACTTCGTCGTGAGCCGCGCGGTGACCCACCTCCCTGAGTTCTACAAATGGATCCATAAAAACATCTCCCCCGATCAGAAAAACAGCCTCCCCAACGGCATCCTTTACCTTAAAGGAGGGGACCTCACCGCAGAAATCGCTGAACTCCGACACCATGCGGTCATATACTCCCTCCAGGAAATTTTCGGCGAACCCTTCTTTGAAACCAAAAAACTGGTCTATGTCCCGGTTTGACATGGAAAGGGGTGTTCATAACATCCATGAAAAAAAATAAGTGGAGAGGGTTGTTTTTTTAAAACATTATTCTGAATTTAGACCATTGAATATCCAGTTCTCTGAACATGCTGATTTTATTGGGTTTTTGGGATTTTAACACGCCGATCCCCAACATGCAGATCAATGCAACAATTTTCTTAAAGTGTTTAAATTCAATAACTTAATCAATTTTTAATCTTAAGCGTATGAACAAACAAGACTTAGTAAACGCCATTGCTGAAAATGCAGGCTTATCCAAGGCTGACGCCAAGAAAGGCCTTGATGCGACCATTAACGCTGTCAGTGCTGCATTAAAAGCAGGCGACAGGGTGTCTCTCGTTGGCTTTGGCTCATTTGCGGTTTCGGAGCGTGGTGCCAGGACGGGCAGGAACCCGCAGACCGGCAAGGAAATCAAGATTGAAGCCAAGAAAGTTGTGAAATTCAAACCCGGTGCCGAGCTTTCAGCAGGTATCTGAGGGGTATGACGTAAAAAACAAAAGGGGGTGTCCATGAATATGGCACCCCCTTTTCTATTTCTTAAAGGAGTGAAAAAGATCTACTGAAGTGATCAGTTTCACGTTCATCTTTTCCCATTCCCCGAATGGAAGGGGGATTTTCGGCAATTCTTTAATGGCATCCTTCAGGACGTAAACCTGTTTAACCCTTTGCGCCAGGCCTCTGACGGCATGGTCGACACAGACGTTGGTGGTGACTCCGTAAACCACTACCATCTCCGGGGCGAGTTCTTCCAGGAGCTTGACCGTGACGGCGTTCCCGGCAAAAACATCAAAGGCATCCTTGAGGATGACAAAGTTCCGGTACTGCGGCACATCGACTTTCAGGGGCATGGTGTCGTAAATGGTGTCCCAGTGAAAGACCAGCGGATTGTCGGGGGCCGTTTCGGCAATGAATTCCGCTCCTTTTGTACCTGCCAGGCAATGCGCCGGAAAGGTGTGAATGAGGTCGGGTTTTTCATTGATTTCGGCCGAATGTACAAAGTGGTAATCGGCCGTGTTGACCACTCTGATCTTCATTCTCCGGGCAACCTTGGTAATCTCTGCCCATCGGGGTTTGAGCTTCTCCGCCCCTTTGACATAGAGCTTCCCCCATGGTTCCACAAAATCGTTTTGGGTGTCAACATTCCAGAACAAAATCGACCTTTTACAAATCATGTCAAAAATGTTAGAATGGTGAATACCCGGCAAAGTTAACAAAAGATAGATCAAATTGTCATCTGACTTTTTTTTGTCCCGGTGCGGAAAGTTCTGGTCCAGTCAGAGCCATTTCTCCTCCGGTTCATGGGGCAGGGTGATCCGGAGGAGGGGGTTCTGTTCCATGGCCCTTTGGATGGTGCGCAAGGCGGGAGGATTCAGGGCCCAGCTGCGGCGTGCGATGCCGTTATTTACATCCCAGTGGAGCATGCTCTGCAGGCGGTGGCCGGCATCTGCAGAGCCGTCGATGACCATCCCGAAGCCGCCGTTAATGGCTTCTCCCCAGCCGGTGCCCCCGCCGTTGTGCAACGATACCCAGGTGGCGCCCCGGAAGCTGTCGCCGGCGAAGTTCTGGACAGCCATGTCGGCCGTGAACTGCGATCCGTCGCGGATGTTGCTGGTTTCGCGCCAGGGACTGTCGGTACCGGAAACATCGTGGTGGTCACGCCCCAAAACGATGGGCGCACTGATCAGCCCTTCGGCAATGGCCCGGTTGAAAGCCGTGGCTATGGCGATCCGCCCTTCCGCATCGGCATACAGGATACGCGCCTGGGAACCCACTACCAGCTTATTGCGCCCCGCTTCGCGAATCCATCTGATGTTGTCTTCCATCTGGGGACGGATCTCTTCCGGGGAACGCGGGAGAAGCTCCCCGAGAACCTGCGCCGCCAGATGGTCGGTGGTTTCCAGGTCGGCAGGGGCGCCTGAGGTGCATACCCACCTGAAAGGCCCGAAGCCGTAGTCGAAGAAGAGGGGCCCCATGATGTCCTGTACATAGGAGGGATATTTGAATCCCCCGCCGGGGGTGAAGACGTCGGCTCCGGCACGCCCCGCCTCCAGCAGAAAGGCGTTGCCATAGTCCCAGAAGTACATGCCCCGGGCGGTCATGATGTGAATGGCGGCCACGTGGCGCCGCAGCGAAGCCTCCACTTTTTCCCTGAAAAGCGCAGGATCGGCGGCCATCATCTGGTTGGCTTCCTCCAGGGTGAGCCCCACAGGGTAGTACCCCCCCCCAAAGGGATTGTGCAGGGAAGTCTGGTCGGACCCCAGGTCCACCCTGATGTCGCGGCGGGCGAGTTCTTCCCAGAGGTCGACGACATTCCCCAGGTATGCCAGAGAAACCGTTTCTCCGCCGGCCGAAGCTTCCAGCATTCTCCCGATGACACCCTCCAGGGTGGTGTGCACTTCGTCGACCCATCCCTGATCCTTTCTGGTTTTCACGGCAAGGGGATTGATCTCCGCGGTGACCGACACCATGCCGGCGATGACGGCCGCCTTGGGCTGCGCCCCCGACATGCCCCCGAGTCCCGAGGTGACGAAAATCTTCCCGCGGCTCTCCCCACCGGCATGGAGACGCGCCGCATTCATCAGCGTGATGGTGGTGCCATGAACGATTCCCTGTGGACCTATATACATGTATGAGCCTGCGGTCATCTGCCCGTATTGGGTGACCCCCAGGGCGTTGAATCGTTCATAATCGTCGCGGGTACTGTAATGGGGGATCATCATGCCGTTGGTGACCACTACGCGGGGCGCCTCCCGGTGGGAGGGGAATAGTCCCAGGGGATGCCCCGAATAGATCACCAGGGTCTGCTCTTCGGTCATCTCCGAGAGATATCGCATGGTCAGCAGGTACTGCGCCCAGTTCTGGAAGACCGCGCCATTCCCGCCATAGGTGATCAGCTCATGGGGGTGCTGGGCCACGGCAGGATCCAGGTTGTTCTGGATCATGAGCATAATGGCTGCCGCCTGGGGCGTCCGGGCCGGGTATTCGCCGATGGGCCGGGCTTTCATGGCATACCGGGGCCTGAAACGGTACATGTAGATCCTTCCGTATTTGCGGAGTTCTTCCCTGAATTCCGGAGCCAATACAGGGTGAAACGCTGCCGGGAAATAGCGCAGGGCATTCCTCACCGCCAGCCGTTTCTCCTCATCAGACAACACATCCCTCCTGATAGGGGCATGGTTCACTCCCGGCGCATACACCGCCGCTCCGGGAAGCTCCCGCGGCAGCCCTTCCCTGATAGCCGCACTGAACTCCTCCTTTGACATCGTCCTCTCCATTTGTCTGCCGAAATATGTAATTTAGCGGCAAATTAGGGGGTTTCTCCGATATTTTCGATGATTTTTAACATTCGAAGCTCAATTTTGAATAAAATTATATGAACATGAGAAAAAGTGTATTCATCCTTGCCGCAGTGGTCACCGGATTTCTTTTTTCGGGGTGCGGATACAACAAGATGGTTTCAATGGATGAAGCGGTGGGTGCCGCCTGGGCCCAGGTTGAAAATGTTTACCAGCGCCGGGCCGATCTGATTCCCAATTTGGTGGAGACCGTCAAAGGTTATGCCGAGCATGAGCAGGAAACCCTGACCGGGGTTATTGAAGCCCGTTCACAGGCTACCTCCATGAAGGTGGATCCTGCCAACCTGACGCCCGAGGCCATCGCGCAGTTCCAGGAAGCCCAGCAGGGACTCTCCTCGGCCCTCAGCCGCCTTATGGTGGTGGTCGAGCAGTACCCCGATCTGAAGGCCAACCAGAACTTCCTTGATTTGCAGGCCCAGCTGGAGGGTACCGAAAACAGAATAACCGTCGAAAGAATGAAGTTCAACGAAACGACCATGGCTTATAATGCCTATATCAGGCGTTTCCCTGAACTGATCACGGCAAAGATTTTCGGCTTCGGCAAGAAAGCCTATTTTGAAGCGCAAACGGGCGCCGAAAAGGCCCCTGAAGTGAAATTTTAATAAGCTATGAACTTCTGGGAATCGTTCACGGAGGAGAAGAAAGCCGGAATCAGACGGGCCATCGAGGTGGCAGAGATGGAGACCTCGGGCGAGATCAGGGTGCACATCGAAGAACACTGCAAGAAGAATCTCTTTGACCGGGCGGTCGATATCTTCACGCATCTGGAGATGCACAAAACCCGTGAACGCAATGGGGTGCTCTTTTACGTGGCTGTCGGCGATCACAAATTCGTGGTCATCGGCGACGCCGGCATCAACGCAGTGGTTCCTGAAGATTTCTGGAACCAGATCCGTTCTGTGGTCCTGGATCATTTCCGGCAGGAGAAGATCACGGAAGGACTGATGGAGGGAATCAGGATGGCCGGGGAGCAGCTGAGTGACCATTTTCCCCGCCGTGCCGATGACGTGAATGAGCTCACCAATGAGATTTCCTACGGAGATAAAGAATAGACGATGAACAGAAGCTGGACACAATACCTGGTATGGCTTGCCCTGTTGCTGCCTTTGGCTGCGCTGGCCAAAGTACCGGAGCGGCCGGTGCCTCCCCGCCTGGTCAATGACCTGGCCGGGATCCTCACGCCCGCCCAGGCACAGGAACTCGAAGATTCACTGGTTCGCTTTGATCAGGAGACCTCCACCCAGGTGGCCGTGGTCATCCTTCCCGATCTCGGGGGGTATGACCCCGCAGATATGGCTTACCGGATCGGCGAATCGTGGGGCGTGGGCCGTCAGGGTAAAAACAACGGGATTGTGGTTCTGGTGAAGCCCAAAACCCCTTCGGAAAGGGGTGAAGTATACATTTCGGTGGGCTATGGCCTCGAGGGGGTGATCCCTGATGCCGTGGCCAATGGCCGGATCATCGACCAGGAAATGATCCCCCGCTTCCGTGAGGAGGATTATTTCGGGGGGATCAAAGCCGGCACCAGGGTGATCATGGGCCTGGCCCGGGGTGAGTTTACCGCCCAACAGTATACCGGCGGCGAGGACCAAACAGGGACTGGCACCGGATCGGTCATCGTGCTCCTGATCATCATCCTGCTGGTCATCGCCATGATGAAGGGGGGCAATAAAAAATCCTTCAATACGGGAAGCCGAAACCTGCCCTTCTGGATTTGGCTGGGAGCCATGAATGCCGGCAGACGCGGCGGCTCCTGGTCCGATTTCTCCTCAGGCCGCGGGGGCTTTGGCGGAGGATTCGGAGGCGGAGGAGGCTTCGGCGGGGGCGGCGGTTTTGGCGGATTCGGTGGCGGAAGCTTCGGTGGCGGCGGCGCCGGAGGATCCTGGTAGTGCAGGAATTTCAGAAGGTCAGAGTTTAGAAGGTCAGAATATGAGAATATAGTTGTTCTGGAGCTGCTGCCTTTTTTATAATCCAATACTTTTTTGGCTGCCCCGGGGCTGGGTGAGGGCCCGTTTACTCTTCTTTCATCGCCGCTGTGAGTTTTTTAACGATCCTGAAATTCTGGAAAAACTCTTTGGCGATCACACGCAACACGGTATACACCGGAACGGCCAGGATCATTCCCGGCAATCCGGCCAGGCTCCCCCCGATGATGATCACAAAATAGATCTCCAGCGGGTGTGATTTCACGCTTTTCGAATAGATGACCGGGATCAGGATGTTGTTGTCGATGAAGTTGGCCACCAGGAAAACTCCCAGTATCTTAAGCACAATGGGAAGGAGCTGGTCGAAGGCTCCGCCCGCCAGGGTGGCCGTTATCCCCAGGGTAACCCCGATGAGCGTCCCGATCACCGGCCCCAGGTAGGGAATAATGTTCATGATGGCCCCGAAGAACCCGATCAGCAAGGCGTTCTTTATGCCGAAGAGATATAGTCCCAGAGTAATCAGCCCCATAACGCCCAGGATTTCCCCCATGATCCCCACAAAATAGCGCATCAGCAGGTTTTTGGAGTCGGCAACCACCTGCAGGGTGGCCTTGTGGTGTTTTTCGGGAACCACAAGCAGGAGGATCTCCTCGAACATGCTTTCATCCTTGAGGAAAAAGAAAGCGATGAAGAAGATGGAGAAGATGCCTACGAAGGCATTTCCGGCCACGCTGAAGATGTTGTTAAGGAGCCCGGAGACGTTGCCCAGGTTTACGACCGATTTGGCTTTCTGGACCAGGAACTGTTGCATGGTCAACCCGTCGGGAATGGCCCCCATGGCGTGGAGTTGCTCGTCAATCCACTGGAGGGGGCCCTGAAGGTTAGCCGCCAGCCGGTTAATGTCGATCTGGGCGATGGTGTTGGCCTGGTTGAGGATCAGGGGCACAAAAATGGCCAGGAGCCCCAGCATCACCAGCAGGATGAGGCCCAGGGAGAGCAAAGCGCTCACGGCATGGGGAATTTTCAGCTTGCGGATACGGAGACTGTCGAAGAAGTGCACCAGGGGATGGCCCACAAAGGAGAGGACGGCCGCCGCCAGGATCCAGGCAATCATGTAAGAAAACCGCCATACCATGTATCCGAAGGCCGCCACGGCCAACACATAGCCCGCGTATTTCAGAATCTGCTTCATACCCGGGGAAGGGTCCACGGTTTCCGGTAGTGTGCCTTCACCAGCTCATCGGCTTTCTTGTCTTTAATGAACCTCTGCTGGTCGTGGTCCCAGAAAACCTTGCGCCCCAAACGGTAGGAGATGTTCCCGAGGTGGGCGATCCGGGCAATATGGGCCCCGGTTTCAATATCGCAGGTGGGCTTCTCCCGGGTTTTCATGCATTCCAGGAAATTCTTCACATGAAGCTCCAGCCCCTGCCCTGTCGATTTTTGCAGGGGAACCTTCACAAAATCTTTATTGGCGCTGACGCTGCTGGTTTCCGGGAGGACTTCCCAGCCGGAGCGGTCGACCACAAGGGTACCGTATTCGCCGATGAAAGCCACGCCGTGGCCCCTGCCGTAGTTGGCGCCATAAATACCGATGGTATGGTCCCACAGCAACCCGAAATCCCCGAAGTCATACATGGCCATCAGGGTGTCGGGGGTTTCCATGGCATCGTCGGGGTAGGCGTATTTCCCGCCGGTGGCCATCACCGATTTGGGAACATACTGGTTCATGCCGAAAAGGGCATAGTCGAGCAGGTGCACCCCCCAGTCGGTCATGAGTCCGCCGGCGTAATCCCAGTACCAGCGGAAGGTGAAGTGAAACCTGTTCTGGTTAAAGGGGCGTTTGGGAGCGGGCCCCAGCCACATGTCGTAATCGACTCCCTCGGGAACCGGTGTGTCGGGCACCACAGGGATAGAACCCTTCCAGCCCACGTATGACCAGGCACGGACCGAGCGCACACGCCCCAGGGTGCCGCTGTGGACATACTCCACGGCATCCTTCCAGTGGGGATCGCTCCGCTGCCACTGGTTGACCTGGACCACCCTGTTGTACCTTTGCGTGGCATTGACCATCACATTGCACTCTTCAATGGTGTTGGCCAGGGGCTTCTCGCAAAACACATCCTTCCCAACTTCACAGGCGTTGACCATCGGTATGCAGTGCCAATGGTCGGGCGTGGCCACGATAACCGCATCGATATCCTTCTGTTCCAGAAGCTTCCGGAAGTCGCCGTAAAGCGCGGGTTTTTTCCCCGTGATTTTTTCGACCCCGGCGGCCCTCTCCATGAGGACATTCCGGTCGACATCACAGAGGGCGGCACACTCCACTCCGGGTTGTTTAAGGAACGCCTGGAGGTTACTCCACCCTTGTCCCTTGCATCCGATCAACCCGACCGTTATCTTGTCGTTTGCCGCCACACCGCTTCCCCTGACAATGGTGGGAAAAGCCGCCAATCCTGCCGTAGCCAGCGCCGTATTCTTCAGAAATGTTCTCCTGTCACTCATGATCATGATATGTTTGTTTTTCCAAAAATAAGAAAATAGGGGTTAGGATAAAGCCGGAAAGTGGAAACATTCGGACTGAAAAGTGTAATTTTGGGCAGTACGGCAGGAAATGGCCCGGAGCCTGCGATTCCCGCCTGCTTCTATTGAATTTTTAAGAGAAAAGCTTATGTCAGGCAGAGAGCGTTCAGTTGTATTGTCGCGTAACCACTGGAAGAACGTGAAGGTGAGCGATTATGATGTGGCGGTGTTGCCCTGGGGAGCCACCGAGGCCCACAACTATCATCTTCCCTATGGAACCGATGTTTTTGAAGCCGAGGCCCTTGCAGCCGAATCAGCCCGGCTCGCCGCCGCCGGAGGCGCCCGCATCATCGTGCTGCCCCCCATCCCGTTCGGTGTGAATACCGGTCAGCACGACATCAGGCTCGACATCAACCTCAATCCTTCCACACAAATGAAGATCCTGGAGGATGTCCTCACCAGCCTGCTCCGCTCCGGGATCTATAAGATGGTGGTTTTCAATAGCCATGGGGGCAATGACTTCCGGCAGATGCTCCGGGAACTCGGACTGAAATACCCCGATATGTGGCTGTTTCAGGCCAATTTCTACCAGATTCCCCTTCCGGAAAATCTCTTTGAGGAACCCGACGATCATGCCGGCGAAATGGAAACCAGTTTAATGCTGTTTCTCCATCCGGAATGGGTACTTCCCCTTGAAGAGGCAGGCGATGGTGCCTCCCGGCAGATCAACATCGAGGCCTGCCGGAAGAAATGGGCCTGGACCGAGCGGCAATGGAGCCAGGTCACCCGCGATACCGGAGTGGGGGATCCCCGCAAAGCCACCCGGGAAAAGGGAGAGAAGTATTTCCGCCATGTCACCGCTGAAATCGCCCGCATGCTGGTACAGGTGGCCACCATCGACCGTAACGAGGCCTATTCCTGAAAAAGCTGTCCACACTTCCTGCTAAATCCATCCTGGCGGGCAGATGAAATTTTCTGATCCGCATAAAATTTGCCGGCATGTTTTCCGTTTTTCATCAAGGCAGGCCGTGAAATGGAGGAACGGCACTTTTTTTGAATCAGTCGATAATAAGTGATGGGAAAATTGCAGATGGTGAGAAAAAAAATACTCTTCGGGGTTGGTCTGGTACTGATGGTGTGTTTCACGGGCATGCGTTCCCTGGCGGAAAAGAGCTGGGACAAGATGGCCCTGAATACTGCCGCCGGGGCGACCTATCTCTCCGACAATGAGAAGGCGGTGATCTTAGAGATCAACAAACTGCGCTCCGATCCGCCGTCCTATGCCCGGGAATACCTGGAGCCCCTGCTGAATAAGTATGACGGCAAGAAACTGAACTACCCCGGCGATGTGCCCATCATTACCCGGGAAGGGGTAGCTGCGTTGAAAGATGCCATCAGGGAACTGAAGCAGGCACCGCCGGTCCCCTTGCTCTCGCCCGACATAAGGCTGACCAAAGCCTCTCGTGATCACATGAAGGACCAGTCGGCCACGGGGCGGACGGGGCACACGGGATCCGACGGCTCCACCGCCCAGGATCGCATCAGGCGTCATGGGACCTGGCAAAAAGCCATGGGTGAAAATATCTTTTACGGGGATCCCGATGCCCGCTCGGTGGTCCTTCACCTGGTCATCGACGATGGCATCCCCAAGCGGGGCCATCGCAAGAATTTCCTCAGCGAACATTACCTCCTGGTAGGAGTAGCCTGTGGTACACACCCCGGATGGCGCAACGTCTGCGTCATCGATTTCGCCCACAGTTTCAAACCCTGAAAGGCACCAGGGGAGCCTGAATTCCGGTGGGGAGTTTCCTCTCGTGCATGGCGCGGAGGAAAGGGTTGCGGCAACGGTTAGTTTCCGTGGCCCGGGAATACGGTCTCCCCTCCAGGGTAAGAGGCGAAGCGCCGCAGTTCGGGACCATGAACGGGTCCCCGGTCGTCCCATGGCCATCCCCCGAATTCCGTCGCCCGGTAATCGCGGAAGGCTTCCCTGATTTCATTTTCGCTGTTCATGACGAAGGGGCCGTACTGGACCACCGGTTCTTCCAGGGGGCGGCCCTGAAGGAGCAGAAAGCGGCCTTCGCCGGCCCCGTTGACCAGGGTGATCTCCCGCTCGGGGGCCAGGTCGGCCTGGTGGTAGCGGGGCAGGGGGGTGGTGCCGGCGGTCAGGCTACTCCCTTCATAGAAGTAAAGGGTTCGCGTTAGCCTAGGGGCTGCCGCGGGGAGCGTCAGGGTGGCCCCGGGATCCATGGTCACCAGCCAGATGGTCACCCCGTTGGCCGGATCTGCCGCCCACGAGTCGGGTGCCGGCGCAGGCGCGGTCACCCCCGCCCAGGTGCCGGCAATGACCCTTACCATGCTCTGCCGATTATGCGCATCACGGGTGGTCACCACGGGAATCTCCTCCGCCCAGAGCATTTTATAGAACGGGGTGCAGAATTTGCGCGCAGCAGGAAGGTTCAGCCATACCTGGAAGAGCTCCAGCGGATTGGGTTCTTCTGTTCTGAGCAGGGGAAACATCTCTGCGTGCTGAAGTCCGCTGCCGGCCGTCATCCACTGGACATCCCCGTTTCCGTAGCGCCCTGCCGAACCATGGGAGTCGGAGTGGTCCACAAATCCTTTCAGGACGATGGTGACCGTTTCAAATCCCCGGTGGGGGTGCACAGGAAATCCCGGAACCGGGTGGCCGTGGTACATACGCCATCCCTCCCTGAGGGTGAAGTCATTGCCCAGATTGCGGCCCGCCAGGGAGGCTGCAGGGCCGTACCGCCCATCCCCACGGGGGTAGGCATCGTTGTGGTGTGCACAAAACAAGAAGGGATTCCGGGTCTCCCAGAGAAAACCCAGCGGCCTGACGCCTGATACTGTTTTACTTTCCATACCTCATACACCCCGGGTCCCCGGGCCTGAAATGACCCATCGTTCCCGGGTTCCCCCAAATATAGGATTATTTCCGTTGATTGATGGGGTTGTCAGTGATGATCCGAAAAAACCCGGAGGGTTCCGGTCAACGGAACCCACTCCGGGTCAACCACCATAAGAACTGAACTAAGAACGCAACTTGGTGAACTGGTCACCTGGAATGAACTGAGGGATGGAACCCTCCATTGGGGTAATTTTGAGGTTTGTAAATCAGCAGCACTGCTGCGGGATGGTGGGGTTATTCTTCACCGTTTTGCCTGTTCCGGGCATCGAGCATCATCATGGAGTTGACCACCACTTCGGTGATGTAGTGGGTTTCCCCGTTTTTGTCGTCATAACTGCGGTGGGTCAGCTTGCCCTCGACGGCGACTTCCGAACCCTTCTGAAGGTACTTCTCCGCCACCCCGGCCGTATTGCCATATGCCACCAGCCTGTGCCACGTCGTCTCCGACTTGCGGTTGCCCGCACCGTCGACATACGTCTCATTGGTGGCCAAAGAAAAATTGGCCACCTTCCTGCCACTCTCCAGCTGCCTGACTTTCGGCGTGTCACCCAGGTGCCCGATAAGCCTGACACTGTTTCTCAATGCATTCATGATCTTCTGTTTTTTAATGATTCTACCTAAGGGTCTTGTCATGGATTAAAATTAATGTGACCCGCCGGATTTTCCCGGTTAGATCCCATTTGTATGCATTTTTAAACGAATAGTGTCAGTTGAAAGCAATTGGCCGATATTCCGTCACAATGATCGAAAAGTAATCGGCCGGGTTTCATTTTATTACCCTTTTTGTTTCCCGACTGATAATTTATTGTTATTATTGCAGCCACAAAGCGAGATTATGAACGCCATGTTTTATCTTCACGGACGTCACGCATCTCACCTGCCTGGAGGTAGGCCGTAGGCGGTATGTCGGTGCTTGACGATATTCACCTGAAGGCTTACCAGTAACGGTAGGCCTTTTTTAATGTTTTTTTATGGAGGAAATCTTAAGAATTGCCATTCAGACCAAAGGACGGCTGAATGAAGGATCGGTCAAACTGATGGAGGAGGCGGGAATCAACCTGGTCATCGGCCGCCGTAACCTGGTATCGCCGGCCATGAATTTTCCCGTGGAGGTGCTTTACCTGCGTGACGACGACATTCCGCAGACCGTCGCTTACGGAGCGGCCGACGTGGGGATCGTGGGCGAAAACGAAGTGCTGGAACGCGGTGAGGATGTGGCCATTGTCAAAAGGCTGGGATTCAGTCGCTGCCGCCTTTCCCTGGCCATCCCCCAACAAATGGAATACCACGGCAAGGAGTGGTTCTCAGGACGGAAAATCGCCACTTCCTATCCGGCCATCCTCCGGAAGTGGCTTGCCGAAAACGGCCTCACCTCTGAAATCCACGTCATCAACGGTTCCGTGGAGATCTCCCCCGGTATCGGCCTTTCCGATGCCATCTTTGACATTGTCAGTTCGGGTTCCACGCTGGTGAGCAACCGCCTGAAAGAGGTCGAAACAGTTGTCACCTCCGAAGCGGTGCTCATCGCCAACCATGCGCTGTCGCCCGCCCGGAGGGAGATCCTTGATGAACTGATCTTCAGGCTGGAATCGGTACAGCGTTCCGAGGGGAAAAAGTATATTCTGCTCAATGCCCCAAACCATAAAATAGGCGAGATTTCAGCCATCCTTCCCGGCATGAAAAGTCCGACAGTGATGCCTCTGGCTGAACCGGGCTGGAGTTCCGTCCATTCGGTGATCAGCGAAAAGGATTTCTGGGAGGTGATCGGAAAGCTGAAAAGGGCCGGGGCCGAAGGCATCCTGGTGGTTCCCATTGAGAAGATGATATTTTAAGGATTATCCATAAATTAACAAACAACTTTGCGAATGAGAATATATGATCACCCTGACAGGGAACAGTGGCCGGAGATTCTGCGGCGGCCTTTGTTTGATGTTTCCGACCTGGCCAGCCGGGTAGGTGGGTTGCTGGAGTCGGTTCGCCGGAACGGGGAGGAAGCCCTGCGGGAGCTCACCCTTCGTTTTGATGGGGTGGTGGTAGACCGGTGGGAGGTGACGGCTGCTGAGATGGAGGCGGCCTGGGAAAGCACCTCCCCTTTACTGCGGGAGGCGATGGCGCAGGCCGCGGAGAACATCGCCGCCTTCCATGGGGCGCAGCTCCAGTCCCCCCGAAAGGTAGAGACCATGCCGGGGGTGTGGTGCTGGCAGAAACCCGTGGCCATTGAGAGGGTGGGATTGTATATTCCGGGTGGGAGCGCCCCTTTGTTTTCGACGGTGCTGATGCTGGCGGTTCCGGCGCGCCTGGCCGGCTGCCGCGAGATCATCCTTTGCACCCCTCCCGGGCGTGACGGATCGGTTCACCCGGCCATTCTGGCGGCGGCACGCATCGCGGGTGTCACCCGCATCTTCCGGCTCGGAGGAGTCCAGGCCATCGGTGCCATGGCCTACGGCGTGGTTACCCCTAAAGTCGACAAGATCTTCGGCCCCGGCAACCAGTACGTCATGGCGGCCAAACAACTGGTGAGCCTCAACGACGTGGCCGTCGACATGCCGGCAGGCCCCTCCGAAGTGGCCATCATCGCCGACCATTCCGCGGAACCCGCCTTCATCGCCGCCGACCTCCTGTCACAGGCCGAACACGGTCCCGACAGCCAGGTCCTGCTGGTCTTGCGCGGAAAGCGTCTTCTGCCCGGAATAGAAAGCGCGCTGCAGGAGCAGCTCGAAGCCCTTCCCCGCAGGGACATCGCCCGAAAGGCCTTGGAAAACAGCAGGATCGTCATCTTTTCGCACGACGGGGAGATCATGGACCTGATCAATGCCTATGCACCTGAACACCTGATCATCAGTACCGGAAACTATTCCACGCTGGCCCCCCTGGTCACCCATGCCGGGTCGGTTTTCATGGGAAATTTCACCCCCGAGAGTGCCGGCGACTACGCCTCAGGGCCCAACCACACCCTGCCCACCAACGGATGGGCCCGCTCCTTCAGCGGCGTGAACATGGACAGTTTCGTGCGCAAGATCACCTTCCAGGAAATCACCACCTCCGGACTCAAGAATCTGGGGCCGGTGGTGGAGACCATGGCGGCTGCCGAAGAGCTTGAAGCCCATAAAAATGCCGTTACCCTTCGGCTCGATTACCTGAAAATGAAAGGAATATAATATGGAACTCACCCAATGGGCCCGGCCCAATATCCTTCAGCTCAAGCCCTATTCCTCGGCGCGCGACGAATATTCAGGGGAGGCTATGGTTTTTCTCGATGCCAATGAGAATCCCTGGAACCAGCCCTGGAACCGCTACCCCGATCCACTCCAACGGGAACTCAAAAAGAAAGTGGCCCAACTCAAAGAGACCGATCCCTCCCTGATCTTCCTGGGAAACGGAAGCGATGAGCCGATCGATTTGCTGATCAGGATTTTCTGTGAGCCCGGGCAACACAATCTGGTGCAGATTGAACCCACCTATGGCATGTACGCGGTAGCAGCCGGGGTTAACCACATCGCGGTAACCGGCGTACCCCTCAGCGGGGATTACCAGCTGGATGCCAGACGGCTTCTGGCGGCTGTGAACCCCGCAACCAGGATCATCTTCCTCTGTTCGCCCAACAATCCCACGGGCAACGCCCTCGATTCCGCAGAGATGGTGAAGGTTATCCTAGGTTTTCCCGGTCCCGTGGTGGTCGATGAGGCGTATGTCGATTTCTCCCGGAAGGGGTCCTTGCTGCCCCGGCTTTCTGAATTTCCTAACCTGATCGTCCTGCAGACCTTCTCCAAAGCCTGGGGTATGGCGGGCCTCCGGCTGGGGATGGCTTTTGCGGCTCCGGAGATCATCACCCTGATGAACCGCATCAAATACCCATACAACCTGAGCAGCCTGACCCAGCGGACCGCCCTGGAACTCCTGGACACGGAAGCCCGGAAGGAAGAGTGGGTGCACACCCTTCTGACGGAGCGCGAAGGGCTGGCAGCGGCCTTGGCCTCCGTTCCCTGCGTGGAAAAGGTCTGGCCCAGCGATGCCAATTTCTTGCTGGTCAGGGTTTCTGATGCCCGGAAGATCTATGGCCTCCTCACCGACAGGGGAATCATCGTCCGTGACCGCTCCCGGATACTCCTCTGCGACGAAAGCCTGCGGATCACCGTGGGAACCCCCGGTGAAAACGAAATTCTGATCAGGGCCCTGCACGACATTTCACGGAATGAACCATTTTAAGATATTATTTAAACAGATGAAGAAGGTATTGTTCATAGACCGTGACGGCACCCTGATCGTGGAGCCTCCCGAAGATTTTCAGGTGGATTCTCTGGAGAAGCTGGAGTTGCTGCCGGGGGTGATCACCAACCTGCGGCGGATCAGGGAAAAGCTTCCCTTTGAGCTGGTGATGGTTTCAAATCAGGACGGACTGGGTACCGCGGGATACCCCGAGGAGGCCTTTACCCTCGTGCAGGGGAAACTGCTCAGGCTATTGGGCAATGAGGGTGTCACCTTTGAGGAAATACTCATTGACCGCACCTTTCCGGAGGAGAAAGCCCCCACGCGCAAACCGGGGATAGCTCTGCTGGGCCGGTACACAGGGGGCGGGTATGACCTGGCGGGGAGTTACGTCATCGGCGACCGGCTTACCGACATTGAACTGGCGGCCAACCTGGGAACCCGGGCCATTCTTTATACCACCCTCCTCACCCGGGACGAGGTGGCAACGGCCGGATTGGCGGAGCATTTGGCGCTTGTGACCAACAGCTGGGATGAGATTTTTGCTTTCCTGGCCCTTCCGGTGCGGACAGCTACCGTGGTGCGCACCACCCGGGAAACCGATATCAGGATTTTTCTGAATCTGGATGGCCAGGGCCGCAGCGACATCTCCACCGGACTGGGGTTTCTGGACCATATGCTGGACCAGATCGCCCGCCATTCGGGTTGCGACCTGACGGTCAGGGTGAAGGGTGACCTGCACGTCGACGAACACCATACCGTGGAGGATACCGCCCTGGCCCTGGGAGAGGCCTTCGGCAAGGCACTGGGTGACAAAACGGGTCTTGAAAGATATGGATATGTGCTCCCTATGGACGACTGCCTGGCCACCGCTGCCCTCGACTTCGGCGGCCGCCCCTGGCTCGTCTGGAAGGTGGAGTTCCGCAGGGAAAGGGTGGGGGATGTTCCGACCGAACTCTTCTTCCACTTTTTTAAGTCGTTTTCCGATACCGCCCGCTGCAACCTCTTCCTGCAGGCCGAAGGCGACAACGATCACCACAAGGCCGAAGCCCTCTTCAAGGGATTGGCCCGGGCCTTGAAAATGGCCCTCCGGCGCGACCCTTTTAACTTTCAGCTGCCCACCACCAAGGGACTGCTTTAAATGATTCAGGACTCCCGCATTCAAGATTCGAGACTCAGGATTCAGAATTCCCTCATTCAAGACTCCAGACTCAAGACTCCAGACTCAGGATTCCCTCATTCAAGATTCGAGACTCCAGATTCCAGATTCCAGACTCCAGACTCCAGACTCAGGATTCCCTCATTCAAGATTCGAGACTCCAGATTCCAGATTCCAGACTCCAGACTCCAGACTCAGGATTCCCTCATTCAAGATTCGAGACTCCAGACTCCAGATTATTATAATATCCTAAACTTCTGATATTTATTATGAAGAGCATACGCACATTAAAAGAGAAAAAGGATACGGCGATATTGCTGATCCACTGTCCCGACCGGCAGGGGATACTGGCCACGGTCACCGAATTTCTCAACCGGAACAACGGGAACATCATTTACCTCGACCAGCATGTTGACCGTCAGGAGATGACCTTTTATATGCGTGTAGAGTGGGAACTGGAGGGCTTTACGATTCCGCGGGATAAGATCGGTGATTATTTTGCGACCCTGATTGCCGTTCCGCTGGAGATGACCTGGAAGCTCTTTTTCTCGGAGGAGGTACAGCGGATGGCCTTGTTTGTGTCAGAGATGCCCCACTGCCTGTTTGACATCCTCTCGCGGTATACCGCCGGGGAGTGGGATGTGGAGATTCCCCTGGTGGTCAGTAACCACCGGCGGCTGGAACCTGTGGCGCAAAGGTTTAACATCCCCTTTCATCATTTTCCGCTGACCCCTGAGAACAAAGCGGCGCAGGAGGCAGCCGAACTGGAGTTGCTCGCGGCCCAACGGATTGATTTTGTGGTACTGGCCCGGTACATGCAGATTCTCTCCCCTGCTTTCATATCACGTTATCCTAACCGGATCATCAACATCCATCATTCGTTTCTCCCGGCATTTGCCGGGGCGCGCCCCTATCATGCCGCACACCAGCGGGGTGTCAAAATCATCGGCGCAACCAGCCACTATGTGAACGGTGAGCTCGATGCCGGCCCTATCATTGAACAGGACGTGACCCGCTGCAGCCACGTTGACACGGTAGAAAACCTGGTCAGGAAAGGGCGTGATCTTGAAAAAATCGTACTTTCGCAAGCGGTCTTTAAACACTTACAGCACAAAGTCCTCGTTTATCGTAACCGGACTGTGGTGTTCAACTGAAGGACTAAAGTGGAGACCTCCTCAAGTCTCAAGTCATCTCCGGAACCCCGGAAAACCTGGACAACGGAGGGAGAAAGAGTCTTCCGGAGGAGTAACGCAAGCTGGCAGAGTGTAATAAAATATACAAATTAGCCTGAAAAACAGAATGATGACTGAAGCAGGAAACAAGCAAAAATCTTTTCGCATGCGTCAAACAGCGTATGCGCTTTTATTGTGGGTCGTTTTTATGTCCGCCTCTGTGGTGGCGGACGGCCAGAACCCTGTGCAGAAAGAGGTTCCGGCCGATTATGGGTATGTAGTAAAACCGGGGCAGCTGGTGCCTGAATTTGAGATGACGCTCACCGACGGGAAAAAGGTGAAGATGTCAGACCTGAAAGGCAGGGTAGTGATGCTTCAGTTCACGGCCAGCTGGTGCGGGGTGTGCCGCAAGGAGATGCCCCATATCGAAAAGGAGATCTGGGCCAAACACCGGAATAACCCGAAGTTCGCCCTTTACGGCATCGACCTCGACGAACCGCTCGACAAGGTGGTCAAATTCGGGAAAGATGTGGGAATCACCTATCCCCTCGCTTTGGACCCCGGGGGTAAGATCTTTTACACCTTTGCGGAAAAGGGCGCCGGCGTCACCCGCAATGTGATCATCGACAAATCAGGAAAAATCATTTTCCTCACCCGTCTCTTCAAAGAGGAGGAGTTCGCACAGATGAAAAAAGTCATTGAAAAAGCCTTGGGGGAGGATTAGCATGTCAGAATATTTGAATAGTAATCCTGAGTCTTGATTTTGAAAAGGGGGAGGAGTAGTTCTCCATACATGATTCAGGGATTTTCCGGGTGGTGTATGGTGAAGTTGGCCTGAATTTAGCATAATCGGTTTATGGAGGTAGTGATTATCAAATACAATGCGGGGAACATTGAGTCGGTGTGCAATGCTTTGCATCGTTTAGGGGTGCAGGCGGAAGTCACTGACGATCCGGAGCGTATCCGTGCGGCCGACCGGGTGATATTTCCCGGGGTGGGGGAGGCGGCCAATACCATGGCTTACCTGCGTGCCCGTGGCCTCGACGGGGTCATCAGGTCGCTGACACAGCCGGTGTTGGGCATCTGCCTGGGGCTTCAGCTGATGTGTGCCCATTCAGAAGAGGGGGATACCCCCTGCCTGGGCATCTTCGGGGAGGTGGTACGTAAGTTCGTGTCTGCCCCGGGTCGCGAACATGTCGACAAGGTGCCCCATATGGGGTGGAACGCCATTTATCATCTGAAAGGGCGAATTTTCACTCCCGCAATGGAACACCAATATGTTTACTTCGTACATTCTTATTATGCCGAAGAGGGCGAACACACCTCGGCCCTGTGCAACTATATGAAACCTTTCAGTGCAGCACTGCAGAAGGAGAACTTCTATGCCACCCAGTTTCATCCCGAGAAGAGCGGTGATGTGGGGAGTGCCATTCTGGAGAATTTTATCCGCTTAAAAGATTGATTTTATGGACAGGCTGACGATCGTCAAAGTAGGTGGGAAAGTGGTGGAAGAGCCGGAGTTGCTTGACCGGTTGCTGGATGCATTTACCACGATCACGGGGTACAAGATCCTGGTCCACGGTGGTGGCAAGGCGGCTACCGACCTGGCTGCCCGGCTGGGTGTGGAGACGAAAATGGTGGACGGTCGCCGGATCACTGACCTGGAGACCCTGGAGATTGTGACCATGGTATATGGCGGACTGATCAACAAGCGGGTAGTGGCCGGACTGCAGGCGCGTAATTGTAATGCTCTGGGGTTGACGGGAGCTGACCTGGATCTGGTACGGGCCCGGAAAAGAGCGGTCACCGACATCGATTACGGGTATGCCGGGGATGTGGAGAATGTCAACTCCCGTGAGCTGCGCATTATCCTGGGAGAAAACGTCATTCCCGTCGTCGCCCCCCTCACCCACGATGGTAAAGGCATGATGCTCAATACCAACGCCGACACTATCGCCTCCCGTCTGGCCATCGAACTCTCCCACTTCTATAAAGTCCTCCTTTTCTACTGTTTTGAGAAAAGGGGCGTTCTTTCCGATCCGCTCGACGACGACAGCGTGTTGGGAGAACTCACTGAGCCCCAGTTTCTGGAATACCAGGAAGCGGGCATCATCAGCAGTGGCATGATCCCCAAACTCTACAACGGCTTCAAGGCCATCCATAACGGGGTCAGCGAAGTGTTGATCACCAATCCCGATAACTTCTACAAAGGCCGTGGTACCCGCCTGGTTCGCAGCTGAAGCATCGATCCGGTCCGCCTTGT
>JAAYDJ010000027.1 GCA_012729335.1 Bacteroidales bacterium | reverse complement strand
TTGCCAGATTCAACGCCCTTTGAAACAAAGGGGCGATCTGCTCGTCCCGGAATCCGGCAATTCCGCAACCGATCCGGGTGACGTAGAAAAACTTTTCAGGATGTGCTTCAGCAAATGCTATGAATTCGTCCACATAGGGAGCAATGGTGTCAACACCCCCTTGCATGGTGGGTATGGCATAACTTTGGCCTTGTAAACCGACTCCCTGGGCATATACGGCACCAAAATTCCTGAGCGCAGTCCGGGCAGCGCCACCTCCATGATGCCCCTCCAGATTGCTGCCAAAAACAAATACCTCGTCCGGTGCCAATGCATCAATTCGTTCCGGCGTATAAACAGGTCTTCCTTGATAATGATTTCTTGTGTCTATATGAATTTTCCTTTTTATCATTATTCTTCCTGGATGTCATAAATGTTAACTTTAAAGAACGAAATTTACAGAATTATAACCGGACAACCAATGATGACCCTGATAACGCAGAAATCATGAATACACACATCTCAAAGCCCACTCTCATCGAAGCCATCCGGTCGGCGCTCTTCGGGGTGGCCGTGGGTGACGCCCTGGGAGTCCCGGCAGAGTTCAAAACACGGGAGTTCCTCAGAGAAAACCCCATTACGGACATGACCGGACACGGCACCCACCACCAGCCCCCCGGCACCTTCTCCGACGACAGCTCCCTCACTTTCTGCCAGGCGGAAGCACTTACCAACGGCTTCGATCTGCACGCCATCGCCCGGAATTTTGTCCGCTGGCGCGACGAAGGATTCTGGACCGCCTATGGATTTGTCTTCGACATCGGGGGAACGACCAGCCAGGCCATCGGACGGCTCAGAAAAGGAGTGCAACCCGACCTCGCCGGAGACGCTGAGGAACGGTGCAACGGCAACGGCTCCCTGATGCGTATTCTCCCCCTGCTGTTCCACCTCTACGACAAACCGGCCAGGGAACGGTTCGAAATCACCCGTCAGGTCTCCTCCATCACCCACCGCCACATCCGCTCGGTCATCGCCTGCTTCTACTACCTCGAATATGCCCGGCTCTTACTGCAGGGCTCTGGGAAATGGGAAGCCTATGATACCCTCCGGAAGGAAATCCCCGGATTCCTCACCTCCCTGCTTGTAGAGCAGTCAGAAATCCCCGGTTTCCTGCAAACCCGGCAAATAGACCCGGCGGAAATCGCCCGCTTCGACCGCCTTCTGAAGGGTAACATCGCTGAAGAGCCTGAAAATACCATCTCCGGAAGCGGCTACGTCCTCCACACCCTGGAGGCCAGCCTCTGGTGCCTGCTGACCACCGGCAGCTACCACGAAGCAGTTCTGAAAGCGGTCAACCTGGGCGAGGATACCGACACCACAGCAGCCGTCACGGGCGGACTGGCCGGACTTCTATATGGCGTGGAGAACATCCCTGAACACTGGTATCGCCAACTGGCCCGGCGCGACGACATCGAAGATCTCGCAGAACGGCTGGGGAAAAGACTTGGCCCGTACTAACCGGGATTAATGGTTGACTTCTGATCTTATACTTTAAGCCAGACGGCCTTCTTAACATAAGCGGCACCGGTCAGCTGGTCCAGCATGAAGGCGGCTACATCGGCCCGGGGAATGGATGCATTGCTTTTAAAGACTGTTTTATCGCTGCCATGTTGACATTTTCCGGTTGCGGGACCATCGGCCAGTCCTCCTGGCCGGACAATCGTCCATTGCAGCGTACTGTTGACAATCCGCTGTTCATTGGCCTGGTGATCGGCCAGGGGAACACGCAGCATCACATCCGCAATTAGAAAACGGAGAGGCTGCGGCAAATAACTCCGGCTTTCGCCAGCCCCCACACTTGACATGTAGATGAACCGCGGAACACCCTCCTGCTCCATCAGGGTCACGATCCGGTCGATCCCGTTGGTGAATGCCACGGATCGTTTGCGGAGGGAATTGCCCCCCAGTACCGACAGACAGGCATCGGCACCCGCGATGGCCTCCCTGAGTTTATCCGGTTCGTCAAGGATTCCGGTGATGACCCTCAGTCCGGGATGCTGAACGGATAACGATTCAGGCCTGCGCACATAAGCCGTTACATGATGCCCCCTTTCGAGTGCCTGAATGACCAGCTGTTGCCCCGTACGGCCACTGGCGCCGAAAATGGTGATGTTCATTTCAAACTATTTTATGTCACGAATTTACGTTCTTTTCCGCTTCCTTAAAGCGCTTAGACAGAAATACCATTCAGGATTATCGTCGGAAAAAATGCAACGAAACCTGTCATCAGAATTACAACAATTTCAAGAATGTCATCCACCAGGTTACAAACCGAGAAGTTCCGGGAGTGAAGATGCCGGTATCAAACAAAGTAAATAATTTCAATCATCCCATCTGAGCAGAACATCGGCCACGGAGGGATGGATGCGTGTGGATAAGAACTCCGCAAAATCATGGTCATTCACTTGTTCCTGGTGCTCAAGAAATGTGCGCCACATTCTGACCAGTGCCTCCTCTCCTCCGGAATCATAGATTTGCCCGGCGGCGGCATGCCATCTCGATTGGTACCATCCGTAGTTACGGGCATGCCGCGAACCGATTTCCTCATAGCGCTCCTCGATGTCTTTTAATGCGGTGTACTTGAATCCTTCAGTGCCCGAAGCAATCACCATCTGCGGAAAAACAGTCAGGGCTTCAGCCCGCGGCTTACCATCCTTAAATAGTCAAAGTAGACCTCCCTGGCACTATCAGGGCATAAATGGTCAGGGTTTCAGCCCGCTGCTCACCATCCGGAAATAGTCAAACGTGACATCCCAGGGAGTGGGCGGCTTGGTGGTGTCGGAGTCGAACCAGAAGGTGCTTTTCATATACTGGGTCACGATTCCGTCACCCACCATCAATCCGGCCCTGACATCCTTCAGCAGCATGTCGGCAGTTCCCAGTTTCTCAAAACCGACGCCGTCAAGGGAATAAAACGCCGTATAGAGGCTTCCCTTCTTCTCCAGCCGGAGATATAAAGGCCGCTCCGCGGTGACCGCCTCCTTGAGGTCGAAGGTGCCCAGCGATTTGGCAATGTCGTTCTCCTCCATGATCAGATCGATGGTCCCCGGCTGCATCCTGGTGCCTGAAGCTCCTCCCCGCGAAGTCTTGATCACCGCCCTGTACATCAGCTTCACAAAATTGTGATCATCCTGGTAGGCCAGAATCCCGGCATTTTCAGGCTGCGAGGGGATTCTCGAGCTGAAGAGTTTTGTATCGATGGTCCAGTTGCTGTTGGCACTCTGCAACAACAGGTTGCGGGCATTGTTCGTCCCCTCCGACACATCCCCCGCCTCGCTGGTAAGGGTCAGTGATCCGGCCACTTTCGACCCGCTGACGGTTTGCGGGTTCTGCCTGATCCATACCCACTGCGGTCCGACAGTGCCGTTATTAAACTCATCACTTACCGATGCGACATCGAAATTCAGGAAATAGCTGTTCTTCTCCAGCGTAACGTTGTCGATGAACTGAACAATCGCCGTTCCGGGAATCCCCTTCGCCTGTTCTATCTCCACCGAAATCCCCTCTCCGCGCGCAGAAGCGGCAACCACGGGAATTTTCGCCTTCTCCTTCAGAAGGAAACTGTAGGCTTTTACCGCCTGGTCAAAACCGGGAATCTTCTTCCCGTTCACGGTGACCGATTCCGGCGTGAGATCGGGCAT
This sequence comes from Bacteroidales bacterium, assembly GCA_012729335.1. Lineage (GTDB taxonomy): Bacteria > Bacteroidota > Bacteroidia > Bacteroidales > Prolixibacteraceae > UBA1413. The sequence continues at coordinate 46,678 of JAAYDJ010000027.1, read as the reverse complement.
CACCTTCAGCGGATAACTGCCTGAAACCGTTTTCCCGTCGACCGTCACCGCGGCAAATACCGTGGCCGCGCCCACCCCGGTAGCCGTCACCTTTCCGGTTTCGTCAACGGTGACCACCGACGGATTATTACTGCGATAGGTCACCCTGGCCTTAGTCAGATCGCAAAAACGATCGTCCGACATGCTGGCCGTGACAGTGGTCCGGGTCGTTTCCCCCGGCCTCAGCACCACCCTGTCGCCTTCAGCCACCACCGTCGTCAGCCCAGGGTGATAGCTTCCGCTCATGACGGCCTCCACACTTCCCCTGATGTCCCTCGAAGATGCCCCGACTTCAAACACATACCTGCCCGGATCAAAGGTGATCCTCCCCTCTTTGGCATCCCAGAACCACAAATCGGCGCAGTCGATGGCGATGGCCACCCTCCGCGTCTGTCCCGCCGGAATCGTGACTCTTTTAAATCCCTTCAGCCTCTTCAAAGGCCGTTCCAGGGAAGCCCCGCTGTCGGGCGTCTTCACGTAGACCTGCACCACCTCATCGCCGTCCACCTCTCCGGAATTCCTCACATCCACGGAAACAGTGATCTTATCGTTCGGGGTGATCTCCTTCCTGCTGATAGTGAAGTTACTGTATTCGAAGGTGGTGTAGGATAAGCCGTACCCGAATTCATAGGTGACCTCCTTATCGTAGTACCAGTAGGTTCTTCCGTTGGTGCCGTCGCCGCGCAATGTATAATCATTGAATTCCGGAAGGTCCTTCACCGAAGTATGCCAGGTCACATTGAGCTTGCCTCCCGGATTCACCTCCCCGAAGAGGATCTTCGCCATGGCGGCCCCCTGCGCCTGGCCGTTGTAACCGGTCCAGATCATCCCGGGGATGCTGGCATTGGCCTTAAAGGATTCCACTTCCACCATGCCCATGGTTTGCATCACCACGATGGTGTTCGGGTTCACCGCCGCCACCGCCTTGATGAGTTCATTCTGGTTGCCCGGAAGAGCCAGGGAAAAACGGTCCGTCTCCTCCCTGCCGGTGCTCTGGTCGGTACCCACGAAGACAATGGCCACATCGGCGGAAGCCGCCAACTCAAGCGTTTCCTTATCGGTGGCCGCCGCTTCCGGCTCACGGTAGACTAAAACAATGGTCTGCGGTCCGGTGATTCCCAGGGTCTTCACTTTAACCGGAACCATCCGTGGCCTCCCGAAACCCCGGAAGCCGCCATCGGCCTGACTGCCTGCGATCTTCTCGGAAGCCAGCAGATTTCCGGTAGGAGAGTCCACCCTCACCTCCAGCAAGCCCCCTTCACCCGTGACCGTCATCTGAAACCTGATGGAATCCAGATCCGTGAGGTCTATGTTGTGATAGGCGGTCCAATCGCCGTCCTTGATGCCTCTGACGGCGGGAGGTCCGAAACCGCCCGACACGATAAGCCCCCTGGCCGCGTCATCGTATTGAGTGGCATCATGGCGCTCCGTTTCCCCCCGGGTCGTGACGGTGGTAAAACCACTCATCGTGAAGAAATCGGTCTTCCTCTCCAGATTTCCTGCAGAACGGGTGACAACTTCCGTGTTCAGCTTATGCTCTTTAATATAATTCTGGATACCCAGCAGCGGGGAGATCCTCAGCTCTGGTTCCACAGGACCCGAATAGTCCCCCAGTTCCACCTTGTCGGCCTGAGGCCCCAGAAGGGCTATCTTCCTGACCTTTTTCAGATCGATGGGCAACGCTTTCCGGCCGGTTTTCACGACAACCTCATTCTTCAGCAGAACCGGTGTTTTGGTGGCGACTTCAATCGCCAGGTCGTGGTGGGAAGGATCGTTGATGATGGCGGGTTTTATGCCGGCATAAGGCACCTTCCGCGGAGGGTCGAACTCGCCCATCCGCATGCGGATGGTGAAGATATTGACCAGCGCCCGGTCTATGGCCCCCTGGGTAAGGAGTCCCTGTTCCAGGGCTCTGAGGGCATGGCCCTGGTATACCCCACCACAGTCGTTGTCCACCCCCGCAAGCAACCCCAATGCCGTGGCCTCTTCATAGTTTTTGGCATAATGGTGCCCACGCACCATGTCGTCAATGGCACCGCAATCACCGGTGACATAGCCGTCCAGCCCATAGGTCTTGCGGGCGATCGTGTCCACCAGGAATTTACTGGCCGACACCGGCACCCCGTTCACGGCATTGTAAGCCGACATGATGGAAGGCAGATTATGATCTCTGATCAGCTTCCGATAGGGCGCCAGATAATACTCCCGCATATCCCGGTCGTCCATGCCGGAACTACCGTTATGCCGGTTGAACTCGGTATTGTTGGCCAAATAGTGCTTTCCGCAGGGAACCGTCTTCAGATAAACCGGGTCGTCACCCATCATCCCCTGAATGAACCCTTTTCCGATTTCCGATACCAGAAAGGGGTCCTCCCCGAAGGTCTCGGCCGTTCTTCCCCAACGGGGATCGCGGGCGGGCTCGATCACCGGCGACCAGTAGGTGAGGGTGAAAATAAGATCATGGTTAAACCCCCGCGCCTCATCGGCCACCACCGAGGTCTCCCGTTTGACCAGCTCCGGGTCCCAGGTGGATCCTACGGCGACACTGTTAGGAAACGAGGTGGCCGTCATGCCGCTGTTGTTGTTCCTGCCCATCACCCCGTGCAGCGCTTCGCCCCACACATTATAACCCCCTACCCCCAGACGGGGAACGGGGGCCATGGTGTTGCCCAGAAGACTTTGCTTCTCCTCGGGCGTCATCCGCGATACCAGGTCGGCCGCCCTCTCCCTGAATGAATAGGCCGTGTTGAGATAGATCGGCTTCGGGGCTTTCTTAACCTCCGGCATAAAAGCCATGACGGCAAAACAGCCAATCAGGATAACAATCAGTCGGGCTAGTTTTCTCATTCCTTATAGTGTTATGATAATAAATTTACATTTATGTTAATTACAGAAACTACCGCGTTCCTGTGTAATTCATCGATTCCTTGCCAAAAACCATCATCTTCCGGTGGAAATCATCCTTTCATCCCTTAACTCATCGGATCCAGGCAAATCTTATTGGTTTCATCCGGGACAAAAATAATCCGCACTGCACTCCACTGGCCCCATCTGTTCCCAACAGTTCCCTGCGGAACACGCCGGTCCATTCCTTAACCACCGGACTCTTCCGGAGACGACAGGCAACCTGCGCTTCTCATCGGATCCAGGCAAAGCTTAGCGGATTCATGTGGAATCTATACCTCTTCGTCAAAAACAACGGCCACCTTTCCGCATTTGCCTTCGTCCATCAATTGGTACGCCTTATCGGCCTGGTCGAGCGTAAAACGGTGGGTCACCAGGTCGGCCGGATGGATACCCCACCTCACCAGCCGCTCCACCAGCTCTTCCATGCGCCAGATGTTGGTCACCCAGGAGCCGTAGATCGTAATCTGGTCATGGATGATATCGGGACTGGGGTTGAACTCCACGGTTCCCCCCTCGCCGATCATCACCATTTTGCCCCACTTCCGCGTCGCCCTGATGCACAGCTGCCGCCCCAGGGTATGACCCGAACAGTCCACCGTTCTTTCAAACCCCTGCTTCTGGTAGGTGGTCGCCACCACCTGCTCCAGGGTACCGGGCCCCGACACAAAGGTGTGATCGGCCAAGCCCAGTTTCAGCGCCAGATCGCACCGCTCCTTAACGGTATCCACGCCCACCAGCTGTTTGGCCCCGAGCGCCCTGGCCAGCATGAGCGTGGCTAACCCCACAGGCCCCAGCCCCACCACCAACACGGCATCATTCCCCGACACACCGACCTTTTCCAAACCCTCATAGACCGTCCCAAAACCACACGCCACCTGCGCCCCATCGGTATAGGTGAGCTCATCGGGCAGCAAAACACAGTCCTTTTCATCGGCCAGAATATAGGGGGCCATCCCGCCGTCGCGCTGCCAGCCATAGGCTTTACGGTACGGACTGGTGCAGGAGATCATATACCCCCTGCGGCAGTCGTTGCACACCCCGCAGCCCGATATGTGATAGACCACCACCCGGTCGCCGGCTTTGAACCGTTTGGTATGGCTGCCGCATTGCACAATCTGCCCGCACGGTTCATGACCCGCAATTTTATTCTGGTAGGCTTCAGGTCCTTTCCCCAAATGCTCCCGGTAAATGGCACGAATGTCACTTCCGCAGATCGTGGAAGCCTTCGTCCTGATGAGCACCTCCCCCGGTCCCGGCTGGGGAACGTCCACTTCCCTGAATTCGACCGTGCTGTTGCCCGGCAGATAAGCGGCTTTCATCTTGTTTTCCATATCATGCTTTTCTTATGTTAATAATACTCACTCCATTGTTTAATTCCGCGTGGTCTGGCCTGAGGCGCAGTGACTTCTGTTAAAAACGCTCATTGAAACGCCCCGGACCGACATCGTCAGGAACGGGGAATGCTCACCTGAATTGATTCTCCCTGTCGCAGAGCAGTGGGAAATGCGCTCACCTGATTTCAGTAATTTTTACCGTCCGGGTCCCACAAATCCTCCCAGTCCCGGGCACCTTCCCAGAGAAAGACCTGCCCCTTGATGAGCCTGCAGTTTCTGTCAATGGTGGCGATCCTGGCCATCTCCTCAGGGGTGAGCGGGGCTCCGGTCGCCGCCTTCAGGTTACCCAGAATCTTCGAGGGCGTCACTGAAAAGGGAATCACCACTTCTCCCCTCTGGATGCCCCATTTGATGCACACTTCCGCCGGATGCACCTGCCATCTTCCGGCAATGTCCACAATCACCGGATCTTCGATATCGACACTGTCCTGGGGTGTCCGGTCCCGCTCAGGCCTTTTCGGCGAACCAATGGGCGAATATCCGATGGGCTGAATGCCGCTCTCCACCAGGTAATCAAACAAGGCCTGCTGCTGAAAATGGGGATGCAACTCCATTTCGTTGACCACCGGCTTGATCAGGGCATCCCTGAGCAGAAGCTCCATCTTGGGCCGGGTCATGTTCGACGTGCCGATCGATTTCACCACGCCACGCTCCACAAGCTGCTCCATCTGGCGCCATGCCACCATGTACTCTTCATGAATATAAGGCCTGGAAGCGGGATTCCGGGCATCACCATCACACCCGGGTGCATGGTAATTGGGGAATGGCCAGTGCACCAAATATAAATCGAGGTATTCGAGCTGCAAATCCGTCAGCGATTTTTCACAGGCCGCCAGAACCTCCCCTTCCCCATGGGCATCGTTCCACACCTTGGAGGTGATCCACAGCTCCTCACGCCTGACCACCCCCTCCCTGATCAGTTTCGTCAGGATGTGACCGATCTCTTTTTCATTCATGTACACCGAGGCACAATCGATATGCCGGTAACCATTCCGGATGGCAAATTCCACTGCCCCGGCAATCTGCTCCGCACTGTAGAGGTCGGAACCAAAGGTCCCCAACCCCAGCGCGGGTATGATTTGCCCATTCGCTAAGCGTATCTGCGGAATACTCCCCCCTGCCCCAGGCCCTGCTCCTTCTCGTCTCATTGGTATAGTTGCTTGTTAATGACTTGCTCTTCAGTTACATGTCGTCGTAAAGCCGGTTGATGTGCTTCATGCCCATGAAATTGATTCCGCATAAAATTATACCAAACGGGGAAATTTGCTTTATAAAACCGGATTTTTTAGCAATTTTTAATTGTATTTTGTACTTTTATGGTGGCGTTAGCTGTCCTGCAGGTCTCCTGCGAGGTCAGGATGCAGCCCGATGTTCTCAGATTTATCACAAACCAAAACCCGATCCATGGGAAATAACCTTGTACCATTAATGCAACAATCCAAACAGTAATCCAATGGATTTTGCAATGTTTCAATATATAAACCAATGTATAACAATAATTTAAACAAATGAACAAACCGACTTTATTAATCAGTGCCCTGCTGCTCCTGATGGTATGGACTGCGAAGGCCCAGACCACCCCGCCGGCGGTCGTCGAAGATTTCAAACCCTCTGTGGTGAATCAGCCCGGGAAGCAGTATCCTCAGGTCAACTCCGAGGGAAGGGTGCGCGTGCAGATTTCCGCTCCGGAAGCGCACAAGGTACAGCTCGACATCAGCGCCGTAAAATACGACCTGGTGAAAGATGAAAAAGGGGTATGGACAGGTGAATCGGCCCCGCAGGATGAAGGATTTCACTACTACCAGCTGTGGGTTGACGGCGCCGCGGTGCCCGATCCGGGAAGTCTCTACTTCTATGGGGCAAGCCGCTGGGGCAGCGGAATCGAGGTTCCCGCAAAAGACCAGGATTTCTACGCCATGAAAAATGTACCCCACGGACAGGTCCGCGAAATCCACTATTTCTCCGAAAGCAACAACGCGATGAGGCGCTGTTTCATTTACACTCCTCCCGGCTATGACCAGGATCTGACCAAACGCTACCCGGTCCTCTACCTTCAGCATGGAGGAGGGGAAGACGAAACCGGCTGGTCGAACCAGGGGCGAGCCAACCTCATCATGGACAATCTGATCGCCGAAGGGAAAGCCACGCCCTTCATCATCGTCATGGACAACGGCACCTGGGCCATGCCCAACCGGCCCCGCCCCAACCCGCAAGCCGGCCCCAACCAACAGGCCCGCCTCGCTCAGGGTGAACGGCCCGCAGGCCCCTGGCCACCCACAGGCTGGGCCGACGGATTCAAAAAAACACTGGTCGAAGAGATCATCCCCATGGTCGATGCCAACTTCCGCACTCTGGCCGACCAGCCCCACCGCGCCATGGCAGGCCTCTCCATGGGCGGCATGCAAACCCGCGTCATCACCCTGGCCCATCCTGAACTCTTCTCCCATGTGGGTATGTTCAGCGGCGGAAGCTATAGCCCCGAAGACGTCGCCAACGCCCCGGGATTCAAGGAGAAAATCAAATTCCTCTTCGTCAGCTTCGGCAGCCGCGAACTCGAAAACCGCAGAGCCGGCTTCGGCGGCGACCCACAAGCCAATACCGAAGCCCTGAAAAATGCCGGCATGAACACCCACTTCTACGTCTCTCCCCTCACCGCCCACGAATGGCAGTCCTGGAGACGCAGCCTCTATGAATTCGCACAACGGATTTTCAAATAATGTGGCAGAGTTGACGCGGTTACTCTCTATCAAGAAGACCATCGAATTTTTGATTAACTTCGGCAGAACTGACAGGGATGCGCTCCCTGATTCCGGTCAACAGCAACTTGACACGGGATTCTGATCTAACAGTGATGCACTCCCGGAACGCAGCCCGATGGGATGTACCGGCGGAATCCGGTCTAAAGTAATGCGATACCGGAGTCCAGTCTATGGTTATAATTTCCCTGATTCCGACTCAGAGTAATCCGAATCCGGAATACGTTTAACAGTAATCAGATCAGGGATTCTGGTCCGAATTAATTCAATTCCGGAGTCCGGTCCAAAGCAACTCTTACCTGAATCCGGTCCGGAATTAAAGATCATATGAACAAGTTATAAGTGGAAAAATGGCTATTGCAATTCGTACATCATGGTTCCTGAAAGCAATCACGGCTGTGGCTGTAGCCCTTCTCTTGCATCTCAACGGGATGGCACAGGAAAAACTCTACGGCAACGCATTCCCCTTAAGCGATGTGAAATTATTGGAAGGGCCTTTCCAGCATGCGCAGGAACTCAATATCCATGTTCTGCTGGAATACGATACCGACCGGTTGATCGCCCCCTTCCGGAAGGAAGCCGGACTCCCTGAAAAAGCCCCCCTGTACCCCAATTGGGAGGGTCTCGACGGACATGTCGGCGGCCATTACCTCACGGCCCTGGCCATGCACTACGCTTCCACCGGAAATAAGGAGTGCAAAAAGCGCATGCTATACATGATCAGAGAACTGAAAGCCTGCCAGGAGGCCAACGGCAAGAACCACCCCGGATGGGGAACAGGATATGTCGGTGGCGCTCCCAACAGTGCCCAGATCTGGAGCACCCTGCAGAAAGGGGATTTTGCGGCCTACCGCGCTGCATGGGTCCCGTGGTACAACGTGCATAAACTGTATGCCGGATTGCGCGATGCATGGTTGTATACCGGGAATAAAGAGGCCAGGGAGATCTTCCTGAAATTCTGCGACTGGGGCATTCACATCACCTCTGCACTGACCGACCGGCAAATGGAGGCGATGCTCGATACCGAACATGGCGGCATGAATGAGATTTTTGCCGATGCCTACCAGATGACCGGAGATGAAAAGTACCTGACGGCGGCCAAAAGGTTCTCACACCGCATGTTGCTCGATGCCATGGCGGCCGGCAACGACAACCTCGATAACAAACATGCCAACACCCAGGTGCCCAAGGCGGTCGGCTTTCAACGCATCGCCGAACTCACCCGCGATGAAGCGTATGTCAACGCCGGCCGTTTCTTCTGGGAAACCGTGACCGGAAAGCGTTCCCTGGCCTTCGGCGGAAACAGCCGCAGGGAGTTCTTCCCCAGTGTGGCCTCGTGCACCGACTTTGTCGAAGATGTGGAAGGCCCCGAAACCTGCAACTCCTACAACATGCTGAAGCTGACCGAAGATCTCTTCCGGGTCAGCCCGCAGGCACGCTATGCCGACTACTACGAACGCACCATGTTCAACCACATCCTCTCCACCCAGCACCCTGAACATGGCGGATATGTCTATTTCACCCCGGCACGGCCCCGGCACTACCGGGTCTATTCGGCACCCAACCAGGCCATGTGGTGCTGCGTGGGCAGCGGCATGGAAAACCATGGCAAATACAACCAGTTCATCTATACCCGCCGGAACGACTCCCTCTTCGTGAACCTTTTTGTGGCCTCGGAACTCCGCTGGCGCGAAAAAGGCGTGAAAATGGTGCAGCATACCCGGTTTCCCGACGAGGAATCCACCACGCTGACCATGACCGGAAGAAAATCGGCATTTACCCTGATGGTCCGCTACCCGGGGTGGGTGAAGGAAGGGGCACTGAAGATCCTGGTCAACGGTAAACCTTTCCCTTATGATGCCCGTCCCTCGTCCTATGTGGGCATTCACAGAACCTGGAAAAACGGGGACCGCGTGGAAGTGATCCTTCCCATGCACACCACGGTGGAAACCATGCCGAATGTGCCACGGTACATCGCCCTGATGCACGGCCCCATCCTGCTGGGGGCCAAAACCGGGAACGAAGAGCTGAAAGGGCTGGTGGCCGATGACGGGCGGTGGGCCCATATCGCCGGCGGGGAACGCCTCCCGGTCGACAAAGCCCCCATCATCACCGAAAACAACCATGAGGAAATCGCCGCGAAACTCATCCCCGTACCAGGGAAACCCTTCACCTTTACCGCCCCGGAACTCCAAATGGTCAACAAGACCACCTTGGAATTCAAGCCCTTCTTCCGGATCCACGATGCACGCTACATGATCTACTGGATGTGGCTGACCCCCTCGCAATATGTGTCCTACCTCGATTCACTGGCCATCGCCGAAAAGGAAAAAATGGACCTGCACAGAAGAACCGTGGACTTTGTGGCCCCCGGGGAACAACAACCCGAAGCCGACCACCAGATGGAAAGAGCGAAATCAGGCAGCGGAACCTTCCATGACCAGTTCTGGCGCGACGCCCGCAATGATGGGTATTTCAGCTATAACTTGGCTACCGCCTCGGAAACGGGCCTGAGCCTGATGGTCCGCTACTGGGGTGCCGAGTGGGGAAACCGGAAATTCGACATTTATATCGACGATGAAAAACTCCTCACTGAAGACAACACCGGCCGATGGAACCAAAGCCGGTTTCAGGAGGTCATCTATGAGATTCCTGATACCATGGTGAAAGATAAAACCCATATCAGGGTCAAATTCCAGGCGTTGCCCGGAAATACCGCCGGCGCCGTCTATTACATCAGACTGCTGAAAAAGCCATAAGCTGCAGACTGCCTAGGATATTGCTATTTACTGCTTGACTGGTAACGCATTTCCATTAATTGCGTAAACAGCAGGGTAATTCTATTAACGGTATGACCGGCCGGGTATTTCTATTCACTGCATATCCGGCCGGGTATTTCTCTTCACTGCGTGACACGCAGGGGATTTCTCTTAACGGCTTAACCAGCCTGGCCATTCCCACGTGGAAAAAGCTTACTTTTGTCTGTTTCCACTATTTACAGACATAATATGAAGATACTTGCCATGGGAGCCTCCAACAGTAAGGCATCCATCAACAAGCAATTTGCGGCCTTTGCCGCATCCCAATTCGAACAGGCCAAAGTGAAACTGCTGGACCTCAACGATTATGAAGTGCCCCTCTTTTCGGTGGACACGGAAAGCCAACAGGGCTACCCGCCTTTGGTCCGCTCGTTCGTACATGAGTTCGAACAGGCCGATTTCATTATCATTTCCCTGGCAGAACACAATGGCAGCTATACCGCCGCGTTCAAGAACCTCTTTGACTGGGCTTCCCGCATCGAAGCCAGAATATTCGGAGGTAAAAAAGTGCTCCTGCTCGCCACCTCCACCGGCATGGGTGGCGGGAAGTATGTGCTGGACAACGCAGTGAAGAGATTCCCGAAACATGGTGCAGAAATTACCGGGCACTTCTCACTGCCCAAATTCTTCGATAATTTCTCTCCGGAAACCGGGATTCTCGATGAACAACTCCGGCAGGATTTCAACCAACTGGTGCATCAAATAAAGGAATCCCTATGAACGACATCGAACTGGTCATTTCCGAACGGGATGCCGATATTGGCAACTTCAGGGTGGGGCGCCTCCTCCCCTTCCGGATGAAAAGGACGGTGGGTCCCTTTGTGTTTATCGACCACATGGGACCGGCAGAGCTGGGCAGTGCGCAAAACCTGGATGTATTGCCCCACCCCCATATCGGCCTCTCCACGCTCACCTACCTTTTGGAGGGGGCCATCATGCACCGCGACAGCATAGGCAGCGAAGTGGAAATCAGGCCGGGTGCCGTGAACTGGATGACCGCCGGGAAAGGGGTGGTCCATTCCGAAAGAACACCGGAATACCTGCGAAAAACACCCAAAACCCTGCACGGACTCCAAATCTGGGTGGCCCTGCCCTTAGACCTGGAGGAATCCGAACCCACCTTCACCCACGTGGAGGAACGTGAAATTCCGTCGTGGGAACAGCAGGGCGTTCATTTTAAACTGATTGCCGGAGAAATCCGGGGCAAAAAGTCGCCTGTCCCGGTACACAGCAAACTCTACTTCCTTGAAATCAAAAGCCCATCACCTCATTCATTACGCTTTGACCACGATGTCTACGGCGAATGGGGAATTTATATCCTGGAGGGAACGATCACCCTCGGGGGAGTTCAGTATGGTCCCCGTCAGTTTCTGGTGGCTCAACCAGGCACTTATTGGGAATTGGGGATGGCTGCCCATACGACATTGTATCTTTTCGGAGGGGAACCCTTTCCGGAGAAAAGACTGATCGACTGGAACTTCGTCTCATCCCGCAGGGAAAGATTGCAACAGGCCAGAGAAGAGTGGATCGCACAGCGTTTCCCCGCGATACAGGGAGAAACAGCGTTTGTCCCTTATCCCGGAAACCGTTAATGATTTGTTTATCTCCTCTCTTTACCAGGTTAATAGATCTCTTCTTGATTAGGAAAATAGATCTCTTCCTGATTGAAATAGTCCGATCACGAAAACGAAGGTGAAGATCTGTCTTCTCTTCTGTCCGGGATCATGGATCGGGAGCCTCTATTGGAGAGCATTCGCGATGTGGGTAAGCTCCAGTTTGCGGAACTCCACCTCTGAGCCTTCGGCCTGAAGGGCGATCTGACCTTTTGTGGCGGTGCAGTTGAAACCCTCGTTGACCAGTACGTCGTTCACCCACACCCTGATGGTGTCGGTGACGCATTCGACGACCATGCGGTTCCACTCACCCACAGGATTTTCAGAGCCATCGGTGAGGTTGACAATCCTGCGGTTTTTGTCGCCATCGACCCCCCAGCTCTCTTTGGGTCCGCGCCGCGCTTCCATGTCGGGCACGGTGATGTCTTCGGCAATGCACCAAAAATCACCGGCATGCTCATGCATCATCTGTACTTCGAGCGACCGGGGGAACATGCCGTAGAGGGCCCGCGGCGTCGAAGCGTGCACCAGCACCCCGCAGTTTCCGGGAGTGCCTGCAAAACGGTATTCCACTTCCAGCCGGTAGTTACTGTAAACCGAGTCGGTGATCAGGTGCCCACCCGGGGTGCCCAGACTCACCAGCATGGAATCGCGCACGATGAAAGGCATGGTCGCATCAGGATTCCCATCCATCGCCGGCACATCCGCATGCCACCCCGTGAGGTCCACGCCATTGAACAAGGAGATGGATAGGGGTTCCTGCGGATTTTGGCAGCCCACCATCAAAGAAACAAGAAGAATAGCAGCTAAAAATGATACTTGTACTAAACGGGTCATGGTTTGATTTTTTTTATTTGATTTATACACCTGCTAATTTAAGAGTCTGACTGTCTTTAAGATAAAACCTATCTCAGCCTGTTTCTCAGGTCCATCTGGTCATGAAGAATTCTGATCATCAAAACAGTCTCAGGATCGATGATCTGATAAAAGATGATATGCCTTCCTGTTTTGAATCCCCTTAAATTCTTCGCAACTCCGGGATATTTTTTCTCTGAATCAGGCTGCATCGCAATTTCTCTGCAACTCTCTATTAAAAGACGATAATAAAGGTCAGCCTGATGTTCAGACCATTTTTCAGCAGTGAAATTCCATATCTCATTAAGATCCCCGACTGCTTTCCTGGTGAATCTGAACCTGGCCATTTACTTCCTCCCGGCTTTCAACTTTTCCAAGTGGGCCTCCGGATCGAAATCATCGGCTATTCCACTCTCCATGCCATCCTGAATGGCCTCTTTCAAAGCCGCATACCTTGTTTCTTCCTCCTCAAGCAACCTTAATCCGGCCCTTACAACTTCACTTGCATTTTTATACCGCCCGGAAGATATTCTGCTTTGAATGAATTCATCAAAGTAGTTCTCCAATGATATTGAGGTGTTTTTTGCCATAACTTTCATTATTCCGGCTAAAGTTACCAAAATTTGGTAACTTGTTGAGAACGTTAAACGAAAATAAATGATACTATCCGCTTAAAACAGGAAGTGAAAGGCCTCTCCTGGAGGAAACCACCTAAAGCACTTACTCCCGGTTATTGGTGTACTTGCAGATGATCTGGTCTCTCAGCTCCAGAAACATCGCCGTTACCCGGTTCATCTTCCCGTCGGAATAATCAGTCAGGAACTTCCTGGCGGCGACGGGATCCTTCTTATACATGGCCAAAGCTTCCGCCTCGAGAGCGGACTGCTCCGCGAAGATTTCCGCTTCAAAGGGGTCCCGCACCGCCCGCACGTCGGCAGCCACATCCCTGAACTGCAGGTTGGCCAGGTTGTCCACGAAATCGATGGCCCACCGCGCCGAGCGCTCGTCGTACTTCTCCGGGTCGTAGATATTATAACTCTCTGCCACGGAAAGATTTCCGGCGTAAATGGGCACATACGGACTGAAATAGGGATTGTCGAGGTAAACCCAGTAAACCCCGCCGAGGGCGTCGGGGAGCCAGTCGCGCAACTGCATCACCATCCCGTAATGGCCGCGATGACGGGCTACCGGACGGCGGTAGGTCTGCTTGATGAGCTTCCGCATTTCACTGCCGGGGAAGGGGGTCGCCAGCGGACTCTTCACATAGCCTCCCTTGCCGTCGGGCACCAGCCACTCCGGATAGGAGGTCATGTCGTAAATGGTCCCCTCGAAGATCGACCGCTGGAAGGCGATGACCTCCTGCACCGAAATCTTTTTCTCCGGAACCCCCGCAAAGGGATAGATGGAAAGGGGCTCCACCACCTGGAAGTAAGGCTGCATTCCCTTGAAAGGATTGGCGGGGTCAAGTTTCCGGTCGGGCCACTCCCGCAGGTTTGGCATGAAGGTGGTGTAGAAGAGCCAGAAACGGCTGGTGGCATACTCCTCGGGCAGTGGGGCATAGGCTTCCTGCCAGATGAAGGGCTTCCCCGAGGCCGGATCGTACCACCCCCGGTCAATGGCCTCCTGCTTGTAGTTGGCCGAAACCATGAACTGCCCGTGGTCTGCGGCGTCGATCTCCTTGATGATGCTCCAGTTGGGAACCATGGTGGCCTGGTCGTCGGGCAGCCGCTGCGCCGCCCAGATGGCCCCGGGTTTACCGCTCTCCGGCGTCCAGCCGTTGCCTACCCCGAAGACCTCGAACACCCACGCCTCTTCCGTATCGGCAATCACCAGCGTCTCGGAACCGTCACCACTCGAGGGCAGAAAACCGTAACGCGTCATCAGGTCGCCGATGAACTGCACCGCCTCGCGGGCTTTCTCATAACGCTGTAAAGCGAAGATCATCGCCTGCTCGATGGTCATGATCTGCCTGCCCCCTTCGCGGGTGCTCACCAGTTCGGGCCGCTGCGCCGTGGTGCTCTCGGCAATCCCCAGCTGCACTTCGTTCATGTGCGAATAGGCCGAATGAAAATAACCATAGGTCTTCCTCACCTGCGGAATGGTCCCCAGCACCTCGCCGTCATCCTCCAGCGGCCTGCCGGCATCCTGAATACCCCAGTAGACGTTGGCCTGCTCGCCCTGCCGGAAGGTTTTCCCCGGAACATAGGTTATCCGTGAATCGGGACCGGTATCGGTATGCGAAATGATCACCGACCCGTCGGCCGTAGCCTTCTTGCCGACGGCAATGATCGTGCAGCTGTATCCCCTCGGAACGGGCAGCAACACAGCTGCCAGCAGAACCAGCAGAACCGGAAGTGTGGAGGAAATCTTAACCATAAAATTCAGTTTTTAGTCCTTAAAAGTGTTACCGGAACTTATTTCATTTACAGCAAAAATAACAGAATATTCCGGTTGGCCTGAAAATTAACTATATTTGCACTATAATAGTGTACACTATGTTGAAGAATATTACCTTAAGTGCTGAGGAGGAGTGGATTTCCCGGGCCAGGGCAAAAGCGGCTGCCGAGAAATCGACCTTGAACGAATTGTTCAGGCGGTGGCTCAGACAATATGTGGAAAGAGGAAGAACCGAAAATGAGATCGATATGGTCATGGACTCCATGGATTATGTCTATTCGGGGAAGAAATTCACCCGTGATGAACTCAATGAAAGGTAGGATGTATGAAACGCAAATTTTTCCTGGATACAAACATTTTCGTATACTCCTTCCACGACGCTCCAAAAAAGGAGATCGCTCTGGAACTGATCAGGCAGGCACACCTTAGAAACGGATGTATCAGCTACCAGGTCATTCAGGAATTTTTGAATGTGGCCTTGAAGAAATTTGAAAAACCAGCAAAATACGATGACTTACTGGTTTATCTCAAAAAGATACTCTTCCCCATATGCGAAACGTTTCCTTCAGAGAGGTTATTTGCTGACGCGCTCGACATTTCCGAAAGGTGGAAGTATTCATTCCATGACGCTCTCATCATTGCCTCAGCTCTTGAATCAAAATGTGAGATCCTCTATTCTGAAGATCTGCACAGCGGACAAAAGATCAGGGAGCTGACCATAGTGAATCCGTTTAACTGACCTGCGTGATCCCTGAAAGCAGGTGTTTGCCGCAAACGCAAACTGATCCCTGAAAAATGACTTTCAGGGCTGACCTGTCGTTCTGTACATAAAAGAGGAGCATCTCCCTGATATGGACTCCGGAATCATCTGACCACCACCTTGCCCACGGCCGAATGGGAGCGGTCCAGGGCTCTGATTAGGTATATCCCTGCGGGCAGGGCCTCGATGGCCATCACAGTCCGGCTGTCACCACCTACCTCCATTTTTCTCACCAGCTGTCCCCCGGTCGTCCAAACCTCCAGCCACCCCTCCGGGGTGAAACCTGACGGCCATTGCACCGAAATGTTACCCCAGCCGGGATTGGGATAAATGGAGAGCTGCTCTTCCCTTTTCACCTCCGGAAGAAAGGTGGTCCCCCCGTATTGCTGCACGATGATGGCGTTGTAAGCCACCACGGGACGACCATCACTTCGCACAGCGACACTGATGTCACTGGCACTGCTGCCGGAAAAGCGGTCGCCCATCGATACCCAGGTGCCGCCATCAAATCGCATCACCGACAGCTTGCCACTGTTCTTGCCGTCGCCGAAGGCGGCATACAAGATCCCTGTGGGTCCTTTGCCCAGCACCATCCCGAACCCGTTGTCGTGCGACAAAGCACCTTGTCCGGTAGCTGCCCAGTCGCTCCCTGAAAACCGGTATACGGTGGCTTTGGCATCGGTACCCCGGGTCGCCAGCCAGGCGGTTCCACCGTCGGCCACCAGACACCGCCTGCCGGCATCATGCGTAGAGGGTGTGAAACCGGGTGTACCCGCGAAAACCCATTTCGAACCGTCATACTTCATCACCGACGCCCGGTAGTTGTTGGCATAGTCGCGGAAGGCCAGCCATGGCGTCGAACCACTCACTGCCA
The DNA here is from genome assembly GCA_012729335.1 of Bacteroidales bacterium. Taxonomy (GTDB): domain Bacteria; phylum Bacteroidota; class Bacteroidia; order Bacteroidales; family Prolixibacteraceae; genus UBA1413. Next base: position 30,264 of record JAAYDJ010000027.1, on the reverse strand, counting down.
GAGAATAAACCCCCGACATGCCTGGTGTGAACCCAGGGGTGCCCACGGTGCTCCATCCCCCGCCACTTCCTTTCACCACCGTCGCCTTGTCATTGAACTCGGCATCACTATAGGCCACCCAGGCCGTACCCCCCTCTACCGCCAGAGCCACATGCGTAGCCACATATTTCGAAAACCCGGGAGAACCGGCATACACCCATCCGCTCCCGTCGTAACGCATCACCGACACCCGGTTCCCGTTTGCCCCGTCAGAATAGGCCACCCATGGCGTTCCCCCGCTGACGCTCAATTGAAGCTCCGCAGCCTTCCCCGCCGTAAACCCGGGAAGCCCCACATGCACCCACCCCGACCCGGTGTACTTCATCACCGTAGCCTTATCCCCGTTGCCACCATCGGCAAAGGCAATGTAGATGGTGTCGGCATACATATCCATCTTCAGATACTTGGCAGTTCCCACCGACAACTTGCCGGTCACCAGACTGGCCGACCAGGTCTGACCATACCCCTGCACCGTAATCAGCAGGAATAAAAACAGGAAAAAATGGAGTTTTCGTCTCATGTTTTTTCAGATTGGTTAAGGTAATAGCTTCATTGTCCATCCATTACACCCCAAAATAGAAAAAAATAACGAGACTTCCGCTACCATACCGGCCCTACTTCCCCCCCTTCCGGAGGAATCACTCCCAACCGGCTATTATTCAGCATAATAATACAATATGTTATGCAGCACAAAAACGGGGGTTTTGCGCTTCTGCTGCATGGAAAGACCCTTTCCCCGGACCTGCAGCAGCAATAACCGAATGGAAACGACTACAAATAATTAAAACAACTGTCACGCATCAGTTTACTTCTGCTCAGCAGAGGCATTGACCTGCAACAAAGACTCTAATTTTTCCAGGCGTGCCTTCAGGGCATTTTGTTCTGCAGCCAGATCGGCTTTTTGTTGCTCCATGGCAGCCTTCAAGCCACGCTGTCCCTCGGTGAGCTCCGCATTCTGCCATTTCAGCCGGTCGTTTTCGGCTTTCAGCGCTTTGACAGCGTTCACCAGGGCCACGTTTACAGCATGCATATTGAAGTCCAGATAGCCGTCGGGGCATTCATTGACCGACTCTGGAAACACCTCCCGCACCTCCTGGGCCACGAACCCTACCTGCTCCTCCCCGGCATCCAGTCCGCGCGGATTCCCCGCCTTGTAGGTGAATTTCACCGGCCTCAGCCGCACAATCTCCTCCAATCCCTTCAGATAGTCGCCCTTCATCTCTTTGAGCCGCACATCCGACAGCGTGGACCAGCTTCCTCCCCCCGTTTTGGCGGCCGTGCCATTGACCACCAGGTTATAGCCGGGCACCGCTGTGGAGTTTATCGTCACCTTATCGGCAAAATAGTTGTATTGCCCTCCATAGCCCCAGCTGTAATAAGTGCCATTATACCAGATGGCCTCGGCGCTGCTGCAAAAAAGCGCCTGGTCACTGGCATTTCCCCTGATGTTGACGGCCCCGTTGACATCGAGTTTCTGAACCGGAGAAGTTATCCCGAAGCCCACGTCGCCATCGGAAGCGATTGTCATTCTGCTCATCCCATTGGTCCCCAGGTAGAGATTTCCCGCCTCATAGGTGGTCAGCCAGCCATTCAGCCCATCCATGCCCATAAGGATTCCATCCGTTGCCGTATAACCGGTGGAGGAGTTTACAATGTTCATATAGGCGGTTGTAGTTGCCTCAGCGATGGTCAACTTGCGGCTGGCGTTATTGATGCCCATCCCGAACTTTTTCCCAGAAGAGTTGTATACATAATCATCATTGGAACTCCATGGGCCCGGGTCATCATTGGCGTTGTCCCATTTGGTTCCGTCCCACTTCAGCACCTGCCCCGTGGAGGCCCCCATGGAGTGAAGTTTCAGGGGTGCTGCATCGCTGCCGTCACCCGTGAAATTGGCACCGTCCACGGCAATGGCCAATGGCTTCCAGCTCGAGTAACCGCCGGCATCGGAAGTCAGCACCTTTCCGGTTCCCTGGGTGCCATCATATACCCTGATGGAATTTCTGAACTCAGCTGCCGGACCGGTTCCAAGATTCTGGGCAAAAATGGTGGCATAGCTGGCGCTGTTGTTCACACCGGCGATGGCCTGATAGGCTTCGGTCTTCACCTGGAACTGGCGCAGGTCGGCACCCGGAATTTTGCCTATGCCTACTTTGCCCGCGTTGAAATAAAGGTCTGAACCCGACTTGAGCCAGTCGGAACTGCCCGTGAGGTCGTCGCCGGCCCGCCAGGTGGTGCCGTTCCACTTCAGCACCTGCCCTGAGGTAGCCCCCTGTTGAGCCAACCTCAGTGGCTGGACCGTCGTGCCCAACCCCACCAGGGTGGCATCGGTGGACACCGTCTGGCTTCCCCAGTTGTCTCCCCCTCCGGAAGAGGGAAGCGTCACCGAACCCCCCTCCTTGCTCAGGGTGAGCACCGTCCCGCTGATCGACAACGTCTGGATCTCATTGGTGATGTCGTGGTCGGCATCGTCGACCGCATCCACCTCCACAGTTTTGGCATGCAGGGCATAGGGCACGCTCAGCAACGGAGTGCTCCCCATCACCTGATAAGCCGTCCCGCCTGCAGGGTCCATCTCCACTTTCAGAAAATGGCTCTGGCCTTCCCAATCTACTCCGGAAAAAGATCCCGAAGAAACACTTCCCTTGCCGATTTCCAGGTCAACCAGTCCGAACCCATTGGTGGTTTTCCCGGTGTGGATCTCCACGTAAACCGCCGTTCCCGTGGCCGAACCTCGCAGAACCGATATCCTGAAGCTGACCGCCTGGTTGGCCAGCACTTCACCTGCCGAATTACGCGCAACCGCCTGGTACTTGAATGCCTGGGGAGCCTGCCCCCATGCCATCACCCCCACCAGCAGGGACATCACAAAAAACAACAGCTTCCTCATAACTTTCTGGTTTTAATTACCAGAAAAAAGTTACAACAATTTACCTTCACTTGGCCTAAAGAAGCACATCATTTTAGCGATCGATCACCATTTTCCGTCATTTAACCTGTAATTGTGATCTGACTGATTTTCCCCGCCACCTCCAGGGCGGCATGGTGCCCGGTATCGTGCAGAAGAAGGCGGTTTTCCCTTTTTGAGAAAAGGGTTAGTTCTATGGTCGAGGTCATGCTTTCCGAGATGCGGCCGTCCATAAATCCCGACAGGGGTGCGGCCAGCGAAGTGGCATGGTCACGCCGGGCCAACACTTCCAGCCGGTACGCCCCGTTCTCCATCAACAGCTCCACCGTTTCCAGGTCCGCATAAGACTTCTTCAACCTGGTCCCATTGTAGGTCGTAAACCTGTACAACTTCCCTTCATGCCATACTCCTGAGATAAAACCCGTAAAAGCATTGCCCAACCACGGTATGCGGGCTACCGAGGCTTTGAAGGAGCTCCCCGGCGTACTGAAATGGTTGCACTGCATCCAGAAATAAGCCGATGGAAAAGAGTGGCCCCAGTCCTTCTCGGTGTAGCCCCTTCCTCCTGAGAAATCAACCCTTTGCCAGTCGATCTGCAGAATACCGTCGACGGTGTGGTCCATGCTTAAAATACCATGGTAGCACTCCATTCGGGGTACAAAGGCGTAGGGCCCCATGATGCCGGGGGAATGCCACCGCACCGGCCACGGGACAGTGCCGTGGAAGCGCAGTTCCCCCCTGATCCCCGGCAGATCAAGACGGATGAACTCCTCCGTGAACCGGTTACCCCCAAGGGTGAGGTCGAACGTTCCGGAGGCAGGTTGAAAGGCTTCCACAGGAAAAGTATGGTACCCGGCCGTCAGCCTCTTCCCGTCAAGGACCTGCACAAAAGCATGGCGGTCGCCATGCCCGTTCATGGCGATGCCCGGAATAAAAGCATAGGCATGCGACCCACTGCGGTCGACCACCTTGAAATACCACCCCTCGAAATAGCGGCGGGTGCGGCCCCACCCATGGTACCTCGCAGGATGAAAGACCGCCTTCAACCGGTTGATTGCATCCATACAGGATTATATTTAATTCTAATTCCTTTAAAATCAGATCCCCCCACTCTCTTAACTTCGCACCTCCACCAGGGCCCGAGAAATTTCTTCAACCAGGCACAGACGATCCATTGCAGCGGCTCTCACCTCTCCACCACCAGCAGGGCTGAAGCGGTTCCGGCCTTTCCGGTCACCCTAACCACATAAGTCCCTGCCGGGACCGGAGGCACCAGTGACCGCCGGTGGACCGCCGCTCCCGGTTCCTGAAAAAGCCGTTCACCTTTCAGCGTGAATATTTCCAGAGTATGAAACGGAAATTCCGCCACGAGGTGCACCTCTCCCGCCGAAGGATTGGGATAGAGCGTCAGCCCCCCCATGCCGCGGGAACCAGATCCTGTAACACTTCCCGCCGAAGTGGCTACATTCTTTCTTGTAAAGGTGATCCACCGGAGGACAAACAGGCGCGGGGAGGTGCCGCCCATGAACTTCAGGTAAAGGTCATGGGTACCCGTCACCCGCTCCACGGGCGCCGAAAACTTCCGGAAGGTATTCCACCCCCCGGAAGCGGTAACGGTGCAACTTCCTATCAATCTGCCGGTATCAAGAGAATCAAGCCATAATTCCACTGTTCCTCCATCACCCAGGCAAGCCGCCTCCAGAACGACCGAGTCGGCCGGCGGGTAAAGCTCCCCGTCGCCGAAGGCCACTCCCGCATAGAGGGCCCAGTCTCCCGCACCGATCTGGTCAAGGTTACTGATTCCCTGGCTTGGGGCGGTGCGTGTGACCCCCTGCTGGTTGGCAGGGCATTCGGCCAGAATGGGAGTAAAGGCATCGCGGTAGAGATAGAGGTCAAACCAGGCGCTCCGGCTCCCCTCCACAAATAACCCCTGCCGTGTACCCGTAAAACTCGAAAAATCGGAATAACTGTCTATCGCCGACACGTCAACCGCCGACCCGACCTGATGCCAAGCCATCCCGTCGGCACTGAAATAACCGCTGATCTTGTGGTTGACCCTGACCATTTTCAGCCACACAGTATCTCCGGAAGTCACCCCTGTTTCAAAGCGTGTCTGGTCATAGCTGAAAGCCACCCCTTTTTCTCCTCCGGAAAGGCGGGTGATGAAAAGTTTCACGAAAAGGGTTTCATCGCCCCGCATGATGCGGAGTCCCGCCCCATCGGTGGCCTCCTGCGGGTCAAACTCCAGCCGGGTGACCAGGGCATAGTTGTGTTCCCCGTCGTTCTGGATCACGGTCATCGCCCTGGAGGTGCTCTTGGGGGAGAGCCGCAGCCACCCTGGTCGCTCGGTCAGCGACCACCGCTGTGTGGGGGTCTGCCCCAAAAACGACCACCCCGGGTGGAGTCCCGGCCCGCTGAAATCATCGGCCACAGGCACCCCCCACGGGATGCCGCCACTGGGCAGCCTTGGCGCCGTAAAGGACTTGTTCACGGGATAATCGGCCACAGGCCGCCCCGCACTGTTGTAACGCACCTGATTGAGGAGCCCCTGCCGCCCCTGGCCCTTCCACTCCCCCTTGGCATACAGGGGATGAATCACCCACGAAGTGCTGTCATCAAGCATCACCGCCGCCGAAGCATGGTTGGGAGAGGTGAACAGCGACCCTCCCTTATATGGATCCCCCTCGTTGAAGAAATCCCCCAACATCGTCCAGGCCGACTGGTCAGCCGTGAGCGTTTTGCTGCGCATCACTTTCTGGCCTCCCGCCAGATCGCGGGCAAACGAATAGTAATAATAGCCCCCGTATTTCCACATGACAGGCCCCTCGGCCCAGGCATAGGGATAGGAAGGGCCCGGGTTGAGCCACCTCAGATCATAAAGGGCCCCCGAAGGCTGACCGTTGGCCCCCAGCTCCACAATCCCGTTGTTGGGCTGACCATTCTTCACCACCAGGTACCAACGGTTGTCGTCATCAATGAATACCGAATTGTCATAACCCAGTCCGTATGGCAATCCCGCCGGATTGTTCACCTTCACAGGCATGCTCCAGGGCCCTTCGGGGGCATTCGCCTTCACATAGTGCATGGTGTTGGCCCGCGAGAAAAAATGCCAGTACTGGCCATTGTAAAGGACCATCTGTCCGCCCCAGCACCCTCCCCCCGGAGCATCCCCGTAACCGGTCCACGCCGCACTCACCGGCTGCGCAATCGCCTCCCAGTGCACCAGGTCGGTAGAATGCCAGATCACCGGCGTCACATTAAATGAGGATCCCGTCGTGTAAAAATGATCCCCGATACGGGTCAGGGTACAGTCGGGGTGATCACCCGGTATCACCGGATTCATGTAACTCCTGAACGACGGCGACTGCCCCGCCACCATAAGCGGCAGCATACAAAATAAAAACAACTTCACTTTAGCCATAACCTGATAAAAATAACCAAAACAGTTTATCGACGGCAATTCTTTTCCCGGATTCCTGCATGTGAAAGGAAATTTTCTTTAACTTAAACGTCGACAACAATGCCTAAAACCAGAACATGAGACTAAACGACCAGCAGTGGCTCAAGCGTTTCCGGGGTCTCCTATTCCTGCTGCTTCTTTCAGGGGGAGTGGCAGCGCAAACCACATTCACGGTAGTGTGTGACAAAGCCGACAACACCATTAAGGTGGTTGAATCCACCCTGCACGCTCCAGGTCATGTGCCCATCAAGGGGGGGTTTCCCTTCCGCCAGGTGGCCATGAACTGGATCAGGGAGAACTATCCTTCGGGCAAATGCGATCCTGCACAGATCCTCCGGAACAACCAGAAACCCACCTCCGCTGCCGGTGTGACACCGGGCACTCCGCCGGCCACCCCGCCCCAGCCTTCACCCGGAACCGCTTCACCCCAGGGAAACAGCGGCCAGCCTGCGGTGGCACCTCCTTCCCCCGGCGTCCCGGTCAGGGGTACCCCCGCTCTCCCCCCGGCGGGAAACACCCCATCCTTCAGGAATACCTTTCTGATCGCTCACGTGGGATTCTCCAACCTGGGCAGCGCCTTTGGCCTTTCCGCCAACAAAGCCGCAGGCCTGGAGGCAGGCCTCGAACAACTCTTCGGTAAAAAGATATACGTGGGCACCGGCTTGATAGCCAACCTGAATTTCACGCGCTTTGACGGTAATTTCGGCTATGAAAACCAAAACTTCTTCATGGCCAAAATACCCTTCTTCGCAGGCTACCGGAAAAAAGGAGACCGCTTTACGGTCATGTTCGACGTCGGCATCCACCTCCGCACCAAACTGGCCTCCCTTGACCCCGACTGGGAGATCCCGGGCATGGAGGCGCTCGACAATTCCCTTTCCCTCTCCGGAAGATTCCGGTTAGGTACCGACAGAGTGATGGTTTCCTTCGGATCGGAATATGGAGTGACCCCCATGTTTGAAGAAGACGACTTCAGGCTGTCGCTGACCCATATCGGGATTAACTGGTGTTTATGAAATGATGTAGCTTAATCAGATCTGAGAACATGTCACTCAAAACCACGGTTTCAGTACTTCTGCTGGCGGGAATGCTCCTCCTTCCCGGGAAGAGACTCACGGCCCAGCCCGAACCCGACTGTTGTTTCTGGATCTGCAGTACCGGCAGATTCATGGGGTGGGCCGATGCCCTCCTGGAATACACCCGTCCCCGTGAAAACCCCTCTGTTCTGGACCAGATCATCTTTGACCAGCTCACAGAAGCCTCCCGGTCGGTGGAAAGGGCCGCCCAGGCGTGTGAACCCCATATTCCCGCATGGCCAGGCTACAGACAAAAACAACAGTTCCTCACCCTCCAGATGCAGGAACTGGCGGAAGTCACCAACCACCACTTCAAACGTGACAGGGTCTACCATATGATCGACAACACCTATAATGCCTGGGCCAACGAACTCTCGGTCATGAAGTACAATGATGAAATCCTGAACAGAACCACCTGTTCCACCTGCTACTTTCAGCTGGGATTCAGCACCGCCTATGCGGTACAGGCGCTCCGGCAAGCCCAGGAGGCCCTGGTTCTCAACAGGGATGAAAAGGAGGCTAAAAGACAGGTTCAACAGGCCGTCAGCTTCTATTACCGCACCCTGGCCACACTTAACGTGTACGACGACATCCAGCGCTCCACAGGCTCTTTTTTCATCCGCTGTGTTGACCTGACGACCCTCGATCTTCAGAGCCGCCTGGAAGCCCTGATCGCCGCCACACGTGACCTCTCCCGCCTCGAATCCCTGATCACCGAGGGCAACGCCATCTCCGACGGGATTCAGGAGGCCATGCGGTTCGGTTGCGGCGTCCTGCCCCAGCCCGTGAACGCCGGAAACGACCCCAACAACCCCAGCAACAATGCTGGTTCCCCGGGAAACAGCTACAACCATTGCCGCTCCCGGTATTGCCCCGAGTGCGACCGGGCCGTCACCCTCCTGGAGGTCTCCGTGAGTGAGGCCTGCGAAGAATGCCTCCGGAAAAATCGTCTCCTGATCGAAGCGTGTATGGAAGGAAGCCTACCCGCCACGCCCGGCGGCCAAACTCCCGGTCCGGCCCAGGCCAGTGCCCTGAACACCACACCTCCAACCAATAATCCTTCCCCGCGACAGTCAAATCCTCTCCCGGAAACCATCCCCTCTGCATCTGACATCAACACCATTCTGCAGAACTGCGATTGCTCAGGATTCCCCAATACCCATCCTGTGTGGGATCCCGTACTGAAGGAGCCCTATTGCGACTGCCTGCCCGGGTTTGCCTGGAACCCCGACTTTACCGCCTGCATCGACCTCAAAGACCGCGCAGTGGCCATGGCCGACTGCTCGGGTTTCCCCAACAGCCAGCCCGTCTGGAACGAATTCTCCCAAACGGTCACCTGCGAATGCCTCCCTGGATTTGTGTGGAACAAGGACAACACCACCTGCATCCCCGAATGGGAAGCCGCCCTCCAGGGCGCCGACTGCAGCACTTTTCCGAATACCCAACCCGTTTGGGACCCCAACACCAAAGAGATCTGGTGCGACTGCCTGCCAGGGTATACCTGGAACGATGACTTCACCAAATGCCTGCCCAGATCCCAAAATACTGTACAACCCATTGACTGCCAGAATTATCCTAACACACAGCCGGTATTCGATCCCTTCTCAAACCAATATGTCTGTGATTGCCTTCCCGGTTTCGTCTGGAACAACAAAAGAACCGGCTGCGTTCCCCAACGGAATAAACCCACGATGAACTGGGACAATATGATGAATCTGACCATGGGATTGCTGCAGATCCTTAATCCGGGAAACCAGCAGGGTTTCTATCCCTCTCCCGGAACGTTGCCGGGCGGCGGACAGGCTCCCGTCATGCACCAGAGCAACTGCAACGACCAGCAGCAGGCCGGCGGCGACGCCCCCGAAATCCATACCATTAACCTGGGTCAATCGTTCGGAAGCTTCCTTTTCGACTACGAAGTTTACCAGGTCAGGGACCAGATCATCGTCCAACAGGGCGGAACAGTGATCTTCGACTCAGGATGTACCAGCGGCTCCAAAAGCATCCCCCTCTCCCTGACCGGCTTCGGAAACCAGATCACCGTCAGGGTCAACCCCAACTGCGACGGCCAAACCTCCGGAACCCAGTGGAACTTTACCGTCCACTGCCCCAGGTAATTCCCCGGGCCGGATCCCCTCCCCTGACGGAATCCATCCCTCCTATCCACCGATTCTTCTGCGGGTTTAATTGTTGATTTGACAGTTTGAGGGATAATTGCTAATTTTACCCCGAAAGGATTATTTACATGCCAGGCAACCGGACTCATGTGTGCAGTGCGGATGCGCTTTCCGTGCAACGTCTGCCACCGGGAATACGGTTCCGAAGAGAAACTCAGAGGAGAAAAGCCGTAGCCCGGAAAGCGGTGAAGCCACATGGTCAATGGTGATTATGAATCCTGGAAAAGAACAGAGCCATGAAGAAGATTTTATTTCTGACGTTAATTGCCATGTTTACGGCCGGTATGGCCGGAAAAGTCTCCGCCCAGAAGGTGACCTACTCCCTGGTCAATCTCCAGCCTGATCAAAGTGTCCAGACCATGGTGGGCTGGGGTGCCTCCCTGGCTTACTACGAAGGGTGGCTCACCTCCCACCCCAAAAAGGCCGAGATCTACGATGTCATCTTCAAGGAGCTGAGTCTTGACATCCTCCGGGTAAGGAACGCCTACGGCTATGACAACACCATGATCGCTAAGGTGAAGGAGTTCAACCAGGCGGCGCAGAAATCGCTGGGCCACCCCATCGACATGCTGACGACCTCCTGGGGGCCCCCCGCCTCTCTGAAAAGCAACAAAGACAAAAACAACGGCGGCACCCTGAAATACACGCTTGCTGAGGGAAAGGTTCACTTCGACTATGCCGGTTTCGCCAACTGGTGGAAACAGTCGCTCGACGACTATAACAAAAACGGAGTCTATCCCAAATATGTGAGCATCCAGAATGAACCCGACTTCAAAGCCTCCTATGAGTCGTGTCTGCTGAATCCTTCGGAAACCATCAACGCCACCGACACCATCGCCGGCTATAACAAAGCCCTTGATGCCGTCTACGACACCCTTCAGAAAAGAAGCCGCATCCCCCTGCTGCTGGGTCCCGAATGCGTGGGCATCGGCTATTTCGGTCAGACGACGAATGGGGTGGAGAGGTATGTCAACGCCCTCGACATCAACAAGCTCTACGGCATTGCGCATCACCTGTACCACGGCACCGATGAGGCCAACCCCTGGAACTCGGCCGATTTCGGGAAAATGGGCGCCTACCGCCCCCAGATTCCCCACTTCCAAACCGAATACAGCCGCGGCGAATGGTTCCCCCTGGCTGGCATGATCTATAAGTCGCTCAACGACGAGAATGCCGTGGCGTATTTCTTCTGGGACCTCGTCTGGCCCGACGGAGGACTCGTGGACATCGACTTCCCCTGGGATGTCAACCAGTGGACCGACAAAAGCAAAGGGTACCAGCGCACCAAGCACTACTGGGTTTTCAAGCAGTTCTCGGCGTATATCCACCCCGGATGGAAACGGGTGAAGGTCAACTCCGCCTCCCTTATGGTGAAAACCGTGGCCTTCCTGAGCGCCGGCCGCGACTCGGCCACCCTGGTGGCCATCAACACCTCCACCAGCACAAACTACGGACTGAAAGCCGCCATTCCCGGCTATACCATCGACGAGGCCCTCATCACCCGCACCTCGGCCACCGACGACGGGGTGACGCTCACCATGCCCACCGACTCGGTCCTCCTCCCCCCAAAGTCCATCACCACGATCGCCATGAAAATCTCGGAAATCAACACCTCTGCCAGCACACATCCCTGGTCTGGCTCCTCCGCCACCATGGCTGCCCTCTTCCCTAATCCGCTCCAAAACGCAGGTACTCTCCGCTTCACCACTCCGGAACCGGGCGTTTACACCCTGAATGTTTACGACCTCCGGGGAAGCCGGCTCATCAGCCAGCAGCTGGGAACCCTCTCCCCCGGCGAACAAAACATCAGTTTCCACCGGCAGAACCTCCCGGCGGGCACCTATCTCTTCCGGATAGAAAATAACGGCATGGAGGCCGCCCACGGGAGATTCACCGTGGCCGACTGATAAGATCACCCCGGTCAGAACCTCGCATGCCCCTCTATGAATACCCCGGTTATGACTACCGGGTGAACGGCGAAATGACCCACCTCGACCTCGGCGAATGACCTGCCCTTCACCAACCAGCATTCCCCCCTCAGAAAGGAACTTCCACAGGTAATCCATTTGGTAAAACCTGTTTTTTTCACTATCTTGTTGAGTTTCCGTTAGTAATTTATTAGCATATGTCAGTATATCCGAAATTGGACAAGGTAGCCATCTCCGTTAAAGCCCACAAAGTTCTGGGGCAGTTTCTCAGGGAAAACCCTGTTTTGGAGGAGATTATAAAAAGATCGGCCAGTGAAGCGGAAGCCATCACCGGCGTGCGGGAATGGGTGATGGCAGAATTGGAACGGCGGCCCGACTCCTGCCGTTTTTACCGCAATGAGGCCCGGGGCCACCAGGCTTTCACACGCCTGGAATGGAAAGATTACGCCATCATCCGCATCCTTGACTACATCGACCATGCCGGAGAAACATACGCCGATCCCAACCTGAGGGGTAAAATGGCCGTGAGCAATCCTTTCAGGATGCTCTGGCTGGCCATCCACCACGGCACCGGCGGCGCCAAAGCCTCCTTTTTCCGCGACATGCTTTACCTCTTCAGGCAGTTCCGCGGAGAATATACCATTCAGATTCCACCCCAGGAGAAAATCCGTGAATGGACTGACCGTCACCCTTCGGGCCTCGAGCCCGGGATCATCGCCCTCCAACATGAAAACCGCGACCGCATCATTCGCATCCTCGCCGACCGCCTCGACCGCGGACTGATCACCAGTACCAGGTTCCTCTTTACCCCCGGAATGACCCCCGATGAGAAATACCGCATGATGCGGGAATGGTGGGACGACTACCGTTTCCACCTTCGCTTTGCCGTCCGTTCCCCCGACCTGCTGAATGAATTGCTCGACCACTCCCTCGATCCCGACACCATGCAGATCCTCTATGAGGCCCGCGATGCCGGGATTCCCTTTTTCGTCAATCCCTACTATCTTTCCCTTCTCCATGTGCGTGTACCCGGTTTTGCCGCAGGCGCCGACCTGGCCATCCGCTCCTACATTCTCTACAGCAAACAGCTGGTCAGGGAATTCGGCCACATCACCGCCTGGGAAAAGGAGGATATCGTGGAACCCGGCAAGCCCAACGCGGCCGGCTGGATCCTCCCCACCCACACCAGTGTGCACCGCCGTTACCCTGAGGTGGCCATCTTCATCCCCGCCACCATGGGCCGCGCCTGCGGAGGCCTCTGCGCCTCCTGCCAACGCATGTATGACTTCCAGCGCGGAAACCTCAACTTCAACCTCGACAACCTCAAACCCTCTGAAAACTGGGAAAAGAGGCTCACGAAAATCATGGAATACTGGGAAAAGGACACCCAGCTGCGCGATATCCTCATCACGGGGGGTGACGCACTGATGAGCCAGGACAAGTCGCTGGCCAAAATCCTGGAGGCCGTGTATAACATGGCCCTGCGAAAGAAACAGGCCAACGAGACCCGCGCGGAGGGGGAGAAATATGCCGAGATCGTCCGCATCCGCCTGGGCACCCGCCTCCCGGCTTACCTGCCTCAGCGCGTTACGCCGGAACTGGCGGCCATACTGGCCGGCTTCAGGGAAAAAGCTTCCGCCATAGGCCTCCGTCAGTTTTACATCCAAACCCATTTCGAATCCCCTCTGGAGGTGACTCCAGAAGCCCGAAACTGCATCAGAATGCTGACGGCCGCGGGATGGACAGTCACCAATCAGCATGTCTTCACCGCAGCTTCCTCACGCCGAGGACATACCAACAAGCTGCGGCAGATCCTCAACGACATCGGCGTGCTCACCTATTACACCTTCACCGTAAAGGGATTCATGGAGAATACCTTCAACTTCGCCACCATCGCCCGGGCGGCCCAGGAACAGATCGAGGAGAAATATATCGGCCGGGTGCCGGCGTCCCTCCTGGAAGAGGTCAGGGCACTGCCCGACCACGCCACGCATATGACCGAAAAAATAAACGCCCTCCGCAAACGTTCCGGCCTCCCCTTCCTGGCTACAGACCGGAGCGTCATCAACCTCCCGGGTGTCGGCAAAAGCATGACCTTCAGGGTCATCGGCATCACCCGCTACGGTCGGCGGATCTTCCAGTTCGAATACGACGCCACCCGCACCCACAGCCCCATCATCCATAAGATGGGCAAGGTGATCATCATCGAATCCAAATCGGTCTTTGAATACCTCCGTCAACTGGAGACCTTCGGCGAAGAAACCACCGAATACGAAAGCATCTGGGGCTATAGCATGGGCGAGACAGAACCCCGCATGCCCATCTACGATTACCCAAACTACGATTTCACCATCACCGAAAAGATGACCCACCTCGACCTGGGCGGGTAACAATCCTATTACCCTTAAACCTCCTTTCAGAAGTGCTCAGGAACAACCTGTACCATATAGGGGGCCACATCCATTTCAACGATCTGAAAAACAATAGAGATAAAGCCTTTAATCCTTTCTCAGCACGTGGTACAGATCGCTGACCCTGATCCTTCTGATGGCGGCCACATCGAGATGGGTACCCGCTTGCTGGCTCCCTGCACAGTAGCCCAGCAGCACGTGCCTTTTGTAAAAATGAATGGCCGTGTAGCAATACCAGCCATCGGGATCGGTTTCGATATCCGTGATATATGGCCAGGTTTTCCCCTCGTCGCGCGAAACGGCAACGGTCAGGGGCGTCCTTTCCCCTTTCGTCTGCGGCCGGCTCCCATCGTTATTGTTCCACACCATCAGCCAGTCGCCGGTCGACGGGATCTTTTTAATGCTGGCAGGGGAAAGGGGTGATGCCACCCCAAGGCTTCCGATGTGACTCCAGGTGACTCCCCTGTCCGCAGAAAGAGCAAATTGCTGATACCCGCCGCTGGCACGGATGAACATCAGCAGCTGGCCATTTTTCATTTCTATCACTCCCGGTTCCTGGGTGATGATCGCCGTGGTGTCGGGAACCTGGTTTCCGGCCGCCCAGCTCTGCCCGTTATCGTCGGAATAGTAACAGAAGAGTTTCGCCTTGTTGTTCCAGGTGGGATCGCCCGGAACCTTATGCAGGGCCACCGGCAGAATGATCCTTCCCCCGGAAAGCTGGATCGCCCGGTCATTGTTGAGGACGAAATACCCTTTCCGGTCGGTGATGCATTCCACAGGCGGGCCCCAGCTCTCCCCTTCATTCGCCGAGAGGCGCATCACCGGGATGCAATCTTCGGTGGAATTCTTCCGGAGGTAAAAAAGGGCTATCGAGCCGTTGCGCAGCCTCAGCAGGGATACCGACATGATGTTCATCGCTCCCTCATTTTCCAGGATCAGCTGATCTTTCTCAGACCAGGTTTTTCCGCCGTCTCCGGAAATGCGCCCCTTCAGGCATGCAGAGTCATGGTCCCCGTTTCCGCCGGAACCGTAATGGGTGTAAATGAAGAGGAGTTTCCCGTCGCGAAGGGTGATGAAACTCCCCTCGCTGTTTCTCTTGTTTTCAGGTGAGGGGGAGAGAACCAGCACCCTTTTCCCCTTTTCCGCTTTGGCGGAAGGAGTGTCTGAAGGGGCTTCCAATAAACCGGATACCAGCCCGGAGCTGGCTCCTGACACTGAACCTGAAACCGAACTGGTGCAGGGATCCGTGACGCCTGCACGGGAAGCCAATGGCAGGATCACAAAAGACAGGCTTACCACGCTAACCAGGATGAATTGGGAGAAGAAATTCACGGATGGACACCACATTCCGGTGGTGAACTGGCGATCAGACGACCCGGCGACCTGGTCAGGCAATGAGGATGTCATACTGCAGAATTAAAGGATCAGCTCTAAAAATAGAAAAGTTCTATGAATTACATCAAGGATGTTCATCCTGTTCCCATACCGTCTGATGATTATTTCCCCACCCACATCTTGAAGGCTGAGGCTTTCAGACGGCTGATGGTGATTTTGTCATTGACAGGGCTCTTCAGCCTGACGACAAGCTTGTTGCCGAAGTAGTCCTCGAAGCGGGCAATGAGGTCGATGTGGACGATGGTCCGCCGGTCGGCCCGGAAATAGTGGTCGGGGTCGAGTTCCTCTTCCAGCCGGTCGAGGGAGAAATCGACCACGTGCTTCTCCCCGCTCCAGGTGATGGCCGTGGTGATCCGGTTCTCGCTTACAAAACAGGCGATATCGGGGGTGTCGAGCTTGTAATACCGGTTGCCCGCCGAAATCAGAAACCGCTTACGGTACTCCTTTTGTCCCGATCTTATAGCCCGGAGGATCTCCCCATAGTCTGCTCCCTGCGGTAAGGCCCGGTGGTCAGGGTGCCTGCCGGAGTGCTGCGGCCCCCGCCACGATTCAAATTTCTCCAGCGCCCGCTCCAGGTCACTCTCCCTGACAGGCTTTAATAGATAATCTACACTGTTGACCCGGAAGGCCTGGATGGCATACTGGTCAAAGGCCGTGGTGAAGATGATGTTGCTGGTGACATGCACCTGCTCAAAAATCGTAAAACAGATCCCGTCACTCAGCTGGATGTCCATCAGCACCAGGTCGGGCTGTTCCCCGTCCGCAAAAAAAGCCACGCTCTGACTGACACTCTCCAGCCGGGCCACCACCTCCCAGCCGGGCCGCAGCTTCTGCAGCATATCGGTGAGCATCCGCAAGTTGGGCTTCTCATCTTCTATGATGGCTACTCTCATCTCTTCTCCTTTTATTTCTGCGTTCAATATCCCATGGCCCTTGAATCTCAAAGCAGGGGCAACTCCACCCTGAACACACCTCCCGCATCGGTGACCGTCACTTTTCGCTCGGTCAGCAATTCATAGCGCGCCGTCAGGTTGGCCAGTCCCTTCTCGGTCGAATAGGAGGTCTCCCTGACCTGTATGTTGTTTTCCACGCTGATCGATTCCCCCGAAGTGAAGATCTTCAGGTTCAGCGGCCGGTCGGTGGATACCACGTTGTGCTTGATGGCATTTTCTACCAGCAACTGCAGCGACAAGGGAGGAATCCGCCGGGGATTCAGCGCAGGATCCACGTCGACCGACACCTGCAGGCCCTCCCCCAGCCGTTCCTGGTGCAGCTCCAGGTAACTCCTGATGAACTCCAGCTCCTCCTCCAGGGAGACCGTCGTCCGGTCGCGGCTCTGCAACACATACCGGTAGGTATCGGTGAAATTCTGGGTGAAGGCTACCGCCGCCTCCTGGTCGTAACGGATCATTGACTTCAGCACACTCAGATTGTTGAAGAGAAAATGGGGATTCAGCTGGTCCTGAAGGGCATTGTAGTCGTTTTTCATCTGCAGCTGCCTGAGGGCTTCCACCTCCCGCTGCGAGGCAATCCACTTGGAAACGATGCGCAGGCTCAGGGAGATGACAATCAGGATAAAAACAAAGATCAGCCCGAAGGCCACCATCAGCCACGTGATGGGTTCCTGCAGCACCTCCAGGTATTTGATCTGACTTTCGAAATAGATCAGCGCAAAGAGGCCGATCATCAGGCTGAGCAGAAAATGGAGCAGTACCCGCGTTTTTATTCTGGAAGGAATCGGAAAATAGCGTTCCGAGAGATTGTCGAGCAGAACATTCAATTCGGTGACGATGTTGAAGATCAGAATCACCTTGAAATACTGGACCGGAGGGATATGTGCCGCATTGCCGCCGATGATTCTGGTGGTCACCAGCATGAAAACCAAAGCCACGGCACTTACCGATCCTACCCTGAAGAGGATCGACCGCAACTTATAGGAGGAGAGATTGCTGATGAAATCCAGTTCCTTGTTCATCATCGTCGTGTGGTTACGCTCTGTGATCCATGTTCCATCAAATATACTCAACCTGGGCGGATTTCCGGCTCCTGGTCACCATAAAGGCCATCCTGCAATATCCGGGGCCTGTTATCCGTGGTCCATTATTCCGGGGCCTGTTATTCCGGGGCCTGTTATCCGCGGTCCATTATTCCGGGGTCCAATATTCCGTAACCTTTTCTCCGGAATCCCCGGCTGTTCCGGGAAGCATTCCCGTGCGTTATGGAACGGGGTGGTCAGGCCGGTCCTGAACGCACTGCTCTGGCTGCGGCCCACCGGAAACGGGATCCCCTCCTTCACGGTGATCATTGGAGGGCACCGGTGGCTTTGAGCCAGGCGCTCTCTTTCAGGCGGAAGTCGGCAACCGCCTCGATCTGTTCGCTGCGGGCATTCTGCCACTGCGCCTGTGCTTCCAGCAGGTCAGTGAGAAGTCCCAGGCCCACCTCATAGTTGTCGTTGCTCACCCTGAGGTTCTCTTCGGCCTGTTCCATGGCGGGTGCGGCCATTTCCAGCCGCAGTCGGGCATCCCTCAGGTTAAGGCGCGCCTGCTCCACCTCCAGGGCCATCAGCCGGCTGTTCTTCTCCAGTTCCGCCTCCCTGATTGCCTGGTCGCGCTGCGCCGAGATCTGTTTCTGCCGCCCCTCTCCCCAATGGAACAGGGGAATCTTCAGGGAGGCGATGACACTGGGATTGGAGGAACTGAACTTTTCAGGTCCCACTTCGATCCCCCCGACATGGTTATAGCCCACACTGATACCTGCCGTGGGCAGGAAATCAGCACGCACCAGCTTCACCTGCTCTTCGGCCAGGGCCACGTTTTTCTGTAACAGCCGGAACTCAGGCCGGGCCGACAAATCAACCGCGGTTCCGGGCAGGTGGTTCCCCGGTTCCGGGACCACTTCCCCCGCCATGGGGGAGAAGGAATCCCTCACGCTTTCCCCCGCGTGAGTTCGTGCACCTGGCACGCCACCCCCGGAAGAAGTGTCTGTATCAGCTTTTAGCCCCAGGGATTCCTCACCGGCCGTCTCAAGGGCCGTGTCAAAGGGGAGTCCGGTGATGCGGCAGAGGGCCATCCGGGTCAGCTCCAGTCCGCTGCGGGCTTTCTGCAGCTGCAGGCGGGCCTCGTTATGCTTCACGGTCACCTTGAGCAGCTCGTTGCGGGTGGTCATGCCTGTCTCCCAGGCATTCTGCACCCGCTCCTCCAACCGGCTGAGCAATCCCTCATAGGCTTCGGCCAGTTTCACCTTCTCCTGCACCGACACATAAAGCCAGTAAGCCTGGTCGGTCTCCCACAGGGTATTGGCGCGCTGCAGTTCCAGGTTGTCGGCGGCCATTTCCGCACCGATGCGGGTCATGGCATGGCCTGCGGCGATCTTTCCCCCGGTATAGAGGGGCTGCTGCAGCGAGATCCCCGCCAGGTAAGCCCCCTGAAGGCTGATCTCCAGAGGCAGCCAGGCATACATGTTAAACACGGGGTTTCCGTCGGGCCCCATCACCACCTCCCCCGTCTGGGGATGAACCATCACATTGGGCCGCAACTGGCCTGTGGCCGGATCAGGGACCTGCGTAGGCAGCGTCAGCTCCTGTTCGATGTTATTGTGGAGATAGAGTCCCGTAGCGCTCCCCGACAGCGAGGGAAGGTACTGTGTTTTCATGGCCGCCCGCTCGGCACCGGCCTTTTCCACCCTGAAACGGGCAATCTTCATCTCTTCGCTCTGCTCCAGGGCCAGCCGGCGGCACTCCTCCAGGGTCAGCCTCTGTTGTGCTTTCACCTCCGGAAGCGTCACCAGCACCAAAAATAGGATCAACAATCGCTTCATGGTCATTCTCATTTTTCAGGGGTTTGGGAACTTACGCCGGGACCAGCCGCCGGATCCATGGGGCTTCCGGAAGTACCGCCGGAGACCATCGCCCGGGGTACACCTGGCAATCCTCCTGAAAGGGCTTCCGGGGCGTCGCCTGTCTCATCCCTATGGATATGAAAGGTAAAAGCATAGAGGATGGGCACGAAGATCAGGGTGATGAGGGTTCCCACGATGAGGCCGCTGATGATGGTGACGGCCATGCTCTTGTACATGGGGTCGGTGAGCAGGGGGAGCATCCCCAGGATGGTGGTCACCGAGGCCATGATCACCGGCCGTGTACGGGCAATGGTGGCATTGACCAGCGCCGTGAAGCGGGGAATCCCCATTCCGGTCTGGCGGGTAATCTCGTCGAGCAGCACCACCGAGTTCTTGATGAGCATCCCGATAAGCCCGATGGCCCCCACGATGGCCATGAAGGTAAAGGGCGACCGCGTGAGAATCAGTCCGGGCACCACCCCGATGGCCGTCAGGGGAATCACCGCCAGCACGATGAAGGGCTTCCGCAGGTCGTTGAAGAGGAGCAACAGGATGATCAGGATAATCACGATGGAAAGGGGGAGGTAGCTGAAAATATTCTTGAGGGCGTCCCTCTGGAGGTCGTATTCGCCCACCCACTTGTAGGTGTAACCTTCCGGCAGGTCGATGGCCGCCACCTCTTTCATCATGGCGCGGCGCACGTCGGCCGGACTGAAACCTTCGGCGGGGTCGCACTGGGCTTGTATAGAGCGCTGCCCGTTGGTGCGGTGCACCAGCGTCTCTTCCCAGCTCAGGCCGATGCCCGAGGTGACCGCACTCAGGGGCACCGGACTAATCAGCTCTTTGGCGAGGTCATCGGTGGTTTTGGTGCCATAGAGCAGCTCCATGGCGTCGGTACCCAATAACCGCCCCACATCGGGAAGCATGCTCCACACCGGAATGTCGCTCAGGTCCTGCAGGTGAGAACCGTCGGCCGCACGCGTCTTCATCAGGATGGTGTAAGCGGTCTCCCCTTCATAGTACTTCCCGAGGGGAAGACCCGTTGTCGCCGCCAGCAGGGCGTTGCTCAGGTCGGAGCGGCTCACCCCCGCCCGGGTGGCCAGCGTGGGATCATATTGGGCAGTCATCGACTTGCCCATGGCATTCCAGTCGTCACCGATGGTGTATTTGTCGACGCCGGGCGTGTCCCGCATGATCTCCTGCACCTGGCGGCTCAGACGATGCAGGACCGCCGGATCGGGCCCCCGGAACTCCACCTCCACGGTATGCGTCGCCTTCACCGACAAATTATATTTCCTGATCCTGACGGCCGCATCAGGGTAGTTCTCATGAAGATACCTCTCCAGCACCGGCTTCATGCGGACCATCGTATTATAGTCCTCAAAGTTGACGATCAGCTCACCGATGTGGTCGCCCGCCTCCCCGATGGCCCGCACCAGACAGTAGCGCGTGGGGGTCATCCCGTGACTGGCCACCACCATCTTCACCTCTTCCATCTGCAGCAGATGAGCGGTGATTTTCTGAAGATCCCCGTTGACCCGGTCAGGAGAGGTGCCGTCGGGAAGCTTATATTCGATATAGACCTGGTTATAGTTGAGGTCAGGGAAGAAGGCATTCTGGATGTTCTTCACATTCAGGCCTGCCAGCAGCATTAAAAGGGAGGCCACGGCGATGGTGCCCGGCTTGTGGTTGATGAGAAAGCTCAGGGCCAGGCGTACTGCCCGGTGGGTTTTCCCCTCAGGGCGGGGCCCGGCATCGCCCTCCCCTTTGATCTTCAGCCACTTTTCCGCGAAGAGGGGGATCTGGGTCAGCGCCAGAATCCAGCTGAAAAGCAGCGAAATGCAGAGGACCACGAAGAGGTCGCGGGCATAGGTGCCTGCTGTATCTTTGGAGAGAAACACCGGTAAGAAGGCGGTAATGGTGATCAGGGTAGCCCCCAGCAGGGGCATGGCCGTCTGCCTGGCGGTACGCGTCAGGGCAATGTTCCGTTTCACGCCTTTCCCGAGGTCAACCAGGATGCCGTCGGCAATCACGATGGCATTGTCGACGAGCATTCCCATGGCAATAATAAAGGCCCCCAGGGAGATGCGCTGGAGGGTACCCCCCGTGGCCAGCAGCACCGGAAAGGTGGCCAGCACTGTCAGCAACAGCCCCACACCGATGATCACCCCACTGCGCAAACCCATGGTAAGCATCAACACCAGAATAACGATGGCCACCGAGGCCACCAGGTTCCACATGAAACCGTCGATGGCCTCCTTCACCACATCAGACTGGAAGAATACCTTCTCGAAATGAAAACCCGCCGGAAGTCGCTCCTGAAGCTCTTCCATCCTCTGTTCCACCCGTTTGCCCACATCGATGATGTTCTCCCCCTTCTCCATGGAAGCCGAGATGGCCAGGGTCTTCTGGTTGTTGAGGGTCATCGTGTTGCGCAGGGGCGTGGCATAGCCCTTCTGAATGGTGGCGATATCTCCCAGCCGGAACTGGTCGCCGCGGATCCCCCTGATCTGGATGTTCTTCAGATCTTCGATGGAGGTGAGTTTGTCGCTGATCCCCACGCGGACCAGCTGGTGGCCGCTCTCCAGGACACCGGGGTAAACCGTCTGGTTCTGCCCGCTGATGGCCGACATGATCTGCAGGGGGAAGACCCCCAGCTCGCCCATCGTTTCGGCCGGCAGGATAATATCGGCGACCGGTTCGGGTGCCCCGTAAAGGGATACCCGCCTGACCCCCTCCACCTCCAGCAGCTCCCGCTTCACAAACTCAGCGTATTTCTTCATCTCCTCATAGGAGTAGCCGTCGGCTGTCATCGCGTAAAACAGGCCGTAGACATCGCCGAAGTCGTCGATCACCATCGGAGTCTGCGCTCCCGCCGGCAGTTTGGGCACCGCCGCCGCGACCTTCCGCCGCAGAAACTCCCACCGCTGCGGAATCTCCTCCTGGGGAACCGTCATCTTCAGTTCCACCGTGATCATCGAAACGTTCTCCTCCGACTGCGAAAGAATCTGGTTGAGGTCGGAAAGGGTGTTCAGTTCATTCTCCAGGATGTCGGTCACCTGTAGCTCCACCTCATGGGCCGATGCCCCCGGGTAAATGGTCACCACCCGAGCCACCATGACCAAGATCTCAGGATCCTCAAGCTTACTGAGGGAGCGGAAGGAGAAGATCCCCCCGATGACCATTGCCGCCAGCAGAAAATAAAAGAGGATCTTCCGCTGAAAAACCATCTCGGAAATGTGCATCACAACAACCCTCCCACATTGGTTTCAGAAGCTTCTGCCAGCCGTTCCACCTTCCAGCCGTCACGAAGGGCATGGACACCGGCCACCACCACCTCATCGTCCCCGTCGATTCCCGACAGAATGGTGATCATCCCGTCGCCCGCGAGGTCACCGGTGGTCACCTCCTGTTTCCGCACCGTCGATGTGGAAGCATCAAACAGCCAGACACAGCTTTTGCCCTCTTCCCGGAAGAGAGCCGTCAGCGGTATCTGAAGGGGTGTCTCCAGTTCATTCTGGTAGCCTATTTTCACGCTGACGGTCATCCCCGGTGCCAGCTCAGGATTTACCTTCGGATCGAGGCGGAAGGTGGTCCGGTAGAGCTGGCTGTTGTTGGCCTTCATCTGGGTGCTGACGAGCTGCAGGGGATAATCTTCTGCCGGAGCCAGGGGCTGCGTGCAACTGAAGGTGGTGAAATCTCCTTTCCGGAGGAAAAAAGAGGCAGGCAGATCGATTTCCACCAGGTAGGATTTCACGTCAATAAGTGTGGCCACCGTCATGCCTGTGTTGACCATTTCGCCCTCTTCGTATTTCACCGCCTGGATATATCCCGAAAAGGGGGCATACAGGCGGGTATCGCTGAGCTGGTCGCGGGCGTTCTGCAGCTGCATGCGGAGCATCTTTTCGCCGGCCACGGCCTTTTCATAGTCGTTGTCGGCCACGCTCTTACGGCTGTTCAGCTCGGTAAGGCGGTCAAACTCCCCCTTCATCTGGGTGTATTGGGCTTCATAGACGCCTGCCTGTATCTCGTAGTCGCGGGGGTCGATACGTGCGATCAGGGAGCCCTGCCTGACATAATCCCCCTCCTTCACGTGGATGTCACGGATGGGCCCCGCCACACGGAAGGCCAGGTTCACCTCAGCAGCCTCCCTGATGATCCCCGGAAAGGTGCGCTCCGACGTGGCCGCCTCCTTCACCGGGCGTGCCACCTTTACCTTGTGAATGACCTCGGGCTGCCCCTCCTTCTTCGGGGCACACGACCCCAGCATGGCCAATGTCAACAACCCTGTAATCAGCCTTCCTGCCGGAAAGGAACGGATTAACCCGTGGCCCGTCGAACGGCGATGGCGCTCAACGGATTCAGCCATCGCCCTCATCACCCGGGGATCGGGCCTGCGGCGATTCCTGACCATCCCGGCCAGCACCAGAATAGACTTGCTGAGTCGTCTGACGGCCCTCCTGACGGTCTGACCGATCATCTTCCTGAATAGGATTTCCATGGTTTTGCCTTTTCTGCAAAGAAACCCCCTTCCGCAGAAAACAGTTTCCGGCAATTTTCCGAAGTGACAAAAACCGCTGCTCAACTGATCACCAGGCCCCGGATAACCAAACCTGGACAGGCTGAACCCACCCAATAAGGGTATCACCTGAAGTTCCCGTGTGCCTCACCTGCGGTATTAAGATTTCCTGACATAAACAAATTATCTTTGTCCATTTATGAACGGGGAGAACCACATATCTGCACCAGGGGGGCGCAGCCCGGGAGAGAACCACCTCTCGGCCCTGAAGAAGAAAGGGTGGCTGGAGCTCGACAACGCCGCCAAGCTCTACCCGGCCATTGTTTCTTCGAGTCTCACCGCGGTATTCCGGATCACCGCCACCCTGCGGGATCCGGTTCGGTATAACGCCCTGCGGGAGGCGGTAACCCGCACCTCAGCCCGCTTCCCCTATTTCAACGTCTCCCTGGGCAGCGGCCTCTTCTGGCATTTCCTGGAATTCAACCAGCAGGAACCCCGGATCCAGGCCGAAGAGGAGATCCCCTGCACCGCCTTTGCCATCACCCGGAAAAACGAACCCCTCTACCGGATTTTAGCCAGAGGGAACCGCATTTCCGTCGAATTCCTCCATATCCTCACCGATGGCAGCGGCGCCCTGGAATACCTCAAGTCGCTCCTGTACACCTACCTCACGCTCTGCGGCCATCCCCCGGGAGACCCAGGCGGCATCCTGCTCCCGGAGACCCCCTTCTCCAAAGAGGAGACCGAAGACGGTTATAACCGCTTCTTCCGGAAACTGCCACCCCCCTCCAAATCACGCAAAGCCTGGCACCTTCCCTTCCGGCTGAATGAAAAACCCCGCCTCAGGGTCATCAGGGCTGAGATGAGTACCAAAGAGCTCCTCGGTGTGGCCCGGGAACACCAGGTGAGCCTCACCGAATACCTCGTGGCGGTCTACTTCCTGGCCCTTCAACACATCTTCCTCGATTCCGGAGGATTGAAGAAAAACCGCAAAAACCTCCTCCGCATCCAGGTGCCCGTCAACATGCGCAGCAAATTCCCCACGCGGACCTTGCGCAACTTCTCCCTGTTTGTCCTTCCGGAAACAGACCTCCGCCTTGGAACCTATACCTTTGAGGAGATCCTCCTTTCAGTTCATCACCAGATGCAGATGTATTCCGGCCTTAAAGAGATTGCGCGCTTTCTTTCTTCGAATGTGAGCTACGAAAAGCTTTTCATCATACGGATCATGCCCCTGTTCATCAAGAAGATGATCACTGCGGCCATCTACCGTGGACTCGCCTCGAAACGGTTCACGGGGACGGTCACCAACCTGGGGCAGGTGACGCTTCCTCCGGAGATGGGAGAGTGGGTCACCGCCCTGGAGTTCATACCGCCCCCGCCTAACCCGAAGGTAAAGGCCGGCTGTGGCATCATCTCCTACAACGGCAACCTGAGAATCACCTTCGTCAACATCACCCGTTCTACCGATCTGGAAAAGGTAATGCTCAGGCACCTCACCAGGGCGGGCATCAGGGTGAAAATCCTGAGCGACACATGAACCACGCATCGTACAGTGATTGAAATGACAACCCGGATGAAGACCGGTATTTTATTCACTATCAGTAGGAAACATCAGATTAAACGTAAAACGGAAATATATGCCCATTTGTATTCATTGCGGAGTAGAACTTGACGACGGACTGAAGATTTGTCCGCTTTGCGGAAAGAATCCTGAAAACAGTGCCGCTGAAGCAGCCGGTCCTGCCAGTACCCCCTCTGCGATCCTGAAGATTCATAAGAAGGAACAGCGGCGTTCGCTGTGGGAGTTAAGTACCATCCTGCTTTTTTCGGGGATCGTCATCTGCCTGATGGTCGACCTGCTTACAGTCAGGGGATTTCAATGGGCCCCGTTGGCTTCCGTTCAGATCCTCCTGGCCTGGGTGGTGCTCACTCTTTTTCTTTTTTCCCGGAAGCGCCCCCTGCTCCTGCTGGCAGGAACGATGGTTGCTGTGCTGGCCGCCCTGGCGGCTACCGACCTCTTTGCCGGAGGATTCCACTGGTTCCTGCCGGTAGGACTCCCCATCACCGCTGCTGCCTTCCTCTTCCTGAGCATCCTTTTGTTTTTCCACCGGAGGATTCCCCTCAATGGGCTCAACCTCCCCGGAGCGGGTCTCCTCCTTATAGCAGGGTTCTGCATGGTCACCGAAATCATCCTTGATCTCTTCATGACCGGCAGCATAGACCTGCGGTGGTCGCTCATCACCACCGTCTCCCTTCTGCCCCTGGCACTGATCCTCTTCTTCACCCACTACCGGCTGAAAAAAGGACGCCGCCTCGAAACACTTTTCCATGTCTGACCAAACCTGTGTCAGGACCCGGTTGGATTATTATTTTTAGCTTTGGGAAAATTTGAACTGCAGAAATAGCTGAACTTGATCCATGAGCACTTTCATCACAGCCTTTGACGCGGTGTTGCCCCTGTTTCTCATCATCCTGGGGGGAGTCCTCTTTTCGCGCGCCAAAATGGCCTCGGATCAATGGGTGGAGGTCCTCAACCGTTTTGCCCTCTGGATCGGCTTTCCTGCCCTGGTGATCACCCTGCTGGCCCGTGTCGATCTCTCCGGAGGGCACTACAACCGGATGATGCTCGTCAACTCGGTTTACTTCATCCTCTGCACGCTGCTGGCCTTTCCCTATAGCCGGTTGTTCCATTTCAGCCGCCTGCGCCGCCAGACCCTTTTCCTGATTCTGGCCTATGGCAACGTCACCTACCTGGGCATTCCCGTGCTGCAGACCGTTCTGGGAGAGGGTGCCCTTCCGGCAGGAGGCCTCCTCTCGGCCGTTTACGTCTTCTGGCTGCTCACACTGGGGCTCCTGCTGGTCGAAACCGGCGGCGAAGAGCGCTTTCACCCGCGCCACCTGGCCAGCAAACTCCTCACCAACCCCTTGCTCGTGTCGGTGTTCATCGGGCTGTTCCTCTCCATCACCGGTCTGAGGCTCCCCGAAATCCTGGGCCGGTCACTCTCCATGCTTGGTCAGGCGGTTACTCCCCTGGTCCTTTTCTCCCTGGGCATCTTCATGGGTTTCCAGAGAATCGGACACCTCCGGGAATGGGGACATACCCTCCTCTTTTCGCTGGTGATCATGCTGGTACTGCCCGGAATATTTTACCTGGTGGTTGCGAATTCCGGCTGGATCGAAGGGCTCAACCTGCAGGCGAGCATCCTGGAAGCGGCAATGCCCGTGGGCCTTACCCCTTATGCCCTGTCGCAGCAATACCGCCTCGACACCTCCTTCACCGCACGGGTGGTCCTCCTCTCCACCTCCCTCTCGCTCATCCTCCTGCCCCTCTGGATAGTGATCCTGGGGTGACTTTCACGCTTTTTCCATGGTAACTGGTTCTGATCTTCTGGGTGAAGTAAAGCGACAGCAGGGAGAAGCCCATCCCCACCAGGAAGGGAAGGCGCCAGTTGAGCATCCAGAGCATCCCTCCGAAAACAGGAATGACGACCGCCGAGATGTGGTTGATGGTAAAGCCCACCGCCGTCGCCGATCCCAGGTCGGCCTTATCTGCGGTCTTCTGCAGGTAAGTGTTCAGCCCGATGGAGAAGTTGAAGAAGATGCTGTCGATGACATAAAGGGCGACCACCACCCATACGTTTTCGATGAAGGCATAGCCCAGGAAGAGAACCACCAGGCTGGCGCTCTCCAGGGTAAGGACCACCCGCTCACCATATTTGTTGAGGGCCTTTGAAATCTGTGGATTCAGCAGCCAGGTGAGGGTGTAGTTGACCACATAGATGGCCGTAACCACCTGGAGGCTCAGCGCATAATGGTCGACCAGCAGGAAAATGGCGAATACGGTGAAGATCTGCCGCCGGGTGCCACTCAGGAAGTTAAGCACGTAAAACAGCCAGTATTTCCGTTTCAGTTCCAGGCGCTTCGACTGGTGGGGCATATCTTTGTCTGCAGGATGGGAGAAGAGCATGGTGATTCCGGCTGTGGCGATGAATAGCCCCAGGAGAAGGAAGTTGTAGCGGTATTCGAGCACAAAGGAGAGTCCCCAGATGAGCACCCCCACCCCGATGTTGGCCAGGGCGCCGTAGCCCCGGAGGCGGGCAAAGACCACCGGCGACTCGCGGGTGTCGAAATACTGGACGGTCAGCGACTTGTTGGTGGTTTCGAAGAAGTGGAATCCCACCGACATGAGGAAGGTGGTCATCAACAGTCCGGGAAAGGTGGGGAAGAAGCCGGTAAGGGCAGAGCCGATACCCAGGAGGACTACCGACCAGGCCGAAAGGCGGTGCTCCTTCATCAGGAGCAGCACATAAATGGCTGCAAATGAAAGGAAACCGGGGATCTCCCTAACCGCCTGGGCCACCCCGATCTGAAAGCCGTTGACCCCCACCACCTCCTTCGCGTAGTTGGTGAAGAGGGCAGTCCACCCCTGCAACCCGGCGCTGGCGCATATCACCAGAACCATCAGGTAGCGATACATCGGGTTATTTTTCAGTTGTTCCATTCCTTTGGGGAATTATTGGTCACGGCAGTTCCGGCGAAGAATCCGAATTCGTTAAGGTCATTTGTTGTGTCTTGTCATGGTTCGCGGCACGCCACACGGAAACAAATCCCGGTTTTACGGATGAGTCCGGAGGCTTCCACACCTTATCAATCATAAACAGTGAACAAACATTATGGTTGACCTGGCACTGAGAGCGGATGGTGTCATTGTACTTTCCGGAATTCAGGGTGCTAAAAGTAGTATTTATAGCTATAAATTCTCACCACGCCGTTTTTTCATAACTTCGGGAACTCAACACCAACGTATCGCTTGCCATGAGGGAGCAACGGAAGCTGGTCAGGACGCTCGGACTGGGTTATATCATCATTTTCGTGGTGGCCAACATCATTGGCTCGGGGGTTTACAAAAAGATCGCTCCGATGGCGGCGGAACTCCCCTCGCCGCTCTGGATTTTGCTGGCCTGGCTTGCCGGAGGCCTCATCACCCTCATGGGAGCCCTGAGCAATGCCGAGGTGGCAGGGCTCCTCGCCGGCACGGGCGGCGACTTCGTCTACCTCCGGAAAATCTACAACCGCTTCTTCTCCTTCCTCTACGGATGGTCCCTCTTCACCGTCATCCAAACCGCCACCATCTCTTCTCTGGCTTATGTCTTCACCCAGTCGCTCCACAACCTCCTTCCCATTCCGGAAGTGCTCCCCACGCTGGCGGACCTCTCTCTCGGGGGCATCTTCTACCCTTTCCGCGATTTTGGCATCAAGCTGGCCTCCATCGGGCTGATCATGGGGCTTACCTTCCTCAATATTTCGGGCCTTAAAAGCGGGGCGCTTACCAGCAAGGTCATTCTTTTCCTGGTGGCGGTGGGATTAACGGGGATCGTCATTTCAGGATTGATCTGTCACCCGGTTCCTTCGGGAGAGATTTTCGACCAGAGCCAGCTGAGAGGCGGCACGGTGACCGTTCCGGCCTTCTTTACAGCCATGCTGGCGGCTTTCTGGGCTTACCAGGGGTGGGTGTCGGTGGGTTATATTGGCGGAGAACTTAAAAATGCCCGCCGCAACATTCCCCGGGGGATCGTCACCGGCGTATTCATCGTCATCGCCGTGTACCTGCTGGTCAACTACACCTATCTGTCGCTGCTGACGATTCCGGAGCTGCAGGCTGTCAATGATGCCGGGAACCAGATTGCCGCTGTGGAGGCCGTGCGCGTCTTCGGGGGTCACACGGGGATTCTCCTCATTTCGGTGCTGATCCTTGTCACCACACTGGGGTGCACCAACGCCAGCATTCTTACGGGTGCCAGGCCATACTATGCCATGGCCCGCGAGGGGCTTTTCCCCCGGGCCATCGGTCGTCTCAACAGGGCCGGCGTACCCGGGAACTCCCTGCTCTGGCAGGGAATCTGGGCATCGGTGCTGGTGCTCACGGGCACCTTCGATCAGCTTACCGACATGATCATCTTTGCGGTCTTCATCTTTTACGGCGCCACCACTCTGGGGGTTTTCATCCTGCGGCGCAGGATGCCCGATGCCCACCGCCCCTACCGCGTGTGGGGTTATCCGGTAGTGCCCGCACTTTACATTCTCTTCTGCATCGCCCTCTTCTTCAACACCATCGTCACCCGGCCCCGCGAAGCCGCCATAGGCATCGTCCTGATCCTGGCCGGCATTCCCGTCTACTTGCTTTTGAGCCGGAAAGAGGCCCGTCACCAGGCATAAGAAGATCTCTCCCATAGGTCGGAAGGGAAGGTGCCTCCACGAAACTTGGAAATTCCTTCATCAGTAAGACAGGAACCAACTATTTGAATCAATCATTTGATTATTCTCTCATTCGCCTCCACGTTTCTGAAATTAAGGTCCTGAATAGATTATAACATAAGAATAATGTTTAACTTAAAAATCTAAATTGAACTTTTCGGAAGAAGGCCGACGGTAATGCAGTTTCTCTGAGTCCCATTTTCGATCATTTTCTTTCGATGGGCACCAGGAATTAACAGCCGAGCGCTCCCTTTTC
>JAAYDJ010000002.1 GCA_012729335.1 Bacteroidales bacterium | reverse complement strand
CTTCAGTGACCACAGATGGACCGAGCAACCAGGGCTGTGCCTACACGCAGACATGGGCAGCCAACTACACCGATGCTTGCGGCAACGCCGCCACAGAGGTGACCATCACCTATACGTGGACTCAGGATACTGAACTTCCGGTGATCAGCACCATTGCCACCAGCGGAGACCTTGGATGCAACCCGACGGTAGCAGCCCCGGTATTCACGGGTCTGGACAACTGCGCGGGGGTCTTCACTCCTTCGGTGACCACAGATGGGCCGAGCAACGAGGGCTGTGCCTACACGCAGACATGGGCCGCCAACTACACCGATGCTTGCGGCAACGCCGCCACAGAGGTGACCATCACCTATACGTGGACTCAGGATACTGAACTTCCGGTGATTACCTTAAATGGAGATGCCTTGGTGACCCTTTGTGTCGGAGATGATTATTCTGATGCAGGTGCAACCGGAATGGATAATTGCGGCGGAGCCATGACTCCGACGATGACTGGCACAGTCGATCCTGCGGTAGCCGGGACTTACACCATTACCTTCACTTTGACCGATGCCTGTGGCAATCCTGCCATTCCGGTTGTCCGCACTGTGAATGTCAGTGCCTATCCTGAACTGGATATCAAGGGCTTCACGGCCAATGAAGAGGCGATGCCCGGCGATCTGGAAACGGGCTACATCCTGAATCTGGACTGCAGCGATGCAGAAGAAGATTTCCTGGTACAGTTTGCATCGGGGACGACCTCGAGTGAATCTCTGGCGGCCCAGTACTTTGGGTTGTACCTGACGGGATCGACGGTGAGTCCGACGGATCTGGCAGCTTACTATACAGCGCGTGGCGTACCGGAGCCATACCTGAGCTATCTGATTGCAGCGGCCAACGGGACCAAGCCGTTTGCCTACATCAACGGGAGCACGGTGTTGCTGGTCGATGGGGCCAAGCATGAATTCAATCCCACGACGGATGTGGCCATGACCATACCGGGTGACTATCCCTTCGGGACCTACACGGTATCGGGGACGATCGTAGACGAGCAGGGTTGTGAGACGCCAGTGACCTTTATTCTGAAGGTCGAGGGCGACCGCACGCCGCCGGAAGTGACCATAACAGGAGCTGATCCGGTATGCCCGGCCTCTGAGAATGTTTACATGGCCACTGAGGGCATGGAAACCTATCTCTGGTCGGTTACAGGAGCTACCATCAGCGGCACCAATTCTGCTGAAAGCGTGACCATTGTGGCTGGAACCACTTGCAGCTCCACCTTTGAACTGACCTTGATGGTGACTGCTCCCAATGGATGTTCGGGGACAGCCACAAAGACCGTCACAGTTGATGTCTCTGAAGACTTCCAGATGCCTGCCGATACGGAAACGACGGTGGCATGTGTCGATGAGATCGTCGTACCGGAACCTCCAGTAGTCAACGATGCATGTGGTGCAGAAATCATTCCTGTGGCCTCTGCTGAACCTGAAACTGCCGGATGTGGCGAGAGCATGGTTTACAGCTGGACATACGAGGATTGCGCCGGACACCTGCATACCTGGACCCATACCATCAACCTGGTAGATGATGAATATCCGGAAATCACCTGTCCCAATGACATCAGTGTTACCGTAGCTACAGGTGTTACTTCTGCCACAGTAACGGTTGTTCCGGCCACGGCCGATGACAATTGCTCTGTGCAGGTGGGTGGCGTCAGAAGCGACGCTCTGGCTTTGGATGCTCCTTATCCGGTCGGAGTGACCACCATCACCTGGACTGCCACCGACTGGTGCGGGAATGCCGTGACTTGTACTTCCACGGTGACCGTGAAGGACCGGCCGCATATTGCCGGCACAGTCTACCATGATAAGGACAGACTGACCGACGGCATGGTGGATGGTACCGGAACCGACGGTGAAGGACTTTTGTATGTCAATCTGGTCGACAGTGAAGACCTGGTGGTCGCCTCCATGAAGGTGAACACCGACGGCACCTTTGGATTCCAAAATCTTGCCGACGGCACCTATACACTGCAGCTTACAGTCCATGAAGGAACGGCAGGCACAGCCATGCCAGCCACCGCTCTGCCTCTTAACTGGATCAATACCGGTGAAAACCAGGGATCCGGTCCGGGCAGCGATGGCTCTCCCGATGGATTGCTGCAGGTCATCGTGGACCTCGACAACAATGCCGGAGCAGCCAATTTCGGAATTGTCAAGGAACAGGACGTGACGGTCAGCCTGACCGCAACTCCCAACATCATGGCTGGGAACACCAATTTCCGCCTGCTGGTTAAAATCACTGAGCTGAATAAGGTGGATACCTATGGTGAAATCGAGGTGATTATTCCCAGGGATACCCGTTGGGCACTGTCATCAGGATTCCTCACCTCCATGACTATGTTGGGCACTACGCCGGTCAACAATGGCGACTGGACATTTGACGATACCGATCCCAATTTCTACGTTTTCACGACTGATAAGGTCATCCCGGCAGGCATGTTCAGTGCCTTCGGATTCGATGCCATCTTCACTCCGGGCAACACCAGCGGGATCTCTACCATCACTGCACAAATAAGATCGGGCAGCGGTGGAGAAAATCGGGTGAATAATAACGCAGATTCAGAAAAAATTGATTATTTTGCAAAATAATATTTAAACCTCCACGTTATGAAAAAGCTGATCATGTTTTTCGCAGCGGTTTTCTCATTGCTGGTTGCACAGGCTCAGGCTCCGGTCTACAATCCTTACTTGAGTACTGCCTCTGTGTCACCTGCACCGCTGGCCCCTGTGGAATTCAATGGAACCGGTGTTCTCACCTTTACCATTGGAAACGGGGGAACGGATGACCTCTTATGGGATCCGGCCATACCCAACAACGATATGATAGTGGTAATCACCCTATCCAGGGGGGTACCCAATGTACCCACGTTGGATGCCACAACTGCCTTGGATGCCCTGGGTGGAACTTTTTCCTCCATGTTTGACTGGACCTACGATGTGGTCACCAACACCTATAATGGACGGCAGGTTCAAACCATTGCCGCCGGTGCCAGCGGTACCATTGTGATCCAATATAAGGTGACGGAGAATTCCTTCCAGTTGGGGCCACAGAACGGTTTCAACGTGAACCTCACTCCTCCTCCCTATACCAACGGGGAGAATCTCCTTGCGGATGATGCCGTCAACGCTTATACCTACACAGAATTCAGCGACTTTGGTGACGCTCCCGATACCTATCCGGTGGCCAACCATTTCATTGACGGCGAAGATTATCTCGGTGACCTGGTCGACGGCGAAATGGGCAACCAGCCTTCACTTGACGCTACCGGCGACGATGTGAGCGGTACCGACGATGAGGATGGCGTGACCCTCCCGGTCATGGTCCAGGGAGAAACGGTCACAGTGACCATCACCCATACAGGGATTGGATACCTTAACGCATGGATCGACTGGAACGGCGATGCTGATTTTGCGGATGCCGGAGAACAGATCGCTACCAATGCCATTCTTGCTTCAGGATTTTATGAGTTTTCCGTGACGGTGCCCTGGACTGCCATTTCCACCCAACCAACCTTCGCCAGGTTCCGTATGGGACCTTCCGGAACAGGACCTTCGGGAACTGCCTCGTTCGGTGAGGTGGAAGACTACATGGTCTCCATCACTTGTACACCACCTTCTGCGCCACTGGCCATAGTAACTCAACCCGATTGTGATACGCCGACTGGAAGTATTGAGGTGGAAAGTCCGGTGGGACAGGTCTTTGAATACAGCCTTGATGAAGGCTTATCCTGGCAGCAGAATCCGCTCTTCGCAGATCTTACTCCCGGAACTTATACCGTAACTGTGCGTGACGTCTCCAGGGATCTGGCCTGCTGGTCCGAAGCTGCTTTCGTGATCAACGATCAGCCCCCGACCCCTGTGGCGCCTACGGTTGACCTGGTTCATCCCACCTGCGACGTGGCCACCGGTTCCATCGAGGTGACTGCCCCGACAGGTACTGGGTTTACCTATAGCGTCGGAGGCGTTTATGCAGCTTCAACTTTGTTTGAAGGATTGTTGCCCGGAACCTATACGGTTACGGTGATGAGTGCCGATGGATGTGTTTCCTCAGCCACACAGGCCGTTATTGACCCGCAGCCCGAAACTCCTGAAAAACCCGTTGTTGAGGTGACGCAACCCACCTGCAACGTGGCCACCGGTACCATTGAGATCACTTCTCCCACGGGAGAGGGCTATATCTATAGTGTAACCGGGGAATCTTATGTTCGTTCAGCCCTGTTTGAGGATTTACTCCCCGGAACCTATACGGTCACGGTGATGGACGAATTCTTTGGTTGTGTTTCCAGCGAAACGACGGTAACCATCGACCCGCAGCCAGAAACGCCTATAGCTCCTGAACTTTCACTCACTCAGCCCGACTGCCTGGTGGCCACAGGAACCATCGAAGTGACTTCTCCTCTGGAAGATGGATATTCCTACAACATCGTCGGGTCGAGCTTTACGGCCACCTATTTCACTCCTATTTTCGAAGATCTCGCTCCGGGCACCTATACCGTTACGGTAACCAGTGCCGACGGATGCGTCTCTGCCGAAACCGCTGCCACTATCGATATGCAACCCCCGACTCCGGAAATGCCTGCAGTTGACGTGATTCAGCCCGACTGTATCATCACAACCGGGACTATTACCGTACTTTCTCCTCCCGGAGATGACGAGGAGGAAGTCTACATGTACAGCATCGGCGAAGGATATCAGGAATCTCCTGTCTTTGAAGGTCTTCTGCCCGGAACCTATTCGGTGACGGCCAGGAACAGCTTCGAGTGCGAATCGGAAGCCCTGACAGTGACCATCGAGTTTGGTGGTGTGACCCCTGAAGCCAATGCCGGTCCCGATAAGACTATTGGATGTGAAGAGACTGAGGTGACCCTCGAAGGCTCCTCGGAAACCGAAGGGGTAAGCTTCTCCTGGGAAGGACCCGGAATCGTCTCTGGTGGCGACACGGCCACTCCGACGGTCAATGCCGCAGGTACCTATACCCTGACAGTCACGCATGATGCAAGCGGATGTACGGCTACCGACGTGGTGACCGTGACCCAGAATCTTCCTCCCCATCTGGTCCTGAATGACAAATATTGTGTCTATCTGACCGCCGAAGGGAAGTGGACTCTGAACTCCTTTGACATCGCCCAGATTACCGGGGGATCCTCCTCTATGAACGGAGGTGGTCTCACCTTTACCTTCTCGCGCCGCACCTTCGAATGCAGGGATGTCTATCCTCCCTATGCCAAGGTGACCGTGACGGCTACCGATGAGGTGGGGTGTGTGACCAGTGGCACTTTCAATCTGATGGTTCTCGATACCATTGCTCCTGTGGCCAAGTGCCGCGACATTACTGTCGAACTCGATGCATTTGGCCAGGTCCTGGTGGTGCCCGGGTTCGTGAATGACGGCGGCGACCGCGAAAATGTTCCCGAATGGGCCAAATATTACAAAGACCTTGAAGGCGGCAGCTACGACAACTGCGGAATCAATGAGATGTACCTGACCAAGTCCATCTTCACCCGCGATGACGTAGGCCCGAACCAGGTGGTGCTCACCGTGATTGACCCGAGTGGAAACATTGCCGAATGCGAAGCCACAGTCACTGTGGTTGATCCCTTCGAGGAAGAGGCCGGAGTGCCTGGCGACGGCGGTGAGGAAGGCGGCGAAGATCCGGAAGTGATCCTGCCCAACACGGCGCCGACCCTTGCCGACGTGACGGATATCGAAGTCATGAACCAGGCCCTGCAGCTTGACGTTCTGCTTACCGGAATCTCCGCAGGTTCTGAAATCGACCAGACCGTGAAGGTGACGGCGGTGGCCGACAATCCCAGCCTGGTTTCAGGCATCGCTGTGATCTACACACAGGGTTCGACTGGCCAGTTGCTGGTGACGGTTGCCCCGGGGATGAGCGGTGAGGCCTGGATCACGGTGACGGTGAAGGATGACGGCGGTACGGCCAACGGCGGTGTCGACATGATCCAGAAGAAGTTCAAGGTGAAGGTGACCCACAGCGGCGAAGAAGTGACCATCGGCATCACCGATCCCGATGGGGAAGAGGTGGTCACGGCCACCATCGATCTGGCTGTGGAAATGGGCTTCAAGCTCTATCCGAACCCGACGCGTGGCAGGGTGAACATCGAGATGACGGGCACCGGCATCCGCGACACCGAGGTGAGCGTATACACGATCCAGGGTACACAACTCTTCCGGAAACTCTACAAGGCCGGTGAACAGATCAATGTTGACCTGTCACCTTATGTCTCGGGAGTGTATATGGTAAGAACCCAGTCCGAAGGGGTGACCTTCCTCAGAAAGGTGATCCTGGATAAGTAGTAGACTACCGCCTGCAGGAAGTCACTGATTCATCACGGATCAGTTCGCATCTGCCGGAAAACGATAACGATAAGGAGCCGCTCCCCATGGGGGCGGCTCCTGTCATTTGGAAGCAGGCAAGGCCATTCTGCCCTGTGGAGGATCTGCTTTCGCCCTCAGGTCAGTTTTTCTGAATGACACGTTCCGGCCCACATTCCTTTGAAACGACGCATTGGAATATCCGCCCCATTCCCTTATATTTGCCTGAATTAAATTGATTTTATGAGCGAAAGACCTTATATCCTGGTGACCAATGATGATGGTATTCATGCCAAAGGATTGGTTGAGTTGATTGAAGTGATGCGCCTGTTCGGCGATGTGGTCGTTATCGCTCCCGAGGTGGCCATGTCCGGTATGTCCAATGCCATCACCTCTGACAGACCCCTCCGGGCTTTAAAACTTTCTGAAGAACCGGGGATTTCCGTCTACAAGTGCAATGGCACACCCGTCGATTGCGTCAAGCTGGGCTTCAACCATCTCCTCGAAAGAACTCCTGATTATGTGGTTTCCGGCATCAACCACGGGGCCAATTCTTCCATCAGCGTTATCTATAGCGGAACCATGGGCGCCGCCATTGAAGGATGCCTCCATGGCGTTCCCTCCGTGGGCTTTTCACTGCTCGACTTTCACCCCGATGCCGACTTCGGTAAGGCTAAGATTTTTACGGCCAAAATTTTTCAGGCGGTCCTCGACAACGAAATGCCCCGCTTTACCTGCCTGAATGTCAACATCCCCACAGGAGTGCCCAAAGGTATCAGGATTTGCAGGCAGGCCCGGGGTAAGTGGATGGAAGAGTATGAAAAACGAACAGACCCCCACAACCGGAATTATTTCTGGCTAACCGGATCCTTTATGAACTTTGAGGAGAATGCCTCCGATACCGATCTGCATGCCCTTGATAGTCAATATGTCTCCGTGGTGCCGGTGAAAGTGGATATGACCTGCTACGACGCCCTCGATGAGATGAAAAGCTGGAAATTCTGATGGGAGAAGCCCGCCGGAAAAAACAAAACACCCTGGGTATGGGTTTGGCAACGGGAATTATTCTCCCGCTGGCCATTTTTGTCATATTTTACCTTTCCCGGTACAGCCGTATCCCCTTCTTTTCCTTTGTCAGCCAGCTTGCCGAAATGAATATGCTGGTCAAACTCTTCAGCCTCTGTGGCTTTGCCAATCTGCTGGCCTTTTTCTTTTTTTATCGCCGTCAGATGGACCAGGCCGCCAAAGGGGTCGTGGCAGCCACATTCCTGTATGCTTTTGCCGTACTCTTATCCAGAATAATAGAATTTTAGAATGTCAGAATATCAGGTCGAAGCTTAAAATTGTGGAATGATCAAAGAACCAGCCGGAGTATGAAATACTTTGTAATAGCCGGGGAGGCATCGGGAGATTTGCACGGTTCGAACCTGATCAGGGCGCTGAAGCAGGAGGATCCTGAAGCGGATGTGGCCTGTTTCGGGGGAGAGCTGATGAAGGCTGCAGGCGCAAGGGTGCTCAGACATTACCGCGATATGGCTTTTATGGGAGCCATCGACGTATTGAAAAACCTGGGCCGCATCAATCAGAACTTTTCGCTGGCCCGCCGCTCCCTGCTGGATTTCGGCCCCGATGTGGTCATCCTGATCGATTATCCCGGATTCAACCTGAAAATTGCCCGTTTTGCCCATGAGCAAGGCTTTAAGGTGTTTTACTATATCCTGCCCAAGGTGTGGGCCTGGAAAGCCTGGCGTGTGAAAGCACTCCGGAGGTGGTGTGATGAACTCTTTTCAATTTTCCCCTTCGAGGAGGAGTTCTTCAGCCGGCACGGGGTGAAGATCCGTTATCGGGGCAATCCTCTCCTTGATGCAGTAGGAGTGGCTTCCCGGAATTTTGTCTCCCGGGAGGAATTCCTCCGGCGCAACGGACTGGATGCTCCCGGGGAGTCGGAGAAGCCCCTGGTGGCCCTGCTCCCGGGAAGCCGCCTCCAGGAAATTAAAATGATGCTGCCCGTGATGAGCCGCATGGCCAGCCAATTCCCCGGTTTCAGGTTCCTGGTGTCGGCCACTCCTGCCATCGATCAGGAAGTCTACAGGAATTGCTCCGTTGACCCATCACTGCCTGTGATCACCGGCCAGACCTATGAGATGGTATGCCATGCCTGTGCCGCTCTGGTGGCCTCCGGTACGGCCACCCTCGAAACCGCCCTCCTGGGTACCCCCCAGGTGGTCCTCTATAAGATGGCTGGCGGAAAATGGGGCTACCGTATTTTCAAATTCCTTTTCCTGAAAGTGAAGTATGTCTCCCTTCCCAACCTGATCCTCGGCCGGCCTGCCCTTAGAGAACTAATCATGGATGAGATGCGGGAAGAACTGGTGAGCCATGAGACCAACCTCCTCCTCCATGACGTGGAATACCGCCAAAAGATCACCCATAGTTATAAAGAGATGCGGCAGGTGATGGGAGAGGAGGGGGCCTCCGCCCGCGTGGCCGCCGATATGATCCGCATTCTGCGTGGCTGATCCCGAAGTTCCGTATTCTGCATCGCTGATGCTCAGGCGCCCTTAACCCAATAGTAAATGCCCGGCTGATTTCTGTCAGGTGACCCGACGGGTGTGCCTCAGAATGGTTATTTTTGCATTCATCACGCTAACTGCTTATGGGACCACTTTTTCGTAAGGAGATCATACAGTTCCTGGGGTCGATCACGGGAATCCTGGCCATTTTGATCTTTCTGGCCGTCAGCGGGTTGTTTCTGTGGGTTTTTCCCGGCGATTACAACCTTACAGAGGCAGGGTATGCCACCCTGGAGCCTTTCTTTCAGCTGGCGCCATGGCTCTATCTTTTTCTGATTCCGGCCATCACCATGCGTCTTTTTGCCGAGGAAAAAAAGTCGGGCACCCTGGAGCTGCTGCTGACCCGTCCGCTGGGCGATTTCAGACTTGTCGCCGCCAAATACCTGGCTGCCCTGTGTCTGGTGGCCCTCACCCTGCTGCCCACCCTCCTCTGGTTCTGGTCGGTTTACCACCTGGGTAATCCTGTGGGTAACATCGACGCCGGTTCCACCTGGGGTGCCTATATCGGCCTCTTCCTGCTGGCATCCATTTATATTGCCCTGGGCCTCTTCGCATCGGTGCTCACCGACAGCCAGATTGTGGCCTTCCTCCTGGCCGTGTCCCTCTCGTTTCTCTTTTACCTGGGCTTCGGATTGGTCTCCGGATCAGGCGTGCCTTATGCCCTGGAGAAAATCCTTTCCTCCCTGACCATCCGCGAGCACTACCTTTCGGTCAGCCGCGGTGTCCTTGACGCCAGCGACCTGTTATGGTATGCCGGAATGACCCTTTTATTCCTGTTGCTGACCTCCTTGCTGCTCAGGCGCTCCCGCCTTTCCTTCCGACGTACGGGAAAACGGGCTGCCCTTATGGCAACCGGAGTGCTCCTTCTTGTATTCCTGGCCGACATCCTTCCTTTCCGGCTTGACCTGACTGCTGATAAACGCTATACCCTCTCCCCGGTCTCAAAGCGGCAGGTGGAGACCTTTACGGAACCGGTGACCGTGGAACTTTTCCTTGCCGGAGAGCTGTCTCCGGGTTTCCGGAAATTGCGTCAGTCCATCGCCGGAAAGGTGGAAGACCTCGGACGGTATGCGGGAAAGCCTTTGCGGCTGGTCATTACCGATCCTTATGAAGCGGTCGCGCCTTCTGACCGGGAAGCCTATTTCGGGGAACTCTCCGACAAGGGGATCAGGGCTACCGACTTGCGCCGGACCACCGACAAGGGCACAGAAACGACCCTTTTGTTTCCTGGAGCGCTGGTCAGGATGGGCGACCGCGAAACGGGCGTGAACTTCCTGAGATATAACCCGGGTCTCAATCATGAGGTTAACCTCAACCATTCGGTGGAAACCATCGAGTATGAGCTGGTGTCGGCTTTCAGGCGGCTGACGGCCAGGGAAAAGCCCCTTTTGGTGTTTATGCAGGGGCACGGTGAACTCGATCGTTACGAGACGGAAGACCTGGCGCGCACCCTGGCCGCGTCCTTCCAGATAAAATACCTGACCACCGGCGAGGTCTCCGCCGCTGATCCTGACGTGCTGGTCATCGCCGCTCCGGAAACCCCTTTCAGCGAAAAGGATAAATTTGTCACCGACCAGCTTCTTATGCAAGGAACGCCTGTAATGTGGGCCATTGACCCCGTTGAGGTCAGTCTTGACAGCCTCTCGGAAGGCTTTATGACCTTGGCTTTTCCCCGCGACCTCCGGCTAAATGACCAGCTTTTCCATTACGGAGTACGTGTAAACAGCGACCTGATCCAGGATGTGGTATGTGCCCAGATCCTCGTCAACACATCTCCCGATGCGGCCCGCCCCCGGTTTACACCCCAGAACTGGTACTACTCCCCGTTGCTGACTCCCAACGGAAACCATCCGGTAAGCCGGAATCTCAACCTCATATATGGAGAGTTTGTCTCTTCCATAGATACTGTCGGGGATTCCGGAGAGAGAAAATCTACGGTGATCCTGAGTACTTCCCCATATGGTCGGACGGTCAGAACCCCGGCGGAAGTGAGCCTGGAATCCATCAACCGGCCACCCGCAAGGGAACTCTTCAACCGTCCCGACATTCCGGCGGGTGTACTCGTGGAAGGACGCTTCACCTCCGTCTTCCGGAACCGGCTGCTCGACCACCTGGGTATCCCTTCCGGAGAAACCCTGGAAGAGAGCCCCCCTACGCGGATCATGGTCTTTTCTGATGGCAGCCTCCTGGCCAATAAAGTCCGCTATCAGGCGGGCGCATCTCCTCAGATCCTTCCGCTGGGATATGACCGGGTATCGCGGCAAACCTTCGGTAACCGGGAGTTTTTTGTCAATGCGCTTCTCTATCTGGCCGATGGGGGGGAAATCATGGCCCTGCGCAACACGACCGTGAAATTAAGGCTGCTCGATAAGGTGAAACTCAGGGAAGCGGGGAAGACCTGGGCCTGGGCAAATACCCTGGGGCCCATACTGATGGTTTTCCTCACAGGAATCCTTTTTCAGTTTTTTCGCCGGAGAAAATACACCTCAGCCGCGTCATGAAAAAAATCGAAGCTCCTTGCATGCGGTCATACCGCTAAAGTTTGTATATTCGTGATCCGGAAGGAATTGAATCAAACAATAATCACATAAAAATTGCATCCATGAAGTTTGTTGTATCCAGCACAGGGCTACTGAGCCATCTGACCGCTATCAGCAAGGTGATCAGTAGTAAAAGCACCATGCCCATTCTCGATAATTTCCTGTTCAGGATCACTGAAACGGGATTAACCATTACGGCTTCTGACTCGGAGTCGACCCTGATTACCACCCTCGAACTTGACAATGTGGAAGGGCAGGGGGTCATTGCTATCCCGGCCAAGTTGCTGATCGACACCCTCAGGGAGTTCCCGGAGCAACCCCTTACCTTCCAGATCGATGGTTCTTCCTTCGGAATTCAGATCTTTTCCGAAAACGGGAAATACAGCATCGTGGGTTACGATGGCGAGGATTATCCCGAGGTCCCGGTGGCCGATGAGGATGCGGTGACCACCATGGCCGTCAGCCGCCAGGTGCTTCTTAAAGGGATTGAGAAGACCCTTTTCGCCACCGCCGACGACGAACTCAGACCGGTGATGAACGGGATCTACATCGAACTGACACCCGACTACATGAGCTTCGTGGCTTCCGATGCCCATAAGCTGGTGCGCTACCGTCGTACCGACGCCAAATCGGAAATGAACGCTTCATTCATCCTTCCCAAGAAACCGGCTGCCCTGCTTCGCAGCTTGCTGTCCCGGGAGGATAACGAGGTGAAACTGCAGTTCAACGAAAAGAACGCCTTCTTCAAAATGAGCAATTACGAGCTGATATGCCGGCTCGTCGAAGGGAACTATCCCTCCTATAATTCGGTGATCCCGGTCAACAATCCCAATTCCATGGTGATTGACCGTCTGGCTTTCTATAATACAGTCAAGAGGGTTTCCGTTTTTGCCAACCAGGCCAGCAATCTGGTGAAGCTCACCATCGGCGGAAACCAGCTGGTCGTGTCGGCCCAGGATATCGACTTTTCGATATCGGCCGTTGAACGGCTCAGCTGCGAATATGAGGGCGATGACATGGAGATCGGTTTTAAATCCACTTTCCTCCAGGAGATCCTTTCCAACCTGCCTTCTGCCGACATCAGGCTCGAAATGAGCGACCCCAGCCGCGCAGGGCTTCTTCTTCCCGAGGAAAAGGAAGACGAAAACGAGGACGTACTGATGCTTTTAATGCCTATGATGATCAACGTGTAGAACGTTATTATCCTGATGATATGGGGGATCCTGGCAATGCTCTCTTGGGGCGGGGCAGGATCCCTTTTTTTAAAAGCAGCTTCCGCAGGTAACCAAAATCCATAATCTTCGTACTTAACAGGATATGAAACTAAATCTGAAGAACCCCCTGGTTTTTATCGATCTGGAAACCACCGGGATTAACATTGCCAGCGACCGGATCGTGGAAATTGCCCTGCTGAAGATTCACCCCGATGGAAATGAGGAAGAGCGGCTTCTGCGCATCAATCCTGAAATACCGATTCCGCCGTCTGCTACCCGCATACACGGTATCACCGATGAGGATGTCAGGGAAGCTCCCGTATTCCGTGAAGTAGCCCGCAACCTGGTCCGCTTCCTGGAAGGGTGCGACCTGGCCGGATTCAACTCCAACCGTTTTGACATTCCCCTCCTGGCCGAGGAATTCCTCCGCTGCGACGTCGACGTAGACTTTAAAAAGAGGAAATTTGTCGATGTGCAGGCCATCTACCATAAAATGGAAAAGAGAACACTCAGCGCAGCCTATAAGTTTTACCTGAACAGGGAACTCACCGATGCCCATTCGGCGATGGCCGACGCCCGTGCGACCTATGAGGTGCTCCAGGCGCAGCTCGATGCCTATGCCGATGCCGAATACGAAGACCAGAACGGCCGTAAAAGCACTCCCATCATCAACAACGTAGAGAAATTGAGCGAATTCTCGGCCTACGACCGCTCCGTCGACTATATGGGGCGCATTGTCTACGATGACCACGGGGTCGAAATCTTTAATTTCGGGAAGAACAAAGGCTTGCCCGTCGAAAAGGTCCTGCGCGAACAACCCGGATACTACGGCTGGATGCTCAATGGCGATTTCCCTCTCTATACCAAAAAGGTACTGACTCAGATTAAACTCAGGATGAACGCCAATGTGAAATCTTGAGTCTGGAATCTGGAATCTGGAATCTGGAATCTGGAGTCTGGAATGAGGAATCTGGAATCTGGAATCTGGAGTCTGGAATCGTGAATGTTTGAAGGTTATTGGTTATGTAAAATTCAGAATTTGAATATGAAAATCGTGTGTATTGGTCGGAATTATGTGGCGCACATTGAGGAACTGAAGAATGAGATGCCGGAGGAACCGGTCTTCTTCATGAAACCCGATTCCTCTCTTCTGGAAGGGAACCGGCCATTTGAGATTCCCGCCTGGAGCAATAATCTGCACCATGAAATAGAACTGGTACTCAGAATAGCTCAGACGGGTAAACACATTTCCAGAGAGCAGGCCGGAAAGTATTTCGGAGAGATTGGTCTGGGCATTGATTTCACGGCAAGGGATGTGCAGACCCATCTGGCCTCGAAGGGACTTCCATGGGAAAAGGCCAAGGCCTTTGACCAGTCGGCGGTGCTCGGTACGCCTTTCATACCCCTTAGGGCCATCGGTGACCCCGGGGCTATCTCTTTCCACCTCGATATCAACGGGAATACAGTCCAGCAAGGTGATTCGGGATTAATGATATTCACGTTTGAGGAGATTATTGTACATATATCAAAGTATGTCACCCTTCACGCGGGTGACCTGATCTATACAGGTACCCCCGCTGGTGTGGGCCCCGTCCATCCGGGTGACCAT
Organism: Bacteroidales bacterium; assembly: GCA_012729335.1. Lineage (GTDB taxonomy): Bacteria > Bacteroidota > Bacteroidia > Bacteroidales > Prolixibacteraceae > UBA1413. The sequence goes on along the minus strand of JAAYDJ010000002.1, from coordinate 32,434 downwards.
TTGAAAGGCTATCTGGGCACCGAAAAACTGCTGGATTTTTATTGTGTGTGAAGCAGGGTGGAGCATCTTTACATCGTCACCCCGGCAAAGGAAACAGCCAGGGTGGTCGAAGATGCCGTGGCTTATGGCATCAAGCAGATTTGGATCCAGCAGAAATCAGAAACCCCCGCGGCGTTGGAACTTGCCCGCCAAAGCGGAATCCCCGTTATTCATGGACGCTGCATGATGATGTTCGCCGAACCCGTGGGCAGCATCCATGGCTTTCACCGCTGGATCAGCCGCCTCTTCGGCCAGTACCCCAAATAGGGAACCTACGTTGTTCCTTCAGATTATCCAGATCTTCTGATCCTCCAGGCTGCTGATCTTCTTCACAGTCTGATCCGTACCAATACCGGCTGATGGTCAGAAGGCCAGCGGTTGTCCCAGCCGTCGGTCAGCACACCGTATTTTTCAACTTTTACCTTATCGTTGACAAAGATGTAGTCGATGCGCTGGTCGAGGGGGTGGTCCCTTCTGAAGCTGTTGAACGTGCCCACGGGACCATAGGGGGGAGAGGCGCTGATTACGTAACTGTCGCGCAGTTTCTCCATGATGAGGGAGATGGGTTCGCTTTCAGGGGTGAGGTTAAAGTCCCCCGTGACAATCACCGGAAGGTGGCTGGGGTTCAGGGCGGCAATTTTTTCGAGGATCAGCCGGGAGGAGTTGGCGCGGGCCACTTTTCCTACATGGTCGAAATGGGTGTTGAAGAAGAAGAATTTTCGGGAAGAGCCGATGACCTTGAATTTTCCCCAGGTGACGATCCGCGGTAATGCGGCATCCCACCCTTTGGAAGGGAATTCAGGAGTTTCCGAAAGCCAGAATTGCCCCGATTCCAGTAGTTTGAATCTTCCGCGATCATAGAAAACCGGGGAGTATTCGCCTCCGGTTTGGCCATCATCGCGGCCACTCCCCAGGCGCCCGAATTGTGGCATCCTCTCCTCTAAGTCGAGAATCTGCTCATGTTTGGCTTCCTGCAATCCGAAAATCGCCGCCTCATGAAACCTTAGCAATGCGGTGACCATCTCCTTCCGGTTGGGCCAGGCATTGATGCCGTCAGATGAGGTGTTGAGCCTGATGTTATAGGTGATCACGTTAAAGGACTGTGCCATGGTGCCTGTGGTGACCATCAGCAATAGAAGGGTAATGATGTTCTTCATTGTTACTATGTTTAATGAACGTTCCGTCATGGATCAAACTGAGCGATATTTCCATTCCTATACAGATCCTTGCGCTTTTAGTCCCAATTCAATCTTCGCAAAAGCCAAAGGATTGGTAACTGCACCGGTTCTGGTCGCCGGGCACGACGGTATGCCTGGTTTCCCATTGTTCCCTGACCACATATCGGTGACAGAATTCCACGATCTCCCCGAAATAGGTCCACATGGGTTTGCTGGCCATTTCGTGGGCGCCTCCGCAGGTGGTGTGCAGCCAGTAGGGAGTTCCTGTGGCCGCGAGCTTCAGCGATATGGTATAAGCTCCATGGAGAGGAAGGTACCCGGGTTGGGACGGCTGACAGTAATGATGTGAGGCGGTGGCGTAAGGAACCAGGTTGTCGCAGGTGCCATGGAACAGCAGAGAGGGAATGGCGGAATCGGGGAAGATCCGGGTGGTATCGGGGATGGCCCCGGCCATGGAAATCACCCCCGCGTAGGCCACGGGACCCGAATCAAGGCCATAGCAGAAGGGCGGCTGATAGGCCGCATTCAGAACTGTTTCGGCCCCGGCACTGCTCCCTGCCAGAATGATCCTTTGTGGATCGATGCCCAGTGTTTCCCGGTGGCTGATCAGAAAGGCGGTGGCATCCTGAAGGTCTTCTACCGCGGCCTGAAAGGTGTTCAGTTTGTCGGCGGCCGGACAGTCGCATCCGAAACCAGTGGGCTTGCCCTGTCGCGTCAAACGGTAACTCATCGAAACCCCCGCATAGCCGTAACGGGCCAGGCGACTACAGAAAGCAACAATTTCCGGTGAATTGCGCTGGCCACCACTGAACCCTCCGCCATGTACATAAAGGACCACAGGCCTGGTCACGGCCGTGTCCCCATAAGGCAGATACACATCCAGATCCAGATGGAGACCATCCTTGCTGGCATAGGTGAAGGTCTGAACCTCCACCGAATCAAAGGATTCTTCGAGATATCTTTCCTGGGCCGCCGGAGCGTCAATGAAAATGAGGGAGGAAAGAAAAAGGAAAACCGGGAACAACTTGACCATACGCCGCTTTTTGACGACCAAGGTATAAAAAAAGATGGAACCAGCCTTCTAGGTGATTCCATCTTCGTGTCCCAATAACATGCAATTTAAACCCTAACAAAAGGAGCTTCTCTATATGAATTCCACATTCGAGAGCTGTCAAGGGTATTGCAAAATTCAAACCATAATATTTAACTTAATGATATCAAGTTACTTCCCTCTAGTGCCAGGTTTTCATTTTGTTTCAATAATGAAAAACGCTTCCCAGAATGGGAAGGTGCTTCTGTCAGAACCGCTCCCTGGGAGTGTATTTGGTATGGAGCAATTTGTGGGAGAGTTCACCATTGGGTTCTTTCAGGAAGTCGCGATAGAGTTTGATCACCTCCGGGTTTTCGTGTGATTTCCGGATGGCCATGCCGGCATCTTCGGCATAGATGGCTTCTGCCCTTTTCTTTCTGATTTCGGGGCTGGTGGGGATTGGTTGTCCGCCGCCGCCAAGGCATCCGCCCGGGCAGGCCATGATCTCAATGAAGTGATAGTCGGCTTTTCCCGATTTGACGGAATCCATCACCGTCTTGGCATTCACCAGTCCGTGCGCGATGGCGCATTTGAGCTCCACACCATCCAGGAAGGCCCACTCTTTCTTGGGATTCTCAATTTTAATGGTGGCCTCGCGAACCCCCTCCATGCCCCTGACGGGAGTAATGTTAAGGTTCTCAAAGGGGACTTCCCTGCCGGTGACCAGTTCGTAGGCTGTGCGAAGGGCCGCTTCCATCACTCCTCCGGTAGCCCCGAAGATCACCCCTGCACCTGTGGAGTCTCCCATCAGACGGTCGTATTTGGCCTCTTCAAGGGCTGAGAAGTTAATCCCCGCCTGTTTGATCATAATGGCCAGTTCACGGGTCGTCAGCACATAATCAACATCACGGTAGCCACTGTCGAGCATCTCGGGCCTTGCCGCCTCGAATTTCTTGGCTGTGCAGGGCATGATCGATACCGAAACGATCTTATCGGGTTCCAGGTTACGCGCCTTGGCATAGTAGGTTTTAACCAGGGCCCCGAACATCTGCTGCGGCGATTTACAGGTCGACAGGTTGGGCAGATATTCCGGATAAAGGTGCTCAATATATTTGATCCATCCCGGGGAGCAGGAAGTCGCCATGGGAAGTTTTACGTTGGGATCCTTGTCCTTGAGGGCTTTTTTGAGACGGGTGAGCAATTCTGTTCCCTCTTCGACAATGGTCAGGTCGGCTGTGAAGTCGGTATCCAGCACCGAGTCGAAACCCAGCCGTTTTAGGGCAGCCACCATCCTCCCGGTGTTGCGGCTGCCGGGTTCAAATCCCAGTTCCTCTCCCAGTCCAATGCGCACCGCCGGAGCCGTCTGAACCACCACGTGCTTGTCAGGACTGGATATGGCTTCCCATACCTCTTCAATATAGTTCTTTTCGACCAGGGCACCGGTCGGACAATGGTTGACGCACTGCCCGCAGTTGGTGCACACTACCGAGTTCATCGGCTTTTCCATGAAGGTGGTGATCTTCATCTCATCTCCTTTGTGGGCGACCGTCAGGGCGTTGACCCCCTGCAACTCTGCACAGGTGCGTACGCACCGCTGGCAACGGATGCACTTGCTGTCGTCCTTGATGATCGAGGGGGAATACATGTCGATGGTGTAGGTCTTGAAAGGCACCAGCTCGATGAATTCCTGGGTCATGATTTTATATTCCGAGGCCAGTTCCTGCAGTTCGCAGTTTCCGTTACGGTAGCACTTGGTGCAATCGGCATTGTGCTCAGCCAGCAATAACTCGATGATGTGTTTGCGGGAGTTGCGCACCTTCAGACTGTTGGTCAGAATTTCCATGCCCTCCTCCACCGGAGTAGCGCACGCCGCCGAAAGCCGTTTCTGACCTGCAATCTCCACCACGCACACCCGGCAGTTGCCTGCAATACAGAGGTCTTTGTGGTAACAGAGCGTGGGTATGATCAGGCCGTTTTCCTTGGCCGCATCCAGGATCATGGTGCCCTTGTCGACCTGAACGTTGTATCCGTTCAGGGAGATATTTATTTTTTGCGTTGTCATAACCTTGTCAGTTTATCATTAGTAAATCATTTCTTCCCTGAAGTTTTCAACGATGGAGGAGAATGAGTTGGCCACCGATTGCCCGAGTCCGCATTTGGCCGTCACCTGCATGGTTTCGGTGAGCCGCAGAAGTTTGTCGAGATAGGAGGCCGGGCGGTCTCCCCTTTTCACGGCCTTGATGCCCAGCAGCAGCTGCTGGCAGCCTACCCTGCAGGGAGTGCACTGTCCGCACGACTCTTCCCGGAAAAACTCGAGGTAGTTGTCGAGGACGTTGTACATCGACCGGGAACTGTTGAAAAGCATCATCGACCCCCCTGTAGGCAGGGAAATACCAGTAAGTTTCCCCTGGTAACCAATGGCTGTGTCGGCGAATTTCTTGCGCGGCACCAGGAAGCCGGAAGCTCCGCCTACCTGTACTGCCTTGGTATCGCCGTCCCCAAACTCATATACAAAATCCTGAAGGCTCATCCCCAGTTCCAACTCGTAAATCCCTGGTTTGGGTGTGTCGCCCGACACCGAAAAAAGTTTGGTTCCGCGGGAGTACTGGACCCCCAGGTCGTAAAATTTCTTGGCGCCATATTTGAAAATGGTGAAGGTATGGGCCAGCGTCTCCACATTGTTGATGACCGTGGGCCCTCCCATATATCCGAAGTTCGTGGGGTAGGGCGGCTTGTTTCGGGGTTCGCCCCGCTTCCCTTCCATCGACTCGAACAGAGCGGTCTCTTCACCGCAGATGTACGCCCCGCTGCCCATGAAAATCTTGATGGTGAAATCCTGTTTGATTTCCTTCAGGTAGTATTCAAACTCCTGAATAACCTTCTGCAATTCGGGCATCAGGAAGCGGTACTCCCCGCGCAGGTAAATAAAGCCCTCTCTGGCGCCGATCACGTGGCCACAGGCCACCATGGCCGTGAGCACCTTGTATGGGACTTTTTCCAGAATCTCCCGGTCTTTGAAGGTGCCGGGCTCCCCCTCGTCGGCATTGCAAATCACATATTTGGGCTGAGTAGCTAATTCGGAAGCCACCTTCCATTTCAGCCCGGTGGGAAATCCTGCGCCACCGCGGCCTTTCAGTTCTGAACTGATCAGCTCGTTGATCAGGTCCTGCGGTGAACGGCTTAATATGTTGCTCAACACTTTTTCCCAGTCATTCTCATTCTTGAAAATGAAGTCGGCCCTCTTCAGCTGGTACGTTGTTGCCATGATGGTTCTGTTTTATAAAGGTTTTTTCATGTATTCAGAAAGGATCTCCCTGACCTTCTCGGGGGTCAGATCAGTGTAGACATCATGATTGATCATCATGGCAGGTGCCTTGTGGCATAATCCCAGGCAGTTGGTTTGCAGCAGTGAAAACCTGCCGTCGGGCGTGGTCTCCCCCAGAGGTATCTTCAGCATGTCCTGAATGGCCATGATCACCTGACCCTTGCCCTTCATGGCACATGAAATGGTTTTGCACACCCTGATGATGTACTTCCCCATCTTTTTGGTTTCCAGAAAGGAATAAAACGTCGCGGTTCCGTATACCTCTGCGGCAGGCAAATCCATCTCCCGGGCAATCTCGATCATCGAGTATTCCGAAAGAAAACTCTCCTGCTCCACTACCCCCTGCATGATCGGCAGCAGATGCTCCCTGCTCCGGCCATATTTGTCAGCAAGTTCCCTGATAAGTAATTGTGTCGGACTCATTGAGTGATGGTTTTAGTAAATTATTGGTCGGTTAAATTTAAGGAGTTGGAGAAATAAAAAACAAGCTATTTGCAATAGAAATACCTGCTTTTCAGCATATCGATTGCCCAATCAGGCCCCCCGGAAGCCCTGCGGCCTCCCGTAAACCTCCTGGCACACGCCCCGTGAGCCTTCCTTACCTGGCAAAACTTAATGATTATTTAAGATTAAATCCCGGCAGAAACGCAACAATTTAACCCCTTTCTCTGTCTAATCTATGAAGCCATTAAACAATTAAGACATGAAAGCGGAATCCCTGTTGCTGGTGCTGGCATTGCTGGTGCTATATCCTACTTCTTTAAAAAGTCAAATGGTCAGTGTGACCGGGAAGGTCACCGATCAGCTCACCGGGTCCCTGATCAGGGATCTTACCGTACTGGAGAAAAACAGCGGTATCGGTACGATCTCTGCATTTGACGGCTCCTTTTCCCTGTTGCTTAAACCGGGTGAGGTGGAGCTTAACTTCTTCAGTGAGCGCTATGAACTTTCAACTGTTTCTTTCACGCTGAAAAACGACACTACTTTTCATGTGCCCATGCACGCGCTGGAGGCTGACCGGTTTAAGAGGGGGAGAAAGGAAAGGCCGCGGGAAGAGAATAGCGGCAGTCTGGCTGAGAACCGGGCCAGAAACGCCAAATCACGCTGAGAACATGGTTCATGTTCAGCAGCCCTGACCCAGACTGAAGAATGTGGTCAGGGCCTGAAAAGGGGAATCGGGCGGCCGTGGCTTCCGGGCGGCGTGGATATCCCCAGGATTCCCGACAGCGTAGGTACCAGTTGTTCCGCCTCATAACTTTCATACAGGGTTTGTGCCGGAATGCCGTAACCGTAGAATAGCAAAGGGACATGCGTATGCCCTGATTGGTTCATTTTCCGCTGTTTGAAGGCTGTTTGCCATCCTTCGTGCAGCACCAGAAGGATATCACCCGACCGCCCCTCAAACCAGGAGTTGACCACCCCTTCGCCGCCGTGGTCGCTGAGCTGACCATCCCTGATCTGATCACTGGATACTGCCATCCGCACCCCTTCAAATTCACTGAGGAATTCCGCTGTCCGACGGCGCATCTCCCGTAAGTCGGTATGGTTGATGGCGGCAATCTTGTGGTTGAGGTACAACTGAAGGCCGTTGTTGTATTCTATCCATTTCAGGTCTCCATAGGTGATGTTCAGCCAGGAGTTGAGCAGTGCTGCCGCATTATCGGGGCTGAAGGTTCCGGCCGGAAACCTGAATTTCTCCCTGAGCATGGCTGCCGGCCACGAGGCCGAGGAATTCCCGGTCAGGAAGACCACCATTTTTTCCTTTCCGAATTTCTTCTCGGCAAAGGTGATCAGCGTGGCGATCTCCTCGTCGAGGCGGAGGTAAAGATCTTCCATCTCTACTGATCCCGGACCAAAGGAGCTGTTTTCCATGTCCATGGAGGAGAAGACGACGGTGACCAGATCGGGGTGGCGGTCCTGGCCAATTTCCTCTCTTTCCAGCAGTTCGACGGCAAACTCCCTCACCAGGCTGTTCCCGAAGGGGGTGGTCTTCAGAGGGCCGTAATGACCTGCGCTCCTGACCAGACTCGCCATCGAATGAGGAAATATGTTTCTGCCTTCCCCGTAACCTGCTTCCCAGGGTGAACGGTCTTCGGTACTTTCCGAATAGGTGCCGGCTGACTTGAGGAGGACCCAGTTACGGGTGGCATATTTCTTCACCATCTCCCTGTCGTTAAAGTTTTTGACCCATTCGGGGAGGGTGGTGGTGTAAAAGGAGGAGGTGACCATTCTTCCGGAAGCGTTGTCGAGCCACCAGGCGGCATCTCCGCTGAAGCCTGCGGCAAACAGGGCGGGGGCTTCGTTCAGGGCGATGCTGAATACCCTGGACTGGCCATGGCCTGACAACTTGAGCTGGTCTCCCAGGGTGGAGGCTTTCAGCTGAAGGGGCGACACCTGGCTGCCGGATTGTGTCCCACCGGTCAGCGTATAGCGATCGTCGGCCACCGCAGAAACCACCTTCCCCTTGCTACGGTCATACCACGCTTCATCGATGATCCCGTGTACCGAAGGGGTAACACCCGTGAAAAGGGTGGCCGTTCCCGTGGCCCCGTTGAGAATATGCTGGTTAATCCTGAAATGAACACATCGGCTGCCTCCCTGTACCAGCTTCCGGAAACCGTCGTTCCCAAACTTATCCCAATAACGCCCGATGTAGTCGGGTCGCATGTTCTCCACGACAATGCCCAGCACCACAACCGGCGCGGATCCATTTTCGGTGGCCCCTGCCCGGAGAAATCCCTGCAAACCTGCACATAGCAGGATCACCAAAATTCCTGCTGATTTTATGGCCTTGCCGATGGTTCGGTATGGTTTCATCTTTTCCATATATCCTTGTAAAAGCTGTTCCGGAGCAACCTCTCTTCCCTCAAAGGGCTGACCCGGTCATAGGCTTTCAGGCTTCAAAAATAACAAAACTATCTTTCCCTTTGCGGTTCCTTCCCCCTTGCTACTGATCCCTTGTTTCTGATCCTCTGCTGCTGATTTTTTGCTGATGAACGCTCTCCCTTTATGATATCTGAAACCACAAAAAGAGCTATCTTCACACTTCTAAACCATAAAACAAGTACCATGAAGCGTATTGACCTTCTCAGAGCCGGGTGGATTCTGCTGCTTCCCCTGATGCTGGCCATAGGATGCCAGGCCCCTAAAAGTGCAGAACATGACTGGATCCAGTTGTTTAACGGCAAGGATCTGGAGGGGTGGACTCCCAAGATCAGGGGATTCGAAGCCGGTGATAATTTCGCCAACACCTTCAGGGTGGAGGATGGCCTGCTGAAGGTCCGTTATGACGGGTACGACACCTTCGGCGATCGTTTTGCCCACCTCTTTTACAAGGATACCTTCTCCCACTATCTGCTTCGCATCGAATACCGTTTTGTGGGAGAACAGTGCCCCGGCGGACCGGCCTGGGCGTTGCGTAACAGCGGGGTGATGATTCACGGGCAACCCCTGGCCACGATGGAAAAGGACCAGGATTTTCCGGTTTCCATCGAAGTACAGTTTCTTGGCGGGGACGGAACCGGTGAACGCCCTACCTGCAACCTGTGCACCCCAGGTACCAACGTGGTCATGAATGGCCAACTGATCCTTGACCACTGTTCCTCCTCTTCCTCAAAAACCTATCACGGGGAGGAGTGGGTCACTGCTGAAGTGGAAGTCCATGGCAGCGGCATCATCCGTCATATCGTTAACGGTGACACCGTCATCGTGTACGAACAACCCCAGCTCGACGACCGCGATCCCTCTTTTACCAAACTACTGCCGGCCACCGGCGACAAGCTCCTGCGCAGCGGAACCCTTTCCCTCCAGGGCGAAAGCCATCCTATCGACTTCAGAAAAGTAGAGCTTAAAGTGCTGGAAGATTAAGGATATCAGGATATCAGAGTATCAGGATATCAGAGTATCAGAATATCAGAGTATCAGAGTATCAGAATATCAGAGTATCAGAGTATCAGAGTATCAGGATAACAGGATATCAGAATAGCAGAGTATCAGGATATCAGAATAGCAGAGTATCAGGATAACAGGATATCAGAATATTAGGAAAACAGAATGTCAGAATATCAGGATATAAGGGTATCAGGATATTAGGAAATCAGAAAATAAGGATAATCTGATGTCATTTGTAGGCCGGAAGGTCTGGTTATCGGTTTGGGGAAGGGGTGTTTTTGGCGCGGCTGACGAGGACCAGGGCCAGGACGATAAAGAGCATGCCTGCGATGGAGATCGGGTCGGGGTGTTCTCCTTTCACGATAAGCCAGCTGAGTGCGGCCCCTGAAACCGGAATGAGGAATTTCCACACGTTCAGTTCGGAGACTTTGACCCCGGGGCGTTTAAGCAGGGAATACCATATGGAGAAGGCGGCTGCGGAAAGGAAGGCGAGCCAGAGCAGGGCTGTCCAATACTCCCAGGGGAAAGGCCCCTGCGGAAGGCCTTCGATGGGCAGGGAAAGCAGGAAAAGCAGGAATCCCCCGATGAGCAGCGAGGCCGAGGTGAGGATGATCGGGGAGAGGGGGCGCGAGAAACGGGAGACCAGCACGTTGCTGTAACCCGAGGCCATATTATTAAAGATGAGCAGGGCGATGCCCACCCATTCGTAGGGATTTTTCATTTCCACGTCCTGACGGCCCAGGGTGATAATGGCAATACCGGCCACTCCCACCAGGATGCTGATCACCTTGAGGGGATTAAGCCGGTCGTTGGGGTGGGTAAAGTGGGCCACAAGGGCTACAAAAAGGGGAGAGGAGCCCACGATCATGGCCCCCAGGGCTCCGGGTACCAGGTTCATACCCGTATAAAAGAGACCATACTGGATGATCACCTGGATGACCCCGATGGTCAGGATAAACCGCCATTCCCGCCTGACCTCCCGCAGATAAAGACCCCACTGGCCATACAGCACCATCACCATTATGCCCGCAAGGGCAAAACGCAGCGCTGCGAACTGAAGCGGCGTATGGTATTGCAGTCCGATCTTGATCCCGGCAAAGGCCGTAGACCACAGCAAAGCCGCCACAATAGCCAGAAAAGTGGTGGAGCGCAACAGGTTTTTCATAACTCCGGATCTGATGCAAAGGTTGGAAAATTTACGACAGTCCGTACGGCTATCCGATGATTAAATCCTCCCCCCGGATGGTTACTTTTTTGTATCTTCGTTTTCTGATTAACTACGATTTGTCACAAAAGCAATCATTCATCTATGCCAAAAAGAATCATCACCGGACATGCCGATTTTGAGGCGTTGACCGGACAGGAGATAGGTGTTTCGGAGGTGATAGAGATCACCCAGGAGCAGATCAACCGGTTTGCAGAAGCCACCCATGACCATCAATGGATCCATACCGATCCTGAAAGGGCTGCCACCGAATCGCCATTCAAGGCGACTATTGCCCATGGGTATCTTACCCTGTCGCTGGTCACCTACCTGTGGCATACGGTGGTCGACGTTCGGAATGTCAAGCTCATTGTCAATTATGGGCTGGAAAACCTTCGCTTTAACCAGCCCGTGGTGGTCAACAGCCGGGTCAGCACCCGGTTTCTGATGGAGGAGGTCACCAACCTGCGGGGAATAACCCGGGTCAGGGTGAAAATTATCATGGGCATTGAAGGCGTGGCCAAACCGGCCTTCGAGGGCATCGCCGTTTTTCTTTATCATTTTGCCTGACAGGAAGGAGAAATCTCCCCCCGATCCGGAAGTAGATGACTCCTCACCAATCCGGAAGGAGATGACTCCCCGTTAACAAGTAAATTCTTAATGCCATGGATATTTCTGTCATTGCCGGCACTTCGGAAATTAACTTTGAGACCAGTGTGCTGAGGCTGGTGGTGAGTTTTATGGCGGGGATGCTGGTTGGTATCGAACGGGAAGCCCACAGTCAGCCCGCAGGACTGAGAACCCACATTCTGATCAGTATCGGTTCTACCCTGGGGATGTTGTTATCCATTTACATTCCACAGACCTTCACGGATTTTCAAAATGGGGACCCGGGGAGAATTGCCGCCCAGGTGGTGACGGGTATCGGCTTTCTGGGGGCGGGGGCGATCCTCCGCTTTGGCTTCAATGTCAAAGGATTGACCACTGCCGCATCCATATGGGCCATGGCCATGCTCGGACTGGCCATCGGAGCGGGATTGTTCCGCATCAGCGCCGTCGCCCTGGCCATTATCCTCTTCTCCCTCTCCATCATGGATCTGCTCGAAAAGCGGTTTTTCCAGGACAAACTCTTCAAGCGGATCGAAGTGGTGGTCAGAAAGAAAACCTCGGGTTTCAGCGAAATCAGGAACGTCATCACCTCCTTGAAAATCAGGGTACATGAGGTCGATATCCGTAAAAACAATGGAGAAACGGCCGACAAATACGTGTTCTATGCCTATATTCCCGTCAGGCTGGATCCTGAACAGCTGTCGGCAAGCCTGGAGGGGATCGACGGGCTGGTCTCCTATTCGGTCGACATGATCAGTTGATTATTCAGGACCCTGGTTTGGGATTTCAAAATGGGGATGGCCTCCGGCAACACCCCTTCTGTTGCAAAGCGTCTCAGCGCAGATTCTCCTGTTCCAGTTTGTCGAGCAGGCCATCACAGGCATCTTCGAGCAGGTCGAGGACCAGCTCAAATCCGTCTTCCCCGCCGTAATAGGGATCGGGAACCGATGTGTAACTATATAGTTTGCTGAAGTCGGTCATCCTCATAATTTTCTTTTTATCGGCATCGTTACGGGCCATGGATCTGAGTGCCCGGATGTTTTCCCCGTCCATGCCGATGATCAGGTCAAACTGGTCAAAGTCCCTGTCAGGATCGAATTTGCGGGCGGTGCCGGTCATCTGGTATCCTCTTTTCAGGGCATGCTTCTGCATGCGGGAGTCGGCAGGTTCGCCGGCATGCCATCCCCCGATTCCGGCCGAGTCAATTTCCAGCGGGGTCACCAACTGACGCTGCGATGCCATCTGCGTCAGCACGGCCTCCGCTCCGGGTGAGCGACAGATATTTCCCAGACAGACGAATAAAATCCTTTTCTTCATACACAAACTGATTCGTGGCAAAAGTAGCTTTTCCGGAGGTAAACAAAAAGTGAATTCCCTTTAAAAAAAGGGGGCTTCCGTACCGTTTTTAAGCGGAAAAACTATCTTTGTGGATAGGCCTGAGAAGTTTTACATAACTAATTCCACACCCGGAAGAAGGAGATGTCACCGGAATAGACATAAACTAAATCATTGTAAATAAATAAAGGAGACTAACTTATGAGTGCATTATTTTGGATTGTTCCGATATCCTCTTTGCTTGCGCTGGGCTTTGCCTGGTATTTCTACCGTTCGATGCTGAAGAATTCCGAAGGGACTCCCCGGATGCAGGAGATTGCCCAATATGTACGTGAAGGCGCCATGGCCTATCTGCGTCGCCAGTATTCGGTTGTGCTGAAGGTTTTCCTGGTGTTGGTGGTGTTGTTGCTGGTTTTAGCCTATCTGGGGGTGCAGAATCCCTTTGTGCCGATCGCTTTTCTGACCGGTGGTTTTTTCTCGGGGCTATGCGGTTTCCTGGGGATGAAGACCGCCACCCATGCTTCGGCACGCACTGCTCATGGGGCCACCAAATCCCTCAACAAGGGGCTGCAGATTGCCTTCCGCAGCGGCGCCGTGATGGGGCTCGTCGTGGTGGGCTTTGCCCTGCTTGACATCGCTGCCTGGTACCTGATCCTTACTGAATGGGTATACACCCCGGCCCATATGGCCGACGGACTTCATTTTCTGGGGCTCACCTTTGTGCATCCCGGGACTTCCGAGCACATGAAACTCATTGAGATCACCGCCACGATGCTGACCTTCGGGATGGGGGCTTCCACGCAGGCCCTCTTCGCCCGCGTAGGCGGCGGGATTTACACCAAGGCCGCCGATGTGGGCGCTGACCTGGTGGGTAAGGTGGAAGCCGGTATCCCCGAGGATGATCCGCGGAATCCTGCCACCATTGCCGACAATGTAGGCGACAATGTGGGTGATGTGGCCGGCATGGGGGCTGACCTCTATGAATCCTATGCAGGCTCCATACTGGCCACGGCGGCCCTGGGGGCTGCCCTTCCGGTCCTGGCCGGCGGTGAAGCCTCCACCTATGTGCTGGCTCCCATGATTGTGGCTGCCATCGGAACCATTCTCTCCGTCCTGGGAATTTTCCTGGTCCGCACCAAAGAGTCGGCAACCCAGAAAAACCTCCTCAATGCCCTGCTTCTGGGCACCGGCGGAAGCTCCCTTTTTATCCTGATCGCCATTGCCATCATGGCGGCCACCGGGTGGATCACCTGGGGCCTCTTCGGTTCCGTAGTCGCTGGTTTGGCAGCAGGGGTGATCATCGGACAGTCGACCGAGTATTTCACCTCCGATGAATACAAGCCTACCCGCGGCATTGCCAAACAAGCCCTGCAGGGGCCGGCGACCACCATTATCGATGGGATGGCCGTGGGGATGTTCTCTACCTGGATTCCCGTGCTGACCATTGTCCTGGGCATCATCGCCGCCTTCGGTTTCGCAGGTGGTTTCGGTAACTTTGCCATGGGCGTGTACGGTATTGGGTTTGCTGCCGTGGGGATGCTCTCTACACTGGGAATTACCCTGGCCACCGACGCCTTCGGCCCCATAGCCGACAATGCAGGTGGTAACGCTGAGATGGCCCATCTTCCCAAGGAGGTACGTGAACGCACCGATGCCCTTGACATGCTCGGTAATACCACCGCCGCCACCGGCAAGGGATTTGCCATCGGTTCGGCTGCACTGACAGCCATGGCCCTGCTGGCCGCCTATATGGAGGAAGTGAGGCTCTGGATCGGAAAAATCGCCGCCAGCAGCGACGGCGTCAAAGAGGTGGGCGATGTAGTCTTCTACACCGCCAAGGCTGCCGTGGTTCCCGTAGCCCAGGAAGGCCAGCGTGTCGTTGAACTGGCCTCCGCCACCATCAGGGATTTCACCCAGGCTTATGACCTGTCGGTGTTCAATCCCATGTTGCTGGGCGGTATCTTCGTGGGGGCCATGATGGCTTTTGTTTTCTGCGCCATGACCATGAAAGCCGTGGGGCGTGCTGCCGGCGCCATGGTCGAAGAGGTAAGGCGGCAATTCCGCGAAATAGCCGGTATTATGGAGGGCAAAGCCACACCTGAATATGCCAAATGTGTGGAGATTTCCACCAAGGGGGCTCAGCGGGAGATGCTTGTTCCCTCCATGATGGCCATCATCGTGCCCATTGCCGTAGGTATTTTCATGGGGGTTCCCGGTGTCATCGGCCTGCTGGTCGGCGGCCTTACCGCCGGTTTTACCCTGGCCTCCATGCTGAACAATGCCGGAGGTGCCTGGGATAATGCCAAGAAATACATCGAAAAGGGGAACCACGGCGGCAAGGGCAGCGAAGCCCATAAAGCCGGTGTCGTGGGAGATACCGTCGGGGATCCCTTCAAGGATACTTCCGGCCCTTCGCTCAATATCCTTATCAAGCTGATGTCAATGGTTTCTGTGGTGATGGCCGGACTGACCATTACCGCGAGTCTCTGGTAGCGGTTTCTCACCTGCGGAAGTCCTTTACCCGCTTCTGCTTGCACGGCTTCCTCCGTCTGATGCGAAAAACATCAGCCGTTTTCCTTAAACCTGTCATCCTGCCACTGTTCCGGTTTCGCCTTCCCTCCGGGGAGTACCGGCCGGTGGCAGGATGACTTTTTTTGACAGGCATGAACTTATTTGCCGGAAATTAGTTATACATTTAAAAATTATAATTGAAAATCAAAAGCTAAAACCATGGCAGATCTATCGACCACCTACATGGGCATACCGCTCAAAAATCCCCTGATTCTGGGAGCTTCCAATCTGGTGATGAAACCTGAAACGATTAAGCAACTCGAAGACGCGGGAATTGCCGCCATCGTTTATAAATCGTTGTTTGAGGAACAGGTGCAGTTGGAGAGTCTCCAGCTGAGTGAGGAGTTGGGTGAATATGAGAACCGCTTTGCCGAGATGTCGCGGTTGTTTCCCCAAATTGAGCATGCAGGTCCCAAAGAGCACCTCATCAGATTGAAAAAGCTGAAGGAGATGGTAAAGGTGCCGGTCATCGGGAGTCTCAATGCAGTGTATGAGCCCACGTGGGTAGAGTATGCGCGTGAACTGGAGAATACCGGTATTGATGCCCTGGAGATTAATTTATATGCGATCCCGGGCTATTTTGAGGTGACGGGCCATTATCTGGAAGAGAAGCAACTGGAGACAGTCAAGGCGGTCAAACAGGCCGTTAAGATTCCCGTGAGCGTGAAAATCAGTCCTTTTTACACCAATACATTGAATTTCATTAAGCAGGTGGATGAGGCGGGTGCCGATGCCTATGTGCTTTTCAACCGGTTTTTCCAGCCCGAGATCGATCCGGAGAAAGAGGAGTACTATTATCCGTGGGAGCTGACCAATCCGCACGATCACATGTTGTCGCTGCGATATGCCGGTTTGTTGCATGGCAACCTCGATGGGAGCATTTGTATCAGCAGGGGGCTTTATACCGCTGATGACGTCATCAGGGCTATTCTGGCCGGCGCCGACGCCGTACAGATCGTCAGTACCATATATAAAAACCATCCGCCCGTGGTTAAAGAGATTCTGGAGGGGATTTCTGCCTGGATGGACCGTAAAGGATACACCACCCTGGCCAATTTCAGGGGCAAGCTTTCCCGCAAGCAGCTGAAGGATCCTTTCGTCTACCAACGGGCCCAGTATGTCGACATCCTGGCCAAATCGGATTCGATCTTCAAGAAATACCCGATGGTGTAAGCCGTTACACAAAATCAGCCTTCACCTCTTTGAAGAATTTCTCTTCGAGGAGCTTGATGATTCTTTTGAGGACCACCTTTCTGATTTCCAGTTCCACGGGTTGGTCAGGGTCCTGGTGGGCCCAGTTGATACGGGTACCTACGATGATATGGATGATGTCGTGTTCCAGCAGCAGGTTGACGATTTCGTCGGCAGCGGTATCCCCCATGCGGGTGTCGCTGGAGTAGTTCTCGAGGATCTCCTCCACTTTCCCCATGGTGAGAATGCCTTCTGTTACCAGTTCGAACCCTTCCAGGCGGGCCTTGGGGGGCAGAAGTGAACCGTTAAACTCATGTTCGGTTTCAAGTTTGAGATCGAGTTCCCTGGCAATGATTTCGGCGGTGGTCCCTCCGCAGATGGCCTTTTTCCCTCCGAAATTACGGATCTGTTCCCCCACGTCATAGTCCTTGATCTTGTAGAAAGGGGGGCCGGTGATGAGCAGGAATTCCCGGGGTTTCCGGAAATAGATGACGCCGCAGGTGGTGTCGTCCTTGAGGTCAAAGCCGTCGTTGAGGTTGGCTTGGTTGATGATTTTCCGGGCCAGCTTGGTGGCAGAGATATCGGGCATGCGGGTGACCTGGTTGATGGTGAACTCTTCGACCTTGTCGCGGCCCCATCCCATGGGAAAACGGCTGCTCCCGAGTCCCGACTGGGTCACTCCGTCGGAAAGGAAGATGATGCGATCCTCCTTACGTGCCATGAATTCCCTGATGCGCAGGATTTTGCCTGCATTTTCCACCCCCTGGATCTCCACGTGGTACTCGGCGGGATCCAGGATATTGTTGCCCCGCAGGATGATGGTCCGCGGATTGTCGTAGTTGATGATGCGCACCCTGCTCTCGGCGTCGATTTCGATCAGGGTGAAAGTGGCATAGTTCTCCATGCCGTCACTGCTCTTGGGCAGGGCCCGCATGATAATCCGCGCGGCAATCTCAGGCTTGGTGTGAAAGGCCGAATAGTTGATGGCCATGGACACCGTCAGGGTCGCCAGAACACTCGCCTTGATGCCGTGGCCGATGCCGTCACTCAAAACGATCACCTTCCGCCCCTCCTGCTTGATGATGACCGATTTGAAGGCATCACCGCAGGCGACCTGGCCCTTGGGCTTCTTCTGCTGGACGTCGATCTCGACGTGATAATCGGGGCGGCTACTCGTCATCGCTGTACCGGTATGATTCAATGATGGAATTGATAAGCTCTTCAGTCTGGGCAGCATTCTCCCCCATCAGATAGGCGATCTTCTGCACCGTATCAATGTTTTGTTTGTTGACCCGCTGAGCCCTGCTGATGATCTCATCGCGCACCAGCACCGGCGCCGACATGTCGCGGATCACGGCCCCCACCACCCGCTGCTTGTAAATGGTGACCACCGAAATGTGCAACAGCTTGTTCTTGTATTTCAGATCCCGCTCCAGATTATTCTCCCCTGTACTCATGATGTTGGAAATCATCTTAAAGATCACGTCAGGCACCAGTTCCGACACATCGGCCCCCTTCAGCCCGGGAATGGTCTCAAACAACTCGATGATATCCTCACCCATGAGCTGCGCAAAGCTTTCGTTGGAGTCGATCACCTTGAAGTCGGCGTTGATGATGATGATACCCGCCCTGATCTTGTGGAGCATGTGGGAGGAGATGATCATCGACTCCTTGGCGCGTTCAAGTTTGGCTTCTGATTTTTTACGCTCTGTGATGTCGAAAATGGATCCCACAATCCCGATGATCTCTCCGGTTTCATTACGGATCACCGCTTTCTGAAAGACCACGTCGCGAAGGGTTCCGTCGCTTGACTTTATCCGCGTTTCATAGATCTGATCACCCGGCGACTCAAAGAGCTCATTGTCGCGCCGGGCATAGATCTCGGCAATCTCCTGCGGCTGCACATCAAATACGGTTTTCCCCACCAGCTGCTCCCTCGCAATCCCGATCAGCTTCTCGTGCGCGGCATTGCAGGTCTGGTAAACCCCGTTCTGGTCACGGTAAAAAATCGGAATGGGAAGGGCATCGATGACCCGCTGGTAGAGGTCGGTGTCATCTACCAATGTCTTCTTCGACTTTTTTTCCTCGTAGATCATCTTCTATTTTTTCCGAAAATTAAACAATAGCTGCCTTAATTTCAACCTTTCCGGGATATTGTAAAGCATATTTATTTATGCGCCAGGTCAGCCTCCGTTACCGGGTCAGTCATTATCTTTACATCTTTGGAAGAGGATATCCTGTTTGAGAAAAATGAATTGAGAAATGAAGATATCAACAGTAATAGAGTTGACGGAGGCCACGCTGGTGTGTGGAGGGGACAAGACAGAGCTGATGGTTGAGCGGGCTTTCAGCAGCGATCTGATGAGTGATGTGCTGACGCTCGACACTGAAGGGCTGCTGCTCATCACGGGGCTGGCCAACATTCAGACCATTCGTACGGCGGAGATGGCCGATATCCATTACATTCTGTTTGTGAGGAACAAGAAGGTGACTCCTGAGATGGCCGAACTGGCCGGGGAGAATCATATGGTGTTGCTGGCCACGCCTTTCTCGCTTTTCAAAACCAGCGGGATTTTGTACAAGCACGGACTTAAACCGGTTTATTGAAGGATGATCATTGAGCAGACCTATCAGGTCAGGGGGGGTGATTTTGCCCATGCCGGGGATGCTTCCAGCAAGGTCAAGAAGCTGCTCAAGCAGCTTGATGTCGATCCACGGAAGATCAAGAGCATCGTCATAGCCCTTTATGAAGCAGAAGTTAACATTGTGGCCCATGCCTGGGAGGGGATCATCAGGATTCTGATCGATCGTGACCACATCAGAATGGTTCTCGAGGACAAGGGTCCGGGGATCGCCGACATTGAGCAGGCCATGGTGGAAGGATACTCCACGGCGTCGCGTGAGGTAAGGGAGATGGGCTTCGGTGCCGGGATGGGGCTGTCGAACATTAAACGAAACACCGACCAGATGGAAATCACCAGCAGGGTAGGTGAGGGAACCGTTTTGACAATGGTGAATTATTTCTGACCAGCTTAGGGGCAATGACTTCACGAATGAGCAGAAGAGAAGGATGAGCAGACCAAAGAAATACCATGCGATGAGGGTCGATCCTGCCAAATGTATCGGGTGTACGCACTGCATGCAGGTATGTCCCACCGAAGCCATCAGGGTCAGCAACGGCCTGGCGGTCATCACCGGTGAACGTTGTGTCGATTGCGGCAACTGCATGCGCGCCTGTCCGGTCGATGCCTTTTATATCATGCAGGACGACCTGTCATTGATGCAGAAATTCAAATACCGGGTGGCTCTTTTCCCATCGGTGATGATCGGGCAATTCCCCGAGCACATCACCGATGATCAGATTTACGGCGCCCTTCTTGAACTGGGGTTTACCCATCTCATGGAAGTCGAGCAACCCATTCACTGGCTGGTGGAGGCCTACCGGAAGTACCATGCCGAAAATCCGGATATCCGTCCTCTGATCTCCTCTTTTTGTCCGGCAATCGTGCGGTTGATCCAGATCCGTTATCCCACACTGATAGATCATATTGTGATGGTGAAGGCTCCCCATGATCTGGCGGCCCACTATGCGTTGGAGCGGCTGAAGGGTGAGGGGGCGCAGGAGGGGGAGACCGGGCTTTTTTATATCACGCCCTGTTCGGCCAAGATTGCCGCAGTGAAGCGCCCCCTGGGTGAAAAGGAGAGCATCGTGGATGGCATCCTCAATATGGATGAAATGTACAACCGGGTCATGCAGGTGATTTCATCGCGGCCCGGGGTGGGCTCTTCCGGATACCGGGAGTACCTCACCCGCGAGGGGATCCTCTGGCCTCTGCCCCGTGGCGAAGCCCGCCTTTTCAAGCACAAGTCCATGGCCATCGACGGCATCCACAATGTGGTCAAAATGCTGGAACGCCTCGAAACCGAAAACCATCCGGAATTGGAATTCCTGGAACTGCGCTCCTGTGACCAGGGATGCGCCGGGGGGATTCTTCTTTCGGGGAACCGCTTCCTGACCGTTGAACGGCTGGAGCGCCGCGCCCGGACCTTCCCGCACAGCCATGAGGTGAACCCCGATGGGCCCGCCAAGGCCGATGTCCTGGAGAAGTTGGTCACCGATCCCATTGAACCGGCACGGGTGTTTCAGCTGGATCCCGACCGATCACGGGCCATCGAGAAAATGGCCCTGGTGGAAAAAATCCTCTGCCGGCTGCCCGCCATCGACTGCGCCGCCTGCGGAGCTCCCAACTGCCACGCCCTGGCCGAAGACATCGTCATGGGAAAAGCCAAAATGACCGACTGCCTCTTCCTCCAGGCCGAATGGCAACATGAAGGCAGAGTGACCCCCGCCAGGGGATTCAGAAATATGGAGAAAATTTGGGGTGAAGGCCGCTTTAAGGCCGACTGTAAAAAGAAAGGAGCCAGAAATGAAGGTTATTGACCTTGTGAATGCACTCGGACTAGAGGTATTTTCAGGCCAGGCAGGCCTCGAAAAGGAAATTGCAGGAGGGTATGTCTCAGACCTGCTGAGTGACGTGATGGGATTTGCCAGGGAGGGTGAGGTGTGGGTCACCCTGCAAACCCACCAAAATGTGATGGCCGTGGCTTCTCTGAAGGACCTGGCTGCCGTCATCCTCGTAAAGGGTTTCACCCCGGAACCCGATACCATCGAACACAGCAACGAAGAGCATATCCCCCTGCTGGGAACACCCCTTTCTACCTTTGAAGTGGCGGGAAGACTCTACGCTTTGCTGCAACACCACAAAGGAGTCTTGAGTCTGGAGTCTTGAATGAAGGAATGAAAAGCCAGAGGAATCTTGAGTCTGGAGTCTTGAGTCTTGAATGCAGGAATGACAAACCAGAGGAATCTTGAGTCTGGAGTCTTGAATGCAGGAATGAAAAGCCAGAGGAGTCTTGAGTCTTGAGTCTTGAGTCTTGAATGACGGAATAAAATCAGATTTGAGATTCCAGATTCCAGCATTCAGTATTTTGCAAAATGATTCCTTGTTTCTTAAGTCATAAAGGCATCCTATGAAACGTATTAAGGCTGATTTGCATATCCACACCGTGCTTTCTCCCTGCGGAGACCTGGAGATGAGTCCGGCGGGGATTGTGGCGCGTGCCGTGGAGGAGAAACTGGGGATGGTGGGCATTACCGATCATAATTCTCTCAGGCAGATCGCTGTCATCGAGAAGCTGGCCGCCCGGGAGGGAATTTTTGTTTTGGGAGGGGTGGAGATTACCACCCGGGAGGAGGTCCATTGCCTCGCATTTTTTCCGGGCATTCCGGAGAGGGAAGCCTTTCAAAGGTACATCGACCAGCATCAGCCAGTTATTCCCAACAAGGACGGGGCTTTTGGTTACCAGGTGGTCGTCGATGAGCAGGAAATGATCACCGAAATGGTGGAGAAGTTGCTGATAACCGGTCTCCACAGTGGAATTAACGACATCGAAAGGGAAGTCCACCGCCTTGGTGGTCTTTTTATTCCGGCCCATATCGACCGTTCGGTGAACAGTATTTTCAGCCAGCTGGGATTCCTGCCTCCCCGGCTGCAGGTGGATGCCCTGGAAATCACATGTTATATAACAGAAAATGAGGCGCGGCGTCAATTTAACCTGCCTGAAAATGTAACTTTGATACGGGACTCCGACGCCCACTATCCCGCCGATATTGGCAAGGGGTATTCGCTGGTAACCCTTGAGGAATGCAGCTTTGAGGAGTTCAGGCTGGCCCTGGCGGGGGTAGACGGGCGGGGGATTCGCACCGGTGAACCATTCCGACGGACCTGAACCATTATGAAAACCATATCCGATCATATCCTTGATATCGTACAAAATTCGGTAAAAGCGGGCGCTACCTTGATTGAAATCATAGTCAGGGAGAAATGGAATGATGATCTTTACACACTCGAAATAAGGGATGATGGTTGTGGTATGGATTCTGAGACCGCAGCCAGAGCCCTGGAACCGTTCTTTACATCACGGACCACCCGGAAGGTAGGTCTCGGTTTGCCGCTGCTCCGCCAGAATGCCATGCAAACGGGTGGATCGGTGGCCATTGATTCGGAACCCGGAAGGGGAACGGCGGTAACGGCTCGCTTCGGTTACAGCCATATCGACCGGCCAGCCATGGGCGACATCGCCGGCGTCTTCCTGCTCACCATCATCGGCCACCCCCAATGCAGCTTCGCCTACCTCCATGTCACCCCGGAAGGCGAATTCTCCATCACCTCCCAAGACCTCAGGGAAACCCTGGGGGAGGTCCCTTTGACCGACCCGGGCATCATGCAGGCCATCAGGGAGCTGTTTGGGAACAACCTGGAAATGATTAAAGCATCAAAATAAGCGCATAAAGAAATCGTGAAACCAATAAATACGGAATATGAATAAGATCACATCTCTGGCCGATCTGAAAAAGATGAAGGACCAGGTGCAGAACAGGTTGAAAATGAGGGAGAACAGCGATGCTGTAGAAACCCTTGTACAGATCAAGGTAGGCATGGCGACTTGTGGCATTGCCTCGGGCGCCAAGGATACCATGAATTTTTTCGTGGAGGAGACCAGCCATCAGGCCATTGATGCGGTGGTGACCCAAACCGGCTGTATGGGGTTCTGCTATGCCGAACCCACCGTGGAAGTGACCCTCCCGGGAAAGGAACCTGTGGTTTTCGGGCATGTAGACAAAGCCAAGGCCAGGGAAATCATTGACCGTTACATCATCAAGGGAGAATTGGTCGACGGCATGATCCCCATGAATTTCAAAACCATCCATGATTAAATAAATTACCATATAATCTGAGAGTTATGTCTGAATACAACATGCAAATCCTCATTTGCGGGGGAACCGGCTGTAAGGCTTCCGAGAGCGAGGAGATCCGCAATGCCTTTACGGAACTCCTCAATGAATACGGGCTCGAAGAGGAGGTACAGGTGGTGATGACCGGCTGTTTTGGATTCTGTGAGAAAGGGCCGATCGTCAAGATGATGCCCGACAATACCTTTTATGTGCATGTGACGCCTGCTGATACGGAGGAGATCATCAAGGAGCACATTGTCAAGGGGCGACAGGTGGAGCGGCTGCTTTACCGTGACCCGGTAACCAAAACGGTGATCCATGACTCCAAGCACATGGATTTCTACAAGAAACAGATCCGGATTGCGTTGCGCAACTGCGGTTTCATCGATCCGGAGAGCATTGACGAATACATTGCCCGTGATGGATACCAGGCGCTGGGGACCTGTTTGACGGAGCGCACTCCGGAGCAGGTAATCGATGAAATCAAGCGGTCGGGGTTACGCGGGCGCGGCGGCGGCGGTTTCCCCACGGGTCTCAAGTGGGAGATCACGGCCAAGGTCCCCGGCGATCAGAAGTATGTGGTCTGTAACGCCGACGAAGGGGACCCCGGTGCATTCATGGACCGTTCCATTCTGGAGGGGGATCCCCACAGCGTCATCGAGGCCATGGCCATCAATGGTTACTGCACAGGGGCCACCAAAGGACTGGTCTATATCCGTGCCGAATATCCCCTGGCCATTGCCCGGCTGAAGATTGCCCTCCGGCAGGCCCGGGAATACGGACTTCTCGGTACCGACATCCTTGGGTCGGGATTTGATTTTGACATCGAAATCCGATACGGTGCAGGGGCGTTTGTTTGCGGTGAGGAGACGGCTTTAATCCACTCCATGGAGGGGTGCCGCGGTGAACCCACTTTTAAGCCGCCTTTCCCTTCGGAATCAGGATTCCTGGGCAAGCCCACCAACGTGAACAATGTGGAGACTTATGCCAATATTCCGGTGATCATCAACAAGGGGGCCGACTGGTTCTGCACCATCGGAAGCGAAAAATCAAAGGGCACCAAGGTGTTTGCCCTGGCCGGAAAGATCAACAATGTGGGGCTCATCGAAGTACCTATGGGAACCACCCTGCGGGAAGTGATATATGACATCGGCGGGGGGATCCGCGGGGGCAAGAAATTTAAGGCCGTCCAAACCGGTGGCCCTTCAGGAGGATTGCTCACTACCGAATTTCTCGACACCCCCATCGATTACGATAACCTCACGGCCGCCGGGTCCATGATGGGTTCCGGAGGAATGATCGTCATGGATGAAGACGACTGTATGGTGGCCATCGCCAAGTTTTACCTGGGCTTTACCGTGGAAGAATCATGTGGGAAGTGTGCCCCCTGCCGGATCGGCAACAAGAGGCTGTATGAAATCCTGGAGCGGATTACTGAAGGCAAAGGCACCATGGAAGATATCGACCGTCTGCAACTCCTCGGAAATGTCATCAAGGACGCTTCTCTTTGCGGGCTGGGGCAGACTTCTCCCAATCCGGTGCTCTCCTCCCTGAAGCATTTCCGGAATGAGTACCTGGCCCATGTCAGGGACCAGAGTTGCCCGGCAGGGCAGTGCAAAGCCCTGGTGAAATATACCGTGATTGAGGACAAGTGTACCGGATGCACCCTTTGTTTCCGCAATTGCCCGGTGGGAGCCATCACCGGCGAAAAGCGGGAGGTTCATTTCATCGACCAGTCGCTCTGTATCAAGTGCGGGGTCTGCTTTGACAAATGTAAATTTGGTGCCATACTGGTATCTTAAATCTAAAAGATCTGACAACTATGGATATTATAAATGTAACCGTTGACAATAAGCCGGTGGTCGTCCGTAAGGGCACCACCATCCTGGAGGCAGCCAAAAGCATTGGAATCAAGATTCCGACGCTCTGTCACATGAAACTGGATGACCTGAGCATTGAGAACAAACCGGGGGGATGCCGGATTTGTGTGGTGGAGGTCAAGGGGCGCCGCAACCTGGCACCGGCCTGCTGCACCGAGGCCACCGACGGCATGGAGATCAGCACCCACAGCATAAGGGCCATTAATGCCCGCCGCACGGTCATGGAACTGATTCTTTCTGACCATCCTTCTGACTGCCTGGTATGTGCCAAATCGGGCAATTGTGAATTGCAGGACATGGCTCACCAGCTGGGCATCAGGGAGATCCATTACAAGGGGGAACAGTCGACCTATCGCGAGGATACCTCTCCGGCCATCATCCGTGAACTTAACAAGTGTATTCTCTGCCGCCGCTGTGAAATGATGTGTAATGAAGTGCAGACCGTCGGTGTTCTTTCGGCCATCAACAGGGGATTTGAGTCGGTGGTCTCCCCGGCCTTTGAGATGAACCTCGACCATTCGGTGTGTACCTATTGCGGCCAGTGCGTAGCGGTATGTCCCACGGGCGCCCTTACTGAGGTAGACCATACGGGGGCCGTGGTGCGTGCCCTGGCCGATCCTACCAAAACGGTCATCGTGCAAACCGCCCCGGCGGTGCGCGCTGCCCTGGGAGAGGAATTCGAGATGGAACCCGGCACCCTGGTCACCGGGAAACTGGTGGCAGCCCTCCGCCGCCTCGGCTTCGACTACGTCTTCGATACCGATTTCGGCGCCGACCTGACCATTATGGAAGAAGGCACCGAACTCCTGAACAGGCTCACCCGTCATATCCAGGGAGATCCTACGGTCAAACTCCCCATCCTTACCTCCTGCTGCCCCGCATGGGTCAAGTTCTTTGAACACCAGTTTCCCGACATGAAGGATATCCCTTCCACGGCCCGCTCCCCGCAGCAGATGTTCGGCTCTATCGCCAAAAGCTACTTCGCCGAAAAACTGGGTATCAAACGGGAAGACCTTGTGGTGGTTTCCATTATGCCCTGTGTGGCCAAGAAATATGAGTGCGGCCGCGATGAGTTTGCCGTCGACGGCAATCCCGATGTCGACTTTGCCATCACCACCCGTGAGCTGGCTGCCCTGATCAAGGTGAGCAATATCCAGTTCAGACTGCTTCCCAACGAGGATTTCGATAATCCGCTCGGGGAATCTACGGGTGCTGCCGTGATTTTCGGGACCACTGGCGGGGTGATTGAGGCGGCAGTGCGCACGGCTTATGAGTTGCATACCGGCAAGGACCTGCCCCGGATCGACTTCACCGAACTCAGGGGTATGGAAGGACTCCGCAGCGCCGTCATCGACTTCAACGGGCTGCCCATCCACATCGGCATCGCCCACGGCCTTGGAAATGCCCGCAAACTCCTCGAGGAGATCCGCTCGGGAAAAAGCCATTTCCATGCCATTGAGATCATGTCATGCCCCGGTGGCTGCATCGGCGGAGGCGGCCAACCTTATCACCATGGTAATGCAGAAGTTCTCAAGAAACGGCAAATGGCCATCTACCGCGAAGACGCCAATAAAGCCATCCGCAAGTCACACGAGAATCCCTACATCCAGAAACTCTATGAAGAGTATCTGGGCCATCCGATGAGCGAAAAGGCCCACCACCTCCTGCATACCGTCTATTTTGACCGGAAGCACTGACCGTGCAATGGATGGTGAACAGAATTTCGTAATTCATTTAAAAAGTGACGTTATGCCTAAAATTAAACTATCAGATACCGCAGTGGAGACCATCAGGGAGGTCTGCAAAACTTTCGGCAACAAGGAAGGAGAACTCATCAATGTGTTGCACCAGGTCCAGGAGAAGCTGGGTTATCTGCCTGCCGAGGTACAGGAGATGATTGCCCAGGAGCTGAACATGTCGGTGGCCAAGGTCTATGGCGTGGTGACCTTTTACAGCTATTTCACGATGATCCCCAAGGGGGAGTTTCCGATTTCCATCTGCATGGGCACCGCCTGCTATGTGCGGGGTGCCGAACAGGTGCTGTCGGAATTCCGTCGTCAGCTTAAGGTGGAGGTGGGGCAGACAACCCCCGACGGGAAATTCTCACTCAGTTGTCTCCGGTGTGTAGGCGCGTGCGGACTGGCACCAGTCATCATGGTGGGAGAGAAGGTCTACGGAAGGGTTTCCCCCCAGCAGGTCAAGCAGATCATTGCTGAATACCAGGAGGGGTGTTCCAGTCAATCGGCCAAAACCGCCTGATTTGGCGAAAACCGCCTGGAGGATGATGCTCTGTGCGTGTGAGCGG
Organism: Bacteroidales bacterium; assembly: GCA_012729335.1. Classification (GTDB taxonomy): domain Bacteria; phylum Bacteroidota; class Bacteroidia; order Bacteroidales; family Prolixibacteraceae; genus UBA1413. The sequence continues at coordinate 5,080 of JAAYDJ010000002.1, read as the reverse complement.
GGATGGTTCTCCGCTTTGTAAATAGTTTGTACGGAGATTGCTCCCCGCTTATTAAATGCTCGTGGCAAACCTTGCGGGGACAGAATGATAAAAAACCCCGGGAGGGCCGCTAAGGCGGTTTTCCCGGGGTTATCTTTGATGGGCTGTTTAACTCCCTTGCTGGTTCAGTCTGATCCGGGCCATCAGTTCGTAGGTGCGCAACCGGTCTTTGTAGAGGTTATGGTGATTCATTTTCACCACGTCGAGCGAAGCATCGGAATTCTCGTCCCACCGGCGGCAGAGGTAGAGGGGCTTGTATATCCTGCCGATGCGCCATGTACGCGACAGCCTGATCCCCACGGCATAATCCTCGCCATAACTGGTATTAGGGATTCTGACCTGCCTTAACAACGGGGTGTAGAAAGCCCGTGGAGCCCCCAGCCCGTTTATTCTCAAGGCATTGTTGGGGCCGTTGTCAGGAGTCCACTCCTTATGGTCGATCACTCCGGGAGGAATCTCCTCCAGTTTGAAGTTGACCATCTGGTAGGATCCCACCACCATGGCGCACTTTTCTGTGTAAAAAGTATCGACGATGGTTTGCACCACCTGGTCGTCGATATAAAGGTCGTCGCTGTCGAGCTGAATGGCGAATTTCCCGCAACGGGGATCCGAAATGGCGGTAGTCCAGCAGCCGCCGATTCCCAAGTCGTTCCGTTGGGGCATGATGTGAATGAGCCGCGGATCTTCACTGGCGAGCCACTCCAGAATGGAGGTGGTGCCGTCGGTCGAGTGGTTGTCGACAACGATGAGGTTGAAGTCAAACCGGGTTTTCTGGCTGAGGACCGACCTCACCGCATCTTCAATGGTTTTTTCGCGGTTCCTCACGGGAATGATCACCGAGGCTTCACACGGAAAAGAGCCATCATCGGGATTGATCTCCCGGAAGGGAGGTTTCACCAGGGCCCCAATAGCAGCCAAATGCAGGGTGCAGGCCTCTTCCATCTCGATCTGAACGGCCCGGTTACGCGGATCGACATAGTCGAACTGCTTCTCACCTGATTTCCTGATATCGGTTTCCGTTTCGGTATAGAGGTATTCAGGGATCCTGACCAGCGGGCGGCGCTGCGACACCCTCAGTCGCAGGTCATAAAGGGCAGCATACCTGAAGGATTTATCCATGCCAGCCACGGCTTCTTCCAGGGCAGCCGTGTCGTAAAACCATACTGAGCCGAAATTGAAATCGTCGCGCAGACTCCCCGCATGGTAATCAATGACCGGATTAGGTTGGAGTTTACCTTCCTTCATGGCGTAATAATCGGAGTAAACAAGTCCGGCCGCGGTATCCCCGACCACCTGGGTCATTCTTTCTAGGGCCCAGGGACCTGGAATCAGCGGTTGCGGCTTGGTATAGAGAAGGGTAAAGGGCGTACTGCTCCTGAGGACCACCTCTTTCAACGCTTCCGTCGCAGAAAGGGAGCCTTGTTCCAGAAGATGTACTCCCGGGAGATCCCGCTGTCGAAGATGACCCGGATTGAAAACAAAAATCTCTCCCGTCAGGGGCGATTCCCTCAACCCACTGACCGTCAGGTTGACATCGGCAGCCTCTCCGCCTGCCAGAAAACAGGTGACTATCTTTTCCATTATACTCTGGTTATTGATGTATCCACGTTCGCCGTATGGCCCTCTTTTGCCTGAAAAGATAGTGGTTTTCTTCGGGATTCATAGGTTCCGGAATGAAATTAAAATCCCTAATTTTGGCCCGGGCATTGATCATGTCCGTTTTATGCCCAAATATCCGGAATTATGAAGATCATCATTGCTGACAGCGGTTCCACGAAGACCACCTGGACGGTCATGACCCCGGGCCGGGAAGGAGCGGAGCAAGTGCTCACGGCGGGCATCAATCCCTTTTATCAAAAGGAAGAGGAGATTGTGGGTATGCTGGAAAGAGAGTTTCCTGACCGCCCCGGGGGGGTGGGGGCCCTCTTCTTTTATGGGGCGGGTTGTGCCAATGAAACGGTTAATGCCATCGTATACAGGGCGCTACGCCATTACTTCGGGGTGGAAACCGTTGAGGTCCAAAGTGACCTGATGGCCGCTGCCAGAGCCCTCTGCGGCCATGAAGCAGGCATTGCCTGTATCATGGGGACAGGTTCCAACTCCTGTTACTACGACGGGAAGATCATTGCCGAGCATGTTTCACCGCTGGGATTCATCCTGGGTGATGAAGGCAGTGGTGCGGTCCTTGGCCGGACTTTCCTCTCTGATCTGCTGAAGCACCAGTTGCCCGGCCATCTGGAAAATGCCTTTTATGAAAACCACCCGGTGACACCGGCCGAAATCCTCGATCATATCTACAAGCAGCCCTTTCCCAACAGGTATGCCGCCCGGTTTTCACGCTTCATGCACGCCCACCGGCACGAACCGGCCATCCGAAAGATCATCCTTCATCAGTTCGCATTGTTTGTGGAAAGGAATATCCTGCAATACCGGGCAGTGCGGGAACTTCCCGTACACTTTTGCGGGAGCATCGCCCATCATTTCCGTGATGAACTGATGGAAACGCTCCTCCTTCACGGGCTCCAGCCGGGGAAGATCCTTCCTGATCCCATGGAAGGGCTGGTGGCCTTTCACCATTCCGGGGCATGAGGCCGTTGCGGGTTCTGCGCGTTGCCCTTTCCGGGTAGTAAGCTCCACGTCGCTGCCGGCGAAGAAGACATTACCGCCCCTGACCGCTTCCCTGAACACGGGGAAGGGATTCCGCCAAAAATCATAAGGCATTCTTTAGAATCATCCGATTAAACCGTTACCTTAGCTCATACAAAACTCAACTCAAAATGGCCGGCAACGACAAATTCACGCTGAGCATTACCGAAACGCCCTCCAAATTCATGAATCTGGAGAGGATGTCCGTAGCGGAACTTATCACAAGCATAAACCGGGAAGATGCCAAAGTACACCGTGCGGTGAAGAAGGCGCTTCCCCAAATCGAGCAGTTGGTGGTGCGCATTATCGACCGCATGAAAGAGGGGGGAAGGGTGTTTTACCTGGGTGCGGGGACCAGCGGGAGGCTGGGCGTGCTGGATGCTTCGGAATTGCCGCCTACTTTCGGGGTTCCCGAGAACCTGGTGATCGGACTGATTGCCGGCGGGGATGTGGCGCTGCGTAAAGCTGTGGAAAATGCCGAAGACGACCCCGGAAAGGCATGGGAAGAGCTGCGCGCTTTTAATATCAACGTTAAAGACACCGTCATCGGCATCGCGGCCTCCGGAACCACACCCTATGTGATCGGGGGGGTCAGGCGCGCCCGCGAGGCAGGATTACTTACCGGGTGCATTACCTGTAATCCGGGTTCCGAAATTGCCCAAACGGCCGAATTCCCCATCGAAGCCATCGTCGGCCCCGAATTCGTTACCGGCTCCACCCGCCTTAAAGCCGGCACCGCCCAGAAAATGATCCTGAACATGATCACCACCACCATTATGATCAAACTGGGCCGCGTCAAAGGCAACAAAATGGTGAACATGCAGCTCACAAATTCCAAACTGGTGGCCCGTGGCACCCGCATGCTCATGGAGGAACTGGGCCTGGAACAAAATGACGCCCGCCAACTCCTGCTGGAGTTCGGTTCGGTCAAAAAGGCCATCGACGGCCATAAAAAAAGATCAGAAGAATAGAAACAGGCCTTACTGTTGTTGTGTCAGGGTTCCTTTTACTCCCTTGACCAGAAGCGGGTGGGCCAGTTTTTCCATTTCACCGTCGAGGTAATTCCGGAATCCCTCTTCGCTTTTCCACCGTTCCTGTTCCAGCCCCCAAACCGCTGCAAACCAATGACGGACGGGCAGGGAGGGTTCAGCCTTCTGTGAAACATAATATGTTTCACTTATGATATTGCTGAAATTCTTTTCTTTCACCAGCTGAAATCCTCTTTCGAAGAAGTTGATGTTGGTGGTACGGGCGATTTTTCCGGTTTCGTTTTCAGGCAGGATCACGGCCATCCCCAGCTCGTCATGATGAAGGGACTGGATGTCGTGTGTACCTATGCAGGTCAAACCGTGGTTTTGGAATGCAAAGGGTTCGCGGGTCAGCTTGCTGGTGACGATGCCGGTAACGATTTCGGCGCCTGCAGGGAGGCCGTGTACGGTAACTTCCGATTGAAACCAGTACTTGCCCGGGGTGATGGAGATTCTTTCCACGGCTTCCAGGGTATCGTCTCCGGCGACCCAGTCCCCGTAACGAAGCTCAAAGAGGGAGCGCACAGGGCCCTCCGCGATTTTGATATATTCATAGCTGCCGGTATCTCCCAGCCGGAAGAGGGAGTCGTTATAGAGCAGGGCGATGCCTCCCGAACCCAGGGAACTGCCGCAGTGGAGCACGTCCATTCCCCAGGGGGCCAGGTCATGGTAGCTGGGAGTTCCCGGGTACTGCAGTGAGTCAATGATCATCCGGGGTTGCAGTTTCCCGAAGAGATCCTTGACATTGCGGCAGTCAAAATAGACACGGAATCCGAATTTGTCGTTTTCCCAGTTGACGCTTTCCGCCTGGGCAATGATTTGAAAGGTGTCGCGGCACGAAGGTGCCTGGTAGCGGTCTACCTCCGGGAAGGTTCCGTCGGGCTGAAGAATCCCCAGCCGCAGGTTGGTCCTTTTTTCAAATGACGGGTACTCTCCGGGATCTGCAAAGGAGAGGACCAGTTTGGCTTTTCCGCTGGCCGGAAGGTTCACCAGGACCACGGCCTCGTCCCACTGTCCATCCCCGTCGAGGTCATCTGCCTGTGAGGGCATTAACTGGTTGTCGATGGCGAAAACCGGCAGCTGGTTGCCGGGAATGGCCAGTTTGGCGGCCACCTCGTTGCGCTGAAAGACGATCACTTCGTCGGGACGGTCGACAGGAAGAGGATTTTCAATCTCCCAACCCGATTGTTTCCGGCAGGAGAGCATCGTGACGAGCGGAAGGATGAGAAACAGCAGTAACCTTTCATTTGGATATATTATAGATTAATGATTCATTTTCAATATTTAAAAATATCAGTCAGGTAGTTTAAATTTTCATTTTCATGCTCTAGGCAATACTCTTTTGTCCTTGACTGATGAGGTCACTT
>JAAYDJ010000026.1 GCA_012729335.1 Bacteroidales bacterium | reverse complement strand
GTCGCGCCTCCCGTGGGCGCGTGGATTGAAACGGGAACAGTCTGATCACTTCAATCTCGCGATTTGGTCGCGCCTCCCGTGGGCGCGTGGATTGAAACAAGATTGAATAAGCGACCGACCCAGTGGAACCCTGTCGCGCCTCCCGTGGGCGCGTGGATTGTAACTGGTCACAATCTTTATATTTGTATTAATCCCTTCATCTCTGTGAAGACTTATCAAATGAGTGAAGGCTAGTAAAAGGAAGTGAAGCTATTTCTGTTTTAAATATTGGAGAAAACCACGGCAGTCCATCACCTGGATACTGCTGAACCAGAAATCTCCGCCATCTTCTGTGACAATATAATCACACCCGGACTGCAATGCTGAATAATATTCAAGTCCGTCTTCAAAATCAGTGATCCGGCGGTCACTCAGCACCTGACCGACCACCGACCCATCCATAGAGGATATTGAAATATGGCCGCACAGCATGCGTAATTTCCGGTTGGCCACGTTATCGCCCGATTTCTTTCCGGTAAAATAAAAGGCAATGGCCAGACACAGCGGTGAGGTGTAAAGCTGAACATCCCCGATTCCATGAAGGCTTAACACCCGCGAAGACCAGGTGTATAGCGGGTATTCCTTATTCAGCACCGACACCAGAACATTGGCATCCAGAAATACTTTCATTTTTTCGATGCCATAAATTCATTTTTCATGCTTTTCCGGCTTCTCCTGACATAGTTGGCTTCCCCTTCCGAGACCTGGTTAACCCAGTCGGCCACCGGAAATTCAGATAGCGTACGGTAATCCCCCGATGTGATTTGCCGGTAGAGATACTCCGTAAGCCGCGAAAGGCTCATTTGTTGTGAAGCTGCATACTTTTTGGCTTTCTCAATCACTTCACGGTCAAAATGGAGTGTCAGTTTGGTATTCATTTTTTACGTCTAAATTAAAATATTTACACGTAATGTTAAAGTGTTACGACAATTTATTCTTTTCTTCTTTTTTTTTAAAAAAAATCCGTGCTAGACATCACCACGTAAATAAACATTTTTAACTTTGCATCACAAAGTACTTTCTAAATGGATAACAACAACGATTATCTGGACCAGCTGGCGGAGATCCGCCGGTTAATGGAAAAATCAAGCAAGTTCATGTCGCTCAGCGGTTTCTCCGGAATTTTCCTGGGTTTGTACGCCCTGGTTGGGGGATACCTGGTATGGGATTTCCTCGGTAACCTATCGCTGACAGAGCCCCGGAAAATAATGATGATTTTCCTGGTTGCCGCCATCGTGCTGGTGGCCTCCCTGGCCACAGCCTTGTGGTTTTCCATCAGGCAGGCAAAAAAAACAAACCAGCAGATCTGGGGCCCCAGCTCCAGACAGTTGTTGTTTAACCTGATTCTTCCGTTAACCACAGGCGGAGCCTTTGCGATCCTTCTGACTGCCGGAGGACACTACACCCTGGTCGCCCCTGCCCTGCTGGTCTTCTACGGCCTGGCCCTGGCCATCGCCGCCCGTTATACCCACCGTGAACTCTATTTTGCCGGACTGGCACAGATCCTGCTCGGACTGGTGGCCCTTGCCCTGCCCCAATACGGACTTCTCCTCTGGGCCGCCGGGTTTGGTGTGGTCCACATCCTCTATGGCCTCTATATGTACTTCGTCCACGAACGTGAACCCCTAAACCCCGGAAAGTGAAGAACATCATCCGCCAACTCGACAAGGCCTTCGACAATAAGATCAGGCTCGGAGTGATGTCCATCCTGGCCGTCAACGACAGGGTTCCCTTCAACGACCTGAAGAGCACCCTGGAACTTACCGACGGCAACCTGGCCAGCCACCTGAAAATACTGGAAAGCACGGACTACGTCAGGGTCCATAAAAGCTTCTCAGGAAGAAAACCGGTGACCACCTATGAAATCACCCCCCTGGGCAAAGAAGCCTTCCTCACCCACCTCAAAGCACTTGAGGAGATTATCAGACTGCAATAATTTTTTTAAATCTATACTTTGTAATGCAAAGCTCTTTGTACAATCATTAAATCACTCACGCAATGGAAACAATCAATCAGGAACCCGCAGGTCCCGGGAACAACGGACCGCTCAAATCATCGATGATCAGCTGGCAGCTGATGCTGAAAATCGTGTTTATTGGCATTGTCTTTTTTGTATTGCTGATTCCCAAGCTGATGATCATCGGCCTGATGGAAGAGCGCAAGACTACTGCGGAATCGGCACGGGCCGAAGTGATGGAGAAGTGGTCGCGTGACCAGGTGGTACGCGGACCAGTGCTCACGGTGCCTGTGACGGAAACGGTCACCGGCCAGGAGGACAAAAATCCCACGGTCGTGCAGTCACAGCGCTATTTCCTGCCGCAGGAACTGAACATCGACGGCCAGCTGATGCCCCGCGACCGTTTCCGTAGCATCTACAAGGTGGTGGTCTACGAATCGGAGATCCGTATCTCCGGAACCTTTGCCCCACCCTCCCCGGAAATCCTGCAGGCTTCCGGAGAAACGGAGTGGAACAAAGCCGAACTCTCCATTGGTTTGTCTGACCTGCGGGGGATCAGCAACATGGTGGAGATGGTTTGGAACGGACAGAAGTACACCTTTCTTCCAGGCATGGACGATCCGGTGATCGGTACCGGTGGCATCAGTCTGCCCCTGCCCCTCGACCCCGCCACCTCCTTCCCGGCGACCTTTGAATGCATCCTGCACCTCAAGGGAAGCCACTCCCTTCATTTCAGTCCGCTCGGCGAAACCACCACGGTCAAACTCGCCTCTGCCTGGAACGACCCCGGGTTCACCGGAAGCTTCCTTCCTGTCAGCCATAACATCACACCTGACGGCTTTACAGCGGACTGGAAGGTGCTCCATTTCAACCGCAACTTCCCCCAGAACTGGAAAGGAGATAAATATAAAATGGCAGGATCCGATTTCGGGGTGGAACTCGTGACCGTGGCCGACCACTACCAGAAAAACATCCGCAGTGCCAAATATGGGATCCTCGTGATCGTTCTGGTTTTCATCTCCTTCTTCCTCAGCGAGGTGATCAGCGGGGAACGCATCCACCCGGTTCAGTATGCCCTGGTGGGCTTCGCCCTGCTCCTCTTCTACCTCCTGCTCCTCTCCCTCTCGGAACACCTGGGCTTCAACATCTCCTACCTCATTGCCTCGGCGGCGGTACTCACCATGGTCTTCGCCTATTCCCGTTCCTTCCTGAAAAAGAGGATCAACTCCCTGATGCTCACCGCCGTGCTTGCCGCGTCGTTTATTTTCATCTTCGTGCTTCTTCAGATGGAAACCTACGCCCTGGTGACGGGCAGCATCGTCCTTTTCATCATCCTGGGACTGATCATGTACCTCACCCGGAAGATCAACTGGTACAACGAGTAAGCCGGCCTACTGACGCGAAGAACATTTCCAATCATTGATAAATCCCGGTCAGGGGGAGCGGTCTAAGACCGTTTCCCACCTGCCGGGATTTTGCTATGGCGTTCACAAATGGATGGCGGCCAGATCGTAGGGTGTTTCCTGATAAACGTAGTAGTTGAGCCAGTTGCTGAAGAGGAGGTTGGCGGCCGAGCGCCAGGTCATCAGGGGTGGCTGACGGGTGTCGTCACCCGGATAGTAATTCTCCGGCACGCGGATGTGCAGCTTCCTGGCCTTGTCACGGCGGTATTCGGCATCGAGGGTAAAGCGGGCATATTCGGGATGGCCGGTGATGAAAAGTTGCCGCCCTCCCCTGCCTGCGACCATGTGCACCCCCGCGACTTCCGACTCGGCAATGACCGACAATCCCGGTACCTTTTCTATATCCTCTTTCCTGACCGCAGTGTACCTCGAATGGGGCACCATAAACCGGTCGTCGAAACCCCTGAAGATGGGCAGCCTTTCATCCAGCACAAGGTGGGAATAGACCCCGGAGAGCTTCTCCGGCAGGGTATATTTGGGAATGCCATAATGGTGATAAAGCCCGGCCTGTGATCCCCAGCAGATGAACATGGTCGAATAGACGTGCCGGTCGGCCCAGTCCATAATCTTCTGGAGTTCTTCCCAATAGGTGACCTCCTCGAAAGGGAGCTGCTCCACAGGAGCGCCGGTGATGATCATCCCATCGTAGTTGTTGCCCGACAGGGCACTGAAATCCTTATAAAACATCTGCATATGTTCCGCAGGAGTGGTTTTTGGGGTGTGACACCGTAACTTCAGAAAGTCGACCTCTATCTGGAGAGGTGAATTTGAGAGCAGCCGCAACAGGTCGGTTTCGGTGTTCACCTTGACCGGCATCAGGTTGAGGATAATGATCCGCAAAGGTCTGATATCCTGGTGGAGCGCCCGGCTCTGGTTCATCACGAAAATATTCTCCTGCCGGAGGAGTTCCACGGCTGGCAACTGATCGGGAATGGTAAGTGGCATACTGTTAAAATTGCTATTTCTTCAATACCGGTGAACGAATTTGCTGTTCATGACTGATTCGGGGCAAGCAGTAATACTTTTAAATGCACAGTTTTCCCGAATGCTTTAAGGCAGAGGTGCCCATGGAAGGCGGGGATGCCCCTGGAAAGTAGGGAGCCACCGTCATTGCTACGGTGAGGCTCCCTGCCTTTCCATGAGAGGTGAGCCATCAGACTTGTTCCAGGGCCTGCCGGAAGTCGGCGATGATGTCGTCGATGTGTTCGATGCCGACGCTGACGCGCAACTGGGCAGGGAAAACCCCGGCGGCCAGCTGGGCCTCCTCAGGAAGCTGCGAATGGGTGGTCGCCGACGGCTGTATGATCAGGGTCTTGGCATCGCCCACGTTGGCCAGGTGACTCACCAGTTGCAGGCTGTTGACTACCTTGCCGGCATTCTCCTTGCTTCCCTTCACAATGAAAGAGAGCACACCCCCTGCACCCTTCGGAAGGTATTTCTGCGCATGGGCATACGAGGGACTGCTCTTGAGTCCGGGATAGTTGACACTCTCCACCTTCGGATGGGCCTCCAGCCATTGGGCCAGCGCCAGCGTATTGGCCACATGCCGCTCCATCCGCAGGGAAAGGGTCTCCAGTCCCTGCACCAACAGGAAGGAGTTGAAGGGACTCAGGGCCGGACCGTAATCGCGGAGGCCCTCCACCCGCGCTTTGATGATAAAACCAATGTTGCCCAGGGGACTGGTGGCATTAAAGACATCCTGGTAAACCAGTCCGTGGTATCCCGGCGAGGGTTCCGTGAAGCCCGGGAATTTGCCGTTGCCCCAGTTGTAAAGGCCTGCATCAATGATGACTCCGCCGATGCTGGTGCCATGGCCGCAAATCCATTTCGTGGCCGACTCCACCACGATGTCGGCACCATGTTCAATGGGCCTGACCAGGTAACCGCCTGCCCCGAAGGTGTTGTCGACAATCACCGGCAGGTCATACCGGCGGGCCAGGGCTACCAATGCCTCAAAATCAGGAACCACGAAACCGGGATTACCGATCGACTCGAAGTAGATCGCCTTTGTCCGGTCGTCGATAAGCCTTTCAAAGGCCTCTGGGGTGAGATCATCGGCCAGCCGGGCCTCAATGCCCAGCCGCTTGAAGGAGACCATGAACTGGTTGTACGACCCCCCATAGAGATAGGGCGATGAGACAAAGTTGTCACCCGCTTCCAGAAGGGTTGTGAAAGTCAGAAATTGGGCCGCATGGCCCGAACTGACCGCCAGGGCACCCACACCCCCCTCCAGGGCTGCTATCCTCTGCTCGAAGGCATCGGTGGTGGGATTCATGATACGGGTGTAGATATTCCCGAATTCCTTCAGGGCAAAAAGGTTCGCCGCATGCTCCGCATCCTTGAGGAGATAGGCACTCGTCTGGTAAATGGGTAACGCCCGTGAATGGGTGTCGCTGTCGGGCTTCTGCCCCGCATGCACCTGCAGGGTCTCAAATTTCAATTTCTGTGTTGTCATGATATTTGCTTTTTTTTGTTTATTTTTTATTTTTCATTCTAATCTTCCGAAATTCTGACCTTCTAATCTTCCAGAAAGGCTTTGTAGACCGCTTTAATGCACTTCTGTTTGTCCCGTTCTGCAATGACGAGGTAGCTGACCAGATCAGAGGCGCCCGAACCACTGAGAATGACGTTGATCTTATTCTCTGCAACGGCAGTGAAGAGCCGGGCTGAAATGCCGTAATGGTCCTGCATGCCATGGCCCACGATGGCCACCAGGGTGACCTTGTCGAGCAGGGTAATCTCGCTCACCGCAGTGAATCCCAGCTGTTCAGCGATTTTCCTGGCAGCCTGACCATCTTCTCGTCCCAGCAGAATGTTGATGCTCACCTGGCTGGTAATGACCGATTTGATATTGATGCCCTCTTTGGATAACTGGCTGGTGATCCGGGCCAGGATGCCTGGCTTAAGCCCCACACCCGGACCATTCAATTTGAGCACCGAGAGGTCGTCGGTACTGGCAATGCTTTTAACGACCGTTTTAGATGGGTGCTCTTCGGAGTTGATGATTGTATCGGGAAGAAAATCAGCGGTTGACGCACTGAGGATGTGAATGGGGATATGCCCCGGTTGCAGGGGTTCTACCGTACGGGGATGAAAGTCAAAATGGTCGAAATAGGAGAGTTCGCTGGCCTCGGCATAGGTGAGATAGCGGAGGGTGCCCGCCTGCGGAACGATTTCCGGATCGACGCTGGTGAATTCCACCTGCAGGTTCCAGAGGACCAGTCTTTCGGCTCCGAGGGCTCCCGCCAGAAAAGCCGATGTATAGTCGGCCGCCGACCGTCCCGTTCGCGCTATCTTCCCGTTGGGAGCGATGCCGTAAGATCCGGGAACGACCACGATTTGCCCGGCGATGGAAACCAGCTCTTCAGGGTGCTCCAGGGCGGTGAATGTGGCACTGCCATAGTCGGCGGTCACCCGCAATCCCAGCTCTTCGGGAGTGATGACGATTGAGCGCTGTACTTCCCTTTCCAGGATGTTTCCGGTTGTTGGGCACGGCTCTCCTTCACTGCTGTCGCGGAGGGATTCATTTTCATGGCCGCCAGCGGAAAACCGCCCAAATACCTGCTCCAAACGGGCGGCCACCAGCAAGGCCGTCAGCTGCTCCCCGAAACTCACCACCTGGTCCTTCAGGGCTGCTGAATAATCGCCCGTGAGATGGATCCCCCGCAGCAAACCGGTTAGCCTTTCACATTGCCGCCGGAATTCTCCCCTTTTATCAAACTCCCTTATTTGTTCAGATTCCTTTTTATTTCCGGCCGGGGAATTGATCAAGGATTCCAGGTTTTCGAGAATGCCTTCAATCGAAACCTGTGAATACTCCGGTTCATGGGCCTTAACTATTTCACTTCTGATAGCCTGCGCCAGTTCAGGCAGGGCAGTGACCACCAGCAAATGGGGTGTGGACTGTTTGGACAGAAAAACAACCAGCTTCTCAAGAGCTTGTTGATGATAAATGATTTCACCTTCTATGCGCACTATGGTAACACTCATTACGCTATGATTTAAATATTTATAAAATGTGGGAAATTAGCGGGAACAACGACCATGCAAGGGATCCGTCAATTACGAATTATTGAAGTCTGTTGTTCAGGTGAGTGGTGCCTTCGCAGCTGGCTGTTGGAAACCGGCCCGAAGGCTAGCGCATGCGCATCGAAGAAAGCGGCATAACAACACCCCTGGAGCCTCTGCTCCCGGAAATTGCGTTGCTATCAACAGATAATGGTTTCATTGTTATGCCTGTTTACTGAATGCAAATATAAGACAAAATAGTACGGAATAACAATTCCCCTCAAAAAAAACTCTATATGAACTCAATATTAATTTCACAAGAGGTTTACAAAAAACAAACAAGTCACTTTCACAATAATATGCAAGAAACAGCACTCATCTATCCGTACCAGGCAATAAGTTGTAAAATTTGGCATTTGTGGAGTAGATTACAATTGAATGGTTAATAACTCTTTACCTAAATTATGTAAGGCTGTTTCAATCTTTTTTCGCTGCTCCGGACGTGGCTTCTTTAGTCCGGTGGCATAATGGTGCAACTGCTTCTGGTTAATCCCTGTCAACCTTTCCAGGGCAGGTTTCGTAAAAACGTTGGAATAATGGCTCAATATGCTTTGCACATCGAAATGATATTCAATTTCAAAATCTCCCTTTAATATTTCAGGCAAATTCTCATTTGAGGAAATATAAAGGCGTAAACCTTCCAATAGGTTCTGCTTGCATTCTTCGACAGTATTACCTGCACCGTAAATGCCATCACAATTTATGGCAAATGCCCCGAAATGATCTGAACTGGCTCCAATCTGAACAATTAATTTTTCCATTATAATTTTTAAATATCATTTAATTCCCATGCTTTTCGCGATTTTCAACCTTAATGGCTCATATATTTCTTTACTACCATGGTATGGTATTGGTTCTGACAGAATTCCATCCTTCATATAAAAATAATGGCTGCCCTCAGCGTGACTGAACTTCCATCCATTTTTTACAATCCTTCTGTGAAATTCAGAGTACTTCATTTCATGCCGGGAGTATACTCATCACAAAGGTATATAAATATATACTATTGATTTCAAAACCGAAGAGGGAATAATAAAAAAAAAACGCTGTACAGTCTTTATTCAGACCACACAGCGTTTATCTACCGGCAATTTAGCTTTGTTAGAGCTGTTTGAAGAAGTCGTTGCCTTTGTCGTCGACGATGATGAAGGCAGGGAAGTTCTCAACCCTGATTTTGCGGACGGCTTCCATGCCTAATTCTTCAAAGGCCACCAGTTCGACCGATTTGATGTTTTCCTTGGCCAGGATAGCGGCCGGCCCGCCGATGGAACCAAGGTAAAAACCGCCGTGCTTCTTGCAGGCGTCGGTAACGGCCTGGCTGCGGTTCCCCTTGGCCAGCATGATCATCGATCCGCCCAGGCTCTGGAAGGGCTCCACATAGACGTCCATGCGCCCGGCCGTGGTGGGGCCGAAACTTCCGGAGGCCATGCCGATGGGGGTCTTGGCCGGACCGGCATAATAGACCGGATGATTCTTGAAATAGTCGGGCATCGGTTCGCCGCTGTCGATCATCTCTTTGATGCGGGCATGGGCGGCATCGCGGGCGACAATCAGGGTGCCGTTCAGGCTCAGCCTGGTCTTCACCGGATATTTCGACAGTTCCGCAAGTACCTCCTGCATGGGGCGGTCCAGGTCAATGGTCACCGCCGGCTTCAGATGGGGCGCCTCTTTCGGCAGAAAACGGGCCGGGTTCTTCTCCAGCTGTTCCACGAAAATCCCCTCCGCGGTGATCTTCGCCTTGATGTTACGGTCGGCACTACAGCTCACTCCCAGTCCGACCGGACAGGAAGCCGCATGGCGCGGCAGACGGATCACCCGCACGTCATGGACGAAATACTTGCCCCCGAACTGGGCACCCAAACCGTACTCCTGGCAGATCTGCTTCACCCGGCCTTCCCAGTACACATCACGGAAAGCCTGACCCCCGGCGTTCCCCTCCGTAGGCAAATGGTCGAAATAACCTGCCGAGGCCTTCTTGACCGCGGCCAGAGTAGCTTCCGCAGAGGTACCCCCGATGACCAACGCCAGGTGATAGGGCGGACAGGCCGAAGTGCCCAGGTCCTTGATCTTTTCACGGACAAACTTCTCCAGGCTCTCCTCATTGAGCAGCGCCTTGGTTTGCTGATAGAGGAAAGTCTTGTTGGCTGAGCCACCGCCCTTGGTGACGAATAGAAATTCATAGGCATCGCCCTGCTCCGCGTAAAGGTCGATCTGGGCCGGAAGGTTTGTGCCGGTATTTTTCTCTTCCGTCATGGTCAGCGGAACGATCATCGAATAGCGGAGGTTCTTTTCTGTATAGGTGTCGTAAATCCCTTTTGAGAGATGTTTGGCGTCGTTCACGCCAGTATAGACATTCTCCCCCTTTTTGCCGATGACGATGGCGGTACCGGTGTCCTGGCAGGTGGGAAGCTGCCCTTCTGCCGCGATCACCTGGTTGAGGAGCATGGTGTGTGCCACAAAACGGTCGTTGTCACTCGCTTCGGGATCTTCCAGAATGGCGGCCAGCTGGGCCAGATGCCCCGGCCTGAGGTAAAAGGAGACATCGGTGAAAGCCTCGCGGGCCAGCAACTCTAGCCCCTCGGGAGCCACCTTCAGCAACTTGCGACCTCCGGCTTCCTCTACAGTCACATAATCACGGGTCACCAAACGGTAAGGAGTTTCATCCTTCTGGATGGGAAAAGGTTTCTGATAAAAAAAATCTGCCATAATGTTTAAAAAATAGATTGCAAGATAACAATATTCACCATCATAAACTCCGTACCGTGGTCCTGCGGGTGCCCTGGTAGTCGACCTTCTGCACTTTCTGCAGGTAGCTGATCAGGGTCTGGGCCGTGGTTTCGTAGTTGACCGTACCCGGGTCGGCATGGTCGAAGGTATAGCTGGCGCTGATATAGCTGTTCATGCCAACCTTATAGGTTTTCGCCGGATCAAGTGGCTGGCCGTCCAATCCCTTCATCTCCACATCGACACAAACACCGTCACCATTCACCAGTGCAGTGTAGGTCATCCCCGACACCATCAGGTCAGGTTCCTTATTCCGGTTGAAGGCATTTAGAACCAGCGATTTGATCTCCGCCGGCGTCATGTTGAATACGACCACCTGGTTCCCGAAAGGATCGAGACGAAATATATCGCGGTAATGAATATTTCCAGCAGGAAGTGAGGGGATCCTGATGCCACCTACATTCTGGAAGGCAATATCGACACCGCTCATCGCCGTCAGGGCATCGGTCATCATGGCGCCCAGTTCCTCCTTGCCGGTCATGGGGGTGATCGCCTCCGCCAGCACCCGGTTCATCTCTTCATTGTCGTTATAGCGGTCAATGGCTGCCTGAACTGCGGAATCTCTTCCCTTCAGGGCATCGAGGGAGATCAGCTCATAACCGATATTGGTAATCTTTCCGCCTTCAATGGTCAGCGTGGTCTTGCCCACACCCTTCAGTTGCGAACCGGTCTGGACGATGGTCACACCGTTCTCTACCCGCGGAACATCCATGATGGTATGCGAGTGCCCCCCGATGATCAGATCAAACTGTGGGTATTTCTGCGCCAGCGGTACGTCACCCTCTATGCCCAGATGGGTCAGCCCCACCAGCATCCCATATTTCTCCTTCAGGAAAAGGAAATCGGCCGCCCTGACTTCCGCCGGGGTGAAGGTGATCCCCTCCAGCCGCGAAGGATGCGACGAGGGTAACCCGTTCTCATCGAGCTGAATAAAGGAAACGACCGGAATCCTGCACTTCCCGGCCTTCAGCGTCACCCAGGGTTTGATCTTTTTCAGATGTGCCTTGCTTACATCAATATTGGCGCTGATAAAGGGGAAATCAGCCTCTTTCCTGCGCTGGGAAAACTGCTCCTGCCCCATGTCAAACTCATGGTTCCCCATGGCCGACAAAACAAAACCCGCCTGGTTCATCAGATCCACCATCGGGTAACCCACCCGGGGATACATATCGACAATGGGGTTGCCCGTGAAATTATCACCTGCGGAAACCAGAAAAAGGTAGCGGTGCTGCTGACGCAGACTGTCGGCCAGCCAGGTGAGCTTCGCCATGTTGTCGATCTTTGAATGCATGTCGTTGGTGTGGAGAATCACCACCTGTTTGCTCTTTTTGCAATTCCGGCCTGCCTGCGAAACCAGGGGCACAGACAAAAAAACTACAAAGACAAATACTAATACCCTCTTAATATTCATTATTATATAATATTAAATTAAACATATACTTTATCTGACTTCTACCAATACTTCAGGACAACATTCCTCTCCTGACAGGATTCATTATATTAACAACAACAAACATCAACTGTTTGTTTCTTAGTGCTTAAAAAGGTTTTAGAATTTGGTTTATGCCGGCATATTCTTATTACGGTGACCAGCCACCCGCAGAAAATAATGGCCTCCCTCCACAGCCGGTCCGTCGGGTTCGGTCCTGTACCCGAAGCGGTCGTAAACAGCCAGGTAACCGCTCCCCAACCGTTTGCTACTGGTCAGGGAATAAGCCCTGACGACATCCTGAATGGTAGCCCCCCTGAATATGGACACCTGCTTTCCATTTAGATAAATTAACATATCTGAATAGTGTTCTGAAAGTGAATTTGTGTTAACAAAAATAGTCATTTTGGAGGATTGCGGAAACGTTAAACCATCATGCCCCTTCATTAACCCATCAATTTGATATATTTGCTAAGACCAAAAACCAGCTTTATGATTTCACAGCAGGAATTTGACGCGTTGAAGGCTTCCCTCGACGGCGATCTCTTTACCGACAACGTCCAGCGGATCCTCTACTCCACCGATGCCTCCTCCTACAAGGAAAAACCTGCGGCGGTCACCCGGCCCAAAAACAACGGTGATGTGCTGAAGATCATGGCCTTCGCCCAAAGCCACGGACTATCGGTCATACCCCGTGCCGGAGGGACCTCCCTGGCCGGGCAGGTGGTTGGTCCGGGTATCGTCATGGACATCTCCAGGTACATGAACAAGATCCTGGAGTTCAACAAGGAAGCGCACTGGGTATGGGTGGAGCCGGGAGTGATTCCGGCTGAACTCAACAAATGGCTGGCGCCCCATGGCCTCCAGTATGGCCCGGAAACTTCTACATCCAACCGCTGCTGTATCGGCGGAATGGTGGGCAACAACTCGTGTGGACTGCACAGCATCATCTACGGGAGCGCCCGTGAACATATCCTGGAGGCCGACGTGATCCTTTCCGACGGGTCAGAGGTGACCTTCGGCCCCCTCACCAAAGAGGCCTTCCGCACCAAATGCGAAGGGGACCCCACCCTTCTGGAAACCAAGATATACCGCAATATCTGCGAAATCCTCACCGATCCTGTCAACCAGGCGGCCATCAGGGAGAATTTCCCCGATCCGCGGGTGACCCGCCGCAACATGGGTT
The DNA here is from genome assembly GCA_012729335.1 of Bacteroidales bacterium. GTDB lineage: Bacteria > Bacteroidota > Bacteroidia > Bacteroidales > Prolixibacteraceae > UBA1413. Next base: position 83,316 of record JAAYDJ010000026.1, on the reverse strand, counting down.
ACGCCATCGATGTACTCCTCGACAGCGAACTCTTCACCCCGGGAGGCGAGCCTTTCAACTTCTGCAAATTGCTGGCCGGCTCCGAGGGAACCCTGGTCTTCATGAAGCGCATCAAGGTAAACCTCATTCCTCTGCCGCCCAAACATATGGGACTGGTCTGCGCCCATTTCCGCACCCTCGAGGAGTCGCTCAAGGCCAACCTGATCGCACTGCAACACCAGCCACGGGCGGTGGAGCTGATGGACGACGTCATCCTGGAGTGCACCAAGGAGAATATTGAACAGCGCAAAAACCGTTTCTTCGTGGAAGGAAACCCCGGGGCCATCCTGATGATCGAGCTGGCTTTTGACACCGAAGAGGAATTGTTGAACGCCAGCAATGCCATGATCGGCGACATGAAGGAGGCCGGACTGGGCTACGCCTTTCCGCTGGTCACAGGCGCCGACCCCATCAAAAAGGTGTGGGCTTTGCGCACGGCCGGACTGGGGGTGCTGGCCAACGTTCCGGGTAAAAGAAAAGGAGTGCCAGGATTCGAGGATACCGCCGTGCATCCTGAATTTCTTCCCGATTATGTCGCGGAATTCAAAGTGATCCTTGAAAAATACGGCCTTTCCAGCATCTATTACGCCCATATCGCCACCGGAGAGATTCATTTCAGACCGCTGCTGGACCTGAAAGATCCCGGTGATGTGCAGATCTTCCGCGACCTGATGACCGATCTGGCCGGACTGGTACGCAAATACCGGGGTTCCCTCAGTGGAGAACACGGCGATGGCCGCGTCCGCGGAGAGTTCATCCCCTTTATGCTGGGCGAACACAACTACCAGCTGATCCGTCATCTGAAACAGACCTGGGACCCTGAAAACCTCTTCAATCCGGGGAAAATCGTGGATACACCCCCCATCACCGACCATTTCCGGTTTGAACCGGGAACGGTCATCCCTTCTTTCGACACCATCTTTGACTTTTCGGCCAACCGGGGCTTCTTCTCTTCTATTGAGAAGTGCAATGGCTCGGGCGACTGCCGCAAGTCGGAGATCATTGGGGGAACGATGTGCCCCACCTATATGGCTACACGCGATGAGGACAAAACCACCCGCGGAAGGGCCAATCTGCTCAGGGAACTCCTCGCTAAAGCCAATGGTGGAAATCCCTTTGACCAGAAGGAAATCTACCAGATCCTGGACCTCTGCATCTCTTGCAAGGCATGTAAATCAGAATGCCCCTCGAATGTCGACATGGCCAAACTGAAGGCGGAATTCCTGCAGCACTATTACGACATCCACGGCATTCCCTTCCGGAGCAGGCTGGTAGCCTACCTTCCGCGCCTCGAACAACTGGCCATGCTGGTACAGCCCCTGGCCAACTTAATGATGAAGCAATCTTTCTTTAAACGGATGGTAGGGTTTCACACCCAACGCAACCTGCCGCCCCTCTCCCCCATCACCCTCAGCCGCTGGTTCCGGAACGGTGCCGCCCTGCCTGTCGAAAATCCTAAGAAAAGGGTATACCTCTTCAACGACGAGTTCACCAACTTCAATGAGAGCGACATCGGCATCAAGGCCATCCTGCTGCTCACCCGCCTGGGCTATGAAGTGCGCATTCCGGTCCACAAGGAGAGCGGCCGCACCTGGCTCTCGAAGGGATTGGTACGCACCGCCCGGAAAATCGCCACGGAAAATGTCCTATTACTCAAAGAGCTGATCAGTGCCGACACCCCCCTGGTGGGCATAGAGCCCTCAGCCATCCTGGCTTTCCGAGATGAATATCCCGAACTGGTGAAAGAGGAGCTGCGGCCCGCTGCCGCACACCTGGCCGAAAATGCCCTCCTCTTCGAAGAGTTCTTCTGCCGCGAAATAGAAGCCGGAAACATTACCGCAGAGGCGTTTTCCCGTGAGAAAAAAGAGATCCTCCTCCACGGCCACTGCCAGCAGAAATCAGTGGCCTCCACGGTTCCTACGAAGAAAATGCTCTCCTTCCCTGAAAACTTTTCCGTCAGGGAGATTCCCTCGGGCTGCTGCGGCATGGCTGGCGCCTTCGGCTACGAAAAGGAGCATTACGACCTCTCCATGAAGATCGGTGAAATGGTGCTCTTCCCTGAAGTGAGGGCTGCCGCCGAAAACATGGTGGTCTCGGCACCGGGCACCTCCTGCCGCCACCATATCAAGGATGGCACCGGCCGCGACGCCCTCCACCCTCTGGAGGTGATGTACCAGGCACTGGCCTGAACCGAATAACAGGTCACTGTGGTTGATCTGATTCCCGCGGGCATTGCACTGTTTGCCTTCCCGAAGGGAGAATGGTGTAGTCAGATTTGTGGCCAGAAAATAGTGAAGTCAGATTTGCCGTGAGGTGACTGCTAAAGTCAGAATGAGCAAAATGGCGACTTACTCATGAATGGGCTGGAGGCAGCTGAGGTCAGAAAATGTCACATGGTGATTGCTGAAGTCAGGATAAGCAAGCTGACGATTGCATTATGAATGGGCTGGAGGCAGCTGAGGTTACGGGATGTCGCTTTTCCCGGCCAGTTCAGCCAAAGCAGGGCCTTTTAAGCGGTACAACTGCCACCCCTCCCTGTGGATGGCCCCCAGCCCCTCATAAAAATCAATGGAGGGTTTGTTCCAGTCCAGAACAGTCCACTCCATACCCCAGCACTTCTTCTCCATGGCCAGTCTGGCCAGAACCGCAAGTGTGTACTTGCCAAATCCCTGACCCCGGTATTGCGGCCTGATGTAGATGTCTTCGAGGTAAAGCCCCGGCAACCCAATAAAGGAAGAGAAATTATAGAAATACATGGCATAGCCTGCCATTTCCCCCTTGTATTCGGCCATAAGCACTTCCACAACCTTACGCCGGAAAATGGCATCGTGCAGCATTTCCTCAGTGGCTTTGAGTTCGTCGGCAATTTTCTCGTAGACGGCCAACTCTCTGACAAGCTCAAACAAAGCCGGAAGGTCACTTTCCTGAACGGGCCGGAGGGTAAATCCTGATAGGTCGGGTGAAGCCATAACTCCTGTTTGTGTGAATTAAAGCTTCAAATTTAACAACATGACCCGGAACAATCCAATTTCAGGAAAGATTATTCGGGCAGAACAAGGTTCTGTCCGCGGTTGTCGAAGAAGAGGGCTTCCTTGATCTTTGCCATCCGGGTGCGGGCGTAGGCCTCATTGGGGGCTCCTTTGCCTGCCTTCTCGAGGTAGCGCCGGTAATACTGGAAGGCCACCGTTTTGTCGCTTTCAAACTCCTCATAGGTGGTGGCCATCTCAAAGAGCACCTCGCTGTCGGAGGGGTCCAGTTCCAGCACCTTTTGATAGGCTTCAATGGCACGCGGAAAGTCGCGCTGCATACCGTACAACTGCGCCAGGGTGCGGTGAATGACGGGAAGCGTCCACGGTATGGCCAGATCCCCGGCCATTTGCATATGGCCGATGGCCTCCCCGAAATTCTTCAGGCTTTTATGGCTCAATCCCATATAAAAGGGAATCATCGCATCGTTGGGGGCCAGGTAAAGCGCCGGCTCCAGGATCCGCAGGGCCTCCGCCTCCCGTTTGGCAAAATAGAGCACCACCCCATACTCCTTGCGCACCACCAGTGAGGTGTCGTTGTGCGACAAATAACGTTCGTATCCTTCCGCAGCCCGGTCATAAGCCTTCAGGTAGTAGTCGTTCTGGGCTGTCCGCAGTTCCAGGAGCGAATTGCCGGGGAAGAGATCCAGGCTTTGCTTCAGGTAAACCCTGGCCAGGGCAAAGGCGGTATCCTGCTGCAACAGCGTGGCCAAAGCCAGGGTGCTCCCGTAGTCGCGGGGATTCATCTCCAATACCTGCCGGAAGAGTTCCCGGGCTTCACGGCTCTTGCCCAGGCGCGAGGCGCTGATGGCCAGCTGCCTGCTGTAAAAAAGATGAAGCGAGTCGGCTTTGCGCAGCTCCGTGAAAACCCGATAGGCCTCCCTGTTCTCCTGCATGGAGAGCAGAAGCCTGCCCATCCGCGCCTTCAGGGGCAGACGGGCAGGATCCAGTACCACCGCCCTGCGTAATGCCGCCAGAGCATCTGGTGCATTGCCCATGAGCTGATAGACTTCCGCCAGTTCCGACAACCACCTGGTGTTGAGCGAATCCTTATTCACCGCCTCCCGTAAGGCCTCCACCGCCCCCGGATAGTCAAACTGTTCCCGTAAGGCCTCCGCCCGGCGGAATTCCGCATACCCCTGGCGGGTCGACAAAACCAGCGTGTCTTCAGGTTCCTCCTCCCCGGAAAGGGATTCCTGTACCTCCCAGGGTACCGCCACCTGCTCTTCTTCCTGGGCGGAGAGCATAAAAGAACTTAAACACAACGCAATAATGGGCCACAGTCTGATCATATAGGATGGATTTACAGAAAGATTCCGGTGTAAAGAATCGATTTTACGGTTTTATAATGATGGTCGCCCACCGGCTTCCCGGGATGCAAAATCACAGGGAAGCCGGTGTAGCAATAACGATTCCTCTTACTGAAGCACAAAGCTGATGGGCACGGTATAAGCCACATTTACGGCCTGGCCACGCTGCTTGCCCGGAGCCCACCTGGGCATGGCATTGACGACCCGGAGGGCCTCCTGGTCCAGTACCGGATCCACACCACGCACAACCTTGGCATTCTTCACGCTCCCGTCGGCCGAAACCACAAAGGTGACGTACACCTTCCCCTGGATCCCCTTATCCTGCGCTACCGCAGGATAATCAATATTCTGGGAGATGAAAGCCCGCAGGGCCTCTTCCCCTCCGGGGAACTCAGGCATCTCTTCCACTATAAAAAAAACCACCTCTTCCTGCGGAAGCTCAGCTGTAGTTTCTATTTTCACCTCAGGGCGCGTTCCCGGTTCCGGATCGCTCTTTTTGAAAATCAGGCTGCTTACATTCCCATCCTTGTTGGTCACGCTGACCATTTTGTAATTTCTTGAACGAAGGAGGGAATCCACCAAAGAAACATCCTTGGTATCACACGAAATCTTCAGGAGGGAATCGGTGCTACCGATCGCCAGGCCATTATCGGTTCCGGTTTCCATCGTCGTGCTGGATTTCTTTTCACAGGCAAACACAACCACCAGGGCCAGAGCCATGAATATTCCGAAAGAGGTTTTTATACCCGCACTCCTGCGGGATGGTATCTTGGTCATCATTTTAAAACGGTTTTTTAGAAGTGAATAGTTGAAATGGTGGGCCGCATACACCTGGTTCCCTGCGAACCCTGACAATAAAAGATTTTTGTATTCGGCGGGAGTGATGCCCGAACGAAGAACCGCCCTGTCGACCAGGTACTCATGGTTCTCGCGGACCGCCCGCTTCAATAACCAGATGAACGGGTTGAACCACTGAAAAATCAGCAGAATATCAAGCAACAGGATATCCCAGGTATGCCCCTGCCTGATGTGCTCCCGCTCATGGTACACCATCCGGTCGTAACCCGGTATGCGGGTATACTCCTCCGGAACAAAGAGATAACGGAGAAAAGAGAAGGGAGGAGTGCCCTTGCCGGTGAGGACCATTTTGAAGTCCCCTTCGTCAGTGACCCTGCCCCTGCGGATGATCCCCACAATCTGCACCACCCGCAACAGGGTGACCAAGGTCATCACCAACACCCCCGTCAGCCAGAGAATCACCACCAGCCGCGACGAAACCACCAGCCGTTCCACTTCCCCCGAGAGGTTCTCCCGCTCCACCAGCACCGTCTCCAGCAGATTCCGGTATGGCGTCACCGTCACCTCCGGAAGTACCACCGGCTGCGGCGCCAACACCGGAATGACCAGCAGCGGCAAGAAAAGCGAAAACATAACGGAAAAAAGGAGAAACAACCGGTTGGTGCCAAAGAAAGTCTCCCTCCTCAGGAACAAGACGTATACCAGGGCAAACAACGTCAGGCTGATCCCCGATTCCAACAGGTAGTTGACCAGATTATGCATCCTGATTCTCCTCCTCTGGTGTGATGTCCTCCCTGACCTGCTTCATCAGCTCATCCAGCTCGGCCACCGACAAATTATCCTCCTTCGCAAAAAAAGAGACCATCTCCCGGAAAGAACCACTGAAATAATTCTTCATGAAGTTCTTCAGGTAGGTCCGCGTGTAGTCGTTCCTGGCCACCAGCGGAAAATACTCATGGGTCTTGCCATAGGCCGTATGGTCCACAAATCCCTTCTGCTCCAGTATCCTGACAATCGTCGACACCGTATTGTAAGCCGGCTTTGGTTCAGGAAACCGCTCTACGATGTCCTTCACAAAACCCTTCTCCAGATCCCACAAAATCTGCATGATCTGCTCCTCGGCTTTGGTCAGCTCTTTCATCCCCTACATTTTAAGTACAAAGTTACTAAATCACGAAGTTAATGTAAAACCATCACCCTATGCCTGTTAGTCTCCCTGCTTTCATGGTTTACTTCTATGGAACCCGCCACGGCTGATCCGGGACGAGTTCCCCAGCACGAAGCACACAAACGGGCTTAATTACGGCATATAACTAAACAACAATTCATTAATGAACAGTTATTTTAGTGAGAACATCACCGGAAGGGTATAACTAACCCTTACAGGTACTCCTTTCTGCTTCCCCGGTTTCCACGCAGGCATGCGCTCAGTCACCCTCAGCGCTTCCTGGTCAAGCAAAGGATGTACTCCCCTGATCACCTTTGGTTCAACAACCTTTCCGGTCGCATCTACAACAAAAGTGACATAAACCTTCCCCTGAATTGTGTCCTTCCGGGCCTGCTCAGGATAAGTGATGTTCTTCACTAAAAAATCCCTGAGCGCCGCTTCCCCTCCCGGAAATTCAGGCATCTCCTCTACTTGAATAAAGGTAGTAGCCTCAGCCGGCTTCTTCTCCTGCGCGGAAAGTGACGGACAAAAGCCAGCCATACACACTCCCAGCGTCAATACAAACAGAATTGGTTTCATTTTGTGCAATCTTTAAGGTGAATAATTCAGAATGTAAAAATGGTCGGATATCCATCACAAACATACAACTAATTATTTAGTTATACAACTAATCTGTTAGTTATTTTTAAAATATTAATTTCGCAGGAAATTTTCCATATGATTCCATACCTGCAGGCGGAGAACCTGACCAAGCGTTACGGTGGGCTGCTGCTGTTTGAGGGCATTTCCTTTAGCATCAACAAGGATCAGAAGGTAGCGTTGATTGCCCGCAATGGTGCCGGCAAGAGTTCCCTTTTTGATCTTCTGGCGGGAAAGGATGCCCCCGACGGAGGGAGGATCACATGGACCAACGATGTACGGTTAGGTTACCTGGAACAGTCGCCCCGGCTGGATCCCGCGCACACCATATGGGAGGAGATTTTCACCGCCGACAGTGAGAAGCTCAGGGTGGTCAGGGAGTATGAGTTGGCTTTGTTGCACCACGACCAGGGGGAGATTGCCCGTCTCACGGAAGAGATGGAGCACCTGGGAGCCTGGGATGCCGAAACGGAGGTGAAACAGATCCTCACGCGCCTGAAGATCACCGACCTGGAAGCCCGGGTCGGGGAGTTGTCGGGCGGACAGAAGAAAAGGCTGGGACTGGCCAAGGTGCTCATCAGCCACCCCGATTTTCTCCTGCTTGACGAGCCCACCAACCACCTCGACCTCGAAATGATCGAATGGCTCGAAACTTATCTCGAACGCTCCTCCACCACCCTGCTGATGGTCACCCATGACCGCTACTTCCTCGACAGGGTGTGCGATGAGATCCTGGAACTTGAAAACAACGAGATTTTCCGCTATGCGGGCAACTACAGCTATTTCCTCGAGAAAAGGGAGGAGCGGATGGAAGCCCGCCAGGCAGGAATCAACAGGGCACGCAATCTGCTGCGCACCGAAATCGAATGGATGCGCCGGATGCCCCAGGCCCGCTCCCACAAAGCCAAATACCGCATCAACGCCTTTACAGGCCTCCAGGAGAAAGCCCGCGCCCGCTACGACGACAAAACAGCCGACCTCAGTATCCGCTCGACCCGCCTGGGCAAGAAGATCATGGAAATCAATAACCTCTCAAAAGGGTATGGCGACCTTCGCCTGATCGAAGATTTTTCCTACACCTTCTCGCGCTTTGAAAAGGTGGGTATTGTGGGCGACAACGGCACCGGAAAGACCACTTTCCTCCACCTGATCACCGGCATGACCGATCCCGACGCAGGGACCATCTCCGTGGGCTCCACCATCCGGTTCGGCCATTACCGCCAGTCGGGCATCGAATTCAACCCCCGCGACAAGGTCCTTGATGCCGTGACCAGAATCAGCGAGGTGATCGGCTTCGAAGACGGCACCCAGGCCACCGCACAGCAGATGCTCACCCGCTTTCTGTTTCCTCCTGCCGTGCAGCACGACTACGTTGAAAAACTGAGCGGCGGTGAACAACGCCGCCTATACCTCTGCACCGTTCTGATGCAGAAACCCAACTTCCTCCTCCTCGACGAACCTACCAACGACCTCGATATCCTCACCCTCAACGTGCTGGAAGAATACCTCCGCGAATTCGAAGGGTGCCTGATCATCGTCTCCCACGACCGCTTCTTCATGGACAAGATCATCGACCACCTCTTTGTTTTTGAAGGAAACGGAAAGGTCACCGATTTCCCGGGGAACTACACCCAATACCGCAATGCGATGGAGGAAGCCGCTGCGGGCACTTCTGTTTCCGGAGGAAAGGCAACAGGTGAACCGCCACACCGGCCGGCCAGGAAGGAGGAGAATCCCAAACTCACCTTCCGCGAAAAACGGGAAATGGAAAGCCTCGAAACAGAAATCGCCGCCCTGGAAAGCCGCAAACGGGATCTGGAAGCGCTCCTCAACGGGGGAACCCTGGGCCATGAAGCCCTCTATGAAACCTCCCTTGAAATAGGCCGCATCAGCGGGGAACTCGACGAAAAAGAACTCCGCTGGCTTGAGCTGAGCGAAAAGCAGGGGTGAGCATTCATTTCCACTGACCAAAAAAACTTGTATTGGCATCATGCAGGTGAGGGCATGACGTAAAAAGGAAATCCCGCAGATAAGACCGCAGCAACCGTCGTTCGTTGTGAACCACGCCTGCTTTCAGGCCTCTTCTGCGGGAATCCGTTCTTTCAGGGAGAACACCAGCCGGCAAACCCGGAATGCTCCTCCCCGCTCAGATTACACCAGGGTATAACCGCTTCTGTAATTATAGTGCAGCAGGGCTGCGGCGGAACCATCGTCATCGACGAGTGATTCGGTGGCCGGATCCCACTTGATGGTCTTCTTCAGTTCACAGGCGATGTTGCCCAGGGTACAAACCGTGCAGGTACGGTGGCCCACTTCTACCGGAACGGCAGGATCCTTGCGTTCCTTCACCGATTCGATAAAGTTGATCTGATGCGGGATTTTGGTCTCATAAGGTGTATTGTCGGCCGTTTCAGGAGCCGCAGGTACCCATGCAGGATCGGAAGCTTCAAACGCACCGCGCGTCACCATGATCCATCCGTTTTCACCGATGAACTTCACCCCCTTGGTCATTTTCTCATCGAAAGGTTCTGACGTCATCACCGTCCCGTTGGCATACTTGAAAGTCATGAACTCGGTACCATCGCCCACAGGGGAGATCTCTACCGGTCCGCTTTCATCCATACCCAGGCCCCACTGGACAATGTCAAACATATGGGCACCCCAGTCGGTGGGGAACCCACCGCCCATCTCCTTGTACCAGCGCCAGGCGCCCCAGATGGTCTCATCCTGGTCGGGATCAAGGGTAATCAGCGGATTCAGCTCATTGTTGTAATGAATGGTCTCGGGCAGAGGCCCCAGCCAGAGATCCCAGTTGAGATCGGCAGGAAGGGTCTCCTCCGGAAGATCATAGGGCTTCGGGGGTGCTCCCACATACGCATGGGCAGTGATGATCTTGCCCAGGGTGCCGTCCTGCACCAGTTTCACGGCATGCTGGAAATTGGGATCGGAACGCTGCTGACTGCCCACGGCCAGAATCCGGTTGTTCTCACGCACCGCCTTGCGCAGTTCCTGCCCTTCCTGGATGGTAAAGGTCAGCGGCTTCTCAAGATAGACATCCTTACCGGCCTTGACCGCTGCAATGGCAATGATGGCGTGGTAGTGGTCGGGCGTGGCGATCACCACGGCGTCTATGTCCTCACGTGCCAGCAACTCCTGGTACTTCTCATACGTGGGCACTTCCACTTCCTCTCCCTTTTCGGCATAATGGGCCTTCACCCTTTTCTCAAAACGCTTGCACTTGATACCATAGACATCGGAACCGGCCATTACCTTCACCCCGGGTATATTGATAAACCCGTTGAGCAGGAACATCGCCTGACGCCCCAAACCTATGAAACCTAACCTCAGGTCGCCGCTTGGCACCACCTTAGGCTGACATCCCGCCAATCCGGGCAATACGGCCATCCCGGCCAATCCAACGGCTGCAGTCCCGATAAACCGCCGCCTTGAAATTCCTTTCATCTGATTCTTCATCTGATTAAAATGTTTATGTTACTATGTTTGTGAATAGTCTGGCTGTCACCGGTTCATAAACCGCTGTGAAAATAGGTATTTTTCACATCATTAATAACCTTGCCGTGAAAATGGATGATCCTTTCACCAGATAAAAGTGCCTACGCCACCTGCCGGAAGGGTGATCACCCATTTGTGGCCGGCATGGCGCAGGTTAAAGGTGCGCTGAGCAGAGGCGTCGTTCAGCACGATAGCCACTTTGGAGCCGTCGGGGTTGCGGAAGGCCACGTTGGGCCATCCCTCCGGAAGGGTCGAGCCAATCCGCACCGCCCCGGGCTGTACAAATTTGGAGGCATGCCCGATAATATAATAAGCCACATTGCGGGTCACCTTGTTGCCATCGAGGGTCAGAGCCCCCAAACACTGCGTACATCCGCCCTCGGTGTGGGGATCCTGGTTGGGATCGGCCGCCAGATTCCACTCCAGAACCGTCCTGCACCAGTTGCGGGAAGCCCCCACGATCAGCTCCCTCACATGCCAGGCCAGATCCCCCCCGAAATTGGAGGGCGCCCCCACCCATTGCTCCGTGAAATAGAGGTTTTTGTCGGGATATGCCTCATGGACCCTGGAAATGTCATGCACCGATCCTCCGTACAAATGAAAGGCCGTCCCGTCAATGTACTGCCGCGCACCAGCATCTGCCAGCACCTCCAGAGGATAGTCGATCCGGTCGGCATTATGATCATAAATGATGATTTTCGTCTGCAACCCGGCCTTCCGGAAAGCCGGCCCCAAACTCTGCCTGATAAAGTCCGCCTGCTGCACCGCCGGCATCAGCAAACTCGGATTATTCCCCGGGTGAAGCGGTTCATTCTGAACCGTGATGGCATCAATACGGATCCCCTCGGCCGCCATCCCCTGCACATATTTCACCAGGTAAAGGGCATAGGCATCGTAATACTGCGGAAGCAATGACCCCCCTATCGATTTCTTGTTGTCTTTCATCCACACCGGGGGCGTCCAGGGCGACCCCAGCAACTTCAGCCCGGGATGGATGGCCAGAATCTCCTTCAGCACCGGGATCAGCTCCCGACGCTCCGGATCCAGCGAAAACTGCTTCATCTCAGGATCCGTCATCCCCGCCGGCAAATCATTGTACGTGAAGACCCGGTCACTCAGATCCGACGCCCCGATACTCAGACGCAGATAACTCACCCCGATCCCCTCTTTCGAAAACAACTCCTGAAGCAAGGCCTGCCGCTCGGCCGAACCCATCCGGCTCAGTAAAATGGCGCTCCCCCCCGTGAGGGTGTACCCGAAACCATCCATCTCCTGAAACACCTGCGTGGTATCTATTTCTATCACTGCATTCGGATTGTTCACCGCCGACGATTTCAGATCAGGCTCCCGGTTCAGCAACGTCTTCCCATCCCCGCTGGTGAGCCAGAAAGCCGCCGTCACCACCTTCGTCTCCACCGGCTTCGGCTGTTCATTCTTCTTGTTACATCCGGCCAGCATCAGCATGACCAGTAAAAACAGCATCCCATTTCTCATAATTTTATCTTTTGTATCTATATGTCCTTTCTTTCCATTCCGCATCCCTTCATGCCCCTTTTATCCGGAACAGTCCGAACATTCTGGAACATTCCCGAATAATCCGGAACAGTCCTGAGAATTCCCCCTTCCGGGACATTCTCCCCTTCCGGAGCATTCCCCCCTGATCTGCCCAGGATCCGCGGATCCCTGTGGCGAGGATTCCCTCCTATGGTGGACCCTGACTCCGGCTCAAGGTGAAGAACTTTCCGCAAAAATAGCCATTTCAGCGGCACCATGTAATCCCCGTTACCCCCTCCCTGCACTAGAAACCTTGAATCGTCCGAAATATGTTGTAGAGCATATCTCTCTGTGGACCTTTTTGCTCCGTGTTCGTACACGGAAACGATTTATTCACTATTTTTGAGTTTCAATCGGGTTACACAGGATAAGCAATCCCGGGTCATGGAGATTAAAACAGAGATACGGATAAAAGACATTGCCCGCAAGGCAAATGTATCGATAGGGACGGTGGACCGGGTGTTGCACAACCGGGGGGAGGTATCCGAGGAGACCCGGCGGAAGATCCTGGATATTATTGAAGAGATGGACTACCGTCCCAACCTGCTGGCGAGCACCCTGGCTTCCCGGAAACGGCTGGTGACGGGTGTATTGCTCCCGACGCCCCTTTCACCCGATGGATACTGGACCAAGCCGGTCGAGGGAATCCGCAAGGCGGTGTCTGAACTCCGTCAGTATGGCATTACGGCCGAACTCTTCACCTTTAACCAATCGGACCCGTCTGATTTCAGGGAGAAAGCCCGGAAGCTGCTGGCTACGGGCCCCGACGGAGTGGTCTTTGCCCCCTTTTTTGCCCGGGAAGCCACCGATTTCATCTCCCGGCTGAAAGAGAACCAGATCCCTTTTGTTTTCATTGATTCCAACCTGCCGGGGCAGGGACAACTCACCTATATCGGCCAGAATTCCTATCAGTGCGGCCAACTTTCTGCACGCCTGCTTTCGATGCTCGTCCCGGTGGGCGATCCTCTCCTGGTCATCCATTATGCCCGGGAAACCGACCACCAGAACCACCTGCTCCAGCGTGAACTGGGTTTCTACGACTGGTTCAGGATTCACCGCCCTGCACAACATATCAAAACAACCGAGATCGCCCTCTCCGACCCTGCCGGCTGCGATGCCCGGCTCATGGAAGCCCTCGATGCTGAAACACCGGCCGGACTCTTTGTCACCAGCTCAAAAGTATACCTGGCAGCCAGAGTCCTCGAAAATGCCGGTTTATCTGCGGTCAGAATCATCGGCAACGACCTCCTCAGGGAAAACGTTCGGTACCTTCGCAATGGTACCATCGACTTTCTGATCTGCCAGAGACCCGAAGAACAAGGATTTCATGCCATCGAGGCCCTCTTCAGATCGCTGGTGCTCAAACTCCCGGTGCCCGAAGTCAATTATTCCCCCATAGAAATCATCACCCGTGAAAATCTCGATTATTACAAGGAATTTAAATCGTAAAAATTAAAGGATATGAAACCAATGTCATTTGATGATCTGAAAGGCAAAGTATGCGTGATTACCGGAGGAGCCGGTGTTCTGGGAAGCACGATGGTCAGGGCGCTGGCAGCAGCCGGCCTCAGGGTGGCCATCGCCGATATCAACAAGGAGGTGGCTGAACAGGTGGCTGCTGACATACAGGCCGAATGCGGCAGCACAGTCATCGGCGTTGAAGCCAATGTCCTGGAACGCGATTCCCTGGAAAAAGCCAAAGCGGAAATCAACGAAAAACTGGGGCCTATCGATATCCTGATCAACGGGGCCGGTGGCAACAGTCCCCAGGCCACCACCAAGATCGAACAAATTGAGGAAAAGGATCTCGACCACCTCGACGACACCTTCTACGGTCTGCAGATGGAGGGTTTTGACAGGGTGTACGCCCTCAACTTCAAAGGTACCCTGCTGCCCACCATGGTTTTCACTACCGACATGCTGAAAAAGCGCAAAGGAGTGGTCCTGAACATCTCCTCCATGAACTCCTACAAGCCGCTGACGAAAATTCCGGCTTACTCGGCCGCCAAGGCCTCGGTCAATAACTTTACCGAATGGCTGGCCGTGCATCTGGCCAAAGTGGGCATCCGCGTCAACGCCATCGCCCCGGGCTTCTTCATCACCCACCAGAACCGCTTCCTGGTCCTCGACGAAAAAACCGGCGGCTACTCGGCGCGCGGACAAAAAATCGTCAACAGCACCCCCATGGGCAAATTCGGAGAACCCGAAGACCTGCAGGGCGCCACCCTTTTCCTCCTTTCTGAACTCTCCTCCTTCATCACCGGAATCGTCATCCCGGTCGATGGAGGATACAGCGCATACGGCGGCGTGTAACCCGAAGGATCCTTCCATGCATTACCCTACCAACCGGGGCTGATTGATCTTGTAGAATCACCTGCTCCCCCGGAAACCAATGAAAAGGATGATTTAAACACAACCATTAAACAAATGAAGAGAAGAGATTTCATCACCACATCAGGTGCAGCGGTCGCCGGTGCCATGCTGGTCAGCCCCTTTGGATCGGCAGCCGGAGAAGCCGTAACGGCAGCACCCAAAAGAAAAATCGCCCTTGTGGGCACCGGCAGCCGCGGCAACGGCTTCTGGGGCAAACACATCCTCCAGGAATACGGGGATCTCATCGAATTCGTGGGACTCTGCGACATCAACCCCGGAAGGGTGGAATACGCCCGCAAATTCATCGGAACCAACTGTCCGGTCTTCACCAATTTCGACGAGATGATGACCCGCGTCAAACCCGATCTGCTCATCGTCACCACCGTCGATGCCACCCACGACCATTTTATCGTCAAGGGACTGGAGGCAGGCTGCGACGTGCTGACCGAAAAACCCATGACCACCGATGAGGTGAAGTGCCAGGCGATCCTCGATGCCGAACGCCGGACCGGCCGCAAGGTCATCGTGGGCTTCAACTACCGCTACGGCACACAGTTCACCCGCATCAAAGAGCTTCTGGCTGAAAAACGGGTGGGCGAAATCACCTCGGTTGATTTCCATTGGTACCTCAACACCTACCACGGTGCCGACTATTTCCGCCGCTGGCACGGACACCGCAACAAAGGAGGCACCCTCCTGCTCCACAAAGCCTCCCACCACTTCGACCTGCTCAACTGGTGGATCGACTCTGATCCCGTGGAAGTCTTCGCCTATGGCTCCCTGGAACACTATGGCAAAAACAATCCCTTCCGTGGCCCCAATTGCCGCAGCTGCGGATATAAAGAAAAATGCAAGTTCTACTGGGATATCACCAAAAACAAAGAGTACATGGAACTTTACGTCGCCAACGAAAAGTACGACGGATACATCCGCGACAACTGCCTCTGGCGCGAAAGCATCGACATCTTCGACAAGATGGCCGTCCAGATCAAATATGCCAACAAGGTGCAGGTGAGCTACTCCCTGACCACCTATTCACCGTACGAAGGACTGACCATCGGTTTCAACGGCCGCAATGGCCGCCTTGACAGCTGGGAAGGGCTTCCCTGGCGGCAACAGGAATTGGCCAACCAGGCTGAACTCCACGCCCGCGAAATGAGCCAGCAGGCCGAAGCTTCGGAGAAATATGACGAGATTTATGTTTCTGACAACTTCGGGAAGACCGAACTGGTGAAGGTGCCCCATGTGAAAGCCGGTCATGGTGGTGGCGATGCCCGGCTGCAGGACAAGATCTTCCGCAACCCGGCCATGGCCGATCCCCTCAAACACGCCGCCGGAACCCGCGACGGAGCCATGTCTGTACTCATCGGAGTGGCCGCACGTAAATCAATTGACGAGGGCCGGCCTGTCAGAATCGAAGAACTGACCGACCTGGTTCCCCATCCTACCCGGGGTGTATAACCTGCTCCACCCTGCCGCCCACAACACACGCGGCCTACTTGGAAGAATATGTAATTTAAAAACAGATAGTTATGAGCATCGAACTGAAAAAAAACTGCAAATATGCCCTGTTGGTACCCACCAGTATGGGGGTGCGCATCACCCCCGTCAACGGGCAACCCGTACATTCCAGCTCCCTGTTTGAAATGCAGGCCACCAGTGCCGAAACCAATGTCGCCAGTATCTCTTCCTTTCTGGGATTGCCCGTGAAAGTGCTGACCACCTTCGTAAAGGAGAGTCCCATCGCCCAGTTCATTAAAAGCAATCTGCGCAGCCGGAATATGGACTTTGAAGGGCCCGAGATACCCCAGGGGGGACCATGGGGTTACCGGCACCAGTTCAACATCGCCGACAGCGGTTACGGAACACGCGGCCCGCGTGTACAAAACGACCGCGCCGGTGAAGTGGGGCGTACCCTTAATGTGAAGGATTTTGACCTGGAAAGGATCTTCGGACAGGAAGGCGTACAAATCGTTCACCTCTCGGGGCTTATCGGAGCCCTCTCTCCCGACACCAGCACCTTCTGTCTCGAAATCGCCCGCTTCGCCAAAAAATACGGCACCCGCATCTCCTTTGACCTCAACTACAGGGCGACCTTCTGGAAAGGCCGCGAAGAAGAGCTTCATGCCATCTTTAAGGAGATCGCTTCCCTCTCCGACATACTCATCGGCAATGAGGAGGATTTCCAGCTTTGCCTGGGGATCGAAGGGCCTGAAGCCGGCGGTAAAGGCATCGCTTCCGAGATCGACGGCTTCCGCGATATGATCGGCCGGGTGCGCAAGGCTTTTCCGCAAGCCACAGTCTTCGCCACCACCCTGCGGCAGGTCCTCAGCGCCAATGAACATCTGTGGGGTGCCATCATGCTCGAAGGCGAAAACTGGCACATCATCGAACCCCGCAGAATCGGCGTCCTCGACCGTATCGGCGGCGGCGACGGTTTCGTGGGCGGACTCCTCTACGGCATCCTCAAAGGATGGAGTCCCGAAAAATGGCCCCAGTTCGGATGGGCCACCGGCGCCCTGGCTACCACCTTCCTTACCGACTACGCCCAACCGGCCGACGAGGATATGGTATGGAGCATCTGGAAAGGAAATGCCCGCGTGAAACGCTGACCCTTCCGCCGGAAAACACTCCTCCGGTTCCGGGATTTCATTTGCGTTCTCTTGGTTTTTTGACTTTAATTTCCATAGCATGATCTATTTTGAAACCGGCTCTCCGGA
Organism: Bacteroidales bacterium; assembly: GCA_012729335.1. Classification (GTDB taxonomy): domain Bacteria; phylum Bacteroidota; class Bacteroidia; order Bacteroidales; family Prolixibacteraceae; genus UBA1413. The sequence goes on along the minus strand of JAAYDJ010000026.1, from coordinate 66,176 downwards.
ACATGACCTGAGGGCCGCCGATTTGCGTGAAGGCCTCCTTACCGCTCTCCGGAGACTGGGAGACCGGAGAAAAGTGCTGGCCATCCCCCCCGATTACACCCGGTTTCCCAGTCGCGCAGGGGAACTTACCGAAATGGTTTGGGAGTACTACGGGGAGTCCCTCACCGATATCCTGCCCGCCCTGGGTACCCACTCCCCCATGAGTGACCCCCAGATCAGCCATATGTTCGGGAAAACACCCCGTTCGCTTTTCCGCGACCACGACTGGCGCAACGACGTGCTCACCCTGGGCTATGTTCCCGGAGAGTTCGTCAGGGAGGTCTCCGAAGGTGCCGTCGACTATCCCTGGCCGGCACAGGTCAACAAGCTGCTCGTCGAAGGAGGGTTTGATCTGATTCTTTCGGTCGGACAGGTTGTGCCACATGAAGTAGTGGGCATGGCCAACTACAATAAGAACATTTTCGTAGGAACCGGAGGTGCCGAAGGCATCAACAAAAGCCATTTCATCGGAGCGGCATACGGCATGGAAAAAATGATGGGCCGCGCCGACACTCCCGTGCGCCGGATCTTCAACTACGCTTCCGACCATTTTGCGGCCCACCTGCCTATCGTTTACGTACAGACCGTCGTAGGCCTTAACCGCAGTGGCAGGCTCCAGACGTACGGTCTTTTCATCGGTGACGACTTCTCGGTCTTCGACAAGGCGGCACGCCTCTCCCTGGAAGTGAACTTCGAAATGGTGGAGAAACCCCTGCAGAAAGTGGTGGTGTGGCTCGACCCCTCCGAGTTCAAGAGCACCTGGCTGGGAAATAAAAGCATATACCGCACCCGCATGGCCCTGGCCGACGGCGGTGAACTGATCGTACTGGCCCCTGCCCTGCGCGAATTCGGAGAAGACAGGGAGATCGACCGCCTTATCCGCAAATACGGCTATTTCGGTACCCCGGCCACCCTGAAGGCCACCGCCGAAAACGAAGAACTCAAAAACAACCTCAGCGCCGCCGCCCACCTCATCCACGGCTCCTCCGAGGGCAGGTTCTCCATCACCTACTGCCCGGGGAAGCAAAAGGAAAACCTCACCCGCCAGGAAATCGAAAGCGTGGGCTTCCACTGGGCCGATTATGACAAAATGGTCGCCAGCTATAACCCCGAAGTGCTCAGGGATGGCTTTAACACCCTTCCCAACGGCGAGGAGATTTACTACATCTCCAACCCGGCCCTCGGATTATGGGCCTTCCGCGACCGCTTTAACCTTTAATCATTTCGGATGATGACCGCTATGGAGGAGATCAGATGGGGCATGATAGGAGCCGGAAGTGTGACCGAGCTGAAAAGCGCTCCCGCCTTCAGCAAGGTACCTCACTCGCGGCTGGTGGCCGTGATGCGGCGTGATGGCGCCAAAGCGGAGGACTATGCCCGCCGCCACGGGGTACCCCTTTGGACCACCTCTGCTGACGCGCTGATCGGCGATCCACAGGTGAATGCCGTCTACGTGGCCACACCCCCCTCCTCCCATGCAGATTATGCCATTCAGGCCATGCGGGCCGGCAAACCGGTCTACGTCGAAAAACCCATGGCCCTGAACTACAGCGAGTGCCTCGACATGCTGAAGGTCTCCCGGGAAACGGGCCTGCCCCTCTTCGTGGCCTACTACCGCCGTACCCTCCCCGCCTTCCTTAAAGTGAAGGAACTTATCGAAAGCGGTGCCATTGGAAAGGTCCTCACCGTGGAGCTGAAACTCTTCAAGCAAGCCAGGGAACGCCATCAGAAACCTGAGGAAATGAACTGGCATGTCAACCCTGCCATTGCCGGCGCCGGCTATTTCTACGACCTGGCCTCACACCAGTTCGATTACCTCGATTTCCTCTTCGGCCCCGTCACCCTGATCAAAGGCGTGGCCGTCAACCGTGCCGGATTGTACCCCGCCGAGGATACCGTCAGCACCCTTTTTACCTTCGCCAACGGAATCAGCGGCAGCGGCCTCTGGTGCTTTGTGGCCGACAAAAGCGGAGAAACCGACCTTATCGACATCACCGGCGACCAGGGCCGCCTCACTTTCTCCAGCTTCCGCCATGGCGACCTCCTCCTTGAAAACCGCGAAGGTCTTCATAAATTCAGGTTTGTAAACCCTGAAAATATACAATTCAACCTGATCAGCCAGGTGGTAGCCGCCCTTCGCGGTGAAGGGGAATGCGTCAGCACCGGGGAATCCGCTGCCCGCACCAGCCACATCCTGGAGGAAACCGTCAGAGCGTATTATGCACAAGGTTAGAACCTCCTGAATCGGAAGTGCTCCTTGCTCACAACCGTAAACACCAAAAGAAATGTCTGATATAATAAATTGTAATTCTGTTTCATAGAATAATTAAACTATAGTTTTTATTGAATCATATGAAGATCGTTGTCGATGATAAAATCCCCTACATCAGGGGAGTGTTTGAACCATTTGCAGAGGTGGTATACCTGCCTGGGAGCAAAACGACCCGGGAAGTAGTCCGGGATGCCGATGCACTGGTGACGCGAACCAGGACGCTTTGCAATGAAGCGTTGCTGGCAGGGTCGGCGGTTAAGTTCATCGCCACGGCCACCATTGGTTTTGACCATATCGACACGACGTGGTGCGAGCAGGCGGGCATTGGCTGGACCAACGCCCCGGGGTGCAATGCCGGAAGCGTAGAACAATATATTGCCGCCGCCCTTGCCGTATGGTCCGCCCACAGGAACATTCCCCTCCGGGATACCACCATCGGCATCGTGGGCGTGGGCAACGTCGGCAAAAAGGTGGAACGACTCTGCCGGATCCTGGGCATGCGGGTGCTCCTGAACGACCCCCCGCGCGAAAGAACAGAAGGTGCGGGTACTTTTGTAACCATGGAGACCTTATGCAAAGACGCTGATATCCTCACCTTTCATGTCCCCCTCAACCTGGAAGGCGAAGACGCCACCTGGCATATGGTGAACCGGGAGTTCCTGGCCAGCCTCTCCCGAAAACCCCTGCTTATCAACAGTTGCCGCGGGGAAGTATTTGATACGGATGCTGTTATGGAAGCCATTAAAAGCAACCAGTTAAGTGACCTGGTCATCGACTGCTGGGAAAACGAACCTGATCTCAGCCTGGAACTGATGCAGAAATGCCTGCTGGCCACTCCCCATATCGCCGGGTATTCCCGCGACGGAAAAGCCAATGGCACCATGATGAGCGTGAGGGCCGTCAGCCGCTTTTTCTCCCTGGGCCTCGACGACTGGCAACCCCACGATGTGGAACTCCCCGAACAACGCACGATTTCCCTTGACGGAACCGGCCGGGATTCAGAAAACCTCCTCAGAGAAGCCATCCTGGCTACCTACGACATCTCCGCCGATGACCGTGAACTACGCAGCCATCCCGCCCTCTTCGAGAAAATGAGAGGCGACTATCCCGTTAGAAGGGAATTCCATACCTATACGCTAAGGGTTACAAATGTACCCGACGATACAATTTGTAAACTAAAGAAGCTTGGATTCCACATGTGACTTCCACAGGAGTGAAGCACACAAATTGGCTTCACCACGGTATATAACTGAAGAGCAATTCATTAACAAACAAATATACAAATGAGTTACAAATCATTAATTAACACCAATAAGAAATGAAGAAGTTAGCTGACATTGGATTGATCGGGTTGGCCGTGATGGGCGAGAACCTGGTATTGAATATGGAGAGTAAAGGATTCACGGTAGCTGTATACAACAGGACCGTGTCGAAGGTCGACGATTTCATTCAGGGGCGGGGCGCCGGGAAGAAATTTATCGGGGCCCATTCCATCGAAGAGTTGGTGGCCTCGCTTGAGCGCCCCCGCAAGGTGATGATGCTGGTCAAGGCGGGAAAACCTGTCGATGATTTCATTGAGTTGCTGCTTCCGCATCTGGAGGCGGGCGATATCATCATTGACGGAGGGAATTCCCATTTTCCTGACACGATCCGCCGCACCGCATACGTGGAGAGCAAAGGCCTGCTGTACATCGGCACAGGGGTATCAGGTGGTGAAGAGGGAGCCCTTCTCGGCCCGTCGATGATGCCCGGAGGATCTCCCGCGGCTTGGCCCCATGTGAAGGAGATCTTCCAGGCGGTGGCCGCCAAGGTGGAAGACGGAAGCCCTTGCTGCGACTGGGTGGGCGAAGGTGGTGCCGGCCATTTTGTGAAAATGGTGCACAACGGCATCGAATATGGCGACATGCAGATCATCAACGAAGCCTACCACCTCATGAAAGACCTCCTGGGAATGGATGCCTTTGAACAGCACGAGATCTTCAAGGAATGGAATACCGGAGAACTCGACAGTTATCTCATCGAAATCACCCGCGACATCCTGGCTTATAAGGATGAAGACGGCGGGCCAATAGTAGAGAAGATTTTAGACACGGCCGGACAGAAAGGTACGGGTAAGTGGACAGGTGTGGCGGCCCTCGATCTGGGGATTCCACTGACCCTCATCGGCGAGTCGGTTTTCTCACGCTGCCTGTCAGCCCAGAAGGAACTCCGCGTGGAGGCCAGCAAGGTGCTCCGCGGTCCCAAACCAGCCTTCACGGGTGACAAAAAGCAGTTCATCGACGACCTGAAGATGGCCCTGTACGGCGCCAAGATCATCTCCTATGCACAGGGCTATAACCTGATGATGGAAGCGGCCAAAGAGTATGGCTGGAACCTCAACTATGGGGGCATTGCCCTGATGTGGCGCGGAGGGTGCATCATCCGTTCGGTTTTCCTGGGCGACATCAAGAAAGCCTTTGAGACCAACCCTGCCCTGCCCAACCTGCTGCTGGATCCTTTCTTCAAGGAGAAGGTGGAAGCGGCCCAGGCTGGGTGGAGAAGGGTATGCGCCACAGCCCTGACCAACGGCATTCCGGTGCCTGCCCTCACCTCTGCCCTCTGCTACTTCGACGGCTTCCGCAGCGAAAGGCTTCCCGCCAACCTGCTCCAGGCCCAGCGCGACTACTTCGGCGCCCATATGTATGAAAGAGTAGACAAACCCCGCGGTGAGTTCTTCCATACCAACTGGACCGGCCGGGGAGGTGAAACCGCCAGTTCAACCTACGTGGTATAAGTCTTTATAATTCATATATATATAAAGGTTGCTTCCTTCAAGAGGCAACCTTTTTTATCCCTTGGAACAGGGCAGAACTATTTCTTCCGGAAAAGCCGGGACACGATCCTGAGCAGGTCGTCACCCTTGTCAAAAGCTCCGGACAAAGGTTCGTACATCGAGGGACTGGTGGCATTAAACTGAACTTCTTCCGCCACACCCGATTGCATGGGAAACACCAGCGTGAAACTCTGCGTGCTGAAATAGGTGTTGATGAATAAGGGAATCTGGGCCATCAAAGGGTGATAGGATGGGTAATCTTTCCGGCTGAGTACAAAAACCAGGTTGTCGTTGCGCCTGACTTCCTTTGACAGCGCCAGGAAATTGTCCCAATCGTTATACGTCCTGAATTCGGCGGTCACCGGATGCTTAAAATGGATGCGCTGCAGGAGCTGCATAATCTCCGCGGCACCATAAAAGATGAGGTCAGACCCCGTATTGCGGCCTATATTCCAAATTTTCACCAGCCAGTAAGGAAAACCAATCTCTTTTTCGGCATTGTCGGGAACGTAAACAATGGTTCTCCTGATGGTGGAGAGGGGTTGCACGGCCCTGTAAATAAGGGTGGTTGTATTGCACGTATTGAGGATTCCGTTGGTCAGGTCTCCCAGGAAGGTGTCGGTGATGCCCCGTTTTTCATGCAGACCGATGATGAGGTCAGTGACTTTGTTCTCCTTCACCACACTGCTGATGCCGTTGACCAGGTTGATGTCGTAGCGGACCAGTGGCAGAAGGGTGTTCTCCGTGGCGGAAGCCACCTTCTGGGCTTTTTCCATCAGGCGAAGGGCATTCTTCTCGGCGGCCAGATTCTGCTGCATGTTGTTGATGATGTTCAGACCAATGAGAACCCCGCTCCGCGCATTGGACTTTACAGTGACACTCAGATTGACCAGTTCCTCCACATTGTCGATGTTTCCCAGGGGAATCAGGACTTTCTCTTCCATATCGGCTTCCCCGGGCATTTCATCGGTGGTGATTTCACCCAAAACCGTTTGCTGGGCGCTTTTTTGAGTCACAAAGGAGGCAATGGTACAGGTAATAAGGATCATGATGACTGTGCCATTGAGCACGGCATCGTTGAGAAGCCGTATGGGAGTACCGTCGGCGGCTGTTCCCAGGATCACATTATAACCCACCAGTACGGCAGCCAGCGTCGAAGCCGCCTGGGAATTGGTCAGCCCGAACATCAATCCGCGTTCCGTGGCGCTGTATTTAAAGGTTTTCTGGGCCATCCAGGCGGCAATCCACTTGGCTGCAGTGGCTACCACCGTCATGACCAGGGCTACGACAATGGTGTTCCGGTCGGTCAGAAAGGAGCGCAAATCAATGAGCATGCCCACACCGATCAGAAATATGGGAATGAATAAGGCATTGCCAACAAACTCGATTCTGTTCATCAGCGGGGAAGTGGCGGGTATGAGCTTGTTCAGCGACATCCCGACCAGGAAGGCCCCCACAATAGGTTCAATACCTGCCAGCTGCGACAGAAAGGACCCCAGAAAAACCATCCCCAGCACAAAAATGTACTGCCCGACGCTCTCGTGATACCGCTTGAAAAACCACCGGCCTATGCGGGGAAATACAAAAATGATCACCACCCCGAATAAAAGAAAGGAAATGGCCATCCTGATCCAAAAGGCAGGGGTGATTTCCCCTCTGGTCATTCCGACAATAATGGCCAGCACAAGAAGGGCTGCCACGGTAGTAATGATGGTGGCTCCAATCGAAATATTGACCGCCCTGGTCTTGGCGATACCCAGTTTGCTGACAATGGGATAGGTGATCAGCGTATTGGAAGCGTACATGCTGGCCAGCAACACCGAAGTGATCCAGGAAAACTTCAGTAGATAAAAACTGGTCAGTGTTCCCAGTACCATGGGCACCAGAAAAGTATAGAATCCAAAGAGGCTGCTTTTTCCTGTATTTTTGCGGAATTCGTCCATATCCATTTCCAGGCTGGAAATGAACATGATATAAAGCAGTCCCACGGTTCCAAAGAGGACGATGCTGCTGTCGCGGGTGATCAGATTGAAACCGTAGGGTCCGATGAGGATTCCGGCGATGATCAGGCCGATGAGGTGGGGAATGGAGAGGCGGTCAAGAAGAATAGGGGTGAAAAGGATGACAAAGAGAATCACCGAGAAGATAAGCACCGGATTGGTCAGGGGAAGTGTAATATTGAAAACCGTAAGCAAATCCATCGGCGGCAGGTAAAGGTGGGGTTAAGTGCGGGTGGGTTTTGTCGGGGGGTGGCCGGTATATATCCGGGGTTCGGTTTCGCCGCGTGCCACCCTCAGGGCGTTCATGGCCAGAGCCTGGAGTTCGTCCTCCCCGGGATATACCTTCACGGGAGCGATGAAACCGGTCCGGGCCGTGATGTAATCGGTGAGATACCGGTTGTGGGCCAGTCCGCCCGTGAGCAGGATGGCGTCGACGTTGCCGCATAGGACCACAGCCATCTCGCCGATGAGCTTGGCCACCTGGTACCCCAGGGCATCCTGGATCAGCCGGGCCCGGGGATCCCCGGCTTCGGCCATCTGCTGCACCTCCTGGGCGTTGTTGGTTCCCAGATAAGCCACATAGCCCCCCTCTCCCACCACCATCCGCAGGATCTGATCGCGGGTGAACTTCCCCGAGAAACAATGGTCGACGACCTGGTATACAGGGAGGGTTCCCGACCGCTCCGGACTAAAGGGGCCCTCGCCGTTGAGGGCGTTGTTCACATCGATGACCCTTCCCTTTTTGTGGGCGCCAACCGATATGCCTCCTCCCAGGTGGGTGACGATGAGGTTCAGCTCTTCGTAGGCTTTGCCGGTCGTACGGGCGTGCAAACGGGCAATGGCCTTCTGGTTGAGGGCGTGGAAAATGGAAACCCTTTCAAACCGGGGATGGCCGGCAATACGGGCGATCTCCTCCAGTTCGTCGGTCACCACAGGATCGGCGATATACGCCCTGGCTCCGGGGATCTGCAGGGCTACGTAATCGGCAATCAGAGGACCCAGGTTGCTGGCATGCTGCCCCATCACCCCCTCGCGGGCATGCTCCAGCATCAGGTTGTTCACCAGGTAGACCCCCGACTCCATGGGCCAGGTCAACCCCCCGCGGCCAATGATGTGCTTGATGGCGTCCACATGAATCCCCTCTTCCACCAGGGCGTCAATGATCAGCCCCTTGCGGAAGTCAAACTGGGCCACAATGCTCTTGTACTTGGAGATCTCCTCGATGCTGTGGCGCAACGTCTTCACCAAAACGGGCTTTTCACCTTCATAGACGGCGAATTTGGTGGAAGTGGATCCCGGGTTGACGGCAAGTACAAGAATGTCACTCATAGGCTCATGGTCGGTTTATCCCAGCATGGCAGCCAGGGCTATGGAATAGAGTTTGGTTTGCATGGTATCTCCCCTGCTGGAGAGTACCAGGGGAACACGGGCACCGGCAACAATGGCCGCCTGCTCAGAGCGGCACATCCTGGCACTCATCTTGTAAAAAACATTTCCCGCATCAATGTTGGGAAAGAGAAGACAGTCGGCATCGCCGGCTACCGGATTGCTTATTTTCTTTATGGCGGCCGATTCGGCATCGATGGCCACATCCAGCGCCATAGGCCCGTCGATCAGCGCCCCGGAGATCTGCCCACGTTCAGCCATCTTGGCGATGATGGCCGCCTCGGTACAGGCCGGAATGGCCGTAAGCACCTGCTCGGTGGCGGCAATCAGGGCCACCTTGGGTTTTTCAATACCCAGAGCCTGCGCAGTACGGATCAGATAACCGGTCATGACGATTTTCTGAGCCAGATCGGGATAGGGAATGATGGCCACATCGCCCACGACAAGCAGTTTATGGTAACCCGGGTTCTCCATGACCGTCACGTGGCTGAGGACTCCCTTTGGGGGCAAAAGGCCGAAATCCTTATTCAGAATGGCTTTCATGTATTTGTCGGTACTGAGCAGCCCCTTCATCATCAGGTCAGCCTTGCCTTCGGTGATGAGTTCCACCCCCCTTCGGGCGGCCCCCTCTTCCCCCGCGACATCTTCGATGGTGAACTTTTCCGGGTCAATGCCCAGGGAGGCACAGGTGGTTTCAATCTGCCCGCGATCCCCCGTGAGAATTGCCCTGACGATTCCCCGGTCCACCGCGGCATTTACGGCTTCAAGGGTGTGGTCATCCACGGCATTCACGGCCACCAGCCGCCGGGGAATCCTCCCTTGCACCGTGGTGATGATTTCTTCGAGATGTCTTATTTCCATCATGCTGTGTAAGGCTTCGGTGTGGAGTGTGACACGGTAAATTTAACAAATTGTCGAAATGGGAAGGCTATTACCCCTCATTCAGGAGGGGATAAGGTCTTCCTTCTTTTCCCTGATAATGGTTTCGGTATCGCGGGCGATCATCAGCTCCTCGTTGGTAGGTATGACCATAACCTTCACCCGCGATCCGGGAAGGCTGATTTCACCTTCACTCCGGAATCCATTGTTTTTCTCGCGGTCCATTTCCACCCCAAGAAACTCCAGTCCGGCAACCGAATCTTCCCTGATCTGGGATGCATTTTCGCCGATTCCCCCTGTGAACACCAGGATATCGATTCCCCCCATGGCGGCGGCATAGGCGCCAATGTATTTCTTGACCCGGTAGCTGTACATTTCCAGGGCCAGTGTGGCCCTTTCATTGCCTTCATGGGCGGCATGCTCGATCTCCCGCATGTCGGAGGAAACGCCTGTAAGCCCCAGCATGCCACTGTGCTTGTTGAGCATCGAGTTGATCGAACGAAGTCCCAGGTCCTCTTTTTCCATGATAAAGGTGACTACCCCGATATCGAGGTCCCCCGCCCTGGTGCCCATGATCAACCCCTCAATGGGGGTAAATCCCATGGAGGTATCTACGGAACGGCCATTTTTAACAGCTGCAATGGAAGCTCCATTGCCCAGATGGCAGGTGACGATCTTCTGGGTGGAGATATCTCTTCCCAGAAGGTCACACACCCGCTGACTCACATAACGGTGGCTGGTCCCGTGAAAACCATATCTTCTGATGGCGTGTTTCTTGTACAACACATAGGGAATGCCGTACATGTAAGCATAAGGTTCCATGGTCTGGTGGAAGGCCGTGTCAAAGACCCCCACCTGGGGAATCCCCGGGATGAGCTCTTCCATGGCATAAATCCCCTTGAGGTTCGGTGGATTGTGAAGGGGCGCCAATCCCACATTCTTCTCCAGAACACTCTTCACCTCCTCATCGATGAAAACACTTGATTTGAACCTTTCTCCACCGTGGACCACGCGGTGTCCAACGGCATCGATTTCCTCAAGGCTTTTCAGGCATCCATGCTTGACGCTGGTCAGAATCCCCAGGATGTATTCGATGCCAGACTTGTGATCGATGATTTCCCCTTCGAAAAGGACCGCCTGTCCATCTTCGCGGATATGCTTCAGGAACGACCCTTTCATGCCTACCTTCTCCACACCTCCCCTAGAGATTACCCGCTGGCCGGTCATGTCGAAAAGCTGATATTTGATGGAACTGCTTCCGCAGTTCAAAACCAATACTTTCATAATCCAATAAAAATTAAGTTTAGCAAGGTTTGGGTTTATTGCAGATCCGGTTGCCCTCTTCATCGTAACTGTAAAATCCCTGTCCCACCGATAAGCCGTAATGCTTGGCCCTGACCAGCTTTTTGATCAGCGGGGAAGGTTTGTATCTCACGTCACCGAATTCACTGTAGATGTTTTCCATCCAGCGGACCACCTTGTCGAGTCCGATTTTATCGGCCACCTCGAAGGGGCCCATCCGCATGCCGAATCCCACGCGCATGGTCAGGTCGATGTCTTCCATGGAGCTGACCCCTTCCATGAGGACCTCGCAGGCTTCATTGAGGGCCACCACAAACAACCTGATACTGATCAGTCCGGCCGACTCCTCCACCGGAACAATGGTGCGGTTGATCAGTTTGACGAATTTACACACCTTCTGGTAGCTCTCCTCGGAGGTGTAAAGTCCCTTCACCACTTCCACGATGCGTGCTTCGGGCGAGCTGACAAAGAAATGGAGGCTGATGCAGCGGTCCTTGTATTCCATGTCGGAGGCAAGTTCCGTGATGATGACGGTGGTGGAGTTGGTGGCGATAATGCAGTTGCGATCGACGACGGCTTCTATTCTCCGGAAGATCTCCTTGCGCTCCTTGATTTTGATGCCACGGTCCACAGGCCGGATCGCCTCGATCACAAAATCACACCCCTTCAGCAGGTTGTAGTCGGTGGTTCCCTGGATACGGCTCAGGTTCGCCCGTTTTTCGCTCTCGGTGAGGCCCCAATGGGAAATCCGGTGGTCCATCATACGTGTGATCCCGGCAAAGGCTTCATCTATTTTCTCCTGGGATACTTCGATGAAGATCACCTCCAGTCCGTAATAACTGGCCACGCGGGCCAGGTTTTGCCCCACGAGACCACAACCGATGATGCCGATCTTGGAAAAGAGGGCGTTGGATTTCCCTTTTTTGCTGAGCCCGAAATCTTCGATGGGCTCCCTGATGATGTCACTGGCCATACAGGTAGTTTTAAAAGGTTGCGGCGGCCTGGTTGGCGGTGATGGCCACCATATTCACGATATCGGTCACGGAACAGCCCCTGGAGAGGTCGTTGATGGGGGCGGCCATGCCCTGGAGTACGGGGCCGATGGCTTCGGCCTTGGCCAGGCGCTGCACCAGCTTATAACCGATATTCCCCGACTCAAGGGTAGGGAACACCAAAATGTTGGCCCTCCCGGCCACTTCACTCCCGGGAGCTTTCAACTGGGCCACCTCCTTGACCAGGGCGGCGTCGACCTGCAGCTCTCCCTCGATCTTCAGATCGGGGTCCATCTCACGGGCCTTGCGGGTCGCGTTGACCACCTTGTCCACCATAATGTGGGAAGCACTCCCCTTGGTGGAGAAACTGAGCATGGCCACCCGCGGCTCGAGACCGACGATGGCCCTGGCGGTACGCGCCGTGGTCACGGCAATCTCAGCCAGCTGGTTCTCATCGGGATCAGGCAGCACGGCACAATCGGCAAATACCAGAATACCCTCATGGCCAATATTGGGATCATTGATAAACATGAGAAAAGCCCCTGAGACCACACTCACTCCCGGAAGGGTCTTCACATACTGGAAGGCAGGACGCAGTACGTCGCCCGTGGCGTTGATGGCCCCCGCCAGCTCCCCGTCGGCATCGCCCGCTTTGATCATCAGCGGCGCAAAATAAAGAGGATTATTCAGCAACGCCAGGGCTTCCTCCATGGTCAATCCTTTGTTCTTCCTGATCTCAACCATCATGTCCGCATACTTCTCACGCCGCGGATCAGTGGCCGGATCAACAATCACCGCCCTGGTCAGGTTTACACCCAGTTTCTCGGCCTCCTGACGCACCTCAGCAGGATTCCCCAGTATGATCAGCCGGGCAATCCCCTCCTTCAGAATAATGTCAGCAGCCCGCAGGGTCCGTGGCTCCAGCCCCTCGGGCAGTACAATCCGCTTTTGCGCTCTCTTCGCATTAGCGATAATCTCTTGCAGTACTTTCATATCAATAAAGTATTATTATGATTTGTTACATTCTTCCCCATAAATTTGACCAGATTCCCGTTCTTCGCTCCAGAACAGAAGAATGGTGCGGAATGGCCGCCCGGGTTGGAAACAAGTAAATGTCGCCAATAAAATTGCAAAAATAGGCAATTTACCACCCTAATTTATGCCAAAAAGCATAAAAGAGGGAAAGTCTGCAATTTCGATGCGGAGGTGGTCGGGTGCAAGCCGGGGATCAGAGGTACCTGCCGCCCCAAAAAACCGAAAGCCGTCCGGCAACATGAGATAACAGACTTTCCATGGAGTAAAGACAGACTTCAGGTAAAGAACACGATTAGTCTGTATGTTTGTACTTTATACAGTCAAAATTACATAAAAAACCCGGAGAAAGATTTCCCCGGGTTGCCACTTATTTCACCGTTGAGAATTTACATTATTTCACCTTGGCGACCACTGCCCTGAATGCATCAGGGTGGTTCATGGCCAGGTCAGCCAATACCTTACGGTTGATTTCAACGTTGTTTTTCCGGAGCAGGTCGATCAGCCTGGAATAGGAAAGTCCTTCCAGACGGGCGGCCGCGTTGATACGCTGGATCCACAAACCACGGAAATTCCGTTTTTTCGCCTTCCTGTCGCGGTATGCATACTGCTGACCCTTCTCCCAGGTATTCTTGGCAACTGTCCAAACATTTTTACGAGAACCGAAATAACCTCTGGTTAATTTCAATAATTTTTTCCTTCGGGCTCGTGATGCTACATGATTTACACTTCTTGGCATACTTTTTCTTTTTTTGGTGAAGGGCGCCCGTCGCCGGGACTTATGGCCGCATCACCGGGTTATTTACTCTTTTAATTTTTTGTGGAAAGATCTTTACTTCATGTTCAACATCAGCTTCACATTGTTGACGTTGGTACTGTCAATGGTCGTCCAGTACCCGAGATTCCGCTTGCGCTTCGTGCTCTTTTTGGTCAGAATGTGGCTTTTGTAGGCATGTTTTCTCTTGATCTTGCCGGTTCCGGTAAGTTTGAATCTCTTCTTGGCACCGGAATTGGTTTTCATTTTTGGCATTTTCCTACTTTTTAATAATAATTACTTGTACGTCCTATTTCTTTTTCGGTGAAATAAACATGGTCATTCTTTTACCCTCCAGTTTGGGAAGCTGTTCCACTTTCCCGTATTCCTCGAGGAGGGTGGCAAACTTGAGCAGGAGGATTTCCCCCTGTTCCTTAAAGAGGATGGAGCGTCCCTTGAAGAAGACAAAGGCTTTGACCTTGGCGCCTTCCTGAAGGAATTTCTCGGCGTGCCGGAGCTTGAAATTGAAATCGTGGTCATCGGTCTGCGGACCGAAGCGGATTTCCTTGACGACCACCTGCACGGTTTTGGCTTTGATTTCCTTCTGTTTCTTTTTCTGCTGGTAAAGGAACTTGGAATAATCAATGATCCGGCATACCGGAGGTTCGGCCTTGGGAGAGATTTCGACAAGGTCTAAGTCCATTGCGTCGGCGATCTTCAGGGCTTCGCGCAGGGAGTAAATGCCTGGGTTCTCGAGATTGTCTCCCACCAGGCGCACCTGCTGTGCCCTGATCTTCTCATTAACCCTGTAATTGCCGGGGTCGTTGTTTTCCGGCCTATCGGGTCTGTTCAAAGATTTCTTGATTGCTATAGTCTGGTCCTCCTTAAATTAGTTATATAATCCGGTTAATTGTCTCTTGATTTCTTCCCTGATGAAGCCGGCAAACTCCCCAACGGTCATCGTGCCTTTATCGCCTTCGCCCTGCCGGCGTACGGCGACGCTTCCGGTTTCCTCCTCTTTTTCACCCACAACGAGAAGATAGGGCACACGTTTCAGCTCATTGTCACGTATCTTTCTGCCAATCTTTTCGTTACGATCGTCTACGACGGTGCGAATATCGGAAAAATTCAGTTCATCTGAAACTTTGCGGGCATAATCGTTGAATTTTTCACTGATGGGGAGCACCACCACCTGTTCGGGTGTGAGCCAGAGGGGGAATTTTCCCGCGGTATGCTCGATCAGAACGGCCACGAAGCGTTCCAGGGAACCAAAGGGGGCACGGTGAATCATCACCGGCCGGTGACGTTTGTCGTCGGAGCCGATATATTCGAGCTGGAACCTCTCCGGAAGATTATAGTCGACCTGGATGGTCCCCAGCTGCCAGTTGCGGCCCAGGGCATCCTTGATCATGAAGTCGAGTTTCGGCCCATAAAACGCCGCCTCACCCAGCTCGGTCCGGGTTTGAAGACCCTTCTCTTCACAGGCTTCCACAATGGCCCTTTCGGCTTTGTCCCAATTCTCGGCCGAACCGATATACTTCTCGGGTTTTCCGGGATCGCGCAGGGAGATCTGGGCTGTATAATCCTTGAAATCAAGCGCCCTGAAGATGATGAATACAATGTCGATCACCTTCTTGAACTCTTCCTTGAGCTGGTCGGGACGACAATAGATGTGGGCGTCGTCCTGGGTAAACCCACGCACCCTGGTCAGCCCGTGAAGTTCACCACTCTGCTCGTAACGGTATACTGTTCCGAATTCGGCCATCCGCACGGGAAGATCTTTGTAGGAGCGGGGTTTTGACTTGTAAATCTCGCAGTGGTGAGGGCAGTTCATGGGTTTAAGCATGTACTCCTCCCCTTCCGCCGGGGTTTTGATCACCTGGAAGGAATCTTTGCCGTATTTCTCGTAATGGCCCGAGGTCTTGTAGAGGTTCACGTCACCAATATGGGGCGTGATGACCTGGTCGTAGCCGAAGTTCTTCTGAATCTTCCGGAGAAAATCCTCCAGCAGCCCGCGGAGCTGTGCGCCCTTGGGCAGCCACAGGGGAAGTCCAAGGCCCACCGCTTCCGAGAAGGTGAAGAGTTCCATCTCTTTGCCGATTTTCCGGTGGTCCCGTTTCTTGGCCTCCTCGATCATCACGAGATACTCCTCAAGCATCTTCTGCTTGGGAAAGGTAATCCCGTAAACGCGGGTGAGCATTTTATTTTTCTCATTGCCACGCCAGTAAGCGCCGGCGATGGCCGTGAGCTTCACGGCTTTAATGTATCCGGTATCGGGCAGGTGAGGCCCCCGGCAGAGATCGGTAAACTGCCCCTGGCTGTAAAGGGTGATGGTCCCGTCTTCCAGTTCGCTGATCAACTCCAGCTTGAGGGGATCCCCTTTTTCCGTGAACAGCCTGATGGCCTCGGCTTTGGAGATGGACTGACGCACCACAGGCTGTTTCTCCCGTGAACGCTCCATCATCCGCTTTTCAATTTTCTCCAGCTCCTTTTCCGACAGCTGCTGGCCTCCCGGCAGATCAATATCGTAGTAAAAACCATTGTCCACAGTGGGCCCGATGCCGAAAAGGGTGCCGGGGTAAAACTCCTCTATGGCCTGCGCCATCAGGTGGGCCGAGGTGTGCCAGAAGGTCTCCTTGCCCTCCCGTTCTTCCCAGGTATAGAGTTTCACCAGGGCATCAGCAGTGATCGGCCGGCCCAGGTCCCACACCTCACCATTGACCGACACCGACAGCACTTCCCTGGCCAACCGGCTGGAAATCGCTTCCGCAATCTCCATACCCGTCACTCCGGCTTTAAATTCCCTGACGTTCCCATCAGGTAAAGTTATCTTAATCATCAGTATAGGATCTCTTCAAATTTAAGTCCGCAAAGATAATACTTTCCTGCAAAACAATAATTCCGGAGCCCGTATTTAATTGGTAAAAAAAACATGCAGAATCCCCGCCTGCTCACCCGATAACCATCCCCTGGAAATCACTCCTGACCCGTGGCCCGTCTTCACCGACCCAGCCGGCCGTCTCATATCGTTCATAATACCACGTTCGGCCCCTGACTGATATGCCCCCCCGGCTTTAAGATGATGTCCATTCCATGCAGGCTGGGCCACAACGATGCAGGCTGGGCCACAACGATGCAGGATTGGCCATATCAATGCAGGATTGGCCATATCAATGCAGAATTGGCCATATCAATGCAGGATGGGCCATAACAATGCAGGATGGGCCATATCAATGATAACCTGCAGGCCTCTCCATGACTTCTGTCTCCTGACACACATGATATGGGCCTGAACATTTTACTTTTGTATTTTTTGGTTTACTTTGCAGATAAGGGGATCCTGAGCCCAATACAGGGTAGTTTCCTCCTCCGGGTAAGGTTTCACGACCCTTTCCGGGAAGGAATTCACGCCCACTATGGTGAGGAACTCCAGCCTTGTTTCGGGGAGGAACTCCAGCCTTGTTTCGGAGAGGATCTCTAGGCCTGTTTCGGGGAGGATCTCTAGGCCTGTTTCGGGGAGGATCTTTAGGCCTGTTTCGGGGAGGATCTCTAGGCCTGTTTCGGGGAGGATCTCCTGGAGAGGAATGATTTATGTTTAACAGATGTAACAATATGAAGACCAGAGTATTTCTTATCACCCTGCTGGCCCTGGTGTGGTCCGCGACCTATGCGCAAACGCTGAAGAAGATCACGATGGAAGATCTTTTCAAGTCGCGTAGTTTTGTGCAGCGGCAGTTGCCCGGACTGCAATCGATGAAAGACGGCAACCATTACACGCTGATGGAGGAGGGCACCAAGATCGTTAAATACAGTTTTCAGTCGGGGCAGAAAGTGGCCACCCTTTTCGACCTGAAAGAGGTTACAGACGCCCCCCTGCAGCGATTCATGAGTTATGAGCTGAGTGACGACGAAACCAAAATCCTGCTGATGACGGCGATGGAGCCCATCTACCGTCATTCTTTCATGGCGGAATATTATGTTTGGAACTCGGTGACAAGGGAACTTCTGCCCCTTTCGGAAAAGGGGAAGCAGCAATTGGCGACTTTTTCGCCTGACGGGGAGCGTGTGGCTTTTGTGCGCCAGAATAACCTTTTTATCAAGAATCTGAAATTCGGGACCGAGACCCAGGTGACCAGCGACGGGGAGAAAAACCGGATCATCAACGGGGCACCCGATTGGGTTTATGAAGAGGAATTCGGGTTCAGCAAGGCGTTTGCCTGGTCGCCCGACAGCCGTTTTCTGGCCTACATCCGCTTTGACGAGTCGGCAGTCAGGGAGTTTACCATGACGCTTTTCAATTCTACGGAAGGAAACCCCGGGAAGGTAGAATACCCCCGGCTGGAAACCTTCAAATATCCCCGTGCGGGGGAAGATAACTCCCGCGTGACGGTCCGGATTTATGACACCAAATCGCGGGCCAACATCCTGGCTGACACGGGAAAGGAACCCGATATATACCTTCCGCGGGTCAGGTGGACTCCCGACGCCGCCCACCTGGTGGTCATGCGGTTGAACCGCCGCCAGAATCAGCTCGATCTGCTGCTGACCAATCCCTATACGGGCGACACCCGTCCGCTCTTCACCGAGAAAAATGAGAAATTCGTCGACGAGGATTTCCTCGACAAATTCACGTTTCTCGACAATGGCCAGTTTGTGGTGACCAGTGAGCGCAACGGCTACGCCCATCTCTATCTGCATGACAAAGAAGGATTTGAGATCAGGCAGCTCACGTCGGGTGCGTACGATGTCACCGCCTTTTATGGCTACGATGCGGTACGGAAGCTCTTTTATTACCAGGCGGCCGCCGAATCGCCCCTGCGCAGGGAGGTTTACTTTGTCAGTGCCGACGGAAAAAAGAGAGGCACCCTTTCCCCGCAGCCCGGCACCAACCGGGCCGATTTCAGCCGCAACTTCAATTACTATATCCACACCCATACCAGCAGCGTCTCCCCTGCCCTGATCACCCTTCACGACTGGAAAGGGAAACAGATCAGGGTGCTGGAAAACAACGAAGCCCTGAAAACCAAGCTTGCGGAGTACGCCATTCCCGCCAGGGAATTTTTCTCTTTTACCACTTCGGAAGGGATCGGACTGAACGGGTGGATGATCAGGCCATCGGGCTTTGACGCCTCCCGGAAATACCCGGTGGTGATGACCCAGTACAGCGGTCCCAACTCGCAACAGGTCACCGACAGCTGGAGTGTGGGCTGGAACGAATACCTGGCCCAGGAGGGATTTGCGGTAGTGTGTGTTGATCCCCGTGGCACGGGAGCCCGGGGTGAAGACTTCAGGAAGGTGACCTACATGCAGCTGGGGAGGTATGAGTCAGACGACATGGTGGAGGCGGCACGTTACCTGGCATCCCTACCGTGGGTCGACAGCCGGCGGATCGCCATCTGGGGATGGAGCTACGGCGGATTTATGACGGCTCTGACCATGGCCAAAGGAGGGGATCTCTTCAGAGCGGGCATTGCAGTGGCCCCCGTGACCAACTGGAGGTTCTACGACAACATCTACACCGAGAGGTACATGCGCAAACCTGAGGAAAACCCGCAGGGTTATGACGACAACTCCCCGGTGACACATGCCGGCAAAATAAAGGGGCGCCTGTTGCTGGTCCACGGCTCCGCCGACGATAACGTCCACGTCCAGAATTCCATGACCTTTGCCGAAGCCCTCGTACAGGCCGGCGTTCCCTTCGACATGGCCGTCTATACCGATAAAAACCATGGCATCCGCGGAGGAAATACCACCATGCACCTCTATGCCAAAATGGAAGAATTCCTCAAACAGCAGCTCTTGTTCTGATATCCTGTCACTCAGATATCCTGTCACTCAGATATTCTGACACTCTGTTATCCTGACACTCAGATACCCCGATAATCAGATACCCCGACAATCAGTTATTCTGACAATTTAATATTCTGACAATTTAATATTCTGACATTCCAAAAGTGTCGCGGTCGCGCAGGACGGGGAATTTTTCCCTGAAGGCCTGGAGTTCATGTCTGTTCAGGGTAAAGGTGTGGACGGCTTCCTCTCCGCCCATGAGGGTGGTTTCCCCTTTGGGAGTGACCATCATGGAATCGCCGTGGTAGGCAAGACCGGTGCCGTCGGTGCCGACCCGGTTGACCGCGATGCAGTAGCTTTGGTTTTCCAAGGCTCTGGCCTGGGGAAGGATCTTCCATACATGGTGCCGGGCTGCGGGCCAGTTGGCCAGGTAAAGGAGCAGGTCATAGTCGTCGTGGTTACGGCTCCACACAGGAAACCGGAGGTCGTAGCAGATCAGGGGTCTAATCTTCCATCCTTTGAATTCCAGGGTGACGCGCCGGAGACCCGGGCTGAAATGGAGGGATTCCCCCCCCATGGTAAACAGGTGTTTTTTATCGTAATACAGGGGGTCCCGGCCGGGGCTCACCCACACCAGGCGGTTAAAGCAGCTGCCGTTTTCCCTGATGATCACTGTTCCGGCCAGGGCGGCTCCCAGTTCCGTGGCTTTGCCTTGCATCCAGGTCACCGTGGGGCCATCCATGCTCTCTGCCAGCCGTTCCGAAGCCATGGTGAATCCGGTTGTGAACATCTCCGGAAGCAGAATCACATCGGTGACCCCGGCCATCTCCATCATCCGGGAGATCCGCTCCCGGTTGGCCGCAGGATTTTCCCATTCCAGCCGGCACTGCACCACTGTGACCCTGAGCTCCATATCCCTATTCCGTGGTAAACAACTCAGGATGTTTGCCTGTGACTCCCAGCTCACGATAATACGCTTTCATCCTGCGGATGTCGGCATCGACATCTTCGGTGAGTTCCAGGGTTTGATACCAGCCAATTTCCTTCCTGCCCCAGTCAAAGAAACCCAGGTAAACTTTGGCGCCGGTGGCCCTGGCGATGGCGTGAAAGCCTCCTTTCCACCGCCGGGTGAGCTTGCGGGTTCCCTCGGGCGTAATGGCCAGATGGAATTTCTCGCGCCGGTTGAATTCGTCGATGATCTGCTTGACCAGGGATGCTCCCCGTGAACGGTCAACCGGAATGGCCCCCGTTTGGCGGAGCAGCCACCCCATAGGCCAGAAAAACATCTCTTTCTTGATGACGGTATGGGCGGTTCCCCCCACCGAGGTGTAATACAGCCATGAAATGACATAATCCCAGATACTGGTGTGTGGTACACCAATGATGATCGCCTTCTGATCGGGCATCTCCCCGCTGACCACTTTCCACCCCCACCATTTGATCATCAGCCTGCAAAATTCCTGTTTCATGGTTTTTCTATTAACTGCGTTTCCATATTTTGAGCACCTGCGAATTCGCGCAACAAGGCGGCAGCCTGACTGCCTGTTTCACGGAGGGTTCCGGGAGATCCGAAGTCGATGATGACCATCAGGAAACGGCGCGTTCCGGGGGTAACGCTGGTCCGTTCCGAGTCGCTGGTGGGGCTTCCGAAGGCGCCCTGGCGGTCACGGAACACCGGTAACCCTTCGATATTGAATTCTCCCCTGCCAATGGCCTGGTAAGGCTCCCCTGCCCTGCCGATTCCAAACTCCACTTCCCCGTCAATGGCCTCCGCATCGTAACCCCCGATCGAAAAGCCCGAGGTAAGTGAAACCAGGTTGAGCAAATCAACCACATTGCTGATCCGGTAAAGCGCTTCACCTCTGACCACCCGCCGCAACAACGCCTCGGCCGACAGCCGGTATCTGGCGGGATCCTTGCCCGTTATCCGGTATGCCGCCCGGGAGGCCCTGATGGCCGGCAGCATACTGATCTCCTCCGTCTTCAAACGACCGCGCAGTTCCTGGCACCGCTCCTCCAGAAGCTGAAGCAGCCCCGCAGGAGACACCCCGGTCACCACATCACTCTCAATGCACCACAACCTGAGCCCCGGGACTTTGCCCCACAATTCCTCTGATATCGCCAGCTTTTGCATTCCGTAAACACCCTCTCATTAACAAAAAACAGGCCCGAAGCCTGTTCTTTTACTATGTGTCAATACTCGTCCTCGTTGAAAAAAAAGTCATCCTTACTGGGATAATCGGGCCAAATGTCTTCAATACTTTCATACACTTCCCCCTCATCCTCAATCTCCTGAAGGTTCTCTATCACTTCCAGCGGAGCTCCTGAGCGTATGGCAAAATCAATCAGTTCGTCTTTGGTCGCCGGCCAGGGCGCATCCTCCAGTTTAGATGCTAATTCGAGTGTCCAATACATAATCGTTGATTATTAAGGTGTTACAAAAGCCTGTTTCAAAATTTCCGCGAATATAATAAAATTATGGTAACACTCTTAACTGACCCCGTTTATTTTAGCCTATTTTCAATCTATTGATCATTCTTCTGAATAGTAAGACTTTTTGAATGCGATATATTCCTGAATAATATAATCCCTTACCGGTTCCCACAGCACGACAGTTTCGCCCTTCACTGTGAATACCTTGCCATGGTTTCTGCCATTGACTTTGTTCATCTGGGCGAAGTTGACGGCAAAGTTCTTCACATCGCCACACATCTCGGAGAGCTGACGGAGGGAGACGTTTTCGTCCTTTTCATAAAGCTCCATAAAGCGGATCAGGATTTTGCTGTTATTTTGGGAAGACCGCTGGAACCATTTGGGCACGCGGCTTTTCACCTTGGCGATTTCCTGTTCGATGAGGGTCTCCGCATCTTCTTCCTGCACGGTTGGCGCCTCATCGTTTACCCTGGGAGTTTCCTCCGGTGATTCCTCGACGGTGGCAGGTTCTTCCTGTACGGGGATTTCCTCCCTGACGAAGGAAACGGCAGGTCTGACGGGGGTCGCCGACTTTATTCTTTCTCTTTTACGGGTTCGGGCGGGGGGTGTGGCCGCAGATTCCCCGGGGGTTTCAGAACCGGGCAGGATCTGTTCAGCCTCTTTCCTTTCGGGCTCCGGCATGGATTCCGGCGCAGGATAACCTGTGGCTGCGGCACTGCCCTCTCCGGCCACAGGATCCACAGCTTGGGAGTAAACAGGTGGAGAGGCTGCCGGGCCTGACTGCCTTCCAGGGTCAGACCGGGGGTCTTCCGCCACCGGTGCACCTCCCCCACGCTCTTCGCCGGATGTGCGCCGGGTGCGAACGCTTTTCCGTTCCTGAGGTTCGGCGGGAGGTTCAGCCCCCTCTCCTTCCTCCTCGGCCTCATCACCAGCGTACACGGTCAGCAGTTTGAATGAACGCAGGAAAAGCTCACTGGTATCGAAATGCTCCTGGGCACTGTCGAGGGTATGCATCAGCACCTGGTCACGGAAACTGTCGTTGGAAAGGTATTTGAACTCCACCTCCTCCGAACTGAAATCCTGCTTCAGAATCCGGAAATAGTCCTGCAGGACCTCCTCTGTAATCCCGGTGACCTTGGGGGAGCAGTAGAGCAGGACATGTTTATATCCCGGAAAATAACAGATCAGGGCCAGGTAAGCCCTGAGGAGGCTTTTAATGACCCGGTTACGGGTATCGGTACGGGAACCGAAATTGATGCCGTACTCATGAAAGGTGACATTGGCCGCATATATGGTTTTGTCATGGGTGTATCCCAGCACGTCCACTTCGGTCTGCCGCACGGTTTGTTCGAAACCGGTCTTAAAAATTTCAGTAAAGGCTTTGTGTCGCTGGATCCTCTCGAATTCCCTGCGGGCCAGGGCAAGATCCATTTCCCCGACCGGCCAGTTATCTGAAGGTTTCCAGTTGGACTGTACAATGCAGCAACCCATAACATGCCTCAGATAGCTGTTCACCAATGATTCACCGATATCTATCTTCATTTGTAAAGTATATTATATAGTTATTAAGTTCAACCCGTACAACCAGGGACAGGTGTACTGCCGGAAAAACGGGAAACGTTCCGCACCGGCCACTTATATGCTGTTTATTTCCCTGATATCCATGGGATTTCGGCCACTCCGGTATCGGCGGCGAGTTTTCGGGCCAATACGAAAAGGTAATCGGAGAGCCTGTTTATGTAACGGATGATGACCTCTTCCACCGCTTCTGACTCCGCAAGTCTGACGATGTTCCGTTCGGCACGTCTGCAAACCGTCCGGGCAAGGTGACAATAGCTCACCAGCGGCGATCCGCCCGGAAGGATGAAGTTTTTCAGCGGGGTGAGGGATTTCTCGTATTGATCGATGGCTTCCTCGAGCAGGGAAATCTCTTCCGGGGCGATGGTCAGACTGCCGGTGATGGCTCTTCCCTTTTCGTCGGAGGCCAGTTTGGAAGCCATTACAAAAAGGGTGTTCTGTACGCGAAGGAGCACCTCTCCGACGGCCTGGTCGTCAGCAAGTGCCCGGACCAGGCCTGTCCATGAGTTCAGTTCATCAACCGTTCCATAGGCTTCGAGCCTGAGGGCGCTCTTTTTCACTCGGTTTCCCCCCACCAGTCCGGTGGTTCCGTCATCTCCCGTTTTGGTATATATTTTAAATTCCATGCCTTTCAGTATATGGGATGGAGATTGGGCACGTCAGATTCGATTTCGCCGTCTTTGAGCCTGATGATGCGGTGGGCATGACGGGCAATGTCCTCCTCATGGGTCACCATCAACAGGGTGTTTCCCTTCCGGTGAATGTCGGCAAAGAGTTTCATGATCTCTTCAGAAATGCGTGAGTCGAGGTTCCCGGTGGGTTCATCGGCCAGGATCAGGGAGGGGCGGTTGACCAGGGCGCGGGCAATGGCGACCCTCTGCCGCTGTCCCCCGGAAAGCTCATTGGGCTTGTGTTCCACCCTGTCACCCAATCCCACATCTTCGAGCATCTTCAGGGCCAGCTCCCGCCTGATGTGCTTCTTCTCCCCGGCATAAATCAGGGGAAGCATGACGTTTTCCAGGGCCGTATTCCGGGGAAGAAGATTGAACACCTGAAATACAAAACCAATCTCACGGTTTCTGATTTCGGCCAGCTGGTTGTCGCTCATGCTGCTCACCTCGGTGCCGTTGAGGATATAGTTTCCTCCCGACGGGGTATCGAGGCAGCCAATAATGTTCATCAGGGTCGACTTTCCCGATCCCGAGGCCCCCATCACCGCCACATACTCCCCTTTGTGAATATCAAGGGTCACCGCACGCAAAGCCCTGACCACCGAGGGGCCTACCTTATAATTCTTGGTGATCCTGTCCAAGTGAATAATTTTCTCCATCTGAAAATTTCCTGCAAGTTCAGAACCGGAACCACTCCCTGACGAAGTAATTCTGTTTCTTAAATCTCGGGTCAAAGATAACGATTCCCGTTTTCTTTACTTCAAAGGTGAGTGAGGTGGTGTCAGAAAGGCGCAAGATATTAAAAAATCCTTTTAACTCCAAATTCCCCAGGTCGGTCAATATCCAGCAGGCCGGGGCGTTCACCCTGGTGAGGGAGGAGGGAAAATGACAGACCAGGCTTCCGATGACCATGGTCTCCACCCTGGGTTTCCTGTTTCCGGCCTGACTTTCATAACCAGAACCGGGAGCAACGGGAGGCTGATTTTCCGGCGACCGGTCAACTGAATGCTGAGGATCCGATGGCAGGACACCTGACGGCCGTTGACCCGGCAACACGTTATCTGAAGGCCGTTGACCCGGCAACACGTTATCTGACGGCCGTTGACCCGGCAACAGCTTATCTGACAACCGATTAACTGACATTGGGCCGCATGGTGATTGGTCAGCTGACGATTGGCAACCTGAGGGCTGATCACCGGATGATTGGCAACCTGATGACCGGTCACCTGATGATTGGTCACCGGCAGGGAAAGGCCGGGAATAGTATGGATCTTTTTTCCGGGTTACTGAACAGACCCGTGTATTGGGAAGGAGAACCGGCCAAAGTGGAGTGAGGGTGGCCATCAGGGGAGACCCCTCATCGCCGGTGAGAAGGAGTTCGGGGGAAAAATAGCGGGCCAGCCGCAGGATCCTGGCTGCCAGGCTCCTGTCACCATATCTGAGCGCCGCCAACGCCTCCTTTTCGCCCGGAAAGGAAAGTGCCTTTCCGAAAAGCACCCTGGCCACCAGATGGTAGGCAAAGGGAGAATGAATCCCGAAACCATAGGGATTAGTCCGGATGAGGTTTCCGGGTGCGTACAATACGTTGTTGGCCTGGTCACCGATCGGTGAATTTTCAGGTGACATGATATCCTTCAGATTTCTATCTTTGCTTGTCATGACCGAATTCCTTGACCAAGATATTCAATTTCTGCCGGGTGTGGGGCCTGTCAGGGCCGAATTGCTCAGAAAGGAGCTGAACCTGCACACCTTTCGTGACCTGGTCTACTATTTCCCCTACAAATATATTGACCGCACCAAATTCTACAAAATCAGTGAGGTGCACGCCCAGATGCCACACATTCAGGTTAAGGGGAAGATTGTCTCTATGGAAGTGGTCGGCGTGGGGAACAAGCAGCGTCTGACGGCCACTTTCCGTGACGAAACCGGATCGATGGAGCTGATCTGGTTCCAGGGGGTGAAATGGATGAAGGAGAACCTGAAGCTCCACACCACGGTGACCATCTTCGGGAAACCCGCCGAGTTCAATGGGGTCATCAATGTAGTGCATCCCGAAATTGAAGCCGAAGGGGATATCTCGCTAAAGCCGTCGGGCATTTTTCAGGCCCATTATATTACCAGCGAGAAGATGAAGAAGAAATTCGTCACTTCCAAAGCACTGCACAAGATCATGTTGCTGCTGGTGGAAAAGATGAAGGGGCGGGTGCCCGAGACACTACCCGGACCGCTCATCGGTAAGCTGAAGCTGATGTCGCTCGAGGAAGCCCTCATTTCCATTCATAAGCCTGCCACTACCCTCGATCTGAAAAACGCGCGGTTCCGGCTGAAATTTGAGGAGCTTTTTCTGATACAGCTTAAAATTTTGGGGTTAAAGCACGCGCGTGAAAGCAAATTCAAAGGGTATCCCTTCACGCAGGTAGGCTTTAATTTCAACACCTTTTATCATGATTATCTTCCTTTTCCACTGACGGAAGCCCAGAAGCGGGTTCTCAGGGAGATCAGGCGGGATCTGTCGCGGCCGATCCAGATGAACCGGCTGCTTCAGGGTGATGTGGGCAGCGGGAAGACGCTGGTGGCGCTGATGACGGCTCTGATTGCCTTTGACAACGGCTTCCAGGCCTGTCTGATGGCCCCCACGGAAATCCTTGCCCAACAGCATTTTGCCACCATCACCCGGTTGGTGGAAGGAATGCACATCGGCTGCGGGCTTCTGACCGGATCTACCAGGGCGGCGGAGAGAAGCCTGCTCCATGAGAAACTGGGCGACGGGAGCCTTCAGTTGCTCATCGGCACCCACGCCCTCATTGAGGATGTGGTGGTCTTCCGCAATCTGGGGCTGGTGATCATCGATGAGCAGCACCGCTTCGGTGTGGCCCAAAGGGCCAAATTATGGCAGAAAAACGACACCATTCCGCCGCACATCCTGGTGATGACGGCGACTCCCATTCCCCGGACTTTGGCCATGACGGTCTACGGCGACCTTGACGTTTCGGTGATCGACGAGCTGCCGCCAGGGCGGAAACCGATCCAAACCCTGCACTACTTCGAAAACCGCCGCGCGGAAGTATTTCAGTTCATCCGCCGCAAGGTCGCGGAAGGAAGACAAATTTACATTGTATATCCGCTGATTTCGGAATCGGAGAACCTGGATCTCAAAAACCTGGAGGAGGGATTTCGTCATGTGACGGAAACCTTTCCGGAGTTTGAGGTATGCATGGTTCATGGCCGCATGAAGCCCCAGGAGAAAGAGCGGGAGATGTCCCGGTTCAAGGAGGGGAAGACGCAAATCATGGTAGCCACGACCGTCATAGAGGTGGGCGTGGATGTGCCCAACGCCACGGTGATGGTCATCGAGAGTGCAGAGCGGTTCGGACTGTCACAGCTGCACCAGTTGCGGGGGCGTGTGGGCCGGGGGGCTGAGCAGTCTTTTTGCCTTCTGATGTCGTCGTATAAGGTCACCAATGAAAGCCGGAAGCGGCTGGCCACCATGGTTCGCACCAACGACGGCTTTGAAATCGCGGAAATGGATATGCGGCTGCGGGGCCCCGGAGATATGGAAGGTACCCAGCAGAGCGGCATGGGCTTCGATCTGAAGATCGCCAACCTGGCCAAAGACGGACAGATCCTGGACATGGCCCGCCACGAGGCCCGCGACCTCCTCGACACCGACCCCCGCCTCGAAAACGAAGAACACCTTATTTTGCGCAAATCCCTCTCACAGGGCAAAAAAACAGATTTCGAATGGTCGGTGATCAGCTGACCAGGGCCTGCTGACCCCTGAACGACACCACCATCCCTGACAGGTTAAAACCAACAAATATGAAGGAACTTAAGCAAAAACTCTACAGCATTATCTTCGAAGCCGATACCCGTGAAGGCAAGCTCTTCGATGAAATTCTGCTCGGGACCATCATTTTCAGCATTCTGCTGGTCATGCTGGAAAGTGTACCCACCATCAGAGTACGCTACCACACCCTGCTCAGGAGCCTGGAATGGGTGATCACCGCCATTTTCACCCTGGAATACCTTACGCGCATCTGGGTCGTCAACAGGCCGTGGAAATATGTTTTCAGTTTTTATGGCATGGTGGATTTATTTGCGCTGCTTCCCACTTATCTGGGGCTATTGTTTACAGGAGGACACAGTCTGATTGTGATCCGCGCCATCAGGCTGTTGCGGGTTTTCAGGATTCTGAAGCTAAGCCGCTATACCCGGGCGGGGCGGCTTATTGCCGGAGCCCTCTGGCACAGCCGGGAGAAAATCAGTGTGTTCATCATTTTTGTACTGACACTGGCCCTGATCATCGGCACCGTCATGTATCTGGTTGAAGGGGAGAAAGCGGGATTCACCGACATTCCCACCAGCATTTACTGGGCCATCGTCACCCTCACCACCGTGGGGTATGGCGACCTCTCGCCCGTGACAGGGTTGGGCAAGTTTCTGGCAAGTCTGGTGATGATCCTGGGCTATTCGATCATTGCGGTTCCCACGGGAATTGTCACGGCCAGCCTCCTGGGAAAGCGGGAAAATTACAACACACAGGTATGCCGCAATTGCCTGCTTGAAAAACACGATGACGACGCCCGCTTCTGCAAGAGATGTGGGGCCTCGCTGGAAGAGTGATCCTTCCCAACCTCCTTATCTCAGGAAGCGACCGGCAGTCGTGAAACGGGATCCGGCACTGCAGCGCCAGGAAGTTCATTGAACAAAAGTCATATAAAAAGGTATTGTATAACATAAACCGGAAATCGTTTTAACTAAATCACTAACTTGCACAAAACACCATAAACCGCTACTTATGTTCCGACGATTTCTGCCACCGCCGCAATGGCGTTTCCCGGTACTGATTCTGGCGGGGATTTTTACCGGGCTCGGACTTTTTTCCGTTTACCTGGGGAAGGCGCATCTTTACCTTTCCGACCGGCCGGAGGCGTGTGTCAACTGTCACATCATGGCGCCCCAGTATGCCACGTGGAACCACAGCTCCCACCGGGAGAAAGCCCATTGCAACGACTGTCATGTGCCTCACAACAACGTGTTCAACAAGTACTATTTCAAGGCCAACGACGGATTGCGTCATTCCACGCTGTTCACCCTGCGGATGGAGCGGCAGGTGATCCGCATTCTGGAGCCCGGAGCCCGGGTGGTTCACAACAACTGCATCAGGTGTCATGAGCAGCTTCTGGTTGATCCCAAACTGGAAGCCTCCGTGGCCATGTACCGGGGAGTCAGGGAAGGCCGCCGCTGTATTGAATGTCACCGGGAAGTACCCCACGGAAAGGTCAACAGCCTGTCAAGCGTACCCTATGCCAGAGTCCCCCTTCTGGAAAGCCCTGTTCCCGAATGGCTCCGTAAAAATTCAAAAGAGAATTAAAACCGAAACCTATGAAAGTCGCTTGGTGCTTCGACCACATAAGGACATGTTTATTTGCTCCATGCGAAACGAAGTTCGGCGGAGCACCGCGAAGCCAATTCCATGGGCGTGAAGCACATCAACTGGCTTCATCTTGAAATACAACTGAAGAGCAAGTCATTAACAAACAAATATCCAAATGAAATCGATCACCGAACTGACCCAGAAAAAGCCCGGCCTGGCATGGCTGTTGTTTTTCGTCACCATTGTTATTGTCTTTTTGCTCGGATTGCTGGCCTCCTCGATCATCGAGCGCCGCGCCGAAGCCTTGTTCGTAAATACGCCCAAGACGGAGATCCGTGACGGAGAAGTCAGAAACGAAGTGTGGGGAGAGAATTATCCCCGTGAATTCCAGTCCTATTACGGCACGGCCGACACCACCTTCCGGAGCAAGCACGGAGGCAATGCCACCGTCGACATGCTGGAGGAGGTGCCCGAGATGGTGGTGCTCTGGGCGGGATATCTTTTCTCGCGTGACTACAAGCAGGGGCGTGGCCATTTCTATGCGGTGGAGGATGTTCTTAATACGCTGCGGACCGGTGCGCCTATGACCCCCGATGCGGGGCCGCAGCCCACCACCTGCTGGACGTGTAAGAGTCCCGACGTGCCTCGAATGATGAAAGAGGAAGGGATCACCCAGTACTACACAGGGCAGTGGGCCCGGTTAGGACCCGAGGTCGTCAATCCGATCGGCTGTGCCGATTGCCACGATGCCAAAACCGCCAATCTGCACATTTCGAGACCCGCGCTGATCGAAGCCTTCGAAAGACAAGGCAGGGACATCACCAAAGCCAGCTATCAGGAGATGCGCACGCTGGTCTGCGCCCAGTGCCACGTCGAATACTATTTCAATAAGAAGGTAGCCGAAGGGGCCAACTACCTGACTTTTCCGTGGGACAAAGGGATGACGGTCGAAGAGATGGAAATTTACTATGATGGCATTGCCTTCAGTGACTGGACGCATGCCCTGAGCAAAGCGCCCATGCTGAAAGCCCAGCACCCCGATTATGAGATGGCGCAGCACGGCATTCATGCCCAGCGGGGGGTGGCCTGTGCCGACTGCCACATGCCTTACCAGAGTGAAGGCGGGGTGAAATTCACCAACCATAAGATGCAGAGCCCCCTCAACAACATTGCCGCCTCCTGCCAGGTGTGCCACCGCGAAGAAGCCGAAACCCTGGTGCAAAACGTCTACGACCGGCAGGACAAGGTGCTCGCTGCCCGCCACGAACTGGAGAAATCGCTGGTACGCGCCCATGTGGAAGCTAAAAAAGCCTGGGACCTGGGAGCCACCGAAGATCAGATGAAAGATATCCTCGACGGCATCAGACGTGCCCAATGGCGCTGGGACTATGTGGCGGCCACCCATGGAGGCTCCTTTCACGCGCCAGTGGAATGCGCACGCATCGTCTCCCATGGCCAGACCATCGCCCAGGAAACCCGCATAAAGCTTGCCCGTCTCCTCTCAGCCCTCGGATTCAACGAAGAGATCCCCTACCCCGATATCGACACCAAAGCCAAGGCCCAGGAGTTTATCGGACTGGATATGAAGAAATTCAACGAGGAGAAAGCCGCCTTCCTGAAGGAGATTGTTCCGGGATGGAAAGCCACGGCCGCCGAACGTGAAAGCAAGTGGAACTGAATCCCCGGGCCCGGTAGTTCGAAACCACAACCTTCACCTTTCCCGGGCCATCCTTTCCCTTAATGCAGTTGAATTCCCGCGATTCCACGGGACCGATCACGAGATTGATAGAATTAATTTAATAATCAGAAGATGGGAAATATGGAGGTAAGCCGGAATCAGTGCAGGGTACTTCCCTGTTCAGGGATCATGGTTTGGTGTACATTATGGCTTCTGTTACCGGCGGTCGCTGGTGCACAGTTTTCCCTGACGGGGGAATACCGGCCGCGTTCCGAGATGAGCCATGGTTACGGAACCCTGGCCGGAGAGGACCAGAAGGGTTCGCTGTTCACGTCACAACGCACACGGCTGAATCTTCTTTTCAGCAGTGAGCACATTCGCACCGGACTGGTTCTGCAGGATGTGCGCGTATGGGGGAACCAACCCCAGCTGGTCGAGAACCAGGAAAAAGCGGTTTCCCTGCACGAAGGCTGGGCCGAAATCCTCTTCACACCTGTTTTCTCGCTGAAAGCAGGCAGGCAGGAACTTAATTATGACGATCACCGTATTTTCGGGAATGTGGGCTGGACCCAGCAAGCCCGCTCCCACGACCTTTTTCTCCTTAAATATGAAAAAGAGGTCAAGGTACATCTGGGTGTGGCCCACCATGAAAATAGCAACCGCCGGAACAACCGCTATGACGGGCCCGACGCCTACAAGGACATGCAGTTTGCCTGGTTTCATAAAAGCTGGAAAAACGAATCATTGAGCCTGTTGTTTCTCAACAACGGGGTGCCGGTGATATCGGGTGGCGAGCAGGAAACCCGCTATGCACAGACATTAGGGGGCCGGCTCACCGTAAAACCCGCCTCGGCGGTTTCTCTGGCCGCCAATTTCTACTATCAGACAGGCAAGGACAACCTCAACCGCGATGTGAACGCCCTGAACCTGTTGGCGGAATTGTCGGCGAAGATGAATCCCACGGCGACAGCCACCTTCGGCTATGAATACCTTTCTGGCAACGATGCCGGGGAAATCTCCGAAAACAAAGCCTTTAATCCGTTATACGGAACCAACCACAAGTTCAACGGATTCATGGACTATTTCTATGTAGGGGGGCAGCACATCAACGGGCCGGGTCTGAACGACATTTATTTCAAATGGGCCTGCAGCCGGTTTAAAAAGGTGCAGTGGAACCTGCATATTCACTACTTCGGAGCAGCGGCGGCCCTCCCCGGAGCGGCCAGGAAATACCTGGGGACCGAAGTGGACTGGGACCTCACCTGGACGGTAAATCCGGCGGCGAAGATTTCTCTGGGCTATTCACATATGTTTGCCGGGGAAAGTATGGAACTGGTCAAACCAGGCGGCGACCACCAGTCCACCCAGAACTGGGCCTACCTGATGTTTTCCGTGACACCTGCCTTTCTGAAATAGGTTCCTTCCCGGGGCCCGCAAGGCAGGCCAATCCTTCACGATTTAGGATAAACCGACAGGCATTGCCCGGTAGCGGGTAAATTTGCACTGTAGAATCCGGAATCCCGCCGGTGATCCAAAATGTGTATATTTGCCGGTAAGCAAGAACAGACTGATGAGACAATATCTTGACCTGCTGGATACCATCCTGAGGGAAGGTACCGAGAAGAAGGACCGCACGGGAACGGGCACCCTGAGCATATTCGGGCACCAGATGCGGTTCTCCCTGCAAGAGGGATTTCCGGTGGTGACCACCAAGAAGTTGCATCTGAAATCGATCATTCACGAACTTCTGTGGTTTCTGCGGGGAGATACCAATGTCAGGTATCTGCAGGAGAACGGGGTTCGCATATGGAACGAGTGGGCAGGTGAAGACGGAGAGCTGGGGCCGGTATACGGGGCGCAGTGGCGGAGCTGGACCGCCTCCGACGGCCACACCATCGACCAGATCAGCCAGGTGGTGGATAGCCTGAAGAACAACCCTGATTCACGCAGGCATATCGTCAGCGCCTGGAATGTGGGCGACCTGGAGAAAATGCATCTTCCCCCATGCCATCTCCTCTTTCAGTTTTATGTGGCCGGAGGTAAACTCTCCTGCCAGCTTTACCAGCGGAGCTGCGACGTCTTCCTGGGAGTACCCTTCAACATCGCCTCCTATGCCCTGCTGACCCTCATGATGGCCCAGGTCACAGGGTACCAGCCGGGAGACTTCATCTGGACCGGCGGCGACGTACATATTTATACCAACCATCTCGAGCAGGTCAAACTGCAGCTCACCCGTCAACCCCTGCCCCTCCCGGAAATGAAACTCAACCCGGAGGTGAGCAACATCTTCGGGTTCACATATGGGGACTTCGAACTGGTCAACTACCAGGCCCACCCCCACATTCCCGGCAAGGTAGCCGTCTGAACCTTACCCTACCTGCCCCTCAGTGCCAACGAAACCAGGGAAGGCAGCATTACTCAAGACTCAAGACTCAAGATTCCAGATTCCAGACTCCAGATTCCAGACTCCAGATTCCAGATTCCAGATTCCAGATTCCAGACTCAAGACTCAAGATTCCAGATTCCAGACTCAAGACTCATTTTATGAATAATATTTCCATCATCGTAGCCATTGCAGAGAATTTTGCCATCGGGAAGGATAACGATCTGTTGTTCCACCTACCTGATGATCTGAAGAGGTTCAAGAGGATTACCCTGGGACATCCGGTTATAATGGGGCGCAATACCCTGTTGTCACTGCCCAGATGGCCCTTACCCGGAAGAAGGAACATCGTGATCACCGACAACCTGGAGGATGATTTCCCGGGATGCGAAACGGTATTTAGCGTGGAGCAAGCCATGGCAAAGGTTGCAGGCGAGGAGGAGGCTTTTGTGATCGGAGGGGGATCCATCTACAGGCAGTTCTTTCCTCTCGCCCGAAAGCTCTACCTCACGCTGGTCCACCAGCCCTTCGACGCCGACACCTGGTTTCCTGAAATCAACTATTCCGACTGGAGGGAGACCAGCCGCGAAGACCATTTCGATGAAACCAACGGATTTGCCTATTCCTATCTCAATTTGGAAAAAAAAGAGCAGAGTGAACTGCCATAGTCTGAGACCAGGAAGAAGAACAGATGAGTTATCCACACCAATTCATAATAAACAAACCGGTTTACAGAATGCATCTTAAATATTTTCCTTTCATTCTGGGCATGGCACTTTTGCTGCCCGGACTGGCGACGGCCGCAGATCCGGAGGAGCGGCTGGTAAAGCTCCGCTATGAAGAAAACTACTCGCCTACATGGGAGGAGACGATCGGCATGTTTCGTCTGCTCGATGAAGCGTATAAGGAGGCGGTTCTGGTGGAGGCAGGGATGACCGATTGCGGGAAGCCCCTGCATACCTTCATCATCAGCAGTGACCGCACATTTGATCCTGCGAAGGTGAAGGCTTCCGGGAAGACGGTTCTGCTGGTCAACAACGGGATTCACCCTGGTGAGCCGGAAGGGATCGATGCGAGCCTGCTCTTTGCCGGGGATTTGCTGCGCAACCACCAGAATATGGGCCGTTGGCTCGAGGAGGTGGTGGTGGTCATTATTCCGGTGTACAACATTGGTGGAGCCCTGAACCGGAGTGCCTACAACCGGTCGGGTCAGGCCACTCCCTATGAGACGGGATTCAGGGGCAACGCTGCCAATCTTGACCTCAACCGGGACTTCACCAAGTGCGATTCGGAAAATGCGCGCAGTTTCACGCAGATATTCCACCAATGGGATCCCGATGTTTTTCTCGACACCCATACCACCAATGGATCTGACCACCAGTACTGCATCACCCTGATTCCGCCCCACCCTGACCAGTACCCGCCGGCGCTCAGCCGCTTCCTCGACCGGGAAATGCTGCCGGCCCTCTATACCGGGATGAAACAGGGAGAATATGAATTGATTCCCTATGTCGACTGGTTTTATGAGGATGCCCGAAGCGGCATCGTGGGCACTTTCGAATCGCCCCGTTACTCCATTGGCTACAGCGGATTGTTCCACTCCCTGGGGATGATCACCGAGAATCTCATATACAAGCCTTTCCCCGACCGGGTCAAATCGGTCTATCAGTTTCTCACACTTCTGACCGGTTATACCGCCGAAAACGGGAAGAAGATCAGGGAACTGCGCGAGGAAGCCCTCCGGGAAACCATGGAGGCCAGGGAGTTTCCCCTCAGCTGGAGGCTCGATTCCACCAGCTGGCAGATGATCGAGTTCAAGGGATATGAGATGGACGAACAGCAGGTCAGCGCCGTAACCGGTGTGGCCCGCAAAGGGTACGACCGCAGCCGGCCCTATACCGACTCCATCCGATACTACAATAAGTATGTACCGGCCGAAAGTGTGCCCGTTCCCGATTACTACGTGGTGCCCCAGGCCTGGAAACCGGTCCTGGAAAGGATGGCGCTGAACCGCATCCAACATACGAAACTCCTGCGCGATACGGTGATCAGGGTGACCGTCGACTATATCGAAGATCTGAAGGGTGCGGTGCGCCCCTATAACGGGCACTATTACCACGACAGCTTCACCACCCGCAGTGAGGTACAGGAGATCAGGTTTTATGCCGGCGACTGGCTCGTACCCGTCCGCCAGAAAGGCATGCGCTACATTATCGAGATGCTTGAGCCCAAAGCCAATGATTCCTTTTTCCGATGGAATTTTTACGACTCGGTACTGGACCAGCGGGAGTATTTTTCGCCTTACGGCTTTGAGGAGAATGCCCTGCGGACCCTCACTGAGCTTCCGGAGTTAAAAAAAGAGCTGGAAAAGCGGCGGTCGGCTGACCCTGCCTTTGCCGCCAGCCACAACGCCCAGATGGCTTTTATTTACAACAACTCCCCCTGGTTCGAGAAAAGCTGGCGAAGGTACCCGGTGGGCAGGATCTTCTCCTCCCAGCCCTGACTCCGCCCCTGATACGCCCTTCTCAGCCCTTCTGCGGCCTGCCCTTTAAGGATTATCCGTGATCTTTTCCTTTCCTGAATAAGGCAAGGTTTTACCCTGGATGCAGCCTGACATACTATTTCATTCATACCAATTACCTCATTCGCATATATGGGTTACAAAGAACTAGACCTGAAACTACCGACAGGTTACAGCGGGGAGATGCTTCAACAGCGGATCAGCAAGGAGCTGCGGCTGAAGAATTTCACCTTTCAGATCATCCACAAAAGCCTTGATGCCCGTAAGAAGGAGAACATCCATTGGGCGGTTCGTGTGGCGGTCACTTCGGGCGAGATCAAGGGTGGCGCGGCTCCTGTGGAAGCGCCGCTGGAGATTCCGTATAAGAAGAGGGACCGCAGGGCGGTGGTCATGGGCAGCGGTCCGGCCGGTTTTTTTGCTGCTCTGGTGTTACAGCGTGCTGGTTTTGAGACCACCATCGTGGAGCGGGGGAGCAAAGTAGGCCAGAGAGACCGGGGAATTCAGCGTTTTGAGGAGCGAGGTCTCTTTGATCCCGTAAGCAACTATGCCTTCGGGGAAGGAGGTGCAGGAACCTTCAGCGACGGGAAACTCACCTCCAGGTCCAAGCATATCTCACGTGAGAAACAGTTTATCCTGGAGAGCTATGTGCGTGCCGGAGCACCGGAAGAGATCCTTTACCTCACCCATCCGCACGTGGGGAGCGACAACCTCAAGGTCATCGTGAAGAACCTGAGGCGGGAGTTCATTGAACTGGGAGGGACCATCCTTTTTGAAACGCTGCTGGAAGATCTGTCGGTCGAAAATGGCACGATAAAACATGCCATGACCACCGCCGGGGATTTAGAGGGGTCGGTGTTCGTGCTGGCGCCGGGCCACTCGGCGTATGAGACCTACCGGATGCTGATGCGGCGGGGAGTGCCCTTCCGTACCAAGAATTTTGCCCTGGGATTCAGGGCAGAACATGAGCAGGAGATCATCAACCGGGGTCAATGGGGGGTAGCGAAACTTCCGGGGGTGAAAGCCGCCGAATACCGGCTCACCTCCAATAACGAAGGAGAGCTTCCGGTCTTTACCTTCTGTATGTGCCCCGGGGGCATGGTGGTTCCTGCTACCGCATATGCCACCACCAATATTGTCAACGGCATGAGCCTGTACCGTCGCAATGGCCGGTTCGCCAATGCCGCCTGCGTGGCAGGTCTTCACCCTGACCTGCTGGCAGATAGCCCTATAAATGCCGCCGAAGCCCTCGACAGACTCCAGGACCTCGAGGAGAGCTTCTACCGATTCAGCGAGGGGTACAGGGCCCCTTTCTGCACCATCCGCGACTTCCTCAGCCGTAAAAACCGGGTCCAGGACCACGACACCTCCTACCCTCTGGGGCTGATCCCTGCTCCCCTCTGGGAAATGATCCCCCACCCCGTGATGGAAGCTTTGACTCTCGGCCTTCAGGATTTCAGCAGGAAACTGAAAGGCTACGAAAACGGCATCCTCCTGGGCCTTGAAAGCAAAACCTCCAGTCCGGTGCAGGTCATCCGTGATGAAACCGGAAAATGCGAGGGATTCACCAACCTTTACATGGCCGGAGAAGGGAGTGGCTATGCCGGCGGCATTATCTCCAGCGCCGCCGACGGGATCCGCATCGCCCTGGCTATCGCCACATCTCCATCTTTATAAAATCTTTATGCCCTTCGGGTTAATCTTAATACAGCGTTAATCCATTCCGTAGTTAGTTTGCAGTGCCGTAAATGATAAAAGAAGTGCTTTTGCATGACGGCATGACCGATGGACTGTCTGTTGGTCCCGAACAATCAGAATGGGTGAACCGGTAAAATTCAGGCTAATATTCAGGGTGATCAGCAGCAACCTTTTCATCGTTGCTGGCTTTCTTCTTTTCTGCACCCTGATAGCCCGGTATTACAGGGAGGAGGAGGCGCCACTGCTGATTCCTGCCCTGGTGTCCCTGGCCGGGGGATTCCTGTTTCATCTCTTCAGCGGAAGGAGGAGAAATGAGGTCCAGATTACCCGGAAGGATGCCTATGTGACGGTCACCGCTTCATGGCTGATCATCAGTCTGGCGGGAACTCTGCCTTACCTGCTTTCCCATAGCATTCCGTCGTTTGTCGACGCTTTATTCGAATCCATATCAGGGTTTTCCACCACCGGGGCCTCCATTCTCACCGACATTGAAGCCTTGCCCAAATCGGTGCTGCTTTGGCGAAGCCTGACCCACTGGATCGGGGGTATCGGGATCATCGTGCTGGTAATCCTGGTCATGCCCTCGCTGAAGATGGGAGGATACCAACTCTTCACCCTGGAATCATCCCTTCAGGAGAAGATACAACCCAAGATTAAGGCGGTGGGAATCAGGTTACTCATGATCTATCTGGCCCTGACTTTCCTTGAAATGGTTCTACTCCTGCTGGGAGGCATGAATCTCTTTGAAAGTGCATGCCACGCCTTCGGCACTGTAGCCACCGGAGGATTCTCTCCCAAAAACACCAGCATCATAGAATATTCGCCCTATATCCAGTATGTGATCATGCTGTTCATGTTTTTGTCGGGGATTAATTACATGATCCATTTTTCACTGGTCAATGGGAACTTCAACAGGATCAAAGCCAATGATGAGCTGAGATTTTACATGGTCGTGGTATTGCTCATCGGACTGGTCATTGCCTTCCCGTTGCATTTCACCATGGGGAAACCAGTGGAGGAATCCTTCAGGGAGAGTTACTTCCAGGTGATTTCCATCATCTCCTGCACGGGCTTTGCCACGGCTGATTATATGCAATGGCCGGCTTTTGCATGGGCTATTATCTTTCTGGCCATGTTCCTGGGGGGAAGTACCGGCTCTACGGCAGGGGGCATCAAGATGGCCCGGCACCTGATTGTGTTCAGGAATCTGCAACGCTATTTCAAAACGATGGTGCATCCCGGGGCTGTCCTGCGTATCCAGATCAATAAAAGAGGAATCGATGACGCCCTGAACAACTCCATTCTCAGCTTCATCGTCCTCTATTTTCTTGTTTTCATCACAGGGACGATAATGATCATGCTCCATGGCCTTGATTTTCAGGTGTCGGCCAGTTCCGTGGCTACCTGCATGGCCGGAATCGGGCCCGGACTGGGCAGCGTGGGACCAGTGGGGAACTACGCCCACATTCCCGATACCGCGAAACTCATCCTTTCCGGGCTCATGCTTCTCGGAAGACTAGAGATTTATACCGTATTGATGCTGTTTACCCGTGAGCTCTGGAAAAGCTGAGCCTATGGGCGTGACAATTTTTGCTACTTTTGATTTGACAAAGCACAATGGAAACCAAAAAAAGGATACGGGAGCAAACGGCATTTCTGCTCTCCAAGGGGTGGGTCCAATACCTTCTTGCCCTTCTGATCACAGGGGTGGCCCTGTTGTTGTGTCTTTCCTTCCGCACGGAAAGTGATTACCATCTGTTTTCCTTTATCCTGCTGTTTGTAGTATCTTTTCTTTCCACTTTTCTGGGAACAGGCCCCGTATTGCTGGCTTCGGCTTTGAGTGCACTGGCCTGGGACTATTTCTTCATTCCCCCTCACAACACCTTCAAGATTGACAGGAGCGAAGATATTCTGATTTTCGGTTTGTTTTTCGTCATTGTCGTAGTCAGCGGAGTCCTGACCACACGGGTAAGGCGCCAGGAACTGCTGGCAAGGGAGCGGGAGCGGAAAACCAATGCATTGTTCCTGCTTACACGCGATCTCTCCAAGGCCAGCGGAATGGATGAAGTCATCAGGGTGGCCACGGAAGGCATTACCACTTACTTTTCCCCGGAATCGGTTTTTATCCTGAGAGAGGGGGACGCTCGTCAGGGGGCACCGGTGGGACTGGCAAGAAGCGGTCAGCTTCCGGAGTCGGAATTTCAGATTGCCCAGTGGGTGTTTACCCATTCCCGCAAAGCAGGCACCTTCACCAGTCAACCCTTTGACAGCCGTTACACCTGGTATCCGCTTACAGGTTCCCGGCTAAATCCCGGAGTAGTAGCATTGGTCAGGGAGCATCCTTTCGAAACAGAACTCAACACTTTTTGGGAAGCCTTCATCACACTGGCATCCAACGCCATTGAGCGTGAATTTCTGGCTGAATCTGCACAAATGGTGAGGTTTCTCCACGAATCGGACCGGCTCTACAAAACGCTCTTCAATTCGATTTCGCATGAGCTGAGAATCCCGGTGGCCACCATCATGGGAGCATCCGATACCATGGCCAATACAACGGTGCCACGTAAGATGCAGACCGCCCTCTCCCGGGAAATCTTCACCGCCTCCCTCCGTTTGAACCGCTTAATTGAAAACCTCCTCAACATGTCGCGGATAGAAAGCGGGCACATCACTCCCCGTACCAACTGGCACGACATCAATGACCTGATTAATAAAGTGGCAGGAGACCTTGCCGATGAACTGAAACCCTTCTCACTGAAAGTGGAAATCGTAGAAGAGATGCCCCTGGTAAAAATGGATTTCGGTCTGATGGAACAAGTACTCTACAATCTGGTTTATAATGCCACACAATATGCGCCACCGGCATCGGAGATCACCATCAGATGCCACTACCTTCATGGCAACCTGGTGCTTGAAGTCTGCGACCAGGGGCCCGGTTTCCCTGAAAACGAACTGAGAGATATCTTCCGCAAGTTTTACAGGGGTAAAGGAAGCCACACCGGAGGCCTGGGATTGGGCCTTTCTATCGTAAAAGGATTCGTCAGCGCACACAACGGGACCATCTCCGCAGCCAACCGGCCAGGGGGCGGGGCCGTTTTCACCCTGATTATCCCTTCGGAACGACCCGACATCACAGGATGGAGCAGCCCCCTGAATACGGAATGAACTGATCAGGGATGGCCTGCTTTAAAACAACCACCCTTTGTGAATCACATAAGATGACGCTATGCCGGAAAAAGAGATCATATTAATTATCGATGATGAGAACCAGATCCGCAGATTGCTGGACATCACCCTGACAGCCAACGGTTATAGGACACTTCTGACCACCAGCGGAAAGGAGGGACTGATCATGGCTGCTACGCATCATCCTGAACTGGTCATTCTGGATCTGGGGCTTCCCGATATCGACGGGCAGGAATTGCTCAGGAAACTGAGGGAATGGTATTCCAGACCGGTTCTGATTCTGTCAGTACGCAGCAGCGAGGAGGAGATCGTCAGAGC
Source organism: Bacteroidales bacterium (assembly GCA_012729335.1). Classification (GTDB taxonomy): domain Bacteria; phylum Bacteroidota; class Bacteroidia; order Bacteroidales; family Prolixibacteraceae; genus UBA1413. The sequence goes on along the minus strand of JAAYDJ010000026.1, from coordinate 25,078 downwards.
CCTGGACAATGGAGCCAACGACTACCTGACCAAGCCATTCCGCACGGGAGAGCTGCTGGCCCGGGTCAGAGCGGCCCTCCGTACAGGAGAAAGCAAAAAAGAAGAGGCCGTAATTCTCTCTGCAGAAGTAAGTATTGACCTGGCCAACCATATCGTCAGAAAAAAAGATGAGATCATTAAACTCACCTCTACCGAATTCAGTCTTCTTGCGCTTTTAGCGCAAAACCGCGGGCGTGTGCTTACCCATCAGTTCATCCTCAGACATGTCTGGGGATTCGGATATGTCGAACAATCCCAGTATCTGAGGGTTTTTATCGCCCAACTCCGGAAGAAACTGGAAGATGACCCTTCCAAACCTGCCATGATCGTCACGGAATCGGGAATAGGATACCGTTTCAAGTGATATCCTGAATCTGCCTTACAGGGTTGCACATCTATTCACTCCAGGAATACCAAAACCGGAAAATGGTTCTGAGGCCACCTGGAATCCGAAGGCGATGGAACCTCCATAAGTTTAAATATGCGCCATGCGTAAGGTAAACATTGTTATATTATAAAAAACTCCCGGGGAATCAGGTATGATATACACCGTTTCCCCGGGATGAAGATTACACCAGATCTGGCCGGAGCCAGAATTCATATCAGTCCTTCTTGAAAAGGTTTTTCCTTTTAAGGGAAATATATGAGGGATTATACCCAGTTTCCTTGGCAATCTGGGCATTGGTCATCCCATTTTCAAACATCGCCACAAATTCCTCATTGGTGGTTTTTTTCTTTTTGACAACTTTAATTTCAGCCCCCATCAGAGCACTGACCGTTGCCTGCATTTCATTCAGCTGGGCCTGGAGTTTTTCCAGTTCCCTCCGGTAACTCTCCTGATAATCACCTACCCTCTTGGCCACTTCAGTTTCAACCAGAGAATTCACCTGCTCGTTTGTCAATGTGATCTTCATACTCCTTTAATTTTTAAATGATTACTACCCTTATAATGTATTAATTTCTGAATCTTTCAAACACCCACTTAAATAATCAAAACATGTATAAGATGTCTCAATCTACAAAGTGAGAGAGTTGTTTCATTTTATCAGATATCGATTGGAATAACCCTTTTATGAATTCATTACAAAGATATAGATATGAAATGACATTTGCATGATATCAGGATCAACTTTTTCAGAATTATATTATGAATTTGTAATCATATCACATAGTAAAAAATCACCAAAGGCACACGCGGATCAATTCACTCCTGAAAATTCTTTACCCTTTCTTATCACATTATGAAGCAAGCATGATTCTATGGTTTCTGGTCAAAAAATGTAACATGGCCATTATCTATGTCATAAAGCGCCCCAATCAAAATTATCCGGCCACTTAATTCCATATCCCGCAATAATTGGCTTCTCTCTCTGATCTGGTCCAGAGTGTAGTGGACATTGATGGCAGCCACCCTATTGACCAATTCCAGATTTTGGCCGTTCCGGTTTTCCGTAATGGTCAATTCCCTGGCAATGGCTGGTTTAATTTTCGCAACCAATCCGGTGATATGTCCCAATTCCAGATTGTCGCAGGCCCCGATTATGGCACCACACTTGGTATGACCCAGAACAACGATAATCCTGGAACCAGCTATCCTGCAAGCATATTCCATGCTGCCCAGAATATCCTCATTAAGGATGTTGCCTGCAATCCTGATACTGAATATATCACCCAGTCCCTGGTCAAAGATCAATTCGGCAGAAGTACGTGAATCGATGCAACTCAGTATGGCGGCAAAGGGAAACTGCCCCTCGGAAGTCTGGTTCACCTGCCTGAGCAAGTTTCTGTCAGCCTTCAGGTTATTCACAAAACGAAGGTTCCCTTCTTTCAGGTATTCCAGCGCCAGAAGGGGGGTGATCTTTTCCTGCGATTCCTTGGTATGGGCCCACATGGTAGACGGAATTACACTTTAAGCAGGGTGCGGAATCCTCTGACAGCGTAGTATGAACCGGCACCATTGTGATAAACGAAAACATGATCATAACACAGATTTCTGCGGCCTGCCGGACTTTCAGCAGAACAGTCGAAAAAAAGAATTTCTCCGCCCGAAGGATGAACTCCCACCACATCGGGTTCCCCTCCGCTCATTTCCATGTGCTGAAGAGACCTGAGTTTTTCAGGATAGTTGTCAAGCCTGGCCCTTACCTGCTCCCACTCCATACCCGGGTGGCGGTTTCGGTTTAGCTCGAAACGGTTTTTCAACGTCATGAGCAGTTTATCTTGCTCCTCCTTACTCCAAGTCCTGTTAACCATATGATCTGTTTTATTGCCTCAAATCTCTTTTCTCCGGAAATATGCGCAGTAAAACTGATACCCGGAGGAGTCTTCCGACATAATGAACAATAGAAATAGCAAAATGGTTCTTTGGCCAGGTGAATTCCTGACAAATTAACCAATTAACATAAAAACAAAAAAAATGGCAACCATCCTTGTCGCATGCGTATTCATATGCTTTGATAAGTCTGGTCAGCGTGGGGATTAGGCCCGACTGATTTTCACCGAAGTCATGGTCAGCGATCCGCCGACAGCTTTGTCGTTGAACAGGATCACCTGATCTTTTGCATCCTTCAGGGCCAGTGCATAAAGCAGGGGCAGGAAATGTTCAGGGGTAGGAATGGCCAGTTCGAAAGCTTTGCCCTGTGAAGAGTAGTCGATCAGAGAGGTATGGTCACCATCAAGGATCAATTTTCTCATTTTCCCCTGGGCCTCCAGGGCCCAATCGAAGCCATATCCCGGTTCCCGCAGCTTATTCCAGGCCACCATCCTGAGATTGTGAACCATGTTGCCGCTTCCGATGATCAGAACCCCTTTTTCCCGCAGGGCTTTCAGTTCACTGGCCAGTGCATAGTGGTCACGGGGGGTCCGGTAGTAATCCAGGCTCAACTGGATCACAGGAACGTCGGCCTCGGGGTAAAGGTGTTTGATGACGCTCCATGCGCCATGGTCAAGACCCCATTTCTCATCCAGTCCGACCTCAGCAGTTTCCACCAGCGATTGGGTTTCAAGGGCCAGCTTGGGGCTTCCGGGAGCGGGATACTGCACATCGAACAACTCCTGAGGAAAACCACCGAAATCATGAATGGTCATGGGTTTTTCCATGGCCGTGACATAGGTGCCACGGGTTTCCCAATGGGCAGAAATACAGAGGATGGCGGCTGGCCGGGGAATTTCTTTCCCCACCTGGCGGAAGCCATCCACAAATTCATTCTCTTCAATGGCATTCATCGGACTGCCATGGCCGAGAAACAGCACGGGCATTTTTTCAGTGCTGGTCAGAGGAGCAGTCACTTTAGCCAATTCATCAAGATGCATAACGGATACAGTTAATGGCAAAAACACCAGTGATCTCAGGAATTTCCTTTTGTCCACGGGACCGGAATCAGCGATTTAGTTTCTTATATATGAAATGATCTGCAGAGATTCTTCCGGCACCGGTCAGACCCAGAGCAATATATACAGTAAGGTAAAACAGCGGAAGCTCTTTTGCCTTGAAGGCATCTCCGGCATGGATGATAAAGGCAGCCACGACCATGGTAATGATCAAAGGAACCACTGAAAGCCGTGTCGCCAGACCGAATATCAGAAATAGCGAACAGAAGAGTTCCGCAAAAACAGCCAGGGCCAACGATGCCGTGGCCCCGACCCCCAGGGGATCGGGAAAGTTGATGGCTTCACTTCCCAGTAAAAGGTGCAACTTCCCCACCCCATGGGTCAGCATCAGGATTCCGGCGGTCAGCCGAAGCAACAATATGGCTAGATTTCCGGGTCCCGAAAGGGAACCCGGATGAAACACCAACTTCCACATCGGTTAAAATTCAGGTAATGAATCCATTTGTGACAAAACAGAAATAATTAAACCTGTCAGGCCTGTTTGACAAACTGAACTTCCGCATTGATCCGCACCTCGTCGCTGACCAAAACCCCTCCGGTTTCCAGGGCCGCATTCCAGTTCAGACCCCACTCCTTGCGGTTGATTTTTCCGGCAATGCTGAAAGCCGCCTTCTCATTACCCCACGGGTCCTTGTTGATACCTCCGAATTCCACATCCAGCGTCACTCCCCGGCTGATCCCCTTCATGGTGAGTTGACCGGTAAGCGTGTAATTCTCATCGTCCACCCTCTTTAAAGTGGTCCCTTCAAAAGTGAGCTCCTTGTGGTTGTCCACATCAAAGAAGTCTGCACCCTTCAGGTGCGCATCCCGGTTGTCTTCATTGGTAAAAATGGAGGTGGCATCCACCACTACTTTTATCGGAGCCTTGGTAAAATCCTCACCACCGATTTCAGCCGAAAATTTCCTGAATTCCCCTTTCACATTGGAGATCATCAGATGTTTCACCTTAAACAAGAGTTCGCTGTGCGAAGGATCCAGGACCCACTTGACGTTTGAATTGTTCTTTTCCATTTGTATAAGATTATTATATATTAATATCTTTTTATTTACGGCACAAAAATAGACCCTTATCCCTTAACAGTTGTTACAGTTTTCGGAAAAAGAGTGTTAATATCCGGAAATATAAAGGCTTATAACAGCTTTCTCATCTCCTTCCGGAATTCCGAGGGGGTTTGACCGGCTATCTTTTTGAAAACGCTGGTAAAATAGGATTTCTCTTTGTAACCCAATTCGTAGCCGATTTCGGAGATGGATTTTTCGGTGCCTACGAGGAGGTTCTTGGCTTCAATAAGTTTGCGGGTCTCAATGATTTCTGAAGCGCTTTGCTGCATAACGTTCTGGCAGATGATGTTCAGGTTCCGTGACGACATAAAGAGCTTCTCTGCGTAATACGCTACTCCCAACGACCTGCGGAAGTTTTCCTCCAGTATCTTCAGGAAGTTTCTGAAGGTGATGTTTTGGGTATTGGGGTTGGCACTTCCCGCGATTTCGGCTTTTTTCTTTTCTGCTTCGATAAGAGTAAGGAGTGAAGTCAACAGCGGCTTGATGACGGAGAAGTTGGGGGATTCCTGTTCCATTTCGCCATTGAGAATTTCACAGAGGGCAACCACTCTTTTAAACCGGTGGTGGTCGTTCAGGACAATGTTTGCCGTATGATGGAAATGAGCATACCACTGAAAGATGGTTTCAGGAACCAGTTCGCTTTTAAAACGCAGGACCCAGATCAGACATTTTCCCTCCACGGTTCCCGGAACAACCCGGTGCACCTTACCTCGGGCAACATATGTGACATAGGGTGCGAAGACCTTCTCTGATCTGAAATCTATGAAATGCTCAAGGTAGCCATCCACACCGATCAGCAACTCCTCATAGTCATGGCAATGGGGCACATCGGGCATGGAGGCAATTTTTGTCGCTTCAACACCATCAACGGTATAAATTCTGAAAAGGTCGGTCATTCCCTGCAGGTAATCAATGGTATGCCCTGCAAATATGCAAATAATGGTTCAAGGGGCAAAGGATCCGGATGCGATCTTCAAAGCCGGGGGCTAATGATCAAGCAGGTCACTCGGGGATTTCTTAAAATGCTTTTTAAATACGGTACTGAAGTAGCCCACACTGGAAAAGCCGCACATTTCACTGACATCGGTAACCGAATAGTGATGGCTTTGCAACAATTCGCAAGCGTGTTGCAGCCTGATGGTCTTCATGAAGTCGGTAGGAGACAAACCTGTCAGGGCCTTCATTTTCTTGTATAACAGGGAGCTGCTCACATTCATGGCCATAGCGAACCCCTCTTTGTCAAAAGCGCCGTCTGACAGGTGGTCTTTGGCGACTTCCATGATTCTGCGGACGAACTTTTCATTATGCTCATTTTCCATCAGGGGAGCCGGGTCATTCTGCACCAGTAGCTTCAGTGCTTTCTCCCTGACGAGCCCCCGGTTCTGGATCAGGGTTTTGATCCGTTGAATGAGCAGGTTCATGTCAAAAGGTTTGGTGAGGTAGTCGTCGGCCCCCAGTCCCAAACCCTGCAGCTGGTCCTTTGGGTCGGTCAAGGCAGTAAGCAGGATGACCGGGATGTGTGAGGTTTCCCAGGTAGATTTCATTTGCCGGCAAAGTTCAAAGCCATTCATCCGGGGCATCACCACATCGGAAACCACCAGGTCGGGCAACTGCTTATAAATGGTTTTCCACGCTTCTTCCCCGTCACGGGCCACCGAAACCATAAATTCACTTTCCAGGGCGGTTTCCATGAAATTCAGTAAATCCTCGTGGTCCTCAACAATAAACACCTTCATATCACGGGCCGACGCTCCTTCTTTGACCAGTGAGGGTTTGGCTGCTAAGTCTGACCGGGAAGTGCCTGCGTCTGACGGGAGGGCATCACCTGAGAGGAGTTCAGAGACACAATCAGGCACAGCACGTTCATTCACTGCATGTTCATTAACAGCACGTTCATGCTCAAACTGCCCATTCCCTGAGGAATAATGGTCGGAGGAAAAAAGGCCTGCTTTATCCTGCACATTGCGCATGGCCCCCTTCTGTTCTTGCACAGCAGGTTCAGTCCCGGAGGTAGGATGTTCTGAGGGTGGATGCTCTGAGGGTGGATGTTCTGAGTAATCACGGAGAGTATGCGTGGATTCCGGAACTTCCCGGATGGGAATGTTTATTTTGAACGTGGAACCTCCGTTTTCATGGCTCTCACAGCTGACCTCCCCACCATGCAGGGTGACATATTTCTTCACCAGCAGCAGGCCTAACCCTGACCCCGGCACCCGGGCGTTCATGGCATTCTCACCCCGGTAAAACTCCCTGAAAAGATGGCGCAGCGCCTTTTTGTCCATGCCGATGCCCTGGTCCCTGACCAGCAGGGTCCAGGACTTTTTGCCGCATTTCATGTCGATCTGTACACATGTTCCGGAATTGGAATACTTGATGGCATTGGACACCAGGTTATCGACCACTTTCTCCAGTTTAGTTTCATCCACCGCAGTCACACAGTGGTCGCAGTCGGCATGAAATCCAAGGGCGATATTCCGGCTTTCGGCCAGCGCCTTAAACATCATAATTCGGCCCGATACCAGCCTTACCACGTCGGTTTCCGTCAAAACCAGGTTCTCCTTTCCGATATCGGCCTTCTGAAAGTCCATCAGCTGGGTGACCATGGAGGTCAGCTGGCTTACCTGTTTCCGTGCCACCTGAAGGTAATAGCGTCCTGCATCGGAGAGATGGGTTTCACGGCCCAGTTCCTCCACCGGCGCTTTGATCAGGGTCAGGGAGGTACGGAAATCATGTGCCGTTTGGGTAAAAAAGCGGACCTTTTCTTCGGTATGCTTCTGCTTCAGTCCATTGATGTATAGCAGCAGGTAGAGGAGTACGATCCCCAGGACGAAGGCCAGCACCAGAGCCCAGAACCAGCTTCTTCTCCAGACGGGGGGGATCAGCCTTAAATCCAGGGAACGGTCGCTCAGAATATGGCTCATGGAGTTGTCCATCATTTTGATGTGGAGGGTATAGCGGTCACTGGGCAGATTGGTGTAGGTGATGGTCCTGTTGTGGGAGGGACGGTTCCAGTCCTTGTCAAATCCTTCGAGCAGCCATGAAAAAGTGGCTCCCGGAGGTACTCCCAGGGGCAAAACCTCCAGTGAAATGGTATTCTGGAAATACTTCAGCTTCACCGACTGGAGACTGTCTACAGGCCTGTCGAGACCAAAAGCCGGGATTTCCCGCACTGATCTTCCTGAAATGGTGAGATCCTGAAAAAAGATACGGCCACTGGCGGGGATTTCCCGCAGGGATTCCGGATCAAAAACGACCAATCCGTAGTTGGTACCCCAGGCCATCCGCCCGCTTTTCAGCAGTGCGGCCGCACTTTTGTTAAAAGAGACGGAGGATAAGGGGAATATCGACTGGAAGGTACTGGTGGATTTGTCGGCGGGATTAAACCGGCATAATCCGTTTTCGGTTCCCAGCCAGAGATAACGGCCATCGGAAAGTATGCTGTTCACAAAATTGGAGGGCAGCCCGCTTTTGGTATCGTATTTTTCCATGGAACCACCCTTGTAATCGTATTCCAGTAATCCTTCACCGCTGGTGCACAGCCAGATCACCTCCCCGTCAACCAGAATGTCCTGAACGACTACACCCGTCAGCAGGTTTTTGAGTTCTCCTGATTTTTTGTTGAGAAGGGAGAGCCCATAGCTGAATCCCAGCAGGATTTCCCCGGGTGCCAGTTCGGCAAAGGAGCTCACCGGTTCTTCGCTATACGTTCTGAACTGGTTATCCCGAAAGGAGTAGCATAGAAAGTCGCCGTTGACTCCGCCGATCCACATATCTCCATCGCCGTCCCTGAGAAAGTCGAAAATAAAATTACTCATGGCAGGCATCTGGTCGCACCGGCAATAATGCGCCACCTCCTTTCCCGTTTTCTGATCGAGCAAATAAAACCCGGAGGAATAACTGCCTGCCCAGACATGGCCATGCCCGTCTTCGGCCAGGGCAAGGAATACCTGGGCTTGCTCCAGTTTGTTATGGTAAAAACTGCTCCACCGGTCGTTTTTGACGTCCCTGCAGCTGATGCCGTTGTTGGTGGCTATCCAGATCTTTCCATCCCGATCCTCCAGGATGGCATTGACGTCATTGTTCACCAATGAGCCGGGATCATTGGCATGATGGACAAACTGATCCACCACAGGGGAAGCCAGGTTGTAAAAGGAGACCCCCCCGCTGATGGTGGCGATCCAAACCCTTTTCCCGGGTTCGCAAAAAATATCGTATACCCCGTTACCCCGCAGGGAAAAGGGATTCTCATCATCGTCCTTGAACACCGAGAGCAATCCTTTGCTTGATTTCTCCAGTTCCCAGATGCCCTGCCCGTCGATTCCGGCCAGGATGGTCGAATCGGAATTTTCGGCCAGGGCCAGCACGGGCTGGTGCGGGATCACCTCCTCAAGGGGTTGAAGCAGTGTCGCAGATTCAAAATCATAGCAAAACAATCCATTGGAAAGGGTCCCCATCCAGAGGTGACGATAAACCTGATCATAAAAAAGTGAAGAGACTGACAAAGGCCTGTTCCCGGTGAACCGGCACACCTCCTTTCTCTTCTGACCGTTCACATCAAAAAGCAGAATCCCGCCCGGCCGTGCCACCAGAATCTGCTGGTCATTATACCATGTGATCCCGTATCTCTCGCGCGAAATCTCCCCCACGAGCGTCAGTTGCCCGTCGTGGAATTTATAGAGACCTATGTCCAGGGCAAACCACAACCCTCCCGAAGGATCGATCAGCAGGTTGTACACATCAAAATGGGAATTCCCGATGAACTGTGCCAGATTCAGCACCATTCCGAATCTGTCAAGCTGGGGATGATAGGAAAAAACCTGCCCGTTGTTGGTATAGGCGAACAGCTTCCCGTTACGGTAAACCAGCTTGACACTAATGGCCCCCGTGGTTTCAAAGGGAAGCTGGTAAATCCTGTAGTCGTCGTCGGTTAACCGTAAAATGCCCGTCTTGGAGGAGGCCCAGATAAATCCATTCTCATCCTTGCAAATCGAGTTGGTCACCCGCATGGAAATGCCAAACAGGTTATTGACACTGTAGAAATTTACAGGGGCCGAGGTGGCTGCCAGGGCAGCAAGGCAAACCAAACAAATGGTCAGCCTGATCCTCATAACTCGGATGACGGAAACGTGGTTACTCAAACTTTATCCAGTCCAGTTCAACGGGATTTCCCTGTGTGGCCACCACCACCAGGTTATGCACCGCAGGTTTCACTTTTTTGGTTTTCACCTCCCATTCCTGCCAGGCGTCGTGTGCGGGCAGGTTTACCTGGGCTATAACGGCTCCTTCGGGAGAATCCAGCCTGATCTCCAGGGCTCCTCCACGGGGAGCAAAGGTTTTCACCCTGACCGACTTGAACCGCTCCGCTCTAAAATCGACGGAATTATATTGCACCCAGGCCTGCGGACTTTGCAACAGGGTCTTCCAGCCGGCAAAGGTATCGGTCGTATCCAGAAAGGCGATGGCAGCCCCGGGTTCACTTTTCAGGCTGTACCGGTCAAGGTGGATCTCATCACCGGCATGCGTCAATCCCACCCCCCGGAAGGTAGGCGTCACCTTCCTGATGGTCCCGTCAGCATTGAAGAAAAGGCTGTCAATGCATGTCGAACGGTTCTTGTCAAATTTAGGTGAAAGCTCATTCTGGTGGTAAAAAAGGAACCACTGCCCTTTCCACTCCAGAATGGACTGGTGGTTGGTCCAGCAGTTCAGGGGCGATTCATCCATGATGATTCCTGTCATTGTGAAAGGCCCCATGGGATGGTTTCCCATGGCATATTCCAGACGCTCAATTTTGTTCTCCACGTGCGGGAAGGTGAGATAATAGATCCCATTACGTTCGAAAACCCAGGGACCTTCCTTCAGGCCTTTGTTGGGAAGGTTAGGAATAGCCAGAGGTTCCGAATCGAGTTCCAGCATATTCTCTTTCAGTTTGGCCACGAATATCTGGCCCATGGACCAGTAGATGTATGCCTGGCCATCCTTATCAATGAGCACGTTGGGATCGATCCCGAAAATCCCCTGGATAGGCTCCGGTTGGGGGATATAAGGGCCTTCAGGGTGATCGGCAACGGCCACCCCAATACCAAACCCCCTCCGGCCATTGGGACCCTGTGTTTTTTTATTGGCCGGAAAGTAAAAGTAGTACTTGCCGTTACGTTCCACGCAATCGGGTGCCCACATGCTGTATGAGGTAGAATCGACCCAGGGCACCTGCTCCTGACTGACGATTACTCCATGGTCGGTCCATCTGATCAGGTCATCTGATGAGAAGACATGATAATCGGCCATGCAAAACCACTCTTTCCGCAGGTTTTTTCCTTCGGGCGCCAGAATATCATGAGAAGGATAGAGGTATACCTTCCCGTTGAAAACTCTCGCAGAGGGATCGGCGGTAAACTGGTCACGAATGACCGGGTTCTGACCCCACAGGGAGGGGGCAGCCAGCATGGCCAGAAGGAAAAGGAATCTCTTTGAATTCATATCTCAATTAATGTTCAGTTTTGCATCGGGGCTGGGCTGTTTCATTCAGGATGGGTCACAGCTGAGGGCTAATCCGGAACCAGTCGAAGTCGGCATTTCCTCCCGGCTGACGGGTGGCGTAATTGAAAAGGGCAAACCGGTAGCCCATAAAATGTTCCATGAGTGTGTATTGCATTTTGATCTCCCTGCCAAGTGGGGACCAGTTGCTGCCATCGAGGCTGTAATAGAAATATCCCAGGTCGGCTCTATCCCGGAAATCGCAGGCCGCCTTCAGGAAGATATAATTCTGGTTGAGGGGGACGCGTGCCAGTTCTGTGGGCCGGTCGGTTTCATTGCTGACCATCAATACCGACTTCCGGCCGTTTTCCAGTTTCACCCCGATCTGACCGAACTTGCGCTGGAGCAAGGCCAGTCCGGCGAAATCACCCTCTTTCATTCCGGAGAGGTCCAATCTGATGGCTGCCGAGCTGACCGGGCCAAATGTCCTTTGTGTAAGGGTATTCCGGGCCATCACAAAGGATGTGTCGACGCGGCCGGTGGTCAGGCGCAGAAATCCTTTCCTGCGGGTAACCGACCAAAGGGAAGGATCGGGGTTGTGGTTCCACTGCCACACCAGGGGCAGGGCCGGTTCGCCCTTTTTGCGGTTGAATTCGTCGGAACTGACTACCCCGGGGATAAGTCCTCTGCTAACGGGCAGCTCCAGGGACTCAGGTACTTTTCCATCCACGCCGATAACGGGCCAACCCTCCTCCCAGGTGATGGGAACCAGGTAAGGGATGCGGCCTACCGATCCGGAATCACGGAAGAGATAGGCAAACCAGCGGCCATCAGGGGTATCAACCATGCCCCCCTGGGCTACACCCAGGTCCTGAAAGGCCACTTTTCCTTCCCATGGACCGGTAATGTGATCGGCCCTGTGTACCACTACGGTGCGCATACCGCCGCGTGGCCAGGTGATATTAAAAAGGTAATACTTTCCATCATGCTTGAATAATTGGGATCCTTCGGCACCCAAACCGATGTTGTGGCCTGCCGGGGCGCTGGCGTTTTCAATGAGCACCCTTTCGGTCCCCTCCTTAATCCCGGAAAGGTCCTCTTTAAGTTCTGCCAGGCTAAGCTTGCCGTTACCCCAAACCACGTAGACCTTGCCGTCGTCGTCGAACCAAAGCGTATGGTCATGAAGGGAAGGTTTGAAGGAGATGGCTTCCCAGGGGCCCTTTTCAATGTCCCTGGTCTTATAAATATAGGTTTTGCCGGTGGTCTGTGCAAAGGTGGAGAGATAATAAAAACCGTTGTGATAGCGGAGGCAGCTGGCCCAGGTCCCCTTTCCGTAGGTACTTTTGCCATTGGCCAGGTTCAGGGCGTCGACATCATCGAGTATGTCGTAGGCATAATTGACGATTTCCCAGTTGGCCAGGTCTTTGGATTTCATGATGGGCACTCCCGGATTCATGTGCATGGTGGTGCTGCTCATGTAATAGGTATCCCCCACACGGAGCATCGACATGTCGGGAACATCAGCAAAGACAATTGGGTTTTGGGCTTTCGGATGGGCATCGTTGGCCGTGGTGGCATAGAGTCCGAGCAGACAGCCGGTAAATCCCCCGGCCACATCCGTTGACAGGATATCGCCCGACAGGGTGCCCCCCACGCTCTGAAAATGGGTTCCGTCGTGCGAATAGCTGAAGGTGTATGCATCGCCCTCGGCCGAGACCTGCAGGCGCAGGGGTTTCGCAAGATCAATCTCTGTACTGGCCATGATTTTCGACTCTGTATTACGCCGCCTGGGTTGGCGCTGATTGCGCTGCAATACCAGGTAGTCCTTCCCTTCCCACCGGGTCACTCCGAACACATAATTGAAACTTTCACTCTGCAGGGCGACAATTCCCGCCAGGTCCTTCTCCGAGGCGGGTTTGTAATTCATATCCACAGCAAAGGAAAAGGTCCGGTGCATCTGTCTCATAAAAAGAGTGGAAGTCGGTTTCACTTCCTTGATATGCGTGGTAAAGGGATTCACCTGCAATCCCTCCCGGGTAACCGTAATGAAATCTTCCCGGGGACCGCGCAGGCCAATCCAGCGGTAGTCCAGCTTTCCGGAAGTGAAATCGTCGCTGAAGGTAAAATTGCCGTTGGGAAAGAAACCTTCCTTTCCGGTTTTGTTTTCGGTCACCCCTGCGGGCATTTTCAGCAGCGGTTTCATGGGGATCAGTCCGTTTTCGAATACTGGCCATTCTCCTGACCAGTCGACAGGGAGGATGAAGGTTTCCCGGCCGGTGTTGACCCTTTGTTTTTCATTGGGGCGTACAGCCAGAAAAACAGCGTAATATTTCTGGTTATCGGGACCTAAAACGAGGTCGGCATGCCCGGCCCAGTCCACCTTATTGGCGCGTTCCCGCGGGAAGTAGCGCTGCGTGAGAATGGGATTGCCAGGAGCTGGTGTATACGGCCCTTTGGGATGGTCACTGACAAATATGACCTCACTGTGCCAGCCACCGGTGCCTCCCTCGGCACACATCAGGTAATAACGGCCGTTTTTCTTATAAATGTGGGGAGCCTCAATCCAAATGGGCTTCTCCCGAAGATCCACTCCCCCGTCTACAATGATCTTGTCGGTTCCGGGAACCACCCTGTCGTTGGCCACATCATAATCCCAGATCTTGATCACCCGGTGGCCATTGTATAACTCTTTTCCCCGGTCAGGAGCATCGTTATGGACCACATACCCCTTTCCGTCTTCATCGAAAAAGAGGGATGGATCAATGCCGTCAAATGCAAGTTTAATCGGATCACTCCACCCTTTCATGGGATCTTTGGTCTTGACCACCATGTTCCCGATGTTGCCGGCAAACTGGGTGGTGATCATGTAAAAGGTGTCGTTGTACGGATTATAAATGATCTGGGGGGCATAAATACCTGCGCTGATTCCGCAATCGTGGACGATCAGCTGTGATTTGCGGTCAAGAACATGCCCGATCTGGGTCCAGTTCACCAGATCCCTGGAATGGAAAATGGGTACCCCGGGGAACATGGCAAATGAAGAACATACCACGTAGTAATCGTCTCCCTTGCGGGTGATACTCGGATCGGGGTAACAACCCTGCAAAATGGGATTGTAGAACTCTCCGGGATTCAAGGGATAATCATTGTAAACCTGGTCGTTGCCCTGGTAGACGAACTTCGAGAAAACAGGGGCCTTCACTGCCCCATCCGGCTTGTTCGCAGATACCCCGGAGGTCAGGTCTGAAGCATATATCATACCCATAGATACCCATGTAAAAAATGCCAAAAAAATGAGAAATCCAGCTTTATTTTTCATTTGGATAGTTGTTTATTAATGACTTGCTCTTCAGTTGTATATCGTAATGAAGCCACTTTAAATGCTTCACGCCCATGGAACTCTCATGGAGCAAATATACATCTCCTTTTGTGGTCAAAGCACCATGCGACTTTCATCTGTGTATGTTATTACGTTATAATTGGCCTGTTTGTACAAACATATATTTTTCCTTTAACCATTACAAGTCTGTGGTTCAAAGAAGGGATAATTCTCTTCCTTCAGGTCATTTTTCAGTTGGGCAGACAGAGCAGATTATCCCTGTCACGGCACAATGCCCATGCCTGAGTCCTTCAAAGCATATAGATCTTATACATGGGCACAGGTGTATGAGTCGGTTATTTAAACAGCCTTGGAGCAAAATCGTTAAGGGCTCTGCGCCAGGTCAGCCATTCATGGGCTGTTCCTTCCGATTCATGGAAAACAATGTTCTTAATGCCATGGGCTTTCAGTTCTTCCACCTGCTCTTTTGGATTACGTTCCTCGGTTCCGGTACTGATAAAGAGGAGTTTCATCTGCTGGTCGAAGGCCTGCGGATCTTTAAACACCCCGTTGAAGGCATTGACGACGCCCTCGTTACCCCGGACAAAAAAGCCGCTGAAAGTGCCCATCCAGGCAAACATCTCCATATTGTTAAAAACGGTCATGCAGGTCTGAAAGCCTCCCCTCGACAAACCGGCCATGGCGCGGTGTTCCTTGTCGGTAAAGGTGCGGAAGGTTTTGTCGATATACGGCACCAGATTTTTGGCAAAGATCTCCGTCACGTCGCCGGAAGCCTGCCGCACATCAGGGTTGGTTTTGATGTCGCCTGAAGGCATGACCACGATCATGGGAACCGCTTTTCCGGAAGCGATCAAACCATCCATGATGTGGGCCATATGCCCCTGGTTGGACCAGCCGTTTTCATCTTCGCCCCAGCCATGGACCAGGTAGAGCACCGGGTACTTCTTTTCCGGATTCTGCTCGTATTCCGCCGGTACATAAACATTGATATGGCGCTCCAGACCGTTGATGTCAGACCAGTAATAGATGGATCGGACCTGTCCGTGGGGGATCTCCCGGTTAAAACGGTAATAATCGCCTTCGGGGCCCTCGGGAATTTCAATGCCCGACGACTCCCAGTTGCTGCCGAAGAAAGCCTCCGTATTGCGGTCCATCACGGCCACACTGTCGATCAGGATGGCATAATAGTGAAAACCTACCACCTGGGGATCGGAGACACAGCTCCAGATTCCTTTCTCATCTCTGGTCATCGGATACTTCTTGCCGCTCAGATCCAACTGAATGGACCGGGCGGCAGGGGCCACGACCCTGAACATCGCCTGCCGGGTCTGTGCGTTGACCGCGGGATACTGGCTGAGAAAAGTGTTGGTTGACGCGGGTTTAAAACCTTCCGGAAGGGGTTCGGTCTGCGGACCACGCATCATTCCGGCAATCTGGGCTTCCGCAAAAATCGAAAGCAGTGATCCGAACAGGATCAATAGAGTTTTCTTCATGTAAATATTTGTTTATTAATAAATTGCATTTCAGGATGATATAGAGGAGTGGCAGAAGCACCATGCTCGTCTCAAGGCTCTAAAATGTGGAAATTACCCGGAAGAAATCCGGCAGGCGGGGCCTGCCGGATTTCTGTCTTTAAAAGTGATTATTAAAAGTAATAAAACTTTTTGAACCAATTACTTATATGCTTCATTCTGATCGCACAATTTGTTTTTCAACAGCTCCTCGGTGGGGATAGGCATGTCCATTTTCTTGTGGTCATAATCGAAGATGCGGTAGGTCTGCCAGGCATCCTGGACCTTGGGATCGGTATTGGGGAAGCCTACTCCCTTGGGATAGTTGTGGATGATATGGTCTTCGATGAAGCCTGAGCGCACCAGGTCGGGAGCGAGGGTCCATTCGGCGTTGAACTCCTTGCGGCGTTCCATACCCAGGGCCACCAGCCATACCGGGGAGGTAAATCCTTTGGCAGATTTTACCGAAGTATAATATGTTTTGGCATCGGGTACATTGACGGTGGTTTCGTTGAAGGGGATAGGATATTCCTCGGGAACTTTAACCTTGGTATCCCCCTTACTGATATAGAACTGCGCGATCTGCTGGTAGTAGGGAAGGTAGGTGGCTGTAAGGGTTGCTTTCTTTCCAACTTCGAGGTTCCCGAAGGCCCGTTCGCGGATCTGTTTGATGATTCCCCAGGCGGTGGCATCATTTTCACCGTTGATACGGAAGAGGCATTCGGCATAGTCGAACAGGACGTTGGCATAACGTTTATAGTAGATTTGCTGTGGCCCCCACATGGCATTCCAGTCGGCCCGGCAGCTGCGCCACAACTTAAGGCTCCAGATGGCCGGAGCGGCTTCACCGTCTTTGTAATAATGGAAATGGGAGGTGAGTGCATCGGGCGTCACAATGCTCTGCTGCAGATAAGGATTGTAACCATAGTTGGTGGCTGATTTCCACTGGGGGTCGATGCCGGGTACAGCTCCTGTTACCCCGGAGGCGTCCCTGCGTTTGTCGCCCTGTTCGTAGGAGCTCCACCACTCCCAGGAAAGATAAAGGGAACCCCATCCACCTACTGCCGGGCAGGCAGAGAAATAGGTCACCCAGGCATGGGCGTCGGTGAGGTTGCTCCAGCTGTTCCACTGAGATCCCTCGTCAAGCACTTCCTCCCAAACACACTCTTTGGTCCAAACGGCTCCCGGATCCCACAGGGTGGTAAAGGAAGGATTCAGTTCATACTTTCCGCTTTCGATGACCTGTTTGAGGGCAGCGGCGGCCAGGGTATAGTTTTCATTGGCCTTCTCCGGCATTCTGTAGGCTTTCCACATATAGGCTTCTCCCAGGTAGGAAAGGGCAAAACCCTTTGTACAACGGCCATATTCCCCGTTGAGAGGATCCCATTGGAGCAGATCAACGGCAGCTTTCAGGTCATCGATGATAAAGTCCCACATCTCCCCGTAGGTTTCCGCACGGGCTTTGTCGGGCGTGTTGATGTAGGTTTCCCCGGTGGCCAGCATGGGTACGCGGCCGAAAGCCTTGGCCAGCCACATGTAAAAGAAAGCCCTGACGGAACGTGCCTGTCCCTCCAGCGACGTTTTAAGGGCCGGGGTGATGTTGTCGGCCTTTGCGAGCCCGTCCAGAAAATCGTTGCACCGTGAAATCGCCTTGTAGGCATGGCGCCACCCGCTGAGCAACTCAGGGCTTCCCGGGTTCCAGTTCTGGGTGTTCCAGTCCTTGTCCCAGCCCGTGGCCTGGGTATCCATCGTGGGGTGCCCCCCGATGAAAAGATTGGGTTTGAAACCCCAGTCCCCGTTGGTCTCCGTGACCGGTAACATCATGTCATAGCACCCGACCAGACCCGCCTTGGCATCTTCGTCGGTCTTGAACATCTGGTCAGCCGCCAGAATGGAATAGTGGTCCACCGTCAGGAATTTGTCGTTGTCACAAGAGGTCATGGCTGTCAGCATTATCGTACAAGCCACCACCAGGTATGTTTTTATTCTATTTTTCATTGTCATTAGGATTTAGTGGTGAATCAGAATTGGATATTCATTCCTACGGAATAAATGCGGGGCAACGGATAACGGCCGGTATCCAAGCCGGTAAAGAGGACACTCCCCTGCCCTGCCTCCGGATCGCCATATTTATTGTATCCTGAGATACAGATCAGATTCTGTACGGAAAGGTAAAGCCTGGCGCCCTCCATTTTCACCGACCTCAACAGGGCGGAATCAAAATTGTAACCTACCTGTACATTGTCAATCTTGAAGTAGTCTCCTTTTTTGACCCAGGCATCGGAACCACGCATGTTGTAGTTGTAATCCAGAATGGTCAGCTTGGCCAGGGTAGTGCTCTGGTTTTCTTTGGTCCAGGCTGCCTTTGACGATGAAGTCAGGATATTGGGGATGGTCTGGTTGTCACCCGGGTAAATGTTGGAAAGGGTCATCGCCGAATAGGAATAGATGTCCTGTCCTGCCACACCATGGGTGTGCACCGAGAAGTCCCAGTTCCGGTAGGAGGCGTTGAAGTTTAACCCATAGTTCAGTTTGGGAAAACCATGCCCCAGGATGGTCATATCCTTCTGGTCGATGAATCCATCTTCATTAAGATCCTTGTATTTAAAGTCCCCCGGGCCGGTATTGGCATTCTGGAACTGGGTATGGCCTTTGGCCCTGGCAGCAGCATTGGCTGCGTCGACTTCAGCCTGGTTCTGAAAGATCCCATCTACCTTATAACCATAGAAAGATCCTACGGCGTAACCTTCGCGACAGATCGAATGGCCGTCCCAGTGGACGCCTGAGGTGGCGGCCACCGGTCCTACGTTGGAGCCGTCATTGGTGGTGGTTTCATTCACACTTAACAGGTCGGCGCCCATGGAGATCACCTCATTCTTCAGACTGGAACCTGTCAGGGCAACCCCGAAACTCCAGTCGCGGTTGACCTGCTTCTTGTACTGAATGCTGTATTCAATCCCACTATTGCGGATCTCACCGTAGTTGGTATATACGGAGGTATACCCTGCCGATGGCCTGATGGATTGGTTGAGCAGCAGGTCTTTGGCCGTGCGGATAAAGTAATCAAGGGTGATGTTCAGGCTTTCGTTGAACAGGCCCAGGTCCACACCAATATTGCTTTGCTCGTTGGTTTCCCATTTCAGCCGGGTGTCGACCAGCGGAATGGCATATCCGTTGGCGGTCTGGCGGCTGGTTCCCAGCCCTGAAGGTCCACCCTGCGGATAGTAATAATAGGCAATGGTATTGGAGGTGAGCGCTGCCACGGAGCGGTCGGTAGGTCCGCCGGAATTACCGGTCTGGCCCCATCCCAGGCGGAGCTTCAGATTGCTGATGGTGGGATGGCCTTGCAGGAAGTTCTCCTCGGAGATGCGCCAGGCCAATGCTGCCGAAGGGAACGTTCCCCACCGGTTGCCGGCACCGAAATTGGAAGAACCATCCCTGCGGAGAGTCCCAGTAAAGATATAGCGATCCATCAGGCTGTAGATGGCGCGACCAAAGTAGGAAATCCCGCGGACTTCAAGGTCATAGGCCCCGCTGCCCGTACGGGTGGTCAGATCCTTGGTCAGACTGATGTCCCTGATGTTTTCACCGGGGAAATCAGTGGCCGTAGCGGAGGTCCAGCTGCCAAAACTCTTGTTAACCGAATTACCCATCATCACCGTCAGATTATGGATATCCTTATTCAGGTTGTAGGTCAGATAGCTTTCCAGGGCCAGGGTATTGCTCTGGCTGTTGTCGATTTGTAACCTGTAGCGGGCATCGTAGTTGGCAAGGGCCACCTTGGTGACGCCATCGGCCTCATACCGCTGCTTGTTGCCCCAGAAATTTTCGAAATTGCGCATTTGAAGGATGTAGGAACCTATAGTCTTAAAGGTCAGTCCCTTCAACAATTTGACCTGGAGATAGGAATTGGTCAAGACACGGTTGTGTTTTGTCAGGCCGTTGTTCTCCATCTGGACGGCGTAAATATTATCCCCTAGTCCGCCGTCATAAGAGCCGACCGAACTTTGAATGGAAGTACCATAAGTTCCGTTGGCGTTAATGACGTTGGGGCTCACCAGGACGCCGGCGGGGGTAACATAATCCAGCGTGGGGCAATAATAGGCCATGTCACGCAATGAAGAGAGGTTGCCATTGTTCCCAAAACCGGCATTGCTGCCCCGGGTTTGGGAATGGACAAAATTGATATCGCCACCCACTTCCAGGAAGTCACCTACTTTAGATAACATATTGACCCTGGCCGTCAACCGTTTGAAATTGGTATTGACCACAATCCCATCGTTGTTCAGAAAGTTCAGCGACAGGTTGGCCTGGGTTTTTTCGGTGCCTCCTGAAGCTGATATACCGTATTGCTCCTTCAGGGAAGTACGTGTCATCACATCCTGCCAGTCGATGTGGTTTCTTTTTCCATCATATTTCTCAGCAAAGATCTCGTTGGCCAAAAGGGCTCCGTCATTGGCCCTGGCAACGCGGATATTCTTGGCATACTGGTCGATATCCCCCACATCGAGGGTGGAGGCGAGGGTTTGTAAGCCGAAGTCGGCCGATACGCTGATGTTGGAAGTGCCCGCTTTTCCGCGTTTGGTGGTGATCATGATCACCCCGTTGGCTCCGGCAGCACCGTAGATGGCCGTGGCTGAAGCATCCTTGAGCACCTCAATGCTCGCAATATCACCCGGAGCCACAAAATTGGCATTGGTACCCACCTGGACGCCATCGACCACATAAAGTGGATTGGCACTGCCGTTGATGGTGGCCACACCACGGATCCGGATGGCCGCATTGGCATCGGGAGCCCCGTCCTGCCTGAGCACCAACACCCCCGCTGCTGCACCCTGCAACCCCTCCAATATGTTCGTCGGGGCCTTTTTCATCATCTCTTCCGTGTTGACAGAGGCTACAGAACCGGAGATATCGCTTTTCCGCACGGTACCATAACCCACCACCACCACATCATCGACAAAGAGAGCGCTGAGCACCATCTTGACATTAATTTCCCTTTGAGGACCTACAGGAATCTCCTGCGACTCGTACCCAATAAAGGAAAAAGAGAGCACCGCCCCAGCAGGGGCCTCGATCTGATACCTTCCGTCGGCATCGGTTATGGTCCCCTGAACGGTCCCCTTGATGACCACGTTGACCCCTGCCATGGGCATCCCTGATTCATCACTTACCTTACCCCTGACGGGATTGGTCTGACCTATTCCCCATTGGGGAATCATCATCAGAAGCAACAAAACAGACGCCAACCACACTAGTTTGCTTTTTTTCATCATAGTACTGATTAATGAGTTAATAATTGGTTAGTTATAAAAAATGATCCTTCTTTATGATCAGAAAGAAATCGTTGGTTTGGTTTACAATTTGGATTTACAGGTTTAGAATTCTGGCTTTAGTCCTGCTAAATTAGCCTGTGCATTTGGGGGAGAGTTCCAATTTCAGGTATTCCATTTTTAATTCCGGACATTTATGCGGTTTCAGTCAGGGGAACCTGCATTTAAATACCTGCGTGGAGGCTGTGATAAAAAGCAAGGGGGCCGGTTGATTAACCGGCCCCCCAAAAAACTGAACAAATCCTGAAAAACTAAAGAATTAAGGTATGATGGCTTTTACGCCTTGCGTAGTCTGAATAATTTTCTGAATCGTCCCATCGGGATTATAAAACATCTCATCCACGCACACCGAACGCCGGTAGCTTCCCCCGGTGGGCAGGGTGCCATTGTGGGTGAAAAAATAGCTCTTCCCTTTGTAGTCGATGATTCCGGGATGGGTGGTGAAACTGTTGGGTGTGTTTTCCTGGATGATGCCCTGGTAGGTCCAGGGTCCTTCCGGACTATCGGCGGTGCAATATTCGATCATTTCAGGTTTGGTTCCCGCTCCGGCGTAAACCAGGTAATAGAGTCCATTTCTTTTATAGAGCCAGGGGCCTTCAATGAAATTCCGGGGCATGAAGGTATGGATGGGGCTGTCCAGTTCCACCATGTTTTCTTTCAGTCTGACCCATTTACAGCTGCCGTTTCCCCAGTACATGTAAGCCTGCCCGTTGTCGTCGATAAAGACGGTAGGGTCGATGTCGTCCCAGGCGTGCTTCATATCGGTGGTCATCTCATTCACTATCAACGCCTTACCGATTGCATCGGTAAAGGGTCCTGTAGGGCGGTCGGAAACGGCAACCCCAATAGCGGCGCCGCCCTTGCTGTTTTCGTCGCTCTTGTGGAAGGTGGAGACAAACCAGTAAAATCGTCCGTTTCTCTCTATACATTGTGCGGCATAGGCATCCCCGGTGGCCCAGCTGAAGGTTTGG
Organism: Bacteroidales bacterium; assembly: GCA_012729335.1. Taxonomy (GTDB): domain Bacteria; phylum Bacteroidota; class Bacteroidia; order Bacteroidales; family Prolixibacteraceae; genus UBA1413. The sequence continues at coordinate 2,958 of JAAYDJ010000026.1, read as the reverse complement.
GGTGAAAGGCAGACGCCGTAATCGGTCCAGTTGACCATATCAGTGGTGGAGAAGACGCACCAGTCGGGCATTTTATAGTTAGTTGCCATTACCGAGGCGGTATCGTGGCCGGTATAGAGGAAAAGGGTATCGCGGTAGACGATGGGTGCGGGATCGGCCGTGAAGAGATGTGTAAAGAGCGGATTTCCGGAATGGATGGGGTAACCCTGAAGGGCAAGCATTTTACGGGCATATCTTTTCCCGAGTTCCCGGTATCCTGCCGCGTTGAAATGAAGGTTATCGCGGCCATCGGTACAACCTGCGGAAGAGATCACATGGGCAGTGGGGATGGATGTGGGCAGTTTTCCGATAATCTGGTTCATAGAAGCGGAAACGCCCTGCTGGTCTGCATGGACCACTTCGCCTGCCAGCAGGGGTACCTGCCGCGGGTCGAGCTTCAGGTCGCTGAGCAGGTTTTCATACACCTGCTTCACTTTTTGGGGCCAAAGGGTATCATTGATATTGGATTCGCCCTGGTGGAGCAGGATGCCTTTGATGACGCCGTCTTTCTGCGCCAGCCGGGCCATATCGACCAGCCGCCCGTAAGGATTGCCTCCGTATTCAGCCAGCATACCTTTCATCCAGCCGGGAGCCGTTGCCACATAGTCCGCATGGTTATCCCTGTCGAAAAGCTCTATTTTGCATCCCCCCACGGCCACCACGATCACGCCGACTTTCACCTTTTCCGGAAGATTCTCCACCATGGTGCGACCGAAATAATCGGCTGGCCCCAGGTTCGTCCTGCACCGGCACAGCGGAGGTACCGCCGGATACCACTTCCCCATCTGACGGGCCGGTTTGACACAATCTACCGCCGACATCATCAGAAAACGGGGATTGACCGTCGAATCCTGCATTTCCGCCCTGGCAGCCCCCTCCATGTTTGACTGGCCCAAACAGAGATAAATGTGGAAATCAGGGTCCTGGGCCGATACACCAATACCCCAGAAGACTAAACAGAGGAAAATCGCGAATCTTGAAAACATGCTTCTCATAGTATTAAGTTTATCATTCATTCTGAAACAGAAATCCCAGGGCCTTCGGTACCATCATGCCGGTTAACACTGCATGATGCATAGGCTTCTGGTGATTCCCGGACCAGGCTTATTTGAACAGGAACTGCGCGAAATGGTAGAGGCTGTTTTTCCAGACTTTAAAATCGTGTTGTCCCTGGTCAATCCAATACACATGGGGAACCTTATTTTGGTCGAGATAATCGTGCAATCCCTTACTGATATGGATTAATCCATCCTGGTCGCCGCATGAGATCCATAACAGTTTCAGTTGCTGCCGGGTTATAGCTGGGTCAGGCACCAGTTCCGCGGGCTTTTTGGTATTGGGGGCCGAAGAGAACCCACCTACCCAGGCAAAGGCGTCCAGGTTACCCAACCCAAAATTGAGCGACTGTCCGCCCCCCATGGATAATCCGGCAATGGCGCGGTTTTCCCGGTCTTTCACCACGGGAAAATGGCTCTCGACAAAGGGGATCAGGTCATGAAGCAGATCCTTTTCGAAAGTTGCAAAGGCCTCCACCTTGTCCCGGGAGAAAATATTCCCGGTGGCCCGGTCATCCTTCATTGCCCTTCCGTTGGGCATCACCACAATCATCGGCGCTAATTTCCCTTCCGCATAAAGGTTATCGAGAATCACCTCAGGATGCCCGCCATTCAGCCATTCCTTTTCGTCACCTCCGATTCCGTGAAGCAAATACAACACCGGGTATTTCTGATCTGCGGAATAACCCGGAGGAGTATAGATGAGTGCTTTTCTGGTGGTCCCCACCGTCTCCGAAGGATAACTCAGCGTATCGATTTTCCCCTGGGGGATTCCACTTCGTATCTCGTCAAAACCGGAGGGAGGTTGGGTCAGTTCACTCTGGGCGGAGAGGGTTCCCACCATCCACAACCCTGATAAAAAAAGAATCAGTTTATTCATCGTCTTGCTTGTCTGTAAAAATTCATATTCCCGTATAAATGCCGGGACCGGAAGGACCTATGGACGAGCCATACCTTTCCCGGAGGGGTTAAAGTTACCGTATCTGCAGGCCGGCCACTTTCAATTTCAGATAATCTGTTTCAGGAAACAGATATTTAAAGGGATCCGGGAGCCCCTCATCCCTGGCCGCCATATTTCGCTTGCAGAAAGCGGATGGTTGCACCCATGATCTTTTTCAACTCTTCCTGATTGATGTCGGAGAGTTTTTTTACATAAATACATCCCTTTCCCATTTTGAATTTTCCCAAGTTTTTCAGGAGGGGTTCATGTTCTTCCATTCCTGAATAGACATAAAGGGAAATCGCCGCTTTCCGGGGGGAGAATCCCACGAGGGGCCAGTCCCCCTCCTGCCGGCTCCGCTCCGATTTATAATGGTAGGAGCCAAATCCGATGATGGAGGTCCCCCACATCTGAGGTTCGAAGCCTGTGAACTCCTGCATCATTTTCAGCAGTTCAAAGCTGTCGTTGCGCTTTTGTTCCGTATCGGCAAAAGAAAGGATGAACTCCCGCACATTGGCGTCATTCTTTTTGGTTTTCAATTCGGCCATAATAAAAATTCAAGTTGATCTGCCAGTAAATTTAGAAAAAAACGGCACTTATCAGTATTCCCCGTCCAGGTTCTCACATGATGTGCTCAAGATAATGTCGCCGCCCACCATGAAGGTCAGGCCCTTCACATGGAACCATATTTATAAACTATTTATAAGTTTCTATTGTCAAGGCCAGGCATAAAGCGTCGAAAATGCAAGCAAAAAGAAAGGGCCTCCTTTCGGAAGCCCTTGATAATCATCGCTTTTTCTTGTGATCCCGGAGGAATTCGAATCCCCAACCTTCTGATCCGTAGTCAAATTATAGGTATTTTACCACTTTTTACCATGCCTTCAAATTAACCCTAAATTGTTGATAAATAGATATTAAAACAAT
>JAAYDJ010000025.1 GCA_012729335.1 Bacteroidales bacterium | reverse complement strand
GATTCAAGACTTAAGACTTAAGACTCAAGACTTAAGATTCCCGACTCCCACATTCAAGATTCATGATTCCCGACTCCCGATTCCCGACAATCCCTCTCCGGGAAGATTTTCCCCGCTTTTTGGGAAACCTGGCGCCGGTCAGGAATGCCCCCCCCCTTGGTTGGGAAACGAGGATGCCCCCTGGTGAAGCGTAATATTTAACTTTGATTAACGAATCAAACCACCGCCTGATGGAAGACAAACCGAAAGAGATCAGGAGGCTTTCCGCCCTGATCCTGCTGATCACACTGAGCCTGCTGGCCCTGTTGCTGGCTCTGGTCTTCTTTGCGTTTTAGTCCGCCCCTCCTCCCGTCCTTCGTTAATTATAAAACCAGATAAACAATGACCGAAAGAAAGACCACCCACCTCCTGACATCAGGACTGCATTGGATGCCCTTGCTGATGGCATTCTGGCTATTGCTGCCCCGGCCAGCCCTGGCGTGCAAGAATTCCCTGCCCAAAGGGCTGGATATGGCCGAGAAGATGGCCCGATCCGAAATACGGCATTTCCCTGACATCCTGGGTGTTGATTACAACAACCGTCCGGTATGGAACTACACGCAGGGACTGATTGCACAGGCCATGCTCGGGGTATATGAGTTTTCGCGTGATAAGGCGTTTTACGATTATGCCCGCAGTTATGCCGACAAGATGATCGACGACCAGGGTACCATTATGGGATACAGGCCTGAGGAATATAATATTGACCGTATCAACTCCGGGAAATTTCTTTTTGACCTGTACCGCGAGACCCATGACAAACGCTATAAGAGCGCGATTTTTCACCTGCGGGAGCAGCTGAAGACCCATCCCCGCACCTCAGAGGGGGGTTTTTGGCATAAAAAGATATACACCCATCAGATGTGGCTCGATGGTCTATATATGGGGGCACCCTTTTACGCACGGTATGCCCGTGACTTCGGTGAACCGGAGGCCTTCAATGATGTGATTGACCAGTTCGCCATTGTCCACAGGCATACCTTTGATCCGGAGAGCGGGCTGAATTACCACGGTTGGGATGAGCGCAGGGAACAGAAGTGGGCCCATCCCGAAAAGGGCACCTCCCCTCATTTCTGGGGCCGCGCCATGGGTTGGTATGCCATGGCGCTGGTCGATGTGCTTGATTTCATTCCCGCCGACCACCCCCGACGCGGAGAGCTCCTCATCATTCTCCGGCAGGTCGCCGCAGGTGTGGCCCGCCACCAGGATAAGGAATCAGGCCTCTGGTACCAGGTCATGGACCTGGGTACCCGTGAAGGGAACTACCTTGAGGCCACCGCCTCCTCCATGTTCACCTATGCCCTGCTAAAGGGCGTCCGTAAAGGATATCTGCCCAAAAAATACCAAAAAACAGCCTTTAAAGGATATAAGGGAATCGTCAGCAGGCTCATCCGCGATAACGGCGACGGCACCATCAGCCTGACCCAATGTTGTTCGGTTGCCGGCCTGGGAGGGAATCCCTATCGCGACGGCTCCTATGCCTATTACGTCGGAGAACCGGTGCGCGACAACGACCCCAAGGGCGTCGGCCCCTTCATCCTTGCCAGCCTGGAAATCCACTTAACTCAATAAATCTCTAATTCTTAGATCTATGACAAAGCTAATGACCATGTTGATTAAAAGGAACTTTCAACCTGCGGCGATCCGTATGTTGCTGGGGGGATGGTTTCTTTTTCTGACCACTGTCGCGATGGCGCAGAATGTGACGATCACGGGAAAAGTCACGGGTACCCCCAACGGGGAGCCCATTCCCGGGGCCAATGTCGTGCTGAAGGGGACCACCACGGGAACCATCACCGACAATGAGGGAAATTATAGCCTGGAGGCGCCGGCCAACGGCACCCTGGTGGTGTCGTTCGTGGGCTATCACAGTGAAGAGGTTTCCATAGCCGGAAGAAGTGTCATTCATGTGGCGCTGTCCGAAGAGACCTTTGGGCTTGACGAGGTGGTGGCCATCGGGTATGGGGTTGTCCGCCGGAGGGACCTCACGGGGGCCGTCTCCTCGGTGAAGGCCGATGACATTACCAAAACGACCACCAGCAATGCCATGCAGGCCATGCAGGCCCGTGTACCGGGGCTCGACATTCAGCAGTCGAACGGCCAGGCGGGAGCCGGTGTCAGTCTCACCCTCAGGGGGAACCGCTCAATCTCGGCCTCTAACAGCCCGCTGATCCTGGTCGACGGCGTGGCATATGGCTCTACGCTCGACATCAATCCCTCTGATATCGAATCAATGGAAGTGCTGAAAGATGCCTCTTCCACCGCCATTTACGGAACACGCGGGGCCAACGGCGTCATCCTGATTACCACCAAACGGGGTAAGGAGGGAAAAACCAAGGTAGCCCTCAACTCGTATCTCTCCTCCAACATTCCCACGCACGTACCCCAGATGATGTACGGCCCGAAGGAGGTGCAGCGCCTGATCGACAAAGCCAATTACCAGGCCGATGCCGCCTCAGGCAACTGGGGAGCCAGCAACCTTTCTGTGGAACAGGTGCTCACCGAGAACCTCGAAGACTTCACCGAGATGGAGATCTATAACGACGGGTCCTACACCGACTGGCTCGACCTGATCCTACAGAACGGCCTCACCCAGAATTACGAACTGGCCGTCTCGGGAGGCAGCGCACGCACCAACTTCAACCTTTCACTGGGAACCATGTTCGAAGAGGGCCTCATGAAAGACGACATGATGGACCGCTACAATGCCAAGGTGGTCCTCGACCATAAAATCAGCGATCTCTTCAGGGCAGGTACCAGCCTGCTCTATACCTTCAAGGACCATGACGCCCGCAACTCCAGCGTCTTCGGGCAGTCCCTGAAGATGACCACCATCACCCACCCCTATACCAGGGAGGGAAATCTCATCTACACCCCCAATCCGAGGTATGCCGCCCATGCCAACCCCCTGCTCGACGAAACCGAGGGGGCTTTCGCACACAACATCGAAACCACCCGTTTCTTCGGAAACGTCTATCTGGAGGTGACCCCACACAAAAATCTCCTTTTCAAATCGATTTACGCCCTCGACCGGAGCAATGTCCGTGACGGCACCTACCAGGATTATCAGAGTGTGGGCCGTTATCAGTCGCCCGGCACCAGTTTTATCTCCTCGCAGTACAGCAAATCAACCGGTTATACCTGGGAAAATACCCTCAACTACCATACTGCTTTCGGCGGATCTCCGCATGATGTCACTTTCCTCCTGGGACAAAGTATGGCACAGAGTGTTTATGAAAACATGCGTACCGAAGGAGATGCCGGCAGGGAGCATTATTACAACAGTCTCTTCTACGACCTTTCCAAGATCAGCACCGAGACCAGCACCAGCGCATATACCAAGTCCTCGCTGCTCTCTTACTTCGGCCGCCTCAACTACAAATTCCGGGAAAGGTATCTGCTGACGGCCTCCCTCCGTACCGATGGTTCCTCGACCCTGGCCGAAGGGCACAAATGGGGCACCTTCCCCTCTCTGGCTGCCGCATGGCGCATCAACGAAGAACCGTTCCTGGCAGGCTCCCGCGACTGGCTCACCAACCTGAAACTTCGCGCCTCCTGGGGGATGTCAGGGAATGCCGCCGTGGATCCCTACAGTACCCTCACCTCCCTGAGCACCAACCTTATCTATTATTACCTCGACGGCAAGGATATTCCCGGAAATATCCCCAGCACCATGGGCAATAAAGACCTCACCTGGGAGACCACCACCGTCCTCGACTTCGGCATCGACTTCGGCATCCTGGCCAACCGCATTTCGGGTAGCATCGACTATTATATGAGCAAAACCGATGACCTCCTTTATCTGAAGAGCGCTCCGCCTTCGTCAGTGTTTCCCAGTGTGCTGGCCAACATCGGTTCCACCGAAGGGCAAGGCCTGGAGGTTGCCCTCAACACCCTGGCCGTCAAAGCCGGAAAATTCAGCTGGGACATTAACTGGAACTATTCCACTTCGCGCGACAAGATCACAGGGCTTTCGGAAGGAGTGGAACGGAACATCACCGGCACTTCGGGACAGATCGTGGGAGAACCGGTCTCCATTTTCTACGACTATGAAGCCCTGGGCAACTGGAATGTGGGGGAATTCGCCCAATATAAAACCGACTGGGAAGCCCGCCACCCAGGGGAGAGCATCGGCTATGTAGCCGCATACGGCGTACCGGGAACCATTAAAATCAACGACCGTAATGACGACGGCAAACTTGACGATGAAGACAAGATCGTTTACGGACGTTCCCCAAAGCATATCTTCGGGATGAACAACACCTTCACCTTTGGCGATCTCTCCCTGTCGGTGTTGCTGTTTGCCCGCCTGGGAGGCATGCTGTCGTATGACATGAACACCCAGCTCAATTACGAAACCGCCAACTGGGGCGACCTGGATTACTGGACCCCCACCAACACCGGCGCCAAATTCCCCAGTCCGGGCGCCGCCAGCACCACCTACGGCAGCTACGGCACCTCCCTGAGGTATGAAAAAGCCGACTACATCAAGGTCAAGGACATCACCCTGGCCTACAACCTCCCCTCCCGCCTCATTGGGCAGGTGGGTATCGACAGGGTCCGGCTCTTCGGCTCCCTGAAGAACTACTTCACCTTTGCCAAAATCGACAACTATGACCCCGAACGCGGAGGAGCGGTCACCTTCCCCCTGGCCAAGCAGGCCGTCTTCGGCATCAATCTTGAGTTTTAACCCATAATATTCCCATCAATATGAAAAAAACAATTTTCACCATACTCGCTGCGGCGGCGCTCGTGATGAGCACCCCTTCCTGTTCCGACTTTCTGGAAGAGGACAACAAGGCAGGCATGACCGCAGACCTGACGTACAGTACCGCTTCGGGCATCCAGGGTCTCGTTTCTTCGGCCTACAGTTTTGCCCGCGGATGGTACGGAAAAGAAGCAGGCCTCGGCCTGTCGGAAACCGGCACCGACCTCTTCTACTACGGCTATGACAACAAGCAGAAATCGCTCAACACCTATAACATCACCGCCGAGAGCCTCGACGGCAACTCCAGCGACAATGCCAGCCTCGACCACTACTGGGAGATGTTTTACTGCGCCGTTGACGTGTGTAATACCGCACTGAAGTATGTCCCCGAAAACAAGGTGATTGCCGAGAACCTCCGGAGCAGGTTCATGGGAGAAGCCTATTTCCTGCGGGCCTTTTACTATTTTCATATGGTGAACATCTGGGGTCCCATTCCTTACAACAGCGAGCCTCAGACCGAGATCGTCACCAATCCCACCCGGCTTTCGGAAGAGGAGGTTTACAACAACATCCTCGACGACCTCGACAAGTCGATTGCCGCATTCCAGGCCGCCAACTACATGATCAAGAGCGATGGCCGCGCCAATTACTGGGCAGCCAGGGCCCTTAAGGCAAGGGTGCTCCTTTATGCCGCCAGCTGGCTGGGTAAAACCGACCTCTATGGCCAGGCCAAAACGGAAGCCGAAGCGGTCATCAACAGCGGCATCGCCTCCTTCTACGACAACTACGCCGACACCTGGTCCATGAAAAACGAGGATGTCTCCAAAAACAAGGAGGCCATCTGGGGTGTGACCTACTCGGCCGACATCAAGACCAACGTCAACTGCATTCCCAAAAGGTACAAGACCAACGCATCGGGGGATCCCCTCGACTACAACTCGCTGATCACCCGCACCGGTTACAGCCGCGGCGGCAGCGCCATGCTGCTCATGTTCGTCTCCATGTGGAACAATGGAGCTTCCGACCTCGGAAACAACGGCAAGGAGACTTTTGTCAGGGTACTGGGGGAATCCACCTCCACCATCACTCACTTCAAAACAGGGGAAAAGGTTTATGTAGCCCCCTACTATTCGCCTTACGGTAGAGGTTTTACCCGTTATCTGCCTTCCCTTTATCTCTGGAGTGTTCTGGAGAAGAATAGGGCCACCGACCAGCGGACCGAGGCCACACTTCTGGATGCCTACACCATTGCGCCCGGACTGGCGGGGAGTTCCAAGAACTATCCGGCGATCCAGGACACGGCCATCTACTATTGTTTTCTTGATGGGAATTCTCCCGAAGGGCAGGCGATGCAGGCATGGGCCAAAGGGCGTTACCGTATTCAGTTCATGAGCGGGGGGGACATTCCCGTCTACACTTCTTCCGATCCGGCGACGGCCAAACCCACGGAAGCCGCCAAAGCCAATTCCGATGTATATGCCGACGGCCGCTATAACTCCTATAAAATCGGAGGATGGTGCTCTTATCCGGGTATTAAGAAGTTCCTTGACGACGTGTATGACCCCACTTATCCCACCCATGACATTTCGAGCCGCGATGCCATCGTTCTGCGCCTTGCCGAGATGTATCTGATCAAGGCGGAAGCCGAATTGGGAAGTGGCAGCGCTTCAGCGGCCCTGTCCACCCTGAACCAGCTCAGGGCCAAACGGGCCAAAACCGGCATGGACAACTCCCTGAAAGGAACCGTCGATATCAACACCATCCTCGAGGAGCGCGCCATCGAACTGTGCGGGGAACAACAGCGCTGGTTCGACCTTAAAAGAACCAAAACCCTGGTCGACCGCGTGAAGAAATACAACGCCCAGGGCGCGGCCAGCATCAAGGAGTTCCATTACTACCGGCCGATCCCGCAGGCCCAGCTCGATGCAATCACCAACCTGGCCTCCGCACCCGGAGGGGAGGGATTCTGGCAAAACACAGGCTATTAACCCTGAAAAGGATCGGAAAATATCACTTCTATTCGCCATCGGGATTACCGCGGTATGCCGCGGTAATCCCTTTTAATTACTTATATTTGTTAGCAAACGCTATTAATTCTGAACAAACCTAATCGAAAGCTGTATGATTTTAAGAATGATTCCATTGCTTAAAGGGCGCTTCACCCGGTTACCGGGTAAGGCGATGCTCCTCCTGGCGTGTGGTTTTCTGTTGTTACCGGTTCTGGCCGGTGCCCAGCAGGTGACGGTCAGGGGGAAAGTGACCGACGCCTCCAGCGGAGAGGGGATCCCCGGGGCCAACGTGGTGGTCAAGGGAACCACGACGGGAACAATCACCAATGTGGACGGGGATTTCACCCTGAGCGTACCCACTTCCAACGCCACCCTGGTGGTCACATTCATTGGCTATGCCAGCCAGGAGGTTCCTCTGGCTGGCCGGACAACCGTATCCGTCAACCTGGAGCCGGAGACCACGCAACTTGATGAGATCATTGCTGTGGGGTACGGCCAGGCACGGAGAGCCGATTTCACGGGATCCATTGCCACCATCTCCGGGAATGAATTACAGAAAATTCCCGTGGCCAGTGCCGCCGATGCCCTTAAGGGGCGCATGCCTGGCGTCAATGTGCTGACCACCGACGGTTCCCCCGATGCCGAAATTGTGATCCGCGTCCGCGGAGGAGGCTCCGTCACCCAGGACAACTCGCCCCTCTACGTGGTCGATGGCTTTATCGTCAACTCCATCAGAGACATTCCCCCCACCGACATCACCAGCATCAACGTCCTTAAGGATGCCGCCGCCACCGCCATCTACGGCGCTCAGGCAGCCAACGGCGTGGTTCTGATCACCACCCGCAAACCGGTGGCAGGCAAAGTCTCCGTGACCTATAACGGTTACGCACAGCTCAAAACCCTCCCGCGTGACCGCAAACTGGAGGTACTCTCCCCCTATGAATTTGTCATGGCACAGTACGAGTATGCCCGCTTGAGATCGGATGCCGATGTGCGCAATTTCGAGAAATACTTCGGAAAATATGACGACCTTGAACTCTATCAGGATAAAAAACCTACCGACTGGCAGGAAGAACTCTTCGGCCGCACCACCCTTTCCCAGCTGCATAATGTCAGCCTCAGCGGAGGAAACGAAAAGACGCGCATCAGCCTGAGTCTTACCAACAACAACGATGAAGGCCTGCTGGTGGGATCGGGATACCGCCGCAATGTCATCAACTTCAAGCTCAGCCAGGAGATTGCCGCCCCACTCGAATTTGAAGCTTCGGCGCGCATCACCGACACCCGTGTCGACGGAGCCGGAACCGCCGGAGGATCACAACTCCGCGTGAAGGATGCCATCACCACGCGCCCAGTCAACGGTATTGCCGATGAACTCGATATTGACCTTTCACAGATCGACTCCAGCGACGACTACCAGTCGTTTCTCAGCTCCCTGATCAACCCCCTGCGCCTGGCCGAAGACGACTGGCGCCAGCGTAACACCCGCTCCTATGTGCTTAATGCGGGGCTCTCCTGGGATATTGTGGAGCGGCTGACCGCCAAGACCACCTTCACCACCGAAACCGGCTACGACGAAAGCCTACGTTACTACGGCCCCCTCACCAGCCAGTCGCGCCAGGAGGGCAGCAGCCTACCCCTGGGAACCGTCAGCGAGGAAAAGGACTTCTCTTACCGCTGGCTCAACACCCTGAATTACACCTTTGCCAACCTGGGCATCCACCAGCTTGACTTTTTGCTCGGCCATGAAATCTATTCCAGGGGCGGCAAGGGCAGTTTCGTCAGAACCGAGGAGTTCCGCGAGTCGATGCGGCCTGAAGAGCTCTTTGCCAACATGGCGCTGGGCAAAACCGTGGAATACTCCAGCTATGAGTCCACCGAATCCAACAGGCTCTCTTTCTTCGGGCGCGCAAACTATCAGCTGCTCGAAAAATACCTGCTGACGGCCACCCTCCGCTCCGATGCCTCCAGCAAGTTCAAAAAAGAGAACCGGATGGGGATTTTTCCGGCCGTGGCTCTGGGATGGAAAATCTCGGAAGAGCCCTTCCTGAAAGGGAGCTCCTTTATCGATGAGCTGAAGCTCAGGGCCAGCTACGGGGAAACCGGGAACGACCGGATTCCCGCCAATGCCACCAAATTTCTCTTCACCGCCCGCACCAGCGACGGCCCCGGCATGGGCACCAACGACTACAACGCCTATTATTCTCCCAGCGGATCCACCCTTTTCAACCCCGACATCATCTGGGAAACCACCATCAACCGCAATGCCGGTCTTGACTTCATCTTCTTCAGGGGAGGCCTCCGGGGAAATTTCGACCTCTACTGGAACTCCACCAAAGACCTGCTGCTGGCCTCAGCCATCTCCCCCATTTCGGGCTTCACCACCCAGTGGAACAATGTGGGAAGTACCAGCAACAAGGGGATCGAACTGGCTCTTTCTGCCCTGCTGGTCGACAAGAAGGATTTCTCCCTGTCAGCCCAGGTCAATTTCGGCATCAACAAGTCGCGCATCGACGAACTGGATGAGACCAATGAGCGCTTTTTCCAGTCGAACTGGGCCAGCACCGACCTCAAGGACCGCGACGACTATTACCTGGCTGTGGGGCGCACCATCGGCCTGATCTACGGATATACCACCGATGGGTATTATACCACAGACGACTTCACCGGCTACAATGCCACCACCGACCGTTATACCCTGAAGGAAGGGGTTCCCGACAATAAGAGTGTGCTGGGGGTGAGTGCCCTCCGGCCCGGATTCCTGAAGCTGAAGGACATCGCAGGTGGCGGACCGGACAAAGACCAGCCCGACGGGATCATCAACAGCCTCGACCGCACGGTCATCGGCAGCACCCTGCCCGACGCCATCGGCGGATTCGGCTTTGACGCCACCTACAGGGGATTCGACTTCTCGGTCCTCTTTAACTGGTCGTATGGCAACGACATGTACAACACCGGAAAAATCGAATTCAACCAGTACTACCGTACATCCTACGGCAACATGCTCAACTCCATGAACATGGCCAACCGCTTCACCTATATCGACGTCGATGGCTCCATCACAGGAGTGACCGGTGGCAAGGTCACCGACCTGGCCCAGCTGGCCGCCATGAACCAGGGGAAAAACCTCTGGAGCGGAAACAACTCCTTTGGAACGGCCACCGCGGTGATCCACTCCTGGGCGGTTGAAGACGGTTCATTCCTCAGGCTCAACACGCTCACTCTGGGATATACCCTGCCCAAAAGGGTGGTCTCAGCCATCGGTCTGAACAACCTCCGGATATACGCCACCGGGTATAACCTGGCCCTGTGGACCAACTACTCAGGCTATGACCCCGAGGTGAGTACCACCCGCAACAGCAGCTATGCCGCCCTCACCCCCGGAATCGACTACTCTGCCTATCCCCGCAGCCGGTCTGTCACCTTTGGTGTGAATGTAACCTTTTAACCGATCACAATTAATTACAGACAGATATGAAGAAGAGATCAATAATAGCCCTGCTGGCCCTGCTGGTACTTTCTTCCTGCCAGGAGTTCCTGGACCCGGAGTCGCTTTCCACTTTCGACAGCCAGTATATATTCTCCAATGCCGAGGATGCCCGCAAGGCGGTGAATGCCATGTATGTCCATTTCAGTCATGACGGCTTCCGTTCGAGGCTTTCCAACAACATGACCGGAAATACCGACATTGAACACAGCAGCGGGTGGACCAGCGACGGAGCCCGTTACCAGATCTGGAACCTGAAGGCCCAGCCCAACAACGGCGACCTGGGATATGTGTGGGACATCGGCTACAAGGCGATCCGTGATGCCAATATCGCCATCGAGGGGATCCTGGGGAGCACAGCCTACACCTCCTCCGACGCTGAACTCACCCGCAAGATGAAACATCTCCTGGGTGAAGCATACACCATGCGTGCTTACTGGTACAGCATGCTGGTCTTTTATTTCGGGGATGTCCCCTTCTCCACGGAAGCCCCCAAACCCGGGGTGGAATTTAATCTTCCCAAAGAGAACAGGAATGTCATTCTTTCCCATGTCATTGAGGATATGATCAACGCCGAGGAAAACATGATGTGGGCCGACCAGCTGCCCAACGGCATCGAACAGATCAACAGGGAGTACACCCTGGGAATGATTGCCCGTCTGGCCCTCCAGCGCGGCGGATATTACCTGAAACCCGACCTGACCATGACCAGGGATGGCGACTCTCAGCAATATTACCAGATCGCCCTTCAGTATGCCCGGAAGCTGATCCAGCTTAAAGACAGGGAACTCCCCCGTGATTTCCGTCAGGTTTTTGTCAACCAGTGCAAATTCATCTCGCCCGTCAACAGCGACATTCTCTTTGAGGTTCCATTTGCCGTCGGCGAAGGTGACGTAGGCTGGAACATCGGCATCAGGGTCGATGGCGGCTCGTCGGCCAAACACGATTATGGCTCTGGCAGCAACTATATGGCCATGCCTCCCACTTACCTCTACTCCTTCGATACCCTTGACATCCGCAGGGAAGTCACCTGCGGTCTCTACACCATCAACACCGACAATCAGAAAGTGCTGGTTTCCACGGGTAATATGAACATCTCCCAGGGGAAATGGAGCCGTCATCTGCTGCCCACGCCCCCCGGAAAATCAACCGACAAGGGCACCGGTATCAACTGGCCCATGATGCGTTACTCCGATGTACTGCTGATGCTGGCCGAAGCTGAAAATGAACTCAACGGTCCCACGGCCGACGCCCGGGCCGCCTTGCAAAGGGTCAGACAAAGGGCCTTCCCCGAATCGGCATGGGCCCTCAAGGTCGACCAGTACATCACCAATGCTTCCGCAAGTAAGGAGAAGTTCTTTGAAGCCATCGTCGACGAGCGCGCCTGGGAATTCGGAGGTGAAATGATCCGCAAATATGAACTGATCCGCTGGGGCATCTACCATCAGAAAGTCTCAGGCATGGTGGAACAGCTTAAAAAGATGGCCGACGAGGCCAACTCCGGCACCGGCACCCTCCCCGACTACCTCTATGTCAAAAACGGCGACAACGGCGATCTGCTCATCTATAACCTTGACCGGAAGGTACTCGCCGCTCCCGATGAGAGCTGGGAACAGAAAAGCTGGCTGATCTCCATGTGGGATACCAACCTGGGAACCTACAGGGAATGGATCACCAAGGACTGGGAAAACTACATCACCGGGTCCAAAATCGGCGTCCCTGACGGCATAGTCAGGTATGTCTTCCCCATTCCCACCATCGGCATTGACAACAGCAAAGGCGTTCTGAAAAACGACGGCTATGGCTTCTGAATGTTTTAATCCGTTAATTGAAAAAATTATGAAGAAGAAAATAGTTTCCCTTATACCCGTTTTGCTTCTTTTGTTTGCCGGGATGTTCTGGATGGTAGCCTGCGAAGAGGAGGAGGTTTATCCCCGCACCAGGTTGTTTATGCCCGTTCTGAATGAGGAATTGAGTGCCGAGCAGAACAACATCCTCGTCAACATGGCCAGGATGAAGGAGGCGGTCTCCTATAAACTGGAGATCAGCCGCGATACCTTTAAAACCATTGACTACACGGTGACGGTTGACACCAACTATGTGGTCATCAACAAGGATCTTGTCGGGGAAGAATTGCTCTGGTTCACTTTTTACCAGGTGAGGGCTACGGCTTATGCCGACGATCCGGCATACAACAGCAAGGTCTCCGACCTGGGCAGTGTGAGAACCCAGAAGTTTCCGTCGAACATGGGAGCGCCCACCACTTTTGATGTGCTTGACAACCAGGCCAGGGTGTTCTGGACCCCGGCGGGGGCGGCCATTACCCGGGTGAAGGTGTTTGCCATTGGTGACGTCAGGCTGACTACCCCGCTGCTCACCTTTGAGGTGACTCCTGAAGAACAGGCCGAAGGAGAGAAGTATCTCAAGGGACTGACGGCCTCGACTTCTTACAACATCGCCCTATACAGCAACGAAACCCTCAGGGGGTGGGAGGTTTACACCACCAAACCTCCACTGGTATCGGGCGATAATGTGATCAACCTGAGCGGCATAGAAAGCACCACCATCCTGGCCGACACGCTTGCCGATGTTCCCGCAGGCGCGGTCATCCTTCTTGAAGGCGGCAGGTCTTACACCACGGGGGGATACAAATTCGACAAATCCCTGACCATCATGAGCGGGTATAGTTTCGTCCCGGCACTGCCCCATATCGACTGCACCTCCAATTTCAACATCAGCGGGGGTGTCCGTGTCGACTCGATTGTCTTCAAAAACCTCAGCTTCTCGGGAGCCTATGATTCGAGGTACGTCTTCAATCCCAGCGAATCGACTCCTTTCGATGTGGGTAAAATCCACTTTGAAGGGTGCCGGATTTCCAATCTCCGGGGAGTGGCCCGCTTCCGTGGTCCCGCTCCCGGCATGATCCAGAAATTCAGCATGAACAACTGTGTGGTCGACAGCATCCGGGATTATGCCGTGGTGTGCACTGATACCGACAACGGGGTGGCCGTGGGAGATATCCTTCTGACCAACTCCACCTTTTCGAGGTGCCGGTACTTCCTCATCTCGCGTATGCAGTCCAACTCGGTGGTCATCGACCACTGTACCCTGAGTGAGGTGCCTGCCAAGGACCAGATTATGTTCAGGTGGAGGGGATCTGCCGGCAATGCCGACATCACCAATGGACTGACCATCAGCAACACCATCTGGGGGCATGCCTGGGATGAGGCCAACAGCGGAACCTACGCCTTTAAGGCGCACAACGGAGGTGTCAGCCTGGCCGCCACCACCATCAGTGTGGTCAATGTCTATACGACTTCCCTGTTCCTCTTTGCCGCGGGCAACGAATTGGCGGGCATTCCCGTGGGGAACTATGCCGGAACCGGGGCCGATCTGTGGGTGAGTCCCTATGGCGGGATGGATTTTCACTTTAAGGATTCGGCGTTTCCCGGGAAAAACGACAGCGGGGATCCCCGGTGGAAACCCTGATGCCCGGTCCCTGATGACCGGCTCCAGATCCCCTGCAGCCGGGTAACGGCCATGGAGGGCAGGGTTGTGTCACACCCGCCCTGCCCTCCTTAAACCGGCCATACTTCCTCCACGGAAAAAAATACGCCTTCCGGATATCTTCCCGGAACCACATCATGAAAACCACGCCGACATAAAAAACTACCCATGGTAAAAAGCGCGTTTCTATCGTTATTTATTCTTGGTTGGATCCATTTGGTCTCCGGGCAGCCCCTGGCCTTTCCCGGGGCCGAGGGTGGAGGGAAATACACCGCAGGTGGCCGGGGTGGCCGTGTGCTCTTCGTCGACAACCTGAATGACCGTGGCCCTGGCAGCCTGCGCAAAGCCGTGGAGGCCAGGGGCCCGCGAACCATTCTTTTCCGGGTGTCGGGAACCATCGAACTCCAGAAACCCATATACATCAAGAACGACAGTGTGACGATTGCCGGCCAGTCGGCACCTGGTGATGGCATCTGCCTGAAAAACTACGGAATCAGGATCGAAGCCAACCAGGTCATCCTCCGCTATCTGCGGGTGCGCCCCGGGGACGCTTCGGGGGAAGAAATGGACGCCATCAGCGGCACCAACCAGGACCACCTTATCATTGACCACTGCAGTTTCAGCTGGTCCAACGACGAAACCGCCTCTTTTTATGACAACAGCAACTTCACCCTTCAATGGTGTATCATCAGTGAAAGTCTGAACAAATCGCAGCACCACAAGGGAGAGCATGGTTACGGCGGCATCTGGGGAGGCCTGAACGCCACCTTTCACCACAACCTGATCAGTGATCACACCAGCCGGAATCCGCGGCTCCAGGGATCACGCTACACCAATGACCCGCAGAGGGAAAAAGCCGACTTCCGTAACAATGTTATTTACAACTGGGGCAACAACTCGGTATATGGAGGGGAAGAAGGCCATTACAACATCGTGGGCAACTATTACAAACCCGGACCGGCTACCTCAAGGGGCTCTTACCGCCGGATTCTGGACCTGACCCTGAGTTTCTTTGATGAACGCCGCAATCCCGATCCATTGGGCCCCGGGATGTTTTACATCAAAGGAAACATGATGGAGGGGCATCCCGACGTCACACGCGACAACTGGAAGTTCGGTGTCCAGGGGTCGGGGGTCACCCGCACCCTGAAAAACAAATCGCGGCTGAAAAAACCGGTGAAGGTCAACGGCATGAAGACCCAGACGGCGTTTGCCGCCTGCCGGGACGTTCTCCGGCATGCCGGAGCTTCCCACCCCCGCGATTCGGTCGACCTGCGGATCATCGAAGAGTGCTGGACCGGTACCGAAAAATACGGGGAGACATTCCGGGGCGGAAAACGGGGCATCATCGACTCCCCGGAAGCCGTCGGCGGATGGCCTCTCCTGGCCTCCGCCCCCCCACCTACCGACAGCGATGAAGACGGCATGCCCGACACCTGGGAAACAGGCCGGAAGCTAAACCCTGCCGATCAGGCCGATCAGAACCGCTTTGACCTCTCACCCCATTTTACCAACATCGAGGTCTACCTTAACGACCTGCTCTCCGAAAAGTAAGGATCAGGGCTCTTCAGGGCCGGAAACGGCAGTTAACCGAAGCTTTAGAATGGTGAACAATAAAGAAAGTGCTGAACGATAAACAAAATGCTGTCTGATATCAAAGTGCTGAGTGATATCCCAAGTGCTGAATGATATGCCAAGTGCTGAGTGTTATCCAAAATGCAGTCTGATATCAAAGTGCTGAACAATGAAAAATAAAGTTTGAAAGAATATCATGTCATGAGAATTCAATCCATATCTCTGGTGGTGGTTATGTTCCTCACGGTTTTCGGTACGGCGCCCGGTGATATCAGGGCCGGGGATTTCCCGGGGAGGCCCGTTTCACGGGAAGGCGCGGAACCCGACTTTGTCGTGGCCGCCGACGGCAGCGGCGATTTCACCACCCTGCAGGCGGCCATCGATGCGGTGCCCTCATACAGCGACAGGGCCACCCTCATTTTTATCAAAAGGGGGGTTTACGATACCGAGAAGCTGATTGTTCCGGCCGATAAAAAAAACGTGACCCTGCTGGGGGAGAGCCGCGACGAAACCATCCTGAGCTACCATCTCTATGACTGCACCGCGGGAAAATGTCCTCAGGAGGATGCAGCCCTGTGGAGCGGCGATAATCTTCTTACTTCGGCGACGCTCACCATCCTGGCACCCGGGTTCCGGGCTGAGAACCTCACCATCCGCAATACGGCAGGGCCCTTGGGACAGGCCCAAGCCCTGACGATTCGTGCCGACAGGACCGTCTTCGTCAACTGTAACATCCTGGGGTACCAGGATACGGTTTACTTCTGGAAACCGGGTGCCCGCAGCTATTTCAGTCACTGCCTGATCGCGGGGCGTACCGACTATATTTATGGTGACGGCATCGCCTTTTTCGACCAGTGCGAAATACGCAGCTGGGGAGGTGGCTGGATCACTGCTCCTTCAACGCCCCAAAGCCAGTCATACGGATTCGTCTTCAGCCATTGCACCATCACCTATGCCCTGAACAGTCCCCGTGCCGGCGATGATGGCCGTCTTTTTTTCCTGGGGCGGCCGTGGCACAACTACCCCAAGGTGGCGTGGCTCTACTGCGACCTTTCAGAAAAGGTGGATCCCCGGGGTTGGGACCAGGTCATGAATGAGGAGGAGATGGGATCTTATGTGGCCACCACCACCGACATTCACCTGTATGAATATGGGAATACGGGTGGGGGAGCCGCGATGGGCGGGCGCACTGCCTGGGCAGGATTGCGGACCCTCACCCCGGAGGAAGCCAGCGGCTACACCCTACTCAGAGTCCTGGGAGGATCCGACCAGTGGGATCCGGCGGCAGGTGGCCCCCTCGTAAAACAGTACACCTGGGCGGGCCTGGGCGTCGATGACCACTGGCTGGCGGCCGCCAACTGGAATCCGGAGGGGATTCCTGCGGCCGGGGAAAGCGCCACCGTCGGGGGGCCCTACACCCTGACCGCCTCGGGAACCTTCGCCGCCGACCTGAACCTGAAGAACCATCCCCAGGTCACCGTCAGCGGAAAGGCCTCCGTCACCTACCTGGCGGCAGACCGGGCCACCCTGCATGCCGGAGGGAACGACACCCTTTCCGGAAGAATCCATCTGAAAGATACCCTGGTCTGTGGAATCTCCGGCCGGCTGACCCTGGCCGCCACCCTCACAGGCATCCACCCCCTGGTCAAGAGTGGCGCAGGGGTGCTTGCGCTGACCAACAACAGCACCGCCTTTTCGGGGCCTCTCCTGATCAGGGAGGGCACCCTGGAAGCCCAAAATGAAGGTGCGCTGGGAAAAGGTCCAGTGGAAGTCTTTGCAGGAGCCACCCTGAGGATAGGCCACAGCGGGGCATTTTATGCCAAAGCCAGGCTGACCCTCGCGGATGGCAGTTTTCTGGAGCTGAATGGCGACCTGACCACCAGCGAATTCTATCTGGGGGGAATCCTGCAAGCCCCCGGGGAATACACGGCGGTCACCCATCCTGACGTCCTGTCGGGCAGCGGTAAGGTCATTGTGGGCCGTCCGGCTCAATTCCAGTTTACAGGAAGCGTGAGTGCAGCCTGGGACCAACCCGGGAACTACGCTCCTGCCCTGCTGCCCCTGGCCGGGGAAACCATCCTCTGCGAAAGGGAGATGGAGACCACCTCCACCCCCCTGGCTGCGGAAGTGATCTTCCGCAACGGCGGCGCCCTGAGGCTCCGTGGAAATCATCAGGCAACGGGTATCCTTCACCTGGAGGAGGGAACCGTGATCAAGTATAACACCGGAGGAACCGGGATGACCCTTACCGCCCCCCTGTCGGTCGAAGGGAACATCTCCCTGGTCATGGAGAGCGACAATGCCGCCGGCAGCACGATGACCCTGGCCGGCCCCATCACCGGGAATGGCACCGTCACGGCCATCAACAACGGTAAAAACAACAAACCCAATGCTGGAAAAGTACTTCTGACAGGCCTCAACAGCGGCTTTTCGGGAATGTGGGATGTGACCCGCCTGGGAAGCCGTTATCCCGGCGATGACCGGTATGTCACCCACCTGGAAGGAAACGGAGCGTTGAGTTTCGGTAAGGGTAAAATTAAGGCCGGTTTTAAGAACAGGGTGATTTTCAGCCATGCCGGGGCTGCAGGCGGGCCGTTGGACCTCTCCCTTACCGGAGAGGCCAGGGTGGTCCTGCAAACCCATGTGACGATCTCAGAGGGCCTGCTTAACGGCCACGCCCTGCAGGCGGGCACCTATTCGGCCCAGAGTCATCCGCAGTGGTTTGAAGGGGCAGGAACGCTTACCGTGGGAGGCACCACTCCGGAACCTCCCCTGCTGGCCGCCTTTCCGGGCGCCCAGGGCCACGGCAAATACACCACCGGCGGCCGTGGGGGAAGGGTGCTCTATGTCACCAACCTGAATGATGACCTTAATCCCGGATCGTTGCGCTATGCCCTGAACCAGTCAGGCGCACGGATCATCCTTTTTAAGGTCTCCGGAACCATACAACTCAAATCGGCACTTAAGATCACCAAAGGGGATGTCACCATCGCCGGCCAGACGGCTCCCGGCGACGGCATCACCCTGCGCGACTATCCTGTTCTCCTCGATGCCGACAACGTCATTATCCGCTATCTCCGGTTCCGGATGGGCGACGCCGCCCAACAGGAAGGGGATGCCCTGGGGGGCCGTTTCCGCAAGAACATCATCGTTGACCACTGCTCCATGAGCTGGTCGACCGATGAGTGCGTCTCCTTTTACCAGAATGAAAACTTCACCCTGCAGTGGTGCGTCATTGCCGAGAGTCTGCGTAATTCGGTGCATGGAAAGGGATCGCATGGTTATGGCGGCATCTGGGGTGGCCGGAAAGCCTCCTTTCATCATAATCTGCTGGCCCACCACGACAGCCGCAACCCCCGCCTGGGCGAAGTCGATGGCGACCCCTTTGCACTGACCGACCTGGTCGACCTGCGCAACAACGTCATCTACAACTGGGTGGGCAACAGCTGCTACGGCGGCGAGGGAATGAACGCCAATATCATCAACTGCACTTACAAGCCCGGCCCGGGCACTACCAAAAAGGAACGGATTATCTCCATCGATAAGGAGTTGGTTTCCGGGTTGGCCACCTACAACATCTGGGGCAAGTATTTCATCGAGGGCAACCTCCTGACCGCCTCTGCCAGGGCTACTGCCGACAACTGGACCTACGGGGTTTACAACCAGTTCAACAGCGGCTATGGGGTGGTGTCAGCGGCCGACAAGGCGGCCATGCGTCTGAGCACTCCCCTTGATGGCGGGGAGATCACCACCCACACCGCGGAGAAAGCCTACGAGAAAGTCCTTGCCTATGCCGGGGCCAGCCTGGTCCGTGACACCGTCGACAAGCGGGTGATCAGGGATGTCACCACCGGCACCGCCACCTTCATGACCGGCGGCAACGGCAGCATCAACGGCATCATCGACACCCAGGAACATGTGGGAGGGTGGCCTGTTCTGAACGCCCTGCCGGCTCCCACCGATACCGATAACGACGGCATGCCCGACGCCTGGGAGGATGACCATAACCTCGACAGAAACAGCCCCACCGACGCACAAAGCACTTCCGTGGATGGCAAGTATCCCAATTTGGAGGTGTATATCAACAGCCTGGTGGCGACCATCACCGAAGAACAGGTAAAGGAAGGAACCACCACAGCCGCATCGTTCACCCCCCTTCGCAGGGAACCCCTGAAACTCCGTTACGTTCCGGGTGAGGAAACCTTGCACATCAGCCATCCTTCGGACATCAACCGGGTGGAAATCTGGTCGGTCACGGGAACCAGAATGTTCGACAGCAGCCCTTGCAGCAAAAATCCCTCGCTGCGGGTCTCCTTTCTGAGAGGGGGGATGTACCTGCTCAGGGTGCAGGATGCCGATCGCACCATGCACTCAGGGAAGTTCATCAAACACTGAGAATGGAGTGTGGCCCGCCATCAGCCCACCCGTGAAAGAGCTTAAGAGAAAAAACAAATGGATATGTCAATAAGCACGCATTTCAGGATAGCCGCCGCAGGGTGTACCTTTCTTGTCCTGGCCTCAGCAGGGACCGCCGGGAGCCAGGAAGGCACAGGGCCCCGGAAATCCCCCGGAGTATCACAGGTGTGGGTGGCCGACCAGGGCGACGGCACCTACCGCAATCCGGTCCTCCATGCCGACTACTCCGACCCCGATGTGGTCAGGGTAGGCGACGACTATTACATGACGGCCTCCTCCTTCAACTGTGTACCGGGGTTACCTGTGCTCCACAGCCGTGACCTGGTCAACTGGAGGCTCATCGGCCATGCCCTGGTCCGCCTCACCCCCGGCAGCCTTTTTGACCAACCCCAACACGGGAAGGGGGTATGGGCCCCCTGCATCAGATACCATGACCAGGAATTCTACATCTACTTTCCCGATCCTGACCACGGGATATACCTCACCAAAGCCTCCCATCCTGCGGGGCCCTGGAGTGAGCCGGTGTTGGTGGCAGGAGGAAAGGGGCTGATTGATCCCTCCCCGTTGTGGGATGACGATGGCCGTGCCTATCTGGCCTATGCCTTTGCAGGCAGCCGCGCCGGCATTAAAAGTGTACTGATGGTAGACCGGATGGCCCCCGATGGAACCCGCCTTTACGGGCAGCCGGTGATGGTCTTCGACGGAAATCCCCAACACCCTACCGTCGAAGGACCCAAGTTTTACAAACGTAATGGCTGGTATTACCTTTTTGCCCCGGCAGGGGGCGTCACCCACGGCTGGCAACTGGTCCTGCGTGCGCGCCATGTCTGGGGACCCTATGAAGCCCGGACCGTCATGGCCCGGGGCAACTCCCCTGTGAACGGCCCCCACCAGGGCGGATGGGTCAACACCCCCCGCGGCGAATTCTGGTTCCTTCATTTTCAGGATAAAGGGGCCTATGGCCGGGTGGTCCACCTCAATCCCATGACCTGGGTCGACGACTGGCCGGTGATCGGCAGCGATCCCGACGGAGATCACTGCGGTGAACCGGTTACCACCCATGCCAAACCTGATGTGGGCCGCACCTTTCCCAAGGCCACACCCCCCGAAAACGACGAGTTTAACACCCCCACCCTGGGCCTGCAATGGCAATGGCACGCCAACCCGCAGATCACCTGGGGTTTCCCCTCCGGGAACCTCGGCTTTTACCGGCTGAACTGCATCCCCCGCCCGGAAGGGGCCCGTAATCTGTGGGCCGTTCCCAACCTGCTCCTGCAGAAATTCCCGGCCGAAACCTTCACCGCCACCACCCGCCTCACCTTTCACCCCCGCAAGGGAATTGAAAAAACAGGCCTTCTCATCATGGGTGACGACTACCAGTACATCGCCCTCGAAAACCACGACGGCCAGTTGTCGGTGGTCGTCAACCGTTGCCTTGAAGCAGAAAAGGATACCCCTGAGGAAAACCTCTTCACCACCGCAATGGTCAACGGGGAGATCTACTTCCGGGTATCGGTGAGCCAGGGAGCCATCTGCCGGTTCAGTTACAGCAGCGACGGGGTGACCTTTACCCCGGCCGGACCTGAATTTACCGCGCAACCCGGAAGATGGACCGGCGCCAAAGTGGGTTTCTTTGCCCTGCGGGAAGGAAACACCAACGACGCCGGAACCGCCGATATCGACTGGTTCAGAATCACCCCGGAATGACCGGAAATACACCGTTCCCTAAATATCCCAGTGCATGACAACCCATGAAAGACCGTCCGTGATGAAGACCATAGAAATACAACCAGTGGCAAACCACCTTCCCCCAAAAACCGTGGTAAAACCCCCAATAAGTGACCGATAAAAGTTGCATGGTGCTATGCGAAATTCAACTCCTTTCCATCACAAAAAGAATGTGTGGACGATGACAAAAGCGTTTGTGACGCTGATTCTGCTTCTTCCGGGGGGGCTGCAGATGAGCGGGCAGCCTACCGTGGAGCAGGTGGTGCCCGTCGCCCCCGACTTCATCGTGGCCGCCGACGGCAGCGGCGATTTCCGTACCATCGGGGAAGCCTTTGATGCGGTCCCCGATTTCCGGAAAAACAGGACCACCATACTGGTCAGAAGGGGAATCTACAGGGAGAAGCTGGTGTTGGCCACCAGCAAGACCAACATCACCCTCCTGGGGGAAAACAGAAACGAAACCGTGGTCACCTGGAACGATTTCGCCCAAAAGAAGAACCGCTTCGGGGAGGAGATGGGGACCACGGGTTCCTCCACCTTTTTTGTCTTCGGGGAGGGGTTCCGGGCCGAAAACATCACCTTTGAGAATTCCGCGGGGCCGGTGGGGCAGGCGGTGGCCGTCAGGGTGACCGCCGACCGGGTGATGTTCACGCGCTGCCGCTTCCTGGGATGGCAGGACACCTTATACCCACAGGGGGAAGAGAGCCACCAGTATTACCGTGAGTGCTATATCGAAGGTTCTGTGGATTTCATTTTCGGCTGGGCCACCGCCTTCTTTGAGAATTGCACCCTTTACTGTAAAAAAGGGGGATACCTCACAGCGCCCTCCACCAATGAGGGACGCCAACACGGATTGGTATTCGTGGGATGTACGGTGACCGGTGATGCCCCGGAAGCCTCCTTTTACCTGGGCCGCCCCTGGCGCCCTTTCGGGCAGGCGGTTTTCATCGGCTGCCACCTGGGAAACCTGGTCAAACCGGAAGGATGGCACAACTGGGACAAACCGGAGGCCGAAAAGACGGCCTTCTTTGCCGAATACGGCAATACCGGCCCCGGCGCAACCGGAGAAAGGGTTCCCTGGATGCACCTCCTCTCCCGGGAAGAGGCCGCAGAATATACCCCCCAGAAAATCCTCGGCGACTGGATTGAATCAGAGTGAACCTCCGCAGCAAGGAGAGAAACCAAAGCGGCTCAATAAGATATTTTCTGCATAGCATATAAAAACATCCACATATGACGACAAGAAAACAGGTTTTCAGCGCAAAGGTGAGCGCCCTTCTTCTGGGGGTCTTTCTGGTCAACTGTACACCGACCGGGAGCATCTCCCCTGGTTCCCTTCCGGGGCCGGAAGCCGTCGGGGACGCTTCCCCCTATACAGGCGTGGAATTTCCCATGCCCCGGGTCGAAGAACCCCGGATTCCAGCCCTGACAGTGTCGCTTGCCGACTTCGGAGCGGTCAGCGGCGGACAGTTCCTCAACAGCGATGCTTTTGCCGCCGCCATTGAAGCCGTCACCTCCCGGGGCGGCGGAAAAGTCATCATTCCTCCCGGGATATGGCTCACCGGCCCCATACGCCTTAAAAGCAATCTGGAACTCCACGCCCAGGAGGGTGCCCTCATCCTTTTCAGCACCGACAAGGAACTCTATCCCCTGGTGGAGACCAGCTTCGAGGGGCTGAACACCTGGCGCTGCATCTCCCCCCTGTATGGTAAAGAGCTTGAAAACGTGGCCCTCACAGGAAAGGGAGTATGGGATGGTTCGGGTGATGCCTGGCGGTTCGTAAAGAAAAGCAAACTCACCGACAGCCAATGGAAGAAGCTGGTGGCCTCCGGGGGGGTCCTCAATGACAAAAAAAACGAATGGTACCCCTCGGAACAGTTTCGCAAGGCCGCCCAGGAAGCCGACATGAACGTGCCGGCACACCTCACCACCCGCGAGGAATTTGAAGCCATCAGGGATTTTCTGCGCCCCGTCATGGTCAGCATCATTTCCAGTAAAAGGGTGCTCCTCGACGGGCCTACCTTCCAGAACTCCCCGGCCTGGTGTATCCACCCCCTGATGGTCGAAGACCTTACCGTCAGGAACATCACCGTGAGAAATCCCTGGTATTCACAGAACGGCGACGGTATCGACATCGAGTCGTGTAAGAATGTGGTGCTGACCTCCTCCTCTTTTGATGTGGGCGATGATGCCATCTGCATCAAGTCGGGCAAGGACCGCGACGGCCGTGAAAGAGGGATTCCCTGCGAGAACATTGTGATCAGGGATTGTGTGGTGTACCATGGTCATGGCGGCGTCACCGTGGGCAGTGAGATGTCGGGAGGCGTCAGAAACATGCACGTTTCCAACTGTACCTTTATCGGCACCGACGTGGGGCTCCGTTTCAAGAGCAACCGGGGCCGCGGGGGGGTTGTCGAAAACATCCACATTTCCCATATCCGCATGACCGATATTCCTACCCAGGCCATCTCCTTCGACCTCTATTACGGAGGCAAATCGGTGGCCGAAATGCTCGAGGGGGAAGGGCAGCAGGTCACAGCCGAAATCATGCCCGTCACCGAAGAAACACCCCGTTTTAAGGACATTTTCATCAGGGAGGTCACCTGCAAGGGAGCTCTGCAGGCTATTTTCCTCCAGGGGCTCCCCGAAATGAACCTGGAGAACATCGTCCTCGAGCAGATCCTGATGGAAGCAGATAAGGGGCTGACCTGCACCGATGCCCGGGGTGTACACCTCAGGGGAGTCACCCTGATCACCCGGGAACAACCGGCGGCCGAATTTTTCAACAGCAGCGGGGTCACCACCGAAGAGATTTCCTTTCCGGGGGCACCGCAGGCGTACATTACCATCAGTGGCCCCCGCACACGGAACATCCATCTCAAAGCGTGGAATGCGGATTATAAAGTGAACATCGGCGGAGATGCAGATGCCCGGCAAGTGAATGTCGCAAGGTAGTCCGCGATCGCTGACCTCTTTGGAGATCACGCTTCGGCACCAGTAAACACTTCTTTTTCAAACCTGATGCCATAAACAAGGACGCCAGCTTAACACATACACACACCCATGAAGAAACATGTTTCGGACAATCGATTCTGCATGAAAGGATTTGCACTTCTGCTGCTTTTGGTAGCCATGGTGGCCTGTACTACTGGCAGGCAAGCCCTTACCCTGCACACCATCGGTGATTCCACCATGGCAGAGAAAAAGCCGGAGGTCTACCCGGAAACTGGTTGGGTGGAAGCCCTTCCCCCATACCTCAGCCAGGGAGTAACCGTGCGGAACCATGCGGTGAACGGCCGCTCTGCCAAAAGCTTTCTGACGGAGGGGAGGTGGCAGCGGGTCAGGGACAGCCTCCACAAGGGCGATGTGGTCTTCATCCAGTTTGGCCACAACGACCAGAAGATCCAGGATACCAACCGCTATGCGGCGCCCTGGACGGACTACAAAGCCCACTTGGAGCGGTTTGTGGCTGAAACACGCGAAAAAGGGGCCATTCCGGTATTGTTCACCTCCATCGTCAGGCGTAAATTTGACGACCGGGGAAAACTTACCGATACCCACGGCGAATATCCGCAGGTGGTCAGGGAGGTGGCTGCTGCCCAAAAAGTGGCGCTTATCGATTTACAACAGCGCACGGCCCGCAAAGTACAGCACACAGGCCCTGAAAAGTCAAAGCGATTCTATCTCTGGACGCCTCCCGATGAAAAATTCCCTCAGGGGAGAAAAGACGACACCCATCTGAACCGGGAAGGAGCGCAGATGGTGGCCCGGCTGGCTGCCGCAGAACTGAGAAAAAAGGGTGTACGTGTCGTCAGTAGAGCAGCTTGCCCAGGTTCTCAAACCGTTTGGCGTAGTCGTTCATGGAATGACGAATGACCGTCAGGGCTTCCTCCCGGTTATACACGTGGGTAATCTCGGTATTTTTCTCCTGTCCGGGCATGTCTTTGTAGGTCAGGAAGTAGTGTTCAAGCCGTTGAATGACGATCTCAGGGACCTCGGTAATATCCTGGTAATGGCCATAGACGGTGTCGTTGCTCAGAATGGCGATGATTTTATCATCGGCCTGGTTTCCGTCAATCATCCGGAATCCGCCGATGGGGCGGGCGCTGACCAGGAGGTCGCCATGGGTAAGGTCTTTTTCGGTCAGCACGCAAACGTCGCAGGGATCCCCGTCGCCAATGATGCCCGGCCGGCCGGTGCGCTCACTGCAGAATGCCCCCACCCCATCTCCGCAGAAGGTTTGCGGGATAAACCCATACAGGGCGGGAATCACATTGGAATACTTCTGTGGCCGGTCTAAACGCAGGTAACCGCTATCCTTATCGATCTCATACTTCACCGTATCAGTGGGCACCACCTCAATGAAAGCAGTCACCACTGCCGGTGCTTCTTTGCCGATAAATACCCCGTGCCAGGGATGCGATTTGTAGCGCAGCCCCATCAGCCTCCCGATGGGATCTGAAAGTCTGTCAACCATAGTTCACAAGTTTTGGTACAAAGATAATTTATCTGTCGAACTTCAGGGGGGAATCCACTTTTCTGAAAAAGGCGTTTTGCAGAAGCCGGGTGACCGGCCCGGGCAGGCCGTGGCCCACAGGATGACCGTCGACGGCCACCACAGGCATCACTTCACTGCCTGTGCCGGTCAGAAAAAGTTCGTCGGCCGCATGCAGCTCCTCCGCAGGCAGTGCTTCTTCAGCCACAGGAATCCCGTTTTCACGGCAGAGGTCCAGCACCACCTTCCGGGTGATTCCGGGCAGGATCAGCCTGCTCAGCGGATGGGTCACCACGGTGCCGTGCCGCACCGCCATCACCGTGCTGTGGGTCGCCTCGGTGACCAGGCCATCCCTGACCAGCACACACTCCCCGGCACCCCGCTCTACCGCCTGCTGGTACAGCATGGTATTGGCCAGCAGACTCACCGATTTGATGTCACACCTCAGCCAGCGGATATCTTCGGCCGTGATGACGCCAATCCCTTCAGTCAGCTGCCTGACAAAGGAGGGAAACGCAAAGGCACAGGCATACACCGTGGGCTCCGGAATCTCCGGAAAATGATGGACCCGGGGATGGGAACCCCGTGTGATCTGCAGGTAAACTCCCGCCTCGCGGCCGCTCAAACCGTTCTCTTCCAGCAAACGGCTGAAAATGACGGGCAGAGTCTCCACACCCATGGGATAGACAATACGCACCGCAGCAAGGCTGTTCCGCAGCCGTTCCATATGCTCCTCCAGGCAAAATGGCCCCCCCGGGTAGTATTTCACCACTTCATAGACCCCGTCGGCAAAATGAAATCCCCGGTCGTTGGCCGAAACCAGCGCCTGTTCCCCCGGAAGAAACCTGCCGTTTAAAAACACCCTTTCACTCATCTTATAAATTGTTGCACGATTAAGTCCTTTCTGTAACCAGATGACATATCAAAGTGGTCAATCACATCGGTCGGAGCATACATGATGCATGGATATTTCATGGCCCGCTATTTTTCATTACGGCGGGAGGTTTTCCAGTTTTAGTGGTGCACCGTCAGCCGACCAGCGACCTGAGCAGCCTGATCTCTCCGGCCCAGCGGGTTTCATCGGGAGTTTCCAGGATCAGGGGAATGCCGTCGAACCGCGGATCGTTCATGATAAACCGGAAGACCTCCATGCCCAGAAGACCGTTTTCCAGGACGTCGTGCCGGTCGACCTTCGATCCCAGCTCTTTCTTGGTTTCGTTCAGGTGCATTCCCTTGAGAAATTCAAAACCAATGATGCGGTCAAATTCGGCAAAGACGGCTGCAGCCCCCTCGAAGGTCTTCAGATCATAGCCTGCCGAATAGCTGTGGCAGGTGTCGATGCAAACCCCTACCCTGCTTTTGTCCTCCACCTGGTCAATGATCTCCCTGATCTGTTCAAAGGTATGCCCCAGATTGGACCCCTGGCCGGCCGTGTTTTCAATCACGGCGATAACCCCTTTGGTTTGGTCCAGGGCCCCGTTGATCGACTCGGCCACCAGCGCCAGCGAGGCGGCCACGGAAATCTGGTTCAGGTGGGATCCGGGGTGAAAATTGAGCCGGTCGAGACCCAGAAGCTCACATCGCCTCATCTCATCCAGGAAGGCCTCACGCGACTTTTGCAGCTCCTCTTTCCCTGGATGGCCCAGGTTGATCAGGTAGCTGTCGTGGGGAAGAATCTGAAAAGGCTGAAATCCCAGCCGCTCACAATGCTCCCGGAAGGCAGCAATGCTCTCCGGGGTGAGCGGTTTTGCCACCCATTGGCGCTGGTTCTTGGTAAACAGGGCGAAGGCATTGGCCCCGATGGCATGGGCATTCAGGGGCGCATTCTCCACACCCCCCTGCGCACTCACATGTGCTCCGATATACTTCATATATGTATTAATATTTCAAACGAATTAAGATCAAATTCAGGACTCCAGACGCAAGATTCCGGATTTCGGATTCCTGACTCCAGATTCCATGATTCAAGACTTAAGACTTAAGACTTAAGATTCCAGACTCAAGATTCCAGACTCAAGATTCCCACATTCCCGATTCCAGATTCCAGACTCCTCCATTCCAGACTCCAGATTCAAGATTCAAGACTCAAGATTCCAGACTCCAGACTCCAGACTCCAGATTCCAGATTCCAGATTCCAGATTCCAACTGCCTGCTTTACCATTCACTTGAAATGAGTTTGCTTTTCCGGCAGCAGACAAAGTTGTTCACGAGCCGGTTGATCTGGCCGGGGGTTAATCCGCCCGATCCCACCACCAGGCGATGGCGGAAGGTGACCTTACGCCCCTGCTGGAGGGTGAGACGAAAGGCTTCTTCCTCAGGGGAAAAGGCCTTCTGCCCCATGTTGTTGGCGGAAAACAGGCCATATCCCCGGGCATGCCAGTGTGCGGGATATCCCGGATTGGAGGGATGGTCGATGATGACCACGGCCACCTCTTCCCCGCCGGTCCTTCCCGAGAGCGCCATCCACCTGGCCCGGGAGCCCCAGGCTTTCTCCCCGCGGACTCCCTCACTGCTCAGATATTCACCTGAAATCCCCAGCCGGCTCTCTGCAGAGACAGACCTCACCCCCTTTTCTGCCGCGGTCACCTCCAGGTTGCCCCGGGCTTCCATTTCCAGCTCCGTGGCTACCCTGACAGCAAACAATCCCTCTTTGTTGTCGGTGAAGGTCACCGGACCACGGGTAGCCGTCAGGGTGGTGGTGCGGTCGATGATCCTGAGCTGGTCACTGGCCAGAAACCGGAAGGTGGTTTTTTCACGGAGCAGGAGATTCCCCTCTGCATCGCTCCAGTCGCAGCTCACCGTGAGCACGCCCTCGCGCCGGCCGCTCTTGATCCTGTCGACCGAACGGAGTATCACCGTGCCATAACGCGCCCTGCTTTCAGGAGCTATGACCTCTGAGTTATTCCAGAAATCAAGGCCGTTCACATCGCCGAAATTGAACCAGATGCCCACCTGATGGGGATGGTCGGTACGTTCGCCTTCCTTGTAAGCCAATGGAAAAGCACGGGTTATTTCGTGGCCGCCCGGGGAGACCACCGGCCACATGACGGGCTTTTTCACCTGGTCAGGCTGGAAATAGGCAGTGAAAAACTCTCCGCCGGTAAAGACCTCCACCCTGTTGCTGCCGGGCACACTCCGCAGTTCTACCGGCAACGCTCTTTGAGCCGTGAGCTCCGGACTGAAAAGGACAAACAGCAGAAGCGCCATCTGCCGGGATCTGAAAAAAAGCTTCATGGCATTTCCGTATTGGTCCTGCAAGGTAACAAAAAAAGAGGGACATTTCTGCCCCTCTTTGTATATCTGTGAAAGTACGTTACTTGTATTCGGGACGCTGCTCGAGGACACCCGGCTGCAGGTCAAGCTGGCCCTGGGGAACGGGCTGGTACTTGTCGGCATCGCTGAAAGTGTACCCTTTCATGAATTCCCGTATCCGCAGGTCGGCGGTAGCAAAGCTGTTGAGCACTTCGGCCATACTCTTGCCGCCGATTTTCATGGGCAGGTTATCCCAGCGGCGCAGGTCGAAGAAACGCATGCCCTCAGTGGCAAACTCAAGGCGCTGCTCCCACTGTACGGCTTTCATGGCCTCTTCCTTGCTGGCGAAGGCCGTATACTGGCCGATCTTGTAGTTGGCAGCGGGCTTGGTGAAATCGACATCGCCTTCAGCTCCCCATGGATAAGCAGCGGGGGGCAACTGGAAGATCTTCACCTTGCCCATGACCATGTCGTTGCCGGCACGCTGACGGACCATATTGACCAGATCCTTGGCCTTACCCAACTCACCATCGAAAGCCGCTACCTCGGCCCTCCACAGGAGGACATGGGCATAACGGATATAACGGTAGTTGTTGGCGTTGATCCCGGTCTGCCATCCGGTGGTGGTGGAGAGGCTGAACTTTTCCGACTGTTTGAAGAAGGGCTTGGAAGCAGGCATGTAAGGCCCGCCCTCGGGCTGCTTGCGGATCCAGTCGCGTCCGCGGTTGATTCCCCAGTCCTTGTAAGGAATGCCACGGCGGCTCACCGTCCAGTCCAACCGGGGATCCACGGGAGTCACATCATCGGGGACAAAAGTCGCTTCAGAGGCCACTCCCTGGTCGTTCTTGAAGTCGCTGTTATTGAAGGTATCGAAGAGCGGCAGGCCGTTGGCATCCACCTTAAAGGCGTTGACCAGGTTCTGGGAGGGCTGGTGGAAACCGCAGCACATCCCGATGTCGGACCCATGGGGGAAGTTCAGGCCGATACCCATCTCGGCGTTCAGCGACTCGTTGATGTCGTTGACGTTGGCCTGGATCTCAAAAATCGATTCGGCGTTGTTCTCGGAGGCGATCTCGAAATTCTGGATAAACTTGGGCATCAGGGAATACTTCTGGCTGTTGATGATGTTATCAAGCAGCGGTTTGGCTTCGGCATACTTGAGATCCTGCAGATAGGCACGCGCGGCCAGGGCCATGGCGGCATACTTTGTAGGCCGTCCCTTTTGCGCCTGGGTTTCCGGAAGATTCTCGTAGGCATATTTCAGGTCGGCAATGATATGGTTCAGGACGGCTCCCGCTTCGTTGACATTGGAGACGGCCTTGGGATCAGGGGTATCTTCGGTCAGAATCGGAATGTAATCCCCGAAAACCAACCGGGCCTCGAAATTGTACATTCCCCTGAGGAACCGGGCCTCGGCCATGTATTTGGTGGCCGTTGCCTCGTTGATACCGCCGTCTTCCAGGGTCTTTTTGATGACTTTGATGGTTTTGTTGGCACGGTCAACTCCCATCCCTATACACAGTCTCCACTTGTCGGCCGGATATCCGTTGGTGCTGAAAACCGCCCATCTTTCGATGTCGTTCACCGGGGTCTGGTCGCCGATCTCCGAGCCCTTGTAGGCATCGTCGGAGGCCACAGAGCCGTAGGTCCAGTTCTGGATGGAAGCCCCCCAGGATACCGTCCACAGGGCGCTCCCGCTGATGATACCGTATGTTCCCGTCAGCAAGGCATCAATCCCCTTCTCACTGTAAAAAACATTTTCAGAGGTCGACCCCAGGGGCGCCTTGGTCAGAAAATCTTCAGAGCAGGAAAAGGACATGGCCAGCAACAGGGTAGTGACCATGATTATCTTATATTTTTTCATATCTCTCATATATTATAGGTTGGTATTAAATGAATCATTATAAGTCGAGGTTGATCCCGAACATGAACTGGCGGGCGGTAGGCCAGGCGCCCTGGTCAAGACCCATTCCCGACCCCGAGGAGTTGAGTTCGGGATCCAGGCCGGTATACTTGGTCAGGGTAAAGAGGTTGGTTCCCTGGACATAAAGGCGCAGTCCCTTGATCTGGGCTTTGCTGAGCAGGCTGGCGGGCACCGTATACCCCAGGCGGAGGTTCTTGAGCCGGAAGAAGGAGCCGTCTTCGAGGAATTCCGTGGAAGGTTGCTGGGAGATGTCGTTGAAGTCCAGCATGGGGAGAGTGGCGTCGGCCTTATTGACGTGGGGGCTGCCCCAGGAGTCATACAATGCGGCTTTGCTCAGACCTCCGTTGAACATTCCGTAGTCGATCCATCTTTTCACATAGTTGACCACTTCATTGCCGTAGCTGCCGTAGAAGAAGAGGTTCAGGTCGAAATTGCCGTAGGCCAGGTCGACATTCAGACCGCCGACCAGGTCGGGGTGCGGACTGCCGATGAAGGTACGGTCGTCGGCCGTGATCTTGCCATCGGGCTTCCCGTCGGGACCACTGATGTCCCTGAATTTGAAGTGACCCGGGGCGGTATATTCATCGCCGTATTTCGGGGCAGCGGCCGCTTCGGAATCGGTCTGGATGATCCCGTCGACAATATAACCGAAGAACTCAGGGAACTGGGTTCCGATGGCATAACGGGTATAGGTCATCTGACGAAGGCTCCCGGCGTCAACCGTTTTCTTGGGATCCCCGAAAAGCTTTACAATTTCATTCTTATAGTGGGAAGCGGTAGCGGTAATGTGGTACTTCAGCTTGCCGTTGAGGGCCGAGTTGTTGTAGCCCAGTTCTACATCAAAACCCCGGTTGTCCATTTCACCAATGTTGACGTTGGGGGCGGTGGCCAGACCCATCACGTTGGGAATGGGTTCCTGGATAAGCATGTCGGAAGTCACCCTGTCCCAGACGTCAAAACTGAAGTTAAGGGTTTTATTCAGCAGGGTGGCATCGATCCCGAAGTTGAGGGTTTTGGTCTTTTCCCAGGTCACATCCTCATTGCCCAGTGTGGAAGGCTGGAAGCCTGCCACGGCCGAGGTGTTGGAACCGTCAAAGGCATAGGCGGCGACATATTTGTCACTGGCATAGGTGGTGTAAGAGTTGTAGTTCCCGATCTGGTCGTTTCCGGAAACGCCGTAACCCACTCTGACTTTGAGCAGGTCAAGCCAGTTCTGGGTGCCTGCCATGAAGTTTTCCTGTGAGAGGGCCCAGGCTGCCGACACGGCGGGGAATACCCCGTAGCGGTTGGCTTCACTGAAACGGCTGGAACCGTCACGACGGACCGTCCCTTCCAGGAAATACTTGCCGGCCAGGTCATAGTTGACACGTCCGAATTGTGAGAACAACGACCATTCCGATCCGTAACCGCTGTTGTCCTTGTTGATTTCGCCCGAGTTAAGCTGCATGTACCCGGGATCTTCCGAGAAATACTGGCTGCGGCTGGCATTCAGCTCCTGGTATTTGTTTTCGATGGCTTCGGTACCCACCACCACGTTCAGTTTGTGGATGTCGGCAAAGGTAGCGCTGTAACTCAGGGTGTTGGTCCAGTTCCACTGGAAGGAGTAGTTGGAGTTGACATAGAGGTCGTTCACCTTGTCGGGTTCCGAGAATTCAAAGCTGGGAATGCTGTAGCCCTTGTAGTTCCACTGGCCCCAGTTGTATCCCAGGAGGGACTTGCCCGTGAGCCCTTTCATGAAGGTGATCTCACCGAAGACACTCCCCAGGATACGGTTGTACTTGCCATTGTCGTTTCTTTGTCTGTAGAGCCTTGCGACCGGGTTAAAGCCGTTCCCCATTTCAGGGGCACGGGTTCCGGCGAAGTTCCCATTGATGTCGTATACGGGGATGATGGGCTGCATACGGTAGGCATCGGAAAGAGAGCTGTCCTCGGCATTGTCGGTGAACCGGCCGTGCTCATCGATATAAATCACCTGCAGGGTTTCCCCGGCTTTAAACCAGCTGTTGAATTTCGCATCGGAATTCATCCTGAAGCTGTACCTTTTGAAATTGGTATGGATCAGGTAACCGTCTTCATCGAGGAAGTTGCCCGAGAAGGCATAAGTGGCGTTCTTGCCGCCGCCTGACACCGAAAGGTCATACTCCTGGACCACCCCGTTGCGGTAGATCTCATCATACCAGTCGGTACCTTGCTTGCTGGCTTTGAAGATCTGATAGTCAGGGTATTTATACAAGGAGGGATTCACGGAGGCATCGCCCTCCTTTGCTCCCGCCGGAAGGATGTAGTCGGGGATCACGGGTTTGGGGCCGTTGCCATACTGGGCATGTTTCGGGGTCATGTTCCGGTTGGCATAGGAAAGCCACAGCGCTTCACCGTACTCCTGTGTATTGAGCAGATCATAGCGGTTCGACGGTTGGGTCAGTCCGGTACGGGCACTGAAGGTGATGTTGGCCTGTTGGTTGTCCTTCCCCTTTTTAGTGGTGATGATCACTACCCCGTTGGCACCCCGTGTTCCGTAAATAGCTGCTGAAGAGGCATCTTTCAGAATGGAGATGGACTCCACATCATTGGGATTAAGGTTGTTCCCCGGCCCTGCGGGTACACCGTCGATGATGTAGAGCGGATTGGAATTGTTGATGGTTCCGATCCCACGGATACGGATGGTGGCATCTCCCCCCGGCCGGTTGGCGGAAGTAATGGTTACCCCCGACACCTGACCCTGGATACGGCTTACCACACTCGGAGCCGTCGACACCTGCATCTGTTCCGCATTCACGGAGGAAACCGCACCGGTGAGCTCCTCTTTCATTCGCGTGCCGTAACCGACTACCACCACCTCATCCACATCGAAGACTTCAGGTTCCAGAGCCATGTTAATGACCGTCTGGCTGCCGATGGTGACATCCTGTGACTTCATTCCGATATAGGAAAAAGTCAGTACCGTGGCCGATGCCGGAACATCAAGCTGATAGGCCCCGTCGAGGTTGGTGACCGTCCCCACGGTGGTCCCTTTCACCACTACAGTAGCCCCCGGGATCGGCGAACCGGTGTTGTCGGTCACCTTACCCTGAAGACTCTTCTGCTGCGCAAAAGAACCCAGAGAAAAGACCATGAAAATGGCCAGCATTACAAAGGCAGCACAACGGCCCCCTCTTAATTTCAGTTTTTCCATAGATTTGAAGTTTTGTTAATAGAAATTGAAAGAAAAATTATAGATCGGTGATATCTATTTATGGTTCAATAGGTTAATAACAATTGTTAAATACGGAAACGGGTTTAGGATCTCCGTTAGGTCTTAGTTCAAATTTAAGCTAAGGTAGTACATTTTACAATATGACTTTATCCTGTGGGCGTTTTTTTTCATACTTTTACCCCGTTAGAAAAAAGGTTAAAGCATTGAAAACTCTTCTTTACATTCTGGTTGCAGCAGCCATTACGATGGCGGCCATTGTATATCAGCGGGCTACAGGGCCCACCTATCCCAAAAAAAGCGAACTGCAGATTGGTACGTCCATCTATCCTTTGGAACTGATCAGGAGCCACGGGGGCACACAGGATTGTCCCCTCGAGTTTCTGGTTCCCGATACGGCGGTGAGTGGCAGCGTCACATACCGCAGGTTCCCGGTGAACGAGGAGTGGACCACTGTCGCCATGGTGCGCAAGGATTCTCTGCTGACCGCTTCTTTACCGCACCAGCCCCCTGCGGGTAAGCTGGAATACCGGGTGGAATTCCGCAAAGGTGAACAGGTTTATCCGCTCCATGAATCGAATGCCACGGTGATCCGTTTCAAGGGCGATGTACCGGCAGCCATTCTCATTCCTCACGTCATTCTGATGTTTGTGGCCATGTTTTTTGCCAATCTGGCGGGGGTGATGGCTCTCTTCCGTCACCCCAGATTCAGGTTTTATACCATATGGACGTTGGTGCTCCTGGGTGTAGGCGGGATGATCTTTGGCCCCTGGGTGCAATGGCATGCCTTCGGGGAAGCCTGGGCCGGCATCCCTTTTGCCTGGGACCTCACCGACAACAAAACCCTCCTGGCCTTCCTCTTCTGGATCCTGGCCGTGGTCATGAACCGTAAAAGGGAACGCCCCGGTTACGTCCTCCTCGCCTCTTTGGTCATGCTTGCCGTCTACTCCATTCCCCACAGCATGTATGGCTCACAGCTCGACCCCGAAACAGGCAAAATCATCCAGGGGATGATCCTCTCCCCCCTGTTCTGACTTCACTTTTCATTTGTATACTTTTTTTTGTTAATAACTTCTCTTCAGTTATATATCGAAGTTTAGCCGATTTGTGTGCTTCACGCCCATGGAAGTCGCATGGAGCAAATATACATGTCCTTATGTGGTCGAAGCACCATGCGACTTTCAATACTTATTCCTGATGTCAGTCAGCAGGTCCCTGATTTTTGAGGTGACTTCCGCTGAGGTTCCCGGGTAATTGTTGACCAGGACAGCAAATACCATTTTCATTCCGGAGGTACCGGTCAGGTAGCCGGCATAACCTCTGACGCGTTCCATGGAGCCGCTTTTGCAGCGCAAGGTTTCTCCGGGGAAGGCGACAGCGCTGAATCCCGTGAGGGTACCGTTGCCGGCGGTGGGCAGCGAATTGCGGAAGATTTCTCCGGCAGGGGTTTTAACTGCCAGAGCCAGAGCTTTGGCCAGGAAACGCGCCGACACGGCATTATAGCGCGACAGGCCGCTGCCATCCTCCATGAAAAGGGCATCCCCGGCGCCTTTCTCATTCCAGAAGGCTGATATGATCCGGAGTCCTTCGCTGAGGCTTCCCCTTCCCGACTTTGCCAGGGC
Source organism: Bacteroidales bacterium (assembly GCA_012729335.1). Classification (GTDB taxonomy): domain Bacteria; phylum Bacteroidota; class Bacteroidia; order Bacteroidales; family Prolixibacteraceae; genus UBA1413. The sequence goes on along the minus strand of JAAYDJ010000025.1, from coordinate 88,468 downwards.
GATCTGCATGACCAGGTGTTCCGTGAAGAGGTTGATGCTTTTATGGTTGATCTCCCTGATGATCTCCTGCAACGGGGGACTGACCAGCGAATCAAGGGGGGTGAGGCTTACAGGAAGGGCAGAGAGGGAAAGATTTCCGGAAATGGCAATGCCGGCGGCATTCAGGCGTGAGCGCAGGAATTCCCCGAACCACCGGGGCGGCTCAGGCATGGAGGCCTTTACTGAAAATCCCTTCCTGCCGGCGGGGAGGGTCCCCCTGATCACCCTTTTTTCTCCCCAGGGGCTTCCGTAGACATAGGCCAGGTCACGGTTGACTGCGGAGGAGGTCAGTTCGTTCTGCCAGGAAAGCCATGGAAGGACAGGTGCGCACCCGGTCATGATCACCGCCTCACCACTTTTGGCGGGTGTATCGAACCAGAGGGTGATCAGGTTGTCGGCAAAAGTAAGGGCCGAAGGAGCAGCACCATAATAATTGCCGACATCCTCCCAGGCCCAGCTTCCGGGGAGATCTGCCTCCTGCCAGGCGGAGAGGTCTAAAACGAGGTCGCCGCGGACCGAGGCAATTCCGGCGGCTTTCACCCTGGCCGCAATGGCATCGGCCACCGCCTGCGGAGAAGCGACGCCGCCGATTTCAGCGCTTCCCAGGGTGGGATCACCCCCTCCCCTGACCACCAGGTCTCCCTCCAGTTCCCCATCGGCGGCCTTCAGCTGCCCGCGATACCCGTACAGGGTTTTGAACCGGTAACCGGGCCCCAGAAGTTCCAGGGCGGCGGCCGTAGTGACCGTCTTCAGCGTGGAGGCCGGGGCCAGCAGCAAATCGGCACCATCGGCCACCAAAATCCTCCCCGAAGCCAGGTCAGAGACATAAATCCCAACAGAAGCCCCCGCAAGCGCCCGATCCTCATGGAAAACCTTTACTACCCCCGGCACCGGGTGCTGCGCCCACATCAAAAACGGCCACCCCAACAGAAGAGCGAAAGAAAGAAACCCCATTTTCATATCTGACAAAATTTCTTCAAAACTAATAAAAACCAACCCATTCAGGGGCCGGCCGGAAAAGTTAACTCCTTATTAATAGAAAGAGATTCCGCGATTTTGTATCTTTATATGCCATATTAATGATTATTTTCGTACCCTGAATCAAACGTTCATCAAGTAATAACCATAAAACAGTTCATCATGTTAATCAGTAATGTTTTAGGAAGAGAAATTCTGGATTCGCGCGGTAATCCGACCATTGAAGTGGAAGTGACGCTGGAGTGCGGTGCCGTTGGGCGTGCCGCCGTTCCCTCAGGGGCTTCGACAGGTGAGAATGAAGCCATTGAGCTGCGTGACAACGACAAGGGGCGTTACCTGGGCAAGGGAGTACTTCGGGCTGTGGAAAACGTAAACAACGTGATCGCCAAGGAGATCATCGGCATGCTGGCTACCGATCAGGTCGCCATTGACCAGAAGATGATTGCACTTGACGGGACCAAAACCAAATCGAAACTGGGTGCCAACGCCATTCTGGGGGTTTCCCTGGCCGTGGCCAAAGCCGCCGCCGCTTGTCTGGAGATGCCGCTGTACCGTTACATCGGCGGCACCAATGCCAAGACATTACCGGTTCCCATGATGAACATCATCAATGGAGGGAGCCATTCCGATGCGCCCATAGCCTTCCAGGAGTTCATGATCAGGCCCATCGGGGCACCCTCTTTCCGTGAAGGGCTTCGGATGGGTGCCGAGGTATTCCACCATCTCAAGAAGGTGCTCCACAACAGGGGTCTGAGTACCGCCGTCGGCGACGAGGGAGGCTTTGCTCCCGCACTGAAAGGTACCGAAGATGCCCTCAACAGCATTATTGAAGCCATCAAGAACGCAGGGTACAAACCGGGGCGTGCCGAAGACGGCGGAGATGTCTCCATCGCCCTCGACTGCGCAGCCTCTGAGTTCTACATGGACGGCGCCTACGATTACACCAAGTTCGAAGGAGCCAGCGGCGTCAAAAGAACCGCCGCACAGCAGGTCGACTTCCTGGCTGACCTGGTGGCCAAATTCCCCATCGACTCCATCGAAGACGGCATGGCCGAAGGCGACTGGGAAGGCTGGGTGAACCTCACCAAACGCATCGGCGACAAGGTCCAGCTGGTGGGCGACGACCTGTTCGTCACCAACGTCGATTATCTGAAGAAAGGCATCGAATTGGGCGCCTGCAATTCCATCCTCATCAAGGTGAACCAGATCGGAACCCTCACCGAAACCCTCGACGCCATCGACATGGCCCACCGTGCCGGCTATACCTCGGTGACCTCCCACCGTTCTGGGGAAACCGAAGATTCCACCATCGCCGACATCGCCGTGGCTACCAACAGCGGCCAGATCAAAACCGGATCGCTGAGCCGCTCCGACAGGATGGCCAAATACAACCAGCTCCTCCGCATCGAGGAAGAACTGGGGAGCGCAGCCATCTACGGATACAAAAAAGTGATGAAGAAATAGGCTCCTGCGGGTCACAAAGAAAATACCCCCTGCGGGTTACATAAAAAAAACGGGAGAAAGTTTCTCCCGTTTTTTTTATGGCCTGCCCTGATCAGAAACAAGCTTCCCTGGCCAGGTAGCGGGTGACATATTCTCCCACGCCCTCTTCCAGGCCGGTAAAAGGCCGGGAGTAGCCGATCTCCCTTAGCTTTTGAATGTCGGCTTCGGTGAAATACTGGTAGCGGCTGCGCAGGTCACGGGGTGTGTCGACAAATTCGATGTCGGGTTTCAGTCCCAGGCTTCCAAAAACGGCATGGGTCAGATCCAGGTATGAGCGGGCTTTCCCCGTTCCAACGTTGTATATTCCGGAGTGCTTCCTGTGGTGCAGGAAAAAGAGCATCACCTGGGCGATGTCGTCGACATATATGAAATCGCGTTTTTGTTCGCCGTCGGGGATGTCCTCCCTGTGGGAGCGGAAGAGTTTCATACCTCCCGTTTCCCTGATGGTTTGATAGGCATGGAGGACTACCGAGGCCATTCTGCCCTTATGGTATTCGTTGGGGCCGTATACGTTGAAGAATTTAAGCCCGGCCCAGAAGCCCGGGGTTTTACGCTGGTTCAGCACCCAGAGGTCGAAATCGTGCTTGGACCAGGCATAGAGGTTCAGGGGCTTCAGGTGGGCAATCTGATGGTGGGCATCGGAGAAGCCCTTTTCGCCGTTGCCGTAGGTGGCCGCCGAAGAGGCATACACCAGGGGAACCCCCATGTCGGTGCAGGCCTTCCATAAATGCTGGGAATAACGCAGGTTCAACTCCTGGTAACTTTCGGGCTCCTGCCCAACGGTGTCGGTCCGTGCACCCAGGTGAAACACAAATTCCACCTTTGTACCGTTCCGGCTGAACCACTCGAAAAAATCCTCCCTGTCGACCAGGTGGACATAACTCTTGGAGTGCAGATTACGCTCTTTGGCAGGATCATCATAACGATCAACGAGTACCAGGTTATTGATGCCTTCCCTGTTGAGCCTCCCTGCAAAATAACTGCCTATAAAACCCGCAGCTCCTGTAACAACGATCATGCTGATATCTGGTTTGGTTCAGTACTGCTTACAACTGATTCCTGAAACGGGACCGTTTGCCTTCTTAAACTCATGGTGGCGGTAATTATTGTTTGCGGGGGCAAAATTAAGTTTCCTGGAGAAAACCGTCGGCGGGAAGCGCCTGGATAAGGCCGAGCCGGGAGGCTTCCCCGAAGAGGCGGCTGACCGCCATGACACCCTCTTCACCCAGGTCGAGCGTAAACGCATTCACATATAAACCGATATGGCTGGCCATCACATCCGGGTCCATTTCGCAGGCATGGGCTTTGACGAATGGGGCGGAGGCCTCCGGGTTTTCAAAGGCGTAAGCCACGCTTCTTCTCATGATGCGGTTAACGGCTTGGCGGACAGGGAGCGGCAGGGAGCGGTCCACGGCAATGCCCCCCAGCGGAATGGGAAGTCCCGTGGCGGCCTCCCAACGTTCCCCCAGATCGTCTATCCTGACCAGGCCACGACGCGCATACGTAAACCGGTTCTCATGGATGATGACGCCGGCATCCGCCTCTCCTGAAAGCAGGGCCTCTTCAATGCGGGAAAAGAGCATCTCCGGTTTTTCCTTCACCTGCGGATAAAAGAGCGAAAAGAGAAGATGGGCGGTGGTGTAATAACCGGGGATGGCCACCCTGCCGGCGTTGATTTCTGCAGGAGAGAGCTTCTGCCTCCCGATAAGCAGGGGACCGACACCCCTCCCGAGGGCACTTCCGGCATGGAGCAGGGCATATTCCCCCGCCACACGGGCATAGGCATGGTAACTCAGTTTGGTAATATGGATGTCGTGGCTGAAGGCCTTCCGGTTCAAGCTCTCCACATCGGCCAGGGTGACCTTGAAGGTGAGCCCTTCGGTGTCTACACGGCCATGAACCATGGCGTCAAAAATAAACGTATCGTTGGGACAGGTGGAAAATCCCAGGGAGAGTTCCATTGTGTAAAATTTGGGGCGAAATTAGCAATTTATTGCAACTCCTGTCCCAGATCGGCAAATACGCGAAGCAGGCTGGTCCTGAGGTTTTCCAAAGCCAGGGGGATGTCCCATCTGGACTGGCTGCGGGGAGCCACCAGGTTGGAGATGGCCCTGATCTGCACACAGGGGATCCCCATCCAGCGGCACACATAAAACACGGCGGCCCCCTCCATGCTGACCACACTCGCCGAATATCGGTCCTTGAGCCGGGCAATGGTCGATTCCCGCCCGTGGCTGATATTGGAGGTGATTCCCTTCACCCGCGGTAAAAAAGCAGCCAGCCCTTCTCCTTCGGCCTTGAGCATCCTGTTCTCAAAAGGAAATTCATCGGAATGCATGAACCCGCTGTCGAAAAGAGTCAGAAACTCCTCCTCCTTTTCGATGCCCAGGTCGGCAAACTCCTCCTCCACCACATTCACCACATCCCCGATCCGGAGGTGATCGCCCAGGGCACCTGCGATCCCCGCGTTGATGACCAGTGAACAGGGATGAGTCATCAGATGCTGGGTGAGGAAGAAGGTGGTAAAGGTGGTGCCGATGCCGGTCAGCAACAGGTCAAATCCCCCGTGGCCCCCGCGGTAACTCCTGCAATTGTCGGAAGCCGCCGCCGTCATGGTGCATTCCTCAATAAGAAGTTTGACCTCCATCTCCGTGGCCGCTACCACCAGCACCCTCTTTTCATTGTCGTGTATGCGCATGACCATTAATTCTTCTTATTCATACTGTTTTTATCAAAAAAGGTTAATCTTTGTATGTCATTTTAAATGAACCCATGGAAGTTTCACTGAATAACGACAGCAGCAGCTACCGCCGCATAGACAGGTATGATCCCGAAAAACTCGCCGAACTGGCCTTTCATTACGAGAAAATCCTGACCCTTCTGGGGGAGGATGTCAGGCGTGAGGGGCTGGCCAAGACGCCCTCGCGGGTAGCCAAGGCCATGCAGTTCCTTTTGCAGGGATATGAGATGAATCCCGTCGACATTCTCAAGTCGGCCATGTTCCGGGAGGATTACCGGCAGATGGTGATTGTCAAGGACATTGAGATCTACTCCATGTGTGAGCACCATCTGTTACCCTTTATCGGCAAGGCCCATGTGGCTTACATTCCCAATGGATACATCACCGGGTTGAGCAAGATTGCGCGCGTGGTCGATGTTTTCGCACGGAGGCTGCAGGTCCAGGAACGGCTGACCTCCCAGATCAAGGAGTGCATCCAGGAGACCCTCAAGCCCCTCGGGGTAGCCGTGGTCATCGAAGCCCAGCACCTTTGCATGCAGATGCGCGGCATCCAAAAACAACACTCCATCACCACCACGTCCGACTTCACAGGCGCCTTTGAAAGGGTAGCCACACGCGAAGAGTTCATCAAGCTCATCGGGTCGAAACTCTCCTGAGCCCTTCACAGGAATTCCACGCACACCGGGGCCGGGGTTTTCAGTTCCTTCCCGGTAAAAAGGGGAATCCCGTTTTCGAGCCTGAAAAGAGAGATCTGGTGGCTTCTTTGGTTGGCCACCAGGAGGTAGCGGCCCCCCGGCGCCAGGGCGAAATTGCGGGGCCAGTTCCCCTCCACGGACACATGCGTCACCGGCGTAAGCCGCCCCGTGACAGCGTCCCTGCTGAAAACAGCCAGGGAGTTGTGACCCCGGTTGGAGGCATAAAGCCATTTTCCACACGAAGAGAGGTGAATATCGGCACAAAAGCTGGTACCGCGGAATTCCCCGGGAAGGGTGGAAATATCCTGCAGAAGGGACATGGCTCCGTTCACGAATTCAAATACGGAGACGGTGGAAGAGAGCTCGTTGACCACATAGCAAAATCTTCCTTCGGGGGCAAAATCAATGTGGCGCGGTCCCGCCCCGGGAGGGAGGAGGGCCTGTGCTCCGGGCTTGGGCTCCAGGGTTCCCGGCCCGGGCCGCAGGGTATAAGCAAAAAGCCGGTCGGCGCCCAGGTCGGCGGCATAGAGGAGTCCGTCAAAAGGAGAGAACCTGATGCTATGTGCATAAGGGCGGGTTTGCCTGACGGCATGGGCTCCTGAGCCTTCATGGCGCACCACCGATGTGGCCGGGGCCAGTGAACCGTCCTCCTCCAAAGGGAAAAGAACCACCGAACCACCACCGTAATTGGCCACCACCAACCACCGCCCGTCACTGCTGACCTCCGCATAGCAAGGGTCATCCCCGTGCGCACTCATTTTGTTCAGGAAACGGAGCTCCCCATTGTCCATGATCTGAAAAGCGCTCACCGATCCCCCGTCGGGGTCCACCCCCCGTGGCCCCCGCGTCACAGCATACAGAAAACGCCGGTCAGGCGATATTTTCAGGAAATTGGGGTTATCGATCCCCTTAAACACCTGCACCACCTCCATATCTCCTGTAAGGGTATCCAGGGTGCAAAGCGAAATCCCCTCCGCCCCCTCCGAGGTGAAAGTCCCGGTGTAAAACCGGGCGACGCCCTGTGACCAGGCCTCCGGCAAAAGTGAGGTCATCAGCAACAGCGTCCAAAGCAATAGGCTCTTCATGATACTTTGGTTTTTTCCGGAAAAATAGCCATAAAAAGGTCATGAACGGGTCCACAGGGAAATATTTTCACATTGACCGGAAATAGAGGTCGCAAAAAAACACTATCTTCAAGCCTGGTCCGGCCTGGCCCCTGGACAACAGATGGGGCGCCCTGCCGGAGCAGGAGAAGCACGATCATAAAAGCGAATTTCCATGAGTGATCCGAAGATTTTTGACAAGAAACCCGCCAGGGTAACCCTGGAGCCGGGAACCTATTACTGGTGTGCCTGCGGGCTGAGCACCAACCAGCCTTTTTGCAGCGGGGCCCACAAGGGCACCGGCCTCACCCCCCTGGCCTTCACCATCGACGAGAAACGGGAGGTCTGGCTGTGCAACTGCAAGCATTCTGACCATAAACCCTATTGTGACGGCACCCACAAATCGCTCTGAAGGAGGACTTTTTCGGGACAGGTGGTTTAAATGATCACCCCAGAGGTTTAAAGTAGTCTTTGCCCGCGTTGCAAATGGGGCAGCGGTAATCCTCCGGGAGGTCGCTGAAGGGAGTTCCGGGGGGGATGCCTGCCGCAGGATCCCCGTCTTCAGGGCGATAGACGTACCCGCAGACGACACATATATACTGTTCGTCATCATCGGGATCGTGCTCCTGTGTCGGGGCTGGTGAGGCGTCCATGGCCCTGCCGGGGTCTGTACCGGAACCGGAAGGCTCTGTAGCAGAGGCCTCAGAGGCCTCTGAAGCCGGAGAGTTTTCTTCTTTTTCCAGGGTTTCCCTGTCGATGTAGGTGGGGGCGTTGCGGGGGGCCAGCATTTTCAGGTGGTCACGATACCATTGGTAGGTCAGGGGTTCCTCCCTGGAAAGGAGGCCGCTGTCTAGCACCTCCCCTATCAGAAGCTGGTGGGTGCCCAGGTCGAGGGAATGCACCAGGCGGCAGTCGAGCCAGGCCACACAGGAATCGGTGACCACTGGCGCCCCCGTACTTTTTACCTCCGCATTGACTTTGGCAAACTTGTCAAACCAGCTGCTCGACATGAATCCGAACTCCCCGATCAGCGACACATCGGCCTCCCGCTTGAGGACCGATATTGAGAAAACCCCGCTTTTAAGGATCACCTGAAGGGTATCGTTGTTCTTATGGCAGCTCAGGGCTACCTGCGGTGGCGCAGAAGTCACCTGGAAAACCGTGTTGGCCACATAACCCGCTCTGGCCCCCTCCCAGGCAGAAGTCACCAGATACATGCCGTACGATAGTTTGTGAAAGGCTTTGTATTGCATCCTGACGCATTTTACGCCGAAATTACCATTTTCTGCGGCTTGTCCAACCACCAGTCAGGGAAACATGGCGTCAAAGTCGTGGTAATTGCTGATAAGGGTGAATCCTTCGGGCAGTTTCAGGGAGTGTAGTTTCAACTGGTGGCCCGAGATGATGAATTCCTTTCCGGGAAGCAATCCGGTCAAACGCTGGAGAATGGTGTTTAACTCCTCGTGCTCCAGGGCATTGGTAAAAACAGTGAGGACGTGGGTCACCCCGGCCAGCACATCGAGGTGTTCCAGGTCGGAGAGAGGCACCCCGGGCCCCAGGTAGATGATCCTGAATCCCTTCCTGGCTGCCACAGCCGCATAATATAAAAGGGGGAGTTCATGCAACTCGTTTTCATGCAGAAAAAACAACATGCTCTTCTCTCCTTTGGGTTCCAGCTGCCGTCGTTCCAGTTCACAGATGAACTGGTGGCGTATCATGGCCGAAATAAAATGCTCCTGGGCAGGATATACCGAACCTACCTGCCAGAAGGTCCCGACCTTGTTGAGAAAAGGGAAGATCACCCTGAAGACCGCCTCTTCAAAACCGTAGCGGGCCATGACCTCCGACAGAAGACGTGAGAATCCCGCTGAATCAAAATGAAGCATATGCATCACAAACTGGGAGATGATCGCTTCCTGGCCGGCGTGCAGTTCATTCTGCTCCAGCACCAGCCTCCGCAGCTGATCGTCGTCCATGCGCGCCACCTTCGATATTTTATAATGGCATCCCACCAGGTGAGCCACGTTCATCAGACGCCGTAACTCCTGGTCATCATAAAACCGGATGTTGGTCCCGGTGCGCGAAGGTTTCAGCAAACCATAACGGCGCTCCCACATCCTGATGGTATGCGCCTTGATCCCTGAAATCACCTCCATATCCTTTATTGAATATACCTTCTCTGACATAGCCACAACCTGTTAAAGGTTCCCCTTCTGAGCAGCATCCTGAAAAGGGAGAACCTATCCATCCAACAACGAAATTAACCTTTTTTTGTTCAATTTAAAAAATAACATATTAAACAATCCGGGTGGATTTTCAAGTATCGGTGATGATGGCCGGCGGGGAGGGAGAAGCGGATAGCGCAGCTGAAAGAAAATGCTATTTTTGCATTTCTGCCCCCGGGGCATGAGGAGACTTGGCGTATGCATTTTCAATATCCTTCCTTTCTGTTGGCATTACTGGCGGTACTGATTCCGGTTCTGATACATCTGTTCAGTTTCAGGAGGCACACCACGGTTTATTTCAGTCATGTGGGGTTTCTGAAAAACATCAGGCAGGAAAGCCGGAGGCAATCCAGGCTGAAGCAGCTTCTGATTTTATTGTCGCGTATTCTGGCCGTGGCCAGCCTGGTGGTGATGTTTGCGCAGCCCTATCTCAGGGTGAGGGATCAGCATGCGTCTCCCCGGTCCATTGTGGGGGTTTACCTCGACAATTCCTTCAGCATGAACGGGCAGACCACGGGGGGGCAGCTTTTGGAGGTGGCCCGTGCGAAAGCGCTGGAGATCGCCTCGGCCTATCCGGCGGGCACCCGTTTCTTACTGGCCACCAACGATCTGCATGCCCGGCATCTCCACCTCTTCAACAAGGAACAGTTCATCAGGGAGGTGAGTGAAACGGGGATATCTCCCCGGTCGGTCACCCTTTCCCAGGTGCGAGCACGGTTGGCCACTGCCGGGAGGAAAGCCGATCCCCAGGCGGCGATGACCCTTTACTACCTGAGCGATTTTCAGATCCGCATCACCGATTTGCAGCGGTTCAGGGAAGATACCACGCTCACCGACTACCTGCTGCCCATTCCACCGGGAGACAATGGCAACCTCTATATTGACAGCTGTTGGATGGAATACCCCGCCCACCGTCTTGGGCAGGAGGAAAATCTGATGGTCAGGATCGTCAACCGCTCTGCAGAAGGATACCAGAACCTGCCGGTGAAATTCTACCTGAACGACACGCTGAAAACCCCAGGTCTTTTCAGTATCGGACCCGAAGGGGAGACCATCGTCCCCATCAGATATGTCAACCTGGGAACGGGCATACAGAAAGGGCATGTCGAAATTTCCGATTACCCTTTTGTCCACGACAACACCTGGTATCTGAACTATACGGTGGAGCCGCGGTTGCGGGTCCTGGCCATCGGGGGTGATGCCCGTTCCGGAACATCGGGGCTGCCCTATCTCCGTGCGTTGTTCGGCGACGATCCCTATGTGGAGTTTGAGGAAGCCACCACAGGAAACCTCCGGGTGAGCGCACTTTCCACCACCCAGACCCTCTTTCTGGTCAATGTCAAAACGCTGAGCACCGGCCTGGTCAGCGAACTGAGGAAGGCGGCTGAAAACGGAACCAACGTGGTTTTTTTTCCGGAACCCGACGGAGACATGGAAAGCTACAATGCCTTTCTGCAGGCGATGGGAGCCAACCCTATCGTAGGAAGAGATACTTCCCGGACAGAAATCGCCGGGATCGCCTGGGACCATCCCGTCTACGACCAGGTCTTCCGCTCCCGCACCGAAGAAACAGAATTTCCCCAGATCAGCGGGAGCCTTCGCTTTGCGCGTGAAATCAGAATCCCTGAAAGTCCGCTGCTCTGGTTCCGCAGCGGGGAAAAAGCCTGTTCCGTGCAACCCGTGGGTGAGGGGCATCTTTTGGTTTTCAGTTTTCCCCTCTCTCCCGTCAACGAGATCTTTGCCCGCGACATGCTTTTTGTGCCCACGCTCTATGGTCTGGTCGTCAACCTGCTCCCCGGACAGGAGCTGGCTTTTACGATCGGCAGGGAGCGTTTTGCCACACTACCCGGGCAGCCACCCGGCAGCGAGGCTACCCTTACGGTGACCGGAGAGGACTCCGGCCTGGAATTCATCCCCGCCACCTCCACCACCGAAAGCCATAAACTGAGGATCAGCCTCAGCGATCATTTCACTACCGCAGGACACTACCTGATCAAAAACGGAAGGGAGACCCTCGCCGCACTCTCCATGAACTACGACCGGCAGGAATCCCATACCGGATCCTTCCCTGCTGCGGAACTTACCCGGGAAATTGAAAAATACCGCCTTTCCACCACCAGGGTCATCGACGATCCCGGGAAGAGGTTTTCAGAGGTGTTCAATGAACTTCAGAACGGGAAACGGCTCTGGAAGTATTTTCTGGCGGCAGCCCTGTTCTTCCTGCTGTCGGAAGCCCTCCTCATCAGGTTCTGGAAGTGAGGCCCGGATTTTCACGGTATATTATAAAACATACCGGGGCATAACAAATATCCTTTCAAATTCAGATTCAAAATCGTATATCTGCACTGTAATTCTTAATATCAGACGGTATGAAAGTCGCATGGCGCTCCGACCACATAAAGACATGGATATTTGCCACATGCGAAACGGAGTTCGGCGGAGCCCTGCGGAGCCAATTCCACGGGCGTGAAGCACATAAACCGGCTTCACCACGGCAGGTAACTGAAGAGCAAGTCATAACTAATAATTATACAAATGAATAAAATGAGTTCGCGTGATTATATGGCGCGTGAGGAGCGCTACGGAGCACACAACTACCACCCGTTGCCGGTGGTGCTGGAACGAGGCGAAGGGGTGTATGTGTGGGATGTGGAAGGTGAAAGGTATTATGATTTTCTGGCGGCCTATTCTGCGGTGAACCAGGGGCACTGTCATCCCCGGATCATCGGAGCCCTCACGGCTCAGGCATCACGGTTGACGCTGACCTCCAGGGCCTTTTACAACAACCTGCTGGGAGAATGGGAAGCGTATATGACCCGGCTCTTCGGTTACGACCGCATGCTGCCCATGAACTCAGGTGCCGAGGCCGACGAAACGGCCCTCAAGCTCTGCCGCAAATGGGCCTACAAGGTAAAGGGGATACCCCGGAACCAGGCAAAAATCGTCGTCTGCAACGGCAATTTCCATGGGCGGACCATCACCATCATCTCCATGTCCTCCGACCCGGATGCCTACAATGATTATGGCCCCTATACCCCGGGATTTGTCAATATTCCCTACAACGACACCGCCGCCCTTGAGAATGCCCTGAAGGATCCCGATGTGGCCGGTTTTTTGGTGGAACCCATTCAGGCGGAAGCCGGGGTGTACGTTCCCGAAGACGGTTTTCTGGCCAAAGCCGCCACGCTATGCAAGAAATACCGCGTGCTGTTGATCGCCGACGAGGTCCAGACGGGACTCGCCCGTACCGGGAAAATGCTGGCCTGCGACCATGAACAGGTCAGACCCGACATACTGGTGCTGGGGAAAGCCCTGTCGGGAGGCACCTACCCCGTATCGTGCGTTCTGGCCGATGACGAGGTCATGCTCACCATCAAACCTGGCGAACATGGCAGCACCTATGGCGGAAATCCCATGGCCGCAGCCGTATCCATGGCTGCCCTTGACGTTATCAGGGAGGAGAACCTGGCCGAAAACGCCGAGAAAATGGGGGAGATCTTCAGGAGCGAAATGCGCGCCATCAGATCAGGCATGATCGAAACTGTCAGGGGGAAGGGACTGCTGAACGCCGTGGCCATCGATGCCAGCCATCCCGTATCGGCATGGGAAATATGCCTGAAAATGAAGGAAAACGGCATCATCGCCAAACCCACGCACGAACACATCATCCGCTTTACGCCCCCCCTGGTGATCACTGAAAACCAGATGGAAGACGCCCTGACCAGGATCAAAAAAGCTTTCCGCGAATCAGGAGTTTAACGCCAGGCTTGCCGGCTTCTGCCGTGGAAACCATGGCCTGAGGAGCGTGTGACCCTTAATTTTTCCTGATCACCTGGAAATCGGAGGTATAATGGACCACGATGAGTCCGTCGTTAACGGCCCCTTCTGCGGGGCGCGGGTCAAACCTGTAGTTGCCCTGGACGAGCCCCGCGGAAGCACTGGGAATGCACTGGCGGAAGTCGCTTCCGAAGTCCACGACCGCCTTGGCAAAAAAGAAAACGGCGTCATACCCCTGCATGCTGAACTGGTTGGGGTCCCCCTTGAAGAAACTCCTGAAACGGGAGATGAATGAACGGGTCACCTGCTGGCGGGTATCGGGCCAGTACGGAGTCAGGAATTCCAGCCTCCCTGCGTGGAAATTCTCGGGATTGATGCTGTCGAACTGGGGAAACCGGTTGTTGCCGATCAGGGTCACATCGAATTCCCGGGCAAGCATTTTCATGTTGGATACAGCCACACTCACCTCGGCTTCACTGTCGGAGGTAAGCACTATAATGTTTTTCCTGTCACCGGCCATCGCCGCCTTCAGGGCAGTAAATCCCTCCTTCCGGTAGTCGACCACCCTGACGTGTGCGGTGCTTTCCCCACTTCCTCTGCGGGTAATCTCCTTCCTGAGAAGCTCGGCTTCCTTCTCGGCCCCCGCTGACGAGTTGCCGGTTTGCAACACCACCAGGTTGGCATGAGGATAGGTAGCGGCAATGTATTCCACGGTTTTCTCGGCCACATGCTCCCGGGGCGGATTGATCTGGAAAAACCAGGGATTGTTCCTGGTCACCTCATCCGAGGCGGAGAGCGGCGATACCACGACAATCTTCTTCTCCCGGGCAAAATCGGAAATCTCCTTCTGCTCATTGGGAAAAACAGGGCCGATGATGACGTCGGCATTTGCCAGGTCTCCTGAGGAGACCAGAGTCCTCACCCTGGAAGGTTTCTGCTCGGTATCAAAGACATCGAGTTTTATGCGGATCCCCATCTGCCGGAGGGAGTCGACAGCCAGCAGCGCCCCCTCGTAAAAATGGAGGAAGTTCTCGCTGTTTCCCTGGAAACTGATATATTTCTCATTGTGGGAGACCGTTCCGGTGCTCTCTTCTCCGTGATCTTCCTCCTCGTTTTTCCCCGAGAGAAAGCCGGCGTTCAGGTATCGGTTGGCATCGATAAACAGGGGTAACAGCAGGGCCACCCTCACCTCGGGAGTGTTGTGATAGCTCTTTTTCACCATGCAATCGGCCGACCGTGAAAGCGTTTCCGCGTCAGTCTCCGCAGGCAAAGGATTTTCAGGAAGCCTGATCAACAGGGTATCGCCTGTGCGGGGGGGCCGGCTTTCCAGCACCGGGTTGGCAGCCACCAGCTCTCCCATGCCGATGCCGTATTTCCCCGAGATACTGAACAGGGTCTCCCCCGGTGCAACCACATGGGCCACCCTGTCTGACTCTTCACGAGCCGGGACTGCAGGTGCGGTCCCCATACGGGGAACCCTGATTTCATTTCCGGAACGGAAGGAGCGGTCAAGGGAGGGATTCAGTTCCACCAGCCGTTCGGCACTTACCCCATAGCGCTTGCTCAGGGAATAGAGGGTTTCTCCCGGTTGAATGGTATGGGTGATATATTCTTCGTGGGCGGGGGTATGGGATACATCCGCGGAATCCCCGCTGCTCCGCCCCGGAATCGTCAGCCGCATCCCGGATTTGAGTTCACGCGCCTGGGGATTCTCCTCCAGAAGGGCCGTCACGGCCACACCATACCTCCGCGAAATGGAGTAGAGGGTCTCCCCGGGTTGTACCCAATGGGTTCCCTTCTCGCCCTGATCATGGGGTTTCGCACCCGGCATGGGGGCACTCCCCCATTGCGGGATCCGGATGGTCTCCCCGCGTTTCAGCTGCGACAATCCCGGATTATAAGAGAGGATGTCATCGATGGTCACCCCGTATTTCCGGGAGATGAAATAGAGGGTTTCCTTACGCTGTACCTTATGCAGGATGATGCGCGCCTCTCCCGCCTGAGGGCTCACCGTTCCGGCAGCACGCTCAGGCCCCGCGGGAATCTTCAGGAGGTCGCCCGGCCTGATGCCCTCCGATGCAGAGGGATTCACCCTTCTGACCTCTTCCAGGGAAGCCTGGTACCGCTTTGAAATCGAATAAAGGGTCTCCCCCGCCCTGACCGTATGGAGATAATATACTGCCCCGTTTTCTGCCATCCGCTCTCCTGCTGGCCTCTCCTGGGCCCCCGCATAAGCGCAGCTCAAAAACACCATCCATGTAAACAAAAGAATCCGCACGATATCGTTTTTTTGGTTTCGGAACTCATCCCGCAAATATCGGGCAAAAATAATAATAAATTTGCGCCATACATTCCACACCCTATGCAGGAAAAGATCTTGATACTGGATTTCGGATCGCAGTACACCCAACTGATCGGCCGGCGGCTTCGTGAACTCAGCGTGTATTGTGAAATCTATCCTTTCAACCACTTTCCCCGTCCCGATGATTCCGTGAAAGGGGTCATCCTTTCGGGCAGTCCCTTTTCAGTGCGTGATGACGGGGCTCCGCGACCCGACCTGACCGGTATCAAAGGGAAGATTCCCTTGCTGGGGATTTGTTACGGAGCGCAGCTTCTTGTCCACCAAAACGGCGGGGAGGTGGCTGCCAGCGACAGCCGCGAATATGGCAGGGCCCGCCTGGGATTCGTCGCCGAAGGGTGTCCCCTCTTCCAGGGCATCCCTCAGCATTCCCAGGTATGGATGTCGCACGGCGACACCATTGTGACCATGCCCTCCCACTACCGGTGCGTGGCTTCCACCAGCGACGTCACCAACGCCGCCTTCAGAATTGAAGGGGAAAAGAGCTGGGGGATCCAGTTCCACCCCGAAGTCTTCCACACCACCGACGGCATCCGCCTGCTCGAAAACTTTGTCACTTCGGAATGCGGATGCCCACAGAACTGGACACCTGAATCGTTCATCGAATCGACCATTGCCTCCCTGCGGAATACCCTGGGCCAGGATAAGGTCGTGCTGGGTCTGTCGGGAGGCGTCGACTCCTCCGTGGCGGGATTGCTCCTGCATAAGGCCATCGGCCGGAATCTCCACTGTATCTTCGTCGACCATGGGCTCCTGCGGAAAAATGAGTTCGGGGAGGTCCTCCGCTCTTATGAAGATATGGGACTCCAGGTCACCGGCGTCAACGCCCGCGAAAGATTCTTCCGGGACCTGGCAGGGGTGACCGACCCCGAAGAGAAAAGAAAAATCATCGGAAAAGATTTTATCGAAGTTTTTGACGAAGAGGCCCACCGCATCGAAGAGGTGAAGTGGCTGGCCCAGGGAACCATTTATCCTGATGTCATCGAGTCGGTGTCGGTCAACGGCCCTTCGGTCACCATCAAGTCGCACCATAACGTGGGAGGGCTCCCCGAAAAAATGAAATTAAAAATCGTCGAGCCCCTGCGTTCCCTCTTCAAGGATGAAGTCCGCCGGGTAGGCAAAGCCCTGGGACTGAAGGAGGAGCTGCTGGCCCGCCATCCTTTTCCGGGGCCCGGACTGGGGATCAGGATTCTGGGAGAGGTGACACCCGAAAAGGTGGCCATGCTCCAGGAGGCCGACGCTATTTATACGGGCGGACTGAAGCAATGGGGGTTGTATGACAAGGTATGGCAGGCAGGGGTGATTCTTTTGCCCGTCAGGTCGGTTGGCGTGATGGGCGACGAACGGACCTACGAGAATGTGGCCGCCCTCCGTGCGGTGACCTCCACCGACGCCATGACCGCCGACTGGGCCCATCTGCCCTATGAATTCCTGGCCGCCATGTCGGGGGAAATCATCAACAAAGTCAGGGGCATCAACCGCGTCGTCTACGACATCAGCTCCAAACCACCTGCCACCATCGAATGGGAATAATCCCTTTCACTCAAAGCCGCATGGCGCTTCAAACCACATATGGAGATGTATATTTGCTGCCGGCGGTTTTCACAGGCATGAAGCACATCAACTGGCTTCACCACGATATCTCATTGAAAAGCAAGTTACTATCATATAAATATATCATATAGAATTTGGCACGGTATTCGCTGAACTTTTTAGATCATTCCGCGGTTTCAGTAATGTGCCTGAAAGTGAATGAAGCGTAAGATATTAATGAGCAATCTAAAGATGAAACCAGGATTATTTGCCACGGGAATGTGGTTACTTCTGCTTCTGGGAGGAGTACAGGAACTCAGGGCCCAGGATGCGCAGGCCAATACCCTCAAATTCGGCCGGCTTTTAAGGCTGGTCGAATCCTATTACGTGGACACAACCAACATTAACCGCCTGACAGAGAAAGCCATCGTCTCAATGCTGCAGGAACTGGATCCCCATTCGGTTTACATCACCAGGGATGAGGTTGAAAAAATGAACGAACCCTTGAAAGGCAATTTTGAGGGGATAGGCGTTTCCTTCAATATTCACAAGGATACCCTTCTGGTGGTTTCGACGGTTCCGGGGGGTCCTTCTGAAAGAACGGGTATTCAGGCGGGCGACCGCATCCTCTCCATTGACGGCCGGAATGTGGCCGGAATCGGGCTCACCAACAATGATGTCTTCAATCAGCTGAGGGGTGAAAAGGGAACCTCCGTCCAGCTGAAGATCCTCCGGAAGAATGTCAGGGGTTTGCTTGACTTCACGGTGATCCGCGACAAAATACCCATCAACAGTCTCGACGCTTCGTACATGCTGGACAAGGAGACCGGATATATCAAACTCAACCGGTTCTCGGCCACGACCATGGAGGAGTTCAAAGCCGCCATGGAGGCCCTCCGGGAGGAAAAGATGACCAGGCTGGTTCTGGATCTGCGCAACAATGGTGGTGGATATCTGAACGCGGCCACCGATCTGGCCCGTGAATTCCTCTCCGCAGGGAAGATGATGGTCTATACCGAGGGGGTTCACCATCCCCGGAAGGAGTATAAGTCCACGGGAGGCGGCTCCTTTGAGAAGGGGAACCTGGTGGTGCTGGTCAATGAAGGGTCGGCCTCGGCCAGCGAGATCGTCGCCGGAGCCATCCAGGATTGGGACCGGGGGATCATCATCGGCCGCCGATCCTATGGCAAGGGGCTGGTGCAGCAACCCTACTACCTGACCGACGGCTCCATGGTCAGACTGACTTCCGCCCATTATTATACACCCAGCGGCAGATGCATCCAGAAACCCTATGACCAGGGAGTGGAAGATTACCGTACCGAAGGCCTGAAACGCTTCGAAAACGGAGAGATGTTTCATGCCGACAGCATTCACGTTGCCGACTCCCTGCGCTACAAAACCCTGGCCAGCGGCAGAACCGTTTACGGCGGCGGAGGTATCGTGCCCGACATCTTCGTGCCCCTCGACACTTCCTCCCTCTTCGCATACTACAACCGCCTCCAGCGGAATAATATCGTCTATAACTACGTCCTGGATTACCTTGATCAGAACAGGACCTCCCTGCTCGGAAAGTACCCCACATTCGACAAGTTCAGAGATAAATTTCAACCCGGGGAGGAGATGATTGAAGGCATTGTGGCCGCAGGTGAAAAGGATTCCATCGCACGCGACCAGAAAAGCATCGATTTCACCCTTCCCATGATGAAACGGGAGATCAGGGCACACATGGCCCGAAGCCTCTATACCGCAGACCATTTCTACCAGAT
The DNA here is from genome assembly GCA_012729335.1 of Bacteroidales bacterium. Taxonomy (GTDB): domain Bacteria; phylum Bacteroidota; class Bacteroidia; order Bacteroidales; family Prolixibacteraceae; genus UBA1413. The sequence goes on along the minus strand of JAAYDJ010000025.1, from coordinate 69,750 downwards.
CATCAACGAAGAGGACTCCATGATCAGAAAGGCGATGGAAGTCCTGGCGAACCAGGAGCAGTTCTCTTTGATTCTGGCCAGCAAAGAATAGCACATATTCCACCCTCTTCATGATACAGGCTGCCGCGGAGTGGTTATCGGCGAATTTGCTGGAAGTGGCGGGTTCCTTATTGGGCCTGGCCTACATTATCTTAGGGGTGAGACAAAACATTCTCACCTGGCCGGCAGGGATCATCTCCTCGCTCCTCTATATTTTCATTTTCCTGGATGCCCGGTTTTATGCCAACATGGGATTGCAGTTTTATTATACGGGCATGAGCATATATGGCTGGTATTTCTGGCTCAGGGGCAAAAAGGAGGAGCCCGGGGGCCAGCTGCCGGTCACACACCTCTCCCTGCGCCAGGGGGGAGCCGCCGCAGCCATCGCCCTGCCGCTCTTCGGAGGGATCTACCTTTTACTGCACCATCATACCGACTCCCCCATCCCCTTCATGGATGCATTCATTGCCACCCTGGGGATCATCGCCACCTGGATGCTCGCCCGTAAAATCCTCTTTAACTGGATCATATGGATTGTCAGCGACTCCTGCGCCGTCATCCTCTACATCTCGCGCGACATGTGGCCCACGGCCCTCCTTTACGTGATTTACCTGGGAATGGCCTTTTACGGTTATTTCTCCTGGAAACGTTCCATAAATCACCGAACGTCATGACCAGGAACAGACCCCCCCGGATCGTGGTGGTAACCGGCGCGGAATCCACGGGAAAATCGGTGCTGACGCGCGAACTGGCCACCATGTTCAACGCGCCTTTCTTTCCGGAGTATGCCCGGGAATACCTCGAGAAGAAAAACCATCCCTATACACGGGAGGAGGTCCTGCATATCGCACGGGAACAGGTGACCCAGATGACACAGGCCCTGGCTTCCGGAGAAGCCTGGTATTTCTTCGACACCTGGCTGATTATCACCAAAGTATGGATGGAAGTGGTTTATGGAGAAGCCCCGGGCTTCATCACCCGGGCCCTTGAAAGCCTTCCTGTTGACCTCTACCTGCTTTGTGCTCCCGACATCCCCTGGATTCCCGATCCCCTCCGGGAAAACGGCGGCGATAGGAGAATCCGCCTCTCGGAAATCTACCTCCGGCACATCGAAGAATCGGGGACTCCCTACGGAATTGTTACCGGCACGGGCGCAGAACGCACCGCCCACGCCCTGCAGATCATCAGGGAGAAGATGGGAATGGCCGAAACCGTCTGAAGCATCTTCCTGCGCCAAAAGTTAATTAATGGTCCGGGAAAGGATGAATTCATGGCTGAGGGCCATACCGCTGCTTGGTTTTACATCAGATTGGCCTATATTTATTGGAAAAAATGAAGATATATAACGACATCACCTGTTTGGTAGGCCGCACCCCACTGGTAAAACTGAACCGGCTTTCCGCGGAGTGGGAAGTGACCCTGCTGGCCAAACTGGAATCTTTTAATCCGGGAGGGTCGGTGAAGGACCGCCTGGCGCTGGCCATGGTGACGGCTGCGGAGCGGGAGGGGCGCCTGGGAGCAGGGAGTGTGGTGGTGGAGCCCACCAGCGGCAACACAGGGATCGGGTTGGCCATGGTATGCGCCGTCAGGGGCTACCGGCTGATCATCGTGATGCCTGAGAGCGCCTCCATGGAACGGCGGGGCGTGCTCAGGGCCTATGGCGCGGAGGTGATGCTCACACCGGCCGCCGGGGGCATGAATGAATCGATCCGGGTTGCAGGGGAGATCGCCGCCCGCACACCCGGAGCTTTCATGCCGATGCAGTTCAGCAACCCCGCCAATGCCGAAATGCACCGCCAGACTACCGCCCTGGAGATCTGGAACGACACGGAGGGAAGGGTGGACATCTTCGTAGCCGGCTCGGGAACAGGCGGCACCATTACTGGGGTGTCGGAAATCCTGAAACAGAAAAAACCAGGAGTCACCAGTGTGGTCGTGGAACCAGAAGGATCTCCTGTTCTTTCTGGGGGCAGCCCGGGAAAACACAAAATCCAGGGCATCGGCCCCGGGTTTATCCCCGCGGTACTCAACACCTCCGTGTATGACGAAATCATCAGGGTCAAAGACGGCGACGCCCTGACGAGGGCCCGGGAGCTGGCCGCCAGGGAAGGCATTCTGGCGGGAATCTCCTCGGGTGCCAATTGCCACGCCGCCCTCGAAATGGCCGCACGCCCCGCCAATAAGGGAAAAACCATCGTGTTCATCGTCTGCGACACCGGGGAAAGATATCTAAGCACCAATCTCTTTGAACTGGAAAACAATGGATAAGGACTCCCATCCCCCCTTTGGAGAGATCATCAGTCAGCTCGCCGATCCCCGCTCCTACCGGCTGGTATGTCACGAACACCGCCAGGGGGAACCCCTGCCGTCCATACCAAAGCTGACCCGGATCATTGAACTGACCCGGGAAATCATTTTTCCGGGCTACTTCGGCAGTACTTCCCTGCGGCCTGAAACGATCGGCCATTACATGGGAGTGTATATCGATGAGCTGGAGGAACTGCTGGCAGGAGAAATCCTGGCCGGCATGTGCTACGAGTGCCGCGATGAGAGGGAAAACAAGGTGGAGCGCCACGCGCTGTATGCCCGGCAGGCGGCTGCGGAGTTCATCCTTTCGCTCCCCGAAATCCGCCGGAAAATGGTCACCGATGTGGAGGCCATGTACCTGGGCGATCCTGCCGCCAAAAGCTTCGGAGAGGTCATTTTCTGTTACCCTTCCATCAGGGCGGTCGCCAATTACAGGATGGCCCACAGGCTTGAAGAGCTGGGAGTTCCCCTGATGCCCCGCTACATCACCGAAATGGCCCACAGTGAAACCGGCATTGACATTCACCCCGGGGCGACCATCGGTGAATATTTTGCCATCGATCACGGCACAGGGGTGGTCATTGGCTCCACATGTATCATAGGCCACCATGTCAAGATCTACCAGGGGGTGACCCTGGGGGCCAAAAGCTTTGAAGTGGACGACCAGGGGAACCCGGTCAAAGGAATACCCCGTCACCCCATCGTGGAAGACCATGTGGTCATCTATGCGGGAGCGACCATCCTGGGCAGGATCACCATCGGCCACCATTCGGTGGTGGGCGGGAATGTCTGGGTCACCCACGATCTCCCCCCGGGTTCCAGGGTGGTCCAGAAAAAAGCCCGCGACAACGCCTTCACCAACGGGGAGGGCATCTGAATCCGCAGACCTGCGGTTTCAGCAAGCAGGTTCCGGGGCAGGATCACATCAGCGGGGATCATCATCAAGACATACCATTCATCCGATAATCAGAACTGTTTTGGAAAACTACTTTTACACGGCCAAGACCCTCGAAGGACTGGAGGGAGTACTGGCAGAAGAGATCAGGGCCCTGGGAGGAGAACAGGTGACTCCCGCCCTGAGGGCGGTCCATTTTGAAGGGGACAAAGCCATGATGTACCGGGCCAATTACAGGCTGCGGACAGCCATCAGAATCTTCAGGCAGATCACCGCCTTTACCTTCACCAGTATGGATGATTTTTACATCAAATGCCTGAAGGTCAAATGGGAACTCCTGATGAATCTGAACCACACCTTTGTGGTGCAAAGCACGGTCATTCAATCGGAACTCTTCAAGAACTCGATGTTCGCGTCAATGAAGCTGAAAGATGCCATCGCTGACCGGTTCCGGCAGAAAACAGGGCTCAGGCCCAGTGTCGACACCTCGGAACCCGACATCATCTTTCACCTCCACATTTCGGGGCAGCGCTGCGTGATCAGCCTCGACAGCTCGGGGGAATCGCTGCATAAACGCGGATACCGCCAGTCACAGGGCGACGCCCCCCTCAACGAAGTGCTGGCTGCAGGCATGATCCTGTTGACCGGCTGGAAAGGAGACGCCGACTTCTACGATCCCATGTGCGGGTCAGGTACCCTCCCCATCGAAGCCGCCCTGATGGCCAGAAACATCCCCCCCGGCAAATTCCGCAAATCCTTCTCCTTCATGAACTGGAAAGATTACGAACCCGAACTCTTTGAAAAAATAAAGGAGGAAACCACCCCTGCAGAGTTCCCCCACCGGATCTATGCCGGCGACCTCCTGCCCAGGAATATCCTGTCGGCACAAACCAACGCCCGCAACGCCAGGGTGTTCAACATGATCTCCTTCCGGAACGAAGACTTCGGGAAAAGCGACCTTGTACTGGAAAACGGATTGATCCTCATCAACCCACCCTATGGAGAAAGAATGAAAAGGGAAGATTTATCGCTGCTTTACGGAATGATTGGGGAGCGTCTGAAACACCGGCTGCCGGGCAATGTGGCCTGGATACTGACCTCCTCCCAGGAAATGATGCAGAAAATCGGACTGAAGCCTGCGGCCAGAATCAGGCTCTACAACGGTGCACTCGAATGCAGCTTCCAGAAATTTGAACTTTTTGAGGGAAAAAGAAAAACCCTGATCATCAATACACAAAATAAAAAGTAAGGAACCCCGTTGTGCGCCTCCTTACTTCAACGATGTGCGATGATAAGTCATGAATCAGTCCTCGCGGGTATCGTAAACGTCGATTTCCTTGGTTTTGATTTTTTCACTGGCCAAACCACCCCTGAGTTTGTACATCTCCTCGACGGTGAGGATTTCGGCTTGAGCATAAAAGGAAACTTCTTTCACAGCGGACTTACGGATGAAACTTTTCATGACTATGGGTTTAAATTGTTCAGCTATTTTACTTATATTCACTCTCTATAATATTCCGCAGCCGGTCAAAAGGTAACCCGGGAATTGCACATTTTTTTTAAAAAAAATGCAACTTTTTTACAAGCCTCTGATTTTATGATAATTAGCTTTAGACATAAATTATGGTTATGTAGCCTCTTTTTAGGGTTTACCCTGCAAATGTCAGGGGATCAGCCAGAAGAGAAGAGTGACAGTTTACAGGGGTTGGAGTTGTACCGGAAGGGTGTGGAATGGGGACGGGAGGGGGAACCGGAGAAGGCCCTGGAGTTGTTCAGGCAGAGTCTGGAATTCCGCAAGCTGGCCTTTGGGGAGAAGCACATCAGGCTGGCGGCCAATTACATGGGCATGGCCATCCAATACAAGAATCTCCGCCAGCTGGACAATTCCTTCCGTTACTACCAGATGGCCGAGGAGATATATCTCCTACATGCCCCGGCCAATGATTCACGACTGGGGGATATTTATACCAACATGGGGAATTATTTCCGGGCCAAGGGGAATCTGGGGGAAGCCATCCGGTACCAGGAGCGTGCGGTATACATCTATGAGCATTCACCCGACGCGTTTCCGGAAGTCAATTATTTGTCGGCGGTGTACAATCTGGCCGACAGTTACTATCTGGTCAACCGGGAGCAGGAGGCCTTGCAGCTGGTGGCCCGTTTTTCCGGCAAGGGGTCGTTTGACCACCGTGCCAGGTGGTTAAATCTGAAGGCCAACATTCTGGCGACCCTGGGGAACCTTAAAGAAGCCGACCATCTCTATACCGGGTTGATCGCCATGGTAGCCGGGGAACATGGGGAGGAATCGACCGATGTGGCCGACCAGTATCTCTACTATGGGCAGTTTCTGAATCTGGCAGGCAGGCAGGATACGGCGTTGCGCTGGCTCCATAAAGCCGAACTTATCTATCGTCAATTCCCGAACCGGAAGGGCGACCTGGCCGATCTTTACAATATCATCGGCGATTCCCATGCCCAAAGGAAGATCAATTCGGCCTCATGGGAGGAATTCCGGAAGATGCGGTATAGCAACCTGATGGAGGCGCAAAATTGGTATGAAAGGGCATTGTCCATTCTGACCGTGAAGAAGAAGGGAACCGGCGTGCCAGAGCGGGAAAAGGCATTTTCAGGGGAGGGGCCTGTACAAACCGACAGGGCGCAGTTGCGCGACAACAACTATCCCATCGCCACACTGACCACCCTCCGGAATATCGGACTCAACCATCTGCAGCTGGCCAAATTCACCGACGCAGTCAGGAAAGAAGCCAAAACAGAGAACTTACAGAAATCGGCGGAATTTCTGGGCCTGGGGAGTGACCTGGCCGAATACCTCCGCACCGGTTTCGTGTCGGAGGAGAGTAAAGTACAGCTGTACACCCTCCAACAGGAGATTTTCCACGGTGTGGTGGAGGCCTCATTTGAGCTTTACCAGCTCAGCCAGGATCCCCAGTGGGCTGAAACAGCCTTCCGCCATGCCGAAAGAAACAAAGCCGGGGCCCTCATGGACCAGATCTCCGAACTTGAGTCCCGCGCACAGGGAATCATCCCCGACAGCCTCCTGAGAAAAGAAAACGATGGCATCACCAGCCTGGCCTGGTATCGCGAAAAACTCCACCTGGAAATGCAGGAGGAAGAACCCGATCCTCAAAAACTGGATGAATACCGGCAGAAGGTCTTCGAATACGAAGAGTTAAATCTCCGTTTCAGGGAGCAGTTAGAGAAGAGTTATCCCGATTATTACGGCATCAAATACAGGCAGAAACCGCTCTCCTTTGATTTGGCCAGGAAGCGGATGAAAAAGGATGAGGTGTTGCTCTCCTATAACCTGAAGCTGCCCGGAGCGCAGAGCGACGGAGAGTTGTATACCATCGCCCTTACGGCGCGGGGGCACCGTTTTATCAGGCAGCCTTTCACCCGCGAAAATCAGGAAATGGTGCTCACGGTCTTTGGGATTCTTTCAGACCAGGCCTTCCTGAATGCAGGGGTGGAGAGTTTCCGGGCATACTGTGAAGCGGCATACAGCCTGTACAACCTGTTGATCCTTCCCTTTGGCGATTTGGTTTTCGACAAAAGGATCACGGTCATCCCCGACGGGATTCTGAATTACCTGCCTTTTGAAGCCTTGCTGAGTGAACCGGCTGTGACGGAATCGGTGCATTATCATGATCTCGCATACCTGATCAGGCGTCATGCGGTGAGTTACAACTACTCGGCGACGCTTTTTGCCAGGGATAAGAAGGGCTGGGGCAACCATTCCGTGGCTTTTGCGCCGGTGTATGCAGGGAGTAGTGGTCTTTCCGGATCCACAGCGGCATTACCGCCCATTCCGGGGGCCCTGGAAGAGGTGAAGGTCATGAAAAGAAAGCTGAATACGACCCTGTATGCCGGGGAGGAGGCCACCGAAGGCAGGTTCCGGGAGGTTGCCGGAAGATTCGATATCCTCCACCTGGCCATGCATACCCTCATCAACGATTCGCTTCCCCTGTTTTCGCGGCTGGCCTTTGCTCCCGGGGCCGGGGGCTCACTGGAAGATGACGGATGGCTGAATACGGCCGATGTTTATACCCTTCGGCTCAAAGCCCGTATGGCCGTATTGGGAGCCTGCCGCAGCGGCGGCGGGATGCTCCGCAACGGAGAGGGTATCATCAGCCTGGCCAGGGGTTTCTTCTATGCGGGGTGCCAGTCGGTACTCCTCTCCCTGTGGGAAGTCGAGGACCAGGCAGGTGCCACGGTGATGAAGGAGTTCTACCGCAACCTGAAGGCGGGAAAAAGCAAGGATCATGCCCTGCGCAACGCCAAACTCAAATACCTCCGCGAAGCAACACCGGTCACAGCCCATCCCCGTTTCTGGATGGGATATGTGCTCATCGGGCAAACAGATCCCCTGTTCGGGGGGATCAGCCTCTACCTCCTGGGGTTGATGGGGTTGCTGCTGGTCCTGATTGCAGCCGATATGGTCATAAAGAAACCGGCCGGAAAGAATCCGGCCGGTGACCACTGACAAGGGTCAGATATGTTTAGCTGTTATTGGGTTCCCTTTCTTATCCGGGAGAGCAGTTTTTCGGCGTCGCGCGCATAATACCCCCTCCGGTTAACCACCGCATTGAGCCGGCCGGTGGCTTCCGGGAACTGATGACTTCCCACCAGACTCAGGGCTGCGTACCATTCGGCCTGTTCCACGAAAAGATTGTCGCGGTGAAGAAGGATCCGGTCATACTGGGCTACGGCCTGTGAATACTCTTTAAGACCCTGGTGACTGGCCCCGGTGTAAAAGACCGCTGCCGGGTTAAAGGGTTCGCGGTTGGCTTCTTCCCGCAGAAGTAAAAGGGCGGAAGCATATTGTCCGTGATTAAAAAGGAGAAATCCCTGTGTAAGCCCGTCGGCGGGGGTTGCCGCCACATCACGGAAGTTGGAAGGAGCCGGGGGTGCTTTGTAAAAGGCCTCATAAACATTGCGGTTGGTCAGGTTGGTCACCGTTTGCAATGAGAAGAAACCCATCACCAGCAAGGCCACCGCAGCTACCGTGGCCAGTTGTTTCACGCCGCTCACCTTGGGTGGGGTCACCAATCCCCGGCCGACCACCTTTTCCTCCGAGTCAGCGACCTCCCTGAGTTTGTCACGCAGGGCGATGACATCCTGTTCGCCCAGGGCCTTCTCCATTTCGCCTGACAAGCGTATTTCCCTCCTCAGCTCCCGGTTTCCGGCCATCTCTTCCATGAAGGCTTCCCTGTCGTCGCCGGTCATGCTTCCCTCAAGAAAGGAGTCAATGTCGGCGATGCTCCTGGCCCGGCCTTTCTGGTGCCGCATGACGCCTCCCAGAGCCTCACGTAAGGCCATGACATCCTGCTCACCAATGGCTTCCTCCAGCTCAAGGTTAAGATCCAGATCGTCACTCAGCTGGGGATTAAAAGCCAGCTCTTCCTCGAAGCGTTCCCGGTCACCCGGGTCCATCTCCCCATTGAGGTAATCTTCCATATCGGACACGCCATAGGGATGGGTGGAGGCCGTTTTGGCGATCAGCTGCAGTTTTTGGCGTAAATCCATGACGTCACCTTCGGTCATGGCCTCTTCCAGCATCTGCCATTCGGGATCTTCCACCTCCGCGGAAAAGGGGTCCTGCTCCCGTGAGATGGGCGCGGCCTGCTCCAGGTAATAGTGGTGAATGGTCTCGTTCATGCACCTTTTATGGTGATGAAGGTGGATTTTGGGGAGCGCCTGGGTGACTTCGGAAAAATCGGGGAGCAATCCGTCAAATTCCTGCCACTCACCGGGAGTGGCCACACCATGGGTCAGGTCAAATAAAAACTCGCCGGAAAGGCCATCGGGGGCAGCCTCGAAGGGCATGTGGGAAATCTCTTTCAGTTTCGCCCGTAAAACCTGAATATCTTTCTCGGTCAGGGCGCTTTCTATGTCATCCCATAGATCTTGATCATTGTGTGTGTCAGTGTCAAACTGGTTTTGCCGGGCCAACCCAGGGGTGTGGGTCATCGTGCCGGAAATGCGGGCCACGGAGGCTGCCGAAGAAATTTTAGCTGTCATCTTCAAAGAGTTTTTTATATTCTGTATCTTGTTTTATTCTTTCGATCAGAAGTTCCTTACACTTGAATTTCCTGGACTTGACGTACTTTTCACTTTTGAAGCCCATCACTTGTGCAATCTGACGGATCGGTACCTTGTCGAAAAACATCTGGAGGATCTTCTGGCAATCCGTACTGATATTCCTGAAGTGCTTCTGGTAAAGAAGATATCTCTCGTTTTTTTCGATGACGTTGTTCAGGTCATCGTCATACACCTCCTCATTAAAGGGAAGGCTGTCGTTGATCTTCTCCTTTTCCGTTTTGATGGTACGCAGGTTCTTCAGCCACAACAACCTGCACACCGAAAAAAGGTAAGTCTCAAAAGAACGGTTCTCAAATAAAAGGTCATTCTCCTTAAGCTTCCGGTAGATGACGATAATGGCTTCCTGAAAAATATCGCTTACATCCTCTTCGGTTCCGCTGTTCTTCCTGACAAAGGCGTTGACCTTGTAATAATACTGTTTGTATATGTAGGACAGCACCAGGTTGTCATGTCGCAGAATACCTTTCAGTATCTGATCATCCGTGAAGCTTTTCATCTCACTATATATTAATTCCTGTTTAAGCCAAAAGGTAACCCGGTTTTTGCCGGAAAAATCACATCAAGAGGTGCAAAACCTTGCCCTGCATCTGATTATCATAATGATATCCATGAAATTGGGGTGTTCCGGTTTTGCGTTCAGGAAACGAAAATAAAGATATTTAAAAACTAAAAAAAGAAAGTGGGGGAAAAACAAAAGGATAGAATCAACATTCTATCCTTTCTCTTTAAACTAACTAACCTAACTAAACCTAAACTTATGAAAATAAACGTGTAGCAAAAATAGTGAAGAACGGGAAGAAAAGCAATTATATTCTGTTAAATGATGTTAAAGCTTTATTGGGGCACGAAGGTATAGCGGATGGTTCCCTTTTGGAGGGCAGGAGCTGAAGGGTCTTGGTTGAAGAGGCTGCGCAGTGCGGCTTCCCTGGCGTACTGGACGATGGGGTCCTGGAGGGAGCGGCCCTGGGCCTGTGGCACGGCAGAGGTCACTTTTCCCTCCCGGTCCACGGCAATGTCCACCACCACGGTTCCGCCCCCGCGGGCAAGGTACACGGGAATGGGTAACCGGCGGTGATAGCGGTTTTCCAAATGGTACTCCACATTGCTTTTCCCCGAATAGACCACATTGCTGATCTCCTCTGGCTCCTTACCATCGGTTACATCCTCGGGCATGGGAATCTCTCCCGGCTCCGGGATCTCCTGCGAAAGCTGCCGGCTCACCTCCCGCGACAACTGCTGTGCCCCGCTCACCTCCCTTTGGTAATCCTCGTTGAAGAACCGGTCAGCCCCTGCCGAGGCGCGCGCCGAAGGACGGTTGGTCACCTGTGAAGGCAGTTTTCCCTCCAGCCTCTCCTCCCCCGTCGCAGCCTCCTCCAGCTCCTCAGGCTCTTCACTCCATTCGAGGGGAATCTCCACCACCACCTCCGCTTCCTTCATCTCCCGTTTCATCTCTACTTCAGACAAAAGGAAAACGGCAAACAACAGAATGTGAAAGAGCAACGTCCCCATCACCCCATAAATGTTGCGCCGATATATTTTCCACAATCCCCGCATAGGCATTCTCTTCCACGGTGAGGGTCCTCTGCCAAAGACACCACTGAACCCGGCACCCGGCATTTCTGAACCGCCGGCTTAAGCTTCTGGTCCCTCCCACCCCGGCAAAAATAGAAATAAAGCTTCGCTTTTCCCTATCTGATTGTCTCAGCAAATACCTTGCTGGAACAAACAAATTTAACTAATTTTAACATATTGAAAGACAGCGCATTATGCTTGCTATTGATTAATTTAGCCCTTTTTATGACCCGATGAATTCTGTTTTCCTGCGATATGGGCTGCTGTTTCTGGCGCTGTTTCCGGCATTTGCCGGCAGTGCCCAGACCACCATGGAAAGGGCGAGGCCCGATTCGCTGGGGATGGTGGGGGAACAGGGCGACAAATATGAGGAGCGGAGTGACCGGTATGCGTTGTTTTATGATTCGTTAAGGGCAAAGGCCCAGAGCAGGAGATTGACCCGGATGCTTTACCGGGTGCTGGTACCAGGTCCACGAAAGCCGGAAGCCCCCTGCGACTCGGCCCTTTATGCCTCTCCCCTCGAAGGGAAGACCATTGGCAGAATCGACATCATCAGGCTGGAGGTGTTCGGGCCCAGCATCAGGGACACCTCCCGCAAGGCGACACTCTGGTATGAAAAGGCCGGAAACCTGATTCACACCCGGTCTGACCTCCATAACATCAGGAAGAATCTGCTCTTCAAAAAAGGGGAGTTGTTCCGCCCCGAAGAGCTTTATGAAAATGAGCGTCTGCTGCGCTTGCTTCCCTACATCAGGGATGCCAGGTTTATGGCCGTAGCCGACACATTCAACAACCAGCTGATAAACATCACTTTACTGGTGCAGGACCGTTTTTCCATCGGGATAACCGGGAATGTGAACAGTTCCAGGTCGGCCGCGCTGGAGGTATACAACCGGAACCTGTTCGGGGTGGGTCATGAGCTCTCGGCACGGTTCGTGGGCCACCTCACGCGCGAGCCCTACACGGGTATAGAGACCACCTACCGGATCAACAACATCGGCGGCAGGTTCATCTCCTTTTCTGCGGGATACCTGAACACCTACCTGAATGAAGGGGGAGTTGTGTTGCTCGACAAGAATTTCCTGCGAACCTCCGACGTATGGGGGTATGGGCTTTCCGGGTATCTGATGAAAAGGACCACGCTGCTGCCGGGGGAGCAATACAGTCTGCGCGAGGCCACCCTGGGCTACAGCCACTATTCTGCCTGGGCGGGCCGGAACTTTCAGCTGGGGGGAGGCCCCCGCCAGTCCCAGCTCACCCTCTCGGGTCAGTACCTTTACCGCCGTTACAGCGACCGGCCCACACCCGGGGCTGACCAGGTATTCTCCTACTTTCATCATTCCCTGTGGATGACCGGACTGACCTGGTCAAAGAGAAGCTACCAGCCCGATGAACTCGTGTACGGGTACGGCATTACCGAAGACATTCCCCGGGGTTTCAGGAATGAACTGGTAGCAGGTTTTGACCATGCCGAACGGGGTCCGCGCTGGTATACCCATCTTCTGCTCTCCAACGGCAATCTGCTCAGAAAGAAACCGGGTTACCTGTATCTCTCCGGAAGTGCAGGCGGTTTTCTGGAACACGGACGCGTCAGGCAGGGCCTGGTCGAAGGCAGCGCACGCTTCATATCCAGGATGTTCGTCTCAGGGAATGCCCGCTTCCGGCAGTTCGTCAACGTGGACTATAAAATGGGCATCCACCGGTATGACGATGAGTCTCTGACCTTTTACAAGACCAAACTGATCAGGGGTTTTGACAGTGGTGAGGTCACGGGGAACCAGCGTCTGAGCCTGAATATGGAAACCGTCTATTTTCAGAAGCGCGACTTTTACCGTTTTAATCTGGCCTTTTTCACCTTCGGCGACCTGGGCATCATTGCTCCGGGCCACGGCTCCATTTTCAAGGGAAGCTATTACAGCGGCCTGGGCGTGGGGCTGAGGCTTCACAACGAATCCCTGGTTTTTAAGACGCTCCAGCTGAGGCTTTCCATTTACCCCAACCATCCCCGGGATGTGGGGTTGCTGGGATTCCTCCTCAACGAACACACCCGTCAGACCTTTTACACTTTCCAGCCCGAACCTCCCGCTCCACGCCGTTTCGAGTGAAGAAGCACCCACCTGGGCCAGCCGTACCCATCCCGGGATCACCCCATTGTTAACAAAAGGGAAGAATCTGAAAATGTTTGGCTTATACGCATTGTTTGCAGCCATATTAGAATACCTTTGCGGCCTCATTTTTACAAACACGAATTTTCCACATGATTTTATTCAACCAGATGGGGTTAAGCCCCGGTGTGCTGAGGGCCGTCGAGGATCTCGGTTACGAAATTCCTACGCCTGTCCAGGAACAAACCATACCCGCGCTGCTGGAGCAATCCCGTGACATCGTGGCTTATGCCCAAACGGGGACCGGCAAAACAGCGGCTTTCGGGTTGCCGGTGGTACAGCAGGTCGACTGCAGCACCCCGCTGACCCAGGCACTGGTCCTTTGCCCCACCAGGGAACTCTGCATGCAAATCACCAGGGATCTTTCGGGATTCGCCAAATATCTGCCCTCCCTGCAAATTCTTCCGGTCTATGGAGGAGCTTCCATCGGGGAGCAAATCAGAAAACTGGAGCGTGGTGCCCAGGTGGTGGTGGCCACTCCCGGCAGGGCCGTCGACCTGATCCGCCGCAAAAAACTGGATTTGTCGCATGTGCGCTGGCTGGTCCTGGACGAAGCCGATGAAATGCTCTCCATGGGCTTTAAGGACGATCTGGATTTCATCCTGGCGGCGACTCCGCCTGCCCGGCAAACCCTGCTCTTCTCGGCAACCATGCCTCCCGAAATGGTGGCCATCGCCAACAAATACATGACCCATCCCCTGGAGATCAGCGTGGGAAAGAAAAATACCGGTGCGGAAAATGTCGCCCATGAATATTTTATGGTTCATGCCAAAGACCGGTATGAAGCGCTAAAGCGCATTGCCGACCTTCACCCCCGGATTTACGGGATTGTCTTTTGCCGCACCCGGGCCGAAACCAGGGAAGTGGCCGACAACCTGATCCGCGACGGCTATAACGCCGACGCCCTTCACGGCGACCTCTCCCAGGAACAGCGCGACATCGTCATGAACCGGTTCCGCAACCGGCATCTTCAGCTGCTGGTAGCCACCGATGTGGCCGCACGCGGACTCGACGTCAACGACCTCTCCCATGTCATCAACTACAACCTTCCCGACGACCCCGAAGTATATATTCACCGCAGCGGACGTACCGGCAGGGCCGGAAAAAAGGGAACCGCCTATTCCATCCTGCACCTCAGGGAAAAAGGGAAACTCAGGGATGTGGAGAGAATGCTGGGCAGGAAAATCGAATACAAAACGGTTCCCTCGGGAAGGGAAATCTGCGAAAAGCAACTTTTCAACCTCGTTGACAGGGTCGAAAACGTGGAGGTCAATGACCAGCAGATCGACCAGTACCTGAAGGTCATTTATAAAAAGCTGGAATGGCTCGACCGGGATGACCTCATCAAACATTTCGTTTCGGTGGAATTCAACAGGTTTCTGGCGTCCTATGAGAACGCTCCCGACCTGAATGCCGATCTCCAGAGCCGCCAGCGGGAGGAGAAACCGGAATCCCGCAGAAAGGAAGAGCGGGGTAAAAGGGGAGGTGACTTCACAGGCGGCACCTTTTCACACGGCCGCACCAACCAATGGAAACGCGACAGGGATGTACTCTTTTCCCGGTTTTTCCTCAACCTGGGAAAAACGGATCAGGTAGACAAACGGGGGATCATTGACCTGATCAACCGTCAGATGCCAGGCCGGTCGGTTGAAATCGGAGCCATCGAGATCCTGCGTGACTTCTCCTTTTTCGAGGTCGACCAACGCTACGGCAGGGAGGTGCAAAAAGCCTTCCAGAGAGCCCGCTACAATGGCAAAAGATTGGGACTGGAGTCGGCGCGGCCCAAGGAATAACCCCGGGGCTGCAGCCGGTACCTTCCCCCTGAATACCACTGGTGCCGGCTTTGCCCATCCGTTCCAAAAAGAGATCGCAGCCGGAGAACCTCAGCCAATGAGGTCCATCAGGTCGTCGCGGGTCAGGGCTCCCAGCGGATTGTTCCGGTTGATGAACCGGTCGGCAAGCGCTTTCTTGCGGGTTTTCAGGATTCCGATTTTCTCTTCAATGGTTTCGCCGGTGATGAACCGGTACACAAAGGTGTTCTTCACCTGACCGATCCGGTGGGCACGGCTCAGGGCCTGTTCCTCTACGGCAGGATTCCACCAGGGATCGACGATGAAGACATATTCTGCGCTGGTCAGGTTAAGCCCCACCCCTCCGGCTTTCATGGAAATAAGAAAAATGTAGTTTTGGGGATCCTCCTGGAAGGTGCGGATCACCTCCCCGCGGTCACGTGTTTTACCGGTCAGCAGGCTGTAACGGAGGCCCGCTGCAGCCACCCCCTGTCTGATCAGTTCCAGATGGGTGACAAAGGAAGAAAAAATAAGCACCTTATGTTTTTCAGCCACCAGGCTCATCAGGGACTCCATGATTTCGTTGAATTTACCGGAGCCTGCCGGCTCCGTATCGCGAAGCAGTCCGGGATGGATGGCGATCTGGCGCAGGCGCGTCATCCCCTGAAGGATGAACAGGGAACTTCTTTCCATGCCACGGGCTTCGATATTGGCCAGAATGGAATTTCTGATCAGTGATTTCTCCTTTTCATAGAGGGAGCGCTGTTCCCCGGACATGGAACACACGATGGTCTGTTCCATCAGCGGGGGAAGGTCGGAGGCCACCTCCGCCTTGGTGCGCCTGAGAATAAAAGGCCTGACCATTTCCAGCAGTTTGGCGGAAGCTTCTGCATCTCCCCTGGTTTCTGCGGGAAGCAGAAAATGGTGCCTGAAAAAGAGAAAACTCCCCAGCAGCCCCGGATTAAGAAAATTCATCTGGGCCCAGAGGTCGGAAAGGGAGTTTTCCACCGGGGTGCCCGTCAGCACAAACCGATGGATGGCGTGCAGGGCCATGACCGCCTTGTAGCTTTTGGAGGAGGGATTCTTGACATACTGGCTTTCATCGAGGATGAGGCAGCGGAAAAGGGTATCGGCAAAGAGGGGGTAATCGTTTCTGAGGGTGCCGTAAGTGGTCAGGACCACGTCATAATCAAGGAGTTTATTACGGGGATCGGGCAATCGGTTGCGCTGGGCGCCCGTATGGCTATAGACGCGCAGGGAGGGCGCGAACCGGCGGAACTCTGCCAGCCAGTTATGGACAAGGGAGGCTGGCATCACCACCAGGGAAGTTCCGGGAAGATCCCGGGGTCCGCCCCCGGCGCCTATGTCTCCAATTGCAGGCAGGCCTGCGGCAGCCACTGGTCCGGCAGTCGTTCCCGGAGTTGTGGTAGGTCTGTGTTGCGCGGGAAGAGAAGGAGGGGCTTCCGGCTCGTCAAACAGGGAGAGTTGCCGCCCCCCGCTGCCCGGAAGCGGGAAAGAGCAAGAAGGAAGGTTTTGCGCCGGTTTACGCCGCTTTCTGATCTTCAGAAGCAGGGCAATGGCCTGAAGGGTTTTTCCCAGGCCCATGTCATCGGAGAGACAGCCCCCCAGGCGGTTGTTCATCAGGGTGACCATCCACCGGTAACCGGTCACCTGATACCCGCGGAGTTCAGCCCTGAGTCCCTCGGGAAGAGGGATCCTCTCCATGGTACTGAACGCTTCCCCGATGGTGTGCAGGGCCGTAGCACCCGTATCCAGGGAGGCCAGCAGAGGGAAGTGGTGGCGTTGCAGCGTGAACCGGCTGCCGGTGCCCCGGGCAAAGGGAATCAGGTACCGGTAACGGGCAAACCACTCCTCCGGAAGAATGGCTACCCTGCCGTCGGGAAGTTCGAACTCCCGGATGCCGTTCAGGAGATACTTCCTCAACCTGAGAAATGGAATCCGGAAATCGCCGATTTGAACCACAGCATACACATCGAACCAATCGGTTTGGGGCCCCACATCGAACACCATCTCCCTTTTCCCGGTATAATAGTTCTTTCCCAGCCCGGTGGTGGAGATCTCAAAACCTTCCTTTTCCAGTTCCGGGGAGTGACGAGAGATCCAGTCGACCAGCAGGGCGGTCGCTTCCTCTATTTGCAACAGATCCAGCCCGGGAAGGGTGTAAAAACCCTGCCTGTATTTCAATCCCAGTGACAGCAAAAAATCAGCTGGCTTTTGTTCCACCTCTGCATTTCGTGTAAGGCGAAGAAACCGGTACTCCCCGTGGAGGGATTCCAGGGTGACGGCCCTCCGGGTTTTCATAACGGCCGGGAACAGCTCTTCTCCGTAGCGGAATTTCAGAAGTATCGCGGGAGCTGAAGCCAGGTCATGCTCCAGGGAGAGAAGGGGCCTGGGCACGACGTGGGTTTCACTCACGGAAAATCCGTCAGCGAGGACTTCATAATCGCGCAGAAGAGGTGCAATGAAGGAAGTGTAATATTTCTGTTCCAGCGGCGGGGGGATGTGAATGACTTCCCTGGTAGTAAAGGGCTTGATTTTGAGGGCTTCCAATTTTTCAAAGATCAGCAGGCGCTGGTGGCAGGCCATCACGCAGGGAGCCTGAGAGATCACGCGGAAATCCCTGCCTGTGAGGGGTATTTCCCCGGAACCGGAAAAGATCCGGAGGCGATAGGCCGTACCCTCCGTGGTCCGCCGGAAGTGGAACTGCGGCCGGCAGAATCCGCCGGGAACCTCCAGCCGGTCTTCCTTGTATATCCTGCTGTACTGGGGATCCTTTCCGTACAGAGGGGTATGCCCATCCATCAGCAGAAGGGCGATCCGGTACATCTGCTTCCCGACCCAGGGGAGGACGGATTTTTGGATAATTTCGTCATTCGCCGGCACAAAGAAGTCAGCGGCAGTGGTCTCCCTGGAGAACTTACGGGCCAGTTGAACGGGGGTGCATTTTGCAGCCAGTCTGACCATTTCCCGTTGACGGGGAGTCAGGGAGAGCCCCTGTTCATCAGCGGTACCGGGAGTCACCACCCCCTTCACAAGGAGTACTGCGGGTTGTTCCTCGACGATATAGGGCAACAGAAGTTCTCCCAGGAACCTGTGCCGGGTGAGGGCCATAATAAACCTGAAGTTTCCGGCCATGCAGAAAACGGTTGCCTGATTCAGAGGGAAGGGATGCGGCCGGGGCCTGCAGCGCTTCCATTCCGGCAGGGGTCCCTGTTCAGAGTTCCCTGATCCAGATGTTGCGGAAGCTCACCGGATTTCCGTGGTCCTGAAGCACAATGCTTCCGGGGCCATGAGGAACCACGGTATACTCAGGGATTCCGATGTATTCGGTGGGTCCCCGCAGGGAAACACCGTTTTGGACCACCACGCCATTATGAAGGACAGTCACTTTCGGGGGCTCCCTGAAGGTGCCGTCTTTATGGAAAGAGGGGGCCGTGTAAATGATGTCATAACTCTGCCATTCCCCGGGAGGGCGGCAGACATTCACCAGGGGCGGATATTGCTTGTAAAGGCTCCCGGCCTGGCCGTTGCGGTAGGTCCGGTTGTGATAATTGTCAAGGATCTGGACTTCATAATTCTCCTGCAGGAAGACCCCGCTGTTGCCTCTGCCCTGGCTTTCCCCGGAGACCTCAGCCGGCGACCGCCACTCGATGTGAAGCTGGAAATCAGAGAATTTCCTTTTGGTTCTGATTTCCCCGGCGCCCCTGACCACGGTAACCACCCCGTCTTCCACCTTCCAGCCCGGAGCGTTCCCTTTGGCATCGGTCCATTCTTCCGCCAGGTCGATGCCATCGAACAGCAGGATGGCATCTGACGGGGCTTCTCCCGGCAGCCTGCCCGGTGTGACCACCTGCACCTCCGGTTCCCACACTTCGGTCATTTCGGGTTTCATCCCCATGGTGGGCACCTGCTGCCCCATCACCGGCATGGCCGCACCCAGGGCACACACCGTCACAACTAACTTTAATCTCTTCATATTATGATTGTTCGCTTGTAAAAAATGCGCAAAATGAATAAGAGAACATCCCGGTTGCGGCCGGCCGGTGAAATGACCTTTGCTGACCGGAGCATTCCCTGATCAGTCACTTCAGGCCAGGCCCATCTCCGCCATCATGGTTTCAATCAGTTCGTCGGCACGGGCTTCCGCCTGATCATACCCGTCACGGGAAGTCAGTTCCCCGCGTACCTCAAAATAAAACTTGATTTTGGGTTCTGTGCCCGAGGGGCGAACAGAAATTTTCGTCCCGGCCTGGGTAAAAAACTGCAGCACATCGGAGGTGGTCTTCTGGGCAATGGGGTTCACCTCCCCGGTGAGGAGATTCTTCTCCTGAAGGGATTCATAATCCTTGACAATCATCAGCGGGGAACCGCCCAGGGCAGCCGGGGGGTTGTTCCTGAACCTGACCATGAGCTGACGGATCTCCTCTGCCCCGGCCTGGCCCTTGCGAACCACATACTTCATTTTCTCCCTTGAAAAACCGTATTCCAGATAAATGTCCTGGAGGAGCTCAAAGAGGGACTTGCCCTTGCTCCTGGCCCAGGCGGTGATTTCGGCCATCAGGGCACAGGAGGAAACGGCATCTTTGTCGCGGACAAAATCGGCCGGCATAAAGCCGAAACTCTCCTCGCCCCCGCCGATGTATTTCTTTTTGCCCTCGTTTTCACGGATGACCTCGGCAATGTATTTGAAACCGGTATAGACATCGTAGAAGTCGACCTGGTTACGGCGTGCAATGTCGGCAATCAGTTCCGTCGATACGATGGTTTTGACCACGAACTCATTCCCTTTCATCGCCCCGTTCTCCTTCATTTTGGTGATGATGTAATAAATGAAGAGCAGGGCGGTCTGGTTGCCGTTAATGATCACATAATCGTCATGGTGGTTTTTGACCACCACGCCGATGCGGTCGGCATCGGGATCAGTGGCCATGACCAGGTCGGCTCCTACCTCCCGGGCCCTGGCAATGGCCATTTCCATGGCCGCCGGCTCTTCAGGATTGGGGGAAACCACCGTCGGAAAATTCCCGCTGACCACGTCCTGCTCGGGTACATGGATAATATTGGTGAAGCCAAAGGCATGCAGGGCCCTGGGAACCATCGTCACACCGGTGCCGTGGATCGGGGTGTAGACGATCTTCATATCGTGGTATTTCTGCACGATGTCGGGAGAAAGGGAGACGCTTTTTACCTTTTCAATGAACCTGGCGTCGGTCTCTTCACCCAGGATGACGATGTTCTCCCCGGGGCCGTTGAAGCGGATCTCTTCCGGTCTGATGGTTTTCACCTCGTTGATGATGTTGATGTCGTGGGGTTCCACGATCTGGCTGCCATCGTCCCAATAAGCTTTGTAGCCGTTGTATTCTTTGGGATTATGGGAAGCGGTGATGATGATGCCGCTCTGGCATCCGTATTCCCTGATGGCGAAAGACATCTCGGGGGTAGGCCGGAGATCCTCAAAGAGGAGGGCCTTGATGCCGTTGGCGGCAAAAATGCCGGCGCTGCTTTCGGCAAAGAGCCTGCTGTTGTTACGGCAGTCGTGACCGATGGCCACCCTGATCTCCGGGAGGTGGGCAAAATTCCGTTTCAGATAGTTGCTGAGACCCTGTGTGGCGGCCCCCACGGTGTAAATGTTCATCCGGTTGGTACCCGCTCCCATGATGCCGCGCAATCCGCCGGTACCAAACTCCAAATCCTTGTAAAAAGAGTCAATGAGTTCGGTTTTGTCGGGATTGGCAAGCATACGTGTGACGGAGCTGCGGGTCTCTTCGTCATAGACGGGCGATAGCCACTGCTGGGCCTTCGCCTCTACCATTTTAAGCATTTCTTCGTTTTGCATAGTCTATCTGGTTTTAATTTCGGTGACGGTTTTTTCCAGGCTTTCCAGCCAGTGGGGAATCGTCAGTCCGTAAACCGACTTGATTCTGGCCTTATTGAGAACGGAATAATGGGGCCGGGAAGCTAAAGTAACAAAATCTTTTGATTCTACGGGATCCACGCGGCAGGAAATCCCGGCTGCCCTGTGGATGGCCAGGGCAAAGTCATACCAGCTGCATACACCCTCATTGGAATAGTGATAGATACCGGGTATCCAGGAGCCGGGATCGTGATCAGACAGGGCGATGATCTTCAGGATGGCCCCGGCCAGGTCGGCGGCACAGGTTGGACTCCCTGTCTGGTCAAAAACCACCTTCACCGCAGGTTTCTCATTCCCCAAACGGATCATGGTTTTGACAAAATTAGCGCCGAACCTGGAATAGAGCCAGGAGGTGCGGATGATCAGGGTTTGCGGATTCAGCAGGGCGTTGATTTCGCCTTCCCTTTTGGTATGGCCGTACACCCCCAGGGGGCTGACGGGATCCTCTTCGGTGTATGGCCGGCATTGGCAGCCGTCGAAGACATAATCGGTAGAGATATGGATCAGGCGGGTACCGGTGGTGAGGCAACAGCGGGCCAGAAGCCCCGGAGCCCGGGCATTGAGTTCCTTAGCCGCTGCAGGCTCCTGTTCGGCACGGTCCACAGCCGTGTATGCCGCACAGTTCACCAGGAAGGCGGGGCACTCCCTTTCCAGGAAACCCTCCAGGGCCCCCTCATCGGTGATGTCCAGGGTATCATAATCAGTATACAGAAACTCAAAGGAGGGCAATGCCCCGGAAGCCATCCTGATCTCAGTGCCCAACTGCCCGTTGGCTCCGGTGATGACAATTTTTTTCACTGTTCTGTGTAGTTAAAATTGTATTCCGCATCGGCAAAGAGAGGAGCCTGAAGGTCCTTTTCGGAAACGAGCCACTCTCCTTCCGGGAGATGCCAGTCGATGCCCAGAAAGGGATCACAGAAACGGATTCCCCTTTCCGAAGCCTTGTGATAAAGCTGATCGCACTTGTAGGCAAAGACCACATCGGGGGAGAGGACCGAAAAGCCGTGGGCGAAACCGGCGGGAATCAGCATCTGGAGCTTATTCTCCCCTGAAAGAAGGGTACCGAACCATTTTCCGAAGGAGGGGGAACCCCTGCGCAGGTCCACCGCCACATCAAAGACGGTCCCTTCGACCACCCTGACCAGTTTGGCCTGGGCATAAGGTTCCAGTTGGTAGTGAAGGCCGCGGACCACCCCCCGGGAGGAACGGGATTCATTATCCTGGACAAACAGGTTGGAGATTCCGGCCCCGGCCAGGATTTCCCGGTTGTAGCTTTCGAAGAAATAGCCCCGTGCATCCCTGAATACCGAAGGTTCAATGAGCTTCAGCCCCATCAGGGGCGTGTCTGAAATCTGCATATCAGAAGGATTTGATCTGGTTTTCAGCCAGTTTCAGCAGATACTGGCCATACTGGTTCTTTTTCAGGGGTTCGGCCAGTTTCAGCAGCTGATCGCGGTCGATGAAACCCTTTTTATAGGCGATTTCTTCAATGCAGGAGACCTTGAGGCCCTGACGTTGTTCGATGGTGGCGATGAAGTTGGAAGCCTGGAGGAGGCTTTCGTGGGTTCCCGTGTCGAGCCAGGCAAAGCCGCGCCCCAGAAGTTTGACTTGCAGCCTCTCCTCCTCCAGATAGAGGCGGTTCAGGTCGGTGATTTCCAGTTCTCCGCGGGCCGAGGGTTTAAGGGCTTTGGCCTTGGCCACCACATCATTGGAGTAAAAATAGAGACCGGTCACCGCATAGCTGGAGCGGGGATGCACGGGTTTCTCCTCAATGCTCACCACCTTTCCGGAGGGATCAAATTCCACCACCCCATATCTCTCGGGGTCGTTGACGTAATAACCGAAGACCACAGCGCCATCCTCCAGGGAGGCAGCCTCCTCGAGGATCTGCCTGAAATTATAGCCATAGAAGATGTTGTCGCCCAGGATCATGCAGACGTTGTCGCCACCGATGAACTCCTCTCCAAGGATGAAGGCCTGGGAGAGACCATCAGGAGAAGGCTGGATTTTGTAGCTGATACGGAGGCCCAGCTGATGGCCGTCCCCAAAGAGCTCACGGTAGAGCGGAAGGTCGGTAGGCGTGGAAATCACCAGGATCTCCCTGATACCGGCCAGCATCAGCACCGACAGGGGATAATAAATCATTGGTTTGTCATAGACCGGCAGGATCTGCTTGGAGATGGACCGGGTGACGGGGTACAAACGCGTTCCTGCCCCACCGGCCAGAATAATTCCCTTCATGATTTTTTTGTTCAAAAATAGTAATTCTTCAGGACGGCACAACCCGAAAGTGGATTCACGGGGTTCGTAAAAAGGGATAAAGGGCTGTTGTTCAAAAAAAAGAGGAATATTTTTGAAATCACGTGCAATAGTTATATTTTTGCGGCCGGTTTCTTAAAAAGAAATAAAGTCTAACTTATTAATTTATTTAACATTAGATGACTGAAATGAACAATGAAACCCCGGAGATCCGGGAAGAGGCCGCGAACGAGGCTTCAGAGGCTCAGGCAGCCCCTGTAAACGTTCAGACTCCGGTTGAACCTGAATTTGACTGGGCAGAACTGGAATCGGGCATGGATGCCTACTCTTCGCGTCGCCGCGGCGAACTGGAAGAGCTTTACAACAACACCCTCAACACGGTACAGGAGAAAGAGGTCCAGGAAGGGACCGTTATTTCCATGAACAAACGTGAAGTGGTGATTGACATTGGCTACAAATCGGACGGGATTGTCAGCCTGAACGAATTCCGCTACAACCCCGACATGAAGGTGGGGGACAAAGTAGACGTGTATGTGGAGAATCTGGAAGATCCCAAGGGACAGATGATTCTCTCGCACAAGAAAGCCCGCGCCATGAAATCCTGGGAAAGGATCAACCAGGCCCATGACAACGGGGAAATCATCAAGGGGTATATCAAGTGCCGCACCAAAGGTGGCATGATCGTGGATGCCCTGGGTATCGAGGCCTTCCTGCCGGGTTCCCAGATCGACGTGAAACCCATCCGCGATTACGACATTTATGTGGGTAAGACCATGGAATTCAAGGTGGTCAAGATCAACCACGAGTTCCGCAATGTGGTGGTGTCGCATAAAGCCCTGATTGAAGAAGAACTTGAACTGCAGAAGAAAGAAATCATTTCCAGGCTTGAAAAAGGACAGGTTCTGGAAGGAACCGTCAAGAACATCACCTCCTACGGGGTCTTCATTGACCTGGGCGGCGTAGACGGCCTGATTCACATCACCGATCTGTCATGGGGCCGGATTGTCCACCCCAATGAGATCGTGGAACTTGACCAGAAACTGAATGTGGTTATCCTGGACTTTGACGATGACAAGAAAAGGATTGCCCTGGGTCTGAAGCAACTCACCCCCCATCCGTGGGACAAACTGAGTGAAGGGCTGAAAGTGGGCGACTCCGTGAAGGGTAAAGTTGTGGTACTTGCCGACTATGGTGCTTTTGTGGAAATTGCCCCCGGAGTGGAAGGGCTTATTCACGTCTCGGAGATGTCATGGAGCCAGCACCTGCGCAGCGCACAGGATTTCCTGAAGGTGGGCGACGAAGTGGATGCCCAGATTCTTACCCTTGACCGCGATGAGCGGAAGATGTCCCTGGGCATTAAACAGCTGAAGAGCGACCCGTGGGAAAATATCGACACCCGGTTTGGTGTGGGTACCACCCATAAGGCAACGGTCCGCAACTTCACCAATTTCGGCGTATTCGTGGAAATCGAGGAAGGCGTCGACGGCCTTATTCACATCAGTGACCTGAGCTGGACGAAAAAGATCAAACATCCCTCGGAATTCACCGGCATCGGCGAAGAGATCGAAGTGGTGGTCCTCGACATCGACAAGGAAAACCGCCGGCTCAGCCTGGGACACAAACAGCTCGAGGAGAATCCCTGGGACGTGTTTGAGACCATCTTCACCACCGACTCCATCCACGAAGGAACGATCGTGGAACTGATGGACAAGGGCGCAGTGATTGCACTGCCTTACGGTGTGGAAGGCTTTGCCACCCCCCGCCACCTGGTCAAGGAAGACGGGACCCCCGTAAAAATGGACGAGAAACTGGAATTCAAGGTGATCGAATTCAACAAATCGGCCAAACGGATCATCGTTTCACACTCCAGGGTGTATGAAGATGAAAAGAGATCAGAAGATACCTCCCGGAGAAAGTCGGAGAACAGATCAGCCAAAAAGGCCATGAAAAATCTCTCTGACAGCGGTGAAAAGACGACCCTGGGCGACATCTCTGACCTGGCTGCATTGAAAACGCAGATGGAAGCCAACGAAAAAAAGGAAAAAAAGTAACGGTGGTTTCCGAAGTTTTCGTAAATTGTAGCTATGGGTTTTGATGTCACTAAAAGAGAACTATATACGCTGATCAAGGTGACGAGTGAAAAACTCGACACCAACAATGCGCCGGAACTGAAATCAGAAGTTGTAGTGGTCAACAGCCAGGGAGAGAAGAACATCGTACTTGACCTGACGGACTGCAAATACTGTGATTCTTCAGGATTGAGAGCGATACTGGTGACCAACCGTTTGTGTGAAGATGCCATCGGGGCATGTATCATCTCCGGATTACAGCCAGATGTGGAGTCAATATTCCGCATTTCCATGTTGCACACGGTATTGCTGATTACCCGGAACGTGGAAGAAGCGGAAGAGTTACTCAAAAAAAAAGCGACCCTGACAGACGAAACCGTGGATAATGACCTTTGAAGTCACGATTCTGGGGAGCAGTTCCGCGATTCCGACGTCCGAAAGATACCCGACCGCTCAGGCAGTAAACCTGCTTGGGCGGTTTTTTTTGGTCGATTGCGGAGAGGGGACCCAGATCCAACTCAGGAGGATGAAATTCAGCTTCGCACGGGTGAATCACATCTTTGTTTCCCATCTGCACGGCGACCATTTCCTGGGATTACCCGGGTTGATCTCCACGCGCAACCTGCTGGGGATCAAATCAGACCTTCATATCTATGCCCACAGCCCCCTGAAGGAGTTGATTCAGCCCCTGATCGACCATATGAAAGGGGAGCTGGGATTCTCCATCACTTTTCATCCCCTTAATTTCAGGCAGCCTGCCGTAGTTTGGGAAGACCGCCTGGTGGAAGTGGTTTCCTTTCCGCTGAAGCATTCGGTACCCTGCTGCGGATTTCTTTTCCGCGAGAAACCTTCGCTGCCGAACCTCAGGAAGGATCAGATCGCACGATACGCCATTCCGGTCAGCCAAATGCAGCAAATCAAGGAGGGTGCGGGGTTCACGACCGGCGAAGGCGCAGAGATCCCGCATAGTGAGCTGGTGATCGCTCCCCCGGCGCCCCGCTCCTATGCCTTTATGACCGATACGGCCTATCATGAACCGGCGGCGGAGATCATCAGGGGCGCCGATCTGCTTTACCATGAAGCCACTTTTCTGGAAGAGATGCAGGATTGGGCAGGAAAGACCCTTCATTCAACTGCCCGTCAGGCCGCACAGATGGCGGTCCATGCCGGGGTTGGCAGGCTGATCCTCGGCCATTTCTCCACACGGTACAAAAACCTCTCCCCCTTTCTGACAGAGGCCCGGGCCCTCTTCCCGGAAACCTCACTGGCTGCTGACGGAGACCGATTTGCGATCCCTACCCTTCCCCGAAGAAACGCTTGTCAAAATTGACCAGAAATAGTTTTTCCGTTGGGCGGGTGAAGGCGGTATACAGCCATCGCAGGAATTCCCGGTCATGCTGCTCTTCGGAGAGATATCCTGTATCCACGAAAACCGCCTTCCACTGTCCGCCCTGGGCTTTGTGGCAGGTCACCGCATAGGCGAATTTCACCTGCAGTGCATTGAACCAGGGATTGGCCCTGATTTTTTTCCATCTTTCCTGCTTGTTGCGGATCTCGGGATAATCTTCCGCAATGGCGTTATAGAGCCGGACCAGGTCATCGCGGGTCAGAGAGGCGGCTTCCACCTCCAGGGTATCCAACAGGATCTTACAATCGAGTTCCTGGTCGCCGTGGTCGCCCAGACGCAGGGCGATGTCGGCAAATTTAAATCCGTAGAGCTCCTCATAACCGTAGATATGGGTGATCTCCCCTATTTCTCCGTTGGCGATGAAATCAGCCCCCTGCTCCTCCTTGATCCAGAAATAATTGTTCTTGACCACCATCAACAGGTCGCCCCGGGAAATCACCGAATCGCGATAAAGGATGGAGTGGCGGATCCCCTTGTTGTAGAGGTTGGCCCTTTTATTGGACCGGGTCAGCACCATGGTTTCCCCGGTTCCGTATTTATCATAACAACCCGACAGTTTATCAAGCAAATCGCCCCCGGAAATTCTTTCCAGGTCGGCTCCTGCGGAGAGATTTATCCTGAAGAAGCCGGTATCTGTCGTGGAAAAGATGCGTTGACGGAGCCGGGTAGCATTGGCTAAAACCAATGACTCCCGTTCCTGGCGGACGACGTCGGTGAGTTCACCGGAGATGACGCGGAAGCCCTGGCGGTCGAACCAGCTCTCGTCAAGGGCAGGACTCAGTGCACTTCCCACCGGAGGGAGCTGCGCGGTATCCCCGGCCAGGACCAGACGACATCCCTCCCCCCCGTATACATACTCCAAAAGATCCTCCAGCAACCTGCCTGACCCGAACTGTGAGCTTTCGGAAGCCTCATCGGATATCATAGAAGCCTCATCCACAATAAACCAGGTATGACGGCTGAGGTTTTTATCGAGGAGAAAAACTCCGAATCCCCCGGCGCCAGACTTCTGACGGTAAATCCTCTTATGGATGGTAAAAGCCGGTTTTCCCGTGTAACCCGCCAGAACTTTAGCCGCCCGCCCCGTCGGGGCCATCAGAAGCGATTTGATCCGGAGATGATCCAGGGTTTTCGTCAACTGGTTGATCATGGTGGTCTTACCCGTACCGGCAAAACCGCGGAGCATGAAGAGGGTATCTGAAGGTGGAGAAACGATGAAGTCAGCCAGCTTCTCCACCATATTTTTCTGGCTTTCTGTGAAATCAAATCCCGCATTATCAGTGAGCAAAGCAGCGACGTGATTTTTAAGCATGGGGTGTAAATAATGTTTACTCCGGGGAAGGTAGATTATTTTTTTTTATAAATTTGCAGGCATTCGGAAATAAACCAACAAAAATTATAACAAATGAAGACAGTATTGCAAGTCGTGCTTTTTCTGGTCGCCATTGGACTAGCCTATTTGATTTATGCTAGTATCCAAAGGCCCATTGACTTTAAGAAAGAACAGACCGCCAGGTACAATGCCACGATTGAAAGGCTGAAAGATATCCGCAAGGCCGAACTGGCCTTCAAAGATGTCCATGGCCGTTTTACAGGCAGTTGGGACACCCTGTTACATTTCGTGAAGTTTGACTCCATCAGGATGGTCCGCAAGATCGGGAATATTACCGACAGCATGCTTGAGCAGGGGATTACCGAGAGAAAGGCGCTTCAGCTGGGGTTGATTGTACGCGACACCATCCGTGAGAGCGTATTGACCTCCGTATTCGGCGATGATTATGAGATTGACCAGCTCAAGTACATTCCTGTTCCCGACACGGTGGCGGAATTCCAGCTGGGAGCAACGGTGATTGCCACCGGATCGGGGATCAACGTTCCCGTATTTGAAGCAAAAGCCCACAACAACATTCTTCTCAGAGGCCTGGACGAGCAGCTCAGGATCAACCTCAACGACCAGAGGCGCGTTCAGAACAAATATCCCGGATTAAAAGTGGGATCACTGACCGAAACCAACAACAACGCCGGTAACTGGGAAT
The DNA here is from genome assembly GCA_012729335.1 of Bacteroidales bacterium. Taxonomy (GTDB): domain Bacteria; phylum Bacteroidota; class Bacteroidia; order Bacteroidales; family Prolixibacteraceae; genus UBA1413. The sequence goes on along the minus strand of JAAYDJ010000025.1, from coordinate 41,155 downwards.
AACTCTTTATGGGGGAGCTCGAATACCGGAAGGCCACACTTGACTTATCAGCGTGCTCACGATATGAATTATCCATCCAGGTCAGCCTGGATGGATTTTTATTTTCGGTCTGCACGCCCGGGCCAGGGGATATCCTCTGGTGGAAGTCCGTGCCCGGGGAACATATCGGTTACGGGCAGTTACTCCGCAGCGTTAAGGAGCATCTTCCCGCTGAATTACACTCTGCGCCTTCCTTTGGTGGTGTCTCGGTCGCCCTGGCTGATCCGCGGTTTTCATTGATTCCCCAGCCGCTTTTTTCAGACAAGGTGGCCACCCAATTGCTTGGGCCCAGTCAGCCTTCCATGGCCGACACCGAAACGGTGATCACCCCCCTGCATCAATTCGATGCCGTACTGGCCTTCCCGTTCCCAGAAGAGCTGGCCCTGTTTTTCAGACAGCACTTTCCGGGATGCCTTATCACCCATGAAATGGCCTTGCTGTTGCGAAATTTCAGCCACTTCCTCCCTGGTGGACTTTACGTTCACCTCCACCGTTCCTGGTTTACCCTGATCTCCTTCAGGGAGGGAAAACCCGATGTGGTCAACACTTTCGAATACCGCACGGAATATGACCTGCTCTACTATATCCTCTCATTTCTGAATATGCCCGGAAACAGGGATCTGACGGTGACACTATCGGGTGGGCTCCACCAAGAGGAGAGCCCATTCCTGCTTTTAAAGAAGCATGTTCCCCGGGTCACCCTTATCGGGACTTCCTGCCCGGAGCAGGCGGGAGGATTTCCCCCGGAAATTCCCCTGCAGTGGTTACCGGGTCTCATGCCTTTGCAGCCATGCGTATAGTCGGTGGGATATACAAGGGGAGGCAATTCCACCCGGGCAAGGAATTCCGGTCAAGGCCCACCACCGACTTCAGCAAGGAAAGCCTCTTTGACATTCTGGAGAACCGCATCCACTGGGAGGAGACCGATGCTTTGGATTTGTTTTCAGGCACGGGGAGTATCAGCTTCGAGTTGATCAGCCGTGGGTGTCGTCAGGTGACGGCTGTGGAAAAGGATTTTGTTCATTGCCGGTTCATCAGGAAAGTAACCGGGGAATTGGACATCACCCACCTCAGGCTGATCCATGACGACGCCTTCCGGTTCATGATGAGAACCAGCCAGACCTACGATTTGGTCTTTGCCGATCCTCCCTATGATATGCCGGGATTTGACCACATCGCGGAAAAGATCCTGCAGTCAGGGGTGACGAAACCAGGAGGCCTCTTTATACTTGAACACCCGAAAAAATACAGGTTTCAGGAGTTGCCCGGCTTCCTGGAGATGCGCCATTACGGCAGCGTCCACTTCTCTTTCTTCAAACCTTGACGGAAACAGAGATCGCTTCCGCACAGGAAGATATATAAGGGGAGGGGAAAAAGAGGAATAAAAAAAAGGGAGCTTTTCAGCTCCCCTGCGGTGCGGACGGGACTCGAACCCGCGACCCTCGGCGTGACAGGCCGATATTCTAACCAACTGAACTACCGCACCAGAATTTTCAAGTTTCCTTTCTCAGGCCTTTGTTTTTGCTTTCAAAAGTGGTGCAAATATAGATCTTTTTTTATTGGCTGCAATAGCCTGCCGAAAAAAATCAGGCTCCTCATGAAAAATGCATCCGAACGGCGCACAAGGCCTGGAGCTGACGGTCCACTCCCGGGGTGAACATGGCCCTGACTGACCGAAAAGATTCCGGGGGGTGGGTTCAGCCCGGGACCGGGAGCGCAGGGTATCGGCTGCCACGCGGGCAGAATTGACGCGGTTCCTGAGAACCCGGGGAGAGGCAGTGCCTTACTTGACGAACACCAGTTTTTCGGGATCCAGGTGGCGTTCTCCGTCCCAGCGATAGGCTGCCAGCCGTTTCTTGCCAGTGACACAGGCATCGACACAGCAGATGTTTTTTCTGATAATAAAGGGGCCGTTGCCACGGCAGTAATGGCCAAAGAATACCGGCGGAGCATCGGGGGCATAGGGTTCCGTTTCAGGGAGAAGCTCCCCGGGAATGGTATAATCGGGAAGCCTGAATTTGCTTTCGAAGGAGAGTTGCTGAAAGGTCAGGCCATGAGGCTCCTTCCACCAGCGAACGCGGAAAAGGTGGTGGTGGCGGCGGTGGTTGTCATAGAGGCGCAGGTCGGCAGGCATAATCAGGTGGATTCCGCGGGAAGTCTGCAAGATGGCTTGGGAAAGGGAACTCCGCGGTTCGAGTACCAGATCACGCAGAACTTCCTTGGGCAGTTTCCCGGGGGCAAGTTCCTCTTTCAGCACCTGGATATTGCGGGTGGTCCAGCAGGCATGGACCACCCGCAAACCATCCAATTCAAGGAATAGAGGAAGCGTCCGCAGCCATTTCCGGTGTGATTTCCACTCCTCCTGGAAATTTTTGAATTGAAGGATGGTTTCTTCCACGGACTGGTATCTTTTTCCCATTTTATCGAGCAGCGAGGCTTTCTTTTCCCGTTTGAGGTGATACAGGAGGGCGTTGATTTCGTGGTTTCCCAAAACCGCCAGCGCATGCCCCCCTTCGGTCATTTTTCTGATCAACTCGACGCTCTGCCTGATTTCAGGCCCCCGGTTCACAAAATCGCCCACAAAAACGGCCTTACGCTCAGGATGGAAATAACCTGACCGGGACTTCACGTATCCCATACTCAACAGGAGGTTTTTCAGCAGGGTCGCATGCCCGTGGACGTCTCCGATGATATCGTACATGTACCGGTTATTAGAAAGATTATAAAGAATTTCTGAGGATCAGGGAGGAACGGTTCTTGAGCTGCAGGGGTTTCCTTTCGGTGATCATAGAGGAAAGCAGTTCACCCATACGGTGGAAATCAGTGGAGATGGTCGTAATCCCCCCTGCCACCACCTCCTTAAGCATGCTGTCGTTAAAGGAGATGATGCCAAATTTGCGGCCAATTTCAAACTCATATTCCCAGGCCAGCTTCACCAGTTCCACCAGGGTGCGGTCGGAAGGAACGAGAAACACGTCATACAGAGAGGGATTCACCTCACTGAGGGAACGCACCACTTTGTTTTCCACCTGGTGATCCTGACAAAAACGGCGGAATCCCACTACCCGCTCCTGCGGTTCTTTTCCCCCCGGATGGATAAATATGAGGCGCCGATACCGGGAGAGATGGCTGTTGGCAGCCACCAGACTTTCATATACGTCTGATTCAAAATCCTGATATATACAGGGATAGCCGCTTAATTCCGGCTTGAGGCGGTCCAGAATGTAGACCCTGTCACCGGGTAACTTCTGCAGGAGATGACCGATATTATCAAAGGAGGCCGGCATGATCACATAGGAGGTATACTTGCCGGCCGCCTCAAGGATCTGGTTTTTGAAGACCTGGTAATTGAAATGATGAAAAAATACATCGACAGTGGCAGCTGAGTCAAGAGACTCCACAAAGGAGTTGTAAAGATCTTCCTTGAAGTTGTTCAGTTCGTCAAACAGCAGGAACACCTTTTCTTCCAGTTTAAGATCAGTGCTCTCCACATAATAGCCTTTGCCCTGCCTGCTGGAGATAATCCCCAGTGACTTCAGTTCATTATAAGCCATCATCACGGTATCACGACTCAGGCTGCATGAGGTGCATACCTGGTTGATCGACGGAATCCGCTCCCCAATCCTGATGCTCTTACGTTCAATCGCCCTTTTAATAGACAGAACAATCTGTCTGTATTTGGGAACCCGTGAATCAGGATCGAAATGGATTATGCTTCTGGTCATCAGTATGGTCTTGCCGGTTGGTTGGAAGTTCTTTTTTCTCTAAAAATAATTACATTTGAGGAATCAACCACCCCCTGCGTGGTTATTTTTTTAGGGTAGCGCTTTTCAGGCAGGGATAAAAGCTATCCTGATGACCTGAAATGACCAGACGGCAGCGATGGTGTTCCCTTGCAGGGAGCTATTTATACCGGGCAGGCAGGTCATCACCGGGAAAGGTGAGAGCTTTGGAATTGATGAACAATTTAAGCGTTTGATATGAAGACGATCATTGAACTTTTTGAGACGAGCGTAGAGAAGTATGCCGGGAACATTTACCTGATGGAGAAGAAAAACGGCAAATATGAGGGCATCACCTACGGGGAGACGCGTGAACAGGTATTGCGGTTTGCGGCCGGGTTGATTCAATTGGGGCTCGGCAAGGGAGACCGGGTAGGTCTGATTTCAGAGGGGCGGCCCGACTGGGCCATTTCCGAGTTGGGAATTCTCTATGCCGGAGGGATCAATGTGCCGTTGTCGACCAAACTGGACGCCCCCCCGGAACTGATATTCAGGATGAACCATTCTGAGGCGCGGTTACTGATCGTTTCGCGCAACCAGGCGCACAAAGCCGAAGAGATCAGGGCGTCGCTGCCTTTGCTGGAGAAGGTGATCTACCTCGACGGAAAGGAGAATCCCGGTCCTGATGATCTCACTTTTGAGGCGGTGAAGGCCCTGGGAGACGAACTGCTGAAAAGCGATCCCGGGAAGCTTGAAAAGATATGGAAGCGCATTGAGCCGGGAGATATCGCCAACATCAGCTACACCTCCGGAACCACCGCTGATCCCAAGGGGATCATGCTCTCACAGCTCAATTATGCGGCCAACACCATCCAGGCCAATACCCTGATGACCATTGACCCGAATTACCGGACGCTGACCCTCCTGCCCTGGGACCACTCCTTTGCCCACACCGCCTGCATGTATTGTTTCATGTACAATGGTGCCGCGGTTGCCTCCGTCGACCCGGGCCGCTCTCCCATGGAAGCCCTGAGGAATGTCCCCAAGAACATCATGGAGGTCAAACCCCACATCATGATGAGTGTGCCTGCGCTGGCCAAAAACTTCAGAAAGAACATCGAATCGGGTATCGCCAAAAAGGGAAAGATCACGGAAGGGCTCTTCAGATTCGCCTTAAAAGTGGCCTATAGTTACAACGGGATAGGCTGGGACAAGGGAAAGGGAACCAGGGCCCTTCTCAAACCGCTGCTTCTGCTCTTTGATAAGATCCTTTTCAGCAAGATCAGGGAGAATTTCGGAGGAGAAATGAAATTCTTCATAGGTGGAGGCGCTCTGCTCGACACGGAACTGCAGCGGTTTTTCTACGCCATAGGCATTCCCATGTGCCAGGGATACGGCCTGTCTGAGTCCTCGCCGGTCATTTCAAGCAACTCCCTCGATGCCATTAAATTCGGTTCCTCAGGGAAACTGGTCAAATACATGGAACTTAAAATCGTGGACGACAAGGGAAAGGAACTTCCTCTGGGAGAGAAGGGGGAAATCACCATCAAAGGGGATAATGTGATGGTGGGCTACTGGAAAAATCCCAAGGCCACCGAGGAGACCATCATCGACGGATGGCTCCATACCGGGGATATGGGATTTATGGACGCCGACGGATTCCTGCATGTCCTGGGGCGCTTTAAAAGCCTGCTGATCAGCAACGACGGGGAGAAATTCAGTCCCGAAGGCATCGAGGAGGCCATGGTCAACCAATCCCCCTTCCTTGACCAGGTCATGCTGTACAACAACCAGAATCCTTATACGGTGGCCATGGTGGTACCTCATATGAACGCCATCAGGCATGAACTGGAAAAAAGAGGAATCAGCGAGCAAGACCCTGGGGCGGATGAGGCCGTCTTGAAACTGGTTCAGGAGGAGGTTGACGCCTACAAGAAAGGAGGCCGCTTCGAAGGGATGTTCCCCGAGAGATGGCTCCCCACCTCCATTGCCCTTCTCCCCGAGCCTTTCACTGAACAAAACGGACTGATCAACTCTACCATGAAAATGGTCAGGGGAAAAATCACAAAGTACTTTGCCAAAGAATTAGATTATCTCTATAAGCCGGAAGCCAAGAGCATTGTCAACCCCGTCAATCTCGAAGCGGTCAGAAAATTCAAGTCTGGCAAATGATTATTGAAACATACAGTTATCCCCGTGCCGCGGTCATCGGAAATCCATCCGACGGATATTTCGGAAAGACCATTGCCTTCGTCTTTTCCAACTTCATAGCGCGTGTGCAGTTGTATGAGACCCCTGAACTGGAGATCAGACCCGAGAGACTCGACCTGGTGAAATTCAGCGGGATGAAGGAGCTGGCCGACGATGTCAGTTACGCGGGGTACTACGGAGGGCTCCGGCTTTTGAAAGCATCGGTGAAGGTCTTCTACGAATATTGTTCGAAGAACGGCATCCCGCTCGACCAGCGCAATTTCACCATCCGGTACCATTCCACCATTCCCCTGCGGTTGGGTCTGGCAGGATCGAGCGCTATTATCACCGCCTGTTTTAAAGCGCTGAAGCAGTTTTTTGGCGTGAAAATTGCGCCAGAGATCCTGGCCAATCTGGTTTTATCGGTTGAAGCGGGTGAACTGGGTATTGCCGCAGGACTGCAGGACCGTGTGGCGCAGGCTTTTGAACATCCGGTGTTCATGGATTTCAACAGGGAACATATGGAAAGCAGGGGTTATGGCATCTACCATCCCCTTGATGCCCGGTGTTTTCCTTCGTTCTATATCGCCTACAGAAAAACCCTCTCGGAAGGAACCGAGGTGACACATAATAACCTGCGGGCCCGCTTCGAATTCGGGGATCCTGAGGTTCTGGCAGCCGTTGCCCGCTGGGGCGAACTGACCACCAGCTTTATGGAAGCCATGAAAAGAAAGGATTTCCGGGCCATGCACGAACTGATGAATGAGAATTTTGACCTCCGAAGAAAGACCATCGCCATATCTCCCGGGAATACGGAAATGGTGGAACTGGCCCGCTCTACAGGCGTCAGCGCCAAGTTCACAGGTTCGGGAGGCGCGATCATCGGCACCTACCACGATGAAGAGATGTTTAACCACCTCCGGGAGGTCATGCATGCGCACCAGATTGACGTGATCAAACCAGAAATTGTCACCCGCCAATGATCAGAAAAGCCGTCATTCCGGCAGCCGGATACGGTACCCGGTTCCTGCCAATCACCAAATCGCAGCCCAAGGAGATGATTCCCATTGTCGACACGCCGGTGATCCAGTATGTCGTCGAAGAGGCCGTAGCCTCAGGGATTACCGACATTCTGATGATCATCGGAAAAGGAAAAAGAGCCATTGAGGAGCACTTTGACCGCAGTCCCCTTCTGGAAGAGACCCTCCTGGAGAAAGGAAACTTTGAAATGCTGGAGAAAATCCGGAAGATCTCGGAAATGGCCAACATCCACTTCGTCTGGCAAAAGGAGATGAACGGACTGGGCGATGCCATCAGACTGGCCCGGTATCATGTCAACAATGAACCGTTTGCCATTTTACTGGGCGACACCCTGATACAAAGCGATGGAGAGCCCGTCACCCGCCAGCTTATAGAGGTATATGAGCGTTACCGCAGTTCAGTGGTAGCCCTGGAGGAGGTTAAGCCTGAACTGATCCATCGCTACGGGGTGATCAGCGGCTTCCCGGTAGGTGAAAGAATCCTTCAGGCCGACAACTGGATTGAGAAACCCTCCCCCGAAGAGGCCCCCTCCAACCTGGCCATTGCCAGCCGGTATGTCTTCACACCCGAGATCTTCGATTTTCTGGAGAATATCCTTCCCGGAAAAAACAACGAGATCCAGCTCACCGACGCCATGCGACTGATGGTCAGGCATTTTCCCATGTATGGCATGGTCTTCCGGGGGAAACGGTATGATATCGGAAATAAGCTGGGATTCCTTAAAACCAATCTCATTTATGGGCTCAATGACCCTGAAATCGGCACAGAACTGAAGCAGTGGCTGGTCTCTTTTACCGGAACCCTGCCATCAACGGGAATACCTCCGGTCAGTTGAGAAATTTGTTTTCCAGATAAATCCGTGCCACACGGTAGATGTCAAACACATCATCCCTTTTGGGCAGCGCACGGTATATCTTGTCTACATACTGTTCCGATGCCAGAATGCGGAAGGAGGCCTTGAAATTAAGGTCATACACCCAGGAGAGCTGCATCACCTTGACATCATCGCCTGTACGGACATATTCCTTTCTGACGGTCTTTCCGCTTTTGGCCGCGGTGACCACACTTTCCGAAATTCCCCTGCCGCCCTGTATTTTCCAGGAAAGGGTATGGTCGGCGGGGTCTGAAGGGTTGGCATAGTAATCGGTCAGCGACTGCAGAATATCCAGTTTGTCGGCATCGCGTACGATGCGGCAGAAGAGTTGTTCTTCAGCTGTCAGTTCTGAAGGGATTTCTTCCTTGTTGTGATGAAAAATGGCACCATGCACGATTGCAGCCGTTTCGGGGGTGAGTCCCTGCAACAAACCGACACGCTCCAGTTCCTCCAAAGCCATTTTGGAATGGTCTTCCGAGACCGAATCATCAAAGGTGTTGTACTTGATGAGCTGGGGGAACCTGCCAATATCATGGAGCAGCCCGATGCTCCTGGCCAGGGCGACCTCCTCCCGGTCAAGGTGAAGGGAGGCGGCAATCAGCCCCGAAAGCTCTGCCACACGCTCCGAATGGCGCTTCTTAATCTCTACCCTGGAAATCTGACCTTTGTTCCAGCCGGAGTAAAACATCAGGAAAGAATCGAAAAACTGACGGCTTTTTATCTCAAAATCAAAGTGAGTCATAGGATCGGGCTTTTATGAAGCCCAAATTTAAGGGGAGGCTCCTTTTTTTATCAAAATTTGCCGACAGGTTATCAACATACTTGTTAACAATAATTAATAAACGGGGCTTCCTGAAGGAGCTTGAATGGGGTACCAGGAAATGAGATGAAAGAAATGAACAGGAGCTACCTCAATTCACAAAGTTTTGCTATTTTTGCCACGCATTCCGGAGAAATCCGGCATGACAGACGGCCTCATAGTTTAATGGATAAAATACAAGATTCCGGTTCTTGTGATCTGGGTTCGATTCCCGGTGAGGTCACTCTTTTATCCCCCTGCCAACCGGCTCAGCGACACCATTCAGGTAAACCATCTGTCAATACCGCAGGCAAACCACCTTTCCATCAAAGGTGGTGACCAGTAACCTTCTCCCCCCGACCGGCAGGATGTGATTAATCAGGGCCTCCCCAGCCTGATATTTCCAGACTACACGGTTTTCCTTTCTGTCAATGGCATATATCACTCCGCTGGTGGTGGGAACAAAAAGCAGATCGCCCTTTTGGGTAACGGGTGAAGGTGCGATTTCATAACCCAGTCCGGCTTCACACTCCCACACCACCTTCTGGCTGTCGCACCGCGTTTCCAAAGCCAGCACATTTCCTTCGGTCATGTTTTTGATATAAACCTCCTTTTTATCTCCGGAAATGCCTATGGATTCACGGCACGACCATTTTCCGGAATCCCAGATCTCACGTCCTGTGGCCGCATCCAGGGCGGTCATTCTCCGGTCGGGAGCGACAATGAATATTTTACCGCGGGCAGCCACAGGCCACACCGCGGCCGGGGAGAGCATTCTGTTGGCATACTTTTCGCGTGTCCATTGAAGCGCTCCATTCTTCTGGTCAAGGGCGTAAAAGCTGTTTCCCCAGGAACCGAAATATACGGCACCCCGGTAAAGCAGGGGACGCGTTTCCACGAAATTCCGGACAGAGTCATACTGCCAGAGTTGTGCACCGTCCTTCAACCGGTTGGCCCTGAATACCCCTTCGGAGGATCCTGTGAACACCCGTTGGCCACCAATGACCGGGGAGGCCACAATTGGCCTGGGAGTGGGAAAATCCCACAACAGGGAGCCGTCCTTCAGATCCAGGCACCTGATGTGGCCATCGGTGGAAGGGCAAACGACCTTGTTCCCGCGGATGGCGGGAGTCGAAAACAGCTTCCCCCCGGTCCGGAAGGTCCAGATCACCCGGCCATCCTTCAGATCACGGGCCACAATATGCCCGTCGGTGCGGGTATACACCACAATATGCCCCCTGGCGGCCACACCGGCTCCGATATCACTGGGATCGGTAACCTCCCACATCACACGGACTGGCGCACTGGCCCCGGAGGCGGATGTGGAGTATATTTTGGTGGGAACCGGAACCTCCGTCCATTCCTTCATCACTTCAGGTGACCGGCTGTACTCCGGGTTCCCCTTGAGCGGGATTTTGCACCACACCGGCAGGGTTTCCCGGCCGGTCACCCGCTCTGCAAAAAAGAGGGTATCCCTGGTGACTGTGACAATGTTATATCCGCCAGTCTCCCTCCCCGCTCTCAGGTTGGACCGGGCCATCACTCCCGGAAGCCCCCCGAAATCAAAAAGCTTGTTGTTATGGCCGTGGCCCATGAGAGAAACCCTTACGTTCCGTGATTTAAGCAGCTCCAGTACCTTACCGCTGTTCGACATCGACGCGTCGAGGGGGTAATGGTTAATGAAAATCACCGGTAGCACGGGGTCCTTCATGGCCGTCAGCACGGAATCGAGCCAAAGCAATTGTTCACGGGGAACCAGGGCGGGAGCCATGCGCATGTTGGGCCCGCTGGCCGTACCAATAAAAAGGAGGCCTCCCTTTTCAAACACGAAGTTTTCAGCCCCAAAAACCTGTACGAAATCGTTGCACCCGCTTTCCGACCATTTGGAATCATGGTTTCCCGGAACCGCATACCAGGGTTTTTGAAGGCCGTCAAGGATTCTGCGGGCTTCTTCAAGCTCCTCCCGCGAACCGAATTCGGTCACATCCCCGGTCACCAGGACAAAATCAATACCTGCCTGGGCATTGAGGTCGCGCACCGTGCGTTCAAGATCCTCAGCACCTGTGGATCCTCCCACATGGGTATCGGTCACATGGGCAAAACTAAACGGTTGCGCTTCGGTGATCACCGGCCACATCAGCAAAAGCGCAAGCATAAAATCTCTGATATTCATACTGGATCCTTTCATGTCAATGGATATTATCCGCTTCCCTAAAATAGGCAAAAAGGCCACACGGAGGAGCCCCCGCATGGCCTTTTATTCCGGCATTTCGGACTGGAGGTTATCAGGTTTTTCAGTTTTTGAAATACCTGTTGTAGACATCCATATTTCGCTCGAGCAGCTCCACGGAGTACTGCCAGGCCTTCTGGCCATCGCGAAGTTCCACGGCATCAAGTATCTTCTGCTGCAATCTGACGGTATACTCCTTTTCTCCCTCGATGTTCCCATAAATCAGGTTGCGCATCCGGGGAAGCAATGTATAGATGGGTTCCATGGTGATCATGATAATCGGGTTTCCCGTTGCCTTGGAAAGGTTCATGTGAAACCTGTTGATCAGGTCCACCTCCATCTGGGTGTTGTCAGGATCACAGTTGATCAGCTCCAGAAGATTTTCCCTGAGCAGATCCAGATCCTCCCGGGCATGGTTTTGGGAGGCCAGCCGGGCAATCTCCGGCTCAAAGAGACGGCGCACCTCGATGATCTGGCTGATGAGGTTGGTGTCAAACTTCAGGTCATAATACAAATTAAGCGACTTGATCGCGTCTTCGGTTTTTATTTCTGACACGAACATTCCGCTGCCCTTGCGCACGGAAATCAGTCCACGCGCACTCAGGCGGCGCAGCGCCTCGCGAAGGGCGGTCCGGCTCACGGCAAAACTCTCGCACAGCTCCCTTTCAGAAGGAAGCTTCGCACCGGGAACCAGCTTTTTCTGACGGATAGCCTCCTCAATCTTGCGCTCGATCTTCTGGCTGAGCGTCTGACTGATCGGGATCTTTCCGAATAGTTCTTCCATCGGTTTATTCAATAAGGAATTTAACCCTGATACAACATTCTTTTCCGGAATCACCGGGAAAGAAAAGAGATAAGGGCAGCAAAAACCTGCCCTTATCTCTTTGAGGAAAGGCTACCAGCCAGGGGTTTGGGTTAGCGTGAATCCCTTGTCGAGATACTCGCTGATCTGGGTATTGCCTATCGGCGCCAGATAGACCCTGTCGGTAAAGGGATCCCGGTCCGAGACATTCTCCGGAATGTAGTATCCCACCATATCGGCCGCATTGGTGCCATTGTAGGTCACAATGGTCCCGTCGGCTTTTTTCACTTTGAGTTTATTGACCTTTGAGGAGACCAGCCATTCGGGATACTCGGTCTGGAAATTGATCCATAATCCGAGCAGATTGTCGGGGTTGGCCGTTCCGTTCATATAGTTGATCTTTTTCCACCGCTTGATGTCCATCAGACGGGTATGCTCAAAAACAAATTCCATGCGTCTTTCGCGGCGGATTTCCCACAGAAGGGCGGGCACATCGGGATCCCGGTCAGGATCGTCGGGCAGGGCGGCCAGGGTCAGCGGGGCCGTTTTGGTGATGCCCTTGGCAATGGCGGTGGCATCGAGCGGACGGCTGCGGATCGCATTGATGGAGGCGTCAATGTCAGCCTGGGTGACGGCGGCGCCCCCCATGGTGGCCAGTTCGGCCTTGGCCTCAATCCAGTTCAGAACCACCTCGGCCAAACGCATCACCGGATAATCGTTGGTATTTGTGTTGGATCCGTACTGGGCTGGATAGGTCTTCCCGTAATAGGTGGGTCCTACCCTGTCGATGAACTTACAGGCATAAAGAAGGGTGGCCGATTCCTTGAGCGGGGCATCCCAGAACGTCGCCTCAAAGCGGGGATCGCGCGTGGCCACGATGGTCTTGATATCGAGTTTGTCGGCGTTCTCGACTCCCGAAAGCTTCCAGGGCTTTCCGTCCTTGCAGATAAAGGACTTGGCCAGGCTCAGATTGGGCGCCGGCCCCTGGCTTTCGGTCGTGTTGGAATATGAGGCCACATGGTGGGTCACCCCAAGGGCCGCATCGTAATGACGGTACATGATCACCTCCTTGTTGGAGGCCAGGTCAAACGATCCGAACAGGGAACGGAAATCACTGGTAAAAGAGTATTTGCCTGAAGAGGCCACCAGGTTGGCTGCAGTGACGGCCAGCTCCAGGTATTTCTTTGCCTTTTCGGCATTGTTGAGGTGGTATTTCTGCCAGGTGCCCTCAAACAACATAAACCTTGAGATGAAACCGGCGGCAATATAACGGTTGAGATACTGGTTGTTGCCGTCGCTCAGGGCCATATTCTCCAGGGCATAGACAAAATCGTCGTAGACCTTGTCCATGACCAGGGTGCGCGGATCCCTGTCCTTGTAGAGGAGGTCCAGTTCACCGTCGCCCACGACCTTGTCGTAATAAGGGACATCGCCGAAGACGCTCACCAGGCGGGAATATTCATAGCCCCTGAAAAAGCGTGCCACGGCGCTCCAATGCTTATAGGCATTATCAGAGAGGTATTCTCCTTTCATGGTTTCAATCCGCTCGATGAAGAGATTGGATTTGCGCACCCAGGAAAAGTTCCAGGTAGGTCCGGCATAGGTGGTCAGCCATGCCGCCGTTTCACTCGTCGAATACCGTGACGCGGGAGCCTGGGTTTCAAAGCCCCCCTGTTTTCCGGAAGAGGTGAAGTCATCTGCGAAATAGTAACCGCGCAGCGGGGTGTAATCCACCCCCCAGGCGGAATTGTACCCCACAAAATAGTTCTGGTAGAACCCGTTGGCAAACAACCGCAGGTTATTCTCACTCGTCCAGTAGTTGCTGTCGTCCATGGTGGTCAGTGACGGCCGGTCCAGGAACTCCTCGCAACTGCTCATGACGAGCGCCACCACCGCTAACAAAAGGAATATATTCTTTTTCATATCGCAATACGTTTTAGAAGTTCAACTGTAAACCAACCGAAGCACTCTTGAAGGCCGGCACGCCCACCCCCGTACGGCTCAGGTTATAGTTGGAGGTGTTCCACATGGAATAGCCCGAAATGGCTTCCGGATCGATCGGAAGATCACGCAGGTTGTCAAAGGTGAAGAAATTCTCCAGGGAGCCATAAATTCTGAACTTCTTGATATTGACCTTTCGGGTGAGGGAAGCGGGGAAAGTGTACCCGAGGGTGATGTTCTTGAAGCGCAGGTAGGCCATGTTCAGCAGGTAGCGGTCCTGTATCTGCATATTGAGCGTAGTGCCGCTTCCGGCCTGGTTGTAAGGAGCCGGATAGAAGGCGTCGGTGCGGTCTTCACGCCAGAAGTTGCCGGCAAAGGCCTGCGGGATGGCGCCGTCGGCCGAGTTGAATCCGGGAATGGCCAGAAAACCGTCGCCCCAGATGTCGCGTTTGCCCACCCCCTGAATGAAGAAGGAAGCATCAACGCCCTTGAAGTCAATGCCTGCACGGAAGCCATATTCGTAGCGCGGAGTCGAATTGCCGATCACCTTCAGGTCGCCGTAGTCGGCTTTGCCGTCGGCATCTTTCAGCAACCGGTTACCCGGGTTGATATATCCATCGCCGTTGAGGTCCTTGAACTTGACATCCCCGGGCCCGAAAAGGAAATTCCCCGACTGAAGCCTTCCCTGGATGGGCGTATTGGCATCACTCGGCTTGTAAATGGTATAATTGGCCGAACCTGCTTCGTTGGGAACGGTGATCTTGATCAGTTTGCCTTCCCCGTCATATTCGAAGTCGCTCTTCTGGAAAAGCCTGTCGGTTTCATAACCCCAGATCTCACCATAGGTCTTGCCCACATACCAGTTGTCGATGCTGTTGGTGGTCCCGTATTCGGTGATTTTAGTCACGGCATCGGCAAAGGTGGCCACCAGATTGATGCCCAGTCCGTTGTTGAAACGGTGGTTGTAATCCACCTGCACCTCGTAACCGTTGGTCCGCAGAGAACCATAATTGCTCTGGGGAGCCCCCGTACCGAAAGTGGCGGGAAGACCTTCCTGGGGCACAATCATATTCTCGGTATCACGACGGAACCAGTCAAAGATCACCCCCAGGCTGTTGTTGAAGAAACGGGCATCGAGCCCCAGGTCAAGGGTGGTGATGTCCTGCCAGGTGACTGAGGTGGACACGGCACCCGGGGTACTGAATTGATAGAGTTTCACACCCGAAACCAGCCAGTTGTTGAAAGATCCGCTCATGGTGGGAATATAGAGCGAGTTGGGTACCGACTGGTCACCGATGGTTCCCCATGATCCGCGGAGTTTAAAGGTACTCACCACCGGCAGGGCCCATTCCATCCAGGGTTCCTGCTCCAGCCGCCATCCGGCCGAGAAGGAGGGGAACCAGCGCCACTGCAGGTCGGTGGGGAACTTGGAGGTTCCGTCATACCGCAGGTTGGCCTCCAGAAGGTATTTCTCCTTGTAATCGTAGTTGACACGACCGAAGAAACCCAGCTGGGATTCCCAGTATTCCCCGCCGCTGGTGGTCTGGGTACCGGTGGCCAGGTCAAACTGGGGATTGTTATAGTCGATCAGCTGGGTGATCTGCGACCAGTTGTAGGCATTCTCATAGGCCACGCGGCTCATCCCCAGCAAGAACTTGGTATTATGGTCCTCGGCAAAGGTCTTGGCATAATTGGTCGTCAGGTTGAGGGTATTCCACATGTCATTCCTGGAGTAGCGGTAGACATGGTCGGGATTGGCCCCCACCGAAGTGTAAGTCATGTAGTCGAGCTTAAAGGCCGGCATGGCCCCGGGACTTCCCTCGGCCACCACCTGCCCGGCATCGTTGACATAGATCCGGTTGCCATTTTCGTCGTTCTTTGCCTGGGCTGCCGTCCAGGTATTCCCCGCGGTAAAACGGGTTCCCGGGCGCTTGGTGATGTACTCCTGGTTGGCATGGGTATAGTCCAGGTTAATGGTCCAGTCCTTGAGGGGAGTGATGGTAAAGCCCCCGTTCATGCTGGTGTAATTGGTTTCCTGGAAAGCGGTATTGGCGGCTTCCAGTTCGTAGGCCGGGCTTCGCAGGGGATTCCCGTCTTCAGTGGTCATCGGATAGGTGGGACCCCACCGGTAAATATAGAGCCATGGGTCGGCGGTGGTGGAGTTGGTGGCATAACCGTAACGTTTGACCCGTTTGGAATACATGCCGCCGCCATAGACCTTCAGCCAGTCGTTCACGTCGGTACCGACCCTCACCGAACCGTTGTGGCGCTTGAAATCGTCAATCTTGGAGGGCTTGATGATCCCATCCTGGTCGAGGTAGCCCACGCCAATGTTGTACTCGGTGCGGCCGCTTTTGCCGCTGACCGTCAGACCGTGGGTTTGCGTCGGCGTCCACTCCTCCACCATATAATCATAGGGATCATAGGTGCGCAGACCGATCTTGCGGCTGTTGGCGTCGACATACCAGTCGCGGCCATACAGCATGGGATCGTTGGGTTTGACCACGTTGCCCCATTTCTTTTCCCATTCGACCGCCTTTTCGTACCCTTCACGGGTCACCATCCAGAAGGCGCCGGCCACCGTGCCGCCAACCCTCTCGAAAGCCCTCAGGGTATACTCCAGGGCATCGACACCCCCCATCTCCATCTTCTTGGAGATGTTCTGGAAGGAGAGGTTCCCCGAATAGGAGACGTTGACGCTCTCGGTCTTGGCCCCCTTCTTGGTAGTGATCAGGATCACCCCGAAGGCGGCCTTGGCTCCGTATATGGAGGAGGATGCCGCATCTTTAAGCACCGATATCGATTCGATGTCGTCGGGATTGATCATCTGAATGGAGGGAATCTCCACGTTATCAAGCAGAATAAGGGGTGAAGTACCCCCGCGCATGGAGGCGAACTGCCCGCGGATCTTCAGGATCGGATCGGAACCAACCTCCCCGCTGGGGACCACCACGTTCAATCCGGGCGTGGACCCCTGCAGACCACGGCCCACATCGGCAATGGGCCTGCTCTCCAGCAACTTGGTATCCACAGAGGATACAGCTCCCGTCAGGTTGGCCTTCTTCTGGGTGCCATGCCCCACCACCACAATCTGCTCCACATCGACCATGGTGGACTCCAGGGCCACATTGACCACACTGCGGCCGCTCACGGCCACCTCCACCGTCTTCATCCCCACATAACTGAACACCAGCGTGGCATTCGGCCCTGCGTTGATCTGATAGGCTCCGTCCAGGTTGCTGATCGTCCCCGTCGTGGTCCCTTTCACCACTATGGAAACACCCGGAAGGGTCTCGCTCGTCCGGGAATCAGTCACCTGCCCCCGTACCACATTCGTCTGCGCACCGGAAATCTGCCACAGCAAACTCCCGAGCACCGTCAAACACACATAAACGATCGTTCTCATTACATTTTGGATTTGGTTTTAGTAATTTACATACTCTGATTCAACCAGGTAAATTTTAGTCTCCGGTTAAGAATTACCAAAGCCAAGTTACAATAATTTGTCTTTTTGTAATACAACTTTTTAAGTTTTTTTAACGCCGGATGGCAAATTTTTTCAACAGGTGAATAACCACATAACTGACTGTATTCATGTATTTTAAATCCTATATTACAAGAGTTAAAAATACTGTTTTAACATGATGGTATAAGAAAAGGCTGCTTGTCATATAACAAACAGCCTTTCTGTGCGGGGCCTTACCTGAAACGCATCAGCAGGTCATGGCCGCGGGTTTCCGGTGGGGTGCACCGGAGTTCCTTTTGCTTACTGCACGATCAGTTTCAGGGCGAAGGAGGTGGTCTTCAGCGGCCTGACCAGGTACATGCCCCTGGTGAGTCCGGTGACATCAATAGGATCGTTGGGCGATTCCACCCGTTTGGTCAGCATCAGGCTGCCGGTGATGGAGAAAACGCCCACTTCAGTAGGTTGGTCGACGTTAATGAAGACCCTGTCGCGGGCAGGATTGGGGTAGAGCACGAATTCCCTTCCGGGAGCGGTGATCTGCGGCACGCTGGTCGCCAGGGGTTCCACCTGGATCAGGTAGATATTGATCCCGCTGCTGAGGGAGGAGAGGTAAATGGTTCCGGCATCTCCCGTGTATTCCACCACCCCTTTCGAGATCGAGGCACCCAGGGCCGGGATGGTTCCCACAATCGAGTCCTTGTGGTCAATGGCCACATTCAGGGTCCTGTCTGCAGAAGTGGAAGAGGACTGCAGGTAGACCGTAATTTTCGACGGACCGGGAACGGGGAAGGAGAGCACCCTGTTGACCGGTTTTCCATCGGTATCAAAAGCGCCTGTACCGCCGAATTTCAGCCGGTGGGTAAAATTCCATCCGTCGAGCGATTTATTGTTGCCATCCACGTCGACGTTTTTCCCCTCAGCGGCATAAATGGTCAATCCGTTGACTTCCTGGGTCGCCACCATGCTGCCCAGTGCATTGAAGGCCGGATCGCTCATGTTCCAGGTATTGTTGCCCACTTCACCCACCATGGCCAGCTGATAACAGGCAATACCGTTGTATGGACTCATGAAAAACATCATCACCTTGTCGGACTGGATATCTACGGCGGTGGCACCGACATAGGAGGAGTTGGTGTTACCACCCAGCCCACGGGGCGGAAAGACCGCCACGGAATCGGCTTCCTCGGCCCCTGCCGCAGGGATGGTCAGCAGCTCAAACATGGCCTTCTTGGCATAGGCGGGAGCGGCATGGTTCGTAGCCGGGGCCAGCATATAGTCTTTTCCGCGGAAATGAAAGAAGTTCACCCCCGATATCCCCGACTGGATGGGTTTGAACTTTCCCTTGAAAGTGGTCAAAAGTTCGCCCTGCATGTCGTAAAGCGCAGGATAGACCGAATGGCCGTCGGCCCAGAAATGGTCGTTGTCAAGGGGCTGCAAACGGGGTGAAATTCCCAGTTTGGGAACATTGGTGCCCGTGGGGGCAGGGTAAACACTCTTTAGGATGATGATCTGAGGCTCTGCGGCAGCCACACCTGCAGTCACATTCCAGCGGAAAACCTTGGGCACATCGGAAAACGGTGCGGTGGCATTGGCATCGGCCACCAGAATATACCCGTCATCCTCAGCCGACACCTCGCCATAAAAGGCAAATCCATCGCCCAACCGGTACATCGGCTGCTGTACGCCCTCGATGGAATCCTTCGAATTCCAGCTCAAAAGAGTCGTTGTCGTATATCCACCGCCTTCCTTGGGCGCCATCATATACACCTTAAAGGGCTGGGTCTTCGTATTGGTGGCCAGATTCCCAAAAAGAATCTTCCCGCTGGGGGTGATGACCAGATCATTGGCCAGATAAGTCCCGCCCTTCACTATGGCGGTATCGATCGGAATGGAGGTCAGGGCATTCCCTGTCTCTGCATCCAGCACCTGGATCACATGGGGCGTCACCTTCCGTGACATGATGTACAGCTTGCCGTCATAAAAGGCCATTCCCCGCTCGGTCATATTCCCCATCCAGTCAGGCAGTACACCCGGGACGATCGGAACATCCCCATCCCATGTCGCCGTACTGTTCACAGAGTGCTCCCATACCGGCGTGACCACCGGTTTCTGGGCCCCTGCCAGCGCTGCTGCAAATACAAAAACAAATAAAAAAGTAAATTTTCTCATGGTTCACACATTTAAGTTTGACATATGATTAACTGATTTTCATCTCCGATTCAGGGTCATTTTTATAATTTCCTCTAAAGTTATGAAATTTAGATTAAAAAGCAGAGGCTTTTGGGGATAATCCTCTCCGGAAAAGCCACGCCTTCTAATTTATGATAAACAGTCCCTGGTCCACCCTCTTGCCCCACATCATCCTCACCAAATAGGTTCCGGGTTTTAGTCCGGCTATCGGAATCGTGAACCGGGTATCGGCATTGACCGCCTTCCCGCCCCGCAGGATGCGCCCGCTCATATCCAGAATCAGGTAATCTCCCTGTTCCCCACCGTTCAGCACGCTTTCACCGGCACAACCTGCATAAAGCACCTTCCGGGCAGGATTGGGATAAAATGCCAGCTTCCCCTCTTTTGCGGCTCCTGCACCAGGAATGGTGATTCCCAGCGCGGGAGAAACCGCGACCAGGTTGTCAAAATAGAGGGCTCCGCCGACAGAGAAAGGGGTTCCGCCCGACCGGAGCAGGAAACCGTCGAAAGCCCAGGCCTCCCCTTCCGGCAGACCGGGGCTCACTTCCCTGTACTGCCATCCGGCAAAATCAATCCTGGTAAGCAGCACTTCCCTGTATTCCTTCCCCTTCCTGAAGAGCAGCGAAAGGGTGTTCTCGGAGAGGTCTCCCCAGACGTAAAGGCCTGCGGCACTCCCTTTGGTAAAACTGCCCGGGAGGGAATCAGCCCGGACCACCACCCTGGCCTCTTCGTCACTGAATCCATACAACAACCGGTAGGAGTATCCTCCGAAAAGCCGGCTCCCGCTGTACCGCAGAATCCGGTTGGCCGTCCCCGGCATCAGATGGTTGCTCGCCAGGGTGTCAATGGCCCAGCCGGAGGCCGAAACTTCGAAGTCATAGGCCACACTGGCCTCTTCTACCTGGGGAACAGCACTCACCCCAAAGGTGACATAGCGGGTCTGTCCCAGGGTAAGTCCCTCGGTATCGGCAAGCTTCCCGTCAATGACCAGGGTATAGAAAGAATCGGGTTGGAGATTGTTCAGCAGGAAGCTGCAGGATCCCACCTCCCCGGGAAAGGCATTGATCTCCATGCCGCTCCCGGGCACTTCCATCCCGCGGCTGTCGATGACCTTCACCCGCCCGGAGAGATCCTCGTTTTTCACTTTCCCGTCGAGATGGAGACGTACCTGGGTCTGAGGAAAGACATCGGTCATGCCGTTGCGCGGATAATGGTTGAGCAGATTCAGCCGGTTACGGGCCACCGTGGTGAAACTGAAGGTCACATCATCTTTCATGGGGAGGTTTCCAATGTGTCTGACACTGCGGGCCAGGAAAACGGAATAGGTGGTGGAGACCTCCAGAGGCTGACGGGGAACGAACCTGGCCGTGCGCCCCTGGTCTTCCCATATGAACGACCCCTCCACCACCGGAGTAATGGAAAAGGCTTCCCTGAAGGAAGCCGTATCGACTTCGAAATTAAAGCGGAATACCACCGGAGAGGCCGCCGACACCCGTTCTCCCTCCCCTGGCCGGGGTGCATAATCCACCACCTCCATCGAGTCGGAACGGTCCTGCTCCAGGGCACACAGATGGTAGGTCACCGCAGCCGAATCCACCCTGATCTTCTCCACCACCCGGCTGACATATTTCTCCGCCTCAAAGGTAAGCTGGTATTCCCCGGGCTCCAGGTGGTCAAACAGAAAAAAACCGTTGTTCAGCTGGTCCACATGGTAGGTCTTATTCCCTGGCTGAAGGGTGACCGTAGCCCCGTTCACCGGCAGCCACTGGTCACGCGAACCGGGTATATATCCGTAGGCGGTGACCTTACGGTAGGAATCCTTTACCGTGCCGGCAATCTTCCCCTTGTTCCCTGGATTTCCCCCGTAATACCGACAGAAAGCCCTGAATAGATGCCACGCTTCCAGCTGTTTGTACTCCCTGTTCATCAGGCGGTAGGTCTCCGGAAGGTAATCGTGAAAGGAACCTTCCGAGATGAGCCCCGGAACGGTCAGTGGCCTCAGCACGCCATATCCGTTCCAGCTTTCCGGAGCAAAGGATTTGTCGCCGCGTACCTGCCGCCCCTGGTAACTCCATTGCGACGCCTGGTTCGAAAACAGATTATCGAAAAAAAGCCCGGCCAGCTGCATGCTCTGCGGAAGAATGGGATTGTTGTCCCAGCCATGAAACAGCATCAGCACATAGTTAGTCATGGAGTTATGGGCGTTGCTGTGGATGGAGATCATGAAGTCGGATTGGTTTACATTGGCCTCTTCGGCGATGGCCGACAGGGGGCGGTCGTCGATGGTCCGGTTTTGCACGCGCGACATGATTACCGTGGCACCCGCCGATTCCAGCAGCTGACGCAGGTGCAGGCCCTTGGCCAGGTTGCTCTTCGACTCCCAGAAGCCGGCCGTATCTCCCAGGGCATACGGGGGCAAAGGCACATTCCGGTCATCAGAGTCAAACCCTCCATGACCCGGATTGATATATATACGGATCCCCGACAGGTTTTGCCCCGTTCCGGCAAAGGAGAGCAGCCACCACAGCAGCACCGGAAGAATCCTCCGTATCCTTTTCATGGCACTATTTTTTCAGAATATACTTCTGGATATAAATCTCCCCCTCGGGCGTATGCCAGGCAATGCGGCCGGTGGAGAGCGACACCGTAGGATAGAGGGCGATGATTCCCTCGGGGGAGATCCTTTCTTGCTCCCGGTTTTCGGTATCCAGAATCCTCACTTCCGAACGGATGATCTGGTGGCCGTCATCGGCGGTTACCATTCCGGCCAGCAGGCGGTTCCCCGCCCATACCGGGGCTTCCAGGGAACCCCCTTCATACTCGATCCTCCCCTGGAGATCGCACACAAAAACCCCCTTTCCCATGGCATAGGCCACGATCCGTTTCCCGTCGGGAGAAAGGGATGGCCAGATATAACTTTCCTCAGGATAAGGGGAAATGATCTTTCGCTCCCCATTCCGGTAAAGGACCAGTTGCTGCTCTTCGATGACCACAGCCACCGCCTCCTCAGGGTGGGCGTCGGAACGCAGCGTGCCGGCGCTTTTCAGTCTTTCCCCATCGGCAACCAGTACATCACTGCCTGCAGGTACCGGCAGGGGAACCCTCCTGGACAGGGGCTGCAACTCCCTGACCTGCCCGTCGCCCAGCGAATAACTGACCAGCCTTGAATAGCGCAAATGATCACGGTAGGCATGCTCCACAAAAACCACCGCCTGACCATCGCCCGTAATCAGAGGATGGTAACCGGCTCCCTCCTCCTCCGAGACCGTCACCAGCCTGCCGGTTGCCAGATTCAGGAGTTTCAACCCCCTGTAATTTTCGGCTGTCAGCAACAACTGCTCCCCGGAGGCATCAAACCGGGGGTAAAACGCCCGCTCCCCGGCAGGAATGACCACTTTCTCAGCCGGTCCGGCCCCTATCCGCGGACACCCGCCGATGGCCGTTAAAGCAAAAAGAATGAACACCACAAACTTCATTTCCCAAGTTATTTTGTGAATACCATACTTTCAAAATTTCTGATCCCTTACCCCGGAACCCGGCCTGCCTCTTCACGGCTTACTTCCTGACGGTCTGCCTCTTCAATGTTTACTTCCTGACGGCCCGCCTTCTCCCGGCCTGCCTTCTCCCGGCCTGCTTTCTCCCGGCCTGCCGGAACGGGAGTGAGGGAACGGGAGTGAGGGAATTTTTCTTTGGTCTCATCCTTCAGGGCCTGACCATTTTCACCACTTTTCTGCCCCATTCGGTTTCCAGGACCACCATATATATTCCAGGGGAGAGCGCTCCGCCCTGCCATACCACCGTATGTTCGCCAGCCGGCCGCATCCCTTGTTCGAGCAGGGCCACCTCCCTGCCGGCAATGTCCTTCAGGCGGAGGTGAATCCTGCTTCTGGCGGGCAAGGCAAAGCGGATGACCGCCGGAACTCCCGCCGCCGGCGTGGAAACACGCAGTGAGAGTGGGGTTCCGCTCCAACCTGCGGAAGCGGTATAAACAAAGGTAAAAGAGATCGCCGGTGACCAGTCGGTATACAACCCGCTGGAATAGGTGGCCCTCACCCTTGCATACCATGTCCCTTCCCCCAGCCCGGGCAGGGTGAGCACCGTATCGGGAGCCGAAACGGTTTGCTGTTTCACGTTGTTCCACGGGAAAGAGGAAGAAGAGGACCATTGGAAAGTGAAGCCTCCGGCGCGTTCGTCCCATCCGGTGGTAAGGGTCACCCCCGGGCCGATAACCGTAGTACCGTTTCCGGGAGAAAGTATCCGTGGCACCTGAGGTGGAATCCGCAACGTGGAAAACTTCACCGTTTCAGACCACAGGGTGGCTGTATCCCCCCGTACTCCCTGCATCCGCAGGTAATAGACGCCGTAGGAACTAAGGGCACCCGCCGGCAAAGGGAAAGAGGTGCCCGATAAATCTTTCTTTTCATAAACCAGGGTCGTAAAACCAGGACTCCCCGAAATCTGGATTCTGAAGGTATACCCCTCCTCCATGGGTTTCCAGGCGACCACAGGGCGCACCTCCACACCCGTAGCCTCATTCTGGGGATAGAGAACGACTGGCCGGGGCAGGGAAACCAGACGGAAAAAGCGGCCGGGAGTGACGGTATCGGGGGTTCCCGCCATACGGGTATGCACCCGCCAGTAATAGAGGGTATCCTCTCTGAGTCCCATGAGCGAAAGGGGAAAACCCACCGCGGAAATCTCCCTGCGGTAGCGGACCTCACTGAATTGGGGGTCAGCCGCCACTTCCAGAATGTACAGCTCCGCATCGGGGATGCTGCTCCAGGAAAAGGTGGCATTTGTATAGACCCGGGCTCCTTCTGCGGGGGATATCAACTCCACGGGCTGGTTCTCTCCCTGGGAGGCACCCGTGAGGCCCACAGGAGACGCGTTGCCGTTCCGGTCAAGAGCCGACACCGCGTACTGGTGCCCGGAAAGTAGTTTGGGGTAATCCGCGAGGTCAATGGAGGGGGTGTAGCTGATTCCCACCAGGTAGCGGCCCGTAGAGAAATTACCCGCCTGGCCCGCCACCTCTGTGGGCACCGCATACACGGCGTAACGCAGGTTTTCCCCGGCAGGATCCCAAACCAGGCGGTTCCCCTCCAGTCTGATGCCCTGCGGCAGGGGAAGCGGTGTGAGGCTGTTCCAGCTCTTCACCGGAGGAAGGGCCGCCCACCGGTACTCATGGGTTCTGAAATAGTTCATGATGCCCTTGGTGAAGAACATCGTCGAGCGGAAAAAAACACTTCCCGGAGCACCGTTCAGGTCGGAGAGCCGGTTACGGGCCACCTGTAATCCGAATTCCGAAGGATCATAGCCTGCCACCTCCGCTTCACGGCTGACCAGAGAGTAGTATTCCATCATGGAGAGTCCCCCTCTTCCGGTGGTATTTCCATTCAGGAAGGCCGCCTTCAGGGCGGCTGGCGGCGGATAATCCGACGGATCTAGTCCCGACAGGCTGTGGCTCACATAGAGGTGCCTGCCAAAACGGTTGACGACTCCCGACCACCAGGGTGAGAGAATGTCAAAATCCTGGTTGGTGCTGGTGGTGGGCCAGTAAATCTGGGGGGAGATATAATCGACAGTGCCTTCGGCGAGCCAGGCTACGGGGTCACAGTAAATCGACTTATAAGCATCCATGCCCGTGATTCCCCGGGGGAGCTCAAGTCCGCGTGAGGCCGCCACCTGGGAGTCGGTGGTCCAGATGCCAAAAGGAGAGACCCCGAAGGTCACCCAGGGTTTCACCTCCTTTATGGCCTGGAAGACCCCGGCCACCATCCTGTTCACATTGTCGCGCCGCCAGTCGCCAAGATCCATTCCCGCCGGGCGCCACCGCTCCTGCGCGTACTGGTCAAGGGTGGAAGAGGTGCCCTCATAGGCATAAAAATAGTCGTCAAAGACGATCCCGTCCACATCATAATTGGTGATGATTTCCCTGACAATGCCGGCAATCAGGGTTCTGACCCCGGGGTTCCCGGGGTCCAGGATAGAGCCTCCCCCGGTATAGGTCAGGACCCACTCGGGGTGGCTCTGGCGGTAATCCCCGGGCTGGCCGGCATATTTTCCGGCCACCGACTCAAAGCGGTAAGGGTTGAGCCATGCATGGAGTTCCATTCCCCGTTTGTGGGATTCGGCCACGGCAAAAGCCAGGGGATCCCAGCCGGGATCCACCCCGCGGGCAGCCGACAGATGGGCCGACCAGGGTTCATAACTGGAGGGATAAAAGGCGTCACATTCGGGCCGCACCTGGAAAAAGAGGGCATTCATGCCGGTGATCTTCATGGAGTCGAGAATCCGCACCAGCTGCTGCTTCTGGAGTTCCACCGTAGAGGGGTTGCCACCCGCCGGAATTTTCACCCCCGGCCAGTCAAGTCCCCACACCGTCGTCAGCCATGCAGCCCGCAGTTCCCGCTTTGGGGGATCCTGGGCCACCGCCTCCGGCGCAACTCCCAGGAGAAGGAAAAACAGCAGGGCAAGAACGCTTATCCCCGGGAATCTCCCGCGACAGTAATCCGGCATCTCTTTCAATCCATTAATCATCCTCTTCGGTATTTAGGGTAAGACAATCAGTTTCCCCTGGATGGGTGCGGAAGTACCGTTGGCCACCCAGATGTAGGATCCGGCGGGCAGGTTTCCCAAAGGAAGGAAGCCGGAAGAAACCCCGGGGGCCAGAACCACCTCCCATTCCCTGATCTTCTCACCGCGGAGGGTATAAAGGCTCACCCTGGTTTTCCCGGAAAAATGACCGCCCTGCAGGTAAAATCCTTCCCTTGCGGGATTGGGGAAAACCCACTCCTGGGGCAGAAGGGCGGGCCTTACCAGCCTGCTGAGGGGAGTGGGGTATACCGCATAAAGCCCCTTCAGCCAGAAGGTCCCGGTGTACCGGGTTCCCTGGACATAGGAGGGATCCCGCTCCACGATGAGTCTGATCGTCTTCAGCATCAGGGGATAATCCTCCTGTCTGATTTCGGCCGTACGGAGAGCGGCCGGCCTGGCTGCCACAACGTCACTGGTGAAGGAGGGCACCTGGCACAATCCCGCCGTATGGTCGACAATATAGTAATAGGCATTCTGATAACCGGTACCGGCAGCTTCCAGCATCAGGGAATCGGGCATTCCATAGAGGGGAATCTCCTTTGTGAGGGTGATGGAAGCGGTGCGGTTGGAATAGACAAATGCATAGTCGACACGCAGCATCTCTTCCTGCGTCAGGGGATGTTTCTCCCGTTTCAGGGCAACCTGGTCGATGTAGCTCAGGGAGGGGCTCCAGGTGGCAGGATCGGAGAAATCGTCGATGAGCATCCTTCCCCGGCCCACTTCCATGTCCACCATACAGGTATCGGCATGGAGGCTGTCGCCGGCACGCACAACCACCCCGACACGCCCCTCCTTCAACCCCCGGAAACGCCCCGTGGCATCCACCCTGCCCACCGACCCGTCAAGCGACACGAAACGCAGAATCTCGTTATCAATCAGATAGGGAACACCGTCGGATCCGGTGCCATACACCTTAAAAACATAATCCCGGCGGTCGTCAATGAGCAGCTTCCGGGTCCCAAAACCAATTTTTTCAGCCGCTTTGACAAGGACCGTCATGGTGTCGTTGATTCCCTGCCAGGTGCCCGTGATGATGCCGCTGCCCCCGCTGCCGGAGGCCGTGAACCATCCTTCCCCGTCGATATGGCCGATATTCCCCGTGACAGCATACGTCATGTTTTCAGCGTTCAGGTAGGAGACCATCCCGCCTTCGTCATCAAAGATGCTGCCCCTGACGTGGAATTTTCGGCCAAAGGGTATGGTGATATGGCGGGCATTGAGCTGCATATGGCTTCCCTGACCGGGCCCGGCCGCGGAAATGACCAGCAGGGCGTTGCCCACTGCGCGTTCTGCCCCATCGGAAGGACTGTTTTTTATGGCACCCCTGACCACCATCACCGAAGAACCCCCGCCGTCGAGGTTCAGGGCATGAGCCGCCCCCGAGGCCTTCATGATGTCGGCCAGCTGCTTGGTGCTTACGCCCTTCGACTGATCGGTACGCCCGTCCACGACCGCCAGGATGATCCTGGCACCGTCGGCACTATAGCCTGCTGCCGTCCGGGGATGCAGCTCCACCCAGTTGTTCTCCTGGACCACCCCGTCCCTGAGAATCTGACGGTCGCCCCCCACCATCCCGGTCAGCGCCGGAAACAGGGAAGGTTCGTTCTTCAGGGCGATCCGCACCTCAGCGGTGAGGGTATCTCCAGGCGTCAGCCGGTTCAGAAAGGCAGCGGCCACCCCGTGCCCCGACAAAACCATCCTTCCGGGTGCGATCACCGCCGATCCGGTGCCTGCATACTTCGCCTCCACCTTTAGCCGCATAAGACGGTTGATCAGAGGCCTTTCCCCCTCTGCCAGGGTACAGGTCACTTCCGTTCCCCATTGATTGGTGCGGGTCGTCCGGCCAAACCAGCCGTTGAAAAGGATCAGCTCATCGGTATCGCGGGTCTCATTCACCCCAGCCAGAGCAATCGTCTCGCCCCTGCCGGTTACGCTCCCGCTGAAGGTCATGACATCAATGAAGGGAACCAGATGGTCGTCGAAGGCCAGCAGGGGACGGCTGGCGTGGGGAACCCTGGCCAGCTCTCCGTTGATGATCTGACCGTTGACGGGAACCCCCTGGTTCGGAGAGACCGTGTTGTAAAAGTCGCCGTTCACCGCGGCAAACACCTGGTGCCCCGGGTAGGACCGGCGTGCAGCCATGGCAGAAGGCCGCTCCAATCCCACCAGGGAATCCCTGCCCAGGCAGGTCTCCAATCTGACCTGCGGATGACGGGCATCCACCACCAGGGTATTCACCAGAAGAGGCAGGTCAGGAAGACGGTAATAGGTGTGCAGGGTTCCATGGCCCACATCATGGGTATGGATCAGGGTATCCACCCTGTACTTCATCCCCTGAACCAACAGGCTGTCCTGCGCCTCCACGGCACCAGCCCAGCCTGCCGCCAGAAAAATCGCCAGCACCACCCTTTTTACCCTATGCATTTCCATGCTTATAATGAGTCACCATTATCCATACTTCAAATACGCACCAACCATGATGCATGTACAAAGCCTTTCTTTGCGGCTGAAGAATAAAAACAATCACCGTGGGGTCTGATCGATGGCCAGACCATAGGCTTCCACACCGGAGATGAAATACTCCACCTGGGGACTCTCATCGGCCAGTCTGATCCGCTTGATACCTGAGCGATGGAGGGGATTGGCGGCATAATACTCCTCAGGGTCGATGCCCGCAGGCACCTGTGGCCCCCGGTAAGCCCAGTAGAGGTATTCCTCATCCAGGGCCATGCCCGTCACAAAAAGTCCTTCGGAATCGCCGCCTTCCCCATCAAAGGGACTCCGGTCGATAACCTTGATTCCCGTTCCATCGAGATTGCTGCTAATAATCATCTTGTACCGGCTGTCGGAAAGGTAAAGCTTCTTATGGAGATCGTCGATCACAAAGGCGCGGACACCAAAACTCTGGTGGATGGCCCCCGCTGCCGGGGCCGGATCTCCATCGACCTTCGCACGCCCAAGGTTATCGCTCTCCACAAACCTGAAAATTCCCGACCCGGTCGTGTGCTTCGCCCACCAATACTGTCCGTTGTACCTGGTGATGGTGCCATTGATATTCCCCCAGCTGATGCCTTCCCCATAGTAACCGAGCCAGTTGTTCCTTATCCAGTAAGGGAATTCGGTCAGACTGAATTTTTTGTTGCGGGTGGTGAGAGGGGTCTTGAAGATGCCTTCACGGCGGTCGGCCCAATAGATCATTTTTTCCTGTTCATCCACAAAACCATAGTAGAAGTCGAGAAAGGTGTCGCCCCCGAAATTCTCGACGACGCTTTCCCTGCGGGAGCCGTCATGGGATACCACAAAAATTTCTCCATCGCCTGCGGTAAGGTATAACGGATCTGCCACGTAGGTAAAGCTGGTCCCGGCATCAAAGACATAAAGCCAATCCCCGCTGAATTGCATGGTAATGGGGTGCTTGCCCGAGCGGTGGCCCATGTCAAAAGGTTTATTGACGCCCGGATCCAGTCCGGGAATCAGCTTTTTGGCCATGATGTTTCCTTTCTTCACGGCATAATACAGGGTACGCGCCGGGAGGTTATAGTTTACCCTGACGTTCACCATGACAGGCGTGAGTTCCTTGCCGCCGATATGGACGGTCAGGGTCACCATCTGGCTTCCGATGGAGCCGAACACCACCGCCGGATCAGCCAGGGCGCTCCGGCCTTCATCGTCCACACCCGGACCACGCGTCCCCTCCGGAAACTGCCAGGCCAGGGTTACCTCCTTGTTCTCGGGATTCTCCAGCATCACGCTGAAAGAGACCTGGGTCTGGTTGTACACGATCACCGGGTCGGAGGAGGTGAACCTGACTACCGGCACAATGTCACTGATCATCAGTTTCTTTTTAACCTCCCCTGCACCGTCGGCCTTCAGGGTAACCGTATAGGTCCCGGGTTCTGTATACTTGTGTACCGGATTCTTCTCGGAGGATGAGCTGCCATCCCCGAAATCCCACTGCCAGGAGTTTCCGGTCACCGATAAATTCACAAACCTGATCTCTTCACCCACCACGTAATGGAGGCTTTTGGCCGCATAACTGAAATCCACGGCCCGCGGAGAAAAGTCTTCCGGCGTGATCTCCTGCCGGCAACCCCAAAGGACTGCCCCCAGGATCATCATCCCCGTAAGCACTGATTTTCTTATCTTTTCCATGATCGGTCGTTTAAAAGTGAACTAAAACACGGTGATTCTCTTCACATCCGAGAAATTGGCGACCTGTTGGCCGTTGACTACGCGGAAGCGGGCGTTCAGCTCATAGTTTCTGGAGAATTCCACGGCGTAGAACTGTCTGTTTTTGTTGTAGACCAGTGCGCTGAAGGGGAGCTGGTCCACTTTCTGTCTGAGCAGGGGCAATGCCTCCGGCTTGACAGGCCGGCTCACTGTTCCATCGGTCGTCACCGTATCAAACCAGGTCTCCAGGGTATCGGCAGGCACCACACCGTTCTGGGTCACCAGCAGCGTTTTGAAATCCTGGTATCCCAGTTGCGCAAAAAAACCGTTTATAAAGCGCTTTCTTACCCCCTCCGGAATAAGCTGGTCGATTCTGGTCTGTTCCCAGGTCAGGGGATTTTTATACTCGAGGGCTGCCAGGGTATAACTCACCGGGAAGGTGCCGTCGATCACAAACGCCTTTTTCTCTCCGGAATAGCCGTTTTCATCATGGACAAAGGGCCTGATCTCCTGGGATTCACGCACCAGCTCCGTGGAATCAAGTAAAAAGGTGAATCCCGTGGGGGGGAATATCAGGGAATACTTCATTTTGCGCACCACATCATACCACACCCCCAGGGAAGTATAACGCTTATCGACCGACCAGTATTGGGCCTGGAAGGCCACCTCGTTGCCTGCGGTGACGTTGGTCACGGGCACATCCCAATAGACCCCGGCCGCCATAAAACCCGGTCGGGAAATCTCTCCTACGGGATCATTGATTTCGCAGGCGGCAAGCAGTCCCGCCACCGCCACCCAGACCAATCCCTTCAGGAAACGGGCCTCCGGACTTCCAGAGCCTCTGTTTATGTTATCTTTTGCATTCATACTCTCCTCCTTTCACTTTAGTTTTGGGGCGCCCAGATCATCGGTTTCTTGAGCCATTCGGGATTCCGGAAGGCATCGAGCCGGATGAGTTCCTCACGGTTGTATTTTTCCTCAGTCTCCGGGTCGTAGTTGATCCGCTGGATCCACTGGTTTTCTTCTGACCAGTAGGCAGAATAGAGGTTATGGGGTCTTCGCAGACCGGGGTAGATGACCACGTTGTCGAATCTGCGGTTGTTCAGGTCGTTGCTGTAGCCGTATCTGCGCAGGTCGTTCCATTGTTCCGGTTGCAGGTACATGGCTTTGTACTTTTCACGCATCACATGGCTGAGGGTGATGTTCGAAGAACCAGGGACCAGGTCGGGATTGCCCAGGTAAGCATCGATTTTCTCCCGGGGAACCTGCAGTCGCACCATGTGGGCCTCAATGCCCTGCCGGAGGTGCTCTGCGGCTTTGGACTTGTTCCCTGCCCACTGGGCCGCTTCGGCGGCAATGAAATGAAGTTCTTCGCGGGTAATCAGGGTAATGGCCGAAGTATCGGTGGTAAGCACACTTTCATAAAGGTCGGGATACCACTCGATCTTATAGGTCGAAGGCATCCCGGAGTTGCTCTCCAGATAACGGTAAGCCACTATTCCCTTGTCGTCGGCCCTCTTTTTCATGATCACCTCCAGCCGCGGATCTGCGGCCTCCCCGGTGAGGGGGTCATAGCCCATCATCTCTTCCACGAAGTAGCGGGTGGGAATGGCGCCCAGCAGGTCATTGGAGCGGCTTTCCCACGAGTTGACAGGCTTATTGTTGCGGCCCCACATGCAGTTCTTTTCGACGCTGGAGCCCCCGTCAAACTTATAGCGCGGGTCGTTCCACCCGGTCAGGGCGGCCTCCGCTGCAGCCAGAACACTCCCTGCACTGCCGGGATTGAGGTTGGGAAGATCCCTCAACAGAATTCTGGTCCTGACTGCCAGGAGCACCTGCTTCCATTTGGCCATGTCCCCGCCGAAGACGCGGTCCACATCCCTTCCCATAGGACGGTTGGAAGCCTGAGTCACCTCCGGTGAATCAAAAAGCCCGACCAGCTCGTCAGACTCCGTCTTCATCCACTGGTAGATGCTCTCCTGGGTATCATACTTCGGAGAAGAGGAGTTGTAGGCGTCGGTCAGAGGCATATCCCCGAAGATATCGGTGGTTTGCTGCACCGAGAGGAGTCTCAGCAGCCGGGTGAGGGCAATGTAATTCACAGCGTTCTCCTCCCCGGCAAAACGGAGCAGTTCCTTGGCATTGGTGCCCACGTCGTAGAAATGTCTTCTCCACTGGGGATGGCGGTTCATGCCCAGAAATTCCCATCCGCTGCGGTAGGCATGGGAACCGGTCTGGCTCCGCCCGGCCGTGGTCAGGCACTGGGAGAGATAGGCCCCATACTCGGCATGGTCGTAATTTTCCAAAGCGGAATAAAAGAGAACCACCGGCATGATCTCGTCGACGGGAACCTTGTCCACACCGTCGGGATCCCGGTTATCGCCCAAAAATTCGTCGCAACCCGGGAGGAGCATCAGAAATGCCAGCATCAGCAGGAAATATCTTTTCAGCTTCATGATCTTTCAGGTTTAAAAGGTTGCACTCACATTCAGGGTATAGCTGCGGGTATTGGGAATCCCCAGGTAATCGATGCCGAAGGTACCCGTGCCGCCTGCCGTTCCGGTGTAGTTGACCACCGGGTCGGAACCCGAATAGGTGGTCAGCAGGAGAAGGTTTCTCCCGGTAAGAGAGAATTGCAGCCCTTTCAGTCCGGCCTTGGCCGCCAGCCGGCCGGCATCCCAGGCCAGGGTGGCGTAGCTGATCCGGGCCAGGGAACCTTCCTCCACGAAGTTGGACCCCACGGGCGCATAGTAGTTGTTGTAGAAAGCCTGGTCAAAGACCACCGGCATGGTGTTTGGTGTAAAAGTGCCGTCGGCCTGTTCCACCACTCCTTCGATGAGAATCAGCCGGTTGCGGTAATCTTCCAGCATTTTGGCCTGGCCACCCGACATCAGGCTCCTCAGGGTACCGTTCACCACATCGCCTCCGTACCGGAACTGTGACATCACCGAAAGTGACCATGTCCTGTAACTCCAGCGGTTGAGCCAGCCGACTGTAAATTCAGGCTCCCGGTTACCGATCAGCAGGGAGCTGGAGGCATTGATTTTGGGTCGCCCCAGTTCGTCGACGATGATCTTTCCCTCCTCATTGCGGAGGTAATCCTTTCCCGAGAGGGCCATCGTCGACCCGTGGAGGTAGGCGGTGGGTCTGATATCGCCCACCTGGCCGGCATAGTGGTACACTTCGACCAGCTGGTCAGGAAGCGCCACCACCCTGCCCCGGCTTCTGCCAAAATTGGTGATCATGTTCCACCCGAAGTCGTGGCCCCTCACCAAGGCCTGGTCCCAGGAGATCTCAAAGCCCTGGTTCTTAATATCGCCTTCGTTGCGGGTCTGCAGGATATTGCCGGAGGCGGGGGAAACCCTGACCTCCACAATCTGATTGGTGACCGATGTGGAGAAAAGGGCCACGTCAAGGCGGGTGCGTTCCCCGAAAAGGCGCATATCGGCTCCCACCTCCCATGAAGTGGTCATTTCGGGTTTCAGATGGGGATTGCTGCTGCGGGTGGGATCCACCCCATATCCCCCGTCGGGATGAGGCATCGCCTTGTACCAGTTGTTCAGCCGGTATAAGGGGGCATCCTTACCCACCCTGGCCCAGTTGGCCCTGATCTTGGCAAAGGAAACCGCCGTTTCCGGAAGATCGAAGATTTCGGTCAGGATGGCCCCCCCGCTGAAGGAGGGATAGAAATAGGAGCGGTTCTCCTCGGGAAGCGTGGAGGAGTGGTCGTTGCGGCCGGTAATCCCCAACTGGGCAATTCCCCTGTAATCGAGCTTTACTTCCCCATAATAACCATAGACGTTTTTCTGCGTCCGGTTCAGGGTAATGTCCTCCTTCCGGAAGTCGGAGAGGTTACCCACGCTGTAAAACTCGGGGACAATGAACTGCCTTCCGCCCAATCCGGCCGACCGGCCTGCGGAGCGTTTCACATCCCAGCCTGCCAGCAGTTCCATATTCCAGTGATCGGCCAGCTTCCGGGACCAGGTAGCCAGGATTCCGCCGTTCACCACCGTACTGCGGCCATCGGAATAGAAAAAGGAGCCCAGGTAGTCCAGGTCCTCGGAAGTGGGGGTTTTCCCTGGTTCGAGGCTCCACCGGGGGGTGACCATACTCTTGCTCTCCGAATTGGTGAGGTCGTAGCTGACCCTCCCCGTCACATGGAGGGTGCTGACCACGTTCCAGGTCACCGATCCCTGCAGGAGCGTGCGGTGGGAGTCGTACCGGGCTTCATCCATATAGCGCGACCAGAGGGGACTCGCCGGCGAATTGTAGCGGTTGTTGGTGTCGACGTAAAGCCAGCGGATGGTCCCGTCAGGATTCCTGTAGCGGGTGATGTCGTCATCGATGGGCCACTGGTAAGCCGAGCTCATGCCCGCGCCCCCGCGTGAATCCCGTGTCACCAGGTTGGCCATCAGATCCACCGACAAGCGGGGTGACACCTCGTATTTTGATTTGAAAAGGATCCCCCAGCGTTGAAGGTAATCCTCGGGGATGACCCCTTCGTGGCGGACATAATTCCCGGAAGTGTAAGAGGTGAACTTCTCAGAGCCCCCCGATACCGAAAGGTCATATTTCTGGTAAAGGCCGGTTTTCAGGTAGTTCCCGGGATTGTCATAAAGGGTAGTTCCTTCCGGAGCCAGGGGCCCCCAGCCTCCCATCGACTGCTCGCGGTAGACTCCGTAAGAGCCGCGGAGATACATCTTCTGGATCTCCGGCACCCGTGTGGCCTGGTCGACCTGCAGCGAACCGCTGGCTTCGACCCTGATCTCACCTTTCCGGCCCGATTTGGTGGTGATGATGATCGCCCCGTTGGAGGCTTCCTGCCCGTAAAGGGCTGCCGCCGCCGCTCCCTTCAGTACCGTGACGTTCTCGATGTCATTGGGGTTGATCTCCGCGGCCTTGGTCGCCCCACCCGAAATGTGCATCCCGTTCAGGATGAAGATGGGTTCGTTGTTCTGCGCCGGGTTGATCGAGGAAATCCCCCTGATCAGGATCTGGGAGGAGGCCGACGGGGAACCCCCGGTTCCGGAGACCTCCACGCCCGCAATCCGCCCCTGCAGGGCATCCACAAAATTGGTCTGTCTTCCCGTACTGAGATCTTCAGAATTGACCGACTGTACCGCAAAGTTGAGGCGGCGCTTTTCAGAACGGATCCCCATGGCGGTCACCACCACCTCGTCAATACCCCTGGTTTCTTCCTCCAGCACCACATCAATGCGGCCTTCACTCCTGACGGGAATCTCTACGTTCTTAAAACCCACAAAAGAGAAGACCAGGGTCGCTCCGGATGGTACCGCCAGGGAATAGCGGCCGTCAACGGCCGTAATTGTACCGTTTACCGTACCCTTTTCCACGACATTGACTCCGGGAAGCGGCTCCCCGGCCACATCCCTGACCGTTCCGGTGAGGGTGATCCTTTGCTGCTGCATAGTTTCTCCGCGTCTGGCGGCCCCGGGGTCTTCCGGAACAAGCGGATTTCCGGCCTGCGACTTCCATGCCGGAACCAACAGCAGAAGGAGACACACCCATCTCAGGAACAAGCGGGAAAGCACCCGGCGGCACCCTCCCTTTCTTTGTCTTTCATTTTCCATGTCTCACAGGTTTTAGGTGGCTGATTTGTTTCGTTGCTTTACAGGGGAGTTACCCCTATTCCCGGGCGGTCGGGAAGGGTTACTTTTCCATCGAGGACCGTCATTCCGTCGAATATATCATTGGATATCAAAAGGTTTCCGTCGAGGTCGGCCCAATCGACCAGGGGGGAGAGTTGGCTGGCGGCTGACACGGCGCAGGAGGTCTCGGTCATGCAGCCGATCATGACCTTCATATGCAGGTCCCGGGCCAGGGCGATCATTTTACGTGCCGCCCGCAACCCCCCGCATTTCATCAGCTTGATGTTGATCCCCGAATAGACGCCATGGCAGGGCAGCACATCGTCAAAAGTCTGGACGGCCTCATCGGCAATGATGGGGAGCGGACTGCGGGCGGTGAGCCAGGCAAGGTCATCCCTGCGGGATTTTTCCATGGGCTGCTCCACGAAGACCACACCCTGTTCCGACAGCCAGTGGCACAGCTCCAGGGCCTCTTCCCGGCTCGTCCATCCCTGGTTGACATCCACGCACAGGGGTACCGAGGAGACAGCCCTGACCGCACCAATCATCGCCCGGTCGTCACCCCGGCCCAGCTTCACCTTCAGGATATGATAGGCCGCCGCTTCCGCGGTCTTCTCCCTGACCACCTCCGGGGTGTCGATGCCAATCGTGAAACTCGTGGAGGGCGTGTCGGCAGGATTGAGTCCCCACATCCGGTGCCAGGGCTGCCCCAGCACCTTGCCCGCCAGATCGTGCAGGGCGATGTCCACCGACGCCTTGGCCGCATGATTCCCCCCGGCCGCGGCATCGACATAGTCCATGATATTTTCAATATGGAGGGGATTATGAAAGCGACCCAGATCCAACATGGAGAGGAAGCTGCTCACCGACGCCTGGTTTTCAGCGAGATATGGGGGCAGGCTGGCTTCTCCGTAGCCCACAATACCATTCCACTCTATCTCGGTGAGTATGTCGGGGGTGGTGGTGCGGGAACTTCCCGCCAGGGTAAAAACGTGCCGCAGTTGCAGCTCATAGGGTCGGAATCGCAGGGTCAGGGGCATATCTTTCCAGATTTTTGGAGTTTCAGCAACCGGGTAACAGCCCGGGACTACCCCGGCCATCAGGGCTGTGCCGGCGGCCAGGCCCGCGGTCGTGATAAACCGGCGCCGGTTGCCTGAGAATGCATTACTGTGGTTCATCTATTCAGGTTAAGTTATATTTATAATACAGGTCTGAACCTCACAGGTCATGTCAGTACCAGGGATGCTCCTTCACAGGGGTATACCCGAAACGGGAGGTCAATCCCGTCACACGCCGGGCACCCACATAGGTTCCTGAAAGGTACTGACTGAAATGGGGCTGTGTTTCGTCCATGCTTTGGATGGCCACCTGTCCCGAAGCATGGATCACCTCCCTTTGACCCAGATAAATCCCCACGTGGATGATCCTCAGGGGATCCTTACGTCCGAAAAAGAGGAGATCACCCGGAAGGAGGTGCTCTTGATGGGCACTGCCATCGACCACCTCCCCGTATTTGAATTGCTGGGAAGCATCCCTTTCCAGGATGATCCCATTGAGAAACCACACGGTTTTTGTGAAGCCACTGCAGTCGAGCGCCTTGGAGGAGGTTCCCCCCCACTGGTAGGGAATGCCGGAAAAGGTGCGGGCTGTGGCCGTAAGGGATGCCGGAGTCGCGGAAACCTCCTCCTTCCAGGCGGCGAAATCATGGAGTTTGCCGGATCGGGCCCATCCCTGCCTGCCTCCCGGAAGGGTCACCCTGCTCCAGGCTCCTTGTCCGTGTGCTCCCTCCACCAGACAGCCGGCGGCCAGGTCACTGATCCGTTCGAGAGACAGGGTATCGGCAAACACCTCCCCGTATTGCCCGGTAAATATCAGCCGCGGTGCCTTGCGCCAGCCTTCCAGTTCTTCCGGAGTGACCGGTTGTACCGAAGAGGCATTGGTCCACGAGAGGTATCTGTCGGGGGTTTGTATATAAACCCAATCCCTCTCTTTTTTGAGAATCCGGAGGGGGGTACCCATCACTGCCTGTGAGACCATTTCTGCGCCATGTCCGGGCCTGGCCCGCAGGTTGGCCACACTCACGGTCACCAGTCCGAAACACTTCTCCCCCACCCCGGGTGCGGGCAACAAAACCAGGCTGTCAGTGCATGCAGGGCTAATTGCCCGTGCTGCCGACAGAACCTTTTCCCGTGTTTCCGGGGAGAGCACCTCCCCCCGCAATACCAGCCCCCTGCCTGCTGTAGCCCGGGAAACCTCCACCACGCACCGGTCGGTCCTTTGGTCGGGGACCATCTCCCCGCAGACCCTGAGGGCTGCCTCATGCATACGGCTCATCCTGGCCGGCACACAGCCCTCAGTGAGGAGGAACAGACTCATGAAAACGTAAAGCAGGTGTTTCATAGGCTGTTATGTTGTATGATAACTTCAGTTTTTCAAAGTTAAGAACAATGTGACAGTACGTCAAGAGGCCGGGGATGTTTTTAAGCACAAATTGGTATGACAACCCTACAGGTTTTCCAAGGGTGTTACAGGTATTCCACAGACATCCGGTAGCTCCACCGGTTGAAATAGAGGTTACCACCGCGCCATTCCACCTCTCCGCGCTGGAAATCGACGGGTTCGCTGCGGGGGTATTTTTTAGCGGGGACGAAGGTTTCTCCCACGGCGTCGTTGACGATAAGCCGCCAGGGGTCGATACCGGTCATGTAGAAGTCTCTGATGCGGGGGTCGTCGGAGGGGAGGCGACCAAACGACATGTCGAGGGGCACCCAGCCGGCTCCTTCATACCACACTTCGCACCAGTCGTGGAGGTTGACCTCCCCGGGATGCATCATCCAGCCGCTCTGCCATTTTACCGGCACCCCGTTGTACCGGGCCAGGGTCATGAACAGCAGGGTTTTCATGCCGCAGTCGCCGTGACGGCGGGTGAGCACATACTCCGGAATATTGGGCATTACCCCGTATTCCAGGGCCCCTGCCCAGGGGATTTGGCTGTCGATCCAACAGAAGATCCTTCTGACGGCTTCCATGGGTGTGGCGGCATGGCCCACGATGGAATCGGAGAGTTCTCTGATCCTGGGCGTAAAGCGGATATGGGGCGGCTGTTCGGCCAGGTACTCTCTCATTTCCGCGGGATCGCACCAGGGCGTCAGCGTCAGCACGGCAGGGTCAAAATAGTGCCCCGCGGAGCGCCAGGAAAAGGAGGTTTCGAAGCGGACCGGTTGCCCGGCTTCCGCCTTCTGCTCCATATAAAGGCTTCTCTGCCCGACGGTGTCGGGGGCCACAAAAAAGCCGGCAGGAAAGGCCTCAAGGAGTCTGATTTCCTGCTGCCGGAGGTGGTTTTCCCGGGGCCAGGGGAGCCAGCAGCGGATCACCTCACCGGGGGGAACCGCATCGGCCTCTACGGTCAGGGTGTATTTCACGCGCAGGGTCACCGGGAGTACCGGCTGGCCATACAGGTCAGGAAGTTCAATGATTTTTGCCGCATGGTGCATCCTGAAGGTGTCAAAGGGTTCCGGAACTGCCGCCTCCACGGGGAGGTCACGCCCCCTGCGGTGGTCCAGGAGCCGCTTCAGGTTGGAAGCCGCCCTGTTGAAATAGCGTTTCTCCCCGTCGATCATCCGCCATTCCAGCCACCCGCCTTCCTCCCAGGAGTGAAACTCCGCCTCCGTGAAAACGCCCACACTTCCTGCCAGACGTTCCCTGATCTGTTCTTCAGAAAGAGAGAACTCAAGCCGTAACCGCTGGGTGAGGTCTGCGAGTGAATCCAGGGCCGCCACCAGCAGGGAATCGCCGGCGACCTCCGCACGCCAGGTTTCTGTCATGGCGACCGCCTCCGAAAAACGCCCCTCATCAATCGCCCCGGCCACCTCCGCAATCCTGCTGCCACGCCCCATCCCTCCGGAACATGCAGAAAGGCCCCACACAGCCAGAAGAACCATGACGCCCTTCATAATTTTCAGAGTGAAATTCATAAAAAGTTCATAGATTTATTCCAAAATTAAACCATTTGATCTTCATTACGGTCAGGTGGCACCACTAAATTCCATATTGAAATGAAAACACGTGCGCTTATTACGCCGGTGCTGGCGGTCATGCTCCTTTTGCCGGGGCTTCTTCACGGTGCCGGGAAAGTCAGAACCGGCCTTGAAATTCTGGAAGAATCGGGATTCGCCCTTTTGAAGGGGAAAAGAGTGGGACTCATCACCAATCCTACCGGAATAGACCGTGCGTTGCGATCGACGGTCGACCTCTTCCATTCCTCCACGGCCTTTGAGCTGGTGGCGCTTTTCGGTCCCGAGCATGGGGTTCGCGGTGATTACGGAGCCGGTGACTACGTGGAGAATTACACCGACCCCCATACCGGTTTGCCGGTGTACAGCATTTACGGGAAAACCCGTAAACCCACGGCGGAGATGTTGCAGGGGATTGACGTGCTGGTATATGATATCCAGGACATCGGCTCCCGCTCCTATACCTACATCAGCACGCTGGGACTGGCCATGGAGGCCGCGGCAGAAAACAACATCCGCTTTGTGGTTTTGGACCGGCCCAATCCCCTGGGAGGAGTTAAAATGGAGGGCTTGCTCACCCGTCCGGGATTCTTCTCCTTCGTGAGCCAGTTTCCCATTCCGTATGTACACGGAATGACGGTCGGAGAGCTGGCCCTCTACCTGAACAGCGAGGGGCTCCTGGCCAACGGGGTGAAATGTGACCTTGCAGTCATTGCCATGAAGGGATGGAAACGGAAGATGACCTTTGACCAGACCGGCCTTCCCTGGGTCCTGACTTCGCCCCATATCCCCCATGCATACAGCCCCATGTTCTATCCCATATCTGGGATCCTGGGAGAACTCTACACCATGAGCATCGGCGTGGGGTATACCCTCCCCTTTCAGCTCTTTGCCGCTGAATGGGTGGAAGCCGAAAAAC
Source organism: Bacteroidales bacterium (assembly GCA_012729335.1). Classification (GTDB taxonomy): domain Bacteria; phylum Bacteroidota; class Bacteroidia; order Bacteroidales; family Prolixibacteraceae; genus UBA1413. Next base: position 556 of record JAAYDJ010000025.1, on the reverse strand, counting down.
TGTCCACCACGCTCAATGGCCTGGCCCTCCCCGGCGTCTCCTTCCGGCCCATCCACTTCACTCCTTATTACAGCACAGGCAAGGGAACCATCCTCCATGGCGTCCAGGTCCACCTGACAGATTATGCCAAAGCCAACCTCTCGCTGATCCAGTTTTACGTCATGCAGGAGTGCCACCGGCTATGGCCTGATAAAAACCCCTTTGAGATGTGCGATCCCTCCCGCCTCAGCATGTTCGATAAAGTGTGCGGCTCCGACGTGATCCGGAACAGTTTTATGAAAAACTTCGCCGTCACGGATATCCATAACCTCTGGATGCAGGAGATCCCCGCCTTCCGGGAAAAGGTAAAGCGGTACCTGCTGTACAGATAACAGCAGGGCTGAGGCTGAAGTTAAGGCTGAGGCTGAGGTTAGGCCTGAGGTTAGGCTTAAGGCTGAGGTAGGCCTGAGGTTAAGGCAGAGGCTGAAGTTAGCCTGAGGTCAGGGCTGAGGCTGAGGTTAAGGCAGAGGCTGAGGTTAAGGCAGAGGCTGAGGTTAGCCTGAGGTCAGGGCTGAGG
>JAAYDJ010000024.1 GCA_012729335.1 Bacteroidales bacterium | reverse complement strand
TCCGGTCGGGCTATCAATCCGGCCGGGTATCAGTCCGCCGGGTATCAGTCCGGTCGGAGTATCAATCCGGCCGGGTATCAGTCCGGTCGGGGATCAGTCCGGTCGGGGCATTAGTCCGGTCGGAGTATCAGTCCGGTCGGGGTATCACTTCTGCCCGGGATTGAATTCCTCACCGGCGAACCCATCCCTCAGGACCTTACTTGTTTTTTACATGTCCCTCTTCAGTGAAGCTGAACATGCTGGGAACCATCCGCACTTCTCCGTTGCTGTAATTGACCGTCAGGGAATCGGCATTCAGGGCTTTGAAAATTTTCTCTCCGCTGGTCAGGGTATCCACAAAAAGGATATGGGCCACCTCCCGGTAGGTCGAATCCAGAAGGGTCCTGAATTCCACAATGCCGTCGTCGTTCGACAGATGGCTGACCAGGAAGGCGAAGCGGTTACGCAGTCCCGCATTTTTCCCCAGGGCAATCTCATAGACGCTCAGTACCTCGTCACTGAAGGACTCCCGGTCGTTGAAATCCTGTGCAAAGGCCTGGAACAGCATTTTCACGTAGTCGCCCCTGCCTATTTTTTCGTAGGTCATGGCCGAAGCTACCTTGTATTTGAGCTTCACGCTGGTTTTGGTACCGTTGGTCTCATAGGTGAGCTTTTTGCTTTCCAGGACGGCCTTAAGCTGCGCTTCTGCCGGCACCGAATCGGCCGGAAAGGCGATTTTCACGATGGGCGGACAATCGAACTCCGACATGAGGCCTACGGCGGGGGTTTCCTGAGCCAGCAACCGGCTGAGGTAGCTGAAATCAAGCGGATCAAAGAACTGGTCGAGTTGAAGGGTCACCATGGTGACACTGTCGATGTCGCGCCGCAACGGCCTGACAGGGCCTCTGGCCGGGGTGAAAAGGGCCTCCTGGATCTTCACCGGATCCAGTTTCGCCGGATCATACCATATCTTCACCCGGTGCTCCTTGACAAAGGTGGCCACCCCCAGTACACCGTCAACCTTGCGCATCTGGTTGGCAAACGCCGAGGAACTCCCGAAACACTTGATATTTTTAAGTCCCGACTGTTCATACAGTTCGGCCTGTTCCAGGGAGGCTTCATCACCCCACTTCTGTTCGATGGTGGGCAATTCCCATACCGTTCCCAGGCTGAGACCTGCCGCCACCAGAACCACCGTGGCAATGGGGGAAATCCACTTGAGGCTGTTGCGGCGGTTGACCTGGAGGGTGTTTTTGACCGGACAGGCCAACACGCAGTCGCCGCAGAGGTTACAGTCGACATGCCTGACCACGTCGACCTTGTCAACGTCGATCCCCTGCGGGCACTTCCTGGCGCACTTGCCGCAATCGATGCAGGTGTCGGCCACACGGGTGATCTTCACCACCGGCACAAACCAGCTCTTCATGCGGGAAACCTCAATAAGGAAGCCCCCGGCACAGAGGATGGCCAGCGGCCATACATAGCTGATCTCCGCACCCGATCCCAAAGCAATGAGGTATACCCCCATGATCACCACGAAAAAGGCGGCAAACTTGAAGATGTTGCTCAGTGCGCCCAGCGGACAGAGGTACTTGCACCAGAAGAGACGCACGAAGAAAGAACCCAGGATCATGACGGCAATGGCCGCGATCCCCCACCAGAGCTCTACATCACTGTCAAAACCGCTTGCCGCCGCATAAAAAGGATCGAATTTCTTACAGAAGAGCTCACTCGACTGCAACGTGTAGTAAACTGTTATAAATAACAATACATATTTGAGCAGCCGGAGTCCCAGGTCAGCCCACCCCGTAATGGTGAACCGCACTTTCAGCTTTTCCCCCATCCGGCCCAGCCATTCGCCTACCGTACCGAGCGGACAAATGAACGAACAGAAAAGCTTGCTGAAGACCAGCACCGCAAGAAGAAGCAAGATGCCCATCACAATCTGCGAGGTGGTCATGGTACAGGCCAGCGTCTGACTCAACAGGTAACTTCCCAGGGCCTGCAACCCCCCGAACGGACAATAGGCTTCGAAATCGGCCACCAGGTTCTTGAGCACATAGTGGCGGAAAGCCAGATATAGTATAAACGCTATGACGCCCCATTGAATAATCAGCCGCGGCCAATTAGTGGTTTTCTTTTTCCTCTTCTTCATATTTAATTCAGTTGGTTCTTCTCACTCAAGACTCCTCATTTCGGATTTCGTATTCCTCATTCCAGACTCCAGATTCCCGATTCCTCATTCCAGACTCAAGACTCAAGATTCAAGATTCAAGATTCCCGATTCCTCATTCATGACTCAAGATTTAAGACTTAAGACTCAAGACTTAAGATTCCCGATTCCCGATTCCCGACTCTAATCCTTTGTTACCGGTCTGGGCGCCTCTTCCTGGCCCAACAGCCATCCCCGTTCTTTCAGCCATGCGGTGGCTTCCTCCCGGGTTTTAAAGAGGTCTCCTTCCACTTCCCACCAGGTATCACCCTTGGTGAGGCCCATCTTGCTGCAACCTTTGACCTGGGCCAGACTGACCGTTTCAAGGGCTTTCATTTTGGCGCTGTCGGGGCGCAGCTCCAGTACCCGTGCTTTGATGGGCAGTCCGTATTGAATCCGGCCATGATCATCGATCCCCACCACCAGACCATAGCAGACCACTCCTTCCTCCACCCAGGGTTTGGATTCCATCCGCACCGGCGCACCAGAGGTGCTCCCGGAGCCGTTCTCCTCCTGGTAAGCGTAATTTTTAACCTCTTCAGATCTTTTTTTGGATTGACAGCCGGCCAGGAGAAGGGCCAATAACAAAACCAGCAGAAGGGGGTTTCCTGCCAAAAGGTGTTTCCGATACATGCCGAAAAGTTTTAAAAGTTGGTTTTTCTGTATGTAAAAATACCCCAATATTTCCAGAGAAAAAACAATCGGGGTATTTTTTACATGAGGCCGGAGCCTTCAGGAAGAAATTTAATATTATGGTAAATCAACAGCCTCCCCTGACGGTGACCACTTCCCGCTTGGCAGGGGCGGAACGGCTTTTCATGGCGGCTTCCATTTCCTGCATCTTGCGGGCGGCATCGGTCCGGAAGTTCCAGATATTGATCGCAGCCTTGGCGGCGCCGGCGGCGGGAGGTTCCGCCTCGAAAAAGAGCTTTTTGAACTCCGAGGCACTCTCCCTGAGGATCATGTTGTCGGAGTTTCCGGCATACTTGGCTTTCAGGCAGGCCATACGCACCAGCGTGTCTCCGTCGGCATAGAAAATATTCGTGCGCAGCTTTTGGTTGAAAATGGGAATGTTCTGTCTTTCCAGCATCTGGTCAAAGGGGATGTTGATGGCCATGGGCAGGTGCCACGCCTCGAATTCTTCGGGGGTGCGGACATCAATCAGGTTGAGCGAGTAGAAGTTGTTAACGATGTCATTGGCCAGCCGGTCGGCGGGGATCTCCTTGAAAACACAGGTTTGCTGCCTTTTGGCTTTAGCGATCTGCATATGGATGATATCCTCTTTTCCGGGCAGGAAAGCGACGATCCCCAGCACCACAAAGAGGGCGGCCATAGCCAGGGCATACTTGTTTTTCATGCCGGGAGCCAGTTCTGGTTTCCTTTTGTTGACCCGGTTCTCAATCATCCAGGTGCCGATGAAGGCGCCCACGGCCACCACCGAGAGGAGAATCCCGAAAAGGATATCGCTCATTCCCAACCACTCCGAGATCCTGATCTGGCCGAGGTTGTGGGCTGTGTACATTTTCTCGAGTCCCGGGAAGAACTCCATGAAGGCGAAGACCCCCAGGAAGATCCCTCCCACGAAAGCCATGGCGTCGATTTTGCCGATGGCGGCGGCACAAACGCCTGTTCCCGGGCAGAAGCCACCGATGATGAAGCCCACACCCATGATGGCCCCGCCGATCAGCGCCGCGTAGATAAAGGCCGGATTGACATAAATGACGCTGGTGTCGAGGATGCCGTAGTGGCCCAGCAGGAGAACCCCCGCCATGGCCGTGATGCCGGCCGTGAAAAAGACCCGCAGCACCGTGAAGTCATAGCCGTAGAATAGGCCGACCAGTTTTTTGGTGGAGGAAAATCCTCCCTGTTCGAGGACAAACCCAAAGGCGACGCCGATGGCCAGGGCGATGACCAGCCCGAACTCCTCACTGACGATATAAGGTACTAATGGTCCCATGGCGTATTAATTTATCCAAAGTTTTCTGAAGAACCAGGCCACTGCATATCCGGCGCCGAAGATGGCCGCCATGGTGAGGATCCCTCCCAGGGAGAGCACGGCCATACCGCTCAGGGCCGCCCCGCTGGTGCATCCCCGGGCAATCTGCGAGCCGAAACCAAAGAGCGCCCCCCCGACGATCGCGGCGATGATCCGCACGGTGTTGGTCACCCTGGGCCCCTTGTCGAGTTTCAATCCCGCACGGCGGCTGATCACCCCCGAGAAAAAAGCCCCGATGATCACCCCAGCCACCTGGAAAACCAGGAAGTTCTTCCATGGCCCGCCGGGATTGGCCTCCATGAAGTCACGGTAGAAGGGGGTATTGTCCACATGGGATGGGGCCACAGCCTCGACCGTCGCAATGATCGTGTTCTTGAACGCCCCGCTGGATCCCAGTCCACGCCCCGTGATGTAGATCGTGGCCAGCAATACCAAACCCAGCAAGACACCTGCCAGGTAAGGATTCATATATGGTTTTGGTTGCATATCCTTTCTTTAAATATGGTTTTTCTTCCTTTCATTTACGCTTTCTCCCCGGTCTCTTCACCGGCCTTTTTTTCTGCAGCTTCTGCAACTTCCGCAGCAGGTGCCCCGGCGACGCCCCCGACCGGTTCCTCTGCGGCTTCCTCCTCCTCTTCACATTCATAACCGGTCACCATCGCTTCAATATTAGAGGTGATCGTGCGGCCCGTGGTGGTCATATAAACATGCACCACCAGGAAGACCATGAGCAGAAAGGCTCCCAGGGTATGCCAGAAAGCCACCGATTCCAGGGGAATATCACTGATCACCACCAGGTCGTTCTTGTCGATCGACTTGTGGAACATGTAGATGATGCCTGATATGACGGTTACCGGAATGAGAACCAGCTTAAAGCCCAGGTAAGTGAGGCGCTGCAGGGGATTCAGTTTCTGAAGCCCTGTTTTTTTGGTGGGATGTGGTTCCCCCCGGAACATGCCCACGGCATAAAACCGGATCTGCTCGGCCAGCTTTTGGGTGGTCGGGATGTACTGTCTCCATTCGCCGGTCACCACATGCCAGAAAATGGCGAAGATGATGAGTCCAATGAGCATCCAGGAGGCCACACGGTGAAACAAGGCTGCATGTTCGAATCCCAGCACATGGATGGATCCGTGTACTTCAAAACCCGTAAAGGCCAGAAAAAGGATCAGTCCGGCCTGTGACCAGTGCCAGAATCGCTCAAATCCCTTATAAACATATACTTTCTTCATAATTCCTCCCTTTTAACCGATTCACTGCCAATGCCCAGAAGTTCCCGTTTCCTTTTCCGGTCGGCCCGGTAGCGCAGGATGGCGTGCAGGATGACGCCTGCCAGGGCCGCAAAGAAGAGAAAGCTCCCCGAAGCGTCGAGGGTTCTGTTGTAATCCCGTCCGGGAAGATAGAACCCATCGAGTTTTTCCAACCTTCCATCGTGACGGGTATGACATTCTGCGCATCCCACCGACTGCTCCTTGGGGGCCACCATGTGGTTGATGGGCCAGGTCATGACGGTCTCCACGAAATCGTATTCTCCGCTGAAGGGAAGTCCCACACGACGCATCCCCGCTTCGGAGGCGGTCGCCCAGTCAAAATCCTTCCAGTAGGCGCTGTCCCCTTTTTCCATGGCGAAGAGTTTGGGCTGGATCAGCGTCTTGTACACCTTGTCGTAGATCTGGTCGCCCGTGTGAATCTTCACGGGCACGATTTTTGAATTTTTGTCGCCGTGCGAACCGAAAAGGGTGTTCATTTTTACAGGAACTTCCCTGATGGTATCGCCCAGGAGGTAGTGGTCGGCGGTCCCGTTGAACCAGACATAGTCGGGCTGCACGTTTTTCGCCCAGTGAAAGGTCCCCTTGATGGAGAGGTATTCGACGGTACTGTCGCCGTTGAATTCCCGGTAGGGTTCCCCGTCGCGGAGTTTGCCCGCATCAGACCATTTCCATGTCATCTTGGTGGGGTTCTCCTTGGCATATACCGGAATGTGACAGGTCTGGCACGCCACCTTGGCGTTATGCCGGTTAAGAAGATCATCAAAATGAGGCGTGGTAGTGTGGCAATCTTCGCAGGTCGCCCGGTTGTAGTTTACCGAGGAGACCGAGTAGAGCTTCCCCTTTATCTGGTGGTTTTCGGCGGTATGGCAGGCCACGCAGCTCATATTCATCCCGTTGGAGGCCATGTGCACGTCGAGGTTCCTGTCGCAGGAAAGCTGGGCCATCTCCAGGTCGCCGTGCTTGACGTTGTTGCCCCCGCCGCTGTAAAAGTGGCAGCTGCCGCAGTTGATCCGGTTGGGATGGCCCACACTCTGGGCCACCTTCGTCAGGTTGACGTTCCGGTCGGGATAGCCGGCCATCGACGCCCCCTTGAGGTACTCCTCGCTGTTGTCGTGGCACACCATACAGTCCACATTCCGGGCATTGTTGAAATCAAAATGGTCGTCGCTCATGCCGAAGCCGATGTGGCAGGCCGCACAGGCCAGCTCATTCGACTGTGCACCCAGACAGAAGTTGTTCAGCACGTTCTTCTTTCCGGCTGAAGCCACCCCCCTGCCCTCCACATAGGTCACCCGCTCCCAGTTCCAGTGGGCCGAATTCATCACCTCCTTGTGGCGCTCGGTATGACAACTGTTACAGGCTTCTGTCACCTCCTGCGGCGTGGCAAATACCTTCTGCAGTGCCGGCAGCTTGCTGTGGTCCACCGAAGGCACAGGGGTCACCGAATACTCCTGCTTCAGCTTCTCCAGCTTCAGATTGTAGTATTCATCCTCGATGCTGAACCACCTGATAAAGGCCAGCACAGCCACCACAAAGAGAATGATACCGATAATCGTTCTGTTCATGTGTCTATTATTAGTGCATTGTAATGGTTCACGCTTTGAAATCCATGTGATATCATTTGGCAAAGTCCGTGAAAGTCCGGTTTTAATAATTTATTACTCCGGAAGTACGGAACCTCCCGGTTTAAGGGAGTAAATTTACCGGAATATGTGGCATATCCCCAATCGCGCCATGTTTTATACAACATGTTCTGGACATGCCCATAATCCCTGATTAACTACAGCCCAGGAGAAAAATGGCGGGTTGCTTGTTCAGGTCGGGGGGATTTTTCCGCCAGGCGGCAATGGATTGGGTATGGATCATCTCCTGGTCGGTCGTGATGTTGGCGGCGATGCAGAGGGGGGTGCCGGGTTGGCCGTATTTGAGCATGTCGGCCACCAGGGCGTTGTTCCGGTAGGGGGTTTCCATGAAGATCTGGGTTTCTCCGGTGGTGGCTGCGGTGCGTTCGAGTTGCAGGAGTTTGCGGATTCTTTCGGCGGATTTCACGGGGAGGTATCCATGGAAGGTGAAATGCTGCCCGCTGAATCCGGAAGCCATCAGGGCCAGCAGGATGGAGGAGGGTCCTACAAGGGGAACTACGGGGATCCCGTGCTGGTGGGCCAGGCGGACCATCAGGGCTCCGGGGTCGGCCACCCCCGGGCAACCGGCTTCTGAAATCACCCCGGCATCAAGGCCTTCCAGCAAGGGCTCCAGATAACCGGCGGCCTCCCGCTCCCCGGTTTCCTTGGTGAGCTCATAGAAGCGGAGGGCGTCAATCTCCAGGGTGGGTACGCACTTTTTCAGGAAACGGCGGGCATTACGGAGATCTTCCACATAAAAAACCGAAAGCCGGGCCACCACCTCCGGCACCGTCGCCGGAAGTACCTGCTGCCAGGGGGTTTCCCCCAGCACATTGGGTATCAGGTAGAGTTTAGCCATTGCCCAAAATTACGATAAAAGTGAATATTTCCGCTGTTTTGCTAATTTTGCCGCGTCACCGGCGCAGCTTTTCCAAGCCGGGAAGTCCTTTTTTCAACCAGGAACCATGCCACCGACATCCCGTCTCCGTCTCACTTTTCTGGGCACCGGCACCTCGCAGGGCGTCCCCATCATTGGTTGTGACTGCCCGGTATGCCGGTCGGCCGATTTCCACGACAAGCGGCTGCGCACCTCGGCACTGATCACCTCCGGAGAGGAACACATTGTGATCGATGCGGGCCCCGACTTCCGGCAGCAGATGCTCACCGCCGGCATCAGCCGCCTGCAGGCCATCCTGCTCACCCATGAACATGTCGACCATATTTTCGGCCTCGACGACATCAGGGCCTTCAACTACATCCAGAAGCGGGCGGTCGACATCTATGCCGAACCACGGGTACAGACCGCCATCCGGCGCATCTACGATTATGTGTTTGCGGCCGACAGGTATCCCGGGGTGCCCCGCATGGAACTTCACGACCTCACCGACCAGCCCTTCACGATCGGCCCCACCCGGTTCACACCTATCCGCTGCTACCACCACAAACTGCCCATCCTGGGATTTCGCACGGGCGACCTCACCTACCTCACCGACATCAACGCGGTTCCTCCACACGAAATGAAAAAACTGGAAGGGACCCGCATCCTGGTGGTCAACGCCCTGCGCCGCGAAAAACACCTCTCCCACTTCAACCTCGAGGAAGCCATTGCCTTTGCCCGGAAGGTGGGGCCCGCACAGACCTACCTCACCCACATCAGCCACGCCCTGGGTTGCCACCGGGAAGTACAGGCCTCCCTCCCCCCGGGGATCTTCCTCGCCTGGGACGGACTGAGCCTGGAACTCTGAGAAAACCTTTTCATCTATTGGGGCCGCACCAGCCTGACCAACGGCATATCCACACCCCACCCTTGCCCAGCAAAGCCCATATTAAACATTTTGAAAACATTTATTTCCATTTATAAGCATTTTGATCACATATTCATATATTTGCCGACATCTATAAACGTTTACGGCATGCAGCTTTACATACCAAAAAATTACCGTTCTCTGCTTGATGTGACCCAGACCGAGCAGGCCATCAAGCTGGTTAAGGACTTTTTCCAGATCAACCTGGCTTCGGCGCTGCGTCTGCGCAGGGTGACGGCTCCTTTATTCGTAAGGAAGGGCACGGGGATCAACGACGACCTCAACGGCATTGAGCGGCCGGTTTCCTTCCCCATCAAGGAGATGAACGACGAAGGGGCCGAGATCGTCCAGTCGCTGGCCAAGTGGAAAAGGATGGCCCTGGCAGATATGGGGCTCCCCTCAGGCTATGGCATTTACACCGACATGAACGCCATCCGTCCCGACGAGGAACTCACCAACATTCACTCGCTGTATGTCGACCAATGGGACTGGGAAAGGGTGATTACCCCGGAGGAGCGCACCCTTGACTACCTCATGAAAACGGTCCGCCAGATTTACTCCGCCGTGGTGCGCACCGAAAATCTCGTACAGGATTACTATCCCCACATTAAGCCCTGCCTTCCCGAGGAGATCACCTTTTTCCACGCGGAAGAGTTGGCGGCCATGTATCCGGAACTGACGCCCCGTGACCGGGAGACCCGTGTGGCGCGCGATTACGGGGCCGTATTCATCATTGGCATAGGGGGGGTCATGCCCAACGGGGAGGTCCACGACGGAAGGGCTCCCGATTACGACGACTGGACCACCCCCACGGTCGACGGCTATCGCGGACTCAACGGCGACATCGTCATCTGGAATGAGGTGCTCGAAAGGGCTTTCGAGATTTCCTCCATGGGCATCCGCGTCGACCAGAATGCCCTGTTAAAACAGCTGAAGATCCGCCATCTCGAGGAGCGGAGCCAGCTCTACTGGCACCAGCTGCTGCTGGGAGGCAAACTTCCCCAGACCATCGGAGGCGGTATCGGCCAGTCGAGGCTCTGTATGTTCTTCCTGCGCAAGGCCCATATCGGTGAAATCCAGTCCAGCATCTGGCCCGGAGAAATGGTCAGCCGCTGCCGCGCAAACGGAATCCACTTACTGTAAGCACCCACGGTGCCCGGGCCGGGCCAGATTCAGGGTCCGGTCGAAGCGAAGTCCGTCTGCTGATTTTGTTATTTCAGTCAGTGAGAGCAACAGGGATTATCACTATATTTGCGTCGCAAAAAAGGATGCCCTGGTAGCTCAATTGGATAGAGCAACGGCCTTCTAAGCCGTAGGTTATGGGTTCGAGCCCCGTCCAGGGTACACAGGAAAATCAAGTATTTACAAGGGTTTCAGCGCTGAAACCCTTTTTTTTTCGTTGGCATGGGAAGCATAAAAAAGAATGCAGGAAGGCATCAGGCTACACCCATGATAAGGCCTGTAAGAAGTCTGACAACAGAATTAAAGACCATGTCCTCATGCTGGAGATGACCCACAAGACTCCTGGCAAACCGGGGAGGAGCAACAGGTTTGCTTATGTTTTTGTGGCCAACGGCAACGCCAGCCTCGATTTCGGGGAGAAAGAACCGCGTTGATGCAGACGGCAGATTTGCTTTTCTTAAAAAAAATCCATAACTTATTCCATATTTAGCTAATTATTATCTAGTTAGATTATACAGCGCCACCAGAACTTTCACCAAAGGCAAGGAAGTGGAAAGAACCTATATGGACGGTGGTGAATAACCTCAGGTTAATAAAAAAGGAAAATGTGGAGCAAGATATTATTATGGCTAACCAAAAAGACAGACGTGCAGGATGAGACATAAAAGGATTCCATTAAGTGCCGCACTGTTATTAGGAGTAGGACTCACATGCTTACAGGCACAGGAAAGCACCCACACTGCTGGCGGAAATGCATTGGGCAACGGAGGTTCTGTAAGCTATTCCGTTGGACAGACCACTTACCACATCCATTCAGGAACAACGGGTTCGGTTGCGGAAGGAGTACAACAGCCTTTCGAAATTTCGGTTATCTCAGGAGTTGAAGAAGCCAAAGGCATTACCCTTTCCGCTTCAGTTTACCCCAATCCGGCAGCCGGCTATCTTATTCTGGAAGTGAAAGACTATGAATTTTCAACCCTTTACTTTCATCTGTATGATCTGCAGGGAAGACTTTTACAAAGCAAAAAGGTCACGGACAAACGAACCAGCATTGCATTAAGTCATTATTCCCCATCCATCTATTTTGTAAAAGTAACCAGCGGAAAAAACGAAATAAAAACATTTAGAGTAGTTAAAATGCAGGAGGAATAAACGATGAGACGAATAATATCATTTTTGGCAGTCGCCCTGTGGATGGTCCACGGGTTTGCACAATCGCCCGATAGAATCAGTTACCAGGCGGTCATTCGGAACAGCAACAGCACCCTGGTCACCAACACCACAATTGGAATGCAAATCTCAGTATTGCAAGACTCCACCAGTGGAACTGCTGTTTACGTGGAAACCCAAATTCCGACCACCAATGCCAATGGACTGATCACCCTGCAAATCGGCAGTGGAGTCACGGTAAGTGGCCATTTGAGCAGCATTGACTGGGCGGCTGGACCCTACTTTCTTAAAACGGAAACCGACTTAACCGGTGGTACAAACTACACCATCACAGGGACCAGCCAGTTGTTGAGCGTCCCGTATGCGCTTTATGCCCAAACAGCTGAAACAGTAAGTGCCCCTCTTATGGCCAGGATTGAAGCCCTTGAATATTCTGATCTGTTGAATCATGGTTTTACCGATTCGCGGGACGAGAATCACTACGGTGCGGTAAAAATCGGCCACCAGATTTGGATGGCTGAAAATCTGAAATATCTGCCATTTGTGGTTGGTCCCGATTCCGCCTCGTCCACCTCTCCGTTTTATTATGTTTATGGTTATGACAGCACCTCAGTGGCCGAAGCCAAAACAACGGCTGAATACACCACCTACGGCGTATTATACAATTGGGCTGCCGCCATGGATGGAGCAAAATCGGGCAGTGGTAACCCCAGCGGAGTACAAGGGGTATGCCCCGTCGGATGGCATTTGCCAAGTGTGGCCGAATGGTTGGAACTGATCGACTTCCTGGGGGGCCAGTTGATTGCCGGAGATATGTTAAAAGAATCAGGCACTGCCCATTGGATCAGTCCCAATTTAAACGCCACCAACGAAACTGGTTTTTCAGGCCTTCCAGGAGGCCACCGGGAAGTGGGCACTTTCAGTAACATGGGCAAATACGGCAGCTTTTGGACGGCCACTGAAGCCAATGCCAGCAGGGCCTGGTTCCGGTGCCTGCACAACTATGATGGCAATTTTGGAACAGATAATTACTTAAAGGAATTCGGCTATTCCATCCGTTGCATCAGGGATTAGTCACTCCTCAGGAATGACCATCATGTTCCCTTTTTTCAGGCAGGGGTAACAGGCTCCTGACATGGCTGAGAACCTGGCAGAAAACCTTGCAGGGGACCACAGAAAACCACGTTAAAAATAGGGATTTCAGCAAGGAGACTTCTATTTACTTAAGAAATCCCTCATCCAGGAGCTGTTGAAAGTCGTGCTCAAAGTTGGGAGTGAAGATATTTTTCCCCAGGTGCGCGGTGATCTCCTCTGCACGCCAGAAACGAAGTTCTTCCACTTCAGCCGGATGACCGGCACCATAGGGTCCATCCACACGTTGAAATTCCTCTCCCGGGGAACCGGCAAGGGTGACCGTTCCGGGAGATGAGGGAAGCAACCTGAGTTCCGGGTTGTGTTGGTCGCTGTGGACCGTTCCGGGAGATGAGGACAGCAACTTAAGTTCCTGAGAATGGTGGTCCCTGTAAACTGTTCCGGGAGATGAGGAAAGCAGCCTGAGTTCCGGAGATTGGTATTCACGGGTAACAAACAGGTGGACGTACTCCCTTTCCACTTCCGAGGTCCAGATGTAGGTGCGGACCAGCTGCGGGGTAAAGGTGACCAGTCCGGTTTCCTCCTCCGCTTCCCTGACCAGGGCCTCCGAAGGTGTTTCACCAAAGGAGATGTGGCCGCCCACGGCGGTATCCCATTTTCCGGGCTGAATATCCTTATGCAGGGGTCTTTTCTGTAAGAGGAGCGTGTTTCCGGGTCCCAGAACATGCAGGTGAACCACGGGGTGGAGCAGGAAGCTGCCGTTGTGGACCTGACTGCGCATAACACAACCGGTTACCCTTCCGGTTTCATCGACCAGGGGCACCTGTTCCCTTTCCTCTTCAGACCATTGGCTATTAATCACTCCCCAATATTTTCTGAAAGTTTCACCCCCTGCACCGGCCAGGAATAGGAGAGCAGTTCCGGGTGAGGAGCACCCATGCAAACCATAAGTCCCGGTTCAATAAATTTCCGGTTCAGTTGGCCGTACCGGCCTTATAAACCCTATCGAGGCGGACTTCCATGATGAGGGTCGAGAACATGGGCACGCCTGAGCTGGTGTTCTGCTCGTAGGCCAGTTCCGAAGGAATGATCAGGGTGGCGATCCCCCCCTTCTGCATATACTGGACCCCTTCGTTTAATCCTTTGATGACCGATGCGCTGACGCCAGTGGGCACTACCGTGAACGAGAGCGGATCGTAATACCGGCCCAGGGAGTCGATGTTCTGGTCAAGCAGGGTACTGTCAATAAACCAGGTCCGGTAATAAACATACACCTTGTCATTGACCTTGACGCTGTCGCCGGTTCCCTTCACCTTGTCGATGAAGTAAAGGCCTGTTTTGGTGGGTTTCACCGTAATGTTGTTCTTTTGGATATAGTTGTCCAGCAATTCGAGCTCTTTCTCACGCAGTTTCCTGTAATCGTTGTCGTCTTCGCAGGAAAACATCGCCACGGCGAATGCCGCCACCACCAGAAAAAGAGTCCATCTCATGTTCATCTGTTTTTTCGTCATTTATTGAAAATCTTTCTACTGTTCTTTTTTTCTGACATCGTCCATCACCACCACAAAGATAAGGGAGGAATAGGGTGCCACATAGAGTCCGGCCCATTTATCTCCGTAGGCCAGGGTGGAGGGGATCACGAATTCCATTTTGCATCCCTTGTTCATCAGGGGCATCATCTCTTCCCAGCCCTTGATGTTTTTTCCGGGTTCGACGACGTAGGTCCAGATGGAATCCCCGTTGTTGCGGAAGGAGCTGTCAAAGACGCTGCCGTCCATGAGGTAGCCTACATATTTCACCGAGATGGTGTCTCCGGAGGCAGGGAAAGGGCCGGTGCCTTCCCTTTGGCGGACATAATATACGCCCAGGGCGGTGGTATCCACGTTCAGTCCTTTGGAGACCAGTCCGTCGATGTATTGTTTCAGGAGTTGCTGCTCCCTTTCCGGGGTATTGGCTTCGCGGTCATCGTCCAGGTCAAGGCACGAAGTGAAGAGGAGGGCCAGGAGGGCCGTCATCAACAAAGCGCCCGAAAGAATCTTGCTTCTCATAGTTATTCGTTGTCTGCGTTTTCCAATAGATGCAAATACGCGGGTAAAAGTTGCGTGAACTTAGAAATTACTTCCTCCAGCGGGGCTTTATCCTCCCCGCCTGCGGCATTGAGGTGACCTCCGCCGCTGAAATGGGCCGCCGCAAACCCATTGGCGGGAAAACTGCCCCTGGAGCGGAAGGAGGCCTTCACCAGGTTCTCCTTCTCAATAAACAGGGCCGTGAAAACAATATTGTTTACCGAGAGGGGTATATTCACAAAACCTTCGGTATCGCCCGGTACAAAATTAAACATTTTTAGCTCCTGACGTGTCAGGGAGATGAATGCGGTGCGGTATTCGGGCAGGACGACCATTTTATGGAGGATGGCATGGCCCATGAGGCGCATGCGGTCGGCCGAGAAGTTGTCATAGACGCGTGCATGGATGGCGGCCGTGTCGAGGCGGAAGGTCATCAGTTCGGAGAGTACCCGGTACAGCCCCGGCCGGTTGGTGCTGTAGCTGAAGGATCCGGTATCGGTCATGATGCCGGTATAAAGGGCTTCGGCTGCGCTGTGATCGAGATATTTGCGCCATCCCAGGGCCACCACCAGATCGAAAACCAGTTCCGCAGAAGAGCTGTAGGTGGGTTCCGAAACCATCAGGTCACAAAAGGGGGTGGGTTCGGGATGATGGTCGATCAGGATCTTCACTCCCCTGAAGGAGGCCACCTCCTTTTCCATTTCGTCGGCTCTTTTAATTTCGTTGAAGTCCACACAGAACATGACAGAACTCCTGCGCAGCACGGCTTCGGCGGCTCCCCTCTTTTTCAGGTAATTGATGATCTCCACTTCACCGTTGAGCCAGCCCAGAAAGGAGGGGTAGTCGTTGGGGCTCACGATTTTCACCTCCCTGCCGCTGTTACGCAGAACCACCGCCAATCCGTAGGCCGACCCGATGGCATCGCCGTCGGGATTGGAATGGGGGACCACCACCACAGGCCCCGGTTGTTCAGCCATCACCTGCAGAATGGCACTAATTATTTCATTCCCAGTATTTTCCAAAATTCCAGAAAATTTAAGGGGCAAAGATAAGAATTATGGCCGACCCCCCGGGCGGGGGAAGGTTAAATTTTGTTATTTTGCGCCCTCGTTCAAAACTCAAAATCAATACTTATGGCCGGACAATACACATTGACCATGATCAAACCCGATGCGGTTTCCAGCAATTACACGGGAGGAATCCTGAAGATGATCAACGAGGCGGGATTTCGCATTGCGGCGATGAAGTACACACGGCTGACCCGGGAGCAAGCCATGAAGTTCTATGAGGTGCACCGTGAACGCCCCTTTTATGAAGGGCTGGTGGAGTTCATGAGTTCGGGGCCGATCGTGGCCGCCCTCCTTGAAAAGGAGAACGCCATCGCGGCTTTCCGTGAGCTGATCGGGGCCACCAACCCGGCCAACGCCGCCCCCGGTACCATCAGGGCCCTCTACGCCCGGGATGTCCAGCAAAACGCCGTCCACGGTTCCGACAGCGACGAAAACGCCCTCATCGAAAGCGACTTCTTCTTCTCCAGGCTGGAACGTTTCTAGCCAGCCATTGTGCCCCGGCATGGAAGGTCAGAGACCAGAGTCCTGCACTGTGATGCGGCATGCACGGTCAGTAACAAAGGTCCTGCACTGTGATATGGCATGCACGGTCAGCGACCAGAGTCCTGCACTGTGATACGGCATGTACGGTCAGTGACCAGAGTCCTGCACTGTGATACGGCATGTACGGTCAGTGACCAGAGTCCTGCATTGTGCCACGGTATGCACGGTCAGTGACCAGAGCCCTGCAAATTAGTCCGGTAAGGGAGGTCAGTGACCAGACCCCCTGCACTGTGATATGGCATCCAAGGTCAGTAACCAAGGTCCTGCACTGTGATATGGCATCCAAGGTCAGTAACAAAGGTCCTGCACTGTGATATGGCATGCACGGTCAGTGACCAGAGTCCTGCAATGTAGTCCGGTAAGGGAGGTCAG
>JAAYDJ010000023.1 GCA_012729335.1 Bacteroidales bacterium | reverse complement strand
TCTGACCTGGTGGACTGATTCTGACCTGGTGGACTGATTCTAATCCTGGTGGACTGATTCTGAACCTGATCACCCCCCTCCCGGAGACCGCGCCGGCACCCCGCCCCCGGCGCGGATCCCGGCTCCACACCCTTTCGGTAAACCCCTCCCAGATATACTTCAAAAAAGGTTTTCAGTTCGCCAGATATCTAAAAAAAATTAACTTTGCATGTTATAAAACATAATCAGCGCCCGCTCCATGTTGCATTTTGAATCAGGCATAAAAGAAATTCTCGAGAACCCGAAGTCTCCCTTTTACATTCTGACCCCTGAGGAAAAGGAGGAGTTACAGGACAGCATATCGCTGACGAGTTACCGGCGGAATGAATACATTTTCAGGGAGGGGGACAAGCCTTCGGGGTTTATGATGCTGGTTACAGGCAAGGTCAAGATTTTCAAGGAGGGGGTTGGTGGGCGCGAACAGATCATCAGGATGTCGAAACCGATGGGGATCATCGGCTACCGTGCCTTTTTTGCCGATGAGAACCACATCGCCACGGCCGTGACCCTCGAAGATTCGGTCATTGCCAACATCTCCATGGAATTCATCATGCACAGGGCTGTCAAAAACAGTGAGTTTTCGCTGCGGCTGATCAGAAAACTGGCCCGGGAACTGGGTTTTGCCAACCTGAGAACGGTGACCCTCACCCAGAAACATATCAGGGGCCGCCTGGCCGAATCGCTCATTCTTCTGGCAGAAAAATACGGCTTTGAGCACGACGGCACCACCCTGAAGGTATACATGTCACGTGAAGACATCGCCAACCTCTCCAACATGACCACCTCCAACGCCATCCGCACCCTTTCCACCTTCGCCAATGAAAAACTGATCACCATCGATGGCCGGAAAATCAAAATCCTGGACCTTCAGCGCCTCGACAGAATCAGTAAACTGGGCTGATTCCCTCTACTCCTGCACATATATCCTTTTTATTCTCTGAGAGATGCCGGTAAGGATCTCATAGGGAATGGTTCCTGCGGCAGCAGCTACTTCACTGATGGATATGTGATCTCCGAAAAATTCGGCTTCGTCGCCTGCATGACAGGGGATTTCCGTCACGTCGGCCATGCACATGTCCATGCAGACATTGCCCACCAGAGGGGCAAAGGCGCCACGGATGTATATGCGACCCCTGCCGTTTCCCAGTCGCCGGTCGAGGCCATCGGCATACCCCACAGGAATGATGGCGATCCGGGAAGGCCGGGTGATGAGGCCCGCCCGGTTATAGCCCACTGTTTCACCCGGAAGCACCTCCTTGACCTGGGATAGGGTGCTCTTCAGCCGGCCTACCGGCCTGAGGGGCAACGGCCCGGCACTCACCCCGTACAGGCCGATGCCCAGCCTGACCATCTCCAACTGGGCCTCCGGAAACCTTTCGATGCCCGCGGAATTGAGAATATGCCGGTCAACGGGGTAGCCCAGGGAGCCGCTGATCAGGGCGGCCATCTCCAGGAACCTGCTGATCTGGTCCGTGGTAAACACATCCATGGAGGGATCCTCACTCGCAGCCAGATGAGAGAACACTGTGCGGAGCCTGAGCCATGGACTCTCCCCGAAATAACGGACCGCATCCGCGACCTCTTCCCTGCTCTTCAGTCCCAGACGGTTCATCCCCGTGTCGATTTTGAGATGCACGGGATAACCTGCCAGGGCGTTATGGGCGGCCACCTGTCCAAACTGACGCACCAACTCCGTGGAGTAGAGGTTCGGTTCCAGCCTGTAATCGATGATCTGCTGGAAGCTGTGGTATTCGGGATTCATGACGATGATGGGCAGGGTGATCCCCGCATTGCGCAGCTCCCTGCCCTCGTCGGTGACAGCCACCGCCAGATAATCGGCACGGGCAAACTGCAGAAGCTTGGCAATCTCCACATCGCCGCTACCGTAACTGAAGGCCTTGACCATCACCATCACCCGGGTCCCGGGCCGAAGGAGCGACCGGTAGAGGTTGAGATTTTCCCTGAGGGCATCCAGGTCTATTTCAAGGACCGACTGGTGGGCTTTCTGCTGGAGCACGGCAGAAATCTCCTCGAAGCGGAAATCGCGGGCCCCCTTGATCAGAACAGCCGCCCTGGACCAGGCTGCCGGCTTAAAGCCGGCCAGGAATTCCTCCGTGGAGGCATAAAACTCCTTCCGCATTGAAAAAAGGCCGGCAGCCGCCTTCAGGGCACTTCCAATACCTGTGACCGCTTCCACCTGCGCAGCAGCCAGCATCCGGTTGACCCGGCCATACAACTCCGGCCCGGAAAAGCCCGACTGACGAATATCGGAAAGGATGACCCGCTTTTCAAGGTGGTTTTTCTCGGCTTGACGGTGCAGCACCATCAGGGCGATCTCCAGGGAGTTGATATCGGAATTGTAATAGTCGTTGAGCAGCAGGCACTGGTTGATGCCCCGTTTGAGTTCGAGGCGCATGGTGAGGGATTCGAGACGGCTGAACCCACCGGTCAGGATTTCGGGATCGGCCTCCAGTGCCACTATGGCGGCAAAACAATGGCAGCAGTTTTCAATGGAGGAGTCATCGGTGAAGGGGATGGTAAACGCGCTCCTCCGCCCCTGCCAGGAGGCCTCCAGGGTGGTGTTTCCCTCACCGGGAAAGAGCGAATACCCGATCAGGGCTTCCCTGCCCGACACCGACCAGCTGACCTGTTCAATTCCATGGCTGCGGCAAAACTGCGCAGTAAGTTCCGTAACTTCTCCCTGGTCTGCTGAAAAAACCAGTTGCCGCGCACGGCTGAAAAGCTTCAGTTTCTCCAGGGTTTTCTGCGACAGGGAAGTGAAATTTTCCTGGTGGGCATCTCCGATATTGGTGAGAATCCCCAGTGTCGGCCTGATGATCCTTTCCAGTTTTTCCATTTCTCCGGGCTGGGAGATACCCGCTTCCAGAATGGCCAGGGTGTGCTCCTGCTGCATATGCCAGACCGACAGGGGCACCCCGGTCTGGGAGTTGTAACTCTTTGGACTGCGGACGACCGCATAGTGGGAGGAGAGCAGGTCATGGAGCCACTCCTTGACGACGGTTTTGCCGTTGCTGCCGGTGATACCCAACACGGGAAAGGAAAACCGGCCGCGGTGGAAGGCGGCCAGCCTTTGGAGGGCCTCCAGGGAGTCGGCGGTTTCGATCCAGGCCCCCTCTTCCGGAGGGATAAAGGAGGCACCGGCGGTCACCACAAAAACCCTGACCCCCCTTTCAGCCAACGCTCCTATGAATTGGTGGCCGTCGTGACGTACCCCCCTGAGGGCAAAGAAGAGGGTTCCTTCGGGATTAAAAAGGGTGCGGCTGTCCACCGCTACCCTGGTCACCCGGTATTCTGCGACGGGACCTCCGAAGCATGGGCGCCCCGACACCATCGCCGCTACTTCCTCAACGGTATAGGATATCATGAATGGACATTGGCTTGAAGATAACAGCGGCGGCAAAGAGGCTCATAAATATCCTTTTCACCCAGCAGCACCACCTGTTCCTTTTCAGAAAGGCGATGGGAGAACTGGGCATTGGAACCGCAACGCACACATACGGCATGCACCTTGGTGACAAAATCGGCCACGGCCATCAGTCCGGGAATGGGCCCAAAGGGATTCCCCTTGAAATCCATGTCGAGCCCGGCCACGATCACCCGCACCCCCTGGTTGGCCAGCTGCACCACCACATCGACCAGGTGCTTGTCGAAAAACTGCGCCTCATCGATCCCCACCACATCAACTCCCGCCGACAACAACAGGATGTTGGAGGAATTCTCCACCGGGGTCGACCTGATGGAATGTTCATCATGAGAGACCACGTCCGACTCCGAATAGCGGACATCGATCGCCGGCTTGAAAATCTCCACCTTCTGCCGGGCAAAACCCGCCCGCCTTAATCTGCGGATAAGCTCCTCCGTTTTCCCGGAAAACATCGACCCTGTGATCACCTCGATCACCCCCGTCCTTTTACCTGCGTTGATATCCCTTTCAATAAACATGTGCGGTATTCCGATCAGAATTTAATACTTTTACAAAACCATTCAGCAAAGATACAAAGTAAAAACAATGGATAATCTTAAATTGATGCACATCCTGCTCAGGGATGTGCGGGAATTGGAGGAACTTGTCACGGAGAACTGGAAGGCGGGGCAGTTTGATCCGCTCGACATGGAGCTTTTACGGACGAGGATATCGGGGGTGCGTCATCTCCTGGAAGCTGTCTCCGGGAAGCCATCCGGAGCCGCTCCGGGCTCTGCCGGGGAGGGTCTTCAAGCAACGCATGTACCCCATTCGGCACCCGCAGCCCATGGGAGCCACGCCACACCCGTGATGCCAGAGGCCCCGGGAATCCATCCGGCACCCGCGGCACCTGCAACCCCCTCAGCGCCAGTTAATACGGCGGACACGACCAACCATGAAGCGGAGGAGGCTCCCGTGCACGCTTCGGATTCTGCAGCACCTCACCCCGGGCCTGAAGTGCAACAGCGCGAAATTTCCTTCGCGAAACCGCTCTCCGTTTCCACGGAACCAGCACAGAAGGAGATTCCTGCGACTCAAAAGGGAACTGCACCGGCCCAAGTGATTTCCCCTGCTGCAGCGGACCTCTCAGTGCCCCCGGAGGCCTCCGGAGAAATGCTCTTTTCAGAAGACGCCACAGATACCGACAGCGGCAACGGCCAACACGAAAAACAAATCCTCGGGGAGAAATTCACAGCCGGCAAATCGGTCCACGACCTGCTGATGACCGAAAAAACCAGAAGCGATCTTAAATTTTCCAATATTCCCATTGCCAGCCTTTCGGGATCCATTGGCACCAACGACCGGTTTCTGTTCGCCAGGGAACTCTTTGACGGGAACATGGAACTTCTTCACGATACGGTCAGGAATATTGACCAGATGCACGAACTCAGAGAGGCTTTCAATTATCTGAGGGAGCGGTTCAACTGGAAGAAAAGCGAGACAAGTCTCAAATTTGTGGAACTGGTCAAAAGGAGGTTTCCCCAGAATGGGTAATCGCGGGAAGCTTTACATCGTTCCCACGCCGGTGGGGAACCTGGAAGACATGACCTTCAGGGGGGTACGTATCCTGAAGGAAGCGGAGTTGATTCTGGCCGAAGATACCCGGGTGTCAGCACGGCTCCTCGACCATTACGGAATCATCAACAAACTCGCCTCCCACCACAAATTCAACGAACATGCGATGGTCAGGACCATTGCCGCCAAAATCGAAGCCGGCATTACGGTGGCGCTGATTTCCGATGCGGGAACCCCTGGGATCTCGGATCCGGGATTCCTGCTGGTACGCACCTGCCTCGAAAACGGCATCGAAGTGGAGTGCCTCCCCGGGGCGACCGCTTTCGTGCCCGCATTGATTAACGCCGGATTCCCTACCGACCGGTTTGTCTTCGAGGGATTCCTGCCCCAGAAAAAGGGGAGAATGAAGCGGCTGGCCGCCCTGGAGGAAGAACCGCGCACCATGATCTTCTATGAGTCTCCCTTCAGGCTGGTCAAACTGCTGGAACAGATGGCCGAAATTATCGGCAACAGCCGCAGAGCCTCCGTCAGCCGGGAAATCTCCAAGATGTTCGAGGAAACCGTCAGAGGCACCCTTGAAGAACTGATTTCCCATTTTCTGAAAAACCCACCCCGCGGCGAAATCGTCGTGGTGGTCGAAGGCAAGGGCAAAGTCCGGGCTGATCAGCAGGCTGATGAACAGGCTGATGAACAGGCTGATGAGCAGGCTGATGAGGAAAATGCCTGACTCTTTCACAGAAAGAACCATTTATACCCATCAATCCAAAGCGATGAACCGATTTCTGCGCATCCTCTTTCCTGTCCTGCTTATCGCGGTTGAAGCAGCCCCACAGCCATCCGCTGAAAAAATGATTGCCGGAATCTCCTACTACACTGACGGGAAAGCCATGGCCGATCCATATGTCAGGGAGCGGTGCGTGATGGACTTCAGTTATCCCACAGACCGTCAGGGCTTTGCCACGATCATTTGGTTTCATGGGGGCGGACTGACCGGCGGGGAGAAATTCCTGCCTGAGGAGCTGCGGGGTCGCGGAGTGGCGGTGATTGCTCCCAATTACAGACTTTATCCAAAGGTGAAAGCTCCGGAATACCTGCGTGATGCCGCAGCGGCCATCGCCTGGGTGTTTAACCATATTTCAGAATACGGCGGCGACCCATCCCTGATTTTTGTGTCGGGTCATTCGGCCGGAGGATACCTGGCCACCATGACCGCCCTCGATAAAATCTGGCTGGCCCCCCATGGCATCGACGCCGACCAAATAGCCGGGGTGATCCCCTTCAGCGGACACACCATCACCCATATGACCGTCAGAGAAGAAAGGGGCATCCCTTCCACCCGGCCGGTCATCGACAGCCTTGCACCCCTCTACCACGTGCGGCCCGACGCCCCACCCCTGCTGCTGATCACCGGCGACCGCGAACTGGAAATGCTGGGCCGCTACGAGGAAAACGCCTACCTCATGCGCATGATGAAGGTGGCCGGGCATAAGGAAACCCACCTGCTGGAACTCGACGGTTACGACCACGGTATGGCCCAACCCGCCTTCCCCCTCCTCCTGAAAGAGGTCAGGCGAATCACTGACCTCAAAAAACAGACACTCCCCGGCACGTAATTTTGCATTGCCGGCTCCTCTTCTCGAAAAGCCATATCCGGAGTACACAGAAACACTTCCCTCACCCCGGGAAGTTCCGTTTCATGTGTTTACAATATCAGATTGCATGGCATATGGTGTGAAACAGATGTAATTAGCTCCGCAAGCTCCGCCGAACTTCGTTTCGCATGGAGCAAATATACATGTCCTTATGTGGTCGAAGCACCATGCGACTTTCATTTGGAATACTCCTTACGGCTGAGGAGATAGCGCATTCCTACCGAAAGCTGAATCCCCATGCGGGAATCAGCCTCCTCAGGAGTTACCACAAACAAAAAAAGGTGAAAACAAATAATAAAGAGAGTTTTTGGGCCTTCTACTATTTTTATAGTAAATTTCCTAATAAAATAGTTGTGGATGCAAAACTTTCTACTATATTTGTAGTAGAAAAAAACAAAAGGTATGCATCGCACGAAGCAGCTGACCAAAGCGGAGGAGCAGGTGATGAAGATCCTGTGGGACCTCGGGGAAGGGGTGGTGAAGGAGGTTGTGGAGCAGTTTGAAGAACCGCGTCCCGCCTACACCACGGTAGCCACGGTATTGAAGGTTCTGGAGAAGAAAGGTTTTGCCGGCCATAAAAATATAGGGAATGTCCATCTCTATTTTCCGCTGGTCGAAAAAAGCGACTACACGCGGGTTCAGTTTTCCACGCTGCTGAAAGAGTATTTCAACGGTTCTTTTCCGCGGATGGCCACCTTTTTTGCCCGGGAGAACAATTTGGGCATTGCAGATCTGGAGGAGATGATGAAGGTTGCCGCCAGGGAACTGGAAAGAGAACGTCAAAACAAGGAGCGATGATGGCGACAGGAATTGTGCTGGCAGAGGCCTCGCTGGCCATGGCGCTGTTTTACGCCACTTACCACTTCCTTTTAAGGGGGGAATCCTTTATCAGGGCCAACCGTGTTTACCTTCTGGGAGCGTTATGGATGTCGGTGTGTTTGGCGCTGTTTCCATTCCGATACACCGTAGAGGTGGGCGGGATGGCCGCGAATCCTGCGGGATTGCAACTGCTTGCTGGTGGTGGCCTGACTGAGACCGCAGCGGCCCCTGGCGCCAAGGGCGCCCCGGGAATCCTGTCCACTCTTCTCCTGTGGGTTTATCTGGGGGGGGTGGCGGCGGTACTGGCCAGACTGGCCTTTCAAACTGCCGGAATAGCCGGCGTCATTTACCAATCGGGAATCAGCCGTTACGGCCGTTTCAGAATAGTGCGGAACAACAGGTATCCCATGCCCTTTTCCTTTTTCGGACTGATCTTTTACAATCCCGCCTTGTATGACGGAGAGGAGCTGACCGAAATCCTGGCCCACGAAGAAGTGCACATTCGTGAGAGGCACTGGGCCGACCTGCTGACCGCCGAACTGTTTACTGCTGTATTCTGGTTCAATCCTTTTGTCTGGTGGTTGGAGCGCGCCATCAGGCAAAACCATGAATACCTCGCCGACAGGGGAGTCCTTGCGCAGGGACACCCCGCGGGAAGGTACCAGGCGCTGTTAATTAACCAGTTGATGGGCGCACCGGTGATGGGGTTTACACACCCACTCCATTACGGCCTCAACGCAAACCGTTTTAAAATGATGACACAATCGAAAACACCTAAGAAAAGGGCAATGCGCCTGATGTGGGCTCTACCCATAGTGGCCCTGTTATCGGCGGCATTCGCCCGACCCGTGTATGAATCCCTGCCCCCTGCGGGACAGCATCTCTCCACTGCGCAGGAAGCCCTGCCCTCTTCCGGGAATGAAGTTAAAATCACCGGGAAAGTGGTCAGAACCGACGGTACCCCCCTGCACGGAGCCTCAGTAATCATCGGAAAAACCACCAGCGGCACCCTTTCGGGTGCCGACGGCACCTTTGAACTGCTGGTCCCTGCTGAAGAAGAGGTCATCCTCTACATCTCCTATGTGGGATACCGCACTATGACCGCGAAGATTGCAGGGGGCAAGCCGGATCATCTGCAAATCACCATGAAGGAGGAGCTGTTCGTGCTTCATGCCAACCCGGGAAAAGAGGGGGTGCCGCCGCCCCCGCCGCCTCCGCCGGCCCACACCCAAACCCCTCCTGCCCATTCCGAATCCCCGTCGACAGGCGACGAGGAGGTATTCATCATCGTGGAATCGATGCCTGAATATCCGGGCGGTCAGGCCGGACTGGACCAGTTTGTGGCCGCCGTCAGGTACCGGCTGAAAAAGGACAAACCTCTGCAAGGCAGCGCCACGGTGGAATTCACCGTCAACGAAGAGGGGATTCCCGTGAATGCGGTGGTCAGGGAACAGAGCAATCCAGAGGCCGGAGAGGCGGCACTGACCACCATTAAAGAGATGAAACCATGGAAACCAGCCACCCAGCGCGGTAAACCGGTTCCGGTGAAATATCAGCTGAAACTGGAATTCTGACCATCAGGGATTCCGATGATCTGATGAACTGCCCGGGGACCTCCGACCGGGCAGTTTAATTTAAGGGTCCATCAGAGGGATTGGCACGTTCACGGCTGAGTAGCGGCAGTTCAGCAAAAGTGATCCTCTGTTTCCGGAGGAGCAGCGGCGTTCAGCCTAAGTGATCCTCTGTTTCCGGAGGTGTCATTTCACCTCAAACTCCTCGATGCTCCACAGTTCCGGAGCGGTTTCAGGAGCTGTACGCCGAAGGGTCCAAATCCGGGAACCCTGGGAGTCGGTAAACACATATCTCACCTGGTTGTAGGCCAATACCAATTCGCCATTGACTTCCAGGGCAGAGAAAGAAGGCTCCCAGGTTTTTAAAATGCTCAGGTTTCCGGCATCGACCATGAAAATCCTGTTCTTCTCGCCCTGAGGCCACCCATATTGCCAGGCATTACCACCAACCACAAAGAGGGTGTTTCCGGCAGCCGTGAAACAAGCGTCACCGACGGCCGTCTGGGGAAGTTGCACCCTGCCCACCTCACTCAGGTTGACGGCGCCGCTCACGCTGGCGACAAACGGGGGAATAGGGTAAATGGCTCCTGACTTGGCCAGGAACCGGTTGCCATCCCTGAAAACCCAGAAATCGGTGATGTCCATGTGCCAGTACTGAATGGTGTCATTGGGCACGCCCCTGCTGATGTCGACCTGGAGTACCCCTGTGGGCCCCACCTGGGTTCGCGTGCCCATGATCTGCGCCCTTTGCGGCACCTTTTTCAGGATCATATTGCCACAGAGATAGCCCATCATCAGCTGTCCTCCCCTGATGACATCACCGGTCTGCAGGTTGAGACTCCGGAGGACATTCCAGACGTCCCCCTGCGGGGAAAGGTAGCACCAGCCGTTCTGGCCGGCAACCAGATCAAAGGCCACACAATCGAGGGGATATTCTCTGACAACGCTCCGGGTGTCGAGGCTGACCTCCGATATTTCCGCAGTGGTGTTTCCTACCAGAAGAGTCTTCCCATCTTCGGTAAAATCGAGGCATTGGGGGCTCTTCTGCAGGGGAATGGTGAAATTCTCCTGTGTGGCCGGCCGGAAGAGCAGCAGCTGGTTGGGATATTGGGTGGCGATGGCCAGAGTTCCCGTGGGCTGGTGCATCACGGCATCCTTCACGCGCCCGGAAAGATGCGTGATACGCGTATAGGTCTGCCCCGGAATATTCCCGATATTTCCACAGACGACTTCCAGGCCTACCAGCCCGATACGGTCTATGTCCAGCACCACCGTCCCTGTAAGAAAATCAGGATCAGGCTGCCATTCGGGCTTTTCCACATGAAATTTCAGGGTGGTGAGCCCGTTCTCAAACTTCCCGTGCATCGATTCCCACACCATCCATACAGGATAATAGGCGATATGGTATTTTTCCGAACCTGCCAGACCCATGTTAATCTCTATCTCCGGATCGGCATCAAAGGTTGATATCAGCGCTTTCCCCGACAACATGGTCAGGTTGCGCTGGTTTTTCTCCAGGAAGTCATCGCTGCAGGAACCCAGCAGAAGAACAGCGAAAAGTACCGGAACTATCCTCTTCATGTGTGTAGTATTTTGCGTTATCCTGTTTAATCAAAGGAGGAATCTGATTCCCCCCTGCAGATCGAGGGCCGAAACATTCTCATGCTGTTCTTTGGGCAGCTCTACGGATTGCGGGCCGTTGCCATAATCGATGTCCAGTTTTTTCATGTTGGCAACGAAGAGGGAAAGCCGCATCCCCAGGGCGATGCGGGGTGTCAGGAAGTAGTCGAGGCCTGTTTCCAGGAAAGATCCGAAGCTGTTTCCGGTGACCAGGTAATGGCTTGTCACCGCCAAGGCTTCGTTGCGGTAGAACATCCAGCCTGCCGAGAGGGCGGAGCTCAGTATCAGATGGCGGCTGCGGGCCAGGGGAGCAGTGGCTTTCAAAGACGGCCCGGCATATTGGATATAAATGGTCTCCTTCAGTTGTCCATACCAGAGGTTCTGCCCGTCGTGAGGATCGATGGTGGTCCACTCCTCCGCGCCGGTGGTAAAGAAGCGGTATCTGACGCCGGCCCCCATGCCCGGTGCCACGAGCCAGTGGGCATCGGCGTTCCCCGACCATCCCAGTTTCAGTTGCCGGTAGTAACTGTCGGTCTGCTGGCGGGTCATTCCCAGCTGCATCGCCTGTTCCTTGGCCTCTTTCGTACTGGCGGTCAGCCATGAGGGCCCCCCGGAAAAAGAGATATCGAGCCGTCCCGGCGATTGTAGGCCATTATGCTGCACCTGCCCGGCTATTCCCGTTTCGATGAAGCTGATCTGGTCTCTGTTAATCCGGGAGGTGGTGCGGATCTCTCCCTGGAACTGCTCAAAAGTGACCGAAGCAGGCCCCTCCCGCAAAATCCGGCAGGCAATGGTATCGCCGCTTATCGTGATAATCCGGTCCTGGCTGCTGGCCGACATTACAGATGCCGCAAGCAGCATCAGAAGCATCCATCTTCTTATCATAAGGTAAAACGAATTTTGGAGTAATGCCAAAAATAGGGCATAATTGCCTGCTACTAAAATGTTATGCAGCAGGTGTAAACTGCGGAGGGTTAAAAGGGGCAGCACAGTAGAGATAATGTATTCATTGTCTAAGGTTTAACTTCCGGAGGGGTAGTTTTTAGATTTCCATTGAAGTGATGCCTCTCCTGAGAAAAATCCTCGACCCCGGGGATGACCCGTTTGGGCAGATGAAATGAAAATGGATAACCGGGCGAGGGCTGCACTGCCGGTTATAATTGACCGCTGCCGGGGCAGGCTTTTCCGGCGATTTTTGTTAATTTTGACCATCATTGCATCCTGAAACCGTGATGAGCATGGCGTTTCAGGTTCTTAAGAGCATGAAATTTCCGACTGTGCGCGTTCTCCGGGTTTAACGATCCGGAGAGAGTCCGTAACACTGACCAACTGAAAAAGAACCGTTAAATGACAAACAGAGGTATGAAGAAAGGATTATTGCATGCAGTCAGGTTATTATGGCCTCTCCTGTTGGGAGTATTGATGGCCATGCCGGTGTGGGGGCAGATGCTACCATACCTCAATCCGGCTTTGTCCTTTGAGGAGAGGGCATCCGACCTGTTGGGGCGGCTCACCATGGAAGAGAAGATCTCTTTGATGATGAATGATTCTCCTGCCATTGAACGGCTGGGCATTCCCCGGTATGAGTGGTGGAATGAGGCGCTGCATGGGGTGGCGCGTGCCGGGCAGGCCACGGTTTTTCCACAGGCCATCGGACTGGCCGCCACCTTTGAAGACAGGGAGGTGTACAAGACCTTTACCATGGTTTCGGACGAAGCGCGTGCCAAGCACCACGATGCCAAGCGGAACCAGGATTTCCGCCGGTACAGGGGTCTGACCTTCTGGACGCCCAACATCAACATTTTCAGGGATCCCCGGTGGGGCCGCGGCATGGAGACCTACGGTGAGGATCCCTACCTCACGGGCCGTATGGGTGTGGCGGTGGTCAGGGGACTCCAGGGCGACCCGGGCGCCCGCTATGACAAGACCCATGCCTGCGCAAAACATTATGCCGTGCACAGCGGTCCTGAATGGAACCGCCACAGCTACGACGCTAAAAACATCTCCCGCCGCGATCTGCTGGAAACCTACCTGCCTGCCTTCCGGGAACTGGTCGAGGAAGCCGGCGTTAAAGAAGTGATGTGCGCCTATAACCGCTACGAGGGAGAACCTTGTTGCGGCAGTGAGAATTTACTGACCAGAATTCTGCGCGACGAATGGGGTTTCCAGGGGGTGGTGGTCTCCGACTGTGGCGCCATTGCCGATTTCTGGGTGAAGGGAAGACATGAAACCCATCCCGATCAGGCTTCGGCCGCCGCGGCTGCCGTACGGGCAGGCACCGACATCGAATGCGGCAACCATTACACCGCCCTGAAGGAGGCCCTCCATAAAGGCCTTCTTGACGAAACAGCCATCGACCAGTCGGTATTGCGGCTGCTTACCGCCCGCATGGAACTGGGCATGTTCGACGACGACAGCCAGGTGCCCTGGGCTTCCATCCCGATGTCGGTGGTAGAATGCGCAAAACATAAGGCCCAGGCCCTGGAAATGGCCCGCAAGAGCCTGGTCCTCCTTAAAAATGACCACCAGACCCTTCCCCTCGCCAAAAACCTCCGGAAAGTGGCCGTGGTGGGTCCCAATGCCGATGACTCCGTGATGATGTGGGCCAATTACAACGGCATCCCCACCCACACCGTGACCATCCTGGAGGGAATCCGCCAAAAGCTCCCCGCAGGCACGGTCATCCATGAAAAAGGATGCGACCTGGTCAACGACAAGGTCTTCACCTCCCTGTTCCACGAATGTTCCTCTGCCGGCACCAAAGGCTTCAGTGCGACCTATTACAACACTTCCGATTTCTCGGGAGAGGTGGCCGCCCAAACCATGGTCACGGCTCCTTTCAACTTCAGCACCTTCGGGAATACGGTCTTTGCTCCCGGAGTGGCGCTCACCAACTTCTCGGGGCACTACGAAGCGGTATTCACTCCTTCGGAAAGCGGAGAGGTCATTTTCCGCCTGGCCGGAGATGATGGTTATACCCTGAAAATAGACGGCCGCGAGGTGGTGACGGCCCATGAGAGAGGCAGCCGCAATATTAACCGCAGGGAATATCTCCTGGAAGTCATCAGGGGACAATCCTACAAAATAGAACTCGCCTATTACCAGACCGACCGGTGGGGCATCCTGAACTTCGACCTGGGGCGGGTGACCACCCTCGATTATGAGGCCATCGCCGCCAGGGTCAGCGATGCCGACGCGATCGTTTTTGTGGGAGGGATCTCGCCCCGCCTCGAAGGGGAGGAGATGCCCGTAGACTATCCGGGGTTCCGGGGTGGAGACCGCACCTCCATCGAACTGCCGCAAGTACAGCGTAATCTGCTGAAAGCCCTTAAGAATACAGGCAAACCGGTGGTTTTCGTGTTGTGCACCGGCAGTGCCATGGCCTTGCAACCCGAAGATGAAAACCTCGACGCCATCCTCAATGCCTGGTATCCGGGACAGATGGGTGGCACCGCGGTAGCCGACGTCCTCTTTGGCGATTACAATCCCGCCGGCCGACTACCCATCACCTTTTATTCCTCTACGGAACAACTCCCCGACTTCGAGGACTATCATATGAACAAGGGCAGGACTTACCGCTATATGAAGGAGAAGCCCCTGTATCCCTTCGGACATGGGCTGAGTTACAGCACCTTCAGATATGGCAAGGGGAAACTGAGCAAACGGGTCATCAGGCCAGGGGAACCGCTCTCCCTTCGATTCACCCTGGAAAACCTGGGGCCCATGGGTGGTGACGAAGTCGTTCAGGTATACCTCCGCAACCTCCGCGACCCCGAAGGGCCCGTTAAATCCCTGCGGGCTTACCGGAGAGTCCATCTCGCAGCCGGAAAAAAGAAACGGATTACCATTGACCTGCACGCCAAAGCCTTTGAATTCTTCGACCCACATACCGAAACGGTCACCGTCGCACCCGGCGATTACGAAATTCTCTTCGGGGGTTCTTCGGCGACGGAACAGCTTAAGTCTGCACACCTCACCATCAACCCCCACTAGACCAAATCATTTAAGATTCAAGACTCAGGACTATTTTTTAAACTATCAAAACGTATTGCCTATACAAAGCACGCCCCTCTGATACTCTGATAACCTGATACTTTCACACTCTGATACTTTCACACTCTGATACACTGACATTCTGATACTCTGACATTCTAATACTCTGATATTCTAATACTCTGATATTCTAATATTCTGACATTTTGATATTTTAAACTATGGATTGGAACACTTTGCTGACCTCGCGCCGGCTGGGCAAGGAGCCTGCAGGGGGGAGCAGCGTCAGGAGCGAGGACCGGACTGAATTCCAGCGTGATTACGACCGGATTATTTTTTCGTCTGCATTCCGGCGGATGCAGAACAAAACCCAGGTATTTCCGCTTCCGGGGAGGATCTTTGTACACAACCGGCTTACCCACACCCTGGAGGTGGCCAGTGTAGGGCGTTCCCTGGGCAACAAGGTAGCAGAGATGCTGTTCAGGGAGCAGTACATCACCGATCCCATTCTGCTTACCCAGGTGGGGGCGGTGGTTTCAGCGGCCTGCCTGGCCCATGACATGGGCAATCCCCCGTTCGGTCACTCCGGGGAGGCGGCCATCAGTTCCTTTTTCACCAACGGGGCGGGAAAACTCCTGAAAAATGAGATGACCGAAGCGCAATGGAAGGATTTCACCCATTTCGACGGCAACGCCAATGCTTTCAGGCTGCTCACCCATCCTTTCAGAGGCAAGCGCAGTGGCGGATTTGCCCTCACCTACACCACCCTGGCCAGCATCGTCAAATATCCTTTTGAGTCGACAGGGGCCACCCATCAGAAATTCGGTTTTTTCCAGTCGGAAAAAGAGACCTGGCGGGAGATCGCCAGGGAAACTGAGATCCCTGTCCTCTCTGAAGAGCCCCTCACAGGAGCGCGTCACCCCCTGGTTTACCTGGTGGAAGCCGCTGATGACATCTGCTACCAGGTGATGGATGTCGAAGATGCCTTCAAACTGGGCATCCTCAGCTTCGGCGAAACCGCAGAACTCCTTTCTGCTTTTCTAAGGGAGAGTTCCCCGGAAAGAAAACGGGACACAGAACAAACCCTGCGGGCGGTGACCGATCCCAATGAACAGATCAGTTATCTGCGTGCAGGGGCTATCGGAGAACTCACCCGCGAGTGTGCCTCGGTTTTCATCCGCCACCATGAAGCCATCCTGTCGTCTCACTTCCGGGGATCCCTCCTGAAGAGTATCTCCACTCCCTGCCTTGAAGCCATGAGAAAAGTGCAGGAGGTCTCCTACGAAAAAATCTATAACCACCGTACCGTAGTCGAAATCGAAATCGCCGGTTATAAAATCATCGATACCTTGCTGGGGGAATTCACCGGAGCCCTCCTCCACCCCGGAAATCCCCTGAGCAAAAGAATATTGATGCTTTTACCGGGGCAGTACTTCCAGGAGGAAGATTCAACCTATCACCGGGTGCAGTCGGCCGTTGATTTTATCTCGGGGATGACCGATGTCTATGCCCTTGACCTGTACCGGAAAATCAGGGGAATCAGTCTCCCCGACATTGGCTGATCAACGCAGGACCGGATTGCACCCTGAATCCAAACGCAGGGAGTTGTGTCCAAAACTGCCGGAAGGAACGATTATCCTTCCAGTAATTTTCCCAGGAGGCCGGCGCCCCCTTCCTTGCGGGTATTGCCGCCGAACACCGACAGGCGGCTGATCAGCTTGGCAATGGGCATGCTCTGGAGCCATACTTTTCCCGTTCCCCGCAGGGTGGCCAAAAAGATTCCTTCGCCGCCAAAAACCATGGAACGCAGGCTCCCTGACTGTTCGATGCTATACTCGATCTGCGGCTCGAAACCTACAATGCACCCGGTATCTACCCTGAGGATTTCGTTGTTGAGCTGGCGCTCAATGACAGTACCCCCGGCATGCACAAAAGCCTTCCCGTCGCCCTGGAGAGTCTGCAGAATAAATCCTTCACCGCCGAAAAATCCAGCCCCCAGTTTCCTGCTAAAGGTGATCGAGACTTTAGTGCCCAGGGCGGCACACAGAAATGCATCCTTTTGAACGACCACCTGCCCCCGAAGTTCCTTCAGATCAAGAGGAACGATGGTCCCGGGGTAAGGCGCCGCAAAGGCCACTTTTTTCCTTCCGTATCCCTGGTTGGTGAAGTGGGTGATAAACAGGGACTCCCCGGTGATTACCCGTGAACCGGCCGCCAGCAGCTTATCGAAAAGTCCGGCGCGCGGATTGGTGCCGTCGCCCATCTTGGCCGTGAAGAAAATGCCATCTTCCATGTAAAGCATGGCCCCGGCTTCCGCAATGACCGTTTCCCCGGGATCCAGTTCGATCTCTACCAGTTGGATCCCCTCTCCTGTGATTTTGTAATCAATCTCGTGTGAATTCATGCTTTCAGCGTTATTTGATGAATTGAAAAGTGCTTATCTGCTCTTCCAATAAGTAACCACCGGAAGCGGATTGTAACAGGGGAGGTGAAATTTTGGCCAATCAGTTTTTTTGCGAACTTTGTGGCGTTAAAAAGAATCACATGAACAGAGATTTACAGGGAGGCCGCAGTGGCCGGGGGAAGCCGGCAGGGAGGTCTGCCGCCAGGGAGCAATCGGCCCCGGGAGGTGGAAAGCGTTTGGAGAGAAGGCCGCGGCCGGGGTCATCGCGGCAGGGTACTTCCTGG
Source organism: Bacteroidales bacterium (assembly GCA_012729335.1). Taxonomy (GTDB): domain Bacteria; phylum Bacteroidota; class Bacteroidia; order Bacteroidales; family Prolixibacteraceae; genus UBA1413. Next base: position 40,442 of record JAAYDJ010000023.1, on the reverse strand, counting down.
ACAGGAGGGGAAGGGACCCGGAGCGGAGGTGGTCATCGTGGCCGTCAGGGCAGTTTTTCAGGAGGGGAGAGGGGCGGCGAAGGCATGCGTACACCCTCCCGTGGAAGCCGTTTTGGAGGACCCGGGTCAAGGAGAATGGCAGGAAATGCGGGGTCCACAGGGCGTACTCAGCACCAGGGAATTCCCGCACCTGCCCGCAGGCGCACCCTGGGTGATGAAAGAGCTGCTGCAGGCCGCACCGTCAGCACACCCCGCCTTACCGGCGATAAAGGCAACAAAAAGCTGGTTCTCAGGGGAGAGAAACGCCATACCCGCCGGCAACTCCTGCGGGAACTCGGCCATTCCACCGAAAGAAAAGAAACCCTCCGCACCACCGGAAAGGAAGAACTCATCAGGCTCAACCGGTTCATTTCCAACGCCGGAGTCTGCTCCCGCCGTGAAGCCGACAAATACATTTCCGCGGGTGTGGTCACCGTCAACGGACAGGTGGTCACCGAACTGGGAACCAAGGTTTCCCCGGCCGACGAGGTCCGCTTCGACAACCGCCTTCTCACTCCCGAAAGGAAAGTCTATGTTCTGCTCAACAAACCCCGCGAGGTGGTGACCACCACCGACGATCCCCATGCCGAACGCACCGTTATGGACCTGGTCAAAGAGGCCTGTGAGGAACGGATCTATCCGGTGGGAAGACTCGATAAAAACACCACAGGACTCATCCTGCTCACCAACGACGGGGAGCTCTCGAAGAGACTCACCCATCCCAGCCACAAAGTGGAAAAAGTCTACCAGGTGACCCTCGACAAAACGGTGTCGGTGGCCGACATGCAAAAAATCGCCGACGGCATCGAACTCGAAGACGGGCCCATTGCCGCCGATGCCATAGCCTATGTGGAAGGTGAAGACAAGGATACCGTGGGCGTTGAAATCCATTCGGGCCGTAACCGGATTGTCCGCCGCATCTTTGAATCACTGGGATACAAGGTCAGGTCACTCGACAGGGTCTCCTTTGCGGGACTGACCAAGAAAAACCTTCCCCGCGGCAAATGGAGGATGCTCACCCCCCGTGAGGTCTCCTTTCTGAAGATGAAATAGCCACAGCGGGAACCCACCCGGAGGCAACACACCCCAGCCTGGCCTTACCGTTCCCTCTTGATGCTGTAAAACACGCCTCCGGGGTGTAATCACCATGGCAAATCCGATACATATATCCTGGTTTGGAAAAGGAGTTTTTGGAAATAGTCAGGGCCAACCAGGGAATCATCCACAAAGTCTGCAACATTTATTGCGATGACGAGGAGGATCGTAACGATCTTTTCCAGGAGATTCTCGCCCAGTTGTGGAAATCGTATCCTTCCTTCAGGAAGGAATCGAAGTTCACGACCTGGATGTACCGGGTTGCCCTAAATACCGCCATCACCTCCTTTAAGAAAGTCCGCCGCTTTTCGGGATTCACCCGGTTATCGGGGGAGAGCCTGCTGGTTGCTGACGATCCTCCTTCTGCCGAAACCGAAGAAAATCTGATGCTGCTGAAACAGGCGGTAGCCCGCCTCAGCGGAATTGAAAAGTCCATCATCCTGCTTTTCCTCGAAAATAAAAGCTACGAGGAGATTGCTGAAATCACCGGGATCACCCAGAATTACGTCAGGGTGAAAATGAACCGGATTAAAAAGAAACTCAGGATACTGATGACCTCTGAAGAGTAACGCCATGGATTTAAATGATCTGCAAAAAGCCTGGAACAAGCTGACGGACAAGAGCTCAGGTCAGCGCATGCTGAGTGAGGAAGAGATCCTCAGCATGCTGGGGCGCAGAACCACCACACTGCTTGACCGCCTGGACCGGAATGTCAGGATTGGGTTCCTGGTACTGCTGGCGGTGGTGGTCACACTTCTGGGAGGGGAACTCCTGCCCCTGGCAGGCATTTTCCCTGGAGAAACTCTGGCAGGAGAAATTCCCGGGTGGCTCCAGAGGCTCGATCTGGGTGTCAGCCTGCTGATCGTCGCCCTCTTCATCACTTTTTTTGTCCACTACCGGAAAATCCGCAATATCTGCCGCCAGGGATGTGACCTGCGTCATACCCTCCTGAAAATCATTGGAGTGCTTACCCTTTACCGGCGCCTTTTCACCTTCGCCCTGGCCATCATTCTCCTGGAATCGGCCACGGGCTTTACCGCAGGCTTTTTCACCAGCATCCACCAAAACAATACCCTGGAAGGATTCTTCATTCCCACCCTGGGAATGGGGCTGTTGCTGATCCTCCTCCTTTCGGGATTCCTCTTTTTTATGCTGCGATGGGCTTTCCGGAAAGTATACGGCAATTATCTACACCAGCTCAGGGCTACCCTGGCCGAACTCGACGAACTGGAGGAACAGGGTGAATAAGTGACCACCCCGCCCGCCCGAGCACCAGGGAAGTCCGCACATTTATCCCATTCGCTTCGGGAGGTTCGCCGTCAGGATGCCTGTTCCGGCTAAAGCTCTCCCCAACTTAGGAGGAGCAGATGTCTGCCTTATCACGGAATCGTTTATTTTTGCCCTGTAAAAGAGATTTACTATGACACTGATCAAATCGATTTCCGGCATCCGGGGAACCATTGGGGGCCGTCCGGGAGAGGGACTGAGTCCGCTCGACGTGGTTAAATTTTCGGCAGCCTATGCCACCTGGGCCCTTGGCCGCAAGAAGGAGGGGCCTGTGACCCTGGTGGTGGGGCGTGATGCCCGTTTGTCGGGGCCGATGGTCAGCAGCCTGGTCATCTCCACCCTGTCGGGCATGGGGTGTCATGTGGTCGACATCGGCATGGCCACCACCCCTACGACGGAAATCGCCGTCACCGAAGAAAAAGCCGACGGGGGAATCATTCTCACCGCCAGCCATAACCCCAAACAGTGGAACGCCCTGAAGCTCCTCAATGAACGGGGCGAATTCCTTTCGGCTGCCGAAGGGGAGAAAATCCTCGCCATTGCCGCTGCCGAAGATTTCACCTTTGCAGGGGTCGACGACCTGGGTACCGTGACACAAAAAGAGTATACTTCCCGCCATATTGAACTGGTGAAAGGGCTGGCCCTGGTCAACCTGAAAGCCATAAAAGAGGCCGGTTTCACCGTGGCGGTCGATGGGGTCAATTCGGTGGGGGGGATTGCCCTGCCGCAGCTGCTCAGGGAACTGGGGGTAGCCCGCGTCGTGGAGATCAACTGCGAACCCACAGGCCGCTTCGCCCACAACCCCGAGCCCCTGGCCGAACACCTCACCGGCACTTGCAAAATCATCAGGGAGAGCAGCGTGGATGTGGGTTTTGTGACCGACCCCGATGTCGACCGGCTGGCCATCATCAACGAAGACGGCTCCCTGTTTAATGAGGAATACACGCTGGTGGCCTGTGCCGATTACGTCCTGCGGCACACCCCGGGCAACACCGTCTCCAACCTCTCCTCAAGCAGGGCACTGCGCGACGTCACCCTCCGCCATGGCGGCTCCTATGCCGCTGCTGCCGTAGGTGAGGTCAACGTGGTCAGGACCATGAAGGAAACCAGGGCCGTGATCGGCGGCGAAGGCAACGGCGGTATCATTTACCCGGCCAGCCACTACGGCCGCGATGCCCTCGTGGGCGTCGCTCTTTTCCTGAGCCACCTCGCCCTTTCACAGCTGAAATGCTCGGAATTGCGCCGCACCTACCCCGACTATTTCACCTCCAAGAATAAAATCGAACTCACCCCGGGAATCGATACCGAAAGGCTGCTGGAGGAGATCAAAACATGCTATAAAAAGGAGAAAATCACCGATATCGACGGGGTGAAGATCGACTTTCCGGAGTCGTGGGTCCATTTACGCAAATCAAATACGGAACCGATCATCCGCATTTATGCGGAAGCCCGGAGCACCGGAGAGGCGGATCAGCTGGCCCGGAAGATGATGGATCAGATCAGGACTTTGGCGGGTATCTGATCAGGCAGGCGGATCTTTGAGCTGGCTGGGCAGAACCGATTACCCTTGAAAGGGGCTCTGGAAAAAACAGAGGAACGGCTGGCTCCTTTCAGAAGTTAAAATTGTCGGGGTCGGCCCCGGTACGGAAGTGCCTGTCGAGGCGGTCGATTCTGGCCATATCCTCCAACGAAATCTCAAAATCGAACACATCGGCATTAGAGAGAATCCTTGCGGCATGGACCGACTTGGGAATGGTAACCACTCCTTTCTGAAGCTCCCAGCGCAGGGTGACCTGCACGGGGCTTTTTCCGTATTTGGCAGCCAATGCCTGTAAAACAGGATCTTCGTTGACCTGCCCCCGCATGATGGGGCTCCAGGCTTCCAGGACGATCCCCTCCGCGCGGCAAAAGGCCTGCAGGTCGGGCTGCTGCAGGTAGGGATGAAACTCCACCTGATTGACCATCGGCCTGATCCGGCACACCGGAAAGAGTTCCTCCAGATGATGAATCAGAAAATTGCTGACCCCGATGGCTTTGATTCTTCCCGAGGCGTAGATCTCCTCCAAAGCCTTCCAGGTTTCCGCAGAAAGCGGCCCCTTGGGCCAATGGATCAGGTAAAGGTCGATGTAATCGGTATCCAGGCGCTCTATGCTCTCGTTGAAGGCGTCAAAGGTCGTCTCATACCCCTGGTCCGAATTCCATATCTTCGAGGTGATGAAAATCTCACCGCGGGAAAGTCCGCTGCTTCTGACCGCCCGGCCCACCCCACGTTCATTGCCATATACGGCCGCTGTGTCGATATGCCTGTACCCCGCCTCCAGAGCAGTCAGCACCGCCGACTCCACCTCATGACCTTCCTTGCTGCGAAAAACACCCAACCCAAAGAGGGGCATCTCATACCCATTGCTCAGTTTAACCGTTGTTTGAATATCCATGACACCAGGCAGTTTTAAGATTTCTTACGGGCAATATACACTTTTTTCCTCACAATGCACTTTGAGTTTGACCTGCTTTCGCCCTCCGATAGTGAAGATGCACATTCTGTTTGATCCGCTTTCGCGCCCCGAAAGTGAAGATGCACCTTTTGTTTGACCTGCCTTCGCACTCCGAAAGTGAAAATGCACTTTCAGTTTGACCTGCCTTCGCGCTCCGATAGTGAAAAAGTGTAGTTTTGTATCCGGTTTAAATGTAGAAAATGAAGGTATACAAATTCGGAGGGGCCTCGGTAAAGGATGCGGCAGGCATCAGGAATGTGGCTTCTATCATATCTCAGGACAACGGAGATCTGATCGTGGTGGTTTCGGCCATGGGCAAGACCACCAATCTTCTGGAGACACTGGTGAAGGCCCATTTTAACGGATGGGATGAGACCATGGAGATCTTTGAGGATTTCAGCCGGTTTCACCTGGAAGTTTCAGAGGAGCTATTCGGAAAAGGGAGCATTCCCGAAGCGATTCCCGCGATGCTGGGAGAGGTAAGGAAAAGACTCGGGATGCCCCCCTCCCTGTTGTACGATTTTGAATATGACCAGTTTATCTGTTATGGGGAACTTCTCTCCTCCCTGATTGTGAGCCACTACCTGGAGGCTGCCGGACAGGCCAACCGCTGGGTGGACATCAGGGTGAGCCTCCGCACCGACGACAAATACCGCGATGCCTCCGTCAATTGGAAGTGGACCGAAATGCTGATTAACAACACCTTCCAGTTCAACGGAACCTCCCTTTATGTTACACAGGGATTCATTGGATCGACGGTGACCAACCTGACCACCTCGCTGGGGCGCGAAGGATCCGACTATACGGCAGCCATCCTGGCCAACCTGCTCAATGCCGAAAGCGTGACCATCTGGAAGGATGTACCGGGTGTGCTCAACGCCGACCCTAAATTTTTTACCGACACCGTCCTGCTCAAGGAACTCTCCTACCGGGAAGCCATCGAAATGACCTACTCAGGGGCCCAGGTGATCCACCCCAAGACCATGAAACCCCTGCACAACAAAAATATCCCCCTGCATGTCAGGTCGTTCCTGAATCCCTCCGAACCCGGAACCATCATCCATCAGGTCGACCACCTGCTGGAGCTGACGCCGGTGTTCATCACCCGGGGCAACCAGGTGCTGATCACCTTTTCACCCTACGACTTCTCCTTCATCACCCCGGAAGACATTTCCAGGGTCTTTGCCCTGGTTTCGGGAAAAGGACTCAAAGTCAACCTTATCCAGAAGTCGGCCATCGACCTGAGCCTGCTGGCTGATGCCCCGGAGATGGGGCTCGAGACCATCATTCTGGACCTGCGGAAAGATTATGAGGTGAAATACAATACGGGACTGACCCTGATTACCATCCGCCATTACACTTCTGACGCGATTGAAAAGCTGACAGCCGGCAGGAAAATTTTCCTCGAACAATACAGCCGTCTGACCGCCAAGATCGCTGTTCAATAACCGGTACCATGGCAGGAATTGGGTGTGAGGAGCGCCCCACAGAAAAAACGAACTATCATGAAGGTAACAGAAGCATTGGGCCAAAGCGGCCGGACCGTTCTCTCCTTTGAATTGCTTCCCCCGCTGAAGGGGAGCGATTCGACACGTATTTACAGGACCATTGAGAACCTGCTCGAATTTGATCCTAAATTCATCAACATCACCACGCACCGTGACGAAATTGAATTCAGGGAGAAGCCCGGCGGGCAGATCGAGCGGCGGGTGGTGCGCAAGAGGCCGGGAACAGTGGCCATTGCCGCTGCCATCCAGCACAGGTATGGCATTCCGGTGGTTCCCCACATCGTCTGCGGAGGGTTCACCCGCAGCGAAACAGAACATGTCATGATCGATCTCCATTTCCTGGGCATTGAGAATGTTTTGGCCCTGCGGGGCGACGGCCTCAAGGGAGAAGCGGTTTTCCGCCCCGAACCGGGAGGCAACGCCCACGCCATCGACCTGGTCAGGCAGATCAATAATCTGAAAAAAGGAATTTACCTCGATCCGGAGCTGAAAAACAGCACCCCACTGGATTTCTGTGTCGGGGTGGCCGGATATCCTGAGAAACATGCCGAAGCCCCCAATATAGAAACCGACCTCTGCTACCTGCGGCAGAAGGTGGAAGCCGGCGCCGACTACATTGTCACACAGATGTTCTTCGACAACCAGGTCTATTTTGATTTCGTGAATAAATGCCGCGAAATGGGTATCACCGTCCCCATTATTCCAGGCATCAAACCCATCGCGCTGATGAACCAGTTAACGGTGTTGCCAAAGATTTTCAGTATTTCTCTGCCCCCGGCCCTGAGTAAAGCCTTACACGGCTGTAAAACCGACGAGGAAGCCCGCAGGGCAGGCACTGAATGGGCCATCAGCCAGGCACGGGAACTCATCGCCACCGGTGTCCCCGGACTTCATATCTACACCTATGGCCTCTCTGATAACGTCAGGGAAATCGCCAAAGCCATATTCTGATCCCCTGCCAGAGGTTTATCAGATGCTCAGCCAACGATGAAACGGAGATAGGATGCCCTGTTCCGGTTTCTGATGTGAAGCAGGTAGGTTGCGGGCCGCAAGCCCGACACATCAAGCAGGAAAGGTCCCCCATGCAAATCCCTTTCAAGAAGGAGCGTTCCGGTAAGGGTATATACGGTCACCACCACCATTTCCTCCGGAGGCATTCCATCTCCTTCGATATGAAGAACCTCCCGGCAGGGCACCGGATAGATCCTGAACGAAGTCTCCCGGGCTGACATTCGTGCCGGGGTCGGGTTTTCCACGGCCACATAAAAGCTGATACGGGCCGTCTGGCCGCAGTTGTTTGTGAACTGGGCAGTATAGACAACCGAATCACGGGGATAAACCGTGATCTCACGTTGCGTGGAAGCTGAACCCCGGATCCACTTCCAGCTACCTCCGGTGGTGGGCAGCGGACTTAGGCGGAGGTATTTGCCGGCAGGAATCCTGACCAGCGTATCGTAAGCCCAGTTGGTTCCCTGGATCTGAAAGCGGGGCACCAGGTCCATCTCATCGCAGGTGTCGGCCACATAGTAGACAACTGTGGAAGCAGCTCCGCAGCCGTTGATGAAGGTTCCTTTGGCCATGCCGGGAACATCAAGGGGTATGGTCTGAGTGGCCTGACTTCCCGGGGTGCCCAGACCGCTCCAGCTCCAGCTTCCTTCTCCATCGGCCCGGGGTATCAGAAGGGCGGAACTCCCCGGGTGTACGGTCAAAAAGGTGCCCTGGACTGCTTCCCCGCCGTCAATGCTCCGGAAGGGGGCCAGAGAGGATGACCGGCAACTGTCGCCCTCCCAGCCGTAATACGTCATAATGGGCGGGACCTCATCCAGGGTCACCACCAGATGATGGGTATACACCTTTTTCAGATAGTCCCGGTCCAGCTCCGTAAGCCAGTCCGTATGCCACTCCATCCACCATGACCACATGATGCCCTGTTTCAGGCATTCATCGGGGTCGGGAGGTATCCCGCATTCATGATAGGCAATGGGAAGCCTGTCCCGGGAGACCTCTTTCGACTTCAGGTACATGGCCGCCTGCGGTCCGTCACCGCTGTTGTAAGTGTCGGCACCCACCACATCGACATACTGGTCGCCGGGATACCAGGCCGGGTCTACCGTCGAAGTATAGCATAATACCCAAATCAGGTTACTGAGGCCACACTCTTTCACATAATAGTCATGCATGGTGGTCCACAGCTTCTTAAAGGCCATGGGTCCCTGTTTGCTCCACCAGAACCAGTTGCCGTCAAATTCATGGAAAGGCCTCCATAAAACAGGCACCCGGGCATCTTCCAGCTGTTGCAGCAAGCCGGCTTTCATCTCCAATTCCCTCCGGAATGCGATGTACTCAGCCGTCCCTTCCTCAAAACAGCGGTTGATGTCAATGGTCATTTTACTCTGTTCGTAACCATCTCCCTTGGTGGGAGCCCCCCAGTGCCACATGATGGTGGGGATTCCTCCCGCCTTCCACCAGCTGATGGCCTTCTGCACCTCCCCGGCATTGTCGCCTGCATGGATAAAATCCATCCCCCTGAGCACCGGCTGCTTCCCGGTGTGGGTCTTAATGTATGCCAGCTCGTCTATCCCCCAGGGGGAGTCCTGCTGCCCTGATAGGATCAGCTTCCCCTTCATGTCAAGCAGGTACCGGTAAACGGCCAGGGCTTCCCGTGACGGGTGAGGGGTGGAAAGGGTATCCGACAGCTGACCTGGGAAGGAACTCCCGGCACAGGTGAAAACGGCACCTAGGAAAAAGAAAAGAAAAGCCCAGGGGACCAGCGGGAAAATTGGCCCCGGATCAACATTATACCTTCCCTGAAAACTCTTTTCTGCCATAAAACGCAATTATTCCGGCGGAACCAAGGACGGAGGGTCAAGCCGGCAGACATCCTCAGACATGACTATTGATAAAGGTTCCTTCCGGTAACTTCTTTCTGGAAGAGGGTATGCGGGTCGTTGTAAAACAGCACGAAATCTTCGGCCGAAGGGTTTCCCGGATGTGGGCCAAAGGGAGCATGTGACGCGCCCTGCCAGGGATTTCGCCACACCAGTACATAGGAGAGGGAAATGGGACGCAGCGTCTCCAGGAGCCTGGCTGTCCACCAGTCGGTTTGGGTGGCAATGGGCCCTCCCGTTTCGCTCACGGCCCCGATTTTGGTTCTGGCAGCGGCCAGCCGGGAGACCGTCTCCGCACAGTTCTTCAGGGTTTCCGGGAAATCAGGCCCCCGGTCATAGAGGTCAAAGGCCATCATATCAATGACATCATCGCCGGGATAGCGCTCCAGGTACTCCTCTTCCGTGGAGAAACGGTCGGTCGAATAGGCATACAGGAGATGGTGGATGTTTTTGGTATCGCGCAGGTATTCCACGGTCATCCGCCATAACGACTTGTATTCCTCCACGGTACAAAGGTTCTTCCCCCACCAGAACCAGCTGCCGGTATGTTCATGGTAAGGCCTGAAGATCACCGGAATGAAGGTGCCGTCCCCACTTTTCAGCGACAGCAGAAAGCCGGCCAGTTTGTCGAGGTAACCCAGGTAAAGATCATGTTTCCCGCCGCCGGGAAGAACAGATTTGACCGCTTCCGCGGAGGAGACATCCCATGCTGATCCTCCGGTGAGCGGATTCCGAAGGTGCCAGCTGACCGTATTGACCCCGCCCCTCCGGTACACCTCCTGAATCTTGCTCCGGATCGTGTCGAAATGGACCGAATCGAGACTGTAGGGTTCCCCCAGTTCAAGATGACCCAGTTCCCACCCGTAAACCGCCGGATAATCACCGCACACCTCCTTCACATCGGAGCGCCCCACCTCATAGACCCAGCCCACACCGTACACCAGGTCATCCTGGTGACCAAACATCAGCCCTTCCTTCTGTAAGGCAAGCAGATTCTGGTACAGATTCACCGTCTCCCGTGTAGCCAGGGGATCGGCAGGTACGGGCCCCTGATCTGCCGTACATCCGGCAAGCAACAGAACCCCCACCAGTGCTCCTGAAAATTTCTGAATGATTTGCATGATTTTACCTGTTTATTTTCTGCTTTCTACTTTCTGCAATCAATTTTCCGGATAAATATAAAGGATAATGCCACGATGTCCATGAAAAAGAGAAAAAATCCCTGAATGAAAATCGCATGGTGCTCCGACCACAAAAGGACATGAAAATTGCTCCATGCGAAACGAAGTTCGGCGGAGCACCGCGGAGCCAATTCCATGGGCGTGAAGAGCCGTTATTGGCTATATGTCGATATTTAACTGAAGAACAAAGCATTAAATAACAACTTTACTAATTAAAAAAAAGCGGCATGCCAGCGAAACGCGTAGTCATTGCGGGAGGAGTATTTGAGGTGATTGGTTTCCATTCAGGAGAGTACTGATAGTTTTCACCCGGAACAAAAATGACAAACCTCAACACTTTCCGGGCATGGTAATTTGGGTAACTTCTATATATTTGTCAAATAACAAATTACATAGTACAACCATGATGATCCGGCAGACCCATACAATGACTTTCCTTCTTCTGTTTTTTCTTTCGTGCCAGCTTTCAGGCGGTGAAAACTACCCTGACGGGAACTGGCCGCAATGGCGGGGGCCGATGCATACAGGTGCGGCACCACTTGGCCAACCGCCCGTGGAATTCAGTGAAACGCAAAACCTGAAATGGAAAACGGTTATCCCCGGGAAAGGGCATGCCACCCCCATCGTGTGGGGAGACAAAATAATCCTGGCCACCTCCGTTCCCACCGAAGAAAAGGCCACCTCCGGCAGTACCGGAGGCCAGCAGGGTGAAACAGCCGGTCCTATGGGTGCCATGCGCAGCGAATTCATCCATGAATACCGGGTGTTACTGATCGATCGCCATAACGGGAAAATCCTCTGGGAGAAGAGTGTGGCCAGGGAAATGCCCCAGGAGGGAACCCACGAGCTGGGAAGCTGGGCTTCCAACTCCCCCTGTACCGACGGGGAACTGATCTTTGCCTATTTTGGGTCAAGGGGGATTCACTGCCTCGATTTTAACGGCAACATCCTCTGGCAGAAAGATTTCGGGCAACTCAACAAGCATATGAGTTTCGGAGAGGGGGAATCTCCTTACCTTTACAAGGAGCGTCTTTTCATTCAATGGGACCATAACGGGGAGTCTTTTCTGGTGGCTCTCAACAAAAAAACCGGAAAGGAGTTATGGCGTGCCGCCCGTGAGGAGATCACCTCCTGGGCGACCCCCCTGGTGATTGAGGTGAACGGCCGGGCACAGGTGGTCACCAGCGCCCCCAACCAGGTGCGGAGCTATGATGCGGAAACAGGAGAACTCCTATGGACCGCCACAGGAATGACCCGCAATACCATTCCCAACCCCGTCTATGGCGACGGCATCCTCTACCTGGCTTCAGGCTTCCGCGGCAGCGCCCTGATGGCCATCGACCCATCCAAAGCCAAAGGAGACATTACCGGCAGTGAAGCCATTCTCTGGAGCTACAACCAGGACACCCCCTACACCCCCAACCTGCTGCTCATGAATGAAAGACTCTATTTTCTGCGGGTCAACAACGGCTTTCTCACCTGTCTCGATGCCAAAACCGGAGAGGTCATCTATTCCAAAGAAAAACTAGAGGGCATCAGCACCCTCTTCTCCTCTCCTACCGGTGCCGACGGGAAAATTTACATTGCCTCCAAAGGGGTGGTGCTGGTCCTCAAGGCCGGCGATCACTTTGAACTGCTCGCCTCCAATCCGCTCGACGACGACTTCCATGCTTCACCGGTCATCGTGGGCAGGGATCTTATCCTGAGGGGTTTCAACTCCCTTTATTGTTTTTCGGAATAGTTCCGCAGAACATGGCCCAGCCTTCAAGGGAGTTTCAGGTTTTTTGCAAGCCGGTGGGTGCCGCCTGCAACCTGCATTGCAGCTACTGCTATTACCTCTCCCGGAAGGATTTGTATCCCGCCGGAACCTTCCCCCTCATGAAGGAAGAGCTTCTGGAGGAGTATATCCGCCAGCATATCGATGCCACCACTGACGACACGCTCTTTTTTTCCTGGCACGGAGGGGAACCTACCCTGGCCGGATTGGAGTTTTTCAGGAAGGCCGTTGACCTGCAAAAAAGGATGCTTCCGCAGGGGAAGCGGCTGGTCAACGGGATTCAGACCAACGCCACTTTACTCGATGAAGAGTGGTGCCGGTTTCTGGCCGAAGCCCATTTCCTGGTGGGCGTCAGTCTCGACGGTCCCGCACAAATACATGATCTCCATCGCCAAACCGCAGGTGGAAAAAGCAGTTTCGAGGCTACCCTCCATGGATACCGCCTGCTGCAAAAATTCGGGGTGACCACCGAGATCCTCTGTGTGGTCCACGCTTTCAATGTCAACTATCCTCTGGAAATCTACCGTTTCTTTAAAACGCTGGGAGCCCGATACCTCACCTTTCTGCCCCTGGTGGAAAGAAAGCCAGGCCCCACGGGTGGCGTGACCTCCTCCACGGTGCCTGCCTTGGCTTTCGGGCGCTTCCTGGCCACGATCTTCGATGAATGGGCAGAAGAGGATATCGGAACGGTCACCATCCAGCTTTTTGAGGAAGCCCTGCGTGCCGCCTTCGCCCAGGAACATACCCTCTGCATTTTCAAGTCCGAATGCGGAGGAGTCCCCGTCGTGGAACACAATGGCGATGTATACTCCTGCGATCATTATGTAGATCCCGCCCACAGACTGGGAAATCTCCGGGAGCATCCACTCTCCCATTACCTCGATTCACCCCGCCAGAAAGCCTTCGGAGAAGCCAAAAATTCGACCTTGCCACGGTATTGCAGGGAGTGCCCCGTGCTGGGAATGTGCCACGGCGAATGCCCCAAAAACAGATTGATCACCACCCCCGACGGGGAAGCCGGTCTGAACTATTTGTGTGACGGTTACAGGCTCTTCTTCAACCATTGCCTTCCCATGGTGGAAGCTTTAAAAACACTGAACACTGACACATGAAGACACCACGTCTCCGGGAGACGATCATACCTGGGCATTAAGCCCCTGTGCAGAGCGTGGTTAGTGCCTTTGTTTCCTTGTGTTTAAAGATTCGGGGCAGCCTATTTCAGCTTCTCCCTAAAGAAAGCCACCGTACGGCTCCATGCCAGTTTGGCCGCCTGCTCGTGGTACCGCTGGGGTGCACTGTCGTTGTTGAACCCATGTCCTGTACCGGGATAGATAAACGACTGGAATTCCTTGTTGTTCTCTTTCAGGGCCTTCTCATAGGCCTCGATGCCGGCATTGATTCTCTGGTCATTTTCAGCATAATGGATCAGCAGGGGGGCCTTGATTTTGGGGACCTCTTCGGTTTTGGGCTGGCTCCCGTAATAGGGTACTGCTGCGTCGAGGCTGGGACAATTCACCGCCACCTGGTTGGTCATGGCGCCGCCCCAGCAGAAACCGGTGCATCCCACCTTGCCGTTGCTCAGGGGGTGCGTCTTGAGGTATTTGACAGCGGCTACATAATTGTTGACGGTTTGCGCGGCATCCAGCTTACCCATCATCTCACGTGCCGAGGTGGTATCTTCCGGAGTTCCTCCGAGCGGACTCAGGGCATCAGGGGCCAGCGCCAGAAATCCCTCCCCGGCCATACGGCGGGTCACTTCCCTGATGTGGTCATTCAGCCCAAAGATCTCCTGGATCACGACCACGGCCGGAAATTTCTTCCCTTTGGAGGGATGCGCCAGATAGGCCTTCATCTCACACTGGTCACCCTGGTAGGTCACCGCCTCCGCCAGCACCTCACTGATCTTCTTCCGCTTTTCGGCCGCCGACAGTTGGTTATCCTCCAATAGAGGCAAAAGGGTCATGGCGGCCGCAGTGCTTCCGGTCATCAGGGCCAGCCTTTTCAGAAAAATACGGCGACCGGTATGGCCGCTGCGATAATCATCATACAGCGCATTGATTTTCTCTTCCATGGTTTATGTTCTATATTGATTCATCCAGTTGCTGCTAACGATAAAGTTACAAAAAATTGAATCGTGACTCGATTGGTTTTTGAAAAAGCGTAAATTTGCAGCCCACGGGGATATAGCTCAGTTGGCTAGAGCGCTACATTCGCATTGTAGAGGCCGGGGGTTCGAATCCCCTTATCTCCACCGCCGTCATTGATTATCAGATATTTAAACCGGGGTTAGGCAACATTTAGGCAACCATTTGAAAAATCAGTAATTCCCTCCGGGTTCCGGCAAAATGATTTATCTTTGTTGGTGTGATCACGCCATGATCATATTTTGAACACGGGGGGCGGCCAGAGGGTCGCCTCTTTTTGTTTTTGGCGCGACGGTATAGCCATTTTGCCGCGTTTCATATTCGGGCCGGTATATTGTGCCACTTCGGGCAAAAGTCGCTTAAAATCGTTTTGGTGGCCTCCCGTGGCTCTCCGCCTCAACTGCGGCCTGTGACCCCTGACTAATGATCACAAAAAAACCCGACGGGCATCACTGCAGGCCGGGTATAAAACAAAAGGAAACGGGATCAATTCAAAACGGTTTTAAAATATTCATCGCCCTGTTTTTGTATCCGATCCAAAACAACCCCACGGTTAATAAGATCTTTTCTCAAAACGTCGATTGTGTTCTGACGGAATTTCAAATCTTCCTTATACCCGTTGGCAAGTCCCTCTAAAAACTCTATTGTCCGCAGTTGGGAATTATACCCTTCGGCCAGTATCCGGGTGAAAAATGCAAGGTCATCAAACGAAATTTCGTTTTGATCCACAAAGGCCATCCATTCCTCAATGCTGCTTTTTTTGTCTGGTTTTTTCATGGTTACGTTGTTTTTAAAGGGTTATTCTTCCGCGAATTGGAAAAACTCAAATACATGTTGCAACCGATCCAATGTAATAGGCTCGGGAGTCATCCGGTCACTCATGGTGGTGGTCCCTTCGTATTTGGTACGGACTGCAACATAATCGGCCAGCAATAACAGATATTTGTTTTGTAGGTCATGGATTGCGTCGGCATAACAGCCGGGGCGCTCATCCGAAAACAGCGATTCAAGTTCTTTAACTCCGATCAGGTATTTACCCAATTTTACAGACTGTGATTTTTCTTCTTTCGTGTTCATATCAATCAATTTGTTTTAAAAGTTGTTCAAATTCATCCAGCGGCTCCGGCTCCCGTATCCCCAACCGGGCGCGGCTGGTAGGGTCCAATCCAAACAAGGCGCCAATGTCCCGGATATTCTTTTGCGACTGGTTCCTGATGGTGGTCCACGGGCTTATGGCTTGGTACCCGGTCGATGTCGTTGTGATCATGTTTTCCGGGTCCTGCAGCTTGGCGGCTGCGATCTGATAGGTGTAACATTCATTTGAGAGTACGGCCAGCAAATTAACGTCACCTTCATAGATTGACTTTTGCGCCATGATGAGGCGACACGTTTCCGTAAAAATCACCTTCGCCTGATCATTCAACCAGTCGGGAGGCGCTGGTAACTTTGTGAGTGGTTCGCCGGTAATCTGCCCTTCTTTCATCCGGCTCGGCCGGGTCCCGGTGAGCTTCTTAAGCTCCGCGGGTTTCGATGGTCTTCCTCTTAACATATGCAATAATTTAGATTATTATATTTAAACACCCCTATTGGAATTATGTACGTGTGAACGCTTGGTAATCGCGCGGTGTCATGTGTCTGACAGGGAGCGATTTTCGGGGGCATCTGGTTATCAGGTACTTATCCCTACCACGCCTATTCCATTTCCTCTCCTGTGACTGTCGTGCTGCTTCTGAAAGATCGTTTGTTTTCATACTACTGGTAATTTATATTCATGATTATAAAACTCCGGTGACGGTCGTTCATGGTTTTGGGTTATAGGTTATTGGAGATAATTCATATTTATGATTATAAAACTCCGGTGACGGCCATTTCTTCAATGGTGACCCCTTCCGGTGATCTTCTGATGTTATGGCCCCTTCGTTCCACGCTGTCATCTCTTGAAGCCGGGACCATGCACGCGGCCCGATCACCTTCTCCATTTCATTACTTAATAGGTTAGTCGTTGCATACAATTCCAACCATTGAACCCGTTTAAACCGATCATAACGGGAACAAATAATGTCCGCCAATAGGTTTGTTTTCGTTCCAAAATAGTTACCTTCAGTTGTTACCCCGATGTCATCCAATATGAGAATGTCACCAAAAGACCTATCGTAATATTCGAACCCTTCCGATAAAAATTGTTTAATCGCATCCCGTGGCGTTAAAAGCCAATATGAAATACTTTTCCCTTTTACCGGGTGTATGGTGGTTAATATCTGCTGTCTGAACTCGGTCCACAATAATAGCAAGGTTGTTTTACCACTACCAACCGGACCATGTAACACAATTCCGCGCTTTTCTGATTTTCCCGCTGCGATCTTGGCCAACTGATCTATTGCCGGTTCATTGAATTGATTAAGCACAAACTCCGGGTAAAACTGTTTGATGTACTCCCGAAACATGCGGACCATTACCGGGACCTCATCACCCTGATAACCGATATAAACCTCATCACCCCGACCGTCGCCGTACCGGATCAATTTGCCGTATTTACCAACAAATTTGATGTAATAGGTATAGAATTCATTTGATTGTGTCGGCAGCGTGCTGAGCCGCTCCAGCAAGTTCTTTAATTTCTGATCCATTACGTTTACATTTTTGTAGTGAAATGAAATGTTTGTGTGTCCCATGGATTGCCTGCCTGACAATCTGTGTTGCTACCGTGGTATCTCCTGCAGATAGTTCGTTTAGGTGCTGAAGTTGCTCCCGTTGGGTTATCGGTGCCAATGTGGTGCGGAATTGCTGTTTATTGTATTTAATCCAGCGTATAAATACAGGTTGTATTTTTTTTTCGAAGTCAGTTAAAAAAACATTCTCATCATTATTTTCATTCTTTTCCTTCTTATTCATTCTTGTTAGGGGGTCACTTTCGGTTCCATTTTCGGTTCCATTTTCGGTTCCACTTCCGGTTCCACTTTCGGTTCCAATCCTTTGATATTTTTCCCAATTCACCACTGATAACAGGGTTTTTCTTCGGTTCCCTTTTCCCAATATTTCACGCGTTATCATCGCATCATTTTCTAACAAATTCATGAAATTTACGGTTCCCTTTTTATTCGTGCCGAAAAGCTGGGCCCACTGCTCCAATGTCCGGAATGATTGCCCCGGATTGCAGGTGTGAACCTCGTTACCAACCGGAAACTTATTTGCCTGATGGTTCACGTTTAACAGGATTGTCACCCACCATTTAAAATACCGGTTATCCTGCCAGATCCAATGATCCTGTGTACTCCGGTGCAACTTTACCCAACCATTCATTTCTGAAAGTTTTGATTGTACCACTGCAGGAATCCGGTAAAATCCCGGGCGATGATGTACGTACCTCCGGCCCTCTCCACCTCATCCTGATAACGACGCTGCGCATCACTCTGCCGATCCCGGCCAGCTTTAACCTCGATCTTAACCGATTGTCCCGCGATGGTGGCCGATATGTCGGCGGTTCCGTTGGTCCCGGTTCCATGCACCCACTCAAACCTCCCGACGGTACGGCGACGGCCCATCACGTCGGTATAGGTCAGGGTTCGATCAATAGGGCGGCCGGTGTTGCTGATCCGTTCCGCCTGATGGCCCTGCAACCGGAGAAACGAAACAATGCACCGGGTCAGGCCATTGGCGCTATCGTCGCGGAATTTAACAGGGGCCAGCCATTCCGGGGGTGTTTTCGGGTACCTCTCCCGCTTGGCGGAATCGGCCAGCGACTCCAATTCTTTAACGGCGTCACTCTTGGAATAACGAGTCTTATTCATGGCCGATCAGGTTTAATTTATTCAACGCCTCATCCAAACGCCGGTAACACCATGCCCATTCTCCAAACGCTTCGGGGCGCGGGTAACTGATTGTTCCGAAACGCGGGTTTTCCAGTCTTTTGAATACGTGGTAATATAAAACACCACCTACATTCAATTCGTAGCAAAATGCCCACCTTCTCGTTAAAATACGGGCAAATTCAAAACCTTTGTAGGGTCCAATTCCGGTAAACCTCAACGGCGGCTCTCTTAACGGCAAAAATCCCGTATCTTCGTAGCTGTGGTTAGGGCCGTTGCTCGGGAGGGTGGCGGCTTCTTTCATACCTCCAATGGTTTGATAGCTGCCTCGACTTCCGCGCGCTTGTAATAGACGCGACCGGCCAGCGCATAGGCTTTGAGCTTCCCCCGCTTGGTCCAGTTGTGGATTGTTGAAAGATCCACGTCTAAAAAATCCCTCACCTCGTTCCGGGTCATGTACTCCGTTGGCTGCTTCGGCTGAAAATCTGCTTTGAGCTTTTCCACTTCCGCGCGGACCCCTGCGATGATTGCGCCCTGCAATTCTTCCGGGGTGATCTGAATTAACTGAATTGTTCCTGTTTGCATGTCAATAATTTTATTTATTGATAGCAAAAGTCGCCGTCACTTCGTATTGTCACAAATATGGAAACGTACATTTCACAGTATGAAAACATGCTTCCGATTATTTCAACTTTATACGCTGCTTTGCATGGTTGTAAATCAGGTCTTTGGCATGTGTTCTACAAACGTCGTATTGCTTCCAACCTTCACCTAAATAAACGTCAAAGGTTTCATCTAGCCAATCTTTGTACTCTTTTGGGCCGATATTCTCATAAATAAAACCATCATCTTTGAGCTTCCAGTAAATGAAACTATAATCAGCCAACTGATAGCGCTCCCTTACCGATGATTGAAATTCCTCGAATAACTGCCAGCCCTCCACGGTTTTGAATATACGGGGGTATGGATTTACGGCGATGGCCGTGGCGGTCACCGGTTCCGGGGTCGGGGCCGTGGTGCTGGTCAGTCGCTCCGCCTCATCAACGCAACTGCGGATAAAATTTATATTCCCTATCGTTAAACTTTGCCACAACCTCCCGCCGGTATACTTCATTAGGCTCAACCGGGGTTCCGGTATGTCCTTATCGGGGTTATCGTCTTGCAGGTAGGTGTAAAGGCGCAACTCATCTATGTAATCTGCTTCCAGCTCATCCACGGCGCGACGGCAACCGTCGTAAAATTCTTCCGGGGTGTAATACTGGTCCGCTGCTTTGCGTTGCTCCCGCTGCAGGTGACGGATCAGGTCAGGCTCGGCCAGTCCGTCGGTGATAATTGCCATGTAATCCATATTGAACACGTTTTGAATGTAGGTGATGTTTCTATTTTGCCTCCCGGATAACGGTCAATGTCGGCTGTTTGGTGGCCTCCAGCGATTGTTTACGCCAATATTCCGCGATCTGAACCGCGTAGTCATTCGAGGTTTTGCCAATGTACTGCAGGAATTGTTGTTCCGTGCTGTGGGCCGTTATGCTGATCAGTAACGCCGTGGGCATCTCTCCGTAAAAGTTCGATGCAAAGGAACGACGGCAAGCATGGGAGGTGATCAGCTCGTATTTAGGGAATGTCCCGGTAACCTTCCGATGTTTCCCGTCTTCCAATTTTTCCATCTTACCACCATAAACAGGCTGATTAATCCCGGATAACTTGCATACGTCTTTTATATACTCATTGAACCGCTGGTCAGATAGTTTATATGGAAAATTCCCGCCGTTGCGATCGAGGATCTCTTTTACCTTCGGGTGTAAGGGTATAGAAACATGCTTCCCGGTTTTCACCTGCACCAGCTCGATTAATTCCAGCCCTGCACGGTGTACGATGTTCGCACTGGTCAGGCGCAACAAGTCGGAAACCCTTTGCCCGATGTAACAACCGATGATTAACCATTCGCGGGCGTTATCCAGCGCGGGCCGGGTGAACCGGGCCTGCTCGATCTTTTCCAGCTCATCGAATGTTAAAAAGATCTTTTCCGATTTTTCACTGAAACCACGAACACGACGCAACTGCACCGACGTTTCTATTCCGTTGGCCTCGGCATCCAAACAAACGGTTTTCAGAAATTTGATATACCGGCCTGCGGTGTTGGCTCCCAACCGGTCCACCTCCCTCAACCACTTAATCAGATCATTCCGGAACGTGGGTGTAACGTCTTTGACGAGGTATTCCCGGCCTGTGTGCTTCTGATAGTCTGCGATCTTATTTTTTAGGGTTGTGTACTTCCGTATCGTGCTGATGGTTGCACCGCGTCGGCCATTGGGAAACTCTTTATAGGGGAGGTGAGAAATGTACGTTTCGATGTACTTTAACAGTTTATCCTGATCCGTCGCCTTACTGATCCCGCGGGAACGGTCTATCTGATCCTGCAACCACTCGGCCGATGGTTCCGCCGTTTCATTTAACCCTGTTTCTATTCTCTCGGCCAGCTTTTTTAACCGGGCGATCAGGTTTTTATTGTCTTCATCGTTTTGCTTGGGTAGATTGGTGGTGTTGCTCCACTGCTTCGGGTCGATGAGGTACCCGGTTTTGCGTCGGAAAATTTGCCCGCGACGGATTGAAACGTTAATGTAAATGTTCGCCGGGTTGCTGGTGCTTTGAAGAAAGAAACGGATTGTTGCCATGATCTTTTTTTCTATTGAACACTTCAAAGGTAGAAATTTTTTGATTATGGTTGCCTAAGTTAGGCAACATTTAGGCAACCGATTTTAAATAATATGGTTTGCAGGGTCACCCGGAATTATTGATAAATTTGATTAAAGTCCAATGTTTGCAAGGGTTTAAGCTATGTTTTGGGTGTTGAATGTTATTTAATATAATCATCGAAAATTGACGGGTTCGGCTCCCCTTATCTCCACTTAAAACGCTTAACTGAAAGGAAGTTATACGATATTTCACAGAAACATCACTTTCTTTCGTTATAAAGCGGCGGCGGCAAGATTTTTTTTATCTTTGCCCCGTCAAAACAGGGGTTGTTAGCTCAGTCGGTTCAGAGCGCATGCTTCACACGCATGAGGTCACTGGTTCGAATCCAGTACAGCCCACCAAAACAGAGAGTATGATTCCATCATGACTCTCTTTTTTTTTTAAGCCATGCATCACATCCTTTCACCAGGCTCACCTCCCCTTCAGGGTTTAAACCACGCAGTCATGATGAATAATCGTGAGCGGTCGCAGTCTGGTCCTCTGGCGGTCGTGGTCAGTTTTCTTCCCCCCTCCATGTGGATTCACCGGCCCCCTTCTGTTTATGGCCCCAGTGCCTGACAGGCAGGATTTTCCTTTCCGATTCGCTGTAAATCCTTTCTCCGGCAGGCTTCAGGGCGTTCCCTGAAAGCGGAAGTTTCTGGTCGAAACCAGGATGAAGGGGATAGGCATTCATTTTTTCTGCCGGAAAGATGGAAAGCATCCCCAGGATGTCGCTCAGGTGACAGGAAGCGCGCAGCCAGGGAATTTCCCTTCCCCGGGGAATAATGACAGGCATCCGGTGGGCTGGCAACTTATGGAAAAGGGCGTTTCCGGGTACCGTGATCAGGGCAAATCCGGGGATTTCGGCTTTCGTGACAGGATGAACCCAGATATCGTACAAGCCGGCCATGCCAAAAGGGCGTTCCCGGTCTCTCAAATACACCAGCCAGGGCTGTTTCCCGGCTGCCGACCACCCTACAAAGGCGTCGGCAATGACCACACAACGCCGGGTAAACAACGGCTTCCTAAAGGCCGGCTTCAGGAAAATAGCCGGGCTTCCGCTGTAGAACGGATCATTCCTCTGGTTCTTTCCCCCTTCGGCCCGGGCATGGATCAGGTTCCATGGCTCCTGCGCCCCGGCAGGGGTATACCCGAATTGCATCAGGGTCAGCTCCCGCGGATCCTGTTGCGTGATCACCGGCGTTTCATCACCCGGGCTGACGACAATCCGGGGCACCCACTCCAACCTCCCCGGAACCCTTACCGTGAAACGCTTTGCGATGGTTTCCAGACTACTGGCCAGTATAAACTTCCCGTACATGATTATATTCTGATCATCTATGTGATTACAATATAATCCATCCGGAACATTTCTCTCCCTCTTCAGCTTTTTTTCTGTAAGCGACGCTCCATCTGAAACGAACGTTTCCGGTGACTTCACCTTCTGTGAAAATAGGGAATGGTTACTTTTTGATCATTTTCCTGACGGCGATCCGGCCATCAGGGGTTTCCACGCGCACCATATAAATCCCTGGTTTCAGTGCGCCTACCGGAAGCTGAAGGGTATTCACGCCCCTTCCCGAATGCGGATTCATGAATACCCGTACTGGAATTCCGGAGGTGTTATAGAGCGACAATCTGCATTCTCCCGCTGTCTCCGACAAAATGGTCATATAGAATAATTCCGCCACGGGATTGGGCCATATGGCCACTACGGGATCAGGGGTTTTGGTGACAGCGGAGGAGGTTGTATACCCTATGGAAGGCAATTCAGCGCCTTTTGGATAGAGCTGGCCCTCCTTTCCGGCCAGATAGATACGGGTCCATTCAGGACGCTCGGGCACATCCTCCTGCCATACCAGTTTTTCCCACTCCTGGTCGGTCATCCTTTTAAAGTTTTCCGTCACTGTTTCGTAATAGGAAAGCAGGGGCCCGGCAAATGCGGTCAGGAGACCGGGGTTATCGGGGTGGCAGGCGAGGAAAACGCCCAGGTTGACCTTTCCCGTGGACGTGTGCAATACGCGGCCGACGACATGCCCTGATTCATCGGTGGGTTGGGTATGCACATCCACGATGGTGTGGTCCCATTCGGAAGCGTCCCAGACATCAAAGAAAAGGTCGGCATACCACCCTGAATAGGGAGGTTCCCCGCTCATGGCATGGTGAAAAAGCATGCTTCTGAGCCATTCCCTCTCGGCTTCGGAGAAGGGTTCACCCGCTAGTTCCTTCCGGGCCAGAGTCTCCAGTTTGGCCATCACCTCTCCGAAATGGGGAAAGAATCCGATGACCTTACTGATTTCGGGGGAAGCAGCCTGAAGGGTTCCGAAGAAGCGGGCGGCGTCTCCAGCGAATTCCTTCAGCCGGCGGTAAAAAAGAGGATAGGGTTCCACAAAGGAGGCTGGGAAGGAACAGCCAGTGCCTCCCGTGTAGGATTGTTTGGCATACAACAGGTTATCATGGCGCAATTGTGACCATCCCGCCAGTTGGGTGTTGATTTTCTCCTGGTGCCAAGCCGCCGTTTGCATGAAAAGGGGCAGATCCTTCTCCTCCCCGCCCTGATGCAGGGCACGCAGAGCACTGAGCCACACGTTGTAGAGGCTGCCCTGCCAGAAGGTCTCCGGCCGGGCATCGGTAAGGTACCTCAGGTTGGCCAGTTGGCCGGCATAGGGGTATTTGTTAAGTTCGTCACGCAGCAGGGGCAGGGCATCGTTGTTCCCCAGCACAAACAAGGCATCGAGAGGCGAGGGCATCATCCGCATCACCTTCTGCCCGTTGTACACCACCCTGTCAAAGACCACATTTCCCAGGATATAGGAATCTATGATAAAACGCTGACCCGACAAACGCCAGGACACAGGCAGTAAGCCCGGTTCCACGGCCCAGGGATCCATCAGAAAGAAATCACTCAGGATCTGCTGGGCCAGGAGAGGATCTTTCCCCAGGGTTTGCTGCAATTCCCGCGAAAGAGAAAGGTCGGAAAGCTGTACCGCAGAGGTGATCCCCATCCCTGTCAGTACCTTTCCGAACGCTTCGGGAGTGATGTTATCACACGCCCCCACCATAAAGGTGATGACCTTCTCATTCCAGTCGAGGAGTTCCAGTTCCGGGGTGAACCGGCAGAGTTCGTTGAGCAGGAAGGCCCCCTGGTGCATTCTTTGGATTTCCTGGTCGGTCCAGGGTACCTCCCATGGGTTTTCCGGCGGAGGTGTCAGCAGAAAATCGGTCCGGCCCAGCCACATCATGGCCCGGAAATAGGGCTCCAGCGACTTAAGCCCCATCCACTTGTCCTGTTCCGTATAAACATAATGACCGCGCACCGTAAACTGACTGAAATCGAGCTTCCGCGATCGTTCAGGGAAGGTAAACAGGGGTATATCTGCCAACTTTTCACTTCTAACTGCATTCCACACCCGGCTTATATCCTCTGATGAAGCCACATGTCCCTCCTTCAGGGTACCCGTCATCAGAGAATGGGCGATGGTCACATACAGGTCAGCATCGGCAAGCGCATCGGCAAGAACCTTGTTGTCGCCATATTTGGTGGCAAGAAAAGAGAAATTGGTGTAGAGTGCTTCCAGAAACTTCTCCAGGTTCACCGTCATCACCTCCCGCTCCAGGGTTTTCAGGATCTGGTCGTACGACATATGCAGGGCATGCAGGATGGCATCGGTGGTCACGAAAACGGGAAGATCGTGGTTATATACCGTATGGAAAGCATGACCAAAAGCGGAAAAGGAGATCCGTTCGGTGACCATGAACAGATTGCGCCGTAAAAGGGCCTCTTCGTCACGGGTAAGCTCCAGGGCAGCGATCATCTCATCAAGGTACAGCACCTTACTGAAGTCGATGCCTTTGTCAAAGTCCCTGAGATAAAACTCTGCAGGCCGGTTGTACTGGTTTTCAAGCTCTGCGGCAGTAAGGGTTCTGTTCCGCTCCCGCACATCGGGGAAGTTTGCGGGCTGAAAGGCCTGGCCATAACCCGGAAAGGGGAGCAGAAAGAGTACTGCTGCCCACAGGCTAAAAAAACGCCCCATCACTTATGGTTTTTATTTTGTAGACTGATATTAAGGCAAAAAGGTTGCGTTATCGCTTACATTTTTAAAGGGGATATCTCCACTGGGCGAAGAGTATCATGAGCCATTAGGGGTACCAGTACTACTTTGAGTGCCGGAGGAGAGGTGTGGTACTGTCGATGGTCAGCGTATCAGCCGCAGCCATCTTCACCCAGTAACCCTTACCAGGCACAAACGTCCCGATCATGCTTTTCCACCCCCCCCATTCACCCAGGTTTTCTATGGCAGCTCCTGTCTCATCCTGAAGCTTCACCAGGGTCTGACGGTCGATCAGTTGCTGAACGACCTGCAGGCCATCCTGCATCTCCCGGCAGGGAAAACCGATGTAGTTCCATCCGGACTTCAGGGGAATTTTTAGGGGATATTCAGCCTTCATGCCAGCGATATCCACCCCGCAGGAGGCTAAAACCTTTATTTTGTAGCCCTCCGTTATGCTGATATTCCCAATATCGTTTGTCCACCCTTCGGGTTCGCCCTGGTCCTCCAGGTTGTTTCCTGATTCATCCACAATCATGACCAATAAGCCCTGGCTGATCAGGGAATCGAAGAGCTCCTTCAGGTCGGAATTGTCGGGAACCACGTTGACCGAAAAGAGGTTCCAGCCGGGATTCAGATAAATGGTCAAAGTATCGGGGTCATCCCTGACACACCGGATGCTGTAGCCGTAATCTTTATAATCATAATATCGCTGCACCTTGGTGTTGTCGTAGTTCAGCCTTCTCTTCCAGGCTTGGGTGGCAGAATATTCTGAGGCTGACCACCAATGTCCCACGCCTCCCAGACTGCTGAATAAATCACCGCCACGTACACCTCCCGGAAGTGCCGTGAACCCACTAGAATTGGACCCGTTTCCCAGGTCGATCCATCCTTCCTGGGCTTTCATCTGTGTTCCCTGGTCAGTACCCCGGAAGCCTATGCCGTCGGCCTGGGTACTGTTCATTCCCAGAAACATCTCCAATTGTTTCCATTCTGTATCGCCCGGGAGATGCCATCCTGCCGGACAAGCCCCCTGCACGCCCGAAGGATTCGCATCGCTGCCCGGGACTCCCCCTGTGGCTGCAGGCCAGTTGTATAATACCCCGTAGGTCACAAAATTCTGCGTGGCCTTTGCCTCTTCCACATCAACACCTTGATAACCATATACATAATAATACGGATTGGTTTCCGATTCAACAGTGGGCGGACTGACAGCAGGCAACCAGGCCAGATTTTCAGCAAACCACCACTGGTCTCCAATCTTTACGGTTGCATAACTCTGTCCATCGCGGGAATCGGTATAACTCCCCGTTGCGGGAAATGGCACCTGTGCTGTAACCCCTGTCACAATTAAACTGACCGCCATGACCAGACTGGCAACGGATTTCACCCCCTCTTTCATAAGCATGGTTCTAATCCTCCGATACAATCCAAACACTGTAAATAAGCTGGCTCACATTTGTATTACGTACGTAATGATTTACTAAATATACTCATTTTTAATATAATAACAAACCTTCAGGCCAGGAATTTGTACAAATCAAGTTGGTGCATCAGTAAAACAATGGAGATTTGCCTGCTTTTTAAATAAAGAAAAGAGGGTGGCGGTCCTTTCAGAAGTGGAATGCCACTCCCATGTAGCCATTTCCGGGCATGCCGGGGTAATAGTATCGGGGTTCGGCATTGGGAGCGGCGAAGGCGTTGACCACGATCATGGAGGCGTATTTTGTTTGGGTGAGGTTCCCTATGCCGGCGTGGATACGCCATTGGCAGCCGTGGCCGGCCGGGAAGAAGGCTTCCGCCCTGAGGTGGGCCAGAAAATAACCGGGCTGCTCCACGGTGTTGGCATCATTGAGGAACTGGCGCCCTGTGTGGGTCAGGTGAACCTGTGTTTCCAGCGAGGAAATGGGCCTCCAGACCAACAGGCCCTGCACCGAGGTTCCGGGGATTCCTGGCAAATGACGGCCGTCAAATACCTCCCCGTCATCGGTAAAATCGATAAAGCGGTTGACCGACCCTGTGAAAGTCACCCGCGAGGAAAGCGCCCCGGGAAAGGCGGGACGGCTGAAAAAACAATGGTTTGCAGACAACTCCAGACCGAAATGGCGTGTACGGCCTGCATTGGTCCCCGTGAAGATATCCTCTGTCACCCGCTTGGTGACCAGCAAATCACGCAGATCAATCCGGTACAGGGTCAATTCCAGGGCGGAAGCCGGTTGTTTCCCGGAGATTCTTATCCCCAGTTCCGCCTGTATCCCCTGCTCATGTCTGATAGCGGGATTGACATCCCCCTCAGGCAGGAGGGTCTCCTCAGGAGAGGGCAGGGAATAACCGTGGCCTGCTGAGGCAAAAAGTGCCACCATTCGCGAAATCTCATAGCTCATACCGGCACGGGGCGAGAAAATCAGGGGAAAATGACGCTTACCCGACTGGTCGCCGTTGGCCGGAAAAAGATCTTCGAGGGTGTACCGGGTACGGCTCAGCGCTCCTGCCAGTGAAAGGGTCATACGTGGTCCGGGATGGTGGTACCACATCGAGAAGAGTTGCCATTGGTGCCGGTTTTCCCGGTTTTCATTCAGCTGTTCGCCCTTCTTATCAAGTTGCCAGGCATAACGCTCGGCCGACCACTCCCCGCCGGCGATCCACACCGATCTGGTGCCGTGACGGGTGATCCTGCCCCGGAATCCTCCACTTCCGGAATGGTCGTCGAGGTTATTAAAAGGCCTTTTCTCATAGTCGTCGTTAAACCGTCCATAAAGGGTAAGCCGTCCCGTGAGGGTCTCGGAGAGGGTGGCTGCCAGGGTGACCCCGCCAAGAAGCCTGGCCGACTGCTGATAGCCGGCGATGGCCTTCCAGTTGGGGGCTGCCGCTTCGGGACGCTCCTCAAAAAGGGTCTTCCCCAGGGAACTGGGAATGCCCCCGCGGATGCCGGAAAGCCACAGGGTGCCGCTCACCAGAAATCCCCGTCCTCTGAACCGCCCCGAGGTGATCAGCGAACTTCTCCGGTAGAGGTCGTTTTCCCTGAATCCGTTGCTGTGGAGGTGGCTGAGGCTTCCATATACGGAGCTCCGCCCGTGCCGGAGGGTGCCCGACAGCCCTGCCTGGGCCGTGCCAAACGACCCGTAGCGGAGGGTGACCTGCCCTGTATCGACGCCGGCAACCGGGGTGTATAGGGCAATGCTCCCCCCCAGTCCCGACCCGTAAAGGGCAGAGGAAGGCCCCCGGGTCACCTCCACCCGCCCCAGCGAGGCAAAATCAAGCTCCTCGGGCGAGGAAACCCCATCGGCACCCGTAAGGGGTATACCGTCGAGATAAGCCCTGATGCGGTTGGTATTGTAAGGGGTGCGGCTGCCCATCCCCCGTATGACAATGCGCCCCGTGGCCAGGGTGCCGCTCTGCATGGTCACCCCGGGCAGGGTGTTGATCATGTCGGAAAACTGCAGCCCGCTGCCATGTTTGAGGGACTCCCCCCCGATCTGTGAGAAATTCCCAGGAAGGGTGGTCATACGCCCCGCCACCCGGTATGCTTCCACGGTAACCTCCTCCAGGTGAAGGGCTGAATCGGCCGGAGGCAGTCTTACCGGAACTCCAGGCTGGCAGGTTGCCCCTTCCGGC
Organism: Bacteroidales bacterium; assembly: GCA_012729335.1. Lineage (GTDB taxonomy): Bacteria > Bacteroidota > Bacteroidia > Bacteroidales > Prolixibacteraceae > UBA1413. The sequence continues at coordinate 11,822 of JAAYDJ010000023.1, read as the reverse complement.
AGACACATCATCACGAAAAACAAGATGAGAGGAGCAAAGAAGGGCATGATCAACCCACCCCACAAACCGTAATACAGAAAGAGCGTGGACTTCGGAGCCTCCCCTGCCACCCTCACCGGCAAAACCACTCCGGCCCGGCATAAAGGAACCCTGAAACACCCGAAACGACTGCTGATAAAAGGAACCCTCATGAAGTATGCACTCTTGGCCTGAAAAGAATAGAACAGACAGCTATTTCACCGGCACCAGCCTCACGATCTTCCCCGGCGTTTCTATGGCCACATAAAGCAATCCGTCGGGGCTTTCCACCACATTGCGGACCCTGCCGATGCCTTCAAGCAGTTTCTCACGATGAACGACCTCATGCCCTTTGAGCTCCACCCGTTCCACGTACTGAAACCGCAGGGAACCCACGAACAGGTTGTTTTTCCAGTTTTCGTACCGGTCCCCTTTCAGAAAGGTCATGCCGCAGGGGGCAATCGAGGGGGTCCAGTAAAAGGAGGGCTGTTCGAGACCCTCTTTTTGTGTAAGTTCGGTGAGAACGGTTCCGTCATAGTTGATCCCGTAGGAAATCACCGGCCAGCCGTAGTTTTTCCCCGGAAGAACAAGGTTGAGTTCATCGCCCCCGCGTGGCCCGTGTTCCGATTCCCACAGCTCCCCGGTTTCGGGATGAAAACAGTTTCCCTGGGGATTGCGGTGACCATAGCTCCAGATGGAGCCCATGGCTCCCGGCCGGCCGGTAAATGGATTGTCGGCGGGAATGGACCCATCGTCGTTGATCCGGTGGATCTTTCCGTTGTGGTTGCCCAGTTCCTGGGGGAAAACGAAATGCTGTCCCCGGTCGCCGATGCCGAAGTAGAGGCGGTTCTCGCGGTCAAAGGCCAGCTTGCAGCCAAAATGATGAGAGCGGTCGGTGGCCGGCATCCCTTTGAAGATCACCTCCTGGTCCACCAGGCGGTTCCCTTCCAGCCGGGCCCGCATGATGGCCGTGTTGCCCGTCCGCTTGGGCTTTTCCGTTTCCAGATAGGAGTAGGAAAGGTATATCCATCCGTTTTGGTCAAAATCAGGATGGAGACAGAGGTCAAGTAACCCGCCCTGACCGGCGGCCATCACCGGTGGCAATCCGGAAATGGGCGCTGACAATTTTCCCTCCGAGAAAAGGTATAAAATCCCTTCCCTTTCCGAGATCAGCAAATCCCCACCGGGCAGAAAGGCCAGTCCCCATGGTACCTTCAGCCCTGACACCACCGTGTCGACCACAAACCGCTGTACTTCAGATCCCACGATCTCTCCCGGGGTGGAAGCAGGTTTCAGCACGCCCCGATCTGCTGGGATCCCCGCTTTTACATAGGCGGCCAGAAACTCAATCTCCTTATCAGTGAAAGTCTTCCTGAATGCGGGCATCCCAAGTTCCTCAATGCCATAAGTGATACTGCGGACCACGGAAGCGGTGCCCTCCTCATCCATCCAGGCCTTGGCGGTGAATTTTTCCAACCGGTCACCATGGCACCCGGCACAATATCTGGCGTAATTCTCTGCGGCACCTTCCTTGTTCGCGGCCATACGGGCATTCCCGCTCCTGAAGGGAAGAAGGCTGGCCAACCCGGCCAGTACCACCACCAGAAATGCCCCCAGCAGCAATGATTTCTTTCTCATGAGGTTATTTGTTGGTTAATGACTTACAATTCAGTTGCATATAGAGTCAAATCCGGATAAAGTGCTTCACGCCCAGGACAGTCGCATGGAGCAAAGATACATCCCTTTAGAAAAAACCCTCCTGATCAAGCAACCCTATCCAGAGGGCATTGCTCTCCCGTGAGAAATCATGTACTCCGTACTTCCTGAAAAATTGACGCAACGCACGCCTCCGGTCGGGAAAGAGATCCATGATGGCTTTCCGGCCTGCCTCCAGGACCTTGTAGTCATAGCCCTTTCCGTAAAGATAGTATTGTTTCTGAAGATCGAAGGCACGGTTGTCGAGTTTTCCGAATTTATTCCGGTAGAGGCCTGTCTGACGCTCGATGATCCGTATGCGGCAAAGCAGGAGGACCTTTCCCTCATGGACCACCTCATAATAGCTGTCGCGGTTTTCGTTCCCCCTTATGGAGAGTCTTCTGAACGCGCTTTGCCCGGCTCCGGGATAAGTCACTGTGAATCCCTCCACCATCTTCCTGTCGACGACAAACATGCCGTTTACCCGGTTGTTGAAGGCCACCAGTTCGTCATGTAAGGCATCGTATCTGAGGTTATACCCTGCAATCACCTCTCCGTTGACCGTCATGATGTTTCCCTCTAGCCAGGTATCATGGTAGAAATGGTTGGGGGAGGTCAGCAGGTTCATGAAATAGCGGTTGCCGGTGACTTTGGCACCGTGGCTGTGGGTGGCCCCGGCAGGATCCCCCCAGGCAAAATCATCCATCTGCCCCCATGAAGGAAGGGAGAGGGTCCCCCACAGCCCGATCAGCAGAAAAAAGGTCTTGTGCTTCATCGGATCATGATTTTACGGGTGATGATAAGTGGTTCTCCTCCGGAAGTCATCCCTTCCAGTTTCAGGACCACCGGACCTTTCAGGTCAGACAACATGAAGGTATAGGCAGGGTTTTCGCCGGGGAGCACTCTCCGGAAGAGGAACACCCGTCGCAGATCGGGGAGATGGCGGGGCCATGCCACAGGAGAAAAACCATGGTAACCGGGTACGGCAGGCGTCTGAAGGCAGGAGAGGGTGTAGCGGTACAGGGAGGTCTCCTCACGGAGCCAGCCTTCGGCGCCCTCATTCAGCTTGATGGCCACCACTCCTTTGAAGCTGATGTCGCCGAAGATCCTCTCCCGGTAGATCAGATCGATATAATCGATATCGGTACTTTTCAACCCGAAAAGGCGGTCATCGCTAAAAACGGGAATGCCATTGACCAGCCGGAGCGGGCTTTTATCGAAATATTTGGTTTCCTGGTCAGCGATGATCCGCAGCGCATAATGGTCACCCCGTTGTCTGAACCGTACGGCCGGCAGCAGTTCCCTGGAGATTTCCCGGAAATCGGGGAGATCGGTGAACTCAGAGGGGACCACCCGCTGTTCGGGAAATCCATAGAAGGGAAGCTGACTCCGGGAAAGGAGGTCAAGGCGGGGTGCGGGGGGTTCCTGTGCGCCAAAAAACAGTTTTTCATACCATCCGGCTTCCGTCATTTCCCTGATGAAACGCGTCATTTCCTCTGAGAGGGGCAGAGTGGAGATCTGGCCACCGGCACCCGCTGACCTGCCGGTGGAGAGTTCCACCGCCAGTTCCTCTCCATATCGGGCGATGGCCCGGAGATAAATCACGGCGGTGCCGTAAGCGTTCTTGAGCATAAACCGGAAATAGCCGTCCTCCCCGGCGAAGCAGTAATCAAACCAGGGGTTTTCCCCGGGAATGGAAAGCAGGACCAGGGAGCGCGGGGGGAGGGTGTCGCCAGACCTGGGGACCACCCTTCCCTCCACAAAAAAGCCGTTTTCCTCGGCAGGCAGGGGTTCCCCGGTCAGAGGCGCGCCATCCCGGGACAAAAGGACATAAGGTTCCTCTCCGGCCATAGGATCTTCCCCCAGGGATGCCGACACCACGCCTTCTTTCAGGGTAACCCCTGCAGGGAGTTCCACGGTAAAGGTCACTTCCCCGCGGGGACTGAAATTCGTTGTGGTGAGGTGTATAGCGCCCTGCGCCAGGGCGTTCCCCGAGCCCCCGGAGGGTTCCAGCGGGCGGGTGAAATCTGCCGGAAGGGGCAGGGAGGAGACCGCTTCGTCAAAACGGTGATATACGGTCAGCCAGCGGGCTGTGGCACCGTCGCCCCGCCCGTCGCCGGGGTTGCCGGCATAGGCTTGCAGCCGGTATACCCCCGTACGAAGGGTGTCGGGAAGCGCCAGGTAACCCTGGCCCACCCCTCCTGACAAAAGGAGCATCACCTGACCAGACGCATGCCCGGTGGGAGAAAGCAGTCTGACATGCGCCACATTGCCCACCAGAGATTCTTCACCGGCCCCTGCCACTACAAACCAGACCGTATCGCCCGAAAGGGCCCACGCCCGGTCGGCAAAAACCACCGGCCCTTCCGCAGAAGAGTGCGCCCCCGCCAGATCCCAGGCCCACCCCAGGATAACTAAAATGATATAGCTTATTCTGCGCAGCATCATAGCTTATTCCTGTTAACCTCCGCTCCCGGGATAATTCCTGACGGGAACCTCCCACCATACCGGAATTTCATCGGCCAGACTGCCTTCGGCGGGTATCTCATAGAACCAGGGAATCCGCTTCATAAAGTACTGCTCCTTTCCCTGGTAGATGACGAAAAACCGGTGTTCCCGCACCCGGGCGATTTCAAAATTCCCCAGCACCACCTTTCCGGGGTCGCTGGTGCAGCGCAGGTTGCCCCGCACCTGGGTATACAGGGGATCAAAAAGTTTTCCCTCGGCCGACAGCTGGCTGTTGAGTTCCTTGTAAAACAGATAGCTCTCCCTGCTGATGGCGTACTGGTGACAGATGTAAATCCAGCCCAGAAAATAGACCGGATGATCGGGCATGCTTATGCTGTAACTCCGTTCGAGGAAGACCAGGGGATGACGCCTGATCTCCTCCGAGGAGGAGTATTCGGCCGGCCCGGCGATGTTAAAAAGCTCCCATGGTTTCATGGACATCCAGGCATAATTGGTAATAGGCGGAAAAGGTCCTGTGGACTCGATCACCCAGGCATACTGGCACACCTTGCGGCTGGTGAACCGGTAACAATTCTCCCCATTGCGTGCCGATATATCGATGTAAAGCTGGGCCCCCTCTTCGGTGCGCAGGTTGCCGGCGGCCTCGTCGGTGCCGGTTTCCACCAGTTTCTGCCCGGGAACCAGGTATACCGAGTCAATCGCGGGAAGGGCAGGAATCTCCTGAAAACCTGACTCATACACCTCTCCTTCGGCCTTCACCACCAGTTTGTAGCGCTCAAAGAGGCTCAGGGGCGCCGTCAACCGGTAGTTGCCCCCGCTGGTATGCTCCAGTTCAAGGCTTCCTCCGTGCCCGTCGACCAGAGAGACTTCCGCAGTGGTCACGGCAGGAAAAGGCTGGTCCCAGCTATTGAAGCCAAGGGTCTTATACACCCGCACCTGGCTACCCCCGGCTCCGGCAACCACCCGGGCGTCCACCACCAGCAAAGCTTCCCCCTCCTCCAGGTCAGGGTGGTACACCTCTTCACATCCCGCCAGAAGAAGCAGAAATCCTATCAGATAAACCAGGGTTCCCCTTTTCATGTCAGAATCTGAAATTATAGGTTAAGGAAGGTACCGGAATCCCAATCACCGAAAGCTTGAAAAGCGAATAGACCCGGTAGTCGTTTTCAGCCGTGGGCACTGTTTTGCGGTAGTAGACCGAATACGGGTTGTTCCGGCCGTAGAGGTTGTATACCGAAAGGGTCCAGCTGCCCTTCCACATTCTTTTTTTGCGGAGGTTTTCATCCAGGGTAAGACCTATGTCGAGGCGATGATAGGAGGGCATCCGGTATTTGTTGCGGTCTGAATACCAGATCAGGCTCTCCCCGCCATAGGTATAAAGTTTTTCGGGCAGGGTAACGGGCCGCCCCGAAAGGTAAATGAAGTTGCCGGTAAAGCGCCACCTCCGGCTGATATGGTAGGTGGCCACCACCGACAGATCGTGGGGCCGGTCGTACTCCGAGGGGAAATACTCCCCGTCGTGAAGCTGCTCTTCCCTGAAAGCGCTTAAGGTACGGCGCATGGAGCGGCTGTAGGTATAATTGAGCCATCCGGTGAGCCGCCCGCTGTTCTTCCGCCCCTGGAATTCCACGCCCCAGGCATATCCGCCGGCGGGAATCAGGCTCGTCTCGATATGCGGATTCATGAGCAGTTTCGCCCCGTTGCGGTATTCCGGCAGGTTTTTCAGTTTCTTGTAATAGGTTTCCACTGACCATTCCCATCCCCCCTTCGGGAAAGCGGTTTCCAGTCCCAGAGCCACCTGGTCGCCGGTCATCGGGGGCACATGGTAGTCGGCGGCCTTCCAGGTGTCGGCAGGGGCAATGACGGCATTGTTGCTGATCTGAAAAAGATACTGGGTGATCCGCTGAAAGTTGAGTTTCACACTGGTCAGGGAAGACAGCTCATAACGCATAAGGAGCCTGGGCTCCAGCCGGTGATAGGCTTTGGAAACCTCACCCCTGCCAAAAAGCAGCGAATCGGTAACCGTAAGGGATGAACGGGGTTCCGAGGGATCGTAAAGGAACACCTTTCCCGGTCCGAAGTGGCTGAAATGGCTGTAACGCAATCCGGGAGAGAGGAAAAAGGAGGGGAAAAGCCTGAAATCGGATCCGAAATAGAGGGCTCCTTCCAGTCCATTTTCTCTGTCGACGCGGGTGGGCAGGATCAGACTGCCTGGGTTAAGGCCGGTGACTTCACCCGGATCGATGGCATACCTGATCAGCTGGAGCCCCGCCTCAAAGGTGGTCAGGTCGGAAGGGCGGTAACGGAGGTTATATTTGAAAGAATTATACTCAAGACGATTGGTGAGGTCATAGGACTTCAGGGGATCGTCACCGGCCAGATCGGTGAGCCGGTAGTCGTAGCGGCTGAAGGCCAGGCTGGCCTCGCCATGGAGTCCAGGGGCCAGCTGATTGCGGGCTTGCAGGTTTCCCAGAAGGGAACCGTAGCGGGTAAGGGTCTGGCTGCTCGTGCTGAATTCGTCATGGCTGGAATAGACCATTCCCGATATCCTGTGGAGCGGATTAAAACGGTAGGTCAGTTTTCCCGCCAGATCATAAAAGCCGGTATTGCTTTGGGAGAGTGCCGGATTGGGGACCTTTTTCATCAGCCAGTCGGAGTAGGAGCTCCTGCCACCCGCAGTGAGGGTGAGTTTTTTATTTTTTCCGAGTGGACCGTCGAAGGCCAGGCGTGAATTGATAAGACCCACTCCTCCCGAGAGACGCATGGTCTCCACATTGCCATCCTTGAGATCTACCTCCATCACCGAAGCCACCCTCTCCCCGTACCGGGCGGGCATGCCCCCCTTGAACAGCCTGACATCGTCGACCAGGTCGGGATTGATCAGCGAGAGAAATCCAAAGAGATGGGACGCGTTGAAAACAGGACTCCCATTGACCAGCAGCAGATTCTGGTCGGTATGGCCTCCCCGTACATTGAACCCCGAGGAGAGCTCCCCGACGGTCTGAACCCCGGCCTGCATCGTCATCCCCCGCATCACATCCACCTCGCCCATAAGCGCCGGAAGATCCCTGATCTTTTTGGCCTCCATACGCACCACGCTCATCTGGGAGCGTGAAAGATCAGCATACTCCCCTGTAATGGTCACTTCCCCGATATGGTGGCTCTCCTCAAAGATCTCAAACTCGGCATACCCGCTTTCAATCAGCCTGATTTTCTGAAAAGAGGGCTGGTAGCCCAGATAGGAAAACTGAAGTTGATGTTCACCCGTGGGAAGCTCCAGGGTGAATAATCCCCTCCTGTCGGTCGACGTACCCTGGTTGGTTCTGGTCTCGAGAAGAACTGCCCCCGGCAGGGGATCTCCTGTTTTGCCGTCGACCAGCCTCCCTTCCAGGGTGGCGCTCCTGTACCTTCCCTCATTCAGGGGATTGCCGATCACCAGAAGCTGGAGCTCGTCGATATAGCGTTTCCTGTCGGCTTCCGGAACCGGAAAAATCATCACGCCCTCCTCCTGAAAGGTTTTCCAGGTGAGTCCCCGCCGCTGGAGCACAGTATTGAGGAGCTGCACCAGGGGGGTGCTTTCAAAATCACGGGGTACGGTGAGGGTATCGATCCATTGGGGCTGGTAATAGAAACGGATCCCTTTGCTGCGCTCGAGCGAGTCAAGCAGCACTTGCAGGGGTTGCCCGCGGAAACGGCCCGTGACCCTGATATCCCTGATATCCTGATCTTCCTGTGCCCGGGCGTGCAAGGCCATCAGCCCCAGCCACAAAGCCAGTATGATTTTAACGGGTAATCCTATTCCAGGCCTGTTTCTCAATACGAACGGTTCAATTTGGTTTTCCCTTTGACTCCTCCGGGCAGGGGAGGTTTAACCCCGCTTGGACTATAAGACGGGATTACCTTGCATTTGTTACGGATTTATTTTAAAAAAGCAGATTATGCCGGATAAAACAGCCCGGCTTCAGGTCCCAGGGGAATTCCCAGGAGAATCCAGACAATGAGCAATAAGGTCCAGACCACAAAAAAAGCCACAGAATAGGGGAGCATGGTGGCAATCAGGGTACCGATGCCAGCACCGGGGTCATATTTCTCATAATAGACGATGATGAGTGCAAAAAAGCTCATCATGGGAGATATGACGTTGGTGACGCTGTCGCCGATACGGAAGACCACCTGGGATAATTCGGGGCTGTAACCCATGAGCATAAACATGGGGATGAAGACAGGTCCCATGATGGCCCACTTGGCCGATGCGCTCCCCATGAACATATTGATAAATCCTGAGAGAACCACGAAGAGCAAGACCAGTGGGATGAGTCCCATGTTGGCTTGCTGGAGCCCTTCAGCGCCCTTGACGGCAATGAGAATACCCAGATTGCTCCACTTGAACCAGGCCACGAACTGGGCGGCGAAAAAAACCAGCACCAGAAAAGAAATCAGCCCCCTGAAGCTGTTATTCATGCCTTTTACCACATCCTCATGCCGCTGGTAAGTTCCCGCGGCATATCCATACACGATGCCACAACTGCCTGCCACGATAAACAACACGGAGATGAACCCTTTCAGGAGGGGGGAGTGGAGAATGGAATTATCCTCACCGCGCAGGAAGCCCTGGTCGGGAATCAACCCGGCGGCCATCAAAGCCATGAATCCCAGGAGAAGCAAGCCTGCCCTGCGCAGCCCCCTGACCTCCGCAGGAGCCAGCCGGGAGATCTCCTCCCTTTCGACATTACCGGCATAGGTACCCAGCCGGGGTTCCACGAAAACACGGGTGACCCAGGTACCGGCAATGGCAATCACAAAGGTCGACACAAACATAAAATAGTAGTTGGCCGTGGGCATGACATAATATCCGGGGTCGATGATATGCGCGGCTTCCGTGGAGAGGCCGGCCAGCAAAGGGTCAATGGTTCCGATGAGCAGGTTGGCACTGAATCCCCCGCTGACCCCGGCAAAGGCCGCTGACATGCCCGCCACGGGATGGCGCCCCAAAGAGTGAAAAATCACCCCCGATAATGGAATGATCAGGATATAGCCCAGGTCGGAGGCCATATTGGAAATAATCCCGGTGAAGACCACCATAAAGGTGATGGCACTCCGGGGTGCACGCAGCAACATACCGTTGATGGCCGCCCTGATCAGGCCGCTGCTCTCGGCAATTCCGATTCCCAGCATGGCTACCATGACAATCCCCAGCGGGGCAAACCCGGTGTAATTGTCGACCATTTTCAGCAAAATACGGTGCAATCCCTCCTTCGACACCAGATTGACCACCCCTATGGTCTCTCCGGAGGCAGGATGGACCCCCTCCCATCCCAGAAGGGTTCCCATCCACGACAAGAAAAGGGTGAAAAGCCCGAAAAGAGCGAAAAGGGCGGCAGGATGCGGCAAAGCGTTGCCCACCTGCTCTACGGCCCCCAGAAACCTGCTCTTTTTTACATTCATCATGATTTGTGTTGCCACGGAAACCACCCCGCGTGCTGCAATATAGGTAATTTCTCCCTGATTGTGACACAACGGGCCAGAGTGGAACCGGGGGTACCGCGTTGGGTCCCGGGCGATGATGCCTATACCCGATGATCAGAGGGTTTTTCCGTCTGCCGTTCCCTGGCATCACGTTCATCGGCGGTCCTGAGCAACTGCCTTGAATCCTTCAGGTTCACAGCCAGCAGGGCCAGGCAGGCCAGGGTGGCAAAATAGATTAACGATCCGGTGAAGATGACCTCCAGAACCAGGATCGCCGAGATGAGAATGCGTACTTCTGTAGGGCCGAAGATCCCGGAGTCGATGGAGTACTTGCCGGTGATCGTATAGCGGATCAGGGCAATGATGATTTCCCAGCCATACAGGACCACGAAAACATACCCCAGGATGCGGGACCAGGAATCGGCATAAAAGATAAAACCCAGGCCGATGAGAAAGGTTCCCAGCCAGTCGATGGTCAGGTCAAGGGAGAATCCGTACCATTTCCGTGGTATGTGGCGGTAATAGGCGATGCGCCCGTCGAGCGAATCCCCGAACCAGCTGACCAGGAACCCTGCGACTCCGCCCAGCAGAAAACGCTTGTCGACCCATGCGGCCAGCAGAAAACTGGCCAGGATTAGAACATTTCCGGAAAAACCGATGGCAGTGAGCATGTTGGAGGTCATCCAGGAGGGGATATACTGCACCAGGAAGGCAATGGCCTTTTGTTCCCCGTTCCGGAGGAGATTGGTACGATTCCTGTCGCGCGAAATGATTCTGACGACTTCCTTTACTGGTTGTGGGGAATGATCCTTCATATGATATTTATCTGTTAAAAAATTACTTGGCAACTATGATTCTTGGCGTGTGACAATGGCAATATCCATGGGGCACTGATTGCGTGTATCGTCTGGTTTCAGCGGCCGCAAAGAAAAGTTTCGCAATTTTATTCCGGTTGGTGCACAAACGATGGTTACATATGTCATGCTCGAATAATTTCGTGTATCAGCTTCCGTGGTGGGAGATATTTCCGGAGCCGGCAGCCGGGGCCATCCCGGGTCCACTCTTCAGGTTGAGGAGAGATCGGGGGGTCCAATGCGGGGGCAAGGGCATCTCATAGACAGATCTGCGGAGAAAAGCCGCGGCTTTCTCAGGATGGTCGAACCGGGCCAGTTCTTCCGGGGGAATGATTTCGCCCACGGCGAGCCGTACGGGCCGGTCCCGCTTATTGAAGACCTCATGGGGCATCCGCATCAGCCGGATCCGCCAGTTGATCAGCCCCAGAAAATAAAAGAGAGGGGAATTACCGTCAAAGAACCGCAGGGGCAGCACGGGTACGTTGGCTGTTTTGATGAGGTTGATCACGCTTCTTTGCCATTTCCGGTCCCTGATCCGGAATGAGGGGAGTTGCAGGTCAGAGACCGCCCCTGAAGGAAAAAAGCCAACTGGATGGCCGTTTTGCAACCACTCCAGGGTTTCCCTGATGCCGGCAATGCTGGCTGCCGTGATGGCCCCCTTTTTGTTTCCGGCGGGACTGACGGTGATGAAATTTTCTTTCATGGTCTCCACCAGAGCCAGGACCTGATTGACCATCAGCTTGAAATCACTGCGTAAACCGGCCAGCAGATCAACCAGAATGATCCCGTCAAGGCCCCCATAGGGATGGTTCGAGATGGTAATGAAGGCTCCCTCCGGCAAATTCCTGAGCCTCCCGGCATGGCCCACCAAATAATGCACCCCCACATCCTGCAGCAACCTGGAGGCAAATCCGGCACCCCGGTAAGCCCCTGAATGGTCATACACCAGGTTGACCTTGTCGATGGCCACCAGGTGCATCAGGAATCTGGCCAGCCGGTTCCCGGTCTCTCCCCTGAAAAGCGGCGATACCGCCTCAAAATCCTTGACGCCGACGACTTTCATAACCCGTACCAAAGTTAGCAAATGTTTTTGCAAACCAGGCATCCCGGGCCGGCTGGAGTGTCCCCTCAGCCCCTTTTAATCCCCATGATCTTTTTTACATAATCAGTAAAACTGCCCTTGGTGGGCTGCTGAACCGAATGGTCCCGGAGGGCTGACCGCTCCTGTGACGAAGCTCTGCCGGAGGAGGAAGAGGAGGATCTCCCTTTTGAAGCACCGCCGGAGGAGGTGGAGGCAGACCTCCCTTTTGAAGCACCGCC